>CBEVQO010000003.1:0-270380 GCA_965552055.1 uncultured bacterium
TTTTACCTTCAGGCAAATATGTATTCACATGGGACAGGAGTGATAAAAGTGGCAGTGAAGTTTCTCCCGGTGTCTATTTTTATATTTTGAGAATCAATGACAAATGTGAATCAAAGAAGATAGTGATAGTTAAATAAATTTTTAATGCGAGCGTAAGCGAGCTAATTACCAATGGGTTGTGAGTCAACACCCCGACTGAAAGGAGGGGTGTGCACGAGGGTGGTGGGGACAGGGAGGCGGGGCTAATAATAATTTTTGATATTACTTGACAGAGATATATTTTTATTAAAATAATTAATGAATAAAATTGGAATAAGGCGTGAGGATAAGAATGAGTGGGAAAGAAGAGCACCTTTAACTCCCCATCATATAAAAGAGTTAAAAGAAAAGTATGGGATTGAGTTTGTTGTTCAACCATCCGATAATTATATCCCCAGAAGGATATTTTGTGATGATGAATATAGGAAAGCAGGTGCAGAAGTAAGAGAAGATTTATCGGATTGTGATGTAATACTTGGTGTAAAAGAGATGCCAGTGAATTTCTTTGAAGAAGGCAAAACTTATATTTTCTTTTCTCATACGATAAAAGGACAGCCACAAAATATGCCGATGTTAAAGCGTATGATAGAATTGAAATGCAATTTGATAGATTATGAAAAGGTTACAGATAGGTCTGGCAAGCGTCTTATTTATTTCAGTTATCATGCGGGGCTCGCAGGTGCGATAGATACATTGTGGATACTCGGTAAAAGATTTGAGTGGAAAGGTATAAAGACACCATTTTTGAAAATAAAGCAAACACTCTGTTATAAGAATTTAAAAGATGCAAAGGAAAATTTGATTAAAGTTGGGGAAGAAATTAAGAAAGGTTTACCTGCTGATGTAGTGCCATTTATTGTGGGCGTCATTGGTAGGGGTCATGTAGCACAGGGTGTAAACGAAATCCTTGAATGTTTTCCTCTCGAAGATGTGTCTCCAGAAGATATTAAAAAGGTTTTTGTAAATCCAAAGGAAGACAGAATTTACAGAATTAAGTTTTTAAAAGAGCATACGGTTGAATTGAAAGAAGGAGGAGGTTTTAAAGGGTATGATCATTTTAATAAAAATCCACATCTTTACAAGACATGCTTTGATAAATATTTGCCTTATCTTACATGTATTTTTAATGCAATTTACTGGGATGAAGGGTATCCCAGGTTGATAACGAAAGAGATGTTGAGAAATCTTTTTGAGGGGAGTATCTGGCGTTTGGAGATAATAGGCGATATAACATGCGATATAGGTGGTTCTGTTGAGTGCACGGTAAAAGCTACAAATCCATCGCAACCTACTTTTGTTTATCATCCACTCACAGATGAAATAAAAGACGGCTATGAAGGTGAAGGTCTCGTTATTCTTGCGGTTGATAATTTACCCTGTGAACTACCATTAGAATCTTCTGAATTTTTCAGCAATGCGTTATATCGATTTATACCTGATGTAGCGAAAGCAGATTTTACAAAATCTTATGAGGAGATAGAGTTACCTTTTGAGGTAAAGAATGCCATGATTTTATGTCATGGTGAATTTACTCCGAATTATGAGTATATGCGGCGCTTTGTTGAAGATGTGTAGCTGGAGGGAGAGATGAGCAGGGTTTTGATTTTGGGTGCAGGTATGGTGTCGAAACCGATAGTCAGATATTTGCTTTCTAAAGGTTATGAAGTGTGGGTTGCTACTCGTACAGTATCTAAGGCAGAGGCACTGATAGAGGGTCATCCCCGTGGTAAAGCGATAAAATGCCTTGCAGATGATACACAAAAGTTGAAGGAACTGATAAAGGAATCGGACATAGTTGTAAGTTTATTACCACATGAATATCATGTTGAAGTTGCTAAGATATGCATAGAAGAGAAGAAAAATATGGTGACAACATCTTATACTTCTTCTGAATTAGAGTCACTTGACAATCTGGCGAAAGAATCTGGCATTATAATTTTAAATGAAATGGGTTTTGACCCCGGTATTGACCATATGTTGACGATGAAAATGATAGACGGAATGAAAGAAAAGGGTTTCAAAGTTACAGGTTATTATTCCTATTGTGGTGCATTACCTGCTCCTGAGTGTGCAAACAATCCGATAAAATACAAATTTTCATGGAGTCCGAGAGGTGCTTTACAGGCATGTAAAAATCCTGCGCGGTATATGCGTAATGGTGAGATAATAGAAGTGAAAGGGGATGAACTTTTTGAGCATCGCTGGATAATAGATGTAGAAGAAATTGGCAAATTAGAAGCTTATCCCAATCGTGATTCTGTTAAATATATTGAAAAATATGGCATCCCTGGTGTGAAGAACATTTTAAGAGCCACTTTAAGGTATCCTGGCTGGTGTGAAACTATGGATTTGTTGAATAAACTTGGTTTGCTTTCGGAAGAAGAATATGATTTCGGTGAAAAAACATGGTCTAGCTTTACGAAAGAGAGATTGAGGGAACTTCGCATAAACAGGAATCAGATAGCGGTAAAGCGTCTCGAATGGCTTTCTTTGTTCAGTGAAGAGAAAATTGGTGGCAGAAAGATTCCACTTGATTTAATTGTTGAAAAATTTCTTTCAAAAGCCCAATATAAAGAAGGAGAAAGGGACATGTGTGTGCTGAAGATAGAAATTGAATTTGAGAAAAATGGCTCCCAAGAGAAGCATATTGCTACATTTTTGGAATTTGGAGAGATAGGCAATGAAACTGCTGTTTCCCGTGCAGTATCCCTTCCAGCTGCTGTAGCCGTGGAGCTAATTCTTAAAGGAGAGATAAAATCGAGAGGCGTAAGGATACCCGTTGATAGGGAAATTTATGAACCTGTATTAAACTCACTTGACAAAATGGGATTTTCGTTTAAATATAAAGTGAGCGCCCGTAGCTCAACTGGATAGAGCGTCGGACTACGGATCCGAAGGTTGGGGGTTCAAATCCCTCCGGGCGCGTAAAAATGAAATTAAAGGGAATCATATTATCTACTGAAGGCGATTTCGCAGATGTGAAAATAAATGCCGAAGCATGTAAGAAATGTCCTGGTAATATTTTTTGTGGAAAGGGTGTAAAAATAGTGAGGGCGAAAAATAAAATAGGTGCAAAGAAAGGTGATGAGGTTATAATCTATGAACCAGAAAATATTGCGATTTTCATATCGGCGCTTTTGTTTTTGTTTCCTGTTTTTGCTTTTCTTGCAGGATTTTTGCTCATGCGTATTTTGAAGTTTAAAGAGATTTTCCAATTTTTGACAGGTTTTTCTTTTCTGGGAATTTACATGTTTTTCATAACAAGGTTTTCTGAGAAAGTTAAAGGTAAGTTTAATCCAGAGATTGTTGAAATTATTTCTTGACAATATGGTAATTTGTTTAAATAAGTGAAAGGAGGTATTATGTTTTATCTTTTGTTTTTGTTATTTCAGATGGAGACAGAGCGACCTACGGTAGCTGTTTTTGATTTTGAAGAGATTAGTTGCAGAGAAGGTTTAGGCAAGGGAGTTGCCGAACTTGTTCTTACTCATTTAGCCCAATCCGGTAAATTTAAAGTGGTCGAAAGGGCTCAATTGCTAAAAGTTTTGAAAGAGCAGAAGATGGCGGTCGGTGGTCTTATAGATGAACAGACAGCTGTTGAAATGGGAAAATTACTTGGTGCAAAATATGTTGTGCTTGGTAGTGTATTTAAATCGGGTATGATTTATACTTTGAATGCACGCTTTATAAATGTTGAGACAGCAGAAGTTGAGTTTGCAAATTCTGTGACATGTAGAAGCGAATCAGAATTTCCTTATGCTTCCAAAAAATTAATCTACGGTATGATTGCACCAAAATCCCGTCCTTCTCTTCCAGAGAAGAAAAGACCGATAGAAAAGGTGGAAAAGCCTGAGAAAAAGCGTCCTCCCAACATTGCTGCGTTTAAAAGAGGATTAGCGGAAGGGTATATTGCGGGCAGGAAAGCAGGGGTTGCGAAAGGCAGGAAAAAGGCATTAAGAGAGGGTGCACTTACAGGTTGTCTTTTGTGGACTGCTGGTATTTTGCTGATAATAGCATTGGGGGCAGGTGGGTCATGATAGTGTTTTTATTTTTGCTTGCAATAAATGAACAGAGACAGCCCAGCTTCCATAAAGATAAAATAGAATTTGCTCAGCGATTGCAACGCCCTGTGCTCCGCAGGATTGCTAAAGAAATCCCGAATGACCCGAGAACTGCTTACAGAGCTGGCTATCAAAGGGGCTTCTCAAAAGGTTACAAAGATGGTTTTCGTGCAGGGAGAAGGTCAGCGACATACTGGTTTGGATGCCTGCTCGGTTTAACATTAGGTCCTGTTGGCTATCTGATAGCGTTATTCTTTTAAAGGAGGAAAAAATGACAAAAGTACCTGAAGACCTGTTGTATACAAAAACACATGAATGGGTGAAGATAGAGGATGATACAGCGATTGTTGGCATTACTGATTATGCCCAAAGTGAGTTAGCCGATATTGTGCATGTTGAGCTCCCTGATGTTGGCAGTAAGTTATCAAAGGGCGATGCTTGTGGCACGATAGAGGCAGTGAAGACAGTTGCCGACCTTTACAGTCCTTTATCAGGTGAGGTAATAGAGGTGAACGAAAAGGTAAAGGAAGCACCTGAAATCATAAATAGAGACCCTTATGGTGAAGGATGGATGATTAAATTGAAAATCGAGAAAAAAGAAGAAATTGAGGAACTATTGAAACCGGAAGATTACAAAAAATTAATAGAAGAGCATTAATTTTATCTTTTTTAAATTCTATTTTTCTTCTCTGTGGTTTTTATTTTTCTCCCTTTTTTCTTTTCTTTGCCTTTGTGCCTTTTATTTTACTGATTTCAGAAGGAAAGTTAAAAGAGGCGTTATTTTATTCTTTTTTGAGCGGTTTTTTGTTTGGTGCTGGATTATTGTGGTGGATAAATGTTGTTAATGCACCTATAAAGATTTATTTGTACATTGGAGCTTTTTTACTTTATTGCTATTTTGGGCTAATTTTTCTTGTAGTTGCTTTTTTTCTTAAATTTTTGCGGAATGTTTATTTTTTCCCTGTTATATGGACGGGAATTGAATTTTTAAGGGGTTTAAGTGCTGACCTTGGCTTTACATGGGGCTCTTTACCTTACGCCTTCGCACATCATCCCGAGTTTTTACAATTTATAGACATTACAGGAATGTACGGATTTACATTTTTTGTCTGTCTTATAAATGTCTTTATTTATGTAATTTTTTTCAAAAAAAGATATAAACTGGCGATTGTCGTAATTTTGTTAATAATCTTTGATTATATTTATGGTAAAATTAAAATGAGATATTATGATTCAAAAAAATATTTGGAGAAAGAAGTTTATATTGTGCAATCTGCTATTCCCCCTGAAGTGAAGACAGAAAAAGAAAACAGAGAAAGGTATAAGTTATTTTATGAAATGACAAAGAGATGCAAAAACTGTGATTTGATTATATGGTCTGAAAGTGCTTTACCTTCAATTCGTCTTTTTAGAAGTTATTTTAAGATAAGTTTAAAGGATTTTGTGGCTTCACTTGGTACAGGTCTGGTGTTTGGTACGATAAGATATGGTTCAGCTGGATATTATAATAGTGTTGCTTTTTGCCATGGAGATACCATTGAATTTTATGATAAGATGTATCTTGTTCCTTTTAGCGAAAGAATTCCGTTTGAAGATATTTTTAAATTTTTGAAAAAATTACATCTCGGTGGCAGTCATTTCTCGAGGGGAAGGGAATTTAAGGTTTTCAATTACAGAGGGATAAAATTTTGTGTGCTTATTTGCTGGGAGGGCATTTTTCCCCGGCTTGTACGCAAATTTGTTGAAAGGGGTGCTAATTTACTTATCAATATTTCGGAAGATATGTGGTTCGGCAGGACTTCTGGTCCTTATCAGCATGCTGGTATGACTGTGTTAAGGTCAATAGAATACAGGCGTGCACTTGTGCGCTGTGCGACAGCTGGGATATCGCAGGTTGTTCTACCTTCAGGCAGAATTAGTTTCAGGACGAATCTTTTTGAGAGGAAAATTGCAAAAGTTAAAGTGCCTTTAAATTCTGGGCTGACGATTTATGCAAAGGCAGGTGATTTATTTTCCTACATTATTCTTTTTTTGCTGATAATTTTTGTGGCATTCCGATCAAGGTACTCTAATTTTTTCAGGCGCTGTTGCTTTTGAGTTCCACTGAAAGTGGTTTTTCTTTCAGTGCACTAACTTTTAAAATGGAGAAACCGATGATATTTCCTTTTTTCCGTTCAAACAAAACTTCGAGATAATTCCCTTCTTTATGTCAAGCTTTTTTAAGTTAAATTTTTAATGCGAGGCGTAGCCGAGCAAGGCATTGCCTTGACCATGCTGTGGCTTTTTAAGGCGCTTTGTTCATAACAAGTGCGTATTTTTGCTAATAATTTTTAATGCGAGGCGTAGCCGAGCATGTTACATATGGGTTGTGAGCCAACACCCCGAGCGGTTAAAGCGGAACTACATTTTGGGAGCAGAGAGGTAGATTTTTAAGGGTAGCGGTGATGAAAGCGGGAGCTGGTTTTAGGTGCGATACTACACTCATTATGGGTAGAGGTTATAGAGTGCGGTAGTGCAGTTTTTGATGTGATTGAGGTTTTGGTTGCGAACTTGCTTTATTACGGGTAGGGCATTTTAAAGAGCGGGAGTGCGGTCAAGGTGGTGCCTTGTCCCGCGAGGGGTGTGCACGAGGGCGGTGGGGACAGGGAGGAGGGGCTAAAAATTTGAGTAAAAATGATTGACAAAGAAATTATTTGTAGAAAAATGAAAGATGATCGAGAGGTATCAAACTCCGGAGATGCGTGAAATATGGTCGGAGAAAACGAGATATCAAAAATGGTTACTCATTGAAATAAAATTGCTGGAAGTGCTCTCAAAATACGAAAAAATACCCAAAGAAGTCATTGAAAAGCTTAAGAAGATAGAAGTGGATGTTGAAAGGATAAAGGAGATTGAAAAGAGAACGGAGCACGAAGTTATAGCATTTATTGAGAGTATAATAGAAAAAGTACCGGAATGCGGTAAATATTTTCACAAAGGATTAACATCTTCCGATGTTATGGATACCGGTTTTTCTTTGCAGATAAAAGATGCCTTAAAGGTTATTTTTGAAGAGCTCGATAAGCTAAAAGAAAATTTGAAGAATAAAGCGTTAAAGGAGCGTGATACTGTGATGGCTGGTCGCACACATGGTATTCATGCAGAACCTATTACTCTTGGCTTAAAATTTTTAAGATGGTATGATGAGATTAAGAGAGGGATAAAGAGGTTGAAGCTTGCGGAAGATGAAATATCTTATGGTAAGCTGTCGGGTGCTGTTGGTACCTGTGCTCATATTTCACCTCAGATAGAAGAGGAAGTTTTAAAGGCACTGGATTTAAAACCCGAGCCAGTGGCTTCACAAGTAGTTCATCGTGACAGGCATGCATTTTTGATGTGTGTACTTGCACTTATTGCATCGACATGTGAGAAAATAGCAACAGAGATAAGACAATTGCAGAGGACAGAAATAGGGGAATTAGAGGAGCCTTTTAAAGGTGGTCAAAAAGGTTCATCTGCTATGCCCCATAAGAAAAATCCCGTAATTTGTGAAAGGATATGTGGATTGGCAAGATTTATAAGAAGCTTTGTGATAACAGCAATGGAAAATGTGAATTTATGGAATGAAAGGGATATAAGTCATTCGTCAACAGAAAGGTTGATTTTTCCCGATGCTTTTACAGCGTTGCACTACATCTTGAGGAAGTTAAATTTTGTGATTTCGAATTTGAAGATAAATTATGACAGGATAAAGGAAAATCTTGAAAAGACAGGTGGTTTAATTTTTTCTGGGAGGGTTTTGAAAGCGCTCATGGATAAAGGATTTAGCAGGGAAAGAGCATATGAGATAGTGCAGAAGAAAGCATTTGAAGCGATGAAGAAGGGGCACTTTAAAGAGTTGCTAAAAGAATATTTTACCGACAGAGAATTGGAAGAAATTTTTGATTATCGCTATTATCTGAGGAATTTGGGGGATATTTACGGTAGGGTTATTGGTGAGGGAAATGATGTTTAAGTGAGTAGCTCATAAGCTCTTAATTTAGCCCTTGCTTTTCGTTTAGCATTCTTGGAATAGAGTGAAGTGTGAAGCACCGCAGAATGCCCGCCGTCGCCGTAAAGTTTAGTCATGGTTATTTTCCCCATAATATTCAAATAGTGAAGGTATTTCCGGATGTTTTTTAAGTTTTATTCCTTTTTTCTCTACTTCCTTCGGATCAGATGGAATTATAAATGCCTTCTTTATTTTTTCCCAGTCCTTATCCCTGAGTGTAACTATTTTCCCAAGATATATACTCACATAGCAACCATTAATTTTAGTAGGCTGAGTGGATTCCAGTTTCTTCTTTGTCATTTCTACATACTTGGGATCTATGTCAATGGCGATATATTTCCTTCCCAGCCTCTTTGCAGCTATTGCTGTTGTCCCTGTCCCAACAAACGGATCGAGAACTATATCTCCCTCATCTGTAGTCATTAAAATTAATCTTTCCAATAAAGGAATTGGCAACTGACAAGGATGCTCGTCCCTTCTTTTTTTATGTCTTATTCTATGAATATCAGTCCACACATCTGAAATTAATGGTCCATACGGGTGCATCTGATTCTTTTTTCCACCATAGTCCTGCAAAATAATCTCACATTTCCTGCATCTGGGATGTGCTCCACGAATATCATAAAACTTGAAGCCTTTTGGCTGTTTGGTATACCACAAAATACCATAATGATTTGGTAGCAACGTTTTTCCAAGAGGTGCGCCCATTGCATTCCATGCTATCCAGTGTCTGAAATAAGCAATTTCATTAAGATATGATGCAAAATATGTAAGCCATCTTGGGATATTATGGACAAATATTGAACCTGTTGGTTTAGTGATTCTAACCATTTCCTTTAACCACAACTTGCACCATTCTATATATTCATCCACATCTTTTTTATCATAATAGCTGTTGTATTTTTTACCTAAATTAAATGGTGGATCGGCGAAGGTCATATCTACTGAGTCATCTGGAATTTGCCGCATTATTTCTATCGCATCTCCTTGTATCACTTTGTTAATGAAATTGTCTATATTTTTAGATCCCATATTTTCACCGCCTTTTTTGCAAATTCTTTTTGACGTTTTTCTATTTCAGAAGGAGTCCAATCATTATATTCTACAATATTTTTAGTTATTATTAATTCTGAGTCCTTGTAAACCTCCTTTTTTCCTTCAAACGGACCATTTCCTATATCACTATTCATTTTTTTATCCAAAAGGGTAAGATTCCCAATCCTACGATAATAAGTTTTATGTAAATTTTCATCAAAACTTGGCCAATTTCTTTGTAAATCTGTTGGATTCTCTGGTAGTATATGTTCAAGATTCACTTTCTCTGGATTCCTAATAGGTTCTAATTCGAGAGTGGTTCTATATGCCTGTTCTATTTTTCTTAAATAATAGCGAGCAATGTATGCTCTAGAAACTGAAGCAATTTCAAAGGCTTTTTTGAATTGTTCGTCTGTAGGTATTAAATTCTTTACAGAATTTAGTAACTCTTTTGCATTACTTATTTTTCCTTCATTAATAAGCTTGGCTTGTTTTGAAAATTCCTTCTCAAGAGTGCCTGAACCAATTGTACCTGTTATAAGATTTCTAACCGACCAAGATACTATAATTTTTAAAGCCTTTTTCACTTCTTCAGGCTTTTCTTTCCATATTTCGAGTATAGCAATTAAAAGTGGTCTATTTTGAGTTAATCTCAATTCTAATAATTCTTCTATATATTCTGATATATATTCTGAGCATTCTTCAGGAAAATTATTCCAAAGTGGATGATTTGGATTTAAAATTGCAAGATAAATTTCAGAGTTCTTTTCTAAATTACTGAGAAATGTAATTACTTGATTTTTATTTTTTATTTTTTCTTTTATATTTTTGTAGAGTTCTTTTTCACGGGTTAGGCCGTGTTTTGAAGACCAGTAATATCTAATGTAACTCAATATTTCTTCTTCATTTACCCCTGATTCAATTGCCCCAGTAAATCTGGTCCATTTGTCTTGAGCTTCGGATATTCTATCTGATGCTTTGTTAAATAAATAATTTTTAATTAAATCAGTTTGTGACAAAATCAACCCTCTATCATTTAAGGTTTCAAAGACTGTAAATGCGTTTACATCATCAGATACAGTAACGATTATTACCAAAAGTTTATCCGTTATAAAATCAACTAAATCCAAAATTCCATCTAAACCTTCACTTTTGTACTTATTTTCGATAAAACCTCTCAAAAACGTGTATGCTTCTATTAATCTTTCGTGGGAGGCTCTAATAGGTTTTATTCTATTCTTTTCTATCAAAGCTCTACTATAGAAGTCATTATCTATATTGTTTAAAATTAATCTTTGTTTTCTTTCTTCTTCTCTATAACTTTCCTTCACAATAAACTCATTTTCAATAGCGTCTGCTTTTTTGGCCTCTCCTATTTCTTTAAGAAAATCCCGAACAGCAATAAAGAATAAACTTACTGTGACCAACCTTTGTTGCCCATCTACGATTTCTAAATAATCTCCTTTATCTGTTACTACTATTGTGCCTATGAAATATTCATTAGGATATGAATTCGTGATGTCGTCAAATAATTCTCTGACATTTTCCTTCTGCCAAGCAAATGATCTTTGGTAAAGAGGAACTTTTAAAAATTTATCTGATAAGAAATGTCCTATTCCATCATGTTTAAAATCTATTTTCGGCATTTTTATCCTCCTTCATCACTTTCTTTAACAGATACTTAAATTTGTTAAGTTCATCTGTCTTGAAAGTGAACACAAAGTCATATGCTTTAACCATTCTTGCTAAATCTCCTCTTCTTACATACCATCCGATTCCGTCTACAAAACCAATGAATAGAGCTTTGGGATAGTGCTTTTTAATCGCTTCTGCTACTCTCTGTTCAGTTTTAGCTTTATCTCCCATTCCTGAACTTGTAGTAACTACATAAGAGCATTCAATAATTATCTTCGGTGAGCTTTTACTTGGGATTATAAAATCTAGGGTTCGTGGTATTTTCTCCAATTTCCCCCTTTCAAATGGATATCGAAGCTCGTTCAAGATTTTTTCAATAACCACTTCAGGATTGTTACCTTTACTTGCGGCATAAGAACCCTTAGTTTTATAGCGAATTATTGTATCTATAAGGGATTCTGTTGAGAAATTTAGCTTGTTAATATCGAGCTTCTTAAATTCGAAAAGCGGGATAACTCTTCTTAAAATTGGAACAGTTGATCCCCTAAAAAATAAATTAACTATTCCTTCTGCAAATTTTCTGTTGCTTCTCACGTACGACTTAATTTTCTCTAAAGTCCATTCTCTTTTAAAATCTTCTTTCGGCCAGTGATCTTTATTTACAATTCTATTTAACTCTTTGTCATCCACAACTCTAATAAAGGTCATTAAGCGGAGTAAACTTTCTTTTGAGAATCCTGTAAGGGTTAACAAAGCGTCCAATCCATCTTCCGTGCTCATAATATGCTCTATAAAAATTTCTTCTTTCAAACCTTCCTGTTCAACTTTGTTTTTAAGAATAAAGAGATTCTGTGCTAATGAGGATATATAGGCTTCATACTCTTCCTCGAATTCTACATTCTGAAAGTAAAATGTATTTTTCTCTATTACAATCTTAAACTTCGTTTTATTATCTGGAAACTTAAAACTTGGCATCTTTATCCCTCCTTTCTGAAGATTAGCACAAATTCCTCATGCATTGTATTTCGTATGCCTTTTATTGGTTTTTTTATTTCTCTAACAAGGTTTAACCCATATGTCGCACCGAATTCTTTGATTTTGTTTTCAAGTCTTATACCACCTGTCTGTATATCGTTTGAGCCAATTATTATTACGGCGTACTTGCCAGCCTTTAATACTCTTGAAATTTCTGACATAACTTTGCTCATATCATCAAAATATTTTTGTAATTTTTCTTTTCTGCTCCTACCGTTTAATCCGATCATCTCGTTTTTTAATTTATCAACATCAAACCCTAGATATTCCAATTGTGGTCTATCGTTTTCAGCATAATCTATCGCGAAAGAGTAAGGTGGAGATGTTATTACACCATCCACTGAAGCATCCTTTATCATTGATAAATCTCGTGCATCACCAAATTCTATTTTCCCTTTACCTAATTTAAGATTTAATTCCTTAGAAATAGAAAGAAAACTTTTAACCTGTTTAACATATCTACTTAATACTTGAGGAAATAGTTGCTTTATACTTTTTGTAGTTCTACGTGCATACCCCATGGAATCTAGAAATGCTAATAAAAATAATCTCTTTATTTTACTTTCTTCGTCTTCAGCAAAAAGTAATTCATTTTTAATCTGTTTTGTTGTTAGGAATTCATTGATTATTTCTTTTGGATTTTTTAATACTTTATCCAACAATTCTAAACTTAAACTTAGCGATTCTAGTTTTACTTTTGACATAAAACATGCAAAAGGGTTTTTGTCTATACCTATAGAATTAATCCCAATTAATGCCGCTTCAACATTCAATGTTCCACTTCCACACATAGGGTCTAATACAGTTTCGCCTTCCTTAATACCTAATATATTCATTAAAGCCTTAATCATTTGAGGATGAAACTTTCCTCTGTATGGAAATAATCCGTGAGTGGCATATCCAGTTGAATATATCCCATTCATAAAATATGATATCGTGGCTTTTGAACGATTCTCGAATAGTGCTTTACTTGTTTCCTTGCATATTTTAGAATGAATTGTTTCTATTCCATCTATAGACTTAAAATAAGCACCTCTCTTTATTAATTCTTCTTTTGAGAGTATTTTTGATTCATAATAAGCAAATTCTAACTCAAAAATTTCTGTTACACTGGGTAATAACTCAAAACTGTTAGGGAATAACATTTCGGAAATTGTCGGTAAGCTTAGAGTAGATAAACCATTAAATGTACTTTTACTCACCATTCTTTTCCACCTTTTTAGTTCATTTCTCATGAAATTCTCAATTTGTTTAGATATTATCAATCCTTTTTTATCACAATACTCCTTGTATTTCTCGTAAATTTCAGCATCAACTGAAAGTGTAATCCTTTTGTTGACCATCTATCTCCCTCTTATTTACTTGGATTGGTAAATATACATTCATATTTAAAAACTTTTCCAAGGCGACGGTGAACATTTCACTTAACTTGTTCATATCTTCTTTCTAACAGACCATTGCTTTTTGCACTGACACGAATATTTCCTTATCATCATAATTGTATAATTGGAAAGACAAAATGTCAAGCTTTTTTATGTTAAATTTTTAATGCGAGCGTGAGCGAGCTAATTACCAATGGGTTGTGGGTCAACACCCCGAGCGGTTAGAGCGGAACCGCATTTTTTGGAAGCAGAGAGGTAGATTTTTAAAGGTAGCAGTGATGAAAGCGGGAGCTGATTTTAGGTGCGATACTACGCTCATTATGGTGGAGAGGTTATAAAGTGTGGTAAGGCAGTTTTTTGAGGTGATTGAGGTTTTGGTTGCGAACTTGTTTTATTACGGGTAGGGCATTTTAAAGAGCGGAAGTGCGGTCAAGGCAGTGCCCTGGTAGCGAGGGGTGTGCACGAGGGCGGTGGGGACAGGGAGGTGGGGCAAAAAATTATTGTTGACATTGTCATTATTGGATTATAATAAATTGATGATGATTCTTTGTGTCCTTCTTGCGTTATTTCATGAGGGCTTCGAGGGAGCTTTCCCGCCTCCGCAATGGGATACCACAAGGACATCCGCTGTTTACTGGCAGAAATCAAGCAGTGGGACACCCTTCCAGGGCTCATATTATGCTCGTGTGAAAATTACAGATGCTACAAATTCGGGTGAGATAATTTTGATGACAGATACTATTGATATTTCTGATGATGAGCCCGAAACATTAAGATACTGGTATAGATTTTCTTATTCTGATTCCTCGTTTGGCGATTCTGATACCATTTATGTAGAAATATCTGTAGATTCGGGTAAGACATGGAATGAACTAACTTTTTATAAATTAGGTGATGAGACAAACACATGGACAGGCGAAAAGTTTGATTTGACATCTTACAATGGTGGGAATGTAATTTTGAGATTCAGATTTGTTGATAAAGCTGGTGCCAGTGCTACTACATCTCGCTATTTCTGGCTTGATTCTGTGTGGATTTATTCAAGGTTGCCAAACAGACCCCCGGAGATAACGATAATAAAATATTTACCAAAGATACCCGATTCTTCCGATAATGTAACTGTAATCGCGAAAATAAAAGACGATTATGATGCTGTAATTTTAAAAGATACTCTTTTCTATTCGATAGACAGGGGGACAACATGGAAGTGGGTGTATCATGATAGTATAAGAGATAGTATTTATTATTATACGATTCCGAAGCACCCCCGTGATACTTTAGTTTATTTCTTTATAAGGGCATGGGATGATTCAGGAGCTGCAGGTGTATCTGATACTTTGTTTTACCTTGTCAGGAAATATCCTGAGATTGTGATAAATGAGATAATGTATAATCCTTCATCTGAATTAGGTTTAGATGCAGATTTTGAATGGGTTGAGTTATATAATTATGGTGAAGATACTCTTGACCTTAGCAAATGGGAATTTACGGATGGCTCTGATAGTTATTTAATACCTGTGGGTATAAAACTTGCACCTAAATCTTTTGTTATACTTGCGAGGAATCCGGATACTCTTTATAAGACCGCAGAATATATGGATGATATTGGAGATGGTAATGATACAGTTTTAGGACCTACTGGTGTTAGTTTGGGCAATGCGGGTGATAATGTGATTATAAAAGATAGTTTCGGGATAATGATAGATAGCGTCTCGTATGGTGATGCGGCTCCCTGGCCATCGGAGCCGGATGGAGGAGGTCCTTCACTTGAATTAAAATCACCTTATCTTGATAATTTAAAGCCTGAAAACTGGCAGGCATCATATGAGAAATGGGGGACACTTGGGGATACAAATTCTAAAAACCTTGTACCTGTAATTGATAGTGTATGGAGAGAGCCACAAAATCCTTCTTCAATAGATACGACGATAATATTCGCAATCATAAAAGATGATTGGGATACATTACTTAAAGATACATTGTTTTACAGAATAAATTCAAATGCATGGATTAAAACTTTATCTGATAGCGTAAAAGATACACTATATTTCTATCATATTTTACCGCAAAATGCAGGTGATACCGTTTCTTATTTTGTGATAACAAGAGATAGTGAGGGTAAAAAAGCACTATCCGATACTTTTTCATTTATAGTAAGAAAGTCAAATCAGCCTCCGCAGTTTGTGTGGGTAAAAAGAACCCCTCAATATCCTGATACCACAGATACCGTGATAATCATCGCAAATATAAAAGATGATTACGATACCATTATAGATAGCACTTTGCTTTATTATAAAATTAATGCAGGTAGCTGGCAAATTACACATGAAGATAGTATGAAAGATAGTTTGCATTTTTATCATATTTTACCTCAATCAATTTTGAGTGTGGTTAAGTATTTTATAAAAGCTGTAGATGATTCGGGTGCTTTTTCTGTCTCCGATACTTATACTTATGTTGTAATTGCACCTGTTCCACAGATTGTTATAAATGAGATAATGTATAATCCGTCTGATGAGCAAGGTTCAGATGATTATTTTGAATGGATAGAGTTATACAATGCAACAATAGAAACTGTAAATCTTAAAAACTGGGAGATAAGTGATGGTGAGGCTTCATACATTTTGCCTGATGTAGAGCTAGCACCGGGGCATTACCTTGTTATCGCAAGATATCAAGATACTCTTTATAAAGATAGTACATACTTTGATGACCTTGGTAATGGGGATGATACTGTGATAGGACCCTGGGGGAGCATTGCTCTTTCTGACGAAGATGAAGTTATTTTGCGAGATAGCCTTGGACGATTGGTTGACAGTGTTCATTATAGCTATTCATCACCCTGGCCTTCTTCACCGCGAGGAGGGGGTCCCTCACTTGAGTTAAAGTCGCCTTATCTTGATAATTTAAAGCCCGAAAACTGGCAGGCATCATATGAGAAATGGGGGACACCTGGGGAACAGAATTCAACAGCGCCTCCTTTGCCCACACTTGTTATAAATGAGATAATGTATAATCCTTCGACAGAACAAGGAACAGATTTGCAATTTGAATGGATAGAAATTTACAATATGACAGCGGAAACTGTAAATCTTTTAAATTACAGGATTTATGTGCCGGGTTCCGGTAGTTTTACCTTCCCTGATATAGCGTTCCCTCCTTTTTATTATCTTGTCGTTGCAAGAGATACTATGGCTTTGAAAAATTGTGCGGAATATCAGGATAATTTGGGTACAGGCGACGATATTTTAACTGGTAATTTTACATTTTCGTTGAGTAATGCGGGGGCTACTGTGATTCTTTATGATAATTATGACAGAGTTATTGATAGTGTCAGTTATGGTGTATTACTTCCCTGGCCAGTTGAACCGAATGGCTTTGGACCTTCTCTTGAACTCAAATATCCTTTCCTTGATAACACCAAACCTGAAAACTGGCAGGCATCTTATGAGAAATGGGGGACACCAGGTGATACAAATTCCACACCGCCGCCAAATTTGCCTCCTGTTATAGATACCGTATGGAGAGAACCACAAGAACCACTAGCAACAGATACGGTGATAATTTTTGCAATTATAAAAGATGATTATGATTCAATAATTGATAATGACTCTTTGAGATATAAAATAAATAGTGGAGAATGGGTCAGTGTATATCATGACAGTATGCGTGATAGTTTACATTTTTATCATATTCCTCCGGTTTCTGATGGTGATACGGTTTATTATTACATTTGGGCACAGGATGATTCGGGTGCATTCTCAATTTCACTTCCCCAGTTTTATATAACACCAGGGCCTCCTCCATTAATTGTTATAAACGAAATAATGTATAACCCGTCGCAAAGTCAGGGTAGTGATGTTTATTTCGAATGGATAGAGCTCTGGAATTATACGCAGGATACTGTTGATATTACTAACTGGAAGATAACCGATTTTGAGGATGAATATATCTTCCCCACGTTAAAGATGCCACCCGGTCATTTTGTTGTGATAGCAAGGTCTCCTGATTCTATTCTTAAGTGCGTTGAATATCAGGATAACTTACTTGATGGCAATGACACAGTGATAGGTCCTTCGGGTATTGCTCTTGCAGATAGTGATGAGATTTATCTTTATGACAGGTGGGGCAGAGTCGTCGATAGCGTTATTTATAGTAGCGGTGGTTTATGGCCCTCCAGTCCAGCGGGCAAAGGTCCATCACTTGAGCTGAAATCCCCTATGCTCGATAATGCAGAACCCGGAAGCTGGAGAGCATCACTGGAAACATACGGCACACCCGGGGATACAAATTCTGTTTATGCATTATTTGAGAGAAAAATTTTAGGATTTAAGTTCGATATTTTGCCGAATCCAGCAAAAGATATGATTTTTCTCGTTTATTCTTTGCCATATCCTTCGACGATAAAAGTCAGTATATATGACGCAATAGGAAGATGTGTAAACAAATTTACAATATACAGAAAATCAGGGAAACATAAGGAGATTTTGGATTTTAATCTACAAAACGGCGTGTATTTTGTAAAAGTTGAGGTTAACAATAAAGAAGTCGTTAAAAAACTTATAATTATAAGATGAGAAGTTTTATTGCTATTCATTTGTCTGATGAAGTCAGGAAAGAGATATTAAAGCTCCAGGATGATTTGAAGAAAAAATATATGGGTGTGAAGTGGGTTGAGCCACAAAATATTCATTTAACTTTAAAGTTTTTGGGAGAAATAGATAATGTTGAAAAAGTATCTGTATGCATAAAGCGTGCGGTCAAGGGAGAAACTACTTTTGAGATTAATTGTAAAGATGTAGGTGCTTTTCCTGATATTAGGAGGGTGAGGGTTATCTGGGTGGGGGTTGGTCTGGGACGCGATAGAGTGATAAATTTGATGAAAAAACTGGAAAATGAGCTTGCAAAAATCGGAATCCCAAAAGAAGAGGGCGAAAAAATACCGCACATTACACTTGGAAGAGTCAAAAAAGGCAGAGTATCACTCCCTGAATTAAAATTCGAAACACAGCCTTTTAAAGTCAAAGAAATTTATTTAATGAAAAGTACACTTACATCATCGGGACCAATTTATTCTGTCATCGAAAAATATGTGCTTAAATAAATTTCAACAGAAGGGAAAAATTTTGATATATTTTTTTGATGACGGTAATTCCAGACTTTATAAAATCCGAGATTTATTTTTGCTGATAAATATTTTGAGAATATCTGTATTCCTGCTGATATTTTTAATGATTTTTGTGTAGTTCCAAGTAAAAAGCCATTTCTTGGAGGCAGTTCGCTTTCCCATGTGAGATTCGTTTCCCCGTGTCTTACAAATTCAAAATCCAACAACAAATCTGATGAATAATTCAAATGTTTTGTGAAGTTTATTTTTAATTCGTCGAAATCAGATTTTCTTTTATGTCCCAGGGGATATGAGAGATAAAGATAGTAGTTTGCTTTTATCCAGTGGAAATATGTCCATGCATTTACTCTTGTGTAATTGATTTTTAGCAGTGAATTTTTTATTAAGGGGTCTGCAATTTTTATACCCATCGAGTATCCCACGGGTCCTGCTTCTTTTATATCTTCAAAAAATGGATGTTTGGGGTCGGTAACAAATCCCACATCATCAATTAAGAAGTCGCACCACAATTTTAAATTTTTGAGATAAAGATAAAAGTCAAAATCCCAGTATAAATCGTCGTCGTAATGCTTTAAGCCGAGTGCACCCCTGCCATAATGTATGTTATATTCTGCAAGTCGATAGATGGAAAATGGCAAAAAGTAAACCATAGCAGATAATGCATCCTGACGAGCAAAAATAATACTTTCATTGGCACTCAAAAATAATCTATCTTTAAAAATTTTAACTTCAAGACGATGAAAAGATAGATATCTATTTAAATCATACCTTGTTTCAAATGGATAAGGGTCAAGTGGTGCAAAAATAAGGGAATATCTAAAAAATTTGTGAGAATACGATAATAGAAAGATATCAAGCGGGAAATCATCTGCTGATAAAATTAAACCCTGTGAGACTTTAAGAGGAGTTCTACCAAATAAAAATCTGAAGGATTTAAAATTCAGGTCTATGTAAGACATATATGAATCGATTCCGAGTACTGTATCAACGATAGTATCACCATTAACTACTTTTGGAGGGTAATGCCATGTTTTTGGTGGAAACTCCCTGGATTTACCAAACTTCGTTATAAGCATGTAATGTAAATCAAAATAAGGTAAGATATAATAAAGTTCACCTGAAGGGAAAATTCTTTCCAGCGAATCTTTTATGAGTTTAAATCCCGCACATACTTTTAAATTTTTGTCCGTCTTTATTAAAAATTTCAACCTTTTGATTAAAATTTTTGAGGCTTTGTTTAAATTTTTTGATTCTATTTTCGAAAGATTTTTCCTGATAATTCTCTGTGGGAATGGTTGAATAGATGTGAATGTTATAAGATTTATTCCTCTGATTTTTAGTTCGTCAACGAGCTCCGCATACGGGTTGAAGAAATTTATAAGAAGGATTACAATCACGCTAAATTATAATTGAAATATTATTTTGGCAAGTTTTTATTGACAATGAAGAGAAAATTGTATAATAAGAGCTGATGAGATGGTTTTCTCATCCTCTGGTTGAAAATAAAAAAAGGAGTGTGATTTTATTTTTGTTCCTTTGCGGTATTTTTTATTTTACTTATCTTTATTATGGATTGAGCTGGATGTTTTTTGTTATGCTGGTTTTATTTTTGTCTCTTTTTTCTTATTTTGTTCCGACCGAATATATTTTTACTGAGCAGGAAATCATAATAAAGGGTCTTTTATTTGAGCGTAAGTTTTTGTGGTCTCATTTTAAAAGATATTATGTTGATAATAGGGGCATTTTTTTATCTCCATTTTCAAATCCTACACGGCTTGAGAACTTTCGCGGAGTATACATAAGGTTTGGAAAGGGGGACAGGGATGCGATTATCCGCTTCGTTAAAAGAAAAATTGATGAGAGAAGCTTTGCGACTTGCGAAGAAAGGAGTAGGGAGGACAAGTCCTAATCCAGCGGTAGGAGCAGTTCTCTATAAAGATGGCAGAATTATAGCAAGAGGCTGGCATAAGGGAAAAGGAAAGCCGCATGCAGAAGCTGAAGCAATTGAAAGAGCAGGTAAAGAGGCGAAAGGTGCTATTTTGTTCGTAACACTTGAGCCATGTTGCCACTGGGGAGCAACACCACCCTGTACCAGAAAAATAATAGAAGCAGGAATAAAGAAAGTTTTCGTAGGTATGATAGACCCAAATCCTGTTGTTAAAGGAAAAGGAATAAAAGAATTGCAAGACGCGGGTATAGAAGTAGAAATAGGGATACTTGAAGAAGAAGTTCGAAAAATAAATGAGCCTTACATAAAATTTATGGAAAAGGGGATACCTTTTGTTGCCTTAAAAATTGCTTCGACACTCGATGGTAAAATAGCCCTATCAACAGGTGAATCCAGATGGATAACATGCGAAGAATCAAGGAAATATGTTCATAGGTTGAGAAAAATTTATGATGCCGTGCTTGTGGGAGTAGGCACCATTTTGAAGGATAATCCACATCTAAATGTAAGATTGATAAAGGGAAGAAATCCTTATCGTATAATACTGGATACCAATTTAAGGACTCCTGAAAATGCGAATGTTTTGGGTGATAAATGTATAATTTGTACAAAGGAGAAAAAAGATTTTAAAGGAGCTGAAATTTGGGAGATAAAAGAAGAAAAAGAAGGTTTTCTCGATTTGAATGATGTTTTAAAGAAATGTGGAGAAAAAGGCATTCTGAGTATTTTGGTAGAAGGTGGTCAAAAAGTGTTTACATCTTTTATTCGGAAAGATTTGTTTGATGTTATCTATCTCTTCATTTCTCCTAAAATTATGGGAAAAGGAATATCTTTTTGTGATTTTGAAATAAATGCTTTAAGTGAATGCAAGGAATTAAAAGTTAAAAAGGTTAAAAAAGTAGGTGATGATTTACTACTGATATTGAGGAAGGCATTTTAAATATATTTTTGCATTATATAGCCGTCTTCATCCATGTAATAGCCTTTTACTCTTTTTTTGATTTTAAAGCCGTGTTTTTTATAAAGATTTATTGCAGGTATATTTGACACCCTTACTTCAAGGGTTAAAAATTTTTTCTTCTGTCTTTTGGCTTCTTTTTCTGTTTCTTCCAGTAGTTTAGATGCGATTCCTTTTCTTCTGTATGATGGCTTAACTGCCAGATTTAAAATGTGAACTTCATCTTTGTGAAAATGGCTAATTATATAACCAAGTATTTCTTCGTTTTCTTCGTATAATAAGCAAAAACTTTCTTCCAGAAAGCAGGTGCAAAGAAAAAGATTTATAGACCATGGAGATTTAAAAGAAACTCTCTCTATTTCATAAATTTGTGGTAAATCTTTTTCTTCTATTTTTCTGATTAGCGCAATGTTCCGTGATAATGGGTTGTTAGCTGACGCTCTTTGACATGTTCGGGAGTGTAGTTTGGCAATAACACAGGGGATATTCTTTCTTTTGGAATATCTCCCAGTTCATCCAGTTGTTTTACATATTCTTTTACATGATTCAATGTTAGTTTTCCGGGTTTCAATTTTTTAGCCAGTTCTGCTGCTTTTATTCCTGCTCTTCTTCCATATGCTGTGCAGTCAAGTAAGGAATTTCCCATCAATCTGTTTTTGCCATGCACTCCACCTGATACTTCACCGGCACATAAGAGACCCGTGATATTTGTTTCGCACCATTCGTTTATCTCTACTCCACCATTTTGATAATGTAAAGTCGGATAAACTAAAATGGGTTCCTTGGATATGTCAATACCGTATCTTCTGAATTGCCTTGCCATTGCAGGGAAGCTTTTTTCGATTGTTCCTTTGCCATAAAGCATATCAATGAGAGGTGTATCGAGCCATATTCCAACTCTACCTGCAGGCGTTGTTATTCCCTTTTTTCGTTCGAGACATTCTCTCATATAAGAAGAAGCTTCGACATCACGGGGTTCGAGTGGATAAACAAATAATTCTCCATCAACATTGACAGGCTGTGCTCCAAATGACCTTAGTTTTTCTGTGCAAAGATAACCTGCAATTTGTTCGGGGAATACAGCACCTGTTGGATGATACTGTACAGCATCCATATCGCGCAATTTGGCACCTGCTCTGTAGGCAAGAACAAGTCCGTCAGCTGTTGCACCGTAATGATTTGTTGTGGCGAAACCTCTTATATGGAGACGACCAAAACCTCCTGTTGCAAGTACAACGACTTTTGATTTTACAATAAAATATTCTTCTGTATCAAAATTATAAAGAATTGCTCCGCATACTTTTCCTTCATCATCTTTTATCAATTCAACTGCAGGCGAAAATTCAATTACTGTAATTTTATCTGGATGGCTTAAAACTTCGTCTTTCAGGGCTCTCATTATTGCACCACCTGTGTAATCTTTTGCAAAATGGAGCCTTTTTCTACAAGTTCCGCCTGCTGTTTCCACATGCATCCTGCCGTCAGGGTCTCTATCGAACATTACTCCGAGGTCATTCAACCATTGCACTACTTTTGGCGCATCCAGCACGAGTGCTTTAACGAGTTCAGGTTTATTTGCCCATCTTCCGCCACCCATTGTATCAAGAAAATGAATAACAGGCGAATCATAATCTTTTTCCGATGCCTGAATGCCTCCCTGTGCCATCATTGTGTTAGCATCGCCAAATCTCAATTTTGTAGCAAGAACTACCTTTGCACCGTTTTCGGCAGCAAGAAGCGATGCAGCAGCACCTGCACCTCCACCACCAATTACAAGGACATCTGTTTCTATTTCTATTTTTGATAAGTCTATTCTATCGGGGTCAATTCTTGGATAACTTTCAAGAATATCGGCTATTTCGCAAACTATTTTTTCACCTTTATTTGGACCTATTCTGACTTCTCTTAAACTTTCTGGCTGATAATCTGGGTGAAATTTTCGCAAAATTCTGTTTCGCTCTTCTTCAGACATTCGCGGATAAACAGGAGTTCCTGTTTCTCTCCATTTTAATGCTTTTTTAAATCTTTCGGGTCTTGTTTTTTCAACCTTTTTTATGGATTCACGCATATAATCAGGGTACATATCTACTCCTTTCTAAACTCCCAGTATTTCTTTTCCCATACTTCTTTTCCTTCTTTTATAAGATTATCCAATTCTTTTTCCCATTTTCCTTCTTCTATTTCTTTAATTCTTTTCTCGAGTTCCGGGCTCTTTGGCATCATATATCTTGCGTACAATCTACGAGCAAGTAATCCTGCTTCAAAAGGTACAATTTCTGCCGGGCATCTCATTGCGCATATACCACACATTATGCAGTCGAAGGATATTTCAGCAGCCTGTGCGATATCGCCCCTTATCAATGCCTGCACATAATCCATTACCTTTATCTCCTGGGGACATGCTTTGGTACAGGTATTGCACGCGAGGCATCTGAAAATCGCGGGGAATAATTTTTTGAAAGTTTCAATATCTGGCTTCAATTCTTCTATTTTGTAAAGGGGACGCTGAGTAGGTGTGAAGGGAATTTGAGTAAGCTCCATGTTTGGCTGGACAACCGTTCCGCATGCGAGACCTACTTTTAATTTGTAATCCCCTGGCAACCTATAAACCGTGGTACAAGCACCACAGAAGCCCTCTCTACAGCCAACACCCCTTATAAGCTGGAAGCCAGCGTACTCGAGCGCACCTATTATCGTGGAGCCTTCTGGCACATAATATTTCTTACCCATTATATAAACAGGTATTAATTTTGCCTTACCCTCACTCATTTCAACCATTATAATCAAAATATGAGTTTGTCAAGGACAAAATGATAAATTTTTAATGCGAGCGTGAGCGAGCCCATTACATAATGGGTTGATATGTCAGCCCATTACGGGTTTTTGGGTTACTTGGGTGTTTACGCTTTATCTTCTGATTGCGTTTAAAGAAGGGGTATTAGTGGGCTGACTTAATCGGGAAGGTGGGGACAGCGGAGGCGGGGCTAAAAATTTTAAATATTTTTTATTTACAAAACAGATAATCTATTAAAATAATTTGTGGATAAAGTTTTAAAGGGCAAACCTGTTGTTCAAAAAATAGTGGAGGAATTAAATTTTGAAAAGAAAAAGTTCCTGCAATGTTTGATGATAGGTGAAGAGCCTTCTTCTCTCATTTATTATAAATCTCTGGAAAAAGTTGCAAGAAAATTAAATGTCGATATTGGATTGGAAAAAGTGGATAAAAATGTAAACGAGGAGAAACTTATTGAATTTATTAAAGAATTGCAATCAAATTGTGATGGCTTTTTGTTGTTCCGTCCCATTCCTCCGAAATTCGATGCTATAAAGGTTTATTCAACGATAGATGTTGATAAAGATGTTGATTGCACAAATCCTTTAAATCTTGGCAAATTATTTCTGGGTAAAAGTAAAGTTTTTCCTTCCACGCCTCTTGCAGTTATGAAAATGATTGAATATTACAATATTGATGTGAGTGGCAAAAATGTTGTTGTTATAGGCAGGAGCGATACCGTTGGAAAACCATTATCTCTTATGCTACTTCAGAGGGGTATGGATGCGACGGTTACCGTTTGCCATACGAAAACAAGGGATTTAACAGAACATACTTTAAAAGCGGATATTTTAATAGTTGCTGCAGGCAAACCAAAATTGATAAAAAGCAACATGATAAAAGATGGAGCAATAATAATAGATGTCGGAATAAATGTAGTTGATGATAAAATAGTGGGAGATGTGGATTTTGAAGATTGTTATGAACATGTTTCTGCAATTACTCCTGTGCCAGGTGGAGTTGGTGCTGTTACAAGATATTGCTTATTTTTGAATTTATATAATCTCAGCAAATAGAGAGAATACTTTGGGAAATCGTAATATCAAACTTTTTTAGTTCTTCCAGTATTTCTTTAAAAAGTTCCTCTTTTTCTCCGATTTTTTCGAGTGGAATTATTCCTTTACCTTTTATTTTGCCTTCGATTATCTTTTTTGTTATCACTGCGGATGTAAAACCCGTTGTCCTTGACATTGCACTCAATTTCTCCTTCCTATCATAATAATCTATCATGTTATATTCGATGCATTCTTTTTCTGATTTTGCTATTACTCTAAATAGCACCATATCTTCGATTTCTTTATTTACATACTCATTGAAAATTTTTAGCAATTCATCTTCGGGTGTATTTTTTATGAATTCCGCATGTCCTTTATATCTTATCGTTTTTTCGCACATATTTTCTATGTCGAGTGTATGCAAAAGAGTACGCAACCCATCAGTATAGAAACATTCAAATTTGCCCATGGGAAATTCTATTTCTTCGATACCTGTAAGTGGAGGCACTGTCTTTAAGATACCATTTTCTTTTATTTTAACATATCTCTTATATTCGCTGAGTAAATCTTCGGGATTAAATGTGACGCATAAATTTAAAGGAGGATTTTCTTCTTTTGGTATACCGCCGACATAAATTTTTATTGTATGAGGTGAGATTTTTGCACAGGCATTCCCCGCACACAAGTTTGACAAACCAGGAGCCAATCCAGCATCAGGTATTACGAAAATGCCCGAATGCTTAATATCTTCTTCAAATTCATAAACATCTTCCTGCATGAAAGATATATCAACGAGATTCCTTTTCGATTCGATAGCGCATTCTAAAATATATTTTCCATAGCGGGAAGGTAAAGCATTGATAAGTAAATCGTAATTTTTGAGTAAATTTTTGAATCTTTTTCTGTCATTTACATCGATCAGTATTTTATTTCTTCCTTTAAACTTTTTGAGATTTTCTTTTGAGTTATCACATACAGCCGTATTTATTTTCCAGTTTAAAAGGGTATTTGCGATTACAGAGCCCTGTTTTCCACAGCCGATTACAAGGACCCTCATTCTGATTGTGTCATGCTTTCGAGAAATTCTTTGTTATCTTTGGTTCTCTCCATTCTTGTTTTCAAAAATTCCATTGCTTCAACTGGATTCATTTCTTTAAGAATCCTTCTCAGAATATAAACTCTATTTAGTTCTTTTTCATTTAAAAGTAGTTCTTCCTTTCTTGTGCCTGATTTTATCAAATGTATTGCAGGGAAGATTCTTCTGTCTGACAGTTCTCTATCGAGTACAAGTTCCATATTTCCTGTTCCTTTAAATTCTTCAAAAATTACTTCATCCATTTTACTTCCTGTCTCTATTAAAGCAGTGCCAATTATTGTGAGTGAGCCACCTTCTTCTGTATCCCTTGCAGCTCCGAAAAAGCGTTTTGGACCCGTAAGTGCTGTTGCTTCGATACCGCCTGATAATGTCTTGCCACTATGTGGTGTTTCCGCATTGTAAGCCCTTGCCAATCTTGTTATTGAATCGAGCAGTATCATTACATCTCTTCCCGCTTCCACAAGGCGTTTTGCTCTCTCCAACACGATTTCCGCTACCGCGATGTGACGAACAGGTGGCATATCGAAGGTAGAGCTAATGATTTCGGCTTCGGGCACTACCCTGCGCATGTCTGTGACTTCTTCGGGTCTTTCATCTATCAACAAAATTATTAATTTTATCTCCGGATGATTTTCTATCACACTTCTTGCTATTTTCTGTAGTAGAATTGTTTTTCCTGCTTTGGGAGGAGAGACGATTAATCCTCTTTGTCCTTTTCCAATGGGTGTGAATAAATCCATAATTCTCATTGATATGTCTCCATCGGATCTCTCGAGTCGTATCTTTTTAGAAGGGTATAACGGGGTTAATTTTTCAAAAGGTATTCGATTTTTGGCTTTATCAGGGTCTTCAAAATTAACGGCTTCAATTTTTATGAGCTCTCTGAGTAACCTTTGGTTATCAGTATCGGGATGCTTTACCCATCCGAGTATTAAGTCGCCTTTCTTCAGGTTATACTCGTATACCATATCCATAGGCACATAAACATCGTAGTTACTTGTGTAATAGTCGTATTGTGGGAATCTTAGAAATGCGTTTATCTTTTGAGTTTCCTTATTTCTTACGATATCGAGTACTCCTTCTTCGAGTTCGTATCCTTCTTTAGCAGCTTGAAATTCCAGTATCTTTTTGATTAAGTAGTAATTTGGCTTTTTATTTACCTCTACGCCGAGTTCGGACGCAATTCTCTCCAGCTGGTGTCTCTCTTTTTGCTTTAATTCACCAAATGTGTATCCCATGGCTTATAAACATTCTTCTTTCTTCAATAACCTTTCCCATTTTTCATCTACTATTTTTTGCAATTCATCTATTAAATGACGATTTTGTGGAGTAAATAAATGTTTGAAACGACCCTGCATTTTTAACCATTCTTCTACCTTTACCTCCTTTTTTGGCTTGTAATTTATCTTGTATTTGCCGTTTTCGACCTCATAAAGAGGCCAGTATTTTGATTCTACGGCTATCCTTGCTACTTCTATTGTAAGGTCCGATGGGAATCTCCATCCCAGTGGACACGGACAAATCACATTTATGAAAGTTGGTCCCTCTATACTTAATGCTTTTTCTACTTTTCTTATCAGGTCCATGGGATGCGAAGGTGATGCCTGTGCTGCATAGGGTACATCGTGTGCTACTACGATTTCCGTTAAGTCTTTTCTGTTTTGTGTTTTACCAGGTATTACTCTTCCTGCAGGAGAGGTGGTTGTGTGAGCACCCTTTGGAGTAGCGCTCGAACGCTGTATCCCTGTATTCATATATGCTTCGTTGTTGTAGCATACATATAAGAAATCGTGCCCCCTTTCGAGTGCACCGGACAATGCCTGCAACCCTATATCATATGTTCCACCGTCTCCACCGAATGCAATGAAATTTATTTTCTTTTTGATTTTGCCTTTCTTTTTGAGCAATCTGTAGTAAGCTTCTACTCCTGCTATCGCTGCAGCAGCGTTTTCAAACGCAACATGGAGAAGAGGCACTTTCCAGCTGGTATATGGGAAAATCGTGCTTACAACTTCCATACAGCCTGTTGCAATAGTACAAACGGTATCTTTACCTGCTGTTAGCAAAATCTGTCGCAAAGTAATTGCTGCCCCGCATCCTGCGCATGCACGATGCCCAGATACAAAAATTTCTTCCCTTTGTGCAAGTTCTTTTAAAGTTGCCATTTCAACCTCCTATTTTATATTCTTTAAAGATTTTGTCTGCAATTTGAAAGCCCCTTGCTACATCATCGAGTGTCATTTCTCTGTTTTCTTTAATAGCCCTTGATACAGCATAAACCATAGCCAGCATAGTTTTTCGCTCTTCCTTTAAAATTCTTTCAGTATTTCTTCTTTCTTCCTCAACTATTTTTTTAGTATTTTCGCGTTCCTCTTTTAAAAGTTGTTGAGTATTTTCGCGATTCACTGCGATTATTTTTTCTCTGTCTTTTCTTGATATGAGATAAGTTGCAATAATACCGATTATAAGTGTCAGAGTTGGGGCAATTATTGCTCCTATTAAAATAGAAGGCATCATTTCTAACCTCCTATTCTCTTAATCCTATAAATCCTATTTTTTCAGTAACTTTGCCTTCTTTCATGATTTTCTCGCCTTCTTCTATCGCTTCTAAAATATCTTCAACAAAAATATCCCTTCCTCCGAGTCCATAGATATAGTTTTTCATCAAAGGTTTTTCAGGAATTTCATACATTGCACTCCTTATTTCTACAAATGCAGGTCCACCCATATTGCTCATCGTATCCGACCTATCAAGCACGAGCACAACCTTTTTACCTTTCAATGCGTTTATTATTTTGTCATAAGGGAAAGGTCTGAATACCCTTATTCTTAAAAGACCTGCTTTTTTGCCTTCATCCCTTGCTACATCTACAGCTTCCTTTGCCGTGCCTGCGGTCGAACCAAGTGCAACAAGGACAATTTCTGCATCTTCCATCCGATATTCTTCAATAAGTCCATAATATCTTCCAAATTTGTCACCAAATTCTTTTCCTATCTTCTCAATAATTGGAGGTACATTTTTCATTGCTTCGATTTCCTGGCGCTTATGCTCAAAGAAATAATCCTGCAAATCAAGTGGTCCAACGGTTATTGGGTTATCTGTGTCCAGCAGGCAGTAAGGTGCCTTATGCTCGCCAATAAATTTCTGGACTTCATCATCCGGAATTACATCAATTCCTTCCATACAATGGCTGAGGATAAATCCATCTGCACTCACCATACATGGCAAAAATGCTTCTTCTGCGATTCTTACAGCCTGAATAATGCTATCATACGCTTCCTGTGAAGTTTCTGCATAAATCTGTATCCATCCGGATTCTCTTGAACCCATTGTATCGGAATGGTCACAATGAATGTTAATCGGGGCGGATAAAGACCTGTTTACCTCGCAAAGCACTATTGGCAATCTCAGAGCCGCAGCTATATAAAGCACTTCGTGCATTAAAGCAAGACCCTGGGATGCAGTGCAGGTCATAACCCTTCCTCCGGCAGCAGCTGCACCAATACATGCACTCATAGCACTATGCTCAGATTCTACTGCAACAAATTCAGTATCAACAAGACCATCTGCTACAAAATTTGAAAATATTTGAACAACTTCTGTGGAAGGTGTAATAGGGTATGCTGCAACTACATCGGGATTTATCTGTCTCATCGCTTCTGCCATTGCTTCATTTCCTGTAAGGGCTTTCCTTGGCATTTTACCCTCCTTTAATCTTTTTCCTTTTTACGAAGCTCAACTTCTCTAACCATTTCTATTGCATTTTTAGGACATTGTCTTGCACAAATTCCACAACCTTTGCAATAATCAAGGTTTATACCCTCAACCTTGCCATTGTTTACAATTATGGCAGAATCAGGACAATATATGAAGCAAAAATAGCAGTTTATGCATTTATCTTTATGGAATATCGGTCGCAAAATTCTCCAGTCTCCTGTCTTAAACTCAAGTGATGTGGGTGCATTCTCAATTATAGAGCCTATTGCAAGTTCTTTCCAGCCCTTTTTCATCTTACCCTCCTATGCACATTTTACTTCGTTATAAGCCCTCTCAATCGATTTTAAATTGCCTTCAATTAACTCTTTCTTATCCCTGAATTTAACTTCCATTCTTTCTTTCACAAAGTTTATTAAAGTTTTTAAATCTACAAGATTTGTTGCCTTTATCAAAGCACCGAGCATCGGAGTATTTGGGATTTCCCTTCCTATGCATTCTTTTGCGATTGTCGAAGCATCCACCGTATAAACTTTTTGTGTTTCTTTCATTCCGAGTTTTTTCTTCAAAGATTCAGGAGATTCAGGGGTATTGCAGAGCAAAATTCCATCGTCCGGTAATCCTTCTGTTACATTTTCAGATTCTATCAGGGTTGGGTCGAGCACCACAACAACATGTGGTCTTTTTATCCCGCAGTGCACTTTTATAGGCTCATCAGATAATCTGTTAAATGCCTTAACAGGTGCTCCCATTCTTTCTGGTCCATATTCCGGGAATGCCTGAAAATACTTACCTGTAGATAAGAGAGCTTCTCCGAGCAGCAATGCAGCCGTCTTTGCACCCTGACCGCCCCTGCCATGCCACCTTATTTCATAAACCTTCATCTCATACCTCCTTCTTGCTTTCAATAAGCTCGGCATCAAAAATCTCTATTATCATTTTCTCAACATCTTTTAATTCCTCTTTCTTCTCTTCTTTTACTATCTCGAATGTCAAATTAATGTCTTTCCCAGCAATTTCTTTTAATCGATATTTGATTTTGTCAAGATATTTTTCGCTCAAAATTTCCTTTATAAAGGATGAGCATCTTAAAAGTAAAGTATTTCCTTCAACTTCTGTAGCTTCAACTTTTGCAATAAGAGGATACCATTCTTCGTTTGATGCTTTTGCTTCCTTTTTTAATTCCTGCCATACTTTTATCAAGCCCTTTTCTTCTTCCTTTGTTTCAACTTTGATACCTTCTTTTAATTTTTTCAAAATCTGGTCAATGCTCGCTTCAGTAAAGATAGCCATTTCAAGTAGTGATGCAGTAAGAAGAATATCAGGGGAAACACAATCCCTTAATCTTCTCTCTAAATCCTGGCAATATTCAAGCATCCTTACAATTTGACTTATATCGAGTTTTTTGTTATAATAAGAAATTTCAGTTTTGGGAAGATTTTTAACACCCGTTTTAAAAAGCATCATATCGTAAAGATATTTCGAATATTCTGTAACAAGTTCATGGGCAGAAATGCCACTGTTCAAAATATTTTCAAGGTTTATTACAAGTTCTTTTTCTTTTCCTTCGATTATTAAATCTGTAATATCTGCCAGAATTTTTATATCAAAAGTGCCTGTTAATTCTTTTACATCTTCTTCTTTGATTTCTCCTTCGCAATATGAAGATAACTGTTCAAGCAAAGAGATTGCATCTCTCAAAGCACCATCTGCCTTTCTGGAGATTAAATAAATGGCTCTCTCTGATATTTTTATCCCCTCTTCTTTTACGATTTTTTGCAGAACTTTTATTATTTCGTCTTCTCTCAATTTTCTAAAGCTGAATCTCTGGCATCTCGATAATATCGTGTCTGGCACCCTGTGAGGTGCAGTTGTTGCAAGGATAAAAACAACATGTGAGGGAGGTTCCTCGAGTGTCTTCAAAAGAGCATTGAATGCCTCCTGTGTTAGCATGTGAACTTCGTCAATGATGTAAACTTTATATTTGCCACGAGAAGGAGAATATCTTACACTTTCTCTTATTCCTCTCACTTCATTTATTCCTCTATTTGATGCACCATCAATTTCGATAACATCTGGATGGTTTCCTTTTTGTATCTCAATGCAGGATGCACATTTGCCACATGGTTCAAAATCTTTTTTATCTTTATTTTGACAATTTATAGCTTTTGCGAGTATTCTGGCTGTCGTTGTTTTGCCGACCCCCCTTGGACCTGCAAATAAATAGGCATGCGCAACTTTACCGAGTTTTATTGCGTTCTCAAGGGTCTTAACAACATGCTCCTGACCAGTTATTTCACAAAATTTTTGAGGTCTATATTTTAAAGCAAATACTTTATGCATCGGGGATGGAGGTGAGGGGATTCGAACCCCTGACCTCTGGAGTGCGATTCCAGCGCTCTCCCACTGAGCTACACCCCCATGGGCCCGGTGGGATTCGAACCCACGACTCCTGGATTAAAAATCCAGTACTCTACCGCTGAGTTACGGGCCCTCTCTTTATTATATCTAAAATACTCAATTGTCAAGCTCAAATTTCGTTATTTAATTAAAGGTATCTCCAGTTTTTCTATCATCTTCTCTTCTTTCTTCTTTTTATAAACAGATGGTAATATCATCTCAAATTTTGGTTCAAAACCTTTTAATGTTTCTGCTTCACTTATTATCAGGTAACCCGAAGATATAAGTGCTTCCCAGAATAAATTCAAAACTCTTATTTTGGCTTCGTCCGAGAAATAAATTAAAACATTACGACAAAAAATAACATCAAAATAATCAGTAAGACCTATCGGGTCAAGTAAATTATGATATCTGAAATTTATTATTTTCTTGATTTCTTCCTTCACCCAGTAATAATTTTCAACTTTTTCAAAATATTTTAAAAAGAATTGAGGCACTCCTTTTATTTCGCTTTCTTTATATATTCCCAATCTCGCTTTCTTCAATGCCGTTGTATTTATATCTGTTGCAAGGATTTCTATTTTCCCCAATACTTTTCCTTTCAAAATCATAGCAATGGAATAGGGCTCCTGTCCAGTTGCACAGCCCGCACTCCACACCTTAACCCTCGATTTCAATTTCAATTCGTTTATGATTTTATCAGAGAAATACTTAAAACTTACACCTCCTCTAAAAAAGCTTGTTTCTAATACTGTCATCAGGTCTATAAAACGCTGACGCTCACCCTCATCTTCCTGCAATCTCTTATAGTATTCCTTATATGAATTTAACCCAAGAAATTCCAATCTCTGTTTTAACTTTGTTGAAACAATTTGTATCTGTGACTCACGCAATAAATTCCCTGTTAAACTGTGGAAATAATCCTTAAAAAGTCGAAATTCTTCTTTTGTCATTATGTCATTTATTTTAGCAGGTGCCATGCTATTCCGAAATATATTGCCAGAGAAAAAATATCAGTTAAAGTTGTGGTTAGAGGACCTGAAGCATGTGCCGGGTCTGTTCCTGCCTTTTTCAGAGCAAAAGGCAGAAATGCTCCCATAACCGTTGCAAGAGTTATCGTAACACTCATTGTCAAGATTAAGCATAAAAACAATTGGGGAATGCGGATCGAAAAAGATGCCCTTATAGCAAGCAAAACACCGATAAGCGGTCCGATTATCATACCTATTGCAAGTTCTTTCAGCAAAATTCTAATAAGGTCTCTAAATTCTATAAATCCTGTTGCTAGTCCCCTTATCATTACGGATGCAGCTTGAGTGCCTGCATTACCTGCGCAACCAGCAACTACCGGCATAAACATCGCCAAAAATGCTTTCTTGCCGATGAAATTCGTAAATTGCTCTATCACAAAAGTCGAGCCAAAACTCGCAAAGACAAGAACAGTAAGCCATATAGCTCTTGAGCGTGCAATACGCAATATTCCTGCATGAACATAATCATGAGGAAGATTGCCTGCTGCACCAAATTTGTAAATATCTTCCGTTGCTTCATTCTCCAGTACATCAAGAGCAGTATCTACTTCTACTATGCCTTTTATATGACCCTCTCTATCAACTACAGGAATTGCTTCAACATCATATTTTGAGATTAAATGAGCAACTACTTCCTGGTCTGTATCAATATACACCTTTGGTGTTTTTTTCGCCAATCTTATTAATTTAACCTCTGGAGAAGAGAATAAAAGGTCATGAATCTTTACTGCTCCTATTAACCTGTTATTTCTGTCTACTACAAATATTTTCCAGAATTCCGATTTTATTTTCTTTTTGCTTTTTCTTAAAATATCAATTGCTTCTTCAACTGTAATATCACCTGGTAATGCCACGAATTCTTTTGTCATTATTCCGCCTGCACTTTCGGGTTTATACTTCATCAATTCTTTAATCTCTTCAATTAAATCCTCTTCCATAAGCAACTGTAATTCAATCTGTTTGCTCCTTGGTAGCTCCGAAAATAAGTCCGCAAGTTTCTCACTCGATACATTGTTCAAAATGAAAACTTTTTCTCTCTTATTTAAAACATCAAGTAATTTCTTTTGCTCTGGTATTTCGAGATTTTCAAAAAGAATCAATTTGTTGTCTTCTGTCAATAAATCGAGTATTTTTCTCATCTCATATTCATCGAGTTCGTCAAAAATTTCAGCAATTTCATGAATCGGTGTCTTTTTTATTAACTTTTCAAGTTCTTTAAATTCACCCTTTTCAATAAGTTCTTTTATTTTATTAACTTCCACCATCCTTTATTGTAATCAAAAATTAAGATTGACAACTAAAAATTTTAATTATTTTATGATGTGGAGAGAGTTTGCAAATTGTTTTGCGCTGTAATTTGCAAGAAAGATTATGTAGAAATTGCAAAGGAAGAATTACAAAAAGAGTTTGGAGAAATACAATTTGAATCCGAGATTTTTAATTTTTCAGACTACACAGATTACTATGAAGATGAGATGGGTAAACCATTGCAAAAATTCTGGATATCCTTTAAAGGACTTTTCAAGATGGATGCAAATTCTTTAATATCTTACAAAAAAAGAGCAGAAAAAATTGAAGATAAATACAGAGAAAATGGGAAAAGGAAAATAAATATAGACCCCGGGATTATAACATTGTCAAAGTTGATGTTAACGACCCATAAAAATTACTCACACAGGGTTTATCTGGGGAATGATGTTTTTGTTGAAATAACATTAATTTTTGAAAAAGGTACTTTTTGCCCATTACGCTGGACTTATAAAGATTACATAGACCACATCCCGGTATTCAATAAAATGCGCGAAATATTCAGAAAAGAATTAAGAGAAGAAGGAGTGAAATCCGAATATGGCATCTAAAATATTGATTCTTGATGAGAATTTGGTGAAAAAGATAGCAGCTGGTGAAGTTATTGAGCGTCCTGCATCCTGCATGAAAGAATTAATAGAAAATTCGATAGATGCTGATGCAAAAAATATAACTTGTATTTTCAAAAGAAATGGCGTGCCTTTGATAAAAGTTATAGATGACGGTATTGGGATGTCTCCTGAAGATTTGAAATTGTGCATTTTACCACATTCTACAAGCAAAATAAAGACGGAAAAAGATCTGGAAAGAATAGCCACTCTTGGGTTCAGGGGAGAGGCATTATCATCGATAAAAGATGTATCAATTTTGGAAATTACATCGAGGGAAAGAGGCAGTGCACAGGGTTACTACATAAAAGTACTGAACGGAGAAATAGTTGCAGAATATGAAGTAAATTGTCCACAGGGAACACAGGTAAGTGTAAAAAATTTGTTTTACAATGTACCAGTAAAATTGAGGTTTTTAAAATCTGATAGAACGGAAATAAAAGCGATAATTAATACTTTTTTAAATTATGCGATAGCGTATCCTGAGATAAACTTTAAATTAATCCACGACGACAGAGAAATATATGATTTAAAATCTGCAAAGTTAAAAGAAAGACTGGAAGATTTATTTTCCCGCGATTATATTGATAAGATGGTTGCGATAAATTATGAGAAGGATTATTTAAACATTTATGGCTTTATTGCGCGCCCGGACACCGCTTTAACACCTTATCATGCTTTCTTCTTCGTAAATAGACGACCTTGCTACGATTTGCAGATAAGAAAGATAATATTAGAAATTTATCAGAAAGAAAAAGAAATTCCCTTTTTTATTTTTGTAAATCTTCCTTATGAGCAGGTTGATGTAAATATTCATCCGAGGAAATACGAAATAAGATTTAAAGAGGAAAATTTTGTCTATAGAGAAATAAGAAATGCGATTAAAAACGCCCTTGGTTTAAAATTTATATTTTTTGAGCGTAAGGAAGAGGTTGATACTATTCCGGAAAATCCAAGGATTTATCAATTGCATAACACTTATATTTTGGTTGAAACAGAAAAAGGCTTTTGGCTTATAGACCAGCATGCAGCCCACGAAAGAATACTTTACGAAAAATATTTAAAAACAAAAATACCGGTTCAGAGATTGATTTTCCCGATGGTTGTTGAATTGAGTCCTTATGAGTATCAAATTTATGAGATGTATAAAAATGAATTAATTGATATGGGCTTTTCGCTTTGTGAATTTGGTAAAAATACAGTGAGGATTGAAGCTGTGCCTTCTGTTTTGTCGGAGTTTGATGAAAAAATTTTTAAAAGTATTTTAAATGAATTATCAAACAGTATTAAAGGTAGCGAGCGGTTAAACGAGCTCGCGAAAGTCCTTGCATGCAAATCTGCGATTCAGGCAGGAGATGAACTTACTTATGAAGAAATGAAACACTTAATAGAAGAGCTGATGCGTACAGATAGTCCACTATTTTGCCCGCATGGTCGTCCTACAATATGGATGATATCCTTAAAAGACCTCGATAAAAAGTTTAAGAGGATTGAATAATATCGATCAGGTCGATGAAAACAGCATAACCTGTTACTTCTCTACCTGCACCTGGTCCCACAATTGTTACTTTGCCGAGCAAATCTGTTTCTATCGTTAATGCATTTGTTACACCTTTTATGTGTGCGATAGTATCCCATTCGGGTACTTTTTGTGGCTTTACCGATGCTGTAACTTTATGGTTCTCGCATTTGACAGAAGCTATCAATTTCCAGTGTTTTTTCTCATCGAGTGCTTCTTTTATCATTTTTGGTGTTATCTTTGTTATTCCTTCTCTTTCGACATCCTCTACTTTAATATCGGCATCAAGAATCATATTTGCGAGGATTACGGTTTTTGCCACTGCATCCCAGCCTTCAACATCTGCTGTGGGGTCTGCTTCTGCATATCCAAGGCGTTGTGCTTCTTTTAAAGCTTCTTCATAAGTTTTTCCCGTTTCCATTTCTGTTAAAATAAAATTTGTTGTGCCATTTACTATCCCATAAATTGAATGAATTTTACATCCTGCTAAATTTTTTTCAATCAGATTTATAACAGGAGTGCCTGCCATTACGGTGCCTTCGAATTTTAGTTTTACTCCTTTTTCTTCGGCTAATTTCATAAGTTCTTTTCCTTTAAGGGCAATTGGTCCTTTATTTGTTGTTATGACATTTTTCCCTGTTTCGAGTGCAGTTTTTATGTGGGATAAACCGGGTTCTCCTGTTTCTATGTTCGTTGGCGTTACTTCGATTATTACATCTGCATTTGATTCTTTTATTGTTTTCATCGAATCCCAGCCTTTTTCTCCGCCTTCGTAATCAAAAATATTTCCTTTTTCTCTAACTTCCTTAAGCAATGCATTTAAATTTATTCCATTTTCTTCAAATACAGAACCTTTGATGGGGTCGCTTATTGCAACGAGTTTCACATCACATCCGTATTTCTTTTGCAGTTCCCAGTGTTTCCTTTCAAGTATCTCTGCAAATCCCTGTCCAACTGTCCCAAACCCTATAAGCGCCAATTTTATTTCTTTCATATCACCCTCCTAATTCTTGGATATCCATGGGTCATTTTTTATTGATATGAGTGGCAAAATAACAATATACTTATTTGATTTTATCTTGTGTCTTACATCTTCAAATTTTCTTTTTATATTTTCATGACGCTCTCTCATTTCATTTATCTTTTCTCTTAATTCTTCTGTTCTTTCAATTACTTTTTTCAATCCTTCTTCATCATCTTTAAATTGCTGTGTTAAATTTTTTAATTTTTCCAGTTCTCTTTCGAGTGCATCGAATTCTTCTTCAAGTTCCCTTGCTTCTTTTGCTATTTTGAAAAAATCTTTACTTATCCTGTATCCCCAGATTATTGTTTTAAAATCTTTTGGTTTTATAAAAGTTTCATTAAGAAAAATGAACCACCATGGTAATTTTTCTATTCTTTTATCGAATTTCTGTGAGAATTCTTTTCGGGTCATGCCCCCCGCGGTGATAAAAATTAACCAAACTTTGGACCACCGTAATAAATCCAGCTGGCTACAAGTCCCAGGAAAATGAGTATACCCATCCATTTTGCCATAACACCATACGCTTTCTTCTTTCCTTCAGTTTCTGTCTCCGAAATTAAAATACCATGATAGATTGAAAGAATCGCAAATATACCGGAAATTATAAAGAAAGTGACACATGCTTTGTAAAATTTCCAATCAGGTGCTTTTGATAAAGTTGCGAAACCCGCCTGCAACCAAAATGTTATTACCGCAATTAGACTCCAAATGAACGCCAGCATAGTTCACCTCCCCCTTTACCGCGGGGGGCACACTATATTATAATCGAAAAATAAATTTGTCAATCAAAATTCTACTCCAAGTCCTTTATTTTCTGTGATATAATTTTCGCCTTCTTTTGTGATTACACCACCTTCTGCTATATCTTTTTTCAAAAACAAATGCCCATCTAAATCTGCATATTTTACATTTTTTACCGATAGTGCAAAATGTGTGCCAGCAGAGACGCCTATCCTTGTCTCAACCATACATCCCACCATGCACGGAATACCTGCTGATTCCGCAATTGATGCAATTTTAAGGGCTTCGCAAATTCCACCACTTTTCATAAGTTTTATATTTATTACATCGCAACAATTTTCTTTAATAACTTTCAGAGCATCTCTCGCTGTATGCACACTTTCATCGAGCATTACTGGTATTCCTATTTTATCCCTTAAAATCCGCAGTTCGTTCAATTGATAGTATGGGAGAGGTTGCTCAAAAAGTTCGATTTCATATTTTTCCACTTCTTTTGCAAATTTTACTGCTTCTTTCAGATTATAGCCCTGATTTGCATCAACTCTTATTTTAACATCATAACCTATTGCATCACGCAATTCTTTAATTTTTTCGATATCTTCCTTTAAATTTAATCCAACTTTTATTTTCAAAACCTTTGCTCCAAATCTTTTTATAATTTCCTGTGCTTCCTTTATAGTTTCTTCAATCGACTTTATCCCGATAGTTATGGATGTTGTGATTTTTTCCTTATCTTTACCGAGCAAATCCCTTAAAGGTAGTCCAAAATATTTTGCTTTTATATCCCATAAAGCAATATCAACCGCACATTTTGCCGATGTGTTGTGTAAAAGCATTTGATTTAAATCATCCATTATTTTTTGTATTTCGAGTGGATTTTTCCCGATAAGATAATTTTTAAATAGATTTAGCACAGAGCAAACAGTATCTGTAGTTTCGCCTGTTATACGCTCAGATGGTGCTGCTTCGCCTACGCCTTTAATTCCTTCATCTGTGATGATTTTTAAAAGCACTCCTTCGTGATAATATGATGTGCCGAGAGCAATTTTAAAAGGTGATTCCAGTTCTATTTTGAATTTTTCCCATTTTACATCAACGATTTTCATTTTATTTCGATTTCCCTTATTTCTTCTATTAACTTTGCAAGTGCATTTATGTGTGCTTCCCACAACTTTTTGCCTTTTTCCTTTGTTGCTTTCTCTGGATAGCCCATAGCACCTGTATCTGTAACATCTTTTGTTTTGAAGTTCCAGTTTATTCCTGTGCTGAAGCGTAAAATTTCTTTTGGATATCTGAAATCTGGGTTTTTAATTTTTTCTTTTCTTACGAGTTCTTCGCGATTATAAAGTGATGTTGATGTTTCTTTTTCGCCTGCATGGAAATCTTCTTTTTCTTCCGCTATCTCTTCTTTTACTATTTCTCCTGAATCAACGATTACAATCATATTCAATTTATGTCTTATTATTTGAGATGCGCAGGTTAGGGCTGCTTTATTTCCGCCATGTCCGTTTACAATTATCATTTTTCTTACTCCGTGTTTCTTCAAGCATTCAGCGATTTCTATTACCATATTTTTTAAAGTATCGGGCGATATCGATATCGTTCCTGCAAAATCGAGGTGATGATATGATACACCGTAGTTTATGGGTGGAAGAATGAGAGGTTTCGGCTCTTTTACTCTTTCTACTGCCTCTTCGCAGAGCCATAGTGCGTCAAAAGAGTCGGTATCAAGTGGGAGATGTAATGAGTGCTGTTCGCAGCTGCCTACGGGCAAAAGCACAATATCACATTTTTTAAGATATTCTTTTATCTCATCCCATGTAAAATGCCCCCAATGTATCATATTTTTTCAATATTAAAAAATATATCGATGCCTTCGGATGACATTTTCCAAATTTTTCTTTCGTCTATCCTTTCTGCAATTGTCTGGTTATTTTGCTTTTTAACATGAAAGATATTAATTTCATCTGCTTCAGTTTTTTCAATTATCGGGATGAGAAAATAAGGATTGTGGGTTGATATAAAATATTGATTTTCTTTATCGAGCGCAATTATTTCTGCAATATAGTGAGTGTAAGCAGGGAAAGAATGAGTTTCGGGTTCTTCGAATAAAATGACAGAGTTTTTGTTCGACTTTATTGCCGTTAAGTAAAAAATTAATCTTTTAAATGTGTCAGAAAGCGAAGAATAAGACAAAATTGCAGGTTCTTCGTTAATATGCAAAATAAAATCGTAAGTAAATTTTTCGTGATTAAAGGCGAATTCTATTTTTTCACTTTTCATTAATCTTATTAACAAATTTTTTAATTTGGGTGTGATTTTTATAACGCTCCATAAATTGTAGCCCGAAACAGGTAAAAGAAAGTTAACATCTTCAATATGTTCGTATTTTTCAAGTTGTTTAAATCGATATAGCTTGAATTTGGCAAAAGGTTCGGGTAAAAGTGGAGTGTCCCGCGGTTCTCCTGTTAGATTTCCTTTTATATCGAATGAAAATACATCTTCTTGTTTCTCATTTTGATAAAACTTTATAATGCCTTCTCTTTTTTTAAAACCTAACTCTATTTTAGTATTTTCTATTTGGATTACACTGTTCTGAGATACCTCTTTGCCGTAAAAAATTTCGTCAAAAGTGAAAAATCTTACAAATTCTTTCAAAATATCTTTAACGATATTTCTAAGCATGCGAAAAAATCCATAAAATCCCAATAATCCGATAGCCTCCAGAATGTTGGATTTACCTGTATTTGCTTCTCCAATAAGGATGTTAATTCTACGGCATTCTAAACTCAATTTTTTTATTGATTTAAAATTTTCAATCGTTATTTCTTTTATCATACTTTTACTTTCTGGAATTTGCGTACGAATGATTTTATTTTGTTTGCGATACTTTCTGGCGTTAAGCCATATTTTTCATATAATTCTTTCGGAGTGCCAGATTCACAGAACCTATCTTCGATTCCTATTTTCAAAAGATAAACGGGATATTCTTTTAAAAGCACTTCACCTACAGCATCTCCAAGTCCTCCTATTATCGTATGGTCTTCACATGTTACTATCAATTTCGTTTTTTTAGCGTATTTTATGATTGTGCGTCTGTCTATTGGTTTCACGCTATATGCGTCAATAACGGCTGCATTTATGCCTTCGTTTTCAAGCATTTCAGCAGCTAAAAGTGCATTCCCCACCAGTAAACCTATTGCAAAGATTGCTACATCTTCGCCATCACGCAAAATAAAAGATTTGCCAACTTCGAATTCTTCTATTCCTTTGTAAATTACAGGAAGAGAAGGGCGTGTCAGTCGAATATAGAAAGGTCCATCAATGTAAGCTACCTTTTTGACCAACATTTTTGTCTGATATGCATCCGATGGCACCAATACTCTCATTCCGGGTATTGCACGCATGAGTGCTATATCTTCAGTTGCCTGATGTGTTACACCATCCTGTCCTGTTGCTATTCCTCCGTGTGTCGCTACAATTTTAACATTCAAATACGGGTAAGCGATACTTGTGCGAATTTGCTCCCATGCTCTACCTGTTGCAAATATTGCAAATGTACTCGCAAACACTATTTTGCCACTCAAAGCAAGACCCGCAGCGGTGCCCATCATATCCTGTTCGGAAATACCAACATCGAAGAATCTTTCAGGGAATTTTTTACCGAACTCTATTGTTTTTGTTGACTTTGCCAAATCTGCATCCAGCACCACTATTCTTTTGTCTTGCGAGCCCAATTCAATAAGTGCCTCCGCATAAGCCTTCCTTGGCGATAATACTTTATTTATGTCAATCATTTTCCTCCAACTCCTTTAAGGCAATTTCTGCCTGCTCAGGGGTTGGAGCTTTACCATGCCAGTCAACCTGCCCCTCCATAAAACTCACACCTTTGCCCTTTATAGTATTTGCTATTATCATCGTGGGTTTGCCTTTTATCTTCTCTGCCTCCTTAAATGCGTTAAAAATTTGTTCATAATTATGACCATCTATGACGATTGTATGCCAGCCGAAACTTTCCCATTTTTCTTTCAGAGGATAGGGGTCTTTCACTTCTTTTATTTTGCCATCTATTTGTAAGCCATTGTGGTCGAGTATTGCACATAAATTATCAAGTTTGTATTTTTTTGCGGTCATAGCAGCTTCCCATATCTGTCCTTCATCAATTTCACCGTCTCCTATTAAGCAATAAACTCTGTAACTCTTTTTATCTATTTTTGCTGCAAGAGCCATACCATTTGCTATAGATAATCCCTGACCAAGAGAGCCCGTTGTTGCTTCAACTCCTGGCGTGTCCATATTATAGGGGTGTCCCTGTAATTTGCTTCCTACTTTTCTTAATGTTTTCAGCCATTCTCGTGGGAAAAAGCCTGCGAGTGCCAGCACAGCATAAAGACAGGGAGCAGCATGACCCTTTGATAACACAAATCTATCCCTATCTTCCCATTGCGGATTTTCAGGGTCATATCTTAAAATTCCACCAAAATAGAGTGCAACTATTATTTCGACACATGAGAGAGAACCACCCGGATGCCCGGAACCTGCTCTCACAAGCATTTTTATTATCTCTTTCCTGACTTCTTTTGCTATCCTTTTTAATTCTTTATAATTTTTCATTTTTTCTCCTCTTTTAATTTGCTTACAAGTTTTTCTGCAAGTTTTATTGCTTCAATCATACTGCTTGGATTTGCTTCACCTTTTCCCGCAATATCATAAGCAGTTCCATGGATAGGTGATGTCCTTACAAAAGGTAATCCTATTGTAACATTTACTGCTTTTTCGAAAGCTTTAACCTTTACGGGAATTGTCCCTTGATCGTGGTACATTGCAACGATAGCATCATATTCTTTTACAAAAGCAGCATCTGCACCAACAGGACCTTCAACATTTATCCCCTTTTTCTGTGCATCAACGACAGCCGGTTCTATAACCTCTTCTTCCTCTATTCCGAATTCACCATGCGGATTTAAAGCACACACAACTATTTTCGGATTTTCCATATCGAGTTTATGACGCAAAAAGTCATCTGTTAAAACAATTGTCTCGAGTACACTTATTTTACTCAATTTCTTTGGTACTTCGCAAATAGGTATATGTGTTGTTACAAGCGATACCTTAATTTCGTCCGATACATACATCATAACGCATCTTGGTGCTTTTGTATAAGAAGCAAGAATTTCGGTATGTCCCGGATAATTTATCCCTGCAAGCATGAATGCCCTTTTGTGTATGGGAGCCGTAACAATTCCTTTTATTTCGCCTTTAAGTGCCATATCGATAGCCCTTACAATCGCCTTATAAGCTGCTTTACCTCCCTGTTTTGTCGCCCTTCCATAAGGCACCTCATCTCTCATAAGTTCTCCTGTATCCACGATATTTTCTGGTGGAGGTAATTCGAGTTTTTCAGCTTCTGCCTCGATTAAATTCTCAGCACCAATCACTATGTATTTGTTCCATGCTTTTAGCTCGTTGAGTGCTTTCAGTATCACTTCAATTCCGATGCCCGAAGGGTCTCCCATTGTGATAGCAATATCAGGCATCACATCCTCACTTCTACATACACCTCTTTTTTCATTTCTTCACTTAAAATATCTCTATAATGCTGTAATTTGCGTTCAAGCAAATAATTTTTTAAATCTTCTTTTATCTCTTCAAATTCAGGAGTTTTTGCTTCTCTTTTTTCGATTATTTTCATAATATAAAATCCATCGGGTCTGTTAAAGGAATAAATTTCTCCTTCTTTTACCTCATCGATATCAATATTTACACTCAATGCGTCTAACGGTATGAAATTTTCACTGAAATCATATACTCTGTAATTAATATCATCGATTTGATTATTTGCGAGCAGTTCTTTCACCATTTCCACTTCTCCGAGAGTAAAAATAGAATCTTTTTTCGTTGGTTTCACTTTAATTGCTATATCTTTTATTTCTGCCAAATCTCCTCTTTTACTTTCGCACTCTATTATGTGTATCGCATCTTTTGTATAAATTTTTCTGATTTCTTTTGGCTTCATATTTTCTATTTCTACTCTAAAAATGGGCGATAAATTCGATATCCTCACTGTATATCGTATCCTTGGTATATCGGAATAAAGTTGTGCTATTTCGTCGAAATTTTCTTCGTTTATCATTTTCATTACTTCACTGGCTTTTTCTTCTGCTTTTTCTTTTGCTTCTTCAGAGATGTAATAGGGCACTTCTACAGCGATAAATTTTATTGCACTCGGAAATTGTGGTAAAGAATCTTTTTTCTTCAGGTAAAATAGATAAGCTTCGAGGTCTGTTACAAATGGGATGCTATATTTTTTCTGCAACAATTTTTGTATCATAAGTTCTTCCTTTGCTTCCTTTGTTAATTTATCATAAAGCATATCAATAGTTAAGCCCTGTTTACTTAATTCTTTTTTGAAATCCTCTTCTGATGGGAAATTTCTTTTCATATTTTCTACCATTTTATCTACCTGTGGGAAAACTTCTTCATCGCTAACGATTATACTCTCTTTCTCTGCCATTTTGAATAATAATTTCCTTTGTATCATCAATTTCAGGATATCTTTCTCCGGTAAACCTGTTGTCATGCGTGTTATTTCGATTTCGCTCCTTGTTATAACTTTTTCTCCAACTACTGCTACTATTTCATCTGTAAAACCTGTTAATTGTGAAATTAAAAATAAACTAATGTAGCAAATCATAATTTATTTCGACTTTTACTTTTTTCTTCAGAGAATCGAGTAAACTCTGAAGCACCCTTTTTGCTTTCTCTGCTCTAAGCATATCTTCCAGTTTATATTTAACATCGTCAAATGTTATTTTCTTCTTTAATTTTCTTTTTCTCAAGCATTTTAAAATATGGTATCCCCATACGGTTTTAATTGGCTTACTTATTTCTCCGGGGTTAAGTCGGAATAAAGCATCTTCAAGTGTTTTGTCACCAAGTTCGCCCCTCCTTACAGTACCAATGAAGCCGTCGTTTTGTTTAAAAGGTTCTATTGAATATTTCCTTACCATTTCAGTAAAATCCGCACCTTCTTTTAATTTCTCATAAATCTCCTCTGCAGTGGCTAAATCCTTTACAACGATTTGTGCAGCATCTATTTCTATGTTCAATTCATCCTTCAATGAATCATAATACGCCTTTAACTCTTCCGGTGATACAAAAATTTTATCCTGAATGTATCTGTTTAAAAATTCATTTGCTAGCATTGCGTGCATCGCTTCTTTTAATCTTTCTCTGACATCGGGCTCCTTATCCAATCCCATTTTCTTTGCTTTATAGTAAAGTAGCTCCTGATTGACCCATTGTTCAACGAGTTGTTTTTTATCCTCAAAAGTCATTTGCGAAAGATATTCCGGTGGTATAGTCTGGTAGAATCTCGATATCGTGAGATATTCTTTCCCTACTCTGGCGATATATTTCTCCGGTGCACTTTTCGCAATCCTCATACCTATGAATATCCCTGCAACACATAAAAGAACCGCCACCACTATATATATTAGCGTTTCCTTTTTCATAATTCCACCTCCATTAACAAATTGCGATTTACCCTTACTTTATATTTCTTCGTTAGTTTATTGATAAGTGAATCTGTTATTGCTTTTATCCTCTCTCTCCTTAATTTATGTCGGATTTTCATCCTTACCTCTAAATATCTTTTTCCAATCTCCTTCTTATGCTTTTTATAATAATTGTAAACATCATGCCATGTTACTTCTGCCTTCTGCCATATATATTCCCTTTTATAAGATTCCACCATCAATTTATCTTCTAAATTCTGTATTGCTTTATAATATCGTGGAGATTTATGCAACAGCATTCTTTTTGCCTGATTTATCAGAAGATACTTTGAAAGTGCGAGGTCTCTCAGAAATTTTTTTATAGTCCTTGGTCTGTTAAAAATTATACGACTTTTAATATTCATCGCTTCATTTATGAATTGAAGTGCATTTATCTCTTTATTATCCCATCTGCAGAGCCACATTTTGTGTTCTTTGAAACGCAGATAGGGTAGAGGATTGACAGGATTCTCCTTTCGCACAGCTTCTGTCCTTTTAGCAAGTTCGTTAATAAGTGAATCATTATATTGCAGACCATAGAGCCATTCAAGATAAGAATAATAATCGTTAATCAACTTATATCTCATTCTTGCGACTACTTCTCTTCTCTTACTTAAACTGGCAAATGGTTTAAATGCTCTTTCTTCCCAATACGCAAAATCCTCTGGCATCACAATGTAATATTTCTCTCCATCTTTAAATGGCAAAGAAATTTGTCCCTTTTTCAAAGAAAATACTACATTCATAAATTTGCGACTACGCTGTAAGCCATTTACCCAGCCAATAAATCCTCCATCTTTCTTTGACCTTAAATCTTTTGAATATCTCATAGCAAGTTCATCAAATTTTTTGCCTTTTCTTAGTTCGTGAAATACAAGCCATGCGGTATCTTTTGTGTTAAATTCCATGACCCAAAGTTTCGCTCTTTTCCTGAATCTGTACCACAATAGACGCAATCTCACATAAACCTCCCGGGAATCAACAGAAGGTAACCTGCTTTTTATAACACTGTTATACAATAACTTCAAAAGGGTATCTTTTTTTACTTCTTTTAACAAATATTTTATTCTCTCACGAAATAGCTTATTTTCGGCATCCAGCAAAAATAATTTTTCACATATCAGAGAATCGATAACCCTTTTTCGTGTTGAAAAACTATCAGGATTTTCATAATTTTTTAATGCTTTTTTAAATTCTTCAACGGTTACAGGTAAAGTATCAACCCATGCTACCGCTTTTACATTCATCATAGATATTAAAATCAACATAAGCATCCTCTATTTTAATCAAAAAATAATTTTAGCAAGCTTTTTTCAAAAATTTTAAAAAATTCTCTGGAGACAAACTTAATTCTACAAATTCTTCAACTTTCTCAATCCTTATCCTCTCATCAAATACATTTTTTAAAAATTTTTTGTCAATTTTGCCTTTAAACTTTAATCTTACCTTTCTTTCTCCGATTTCTGCTTTTATTATTCTAAATTTTTCGCAGTAAAGTGCTATTTCTTTTGCGAGTAATAAATTTCTGGCTTCAACAGGTGGCTCACCAAATCTATCTTTTAGTTCTTTCACAAATTCATAAAATTTATCAACATCCTCTATTCCTGCAAGTCGCTTATACAGGGCAATTTTGCGATTTGGGTCAACATAATAATCAGGGAAAAAGGCATCCCTATCTATTTTTACTTCGCATCTTATTTTTTCTTCTTTCTTTTCGCCTTTTAATTCTTTGATTGTATCTTCAAGCAATTTCATATAAAGATTGTATCCAATCATATTTACAAAGCCATGTTGCTCTTTGCCAAGCACATTACCTGCTCCTCTCATCTCAAGGTCTTTCATAGCAAGTTTAAATCCTGCACCAAGTTCTGCGAAACTAACAATAGCTGCTATCCTTTTCTTTGCTTTATCCGTAATTTTACGGGGAATTATAAGATAGCAATATGCCTGACGATGAGACCTGCCAACTCTTCCTCTTAGCTGATGCAAATCAGCCAGCCCAAATTTATCTGCTCTATTTATTATTATGGTGTTGGCATTGGGTACATCTATCCCTGTTCCCACAATCGCAGTCGAAACAAGTACATCAATTTCTCCTTTCATAAATCTTTCCATTATTTTTTCGAGAATTCTTGAGGGTAACTTTGCGTGTGCTACTTCTATTCTTACATCTGGCAATAATTTTTGTAAAACCTCTGCAATGTTATAGATTGATGTTATTCTATTGTGAATGAAATAGACCTGACCCCCTCTCTCAATTTCCTTCATTATTATATTTTTGATAAGCTCATTATCCCATTTTATTACCTGTGTTATTACTGCTTTCCTGCCGGGTGGAGGCGTCTCAATCACAGACAGGTCTCTAATCCCTGTAAGTGCCATATACAGTGTGCGGGGAATGGGTGTTGCTGTGAGAGAAAGAGTATCAACATTTACTTTCATCTGCCTTATCTTTTCTTTATGCCTTACTCCAAATTTATGCTCATCATCAATTATCAACAATCCCAAATCTTTAAATTTTACATCGGGAGATAATAATCTGTGAGTGCCTATTACAATATCAATTGTGCCATCAGAAAGACCTTTTAAAATTTCTTTTTCTTCTTTTTTACTCGTAAATCTCGATAACATTCTTATTTCAACTGGAAAATCTTTTAACCTTTCTTTAAAATTCAAGTAATGTTGCTCTGCAAGGATAGTTGTTGGACACAAAAAGCATACCTGTTTGAAATTCATTACGCATTTAAAAGCTGCACGGAGAGCGAGTTCTGTCTTGCCAAAACCAACATCACCACAGACAACCCTATCCATGGGAAAATCACTTTCCATATCTCTTTTTATGTCAGAAAGGGCTTTTAACTGGTCTTCTGTTTCTTCATACGGAAAACTCAGTTCAAAAATTTTTTGCTCCGGGGTATCAGGCGAGAATTTAAATCCTTTTTCAATTTTCCTTTTTGCATACAAAATAAGTAACTCTTTTAACATTTTTTCGAGTGCAGTTTTTACTTTCTTTTTCTTCAATTCCCAATCATTTGAACTGAGACGTGATAATTTTGGCTCACCGCCATCAAGATTTTCGTATTTATCAACGAGATAAAGATTTTCAACGGGGACATAAACCTTTCCGTCTTCATATTCAAGCTCTATGCAATCATAAACTTTGCCTTTGCATTCAATTTGCTTTATCCCTTTATACCTTCCAATTCCATAATCCTGATGCACACAATATTCGCCTTCGGATAGGGAATGTAATAGTTCTTTTGATACTCTTATTTTTTCAAATCTTTTTCTCAAATCTTCTTTTTTACCGAATATATCTTCTTCTGTGAATACTGCGAGTTTTATATCATCTGCTACAAAACCTGTTTTCGCTGGTAGAATCAAAATTTCTGCATCCATTATCAATTCAGAGATTGACCTTGCAGTATGAAAATTTTTACATAAAATGATTTTTTTATAATCGCGGTAGCAGGGAAGTGCTTCTTTAAAAATTTTGTAATTCCCATAAAAAGAACTCCTTACATTCATGTCAAATCCATCTCCAAAATAAAGGTCATAATTTAAATTCGGGATATTATCGGAGATTAAAAAGCCATTAATTTTTTCAACATCTGTGAATTCTTCAAATTTTAATGGATAAATTTTGATTTCATCAATTTTTCTTATGGAAGTTTGGGTTTCTACATCGAATTCTCTTATTTCTTCGATTTTATCACCGAAAAATTCAATCCTCACAGGATTTTTCGCCAAAATAGGGAAGATGTCAATTATTCCGCCTCTAACAGCATATTCGCCCGGTTCTTCAACAGTTCCAACTCTTTTATATCCAAAATCTTCAAAAATTTTTAAAATTTTTTCAAAATTTGTTAAAATTTTTGAATTTAATGTTAAAATTTTTGATTTTAATGTTGAAAAATTTAAGATTTTTGTTAAATTTTTCAATGCAAAGATTCCTTCTTTTTGTAGTGCTATTGAGAATTGTAGTGTGTTTGTGTAATCGTTGTCTTTGAGTGTGTAAGCGTTTAGTAGATTTTGTGTTTCGCAGATTAATTCTTCATTTTCTGTTATCAAAATTATTTTTTTGTGGGTTTGTTTGAATTTGTAGAGTATGAGTATTTTAAGTAGAGGAGGTATTTCTTTTATTTTCTTTTGTTTTAGTGCATCATTAAATTTTTTCCATTTTTCAACTATTTTAAGTAATTCAGTCATCATAATTTATTTTCTAAATTCTGGGGTTGTCAAGCTATAAGGATATTAGGAGATTTTGTTTAATGTAGGTATCTGAAATTATTTGTTTTAAAACAAAATTATATTTCAATGCAAATGGGATATGCATTTATATGTCCCTCTTTCCAAAGTTTTGCTGGATTTTTAATCTTTTTTAATTTTGCATCTTTTGTTCCAGCGCCATAAACTCTATAAATGTAAAATTTATTTCCTTTCTCTTTCATTAGCCTCCATTGATCTTTTGACACTTCAAACCAAGTTTTTTCGAATTCTTTTGTTGATTTAACCTCGATAAAAATCTCGTCCTCATTTTCTGTAATCTTTATATCATAGTGTTGCCCACTTTCTCCATTCTTGTTTAACCATACTACTTCTGCAATTACCCTACCATCTTTTTCTAATTTAAAGCCTTGTTCAGTATTTAATAAAGATGCATCAGGATACTTTCTCGTCATTTCATCTTTAATGCACCTAAAAGCATATTCTTCTCCCCATCGCCCAATATCTTCTTTGGCTTTTTTACTTAAAACTTCGATAGATCGTTCCCAATCTCCATGTGATCTGGTTGCGGACTTTTTATCTGAAAGTTTTGACTCTTTATCGGTTATTTTTGTTTCTTTTCCTCCTTCATGCGTGTATTTGTATTCTTCTATTCTAATAGGAGCTTTTTCTGGAGAAATTTCTGGTGTCCATTCTTTTTTAACCCGAGTATCAATGCTTGTTTCTGCAAGTTCCTCACCCTCTTCTGCTTTGGCTTTTTTGAAGACTTCAATCTTCCCCTTTTCCTCAGCAGCAATCCTGCTTTCTACTTCCTTTGTTTCCTCTTTTGTCACCTCTACTTCTCCCTTTTCTTTCTTTACTCTTTTAGAAACCCTCTTTAAAATTTCCTCTTCTGATTTTGGTAATTGCCTTATCTTTTTAGCCTTCATTATATCCTCTGCACTGGAAACATTACTCATTATGTTCATTATAAAATCATCAAGACCTTTAATTTCACCAAATACTTTAGAAAATTCCACAGCGATATCATAGATACCCGCATTGTTCTTCATATATATGCAATTCTTGTCTTTGTGGTAGACGCATTTTCTTTCAGCCTCTCTGCTTATTTCTGTCCATTCATTAACTTTTATTGAATATTTTACTTTCAGATTGTCAGTAACATAAACTTCAATCGCTCCAATTTTTTTAAGCGTTCCATTTCCCTTAAGTTTTTCATATTCTGCATATTCCCTCCAGTAAAGATATCGTAAAACATATGGTATAACATCTTGAATGAGTTTAGTACGTTTATCATCTTTTGAAAGCTTTGTCTTTTCTACCAAAGGCACAATCTCAATACTTTCAGATAAATAATTGAGGTTGCAAGCTTTAATAAAGAATTTTATTTTATCTGGGTTATAGTTTTCTGGTAGCCAGAGAAAACCGATATCCTTCTCGTCTTTGAATAATTCATAAAGTTCATTATTATCGTTTATGAAAATATTTCCATCGTTAGACCAGAACTTACCTTTATTAATGAGAAAAATCGATTTTTCGATAAAATCATTCCACCAATCTTCCTCGGATATGGGGTTTTCAATTTTATCTGGATTTAAGTTACGATTCAGTTCTTCGTATATTCTTATGATTATCTTTTCATCTTCGCTTGATACATCGCTTTTTTTAGATATAGAGCATAAAACATCCGCATAATCTTTGGGTATTGGTTTCTCTCTTATTTCAAGTTTTTCTAGGAAGAATTTCTTAAGTTTTGGATAATGCTTTTCTAAATATGCTCTATTTTCACCGAAGATCTTGCTTACATCTTTCCACAAGACTTCATCTGCCCGATAATATTTATTGTTTGTACCAGGGACAAAAATCAGAGGATATTCCCTAAATGCATCTTTTATTTTGACAGGATCTTCTTCAAAATGCTCATCTAAGAATTTATACAATTTTTCAAATTTTTTCTTGTCTTCGCTTTTGCGCTCAATAAGTGCTTTTAGGTAATTTAAGACATTCTCTACATTAGCTTGGGTATTAATACCTAAAGCTCTGATAAAATCTTCATTTTCGATTTTTACTGCTAGGTATGGAACAGTGTTACCTAAAACTTCGCGGATTTCTGGTTTATCTAAAAATACCTCTGAAGGTTTTGCTAAAGCATTTTGGGCGGTTGGGATTTTTAATTTTTCTTTTAGGTCTCTTATAAATGACGAAGACAATGTTTTATGTCGTTCATAATAATAAAACCACCGATAATCCATTTTCAGATAATTTGAATACTTGCTATTCCAATATTTGTCCAAAATTCTTAATAAAATTTCAGCTTTTTTAAAATCAAGCTTTTCTAACAATTCATCAAATTCCTTAGATAATCTCCAATCCTTAACCTTATGCCCCCAAGTAGAATATTCTTTTTCTTCAGTAGTGGGGTATTTGTCATTAGAAGATATATATCCTTCATAATATTTTACTCTCGGTATATCGTTTACTCCTATTTTCAAGAGAAATTTCTTCCATTCTTCAACTTTTTTACTCTTCTTTTTCTCTAATTCTTCAATCTGTTTCTCAATTTTTCTAACCTCTTTTCTATGTTTCTTTTTCCACTTCTTACTTTTCTCCTGTAGTTTGCTTTTTAACTCCGAAATTTCATTATCAATTCGTTTTATGTCTTGTTCAAGATAACAAAAATGCACGAAACTTACATCTATACCTTCAAATAATGTCTCTAAATCATTTTCATTACCATAACTCTTTGGTAAATATACATTCTCTGGAGAGTCATACCATTCTTTATCCTCCTCATTATTAATGCGGATAAGAAGCGATTCTCTGAGACGTTTTAATGGGTCTTCTTTAGTCTTCCGAGATGCTTTATTAGCATTTAACTTTCTGTCACTTTCTCTCTCGTATTTGTCTATATTATCTTTGATATATTTGACATATCCGATAAGAGTTCTTGGATCTTTTTGTTTCCATCCTTTACTTTCATAAACAGGTAAAATATGGCTTTCAATGATCTCGTAAGGGTCTGCTTGTTTAAGTCCTAATCTCTTGAGAAATTCTAAAATTTTATCTCTTTCTTCTTTATCTTGCTTTGAAACAATATCTATGATTGCCTTTTCAATTACTCTGAGCTCATCTTCAAAGCCATATACTGATTTTCTCTCCAGCGGGAAGAATACAGTGCCTTTATTTATAGAAGTAAGTTCTCCATTCTCCAATTTTATAATCTCCAGATTCTTTAATCGTTCTAATTGCTCGTCAGATAGCTTTTTCTTGCTAAGATAACTAAATAACTTTGCAAACCATTCTTTATTCTGGTTTTCGATCCATTCCTTATTCTCCAAACACTTAATTAGGTCATTAATTGAAAAATTTTTAACTCCCAGTTTTTGAAGAACTTGCTTTTTAACTTTTATTTTATCCGATATGTATTCTTTTCCAAAAAATTTCTGGAGATCTTCATTGGTTACTATTTCTTTTATTTCATCATCACCAGTTAAAACCTCTGAAGGTTTCTTCCACTTGTTTGTTTTTGTCAAAATACATGCTTCTTTCTTGAGTTCTTTATATATTTCTTCTACTACCGGTGAAAAGAAATCGTCTTTTATTTCTTTTTTGAGGGGAAGATAATTGTAAAAGCCGTATTTTAAATTTTCATCATTTTTAAATTCTCTAACAGCATCTAAGAACACTTTTATGATAGAACCTCTAAGCCATTCGTTCCATTTATTGTCTTTGATAATATCTTCACGAGTTATTGGTAGAAGAAAATCGGCTTGGATGATAAATTTAAATCCATACTCACGAACTGGAAGATATGCAAAGACAAATTGCTCATTAGAAGTATCGGGAGAATAATCTTCTTTTAAGGGAAATGCCAAAATAATCTCTGTTTCACTAACATCTCTTCGCCTTTCTTCATCCATATCCTGTGGAACCTTAAATAACTTTTTAATTACTTTCCAATAGCTTTTTTTTCCATTGTAAATAACCTCGACTATTCCATTTTTCTCATGCAGTTCCATCCTTTTAACTTTTTTACCTTTCTCCACAATTTCAATTACTTTCAACTTTTTAAGAAATAGCAAAAGCGATGGATGAATTTCATCAATATACTTGCTTATCTTGTTTCTTATTTCAGGTTTAAGATATAGAACAATATTTGTCTGCGCTGGATCAACAAAATCAGGAATTTCATCAATCCATTCAGGGATTATCATCGTTACAGGATTGCTTTCATCGTAGTTGAAACCAAATTGGAAACCGTTTGAATAAATCTGCACCCTATTTGCGATCATAAAAACAGATTTAAATCCAATACCCTTTTCACCGATATAACCCAACGCTTTCGTTTTTGTTGTTTCACCTATACCACACAATGCCCAAACATTTTTCTCTTCAAATCCTTTTTCATTGTTTTGAATTACCAACCAATCAGAGCTTATTATAAACCTAATTTTGGGACGAATATTTTCTTCATATTTGTTATCCTCTGCATTCTGGATTAATTCAAAAACAAAATGGGGATTTCTTGTGTGAATTTCTTTAGCAAGTTTAGAGGCATTTTTCAAAATTCTTTCTTTATCTTTAAGTGCAGCTCTTTGCGCTTCTGTTAAATCTTTAGTATCAAGCCCGATTCCAAATCTTATTTTTCTTATCTTCTCAATGACTTTTTTCTTGTTCATACTCAAATTTGTTCAGATATGTTCTCAAATGAAGAATACGTGTAAACTATTCGCATACACCCTGATTGGATATTGTTCTTATTTTTATCCTTATATTCATCTTCTTTTAAAATACTATTAAGTGAGTTAGACCTTAAAGTTTGCATCATAATTATATAATCAAAAATAAGGGGTGTCAAGAGGAAATTTATTATGAGCGGGTGCGTTATACTACATTTTGATTGACATTCTTCCGTTATGGTTATAATAATTTGATGAGGAAAGATTTTAAAAGACCGTCTTCACCTGCTGAAGCGATTGAGATGTCAAAGAAGTATTTTAATAATGCAAAAGATATTTTAAGAAATGTCAGAATAGAATACGATATTTATACAGATGAGAAGCCTGTACGTGAGGCATGTGCTATGGGATATTTATCTGCGTTATTTGCCATTGAGGCATTTGCACTGATGAAAGGCTGTAAAGAAAGCGAATTACCGACTTCTTACGATGGACACTGGGAATGGTTATCAAAAGCACCCCATGATGGCAAATTGAAAGCATCTTTTAGAGTTGTTTATGAAAATTTGCATGTTTTTGGCTATTACCGGGGCGGTGTAAATGTTGACATGATAAAAGCTGGCTTCAGGAACGCCAAAAGAATAATAGAAACCTTTGAGAAATTAATTAAGAGAGATTAAGTCCAGGGTTGTGAGCCAACACCCCGGGCGTTAGAGCGGAATCACATTTTAAAGGGCGTTTTGGACTTTTGGGCTGATGAAGGTTTAGAAGCGTAATGATGGGTTTGGTTGGGAATCTGGCTTATTACGGGGAGTGCGTTTTAGGAAGCTGTAATGGTTTTGGAAGTAGTTGAGGGTTGGGGGCGATACCACACTTATACGGGTAAAGGATTTCAGGGAGTGGCGGTGTGGTTTTCGATGGTCGAGAGGTTTTGGTTTGGGAATTTGGCTTTATTACCAGAGAGTGATTAAAATAGCCCTGGCAGTGTCAAAGTAGTGCAATAAAAAATTTTAACAACTCTATTAAAATTTTTAAAATTCGTATTAAAATTTTTAATGCTCGCTTTGTCACATATGGGTATTTTTGTCGTACTCGAACGGTAAGAGAAACCGCATTTTGTGGAGTGCTTGCTAATGAGGTAGGGAGGGTAGCTTAGATGTATCGGGCAATTCAAAGCGGATAAAAAATTTTTATTACGAGCGAAGCGAGTGCATTACCAATGGGTTGTGAGTCAACACCCCGACTGAAAGGAGGGGTGTGCACGAGGGCGGTGGGGACAGGGAGGCGGGGCAAATTTATTTTTTAAAAACTATTTTATTATTTTCTGCTACTGCTATTACTTTATCGCCTTCTTTTATTTTGCCGTCAATTATTTCGAGTGATAAAGGCACTTCTATTAAACTTCTTATCGCCCTCTTTAAAGGTCTTGCACCGTAATCCGGATTGTAGCCCTCTTTTATCAGTAAATCTTTTGCTGATTTATCGAGCTCTATTTCGATGCCCTTTTCTTTAAGTGCTTTCTTTACATATTCAAATTCAATATCAACGATTTTTTCGAGATGCTCTCTTTGCAATGGTTTAAAGATTATTATTTCGTCTATTCTATTTAAAAATTCGGGTTTGAAATAGCCCTTTAATTCTTCCATTACTGCCTGTTCGTAATTTGGGTCTCCTGCGTATCTTGAGCCAATGTTTGAAGTCATAATTATTATTGTGTTTTTAAAATCTACTGTTCTGCCCTGGCCATCTGTTAATCTCCCATCGTCCATTATCTGCAGTAAGATATTGTGGACATCTGGGTGTGCTTTTTCTATTTCATCAAAAAGAATGACTCTGAAAGGTCTTCTTCTTACAGGTTCTGTTAATTGTCCGCCTTCTTCGTATCCCACATATCCCGGTGGTGCACCTATAAGTCGTGAGACAGTGTGCCTCTCCATATATTCTGACATATCTATTCTTATCATGGCTGATTCCGAATCAAATAGTATCTCTGCCAGTGCTTTCGCAAGCAGTGTTTTACCTACGCCTGTGGGTCCCAAGAACATAAAAACACCAATAGGTCTTTTTGCATCTTTAAGCCCTGCTCTTGCTATTCTTATTGCATTGCAAACAGCTTTTACAGCGTGCTCCTGATTTACAATACGCTTATGCAGATACTCTTCTAACTTTAACAATCTATCTTTTTCTGTCATTTTTATTCTGTAAACGGGTATGCCTGTCCATTGTGCTATGATTTCTGCGATGTCATCTTCTGTAACCGTGTCTTTTACTTTTGCTTCTTTCATCCATTTTTCTTTTTTCTCATTTAATTCTTTTTGTATCTTATCTGCTTCTTCTGCTAACCTTTTTGCGAGTTCAAAATCTCCTTTGTCTGCTGCTCTTTTGCCTCTTTCTGTTAAATCTTTTAATTTTTCTTCCAGTTCTTTTATTTCTTTGGGTCTCTGTGACATTAAAAGTTTAAGTCGTGATGATGCTTCGTCAATAAGGTCTATTGCTTTGTCTGGCAAATATCTTTCTGTTATATATCTGTGTGATAATCTTATTGCTGCTTCTATTGCTTTATCCGTGATTTTGACCCCATGATGCTGTTCGAATCTTTCTTTTAGTCCTTTCAATATTTCGATTGCTTCTTCTGGTGATGGTTCTCTCACATATACTGGCTGGAATCGCCTTGTAAGAGCTGCGTCTTTTTCGATGTATTTCCTGTATTCGTTTAAAGTTGTAGCTCCTATGCATCTTATTTCACCTCGTGCGAGTAGTGGTTTCATCATGTTAGATGCGTCAACCGCGCCTTCTGCTGCACCTGCACCCACAATCGTATGAATTTCATCTATAAACAAAATTATTTTGCCCTGGGATTTTTTTAACTGTTCTAAAACTGCTTTCATCCTTTCTTCAAATTGTCCTCTGAATTGTGTTCCTGCAACGAGTGCCCCTATATCCAGTTCGATTATTCTTTTATCTTTTAAATCATCGGGTACTTCGCCTTTAACTATTTTTTGTGCCAATCCTTCAACAATTGCGGTCTTACCAACGCCTGCTTCACCTACCAGCACGGGATTGTTTTTTGTTTTCCTTGTAAGTATTTGCATTACTCTGTTTATTTCTTCTTCTCTTCCTATTACCGGGTCGAGTTTTCCTTCTTTTGCTAACTTTGTAATATCTCTTCCGAATTTCTCGAGTATTTTATATTTTTCTTCGCCTGTTGGCTCGGATAATTGAGCATCTCCTCTTACTGCATAAAGTGCTCTTAAAAATTCTTCTTTTTCTATTCCGAATTCTTTTATCAATTTGTGACCCATTTCTATTATTGCGAGGAATATATGTTCGCAACCAGTGTATGCATCTTTCCATTCTTTAGCTATCTGTTGTGCTCTTCTCAAAACTTTTTCGGCATCCGGAGTAATATAAATTTGGGCGATTGGCATACTTCCAGTTATCTGTGGTAGATTTTTTATTTCTTCTTCAACTCTTCTTTTAAACATTTCAACATTTATGTTCATTTTCTGGAGAGCTTGCGGGACGATGCCCTCATCTTGAGTTACGAGTCCGTAAAGAAGATGTAGCACATCGAGTTCAGGGTTTCTCTCTTCCATTAATTTTTCCTGTGCTGTCCTTATTGCATCCTGAGCTCTTTCTGTAAATTTTTCAAATCTCATTTTCCCTCCTTAAAGATTATTAATCATTTTTTCAATAAGTCAACAAAAAGTTGTTGACATCTCTTTTTTTCAATTATAATTACATCGTGAATGAAAGTAATATTTATGAAGGTATAAGATTTATTAAGGCTACGCTGTTGACCTTTATATCTCAAGTTATTATTTTGATTTTTACTTTATTATCGTCGATTTTACTTGCCAGATTGCTGGGTCCTTATGGTAAAGGAGTTTATACGATTTCTACTCTACTTCCTCTAACAATTGTTATTTTTTTAAATATAGGAGTGAGTCCTGCTACAACTTATTATATTGCGAAAAAGGAATTTGATGTAGGGAGAGCGATAATAAATAATTTGTTTTTAGGAAGTTTGTTAGGAATAGTGGGATATTTCTTGGGTATAGGTGCTATTTTTATTTTTAAAAAAACTTTTGTTAATATACCGAAAAGATTTTTACTATTATCATTAATTATTATACCCCCGCATTTAATTTATAGTTTTTGGAATAGTATTTTTCTCGGGATACAGGATTTTAAAAAATATAACTTCATTCAGGTGTTAAGATTAAGTTTCTTTTTATCTATTTTATTGGTATTGGTAGGTTTATTGAAATTAGATTTAAAGGGAGCTTTATTAAGTTTTATTTTACATTGGTTTTTGGTTGATTTTGTTTTGTTTTTCTGGTTGAGGATGGAGTTAAAATGTATGGTGAAATGTTTAGATATTGGATATTTGAAAAAAGTTGTGTCATACGGTTTGCAAGCATATTTAGGTAATGTTTTAGCATTTTTGAATTACAGGATTTCATTTTTCTTATTGAATCATTATCTTAATCCGGAGGCTGTTGGCTATTATTCAGCCAGCATTCCTATTGCTGAGGTTGTGTGGATTTTTTCTTTTGCAGCGAGCACGGTATTGTTTCCTAAAATTTCGGCATTAGAAGAACAGAAAAGAAAGCAATTGACACCTTTTGTGGTGAAAAATGTATTTATTTTGACTCTTTTTTTTGCATTCTTTTTGTTTCTATTTGCGAAACATGTTATAATTCTTTTATATTCTTCTACTTTTTTGCCTTCTGTGAAGCCTTTTAGGATATTATTGATAGGTACAATTTTTTTAAGCCTATCGCGTGTATTTGCAAATGACATAGCAGGAAGGGGTAAACCTGTTTTAAATTCTATAGTTTCCGGGATTGCTCTGGGAGTAAATTTATTGTTAAATATTATTTTAATTCCGAAATATGGAATTCAGGGTGCAGCTCTTGCGACTACGGTGACTTATGCCGTGATTTTGATATTTAGATTAGCTATTTATCTCAAACTCTCGGGCAACACTATCAAAACTATTTTTGTGCTAAATCGTAAAGATTTTTCATTTTATAAAGGGATACTTTTGGCGTTTTTAAAAAATAAAAAAGTTAAGCTTGACATTTAAACAAAATGATTATGCTTGAGAGTGGGGGAGAAGTTAATTATAATAGGGCTTGATGGAGCCACTTTTAGGATAATTAATCCTTTACTTACGAAAAATTTTTTACCTAATTTCAAATATTTAATAGAAAATGGTGTTGCCTTTCCATTATTAAGTACAATACCTTATGCCACTATTCCTGCCTGGCCTTCCTTTATGACGGGTGCGAATCCTGGCAAACATGGTGTATTTGATTTTTTTAAAAAGGAAAATGGAGTAAAAAGAATAGTGAGAAGCACAGATATTGCTATGGAAACTTTGTGGGAGATTTTAAGTAGATATGGTAAGCGGAGTATAATTGTAAATGTGCCCTGCACTTTTCCACCATTAGAAATTGAAGGCATAATGATAAGCGGTATGCTTACCCCTAGTGGAGCACAATTTTGTTATCCTTCTGATATTCAAGATACAATAAATGAGATATCCGGGGGCTATCGTATAAACGAACGGGCAGATTTAAAGGGAGAAAAATTGTTGATGGATGTTTACGATGTCAGCGAGAGGCAGATTAAAACTTTTTCAACCCTGTTAAAGCGTGAGAAATGGGATTTTGCAATGCTGATGCTCCGTGGTACAGATGTTTTATCGCATTTCTTCTGGAAGGAGAGTAATAAAATAGGTGAGTTTTATAGGTATGTTGATGAATTTATAGGGAAGATAATTACCGATTTTCCCGATGCGACCATTTTTATAATATCTGACCATGGCTTTCAGGAGCAAAAATATGATTTTCATATAAATAAATGGTTGATGGAAAAGGGATGGCTTGCATTTAAGGATAAGCTCGATGAATCACGAATGAGAGAAATAATAAAGTTAGATGGAAGAGAAGCACTATTGGGAGGAAATATTTTTAAGATTTTTATTTATAAATTGTGGAATTTGTTGCCCGTGGATATGAAAAATAATTTAAAATATTTTTACAGATTTTGGGCAAAATTACCTTTAAGTATTAGAAAGAGATTTTATGTGCATACAAATATTGAGATAGACAGAAGTAAATCAAAAGTATCGGCTATTCAGGACTTTACACTTGAAACGAAGGCGATAAAGATACTGGTCGATGATCGAGGAGAATATAAGAAAATAAGGGATAAATTAATCTCCGAGTTAAGCGAGATAAAAAATCCGGAGAATGGTGAGAGGATAGTTAAAAAGGTATATCTAAAAGAGGAGATATATGAAGGTCCTTTTATAAATGATGCACCTGACATTATATTGGAATTAGCGGAAGGTTATGGTTTAACGAACAAGATTTTTGATTCTTCAATAGTAACAAAGCGTGCAGAGATAAGGGGCTGTCATCATCGGGAAGGGATATTTATTTGCTATGGTAAAGATATTACAAAAATGGGTTATACTTTTCAAAGGGCTTTTTTATGGGATATAATGCCGACAGTTCTTCATTATTTTGATATACCTATACCTGCTGATGTTGATGGCAAACCGATAATTGAGATTTTTAAAAAAGATTCAAAATTTTATCGTTCACCCTCATTTACCGAGAGTCAAAAACCTTTGCGTTTGATGAAAAAGGTAAATGAAATTACAGGAAAAGGAGAAAAAGAAATAAGGGAGAGATTAGAAAATTTAGGCTATCTATAAATGCTTGACATTTTATTTATTCCGTTATAATTATTGATGAAGAAGATAAAGGTTCTTATTTTAACGAGCTGGTATTCTCCTTCTAATCCTGTTGCTGGGTCTTTTGTTACCGAACATGTGCTTGCAATTTCTTCATTTTGTAAGCCTGTGATAATATCCCATTGTCGTGGGAAATCTTTTAAAAAGTGGATTTATGAAGATGAGATAGAAGGTATTGAAAGATGGAGAGTCGAACCTTTAATTGATATCCCAAATTTACATTTAATACAGCTAATAGGCATATTGAAAGTTGTAATGATTAATTTAAAACGGAAGAACTTTGTTCCAGATGTAATTCATGTGCATGCATTAGGTTCAAGCTTGGAAGGTTTCATATTGAGCAAGCTGTTGAAGGTGCCCCTAATTATTACCGAACACTGGTCAGGTTTTAAACTAAAAAAATTGAATTTTTTACAACGAATAACAGTGAGGATAGTTTATAATAAGGCAGATATAATTCTACCTGTGAGTAAATGTTTAAGAGAAGCAATAAAAAGTTATGGAGTCAGGAATAATTTTGAAGTAATTCCAAATCCCGTGGATTTGCAGAAATTTTCTTTCAGAAAAAGAGGAAGGAAAAAAAGAATCAAAAGGATATTATTTGTAGGGGGACTTGTTCCCGTAAAGGGGTTTGATAATCTTTTGTATGCGATATATAAATTAAGTAAAAGGAGGAAGGATTTCGTGTTAGATGTGATAGGTAATGGTAATAGAGAAAAATACGAGGAGTTAGCGAAGAATTACGGCTGTGATAGTATTATAAGGTTTCATGGTTATCTATGCAAATCAAAAGTATCCGAGTTCATGGGTGAAAGTGATTTCCTTGTTTTGCCCAGTTTGTGTGAAACTTTTGGCTGCGTTTTAATAGAGGCAATGGCTACCGGTCTACCTGTTGTTGCAACAAATACTGGAGGAATAAAAGAAATTGTAGATGAGAAGAAAGGCTTGCTTGTAGAACCCGGAAATGTAGAAGAATTAATAAAAGCAATAGATTATATGTTGGACAACTATGATAAATATTCGTCCGAAGAGATAAGGAAATATGTGGAGGAGAGATTCAGTAGAGAAAGAGTAGGAGAGATGCTTTTTGAAATTTATAAAAAACTTCTCTCATTATGAAGAATATATTGATAGTTCTTGATGACTATAGAGGGCTCTATCCTTATCTTATAAAAGGAGAAGAGCCACATTGTTTGCCTTTTGTTAAATATTTCATTGAATATCTTAAAGAAAAAGGACACAAAATTTATATAATTTATCCTTCAACTTATGAAGGTTTTATAAAACAAGAAAAAGTGGAAATTTATTTATGGAAACGCCATAGCAATCCATTTATCTTTAGATTTCAACAATTTTTAAAGATTTATAAAATCGGGAAAAGAATTCTTGAAAAAGACCCACAGATTACACATATTTATGCTACTGGTTTCGTTTCGATGGTCTCTTCTAAATTAGCACAAAAATATAAGAAAATACATATTACCCGTATATTCGGTGTGTATAGTAAATTTAATTTCAAATTATTATACAGATTTTTGCTTTTATGCTGGTCTTTAAAATCTCCCACCCATATGCTTGTGATAACCGATGATGGAACGAGAGGCGATGAATTTTGCAGGAAAATAAAAGCATTTCATCGAAAATTTCTATTTATTAGAAATGGGGTCGATAAATCAAAATTGCAAAAATTGATGGGTTATGATTATAAATATATCAGGGAAAAACTGGGCTTACCTTTAGATAGTTTCATTATTACGAATGTTAGTAGATTATCATCATGGAAGAGAGTTGATTTAGTGATAAAATCTTTTTATGAATTTTTGAGATTATTAAATGGGGAGAAAAAAGCACTTCTTCTAATAGTAGGATATGGGAGGCAGTTTCACTATTTGAAAAATTTATGTAAGAGATTAAAGATAGACCCATGGGTTAGGTTCACAGGTGGTATTTCTCATGAGCATGCATTAAAATATATGTATGCGAGTGATGTTTTAACGAGTTTCTATGAGTTTTCAAATGTGGGTAGTGTTTTGCTGGAGGCACTTTCGTTAGGTAAGGTTGTAGTGGCTCGTGATGAAGGTGAGACACATAAAATAATAAAAACGGGTAAAAATGGCTTTTTGGTGGGTTATCATGACGAAGAAGATTTTACCAAGAAGGTAGGTTTGTTGTTCAAGAAGCTATATAATTCTTCAGATTTATTGAAAGAAATTGCCCATAATGCCAAAATTTGGTCAGAAGAAAATATCTGGGATTGGAGAGAACGCATTAAGTTTGAATACGAAGAGATTCTCAAAATAAAAACGAGATGAAAGCATTGGCTTATTTTCTGTTGATTTCTTTATGCATTGAAACTCTTCCCGTAAAAGTAATGGGTGCAAGTGTCGTTCCTTTAACTACCTTTACTTGTATGATTTTATTTCCATTTGTGTTAGTATTAAATTGCAAAAGGCATACTTTTACTCCTGTTTTTCAGAATTTATATTTGTTTTTAAATTATTCGTTATTGCAATCTTTAATAATGTTATTGTTGAGAATGAATTTTTTCTTTGAATCCTCTCAGAGTTTGTTTATTTTTCTGAGGCAATTGCTTTCTCTATTTGCTGGATTTACGGTTTATTTTGTTATGAAAGGAGTACTCGTAAATTTGAAGGAAGAAGAGATTTTTAAAAGCATGTTGATAGGTTCTGCCTTTGCGATTTTTATTAGTTTAATAAATATCTGGTGGGGATTATCCGGTAGTGAACTGGCTCGCTGGATAGTTATGACGGTTCGAGGAAGTATAATAGGTATGGGTCGCAATAGACCCTTGAGATGCAGTGGACTTTCGCTGGAGCCAGCCGGATTTGGCTATTATTTAATTTCCATAACAATACCAAGCATACTCTATTTAATAAAGACAAAGAAAAAGAATATCTTTTATGTTTTTTATTTTATAATTTGCATGATTGTATTTATTTTTACATTTAGCACTACTGCTTATTTATGTAGTTTTATTTTCTTTTTCTTGAGTTGTTTTTATCCGACTTTTAGAAGAATCGGAATAAGTGTAATGTGGTTACTCATTTTGGCATTAGGTCTTGCATGTATTCTTATTCCAAATAATTATTTTATTAAGCAAATAAGCTTACTCTTTGCAGGAGAGTTCAATTACTCTTTTTTAACCCGCTTTTACAGTACATTTGGTCCTATAATTAGTTTTTTACAAAACAAGAATATGTTTATGGTATTTGGCTATGGGCTTGGGGGAAGTGTTTTCCATATTGAAGAAATAATACCTGTGGAGAGTGCGGTAAAAGCGATAGAATTTACTTCTCCAGCAGGCTTGCCTAACTTGAAGACTTTATGGGGAAGAATATTGAGTGAAAATGGCATTATTGGTCTAATTTTTTATTTGCTGGTTGTGATTATGAGTATCAAATATGTGAAGCCTTCTTCTCGTGATTTTCCTTTAGTTGAAATAATAAAAATATCCTTATTAACAGTGACATTTGCTCAGGCGCTTTCCTACGGTTCTTTTGCGACTCCTTATTTTTGGTTATGGTTAGCAATGCTTGATTCACTTTACATTAAAAAGAAAGAATTAAAAAATCGGTTGACAAAGCGATAAAAAAATTAATATTTATGATGCTGAAGATTGAAAAAATTGCGAAAATGCAAAATAGAAAGGATTAACAGAGGGATTAGAAGGTGAAGAATGATCTAAATAAAATTATTTCACCGGGGACATTTTTTTCCAGGATTTTTTATAGCAAGATTACTCGCTTTTTAGTGCCAATCTTAGCGAAAGCGAAGTTTACTCCGAATCAGGTTACTGTTATTAGTTTGATGCTGGGCTTATTTTCTGGTTACATTTTTACAAAAGGCACACACTTATTTTTGATTATAGGTGCAATTATTCTTCAAATATCTTACATTTTTGACTATGCCGATGGTCAATTAGCCAGATATCTTGGTAAGAGTTCATTTTTTGGTGCGTGGTTTGATTCTATAACCGATAGGATAGTTGAATTTGCCGTAATTTTTGGTTTATGTGCAGGGCATTATTCACAGGTTCACAAAATCTATATCTGGAAACTTGGATTTGGAACTTTTGGGACTGTTTTTCTTTATAATTATGTAATGGATACTTTTATCCCTGAAAGGCTAAAGAAGAAAACAGGCAATGCAGAATATACTTTAAGTTTTTCTGAGAGATTCAAATTTGCTACTGGAAGAGATATTGTTTTACTGGTGATAACATTGGGTGCGCTATTTAATGTCATTCCTGTTGCTTTCTGGGTGCTGATTGCTGGGGTCACTTCTTACTGGATATTCAGGGTTTGTGAATTCTGGAGAAAAAGCAAGCAATGAGGATATTGTTTTTAACTCCGAGATTCCTTTTACCGCCAGACCGCGGTGATAAAATTCGTCCACTTTATTTCGCTAAAAGTATAAAAGGTAATAAAAGGAAATTGTATTTGATAAGTTTAGTTGATAAACAAATTGATGCTGATTTAATAAATGAATGTAAGGAAGTTTTTACCGAAATATTTTTATTTAAACGGGAGAAATTTTTAACTCCAAGACTTTTACTTTACCCTTATCCAGTTCAGTTAGATTTTTTTAAATCAAATAAGTTATTTTCTAAAATTAAAGAAATACTCGAAGAAATATCTCCACATATAGTTTATATTTATCATTTGCGTATGGCACAATATATTTTACAAATAAAGAGGTGCAATTTTTACACTATAATGGATTTCGCAGATTGTATCACAATGTTTTTAAGCCGTATGAAAATGCATTCAAAAAACTTTTATAAAGTTTTTTTAAATTTAGAAATACCGCGGGTAAGAAGCTACGAAAAATATCTTGCAGATAAATTCGATGAAAGCTGGTTTACATCTTCCATTGATTTGAATTTTATGCAAAGATTTGCAAAAGTTAAAAATCCGCAAATCATTCCAAATGGTGTGGATACGCAATATTTTTTTGTTTCACAAAAGGATTATAATGAAAAAAATATAATTTTCGTTGGATATATGAGTATTGAAAGTGTGCATGCGGTTTTGTATTTTTATAATAGGATTTTCCCTTTAATAAAGAGTGAGATACCCGATGTAAAATTTTACATTGTAGGTGCCAATCCTCCTCCCTGCATTCGCAATCTTGCTTCTAAAGATGTTATTGTAACTGGATTTGTACCTGATTTGCGTCCATATTATCTTAAAGCGAGAGTTATGGTAGCGCCTTTGCATTTTGTTGTTGGAATTCAAAATAAAATATTAGAAGCTATGGCAATGAAAGTGCCTGTTGTATGCACACCTGAGGCTAACGAGGGAATATTCGCGAATGATAGCAAAGAAGTTTTTGTCGAAAAAGATGATGAAAAGTTTGCAAAAAGGGTGATTGAATTACTGAAAGATGAAGAACTTTGTAAAAAAATAGGTGAAAATGCCCGAAAATTTGTAGAAAAAAATTTTTCATGGAACAAAGTATTGGACAGAATTCAACAAATTGAAAGGAAGATAAAATGTTACAATATAAGTGCTTGACAATTTTATAATATGGATAAAATGATAGGGGGTAAGATGGCAAAATATAAAATTGCATGGCTACCTGGAGACGGTATCGGTAAAGATGTGCTGGATGCTGCTCGCATTGTACTTGATGCTGTGAAGTTTGATGCAGAATATATTCATGGTGATATCGGATGGGAATTCTGGAAAAATGAAGGAAATCCATTGCCCGATAGGACAATTGAAATGATGAAAAATACAGATGCTGCAATGTTTGGTGCAATTACTTCGAAACCGGAAGACGAAGCACAAAAAGAACTTGCTCCTCATCTGCAAGGGAAAGGATTAAAATACAGGAGTCCAATTGTTAGATTAAGGCAATTATTTGACCTTTACATTTGTCTGAGACCTGCAAAAGCAATCCCGGGTAATCCCTTAAATTTTAAGGAAAACATTGACCTCATAATTTTCAGGGAAAATACGGAAGACCTTTATTTTGGTGCAGAGTTATATCCACCTTTGCCTGATGAATTTTTGAAAATTGAAGGTCTTGAGAAGATACCCAGAGATGCGGCTGTTTCTATGAAAGTGATAACTCCCAGAGGAAGCGAAAGAATAATAAGAGCTGCTTTTGAGTATGCACGCAAACATGGTAGAAAGAAAGTAACAGCAGTCCATAAAGCAAATGTTGTTCGTGCTGCCGATGGTTTATTCTTGCAAACTGCGAAAAAGATAGCAGAAGAATACCCAGACATTGAATTTGACCACGCAAATGTTGACTCATTTTGCATGTGGGTTATAAAAAATCCAGAGAGATTCGATGTAATTGTTGCACCAAATTTATATGGCGATATAATTTCTGACCTTTGCACGCAAATGGTAGGAGGTCTTGGTTTCGCTGCATCCGGCAATATCGGCGATAATTATGCTGTTTTCGAACCTGTCCATGGTTCAGCTCCTAAATACGCTGGTCAATACAAGGTGAATCCAACGGCTGCGATTTTAGCAGCAAAAATGATGTTAGAATGGCTCGGAGAAATAGAAAAGGCACAAAAAATAGAAAAAGCTGTGCATGAGGTTATAAAAGAAGGTAAAGTAAGGACTTATGACCTTGGTGGTCAAAATTCAACCCTTGAGATGGCAGAAGCCATAGCAAAAAAGTGTGAAATTTAAAGGGGGGTGCAATGAAAAAGTCAACATTACTTAAAAAGATGATTTATGAGAGAAAGGGTCTCGTTGTTCCTGGTGCCTATGACTGTGTTAGTGCAAAGCTAATAGAGAGAGCGGGTTTTAAAGCGCTTCAGGTGAGTGGATTTGGGCTTGCAGCTTGTTATCTTGGAAAGCCCGATGTCGGACTTTTGACATTTACGGAAATGCTGAATTTCACGAAAAACATAGTTGATGCAGTTGATATTCCTGTAATGGCAGATGGAGATACAGGTTTTGGAAATGCATTGAATGCTATGCGAACGACAGAGGAATTCATAAAAGCGGGATGTGCCGGGATGAATATTGAAGACCAGGTGTTTCCAAAAAGATGTGGACACCTTGAAGGCAAACAGATAATTCCTATGGAAGAAATGGTATTGAAAATAGAAGCATGTGTTGAAGTTAAGAAGAAGTTAGACCCCGACTTTGTGATAAATGCAAGGACAGATGCGATAGCAGTTGCAGGTATTGATGAGGCAATAAAAAGAGGCAACGCTTATGCGAAAGCAGGAGCAGATTTAATTTTTGTTGAAGCACCAAGGACAAAAGAAGAGATTGAGAGAGCAGTAAAAGAAATTGATGCTCCTGTGAGTATAAATCTTTTTGATGCAGTTAAAGGTGGTAAAACTCCGCTTGTTGCAATAGAATGGCTTCGTGAGATAGGTGTTGCAAGGATTTCAATCCCTGTTGGACCTTTATTTGCAGCGATTAAAGGATTGCAGAATTATCTTGATGCGATAAAAGGAGATAGATTGGCAGAAGGAAGGACAGACCTTGTGTGCGATTTCGATTGGTTTAAAGAATTCATAGGATTTACAGAATATAGAAAATTAGAAAAGAAATTCTTACCAAAGTTCGTGGAATAGGAGGATGATATGGTAGTGGGCTTGCCTAAAGAATTAATGGATGCACTGGGAGATAGGGGTTCGCAGGCGTTGGCAGAAGAGAATTTTGAAAGGAGATTGTCAGAAGAAATGGCAAAAGTTAATAAGAGGATAACGGAAGAAGTTGCGAAAGTTAATAAGAGGATAACAGAAGAAACAGCGAAATTGGATAAAAGGATAACAGAAGAAGTATCAAAAGTATATGTTCATATTAGCAATGTATTTTCGAGGTTATTAAGGTGGATGTTCGCTTTCTGGGCTACCACATTTGTTACACTCATTGGCTTCCTTATCGCTTTATTATCTGTTTTGAAGGGGGGATAAGATGGGGATGACAATTGCAGAAAAAATTCTTGCAAAAAAGTCAGGTAAAGACAAAGTTAAAGCAGGTGAAATAGTTACTGCAAAAGTAGATGTGGCAATGTCCCACGAAAATTCACGAATGGTAAAACTCAGTTTCGAAAAAATCGGTGTAAAAAAAGTATGGGACCCCGAAAAAATCGTTATAATTTTCGACCACAGAGTACCAGCAGAATCAGAAAAAACTGCAAATTTACATAAAGAAATGAGAGAATTTGTAAAAGAACAGGGAATAAAGTACTTTTACGATATAAATGTTGGAATTTGTCACCAGGTACTCGCAGAAAAAGGTTTTTCACGCCCTGGAATATTGCTCGTGGGAACAGACTCTCACACAACTACAGCAGGTGCTTTTGGAGCTTTTGCAACGGGTATAGGTGCTACTGAGATGGCAGCAGTATGGGCAACAGGAGAAATATGGCTGAGAGTGCCGGAAACCATCAAGATAACAGTAAAAGGCAAATTGCAAAAAGGAGTTTACGCAAAAGATTTGATACTCTACATAATAGGCAAACTCAGAGCAGATGGTGCAAATTATAAAGCTGTAGAATTCTATGGAGATACGATAGAAAATTTATCAATAGCTTCTCGCATGGTTTTATCGAATTTGTCAATGGAAATGGGAGCGAAAACCGCATTTGTTCCGCCAGACGAAAAGACACTCAAGTATGTGAAAGAAAGGAGTAAATTTTCTTATGAAGTTGTGCACGCTGACCCCGATGCTGAATATTGCGAAGAAATAGAGATAAATGCAGAAGAAATTGAACCTCAAGTTGCATGTCCTCACAATGTTGATAATGTAAAACCTGTAAAGGAAGTTGAAGGAGTAAAAGTTCATCAGGCAGTGATAGGTTCCTGTACGAATGGAAGATTGGAAGACCTTGAAGAGGCAGCAAAAATTTTAAAAGGCAGAAAAGTTCATAAAGAAGTAAGATTACTCGTGATTCCTGCATCGTGGGAGATTTATCTGGAAGCTATGAGGAAAGGTATACTTGAGACACTGGTAGAGGCTGGTGCTGTGATTATAAATCCTGGATGCGGACCCTGTCTTGGTGCGCACGAAGGTGTGCTCGCAGCAGGCGAAACCGCAATCTCCTCTACTAACCGCAATTTCCAGGGAAGGATGGGAAGCGCAGATTCCTTTGTATACCTTGCATCACCTGCAACGGTAGCAGCATCAGCAATCGAAGGAGTAATAACAGACCCAAGAAAATACTTATAGGAGGGGAAAATGGAGGTCATCAAAGGAAAAGTTTGGAAATTTGGAGATAATATAAACACAGATGTAATTTATCCCGGGAGATATATGAAGATAACGGACCCAGAGGAAACAGCGAAACACTGTTTTGAAACTGTGTATCCTGAATTTATGAAAGAAGCAAAGCCCGGTGATATCATAGTTGCCGGTAAATACTTTGGATGTGGTTCATCAAGGGAACAGGCAGTAACCTGTCTTAAATATTTTGGAGTGGGAGCTGTTGTTGCCGAATCTTTTGCCCGCATATACTACAGAAACGCAATAAATGTGGGCTTACCAATAGTAGTATGTCTGGGGATAACGAAAAAAGTAGAAAAGGGCGATATCATTGAGATAAATCTTGAAAAAGGTGAGATAAAAAATGAGAGAACAGGTGAAATCATAAAATTCGAGCCATTACCAGATTTTGTGCTTCAAATATTTAAAGCAGGCGGATTAATCCCTTACATACGCAAAAAGTTGGGAATAGAGTAATAAATGAGAGTGAAAATAACGATTATCATATTAATAGGATTTATTTTCATGCTGGTATATGCAGAGGAGATGCCCCCTATATATGTTTCGATTGTCTCACATAATGAAGAGCCATTAACAGGTCAGTATCCTGACTTTACATCGAACGAGGATACATTCTGGGTGCATCGTAATGCAGTGGTGAGATTTGCCCAGATGTTGCACGATAAAGGTGTGAAATATAATTTTCAATCTGACTGGAATTTTCTTATGGCAGAAATAATGTTTGATACAGGTACATCCAGTACCAACAACAAAAATTTGATTAAATATCTGGTAGAAGACCTTGGATTTGAAGTTGACCCTCATGCTCATGAGACAAATTATAATTATGCTGATGTAGCATACCTGATATCTCAGTTAATTGAAGGTGAGCCTTCACATACTGTTGGTGGTTATATTGCATATCCTCCTGATTCTTCAAAAATTGAATATTTTAGGGATACGATTTATGGCTGGCATTACGATTATAAGTGGAAAGCAGAAATACTATGGGGAGGTGCTACGAAATTTCATCAGAATGAGGATAGTTTATATGTCGCAGGTATATGGAAGCCAAAGGATGATTATCATTATCTTTTGCATGACGAATATGCACCTTTGCCAGAAATAGGAAGATATTTGCCGAACTGGAGGGGTTTGCACGATTTACTTAAAAAACAGGAAAAAGGAGAATTGCATTCGGGTAGAATTTACACAATCACTATATTTGTAAGCCAAAATTTTTTGCTGGATACAAATTTTATAAATGCATTTAGTAAAAAGATAGACTCACTTAAACCTTATGTTGATTCTGGCAGGATTGTATGGGTAGGATTAGCAGAAGCTGTGGATATCTGGCGTACACATTATGATGCGAGACCCAATCTTTATTCATGGCTTGCTGGTGATATAACAAAACCTGTTCGCGAGACATTGTGGCTTAAAATGGATGACGGAGTGCACTTAGATGTGACACTTTATAAACCCGTTGACCCTGCACCACCGGGTGGCTACCCTGCTATCATATTTGTGCATGGATTGGGAGGTTCTAAGCTCCAGATGGAACCACTTGCCGAGTATTATGCAACTAAGGGATACATTACGCTTGCATATTCTGTTCGTGGACAGGGTAAATCAGAGGGCTTATCCACAATATTTTCATATCGTGAGCAAAAAGACCTCGATAGCATTATAAACTGGTTGGCAAGTTTACCTTATGTTAGCGATACACTAATCGGTGTAAGCGGAGCATCTCAGGGAGGATACCATTCATGGCTCGCGGGTGTATGTAATATGAATGTGCGTGCAGTGGCACCTGAAAATAGCACTCCGAAAGTAACCGATGCAATGGCAAGATATAACTGTTATGAAGCATGTATAACGGCTGGTATGGACTATTTACCGAATGTTCGGGTTGATACAATATCGTATCCTGTAAAACACTGGTTGCTTGAAGATAATTATGATTCGGTGCGTGCAGTCATCGCACAAGGCAGGGAATTTGATTCAATTGATGTAGCAAATTCCAATGCTCATTATCTGATAATGGGTGCATGGCATGACCACATGTTCTGGCATAATCGTGTGCCAGGTGCATTCGCAGTAGCACCCCATCGCCCAATAATGTATCTCGGGACAGGAGGACATGGTTCTGAGTACTCTCCTCAGGAAGATTCTTTTCGCGACAAATTGCGTGAAATATTTTTTGATGCAACACTCAAAGGCAACTATGATGCACTCGATACGATAAAACCAGTAATCATAGCAATAGGACCATACTGGGAGCATCTTGAATTTGACAAATGGCCTCCCGAAGGAATCAAAACAATTACATATTATCTGCACTCCGATGGCTCACTTAGTGACGAAATACCGGGAGCAAATGATTCATCATATCATATACAACATCAACTTATTGACCCTGCATACGACTGGGAAACAGCGGTTAAGGACCACTTCAGGCATGTAAAGAGTGCATTTATGCAGTGCAGGCGAACATGGAGAACAGAGCAATTTACAGATACAATTATAATACTGGGGATACCGACTGCTAAGGTGTATGCAAAATCTACAGCAAGCAGAATGCAAATAAATTTGCAATTATATGATGAACTACCTGATGAAATACCTGTGTATCTTACACAAATAAGTATGGGAGTAAGGGATAATCCTGATACTTCTCAATGGCATACACTTGAAGGTGAATTCACAATTATAGGCTGGAAGATACCACCCGGACATAGACTGAGACTCGATTGGACAAGCATCAATCAAACTCTGGGTGATACAAGTTTATGGACTATACCGTATTGGAATGCAAATGGCATACTTACTCTGGGGTTGGATGAAGAGCATCCCAGTCATATATGTGTGCCAATTTTATCGCTTGAGTCTGTAAATAAGTCAAAATCAATAGAAGCAGGGATAAAGGTTTATCCAAACATTGTCTTTAATTATGTAAACATAGAGATAAAACTCAATAAACCTTCAGCTGTTTCGATTAAAATTTGCAATCTAATAGGGCAAATTGTAATTGCTGAGGCTTTACATAAATCCGCTGGCACTCATGTAATACGCTATAATTGTAGCAAATTGCCTTCGGGTGTGTATTTTATAATTGTAAAAATAGGCAATATCAGTAAAGTTGCCAAGTTATGCGTAATCAGATGTCGTGATTAAAAATTAAACTTTGCGGACAAATCCTCCCGGTTTTATTCTGGCTTTAACTTTTTTGCCACGACAATCGATTTTGATTTCTTCTCCTTCTTCAAATGGCAAACTTATATAACCCATGCCTATTGGACAATTTAAATGCGGTGAGAAGCCACCACTTGTAACAACTCCTGCTTTTTCATCCCCCTTATAAATATCATAGCCTTTCCTCGGTATAATTTTATCTTCGACTATAAATCCTGTTAGTTTTCTTTTTAGACCTTCTTCTTTTTGCTTTAAAAGTGCATCTTTTCCTATAAAATCATCTTTATCAAATTTCACAATCCATGATAATCCAGCCTCAAGAGGAGTTGTATTTTCATCAATATCATTCCCGTAAAGGCAATATCCTGCTTCCAAGCGCAAAATATCCCTTGCTCCAAGACCTGCGGGCTCTATTCCAAACTCTTTCCCTGCTTCAAAAATCCAATCCCAGATTTTTACTGCATTTTCAGATGTAACAAATACTTCAAAGCCATCTTCACCCGTATATCCTGTGCGCGATAGAAAAACATCAATCCCATTTATCTTACCCTGTCTAAATCTAAATCTTTTGGGTGGAATTTCTCCGTCAAATATCTTTTCGAAGATTTTTATAGCATCGGGACCCTGTACCGCTATCAAAGCCCAGTAATCACTTTTATTTTCGATTTTTACATCACCCTTTTTATTTTTTACCATCCATTCATAATCTTTTTCGATATTTGCAGCATTTACAACGATTAAGAATTTATCGGGGAAATTGTAAACAACGATGTCATCAACCATACCGCCTGTGGGATAGCACATGCCCGAATACTGCGCCTGATACTCTTTTAACTTTGCCGGATTATTTAAAGTTATGTAACTGACAAAAGATAGGGCATCCTTTCCTGATATTTCGATCTCTCCCATGTGTGATACATCAAAAATACCACAGGAGCTTCTAACTGCTTTTGCCTCATGAAGTATTCCCTTATATTGGAGTGGCATCTCAAAACCTGCAAATGGCACTAATTTTGCACCAAATTCCCTATGTCTGTTATAAAGAGGCGTTCTTTTCAATTTTTCCATTATTTTGTTCTATTAATCTTCCAGTTTCTCGAATCTATCCTTAAGCTTATCCCTTACCTGTGGCAGTGTCGTGTATTCCATCTGTTCAAGTGGTAATCTGTGTGGCTCAAATGGTCCGTGTCTTCTCATAAAGTTCGCAATTTCGTTTGCCATTCGCCTTGCTTCATCAAAAGCAGGGTCATCAAACAAATCTCTAGGACCTATTAATTTACCTTCGGAAATCTGGAAACCGAGTGCTATCACTCTTGGGGGTCCATCAAATCTTGAAGGTGTAGCTTCCTTTACGGATACAGGCATAAGGGGACCGTGATGTGAGCCTCTCATCCATCCAGCAACAAGATGAGGAAATGCAAAGGGTTCTAATACTTCTCCAACTGCCGGGAAGCCCGATTGTGTTCTTACAATCATAACGGGGTCATCTTTTCCAACATATCTTCCAGCGATTAAATTTACCTTTTGTGAACTTGCAATAGCTGCTATTTCTCTGTCACTCTTACGCCAGATTCTTCTGATGCAGTAGTGTTCCATAGCACCGATAAAAACAAGAAGGTCATACATCTCTTCTGGGACTTTGAATTCAATCTTCTCGTGTTTGTAAACATCTATAACTTCGAAGATAAATCCATCGTGGAGTTTCGGGTCAATAACCAATCCTGCAGTATTAAACGGGTCTGCAAAAATTTTGAATAGAGGGAAATTCCATGCACCCGGTGATGTTTTATCTGCCATGAAGATTATGATGGGTTCGCTTGGTCGCTCTTCTATTTCCATTTCTGCAACTCCTGGTCCCATTCCCTTCACATTTCCCGAGAAGGTTTCGGTAAGTATATCCTGTCCTGCGCCATAAAGTTTCATCTTTTTTGCCAGTTCTGTGCATTTTATGAATGTATCCCATGCGAGTTTGTGAATATCAGAATTATCCTCTCCTTTTTGATGCGTCATAATGAGTTCAAGGTCGTCGCCGCAAGCAGTTACATGATAGTCAAGTATCAAACCCTTTTTCCTTGCTTCTTCGAGTGATTCTTTTGCGCAATCGAGTATCGCGGGATGACTGGAAGAGTGTCCCACATATCCGCCTATATCTGCCTTTATAACGGATATTGTTACTTTTGCCATAACCCCTCCTTATTCTTTAATTATGATAAATTAGACAAAATGTCAAGCAAATTTTTTAAATTTTTATTACGAGCGTAAGCGAGCAAGGCACTGCCTTAACCACGCTGTGGCTCTCTAAAGCGCTTTTCTAATAATTTTTAATGCGAGGCGTAGCCGAGCACATTACATATGGGTTGATATGTCAGCCCATTACGGGGTTGTGGGTTACTCTGGTGTTTTATGCTTTATCTTCTGATTGCGTTATAGCGGGGGTAGTAGTGGGCTGACTTAATCGGGAAGGTGGGGACAGCGGAGGAGGGGCTAAAAATTACTTGACATATTGAGTCATTGATTATATTTTATGATGATTATTGTATTGTTAACTTTAACACTTGTAAGAACTTCCTCTCAAAAGATTTCAAATGAATTATTGAGTTTGATGAAAGAGCATCCTGATTCTATTGTAAAGGTGTGGGTTTATTTTACGGATAAAGGAATTTTCACAGAAAAAGATTATTACAGGTCGATTAAAGAAGCCGAAAGAAGATTGCCCCCCGGTGTCCGCAAAAAAAGGAGAAAATTGAATAGAAAATATTTGTGTGATTTTACAGATATTCCCGTAAAAGAAGAATATGTTGAGAGATTAAAAGAAACAGGTGCAAAAATTTACTGCGTATCAAAATGGTTGAATGCAGTTTCCTGCAAGGTAGAGGCAAAGAAATTATATGAAATAAAGGATTTAAAATTTGTATATAAGATAAGAAAAGTTCGTAGATTTGTTGAAAAGCTTAAAGAAGTTAAAGAATTAAAAGAAGGCATTTATGGTGATGCGATGCACTTTCAATATCGAGTGATTAACATTCCAAAATTGCATGACGAAGGCTATTTAGGTCAAAATGTTCTCGTCGGTGTAGTGGATGCTGGCTTTGACCTCGATGACCATCCTGCCTTGCGGGAAATCAAATCCAAAGTCGTTGCAAAAAGAAACTTTGTTGATGTTCCGGAAGATGAGGTTGATACTTCATGGGAGTCTGTAAAGCAGACGCCCTATCATGGTACGCGAATGGTCTGTCTTATCGCAGGAAAAGGAGCATTCGAAGTAATAGGAGCTGCGCCCGAATGTTATCTTGCACTTGCGCGCACAGAAGATGTTTATACAGAGAGAATAGCGGAAGAGGATTTCTGGATTGCAGGAGTAGAATGGCTTACAGATGAAGTTTCTTATGTGACACCTGAAGGTGAAACTTTGGGTGTTGAAATAATTTCGAGTTCTCTTGGATATAAATTTTATCCCTATTCGATGATGACAGGTGATACTATTCCTATGAGCAAAGTTGCCAGCCTCCTTGCCAGAAAAGGTGTTTTGCTTGTTACAGCAATGGGTAATGTAACGAAGACTACATCCCGTCTTGACACATGTATAGTTGCGCCAGCAGATGCCGAATCTATTCTTGCAGTAGGAGCAGTTGATACGACACTCGTATGGAAATGGTTTGAAACCCCTGGAGGAGGCTTAGCAACGAGTGCTCTTGGACCCACTGCTGATGGAAGGATAAAGCCCGATGTTGTTGGTCCGTGGTATGGCTGGACAGTGCTTACACCCGATTCAGATTACACCCTTATTGGTGGGACATCTGTTGCTACGGCTGTGGTCGCTGGTATGTGTGCAGCGATTCTGTCAGGACATCCTGACTGGACACCTTATGATTTGAGAAATGCGATTATAAAAACAGCATCAAGAGCGAACAATCCAAACGACACTCTGGGATATGGAATACCTGACCCATGGCAGGCATTAAATTTCGAAAAACCCATCCCTGGAATTACTTTTAAGATAAAAATTTTAAATCCCTATCCAAATCCTTTCATTATTGGTAAGCATAAAGAGGTAACGATTCCTTATTTTATGACTGCAAAAACCTATGCTGAGATAAAAATATATTCAGTGAGTGGTAGATTGGTAAAATCCATTGAAGCACCGACAGAGGACATAATTATAGGGATAAATTACATAAAATGGGATGGCAAAGATGAAAATGGCGTAACAGTGCCATCAGGCGTCTATATATTAGTGCTGAAAACAGGAGTAGGAGGAAAAACAGCGCTTCAGAAATTAACAGTTGTTCGATGAGATTCAAAGAAAATTTAGTATCTTACTCTTTTCTTTTGCCTTTTATGATAATTTTTTTCATCTTTCTTTTTTATCCTTTTATTTATGCACTATGGCTTTCTTTTCATAAAGTTACAGACCTTTTCGATGTATTTGGCAAATTGAAATTTGTTGGACTTAAGAATTATATAAAATTATTTAAAGATGTTGAGTTCTGGTGGGCAATTCTTATGACACTTCTTTATGCTGCTATAACGATTCCTTTAAATATTGCTTTATCCCTTACTCTCGCTGCGTTATTACATGGAGCATTTAAAGGAGTAAGGGCTTACAGGACATGTTTTTTTATGCCCTTTGTTCTTGATACTTTTGTTGTTGCTATTGTATGGAAATTTTTATATTCGCATCCTTATGGAGTGGTTACTCAGGTTCTTAAATTTTTACATATAAATCTGCCACCGCTTTTATCTTCACCAAAAACCGCGATGCCGAGTATAGCAGTTGCGATGGTGCTTAAAAATTGTGGATTCGGAATGATACTTTATCTCGCAGGGTTACAGAATATTCCTCAATCAATTTACGAAGCTGCGGAAATTGACGGTGCACCTGCATGGAAACAGCATTTGTATATAACTTTGCCTTTGCTCAAACCTATAACTTTCTTCCTGATTTTAACAGGACTTATTGGAGCTTTTTCTGCATTTGCGGAGTTCTATGGCATGACAGGAGGCGGACCCGTTATAAGGGTTGGCACACATATTCTCGGGAGTACAAAAGTCACAGGTCTTTATTTATTTAGAAATTTTGAGTCTTTAAAACTTGGCTATGCTGCTTCTATTTCTTTTGTACTTTTGATTCTCACCCTTTTAATTTCATTTGTTTGTGCAAAGATATTGAAACCCGAGGTGCGATATGGTTAATTATGTCAAATTTAAAAGGATTTTTATTTATTTCTTTTTAACTGTATTTGCGATAATAATTCTTTTCCCTTATTACTGGATGTTTATAACTGCTTTTAAACCGCTTGCAGAAGGTCTTACACTTTCTCTGATTCCGCGTCATCCTACATTATCGAATTTTATAAGGATTTTAACGAGTTATAATTTTGGCAGATATTTTTTAAATTCTCTGATAGTGGCTGTTTCTGCTGCTACATTTTCCACTTTATTTGCCACGCTTGCTGCTTTTGCCTTTGCCAAGCGAGATTTTGTCTTCAAAAATGGTTTATTTGCTCTCTTTTTATCAACATTGATGATACCTGGGTTGATGTTCATGATACCTCAGTTTGCCATAGTTTACAAACTTGGCTGGATAAATACTTATAAAGCGATGGTGATACCACATCTTGCAAATGTTTTTGGCTTACTTTTACTTACCCAATTTATGAAAACGATACCTGATTCTTTGCTGGATGCTGCACGCATTGATGGTGCTTCTCCTTATATGATTTTCTGGAAAATAGTTGTGCCTCTTTCGCTTCCAATCATTGCCACTGTATTTTTGTTGTCTTTTCAATTTCACTGGAATAATTTCTTATGGCAGTTAATAGTAGCTACAGATGAGAAGATGTACACAGTACCTGTGGGTCTTGCTATGTTTCGCAGTGCCCATGAAGAGTTACATACATTGAAGATGGCGGCATCCTGCATCTCAATAATACCAATTGCTACTCTTTTCCTTTTCACGCAGCGTTATTTCGTAGAAGGCATACTAAAAGGTGCATTAAAAGGATGAGAGTTATAAGGAGGGGAGTATGAGGTGGTTGTTTTTAAGTTTATTTTTGTGTGGAGTCAGTTACGGACAATTGAAGATTTGGGTATCCTACAACGATGAGGAATTCGCAGTATTTAAAGAAATAGTAAAGGATTTCGAACAGAAGACCGGGATAAAAGTAGATGTACAGAGGATACCCTTCGAAGGTCAGGAGCAAAAGATATTAACTGCATGTGCTACACGCTCAACTCCGGATATTGCCCGTATTGATTGCGCTTTCCTTGGCAAACTTGCCCTAAAAAATGCAATAGAAGAAATTGATATAGGTGAATTGAAAGATAAACTATTACCTGCTGCTGTAAAATCTGCGATGATCGGAGAGAAATTATTCGGAGTGCCCGACCAGATAACATTTATTCTACTCTTTTATAATAAAAAATTGTTTAAAGAAGCAGGTCTTGACCCAGAAAAGCCACCCAAAACATGGGATGAATTTGTAGAATATGCAAAAAAACTTACAAATCCAGAAAAGGGAATTTATGGCTTTGCCATGCGAAATACATTGTGGTGGACTTTACCGTTTTTCTATTGCTGGGGAGCGGAATTTATAAAGGATAAAAAATGTGTTTTAAATTCAGAAGAAGCAGTTAAAGCACTTCAATTCAAAGTTGACCTTTATCAAAAATACAAAGTAGAGCCGGGTGCATGGAAAGCAGGTGCTGTTGACCCTGATATGGGCTTTCAAAATGAAAAATATGCAATGGTTTTGAATGGTCCTTGGAAAATCAAAAGTTTAAAAGAGATGGGGATAGATTTTGGAATAGCAAAGATCCCAGAAGGTCCTGCAGGCAGTTATACAGCTATAGGCGGTACTTATATGGTTATATTCCGTGGGACAAAACACAAAAAAGAAGCGGAAGAATTTTTGAAATATCTTGTAAGTAAAGAAGTGCAAATAAAATGGGCAAATGAATTGGGACAGGTACCTGTGAATCTTGAAAGTTTTTCTGGTCTTGATATGAAGAAACATCCCTATTTCAGCGTGTTGATTGAGCAGATGAAGACAGCAAGAGCCCGTCCAATTCTTGAAGATTACTCACAGATTGAAAACATAGCAAATCCTTTGATGGAAGCAGCATTAATGGGTCAAAAATCAGTAAAAGAAGCCCTCGATGAAATTACAAAAAGAATAAATGAAATCCTGGAAGGGGAATGAAAAGAAATTTTTTAAGAGAAGACGACATAACTAATGAATTAGTAGGTGACTATCAAGAATTTGAATTAAAAAGGCCTGAAAAAAATAAAGAATATAAAGAATTCAAATATGATTTATGTGTCAAGTGCAATGGGGAGGTAGTGGCTTTAATAGAAGCGAAATATAGGAGTAAACCTTACAAGCCAACGACCGACTCTTTAATTTCTTCTTTTATGAAATTACATCGTGAATGGGTGCATTCTTTTGGGGCGTCACCTTCGATTAAAATTATATTTTTAATTTACATAAAAGATGAAGAGAATTTGAAAGAAATAACTCCAGAAGCACGAAAGAATTTGTTTAAAAGATTAAAAGGACTTTTATTTTATTATAGTGAACCAGAAATAATAAACTTACGCATCAAAATTAAAAATGGTGAAATCAAAAATTTAAAAGAGATAAAAGAGCATTTAAAAAATGAATTAAAAACGAAATTAAATGGGAAAATAAAACATTTAAAACTCAACTGGATAGGAGCGTTATCTGAACTTAAAAAAGAATTCAAATCATCTGTGGATTTACAGCATGCAATTTTAAAATGGTGGGCCGAAAGCGCTTTTTAATTGATACGAACATTATTTTAGAATTGTTATTAGAATTTGATAGAACAAATGAAGTAAGGCGATTTTTCGAAATTACTCCATTAAGCGATATTTTTATGAGCGATTTTTCTGTGTACTCCTTAGGAATTCTTCTAACAAAAAGGAAATATTATGAAGTATTTAAAAAATTCGTGAACGATTTTTTAAAAGAAATTTCTATACTCAGATTAACCCCCAATGAATTAATAGATGTTATTAAAATTATGAAAAAATATAATCTAGACTTTGACGATGCTTATCAATATACTATCGCTGAAAAATATGATTTGCAGATAATAAGCTTTGATGGAGATTTTGACAGGACAGAGAGAGGCAGAAAAGAGCCAAAAGAAGTTATAAAATGATATTATTTTTAACATTGTCATGGCTTTCCATTTATTATGAAGGAGAGTATTGCACTGAAGGTTGGAGAAGCTGGAATATGTGGAATCCCAAAAATCACATCGAATTGAAGATAGGTTCACAAAATATGTTTTTATCATTCATAGGAGAATCAAATGCAAACGATATGAGATTCTTTTTCAATCAGGGACATATTGAATTTAGAAGAGAGCAGAGAGGCATAGGTTATCACATTGTATTATTTGCAAGGGAAGACAGGCACTGGATTGATTATCCTCTTTTACATCTCGTAAATACAGATAGAATAAAAGATGATGTATGGGGTCCAAAAGCCGAAGGTATAAGAGCAGATGTATGGGGCAACTTTTACATGACTTATCTTTTCTCAAGATACAGAGTAACGGAGCAGGGCGATGTGCATATCTTCAAAATCGGTAAAAAATTTATGAAAAAAAATTATATCTTCTTATCCAGATTGAGAAAAGACCACGAAATTTATGATATAACATTAAAATTATCACCAAAATACGATTTAAATTGCGAATTCGCTTATAACAAAGATTTGAAATCAAAAGCATACGAAATTGAAGTTAGAAATTTAAGGTTTAAAGATTTTTTAAATGCATTTTCTTTTTTCCGTTATGATAAAGATTTTAGATGTAACATCTCAAACAAATTTAATGCTCTTTTTGATAAAGAATATGGAAGGACAGGGATTTATCACGAAATTGTGTATCTTTTCCCAAATTATGCTATCACGGGTGTTTTCAAAGGAAGATATTACAAATCTTATGTAAAATATGGAGAAATAATTGATACTCCCATTTTTTGTAGATGGAATTATTATGAATTGTATCTCGAATTCATTTATGATTTTAATTTAAAACTGGCGATTGACGAGACGATTATAGATAGAGATTTGTGGCGACATTTGATATGTGAATGGATAATGGAAAAAAAACTTTACAGATTGAAATTTCAATATAAATTAAGGAATATGGGAGTGGGTGATACTCTTATTGTGAGTGAAGATACTGTTAAGACGATAGGGCAAACCCATCTATTTGGTGCGGAGTTAAGGTTTAATCTTTTGAAGAATTTGTGGTTTTACTGTCGCACAGGTTATGCGCTTGGTCTTTATAAAAAGTGGTGGACTGGCTTTTTCCAGATAGGTTATCGTCCATCATGGAACACTGAAATTTATTTTGAGTATGGGGACCCATGGCAGACAGATGCTAACATCGTTGATGACTGGGATTTCGCAGAGAATCCAAATTGTGCTCTCGTAAAAAGATTTAAAATATTTGTGAAGGCATGGTTCTGATATGGCTACTTTAAAGGAATTACAAAAAATAGTTTATGAGATCGCAAAACAAGTCGGTGGTATAGCAAATTCTCTTGGTAAGATATCAGAAGCCCTTGCAGAGCCCGAAATTGAAGAAAATTTTGAGAAAATAGGGTTTAAAGTTTTGGGCTATTCTACTAATTTAAAAAGAAAATTAAATGGCAAAGAAAAAGAGATTGATTTACTTTTAAACGCAATGCGTGATGGTACTGATTATGTCATTGTAATGGAATCAAAAGTTAGGTTCAGGAAAAGAGAAGAAATTGATGAATTCGTTGAGTTTTTGTCAAAAGATTTTAAAAAATTTTTCAAAGAATATGCGAATTATAGAGTGGTAGGATGCGTTTGTGGGTTAAATTTCGGGACAGGAGTAGCTGAATATGCGATGAAAAAAGGATTATTTGTCATGAAGCCGAAGAAAGGAATTATGGGAATAGTTAATCCTCGTAATTTTAAATTTAAAGAATATGAGTGAATTTTTAATGATATTTTTGATTTCTAAAGTTGTAAGTGTAGAAGGTGGTGTCAAATTCATTTATGAAGACTCTTATGCCTCGCAGGTTTATCTTGCTGGCAGTTTTAACAACTGGAATCCAACTGCCTTACCCATGAATCGCACGGACGGAAAATGGGAAGTTATAATAAAACTTCCACCAGGCAGATATGAGTACAAATTTGTAGTGGATGGGGAATGGGTAGCCGACCCCGATAATCCCATGCGCACAAAAGAATACGGAAATTCTGTTATAGAAATTGGAGAAGATGGAGAAATTTTACCACCAAAACTATTTGCAGGTACACCTTTAAGCGGAATATTACTCTTTAAAGGCAAATACAAAGCATATTTTTATTTCAAAAAAGATACAGTATGGGTGTCAAAGACACCATGGCATATCGCATTGCTCAATATGGAAACAGATGTCGAAAAAGCAAGAATATTTGCACAATTAAAATTTGATTCACATAAAGAAGCGCAGGGAATATTACCAATAACATTATACAAAGGAAGAGCCACTTTAAAAGGGAAAATCTTTTCCTTAAACGGATTTTACAATCACAAAGAATTGAAAACAGATGACCCCATGACCTTAATCGGTAGGGTAGGTGAATTTGAAGAAAAATTTGGTAAAGACGAACAGGGAATTTATGGGCTCTGGAATCTTAGAAAATTTGACTTTATGGTATTATATAGTAACAACATAAACACAGATAGAGACCTAATCGCAGGACATTTTAAAACACAAAGAGGTGGTTTTCTATATATTCAAGAAAAAGATTTTGATGAAAATGTTTACAAATTCTCAGCATATTCAAGGATTATAAACTTTGTCTATCAGGGAGTATTTTTCTGGCACAATAAGGATAAAGAGAAATTTTCAAATGGTTTCAAAATAAAGGCAGGACTTGAATTTAATAATGGAGATTTTTTAATAGATGTGGAAAAGCACAATTACAAAAATTTGAAATTATCGCCAGTTTATACAAGATTTGAAACAGGTTATAAATACAAAAAAAGAAAATTGAAATTTGCATTCAGGATGATTTATACACATTATGGTATCCCTCAAAATCTACCCTGGAAATATCTCTTTGATTATTTTGAACTTGGCAGATTAAAATATTATGAATATCCTTTAATAGGCTACAGGGATAATTTATGCTTTAGATTTAATTTGGGCTTTAGATTTAGTAAAACAGAAATTGATGACGATTTAAATATCGGGAAATTAGGGGTTTTAAGCGAGCCAAAGACGATAGAAAATATCCTTCGCATTAAATATTATAAGAAAAGATGGATTTTTGGAGCAGATTACAGAATCTTCTATATTAAGGATGATTACTGGAAATTGAATAATGTTTTTCAATCACCTTATTTTGAGATAGGGTATAGATTTTCTCCGTTTGCAGCATTAAAAATTTGCTATGGTGTTGCCCCATTGAATTATAAAGATGAATATAAAGGCAGACGAGAATTTCTTGAAGATTATGGGGTTACTTATGATAATTTGAGGGCTGGCTATAAGTGGCTTGGGCAATACATTAAAGATGGTGAGCGAGCGTTATCGCAGAAGATAATAACGATAAAAGGAGAGGTGAAATTCTGATGAGATACTTTTTGATGATATTTCTTATATTAACGGGTTGTGCTTTAAATCGCATTTTGAAGCCAAGACTTAAACCGCCTCATAAAGTAAATGGTGGCTATATTTTTCAATTTTACGCACCTTATGCTCGTATGGTTAATCTGGCAGGTGATTTCAATGGTTGGTGCGGAACGGTGTCAGGACCTTTCAATCCAGAAATTGGCAAAATGTATGACGATGGAACACATGGCGATAAAAAGGCAGGTGATGGAATATGGACGATAATAGTGAATTTGAAACCCGGAGTTTATAAGTACAAATTCGTGGTAGATGGAATGTACTGGTATACTGACCCTAACAATCCTGAAACGATAACTGAGGGAGGCTATACAAATTCAGTTGTGAGGGTGAAATGAAATATAAATGGTTTTACAGTGTAGCGGCGTTTATTTTCTTTATAAGTTGTCAACATAATCCTGAAAAACCTTATCTCACACCCTACACGATTCATTTACTTGGTAATTTCAACAACTGGGATATTGAAGATTTTGAAGGCACGATGATGGAATATAAAGGCGGGCATTTGTGGGAAAAAGAGGTGAAATTTGATTCAGCGATGCATATTGAATTCAAATTTGTGATAAATGGAAGCTGGGAGCCTTACAGTTTTGGTGGGCCACCTGGTTCATCGCAGTATGGTGCAGCAGGTGTATGTACACTTGCTTCAAACAGCTCAAATCTAACATGGGACATTCCTGTTGCTGGTACTTATAAATTTTTGTTTAATGACTCAACTTATTATTACGAAATAAGATCGGCATTCTTTATGATTGATGGCAATATGGCAGATTGGGACTCGACTTCAAAAGTTTGTGAAAATACAAAAAATCCCTGGGCACAGTTTGATTTAAAAAGTGGCTGGATAACATGGGATAGTGCCAATTTATATCTCGGCGCCGTCGGTAGCTGTCCTTCAGAAAGCGACCCCAATGCTTTCCGCATTTTCATTGATGTTGATTATGGTGCAAAAACAGGTGAAAGGGACTTTACAAATACAAATTATGGACTTTATGGTACGGATTTGGAAGTTACAGATACTCTGTTTGGTGCAGATTTTGAAGTATTTTATGCAAGCTGGGGTGAAAGCCATTTTGTTTCGCTTGATGCTGCAAATGATGTTGCAACAGAAATGGATAAGGATGTGGAAATTGCTTATGCAGAAGGTGGAGAATTAACAGGTTTAGAGGTCAAAATTCCATGGCAGAAGTTTTTTGGCACGGTCCCTGATAGCGTAAAGATAGGCATTTTGTGGGTGCTTACAAATGCCAAAACAGATGATTATTATTCCAGTGATGATCAACTACCAGAGCGTCAAGCTGGTAATTACGATGAAACAACAGGGCACCTCGTTCAAGACAGGGTTTACACTACGGTGATAAAAATAAAGCAAAAATGACACTATTAATCATCGCGATGCTAAAAATTAATCCCATTCCAACTTTATATTTGAATATCGGAGAGTCAGCAGAGATAAGGTTATCACCTTATATTTTGAGTACTTCAAAGATTTCTATATCCTCTGTTAAAATTTTGGGTAAAGATACAAAAAATTTTGAGATTTTTAATGTTGAAGATAGGATTTTTTTAAGACCCGCTAAAAAAATCAAAGGTATTTTGTTTTTAAGCTTTGAAGTTAAAAATGTAGAAGGTGAAATAGCCAAAGGTGTAGTTCCCATCGTTTACAGGGAGGAACATAAAGTTAAATTTATTTATCATGGTAAACCAGGAGAAGAAGTTTATCTTGCAGGTGAGTTTAACAATTGGAATCCTAAATCATTGAAAATGGAGGATAAAGGGGGAGGTATTTATGTTGTAGAGTTATCGCTTCCTCCAGGCAGATATCAGTATAAATTTGTTGTAAATGGAAACTGGATAAGAGATGAGAAAAATCCTTTAACAGCACCGGATGGTTTTGGAGGATTAAATTCTGTAATTGAAGTGAAAGGAAAAGAGTTTAACATAATTCCAGATAAACTTAAAAAGGAAGAAAATAAAATAAGCTTTAGTGTGGAATTTGAAGGTAAGATAAAAGATGTATATCTTGTGATGGACAACAAAGTTCTTCCTAAATGCTGGAAAATTAAAGGAAAAAAGATAACTTTTGAAGTGAAAAATGTTGAAAAGGGTGAGCACTGGTTTAGATTATTTGTTGGAGATGGTGATAATTTCTCAGAATTATTTTTTAAAGAATACATTGGAATACCCACAAAATTTGACTGGCGTGATGCTATAATTTATTACATTGTAGTAGATAGGTTTTGCAATGGAGATAAAGAAAATGATAAACCAATAAATGATCCAGAATTATCGTGGAAGTGCAACTTTCAAGGCGGTGATTTTGAGGGTATAATTCAAAAGTTAAAAGAGGGTTACTTTAATAAACTTGGCATAAATTGCATCTGGTTGTCACCTGTCTACAAAGCACCTGATAAAGCGTATAAAGAGAGTTTTCCGCCATATCGCAAATACTCTGGGTATCATGGATACTGGCCTGTAAGCCCTACAGAGGTTGAACCACGTTTTGGCGGTGCAAAAAGATTGAAAGAATTGATAAATCTTGCACATAAAAAAGGGATTAAAATAATGTTTGATCTTGTCTTAAACCATGTACATATTGAACATCCTTGGTATAAAAATCATAAAGATTGGTTTACGCCACTTTATCTTCCTGATGGGAGGAAAAATTTAAGGCTTTTTGATGAATTTCCTTTAACAACTTGGTTTGATGAGTTTGTGCCTTCATTTGATTTCAGTAAAAAAGAAGTTATTGATACTGTTTGTGAGAATGCAATATGGTGGCTTCGTGAATTTGATGTTGATGCAGTGCGTCTTGATGCTGTGAAACATATCCCTCATAATTTTTGGCGTGAGTTTAGAAGAAGGATAAAAGAAGAAATTGAAATACCTTATAACAAAGAGATTTATTTATTAGGTGAAACAATCTGGAGTAGGGAGAAGATAAAAGAATATGTGAATCCAGAAGAATTAACGGGGCAATTTGATTATCCTTTGTACTGGGTGATAAGGGATGTTTTTGCGTTTAATCGCAGGGACTTCCGAGAGCTTGAGCATGAGCTTTTGCAATCTGAGAGGATTTACGGCGATGCTATAATGTCGCCGTTCCTCGGAAATCAGGATTTTGCGCGATTTATCTCATACATTGAAGGGCTAAGTGGAGATGAAAAAGAAATAGGTTGGCACAATCCTCCCGAAGTTAAAGATACTCTGAGCTATAAGAAGTTGCAATTGGCATTTGCATTTTTGATGACATTGAAAGGAGCTCCTTTGATTTTTTATGGCGATGAGATTGGAATGCCGGGTGCAGGCGACCCGGATAACAGAAGATTTATGAGATTCGGAGACAAATTGAAGAAAGAGGAAAAGGAAACCTTTGAGGTTATAAGCAAATTATGTCATTTTAGACGAAAACATCCTGCTTTAAGGTATGGTGTACGTCGCACACTTTATATCGATGATGATTTTTGGGTTTATGAATTAAAATATTTCAACGATGATGTGCTTGTTCTTTTAAATAGAGGGAGAGATGAAAGAGAGTATGAACTTAAAGGTGATTGGCTCAACGAATTTACAGGTGAAAAAATAAGCAGTAAGGTAAAAGTTTCTCCTTTTTCCTTTGTATATTTAACAAAAATCAACAATGATAAACTTGACTTTCAAAAATAAGAGTTATAATAAATGATGGAGAAAATTTTATTACTGTTCCTTTTGTTAAGTCAGCCGAAACCCAAAGGTACCGTAAAAATTGCTTTTTTGCATCATGGTAATCAAACATTTGCTGATAACGGTGCTTATGCTTTGATCCCCGGAGATCCAGGATATGTAGGAAATAGTTATCATAGAATTCTTGATTCACATTTCTATTACAATATTCCTGTTGATATACATATCTCAGGACCTCTCGCACAATCTTATGCGTGGTTGAAAAATGACAATGATTTGCTGAATAGATTAAAAAATGACCTTGTATGTATAGTTGCAAGTGTGTATGGTCAAAACATAATGCCATATGCTGACCCCGAGATGAATAAGTTTGCACTCTGGTACAAAAAAATAGTAGATTCATGTCTTATAAAAAAACCGGGCTGGCAGGATTATCCGACCGTTATATGGATACCTGAGAGAGTTTGGAAAAGCCAATTGTTAATGCCTTACTCTTTAATAGAAATTTTAAACCAAGAGTATGGTAAGTATGATTCACAAGGACGCTGGATAGCACCCTGTATAATCCTTGACGATAATGTTCATGAATGGTATCCTCATACTTTTCCTTCAGGTGATACATGCTATAATCCTAATAAAGTTCATATTATGTATGACGATAATGGCTACTATGTATTTGTTATTTTCATTGATTCTTATATGAGGCACGGTTGGGTCTGGAACGATGTCAGTGACCCTGATAACTGGGTGAATCAACATCTTTGGTCTATGGCAAATTCCTGGGATCAGTGGCAGATTGCACTTTATGGTGATGACTGGGAGAAAGCAGCAGGGGTTGCTGGTTGGGATTTCGGTCAGGCAGGAGCTCCTTCGAATTCCTATGATAACAACATTGCCTGGGCTGCAACACAGGATTGGGTTCAATGCATACATGTATGTGAAGCTGCAAAATGGTGGGGAGTGGATGCTATTTATGATGAGAACCCATTAAATGACCCCCCGGAAATCAAAATTCATTACGCTGCATATTCTGAACTGCATGACTGGACTGGCGGTAATTATGATAACTGGTATAATGATTTTCATCACACAATAGCTTATGGGATTGATACTGCCAATATTAGTGATTTGAGTGGAAATGGTGTAAAAGGCGATTATGAAGACCTTTGGAAATATGGTTATAACAGGTTAATGGGGAACATTGGTCCTTCTATTCCTGACCTTACTATTGCGAAGCTGGGCTGGATTACGCTGATGGGCATGCTGTATGAAACTGCATGGCATACAGGTCCTGGTGGTGAACTTGTTTACTGGGGCAAAAATCTCTGGAATCATACTCGTTACGCTGGATTTTTTGCAGAAGCAACTGCTTGGCTTGCATATATTGCAGATACGATAACGATAGCAAAAGTTGATTCCGGAGATTATGATTTTGATGGTGAATATGAGTATGCTATTTACAACAATAAATTATTTGCGATTTTTGAGAAAAGGGGCGGAAGGGCACTTGTAGTGGTCACTTCTGATACTCATTGTGTTGTTGGCAATCTTATGACAAACTGGGGAGGAGAGGGTGACTGGGATGATGGTGGGCATCCTGGTCTTTTCCACGACTCTCAGGGTGAAAATTCATGGTTCACTGCAGATAGTGTGTCATCGGGCTCGACAGCTGTTCTCCTTCTTTGTGAAAAATACGACTGGTCAGGTGAGCCAGCGTCTGATTTGCAAAAAGAAATTAGATTAAAAGCAGGGAAATCGTATTTTGAAGTGAAATATCAGAGTACATGGGATAACTGGACAAAAGCAGGGGTTACTCCTGGCCTCTGGAACATGCTATTGCATGGATATAATTTGAAATTTATATGGGGTTTATCTCCAAATGGCTGGATGTATGCCGGTTACGAAGATACTTTTAGTACCGTGAAAGCATGCTTTATGTGGGGGTCGGGTCAGGGACTTACTTATCATAATCTTTGTAAAATGTCATCAGGTGCAGAATTAATAGAACTTGGTGGCAAATCAGGTACATATACAATCTTTTTCTATGCTGGTAAAGGTACGCCAGAGATAGACTCCATAGGTCCGGGTGACCTCGAAGGTCCGATAATTTACGGAACTTCTCAAACACCTCCTCATTCTATTCTGCCAGAAGATACTGTTTGGATACAATGTTATGTTGTTGACCCATCTGATGTAAAAGAAGTGTTTGTGAGATATACAGACAACAACTGGGCATCTTCTTATGATGTGCAGATGCAAAAAGTTGATGATAATTTATATAAAGCATTTATACCGCCTCATCCTTATGGAACAAAAATAGAATATTGTATATGTGCAAGAGACACATTTTTAAATGAATCATGGGATAATAACTTCTGGCAGAATTATTCTTATACTGTAGGACTTATTACATTTGAGATGGATGGCCAGATTGATCGAATTGCTTACGAAATAAGTCAAAATGAAGGTATGCATTTGTGGATATACTATTATGCTGATTCCTGTCAATTATATGTCGCAACAGAAGCAGCTACAGGTGAGATTTTTCATAACGACCATTTTATTTTTATATCTCTAAATCCATGTTCCTTACTTATATCACCACCATGGGCTAAGCGTGGCAAAGTAGGGTATTACGATGTTTATCTTGCAGATGAGTCAGAGAGTAATTTTGAAGGTTGGTTTAAGAGAGGCGATGTCCTTTTTGACACCATAAATTGTGCATCTTCAACCCAGGATGGAGTTTTAGAAGGAGTTATTGATCTTGACAAATTTTATGGTTTCAGACCAGAAACTGTGTATATAGCAGTTGGAAGCTATGGCACATGGGATGGTGATTATTTACAGTGGCAGGTACCACCATCAGATACAGTTCCAGCAGATACAATAATATCTGCAGATGAATTTGTAATCTTACCTTTACAAAGACTTAGAATAGAAGAAAAAAGAATTTTAAGAAAGCCAGAAATCAAAATTTATCCAAATCCTACGAAAGGCAAATTTACAATATTTTATACTATTCCGGAAGAAACAAAGATAAAAATTTCCCTTTATGATGTGAATGGGCGTCTTGTTCAAATTTTAAAAGAAGAAAAAGTCTTACCTGGTAGATATATTTTGAAAGAAAATTTAAGATTACCATCGGGAATTTACTTTGTAAGAATAGAAGGTAAAGGTTTAATAGGTATTCAAAAACTGATCTATATAAAATGATAGCATATTTTTCGATGGAGATAGGGTTAGAATCTGACATCAAAACCTATAGTGGTGGTCTCGGCATTTTGGCAGGTGATATTTTACGCACAGCAGCAGATATCGGGGCTCCTTATGTGGGGGTAACGCTTATCTATCAAAGTGGTTATTTTCGACAAATACTTGAAGAGAATGGAGAACAACATGCGATAGATGACGAATGGGTACCCTCTGAAAAGATGAAAAAGATAGATGATTTTGTTGAGATAAAAATAAAGAACGATGTTTTTAAAATATCTGCATGGCTTTATGAAATAAAGGGAAAGAAGGGAGTTGTTCCTGTATATTTTCTCGATACAGGTGATGACTATCTTACCCGCTATCTTTATATGGGAAACAGAGAGTACAGGTTTCAACAGGAGATGGTACTTGGCATAGGTGGATATCGACTTTTGAAAAAACTTGGATATGATATAAAAGTTTATCATATGAATGAAGGGCATTCCGCTCTTTTATCGCTTGAATTACTAAAAGAACAGGGTGATATTGAAAAAGTAAAGAGAAAATGTGCATTTACAACTCATACTCCTGTTCCTGCGGGTCATGATATTTTTGATTATGAAATTGTGAAAGAAAATTTACCAGAAGAAGATGCAAAATTGGTAAATAAAATAATGGGAGATAAGGAATTGAATATGACACTGCTTGCGATGAAATTATCGGGATACATAAATGCTGTATCCAAAAGGCATCATGAAGTAACAAAAGAGATGTTCAAAGGTTTTGATATAAATTATATAACAAATGGTGTGCATTCTTATACTTGGACATCCAAATATTTTGCAGAGCTTTACGATAAATACATACCTGAATGGAAGGAAGACCCTGAAAATCTCCAGAAAGTAGATGTAATCCCTGATGAAGAAATATGGGAGGCACATAAAAATGCAAAAAGAGATTTAATAAAATTTGTAGAAGAAAAGACAAAGGTTAAACTTTCGGAAGACATTTTTACTGTCGTATTTGCGAAAAGAATGACGAAATGGAAAAGAGGTTATTTGATTTTTAAGGATATTGAGAAATTGAAAGAAATTGGTAGAGGTAAATTGCAAATTATTTTTGCGGGTAAAGCTCATCCTTATGATGAAGAAGGTAAAGAAGTTATAATGAAAATATTTGAAGGGATGAAAAAGTTAAAAGGAGATATAAAGTGCGTTTATTTAAAGAATTATGATATTGATATGGCAAAATATTTTGTTAGTGGTGCTGATTTGTGGTTGCAGATGCCATTACCTCCATATGAAGCTAGTAGCACAAGTGGTATGAAAGCAGCGCATAATGGAGTGCCCTTGTTATCCACGCTAGATGGGTGGTGGTGTGAAGGAAGGCGTGAAGAAGAAAACGGTTGGACTATAGAAGACGGAAATGATGATATGGCAGCAAAAAGTTTATATGAGAAACTGAAAGATATAATGAAAATTTATTATGGAGATAGAAAAAAATGGATAAAAGTTATGAAAGGAGCAATAAAATACACAGCATCGCGATTTAACACACATAGAGTTCTCAAAGAATATCTTAACGCTTTTAAAAAATATTTACTGACTTAAATAAAAGCAATAAACTTTGCCATTGTAACTTCCTATGATTACTACATTGTTATTAACACTTACAACGGGATAAGATCTTATTTTAGCACCTGTATTATATTTCCAGACAATTTCTCCCGTTTGTTTGTTTACAGCGTAAAATATTCCGTTATCAGCACCAAAATAAATGTAATTTCCCCAAATTACAGGTGCAGAATAAGTTGGTGAGCCTATATCAAGAGGATAATTCGTCCATGAATATGGATTTGGGTTTTTAAGGGTATCTATTACCCATAATTTTCCGCTTGTATCGAGGAAATAAATATAGTAAGAATCAAGGAAATCTTGCCAACATAAGGAATGGATCGGTGCCGAAACAGAGTATGTCCATACGGTATCAAAGTTTATAGGCTTCATTGCGAAAAACTTATTACCATAACTTCCAACATAAATTCTTTTTGGTACATAATCTCCCGCTGATTGTGGGAAATATTCGATCCAAGGTGGTGCTTTAACATCTCCTTCTGCATAAACTGCACCGAGCCATGTTCCATCAAAAGTTTGTATTTTGAAAATAGTATCGACATCAGAACCTATATAAAGTTCGTCTGTTAAGTTACAAATTGCAGGTGATGAGCATATGCTACCGTTCGTAGAATAAGGTGTTGTCCATGCTGGAGTGCCATCTTCTTTATTCAATGCGTATATTTCTCCATCGGCTGTACCAAAATATACTTTTTCACCATCACAAATAACAGCTCCAACGATTGCTGAGTTTACATCATATGTCCAGAGTACCTCGTAAGATTTGCCAGTGTCTTTTACTGCGTAAATTTTTGCAGGTGTTGAGTATGTTCCAAAAAAGATTACCGAATCAAAAACTGTTGGTGTTCCTCTTATTGGTCCCGTTGCTTGGAATGTCCAATTTGTATCGCCATCCAATATTTTAATTGCGTAAAGCTTGCCATCTTCATCGCCTATGTAACAAATATTGCCATATTTTGTGGGAGAACAATTTATGTTACCGATGTATTTATCGAAAGGTTTCGGAAATACCCATTTTAGATTTCCAGCATTTCCCCAAATTACAAAACCATTTTCTTCTTTATCATAATCTTCGCCTGCTTTTGCGCCTCCGTAATTTGTTATCCAGAGCGTATCGCCCAAAGCTTTTGCAAGTCCTCCAGCAGAGCCAATCAAATATACATTTATGGAACAGGCAGTATCTGCAAATGTGAGGCAATCAAAAGTGTCTTTGAAGTTTGTTTTTATTCTTATTTTAAGATAAATTCCCTTGTTTTTTATTTTACCAAAATATACATTGTTAAAGTTTATAATGCTGACAAGTGAATCTATAAATATTGCGACTGAGTCGAGGAAATCGAGATTTAAGTGAGTTATATCAATATCTCCTTTTATCAATTCTAATTTACAAAGATTATTCTCGTCGATTCCTCTTATTAAAGGAGGTTCAGTTCCGTATGCTGTTATTTTTGCCAGAGAACTTACTAAATTGATTTTGCCATTTAGTTTTATGACTGCACCATCTGATAAAGAGAGTAATGCTCTACCGCCAACTCTTATTGATTCTGCAACAAAAAGTGTCGAAGGTGAAGAAAAATTGAGCTTTCCGTTGAGTCTCAATACATTCACTTTAAGATTATGAGAATTTAATACAAGATATTTATTAATCTGATCAATTGTCAGAAGATCAAAGTTTACATCTCTAAATAAGATTAAAGAATCTCCGGATAATCTTGCACTCAGGTCTTTGAATTTACCATTGCCATAGATTTTGCCTTTTGATTTGAAAAGCAGGTCTGCATCGGTTATTTCTCTATCAATTATCGTAGCCACTATATTTCCGTTATTTATTAACTTAACCGGGTTTACAAAAACAAAAGAAGTTGCTTTTAAATTACCTATTTTTAGTGAGCAATTTTCATCGATTACGAAATAATTCGAGTGCACTCTGAATTCTCCTCCACCAACATAAATTCCTGTGCCTTTGAGAGTGCATGATTGCGCTATAAAGCGGAAAGTATCGGTAGCACCATAGGTTTGAATACAGCCATCATTCAATAATACATTACCGTAGAAGAAAAATCCTGTATCTGAATTTATAAAAAGGGTGCATTTTTTTGTCTGGATGTAAAGATTTTTACATTTATTTATAGTTTTGCTTCTAACAGCAGGATATCTTGAGCGATGAGGAGGAATTATAACATCCGCATTTTCGTCGGGACATTTTCCCATATTCCAATTACTTGAAACCTCCCATTCATCGCTTACCCCGCCATACCATACATAATCGCCAGTATATGCTGTTACGCCTGTATCAGGGATACCATTCGAATCTCGATCTATGCAAATATAGAAAACAGCATTTATTACTGAAGGAGTATTATCAGAAGGCAAACACTGATTTGATGTGAGGTTACCGTCCCAATTTTTGATAATTGCAAATAAAGCCAAAACTGCTCCTGTATCAACTTTTCCGTTTCCTTTTCCGTAAATTGAATTCCAGTTTATTTTTATTTCTACATCACTTCCAGGTGTTGCTTGTAAATCACATTTAGATATCCATGCGAAATCGGTTGGATTTTCAATTTTTCTCAATCCTGCTGAATCTTCAAGCCCATAATATCCGCAGTCATGCGCATTTACACAACCTACTACATAATCTGCCATGAAGCCTTTAACTTTGACAGTTTCGGGTACAGAGCCAGAAATTGCATTGTCAAGCACTCCTGTATTATCCTTTACATCAGAAGAATCCACAAATCCTGAATCATTTTTATCTTTTCCGAAATCTTTGTCTATGTAGATAAGTAGAGCGTTGCCGTTTGTTGTGGTAAGAGCACCTTTTATGCCTATATAAAGGTCATGTAAATCCCAGGTTATAAAAAGGCTATCGAGAGTATCACCCGACCAGTTTGAAGTGATTGAATTTAAAAGAGGGAATTCTCCTTTTTTCCAGTCATCATCACTAACAAAGAATATTGTTCCGTCTATTTCTGGTACATCATAAGTTGAGGAATCTCCTGCTGTTCTTGTTATTACTTTTGAATTGTTCCTTACATCTGGGGGAATATCAGGTATTCCATCGCCATTTCTGTCAATAGTTATGGAGACAGCTGAATTCATTGTTGATGGGAACACTTCTTCTGGTAAGGTAGCATCACTTATTCCATTTCCTGTTGCATCTTTTATTAATACAAATAATGCAATTTTCGCATTTATTGGTACTATTTCTGTTGCATCTGGATAAAGATTTCGCCATGGGATTTCGGCTTCAAGGTCGCCTCCTGGTGTTGCTCTTACTTTGCAATTAATCCACCAAAAGTTATCCATATTTGGGGATGTATCTAATCTTCTGAGTCCCACGGTATCGCATGTGTTATCGTTGCAGTCACCTGCATTCTTTGCGCCAAGCACAAAATCTGCGTAAAAGCCTTTAACAGGACAGATGGAAGGTTTATCACCGGTGATAGCGGCATCAAGAGCACCTGTCTCATCTGCTAAATCTTTTCTGTCATTCCAACCGAGAGAATCGAATTGTTGAAAATCTACATCAATATAAATAAGGCAATAATTCGCATGGTCTGTTGTTAAATGAGCATCTACTCCTATATAAAGATTTTGTGTATCCCATGTTACAAATAGAGAATAAAGTGAATCCCATGCAAAGCTTCCAGAACCTCCATTTGAATTAGAGCATATAGAATCTGCCCTGCTCCAGTCATGTTTCGCAATGTAAATGTATCCATCAATCAAAGGACCTTTTGAAGTATCTTTTATATGATACCAGAAACCCTGGGTTATATAAGCGGAATTATCTGCATAATCTGAGCATGTGTCATCGTAAGGATTGGCATCACTGATACCGGGTTTATTTTCAGCGGGTCTAAAATAACAAATGATGTAAATTGAATCACCAAAACTAACTCCGAGTGTATCCCTTGAGATTGAGATTTCTGCCCAGCCTCCTGATACAGATTCTGCATGTCGCAACCCTCCTGCAACTTTCCATTGAGTGCCGTCCCATTTTTGTAAATCAATTTCTCCAAAGGCATCATTACCATAAGGAATCCAAGCAGTTATCCAGAAATCAGGTTTATTTGTCCAGCCAATCTGTGTCGTTGAGCACCATGGGTCTGTTCCGTTGCCTTCCGATGTGCCATTTACATCAATAGCAAACATCCAGTGTGCTGATTTGCCATCATTCCAGGGGTCTCCTCCAAATTCCCATCCGATATAAATGCAGGTATCATCATGAGTAATCCATAATTTTTTACATGCATCGTAGGGAAGATTATAAGAACCTGTGCTGTTGTGTAAATCTACATTCTCCCAATCTTCCCATTTGTTTGCATCAATTACAGGAGTAAACGCATACAAATGAGTACAGATAAAAAGCCATATAGCCATACATCGCTTCATCATTAATTTTAATTCGTTTTGTATAAAAGTCAAGATTTTGATATTTCTATTCTTTTTTCCGTTTTTTTATCAAAGAAGTGCAATCTATTTTCGTTGAACTTTACTGGTATAATTTCTCCTGCTTTTATTTTTACATCATAAGGTGCCCTTGCTGTCAAATTTGTATCCCCGATTTTAAGGTGCAAGAAATTTTCGTTACCAATTGGTTCTATAATTTCTACCTGTGCTTTCAAATGTGCCTCTTTTTCATCGCAGAGCAAAATATCTTCCGGACGCACACCCAGAATTATTTCACCCCGGGGCACTTTTTTTAATTTTATCTTAAAATCTTTTGATATGAATTCATCTTTTTCTCCTTTTCCTTCTATAAAATTCATCGTAGGGGTACCTATAAATCCTGCTACGAATTTATTTTGTGGTTTTTCGTAAAGCGTGAGTGGGTCTGCTATTTGCTGTATTACACCGGCATTAAGTACCACTATCTTTGTTCCCATTGTCATTGCTTCAATCTGGTCGTGCGTTACATAAATTGATGTTACTCCGAGTTTTTTGTGCAATCTTAAAAGTTCGGTTCGCATTTGATTTCGCAATTTCGCATCGAGATTTGAAAGCGGTTCATCAAACAAAAATGCTTTTGGATTTCTTATTATTGCTCTGCCGAGCGCTACACGCTGACGCTGTCCACCCGATAACTGACCCGGACGCCTCGAAAGAAGGTTTTCCAGCTGCAATAACTTTGCTACTTCTTTAACCTTTTTATCTATTTCGTCTTTTGGATATTTTCTCAATCTCAGTGGAAAAGCGAGATTTTCGTAAACAGTCATATGTGGGTAGAGTGCGTAATCCTGGAATACCATGGCTATATCCCTTTCTTTTGGTGGTACATCGTTTACAATTTTTCCATCAATGTAAATTTCGCCTTCGGTAGGTTTCTCGAGCCCTGCAATTAAGCGCAATATTGTGGATTTGCCACAGCCAGAAGGTCCTACAATGACAACAAATTCTCCATCCTCTGCAATAAAAGAAACATTCTTTACTGCAACTGTTTTGCCAAAGATTTTCGTTACATTTTTTAATTCAACTTTTGACATTATTAAATTGTGATGTTTTTTAAAATTTGAAAAATATTTACAAGATGCTCACCAGCTTCTTTCGTTGATTTCGCTTTTTGAGTGTAACTCCAGAATACAGAGCCTCCTGTTTCTTCTCCTGTCCCAGCATCATGAGAATAAAAAATATCATGGAATTCATTGAAATTTAAATTTTTTAGATATTGTAAAAGCGGGGAATAAATTTTCTTTATATCCTGTTCGATAATCGCAGTTTTTGTTATTCTTTCGTCTTCCTCTTCCCATGTTCCAAACTCAAATTCTTTTTCCAATCTAACTTCTATTTTCTTATCAGCATCATCGTAAACAACCTCACACGAAATATCTTTGATTTTGCCGAGGTATCTTAAAAATTTACTCTCAATATCCACATCAAATAATCCATAAGGTAAGTTTATCTTTCTCAGTTCATTTACAATTTTTTCAAATTCTTCCATCACATAATTTATTGATAAACTAAAAATGTCAAATAAATTTCAAAAAAATTTGTTCCGATTGAGAAATCTATTTCGTGACCATTATCCGCGAAGTCCCTGATCTTTAGATAAGAGTAAGTTTCTGCCCTCAAAATTATATTCTTCATTAGAGAAAAACTTATTCCGAGTAATCCTTTTATTCCAAAGTCATTATAAGGCTCTTCAACTATCTGACCCCAGTGATTTGCTGTCTTTTCTGTTCCTCTGTCAAGAAATATTCCTCCACCGAGATACGGATACGATTTTTTATTGCCAGAAAAAGGCAATATGTAGCTTGCATTCACTCCCATTTCTATCCTTTTGTGCGTTACCCATTTGAGTTTAGCGCCAAACAGAATTTGCCTGAATTCAATACGAGTGAGAGATGGCTTCAGCAATTCGAATTCACCTCCCGCATTCGTCCACCCAATTGCGAGCCCTATTTGAAATATCAATACGAGTAACATAATCCCTCCTTATTGTATTAAAATTTTCCTTTTTAAAAATGAAGGTGGCTCTTTGCCCATCAGAATATAAATATTTTCGAGTGTTTTTCTAAACATTTTGTCATACTCTGCTTCATCGGGAGTATACTGGTCGCGTCCATACCACCAGAACCAATCAGAACCTTCAGCAGCATAAACCTCTTCCCAAACTCTTTCCGGTACATTTTCCCATTTTTCGACATCTTTTCTTACTTTAAGTAAATAATCCCATGCGAGATTTTCCTCAAATTCTCCTATCCATGTGGAAAAATCTGCATTTATCCATGAGCCCGACCACAAATTGTGAAGAGTGGCTTCCGGCGGATTTTCCCTTATAAATTCAGATAGATAAACTGTTTTTACCCATTTTGCTCTCTGTAATTGAGAATATAGAGAATGTAAAAATTCCTTACCATCGTGTTTATAATTTTCCCAGCAATTCTCACCGTCAAGGATAACAGTCACAAGAATAGGTTCTTTTGAATTTGCAAACTTTTTATGAATTTCATAAAGTTTACTTATAAAATCGTTCGCAGCATCTATTGGATGCATTTTACAATATCTAAAGCCGATATCATCCGATAATCTTGTATCTCTAAAAACTATGTAAACAAATTTATCTTCTGCTATTGCCTTGTAAACTTTGTATTTTTCGTAATCAGTGCAAAAATCTTTCCCAAAAGTTTTTGCCAATACTTTTTCGTCTGTTGCTATCCATTTTATCCCTGCATCTGCAAAAATAGGGATTACAGATTTTGATACAGCTCCTTCAGCAGGCCACATTCCCACAGGTTTTTTACCAAATATTTTTTCATACAATTTGACTGCTTTTTCAACATGGGCTTTTGCATCCTGGGGATAGCGAAAACTCCTGCCATTGTCGCATAAAAGCGGCAATATCGGGTGATAGAAAGGAGTCGTCGTTATTTCAATCTGTCCTTTGTCCTGTAATTCTTTATGAATTGTCAGCACATTTTTCATTATTTTGTAATGAATTTCCATAAGGCGCTTTTTATCTCTTTCTGTAAAATTTTTGCCTTTTTCCACAAGGTCTTTTGCTGTTATTACTTCGCCGTCTGGAAGTTCTACTTCTTTTTCCTTGAAATCAGGGTCGAGCCATGCAAGATTGAACCATACCTGTAAATCCCTGAAATCCTGTGTTGTATAATTCTTTATAGATGCTGATAAATTTATCGTACCATCGGGATTCATAACTCTTTTTAACCGCAATTCTCTGTATCTCGGATAAATATCAATCATATTTTGCCAGTTTGCACTGAAAAAGTTTAAAATTAAAAATTCCTTGTCTTTCTTTGTCAATTTATTTGCAGGTTTAAGTGTCAATCTCATATATTTATCCATTGGCAACCCTTTTTCGTATCTCTCAATCATTTCCTGCAACTGCATTATTAATACGGGAGTCAGGTTTATTGCGAGATGTATTTTTGGATATTCCTTTAGGATTGCTGCCATATCGTAGTAATCTTTTACTGCGTGCAATCTTACCCATGGTTTCTCGTATTCCCCTGTTTCCGGGTCTTTGAAATACCTTGGCTGATGCTGGTGCCAAAGTATCATCAGATAAATCGGCTTACCTACTGGCTTCAAATTATCTACAATTTCTTTTTTCTCCTCGTGGTAAACCACCTTGCCCTCCTCTGTTACTCTTAGAACCGAATTAAATCCACCGAAGCCATCATCTGTTTTCCATGGATTTTTGGGGTCTTCACGCCATTTTCCATCAATTACAAATTTATATTGATAAATTCCGGGTTTTAAATTTATCGTTACTTCCCAGTATCCATCTTTTTTAATCATTTTTGTTGCTTTTGGATTCCAGTTGTTAAATGTTCCTGCAAGATATACTTCGTGGGCTGTGGGTGCGTGAATGCGGAAAGTTACGGGGAAGGCGCCTTCTTCTGGCGGGAAACCGAAATATACTTTGCCGTCATCCGTTACCTTAACTACTGAATTGAATCCTCCAAATCCATCGTCAACTTTCCATGGATTTTTGGGGTCTTCGCACCATCTTCCATCAACTACGAATTTATACTGATAGGTGCCGGGTTTTAAAGATATTTCTACTTCCCATACGCCATCGCGCTTTTTCATAGGAGTAGCAGTGGGACTCCACGAGTTAAATTCACCAGCAAGATACACAGATTTTGCATCAGGAGCTTCAAGCGTGAATTTCACTTTGTAAATCTGTGCATCCAAAATGCATGGCAAAAATAGTAAAAATAATTTTTTCATAATCCCTCCTTTAATTTTACCTTAATTTTATGGTCTTTTTTACAACTTTATTCCTGCCTGCTTTTACAAGATAGAAGTATATTCCTGGTGGGACATTTCTGCCTTTGTCATCTTTTCCCTGCCATGTTACAGAATAAAATCCCGGCTTTTTCTTTTCGTCAACCAATACTTTTATCGATCTTCCTGTTATATCGATTATTTCAATCTTCACTTTTACTTCTTTTGGTAATTGATATTTAATCTTTGTGAGGTTATTAAATGGATTTGGATAGTTACTTACTTTGAATATCCTTGGTGGTACTTCCTGTAATCCCACGCATGATGCAAGTAATAACACTTTTACAATGGGTTCATCAGGGTCATTTGAATAAATCTTCATAGTATCTGAGAAATTGCCTGTATCCTGTGGATTAAACCTTATTGTAAACTCTGTGCTGTCACCGGGTAATATTGTCTCTGGTAAAGCTGGTGAAACTAACGCAAAAGGTGAGAATAGTTCAACGCTATCAATTATAAGGTCAGCATTGCCCACATTACTTACCCACATCTGCCAATTTATTGTATCGTTAGGAGAGCATGCTCCAAAATCGTGTATTGTATTCGAAAGGGCAATATCGGGTGCAAGTGCCTTTCCAGAAAGATATATTTTTGCAACGGGTTCATCTGGGTCATTTGAGTAAATTTCCATAGTGTCGGAGAAACTGCCTGTATCCTGGGGATTGAATCTTATTGTAAACCCTGTGCTATTACCCGGTGATATAGTTTGAGGTAAAGAAGGTGAAATTAATTTAAAGGGTAAATTTATTTTGACGCTGTCAATTAATAAGCTTTCATTACCTGCATTCTTTACCCACATCTGCCAATCTATTGTGTCATAGGGTGAACATGTCCCAAAATCATGTAGAGTATCTGAAAGGACTATATCAGGTGCAACCGCTCTCCCAGAAAGATATACTTTTGCAACGGGTTCATCAGGGTCATTTGAGTAAATTTCCATAGTGTCGGAGAAACTGCCTGTATCCTGGGGATTGAATCTTATTGTAAACCCTGTGCTATTACCCGGTGATATAGTTTGAGGTAAAGAAGGTGAAATTAATTTAAAGGGTAAATTTATTTTGACGCTGTCAATTAATAAGCTTTCATTACCTGCATTCTTTACCCACATCTGCCAATCTATTGTGTCATAGGGTGAACATGTACCAAAATCATGCAAGGTATCCGAAAGGACAATATCGGGTTGCGGTGGTCCTCCTTTGTACTTAATAAAGAACTTCTTCGTGGCATCAATATTGCTTTGAAGTGTTATCTCGTCGCCTGCTGGACTAACCCGTATTATTTGATTTATGTCGTCAATCCTTATTGTATCATTACCTGTGCTTTCAAATACATAAGCCATACCTTCATAAACTCCAGAATTTGTATCTGTTTCAACGAGCCCAACTGCTATACCCTGTGGATATACGCTCGATTTTATTATTACCACTGCGATTTCATGTATATGTGCATCCCTATCCTGCCCGTAAATCCTTATATAAAGTGTATCTTCTCCGCCAAGTGAGTCACTGACCTTTGAGAAATCTTTATCATAATTTTTTAAAGAGTCAATGCTAACAGGTTCGCCAGGCACACCCGGTATAAAATCATTAAACCAAGGAGTATGGTCATTTAAACCTGCTATTTTTGCAGAAATATCTGCATCTGTTGTATCCCACCAGAAGTTATTTTCAAGATTCATCGTCACACTGGAAAGATTTTTTATTTCTGTATCCGGCTGAAAAGTATTGTAGTATATGTGGCTATATGTAAGCTTAAATGTTACTCCAGAATCTGCATCAGCCGTAATATAAGCGAGCCCTGCACTTCTTAGATAATCGCCATTATCTACAATGAATGAACTATCAATTATGACCTTTGAATTAAGTGTGTCGTATATTGCACCTCCATATTTGCTTTTGTTCATACCGAGAACACATTTTGTTAACTTCGCAGAAGAATTATATCTTATGTAAATTCCACTGCCATTTCTTCCAGCATAATTATCTATAATAACAGCGCCTAATAATGTCGGTGATGAATGATAAATATGAATTCCACCACCATCATAATAGGCATGGTTATTTACGATGATGTTATTTTCTAATGTAGGTGAAGAAGCACCAGCGATGTAAATTCCGCCTCCAAAAGGTGTGCGGTTGTTTTTTATGGTGTTGCCTTTTAATGTTGCTGAAGATTGACCTGCAATAAAACATCCGCCTCCACGGTCAGAAGCAAGATTATTCGCGATGGTATTACCTATTAATGTGGCTGAAGACCTGGCAATATACACTCCACCACCCTGCTTGGCAGAATTGTCTGTGATGATATTATGGGATAAAATTGGTGAAGAATAAAAATCAATGTAAATTCCGCCTCCGTAGTCAGTTGAGTCATTTTTGATGATATTATTTATAAGTGTCGGTGAAGAATAATTAAAAATGCTAATTCCACCACCATAATCTTCAGCATAATTGTTTTCGATTATATTTCCTGATAATACAGGGGAAGAGTGGTACAAAATTTCGATTCCTCCTCCCCTATAATCAGCATAATTACCTGTAATTATGCAGGAATCTATTCTGGGTGAGGCAGACTTGATAAATATTCCTCCACCCATAATATGAGGAGAAGGTCCCTTTGCTTTGCCATCTTTTATTGTGAAGCCCCTTATTAGTGCTGCGTGCGATGCGGTATCCCATCCGCTGCAATAAATGACATGCCATGCGGTGTCTGTGCCATCTTCCGATACTGCTGTTAGCGTGCATTTTTCTGCTCCGTTTTCACTCACGAGCACCACAGAATCACGCATTATCAAGCCCACAGTGTCATTTATAAATAGATGATAGGTTCCATTCTTTACCAGCACGGTATCAATCCCCGGGTCTGCCCATGCAGAATTAATCGCTTTCTGTAATGAGTCACCTTCTGCACCTGTGGTATCAACTACCCATATCTTTGCGAAAGCCGTCCCTGATAAAATGATGAATAATAAGGCAAAACGCCTCATATTCCCTCCTTTTTGCATATTATAATCAACATTTTCCTCTGTCAATAAATTTATCACGAGGAGGTAAGAAGCCACATCAGTGTCAGGTTTGACCTAAAATTTTTAATAATTTTATTAAAATTTTTGAATTTTTTGTTAAATTTTTTAACATTTATATTAAAATTTTTGATTTTTGTGTTAAAATTTTTGAAATTTGTATTAAATTTTTATTACGAGCGAAGCGAGTGCATTACATATGGGTTGTGAGCCAACACCCCGAGCGGTGAGAGCGGAACAGCATTTTGAGAGCAGAGAGGGAGATTTTTAAGGGTAGTGGCAATAAAAGCGGGAGCTGGTTTTAGGTGCGATACTACATCATTATGGGGAGAGGTTATAGAGTGCGGTAGTGCAGTTTTTGATGTGATTGGGGTTTTGGTTGCGAACTTGCTTTATTACGGGTAGGGCATTTTAAAGAGCGGAAGTGCGGTCAAGGCTGTGCCTTGTGGTAGCGAGGGGTGTGCACGAGGGCGGTGGGGACAGGGAGGTGGGGCTAATAATTATTATCGGTTGACATAAAAAAAATTTTGTTAAAATAAAGCGTGGGATTTAAAATTTTGATAAAAGGAGTGGTGCAGGGAGTGGGTTTCCGTCCCTTTCTCTACAGAACAGCAACAAAATTTAATCTCAAAGGAATAATAAGAAATACTGCAAGAGGAGTTGAGATGTTAACAGATTGCGATGAAAATACTTTGCAAAAATTGATAAAAGAAATAAAAGAAAAAGCACCGCCTTTATCGAACATAAAAGAAATAATTTATGAAGAGTGGGAAGGAAATCTGCCAGATGACTTACAAATCGTTGAGAGTGAAAATGAAGAATCGAAAAAAGTTTTAATACCGCCGGATATTGCACCATGTGATGAGTGTTTGAGAGAACTTTTTACTCTTACGGATAGAAGATATAGATACCCTTTTATAAACTGCACAAACTGTGGACCTCGCTTTTCCATAATAAAAGATATTCCCTATGATAGGGAAAAAACCACCATGAGCATTTTTATTATGTGTGATGAATGCAGGAAAGAGTATGAAGACCCCCTTAACCGTCGCTTTCACGCAGAACCAAACGCCTGTCCCAAATGCGGACCCCAAATAACGCTTTATGACCCAAAAGGAAATTTGATAGAAAAGGGAGATAAAGCAATTAAACTTACACAAAAATTTATAAAAGAAGGCAAAATAGGGATAATAAAAGGCATAAGCGGTATGCATATAGTTTGCGATGCAAGAAAAAAGGAAGCAGTTAGAAGAATAAGAGCGATAAAATTAAGAAAGACAAAACCATTTGCAGTTATGTGCAAAGATTTGGAAGAAGTTAAAAAAATTGCAAAAATTTCAAAGGAAGAAGAAAATATTTTGTTATCTCCACAGCGTCCGATTGTGCTACTGAAAAAATCTCCAGATTATGACCTTGCAGAAGAAGTTGCTCCAAAAAATAGATATGTGGGTGTTATTTTGCCATATTCGCCTTTGCATTACCTATTGATGGAAGATTTAGAATGCATAGTTGATACAAGTGCAAATATAACAGATGAACCCATTATTTATAAAAATGAAGAGGCATTTTCGAAGTTTAAGAATAAAGTAGATTTTTTCCTTCTTCACAATAGAGAAATATTTATGAGATCTGATGATAGTGTGTTGCAGGTAGTGTCTGGCGAACCTCGTTTTATTCGTCGTGCAAGAGGATATTGTCCTTTGCCTTTTGAATTTGATGAGAAATTTCCACAAATATTGGCTGTGGGAGCTGAACTGAAAAATACATTTTGCCTTTCAAAAGAAAATCTTATTTTTATGAGTCAACATATAGGAGATTTGGCTGATTTTGAAACACTTTCTTTTTTTGAAGATGTTTTAAATCATTTTAAAAAGATTTTTGACATCGAACCTCGAATTTGTGTTTGTGATATGCATCCAGATTACTTATCAACAAGGTGGGCACAGCAAAATTTCAAAAAAGTTTTGAAAGTTCAGCATCATTATGCTCATATTTTGAGCTGTATTTTGGAAAATAATTTAAAGGGAAAAGTGATAGGTGTTGCTTTTGATGGTACCGGGTATGGTGCAGATGGCGCAGTTTGGGGTGGTGAATTTTTAATATGCGATGCAAAGAATTTTGAGCGTGTTTTTCATTTTGAATATGTGCCGATGCCCGGAGGTGAGAAAGCAGTAAAAGAACCCCGTCGCATGGCTTTGAGTTATCTTTATCTTTCAGGATGTAAAGATTACATTCATAAAATATGGGATAAAAAGGAAGCAGAAGTTTTAATAAAGATGATTGATAAAAAGATAAACTGTCCTTTAACTTCAAGTTGCGGAAGATTATTTGATGCTGTATCTTCAATTTTGAGAATTTGTGATTTTAATTCTTATGAGGGGGAAGCGGCTATAAATCTTGAAATGATTGCAGAAGGTAATCATCAAGTTTATTCATTTGAAATAGGAGACAAAAAAATAAGTTTTAAAAAGATGATAAGAGAAATAGTCAGAGATTTGAAAAGAGGAGCGCCTGCGAGCGAAATTTCTATGAAATTTCACAATACTATTTGTGAAGTGGTTAAAAAAGTTTGTTTAATTTTAAGGGAGAGATATGGAATAAATAAAGTGTGTTTATCTGGAGGTGTTTTTCAGAATAGAATATTATTTGAAAAATTGCTGGAAGATTTAAGGGAATTAAAATTTGATGTGTATAGCAATTTTAAAGTTCCTGTTAATGATGCTGGTATATCGCTGGGTCAAATCTTGACATCGTTAGGATATGATTAAAATGATTGATGACTTTAAGGCAAAAAATAATAGTTGCAATAGGGTGCATTATAGGGCTCATAACGCTTGGCACAATTGGTTATATGAAAATCGAGGGCTGGAATTTTCTGGATTCACTTTATATGGTTGTCATTACGCTTACTTCTGTCGGTTTTTCAGAGGTTAAACCTCTTTCCACTGCTGGTAGAATTTTTACAATTGCTTTAATATTGACAGGGCTTGGCACTCTTATGTATGCTGTTTCCACAATTGTTGCTTTATTACTTGAAGGTGAATTCATTGAATTACTTTATGAAAGGAGGGTTAAAAGGATGATAGAAAAATTACAGGGACATTATATTGTGTGTGGATACAGTGATGTTGCCAAGTATGTTGTTGAGGAGTTGCAGCGCGCAGGTGCTGACTTTGTGATAATAGTTCGTGGCGAAGAAAGGTATGAACTGTTGAAGCAAAGGCGGTTGCTGGTGATAAGAGGTATTCCTTTTGAAGAAGAAGTTCTTATTTCTGCTGGTATTACCCGTGCAAGAGGATTATTCAGTTTGATGCATACAGACCAGGATAACCTTATTGTTGTGATAACGGCAAGGAGTTTGAACCCCTCTCTGCGCATAGTTACCTGTGCTTTTAGTGATGAAAGTGTGTCAAAGTTAGAGAAAGCAGGAGCTGATTCTGTTATATCTGTTAATGCGTTGAGTGGAGCAAGGATTGCAGCAGAGATGATGAGACCCGCTGTAGTAAGTTTTCTCGATTCTTTGCTTATCGAGAAGGAAAAGCATTTGAGGATAGAAGAAGTTGAAATTATGGAGGGAAGCAGGCTTATAGGTCAAACATTGCGTGAAGCACGCATACCGCAGAAAACAGGCCTAATTGTGATAGCAATAAAAGATGCGGAAGGCAGATTTAAATACAATCCAGGACCGGATGTAAAACTAAACCTTGGCGACAAAATAATAGTAATAGGAGACATCGAAAGAGTAAGAAAGTTAAAAGAAATAGCCCATTCGGAAGTTTGATTTATTATTGTAGAACTCTATTTAAGGCTGTTTCAATGTTATCAATCCAATAATTTTCATATGATATTTTGGGAATTTTATTTATATCTGGGGTATAATAAAATAAGAATATTTTGACTTTGTAATTGGCTTTTTCATAAGGAAATTCTTTATTTTCTAAAATTTCTTTGTATCCTTCTATCTTTCGATCAGGGTCTCTATATTCGATTCCTTTAGGATCAATAAACATAATGTAATATTTATTTAAATCTCGAGGTTTTAACCAGAATATAAAATCAGGTTTAAATTTTGATATTCTATTTTCTCTGGAGTTGTAATAAGGGATGTAAACTTCGTCAAGATGTTCATCAATTTTTGAAAACACCCACCATTCAAACTTCTTAAATTTGTTATTATCTTTATTTAAATACTCCTCAAGATGCTCTAAGAATTTTACTTCGCTCTTTGTTTTTATTATATGAGTGATATATTTAATTTTTTCTTCTACTGTCATTACAAGAGGTAAATAATAATGATTTGCAATATGTTTTATTTTAATTTTTTTGTTTCGTACTTCAAAAATTTCTTCTTTCTTCAGTTGTTGAGCTTTCCTCATATACTCTTCAGGAGGTATTTTGCCGTATTGTAATTCCAGTTCTCTTAATAATTCTGGATATTTCTTTACATTTTCAATTTTTTTCGTTAGTTCATCAATCTTATTTATTTCATCTATATAAACTTTTATATTTTTAAAATGCCTGATTTCATCTTCGAGTTCTTTCAATTCGTTAAATTCTTCGGGCATAATGTTGAAATAATCAAATATTCTTTGAATGATTAAATCTACATTTTTAAAACTTTTATCAGGTTCAATTCTGTAATATTTATCCTTATCCACAACACTCTGTCTTAAAATTTTTATCTTTTCAGGTTCAGTATTATAGCGTACAAGTAGAATCCTGTCGTCATTTATAAAATTTAAAAATTTCTCAAGCATTTCGAAATCCTCTTTCGAGATCTAGAATTTGGTAAGTTCTCTTTTTCTTATAAGGGGATAATTTACTTCCTTGTATTTCGGAATTAAAAGTTTTTTGTTCTTAGCATTATTAGTAATGGTAAACAGATTGCCTATTATCTTTTCGCCTTCTCTTTTGGCTTGAATTTTTAATTCTTTTATAACTTCTTTTATTGCATTTCTGTTTGTTCCAAATATAAATAATGTCTCAACAGGTAAAACGAAATTTTTAATTTTTTCGTACAATTCCTCGTCTATTTCTTTGTTATTATAAAGAAATTTTATTCTTTTTCTTTTGTCTTTTACGGGTTCAATTCTTACACCCCTTCCTACAGACTGCAAAATGAATTTTTTAGCATCGGTTCCTGTTCCTATATTTATAAACATTATCACATTTGGTCTATTGGAATCCCAGCCCTCGTAAAAGCTTCGAGAACCCATTAAAATGTTAATATCCGAATCATCCCGATTTAAAGTTTCAAAATATCCTTCGTCATCAAATCTTTCATTTATTTCATATCCTGAGAATTCTTCTTTAAGCCATTTTGATATATCACCTATTTTTATCAATGCAAAAGGTTTATCAGATGTTTTTAATTTAAAAGCCATTTCTTTTTTATCTGAGGGTCTTATCAAAATTTCTATCCCTCCGGGTGAGGTTGAATTAAAAACATATTTTAAAATGTCTTCAAATTTTATATTTACAAACATATCCTTATCGATTCTTAAATTTTCTTCTTCGAACATAAATTTTGGCTCTTTTTTTAATTCTTCCCAAAGTTCGTCTATTGCGGAATTTAAGATTCTTTCATCAACTTCTCCTTTTCCTATTCTTTCTATTTCCCTGAAAAATAATTTCAAATCTGCATCCTCTGTGTTTACAGAATTTACAAGAGTTATGAGCAGGGGTTTATGATAAAGTTTTGAATCACATTGTGATAATCTTTCATAAAATTTCTTTGCATAAGTTAAAAGTATTAAGGATTTTAGAACTATTTTCTGTTTTTCTTCGGTGTTATAATCCTCATATTCTTCTCCTTTATCTCTGAAAGCCCTTACTTCCTGTTCGAGAACAAGAATATGCTTTCCGTGTCCTTCCTTTACATAAGATGAGAGGTTGAACTCAAATGCCGTGGTTATTACATCTCTCGGGTCTGTAAATGTAGCTGAGAAATTAAATAAAAACCCATTCCTCGAAAGTATTGAGTAAATATGTTGTCTTTTTGATTCTTCTTTATCTCCTTTATGTGCCTCATCGAGAAAGATATACCATTTCCCATCATTGTCATAATTTTTGAAATCAATTATTTTCTCTTTTTGCTCATCACTTAAATTATCAGAGCGATAATAAAAGACTGTTATCTCTTTTTCTCTAAAAAGCGAGGGATTTTCCCTTTTAACCGAGTCATACTCTTTTAACTCTCTTAACTTTATAAGAATATCGTGACTATTTGCATAATTGAATTCATTTATATGTCTTTTCAATTGTTCTATTAAGTCATCTCTATGAGTTAGCACAAGGATATCATTGGGTGGGATTTCTTCCCTTTTAATTAAATCCCTTAGAATCTGAATCAGTTTAACAATCACGAGTGTTTTACCCGAACCCGTAGCCATCCAGAAGCACATTCTGTTTATAAAATTTTCATAAGAAATTCTGAATTTTCTTTTTCTGTTTCTTCCATAATAAAGCTCTTCCACAGGATAATAATTTTCGAGTAATTTTAAAAGTTTAGAATCTTCATCAAATTCAAGGTCAATTTTTAAATCAAGTCCGTTGTTTTTATACCATTCGTAAAATTTTCTTTTCCGTTCATTATTTATTCTGGGATTTTCAAATTTTTGATAATCAACAAAATCTTCATAGTATTTCCATAAAACCTTGATAGCATTTCTCAAAGCATTTTCTTGATAATCCCATAAAGTTTTTGTCTTTGAAAAGGTTTTAAAATTAAAAGAAATCCACTCTGAAGGAAGATTATCAAACCTTAAATTTTTAATCATCTCTTGGAGATAGATTCGTATTTTATCTGTTTTTTGACTCATTTATCCGCCTTTCATCTAGTGCTAATTTTCTTAGATTTTCATGTTTGTGTCCGATAAATGTCCGAAATATGTCTGATATGTCCGATAAATGTCTGTTATAACAACTCATATTTCGTACCCTTCTTTTTACCAATTTTTTTCAAAAGACTTCTGTTTACAAGTTCTTGTAAGTCTCTATATAAGGTCTTTTCCGAAACATCAGGTATCATATCTTTAAAAGCAGATAAACTTGCACTTTTATGTTCTTTTATATAGTTAATTATCTTCATCTGTCTCTCATTCAATCCCATTTTTTTCAGATTTTCCTCGGTATAGATATCTTTATAAAATACAACTTTCATCACTCCGTATTCTTCAATAAAATCGGGCTCCGGCAATCCCTGTTTTTTGCAATTTTCAATAATTTTTAATGTTCCCCGTCCCCATGCCTCGATGAATCCTGCGTAATAGAAAACTCTCGCAAGAAGTTCATTTCTGGGTTTTGATAAATGTTCTTTTTTATTTCTTTTCATTTTGTTTTATATCTAACTAACTGTTGTGATAAATCTTTTTTAACTATTCTGCGTAAAATTTCATCAATCGCTAAAACAGTTTCTTCGCTTATTTCAACAAATTTCCTGTATTCTCTTTCAGAGGCTTGTTCCATAATTTTGTGAATGTTTCCGAAATACCGATCAGGTTTTAGCCATGAGGCAGGGTGAACAAGATTTCGGGTCATTTGCACCCATTTTACCCAATTTCTAAACTCTCCTATGTTTTCAATTTGTTCTTTTAAAGGAAGCCATTTAAGTTCCTCGGCAATTTCTATGAGATCTTTTAGAGTAAATTCAAGAAAAATTCCTCTTTTTCTTTTAGTTTTTCGTTTCTTACTCTTATAAGTGTTAGTATTTCTTACTTTTTCGGGATAAGCAAAGCACATGGCTAAAAGTAATGCTTCTAAACTGGCTCCATATAAAATTAAAGATGCAATGTAACATTTGTTTTCATAACATTTTTGTGCCTCCTCAAAAAATTTTTGAGCCACATTCATAATTTTTTCTACGTCATAACCATTCATAAATCATTTTCAGAGTTGATTTGACATAATTTTCCAGTTCGTTTCGAGCATAGTCCGTTCTATAAGAAGCTGTAATACAACTATGATGCGAGTATTTTGAAAAATCACATAAGTTGCTAAGTTCGTTTATAACCTCATCTTTATTACTATGTTTAAATTTTAACGAAGGATTATCTTTTATTTTCCTTAGTTTATTTACCATACTTCCTAACCAACAATCTTCACCTAAATCTTTAAAAAATTGAAAATAATTAAATTTGAGTTTATCTTCTAAACAAATCCTAATTAGTCTTCTTATTTCGTCTAACGGTATTTCTTCCCCATTCAGGAAAGATTCTAATTTTGCAAGATTTTTAAAATATGGAAGTTTTTTATCCTCTTCAATATTCCATTTAATTATTTTTCCATTCTTAATTTGTAGACATTGCGGAGCAATCCCTATATCACGCAAAGTATCATATAATTCAAAAGCAAAAGTATTAAAATGAGTAAAAATGATCACTTGTTTTGCCTTTTTTGCCAAATCTCTTATAATTTCAATTGTTCGTCTTTTTCTATTAATATCAAAACTTGAAATAGGGTCATCAAATATGATGATTTTATTTTGAAGGTCTCCATCTATATAGAGTTTTGCTATAAAAAACGATAGTGCAAGTCCATTTCTATCTCCTGCACTTAGAGCAAATTTAGTATGAGAGAGTGGATTTATTTCTGCTCCTTCATATTCTAAGAAATATTCGAAATAAGGTTCTTTCCCTTTTCCTCTATATCTTGAAATTTGCTTGATAATTTTGAATGGGATGCCAAATTTTTCAAGAATTATGTTTGTTTTTTTACCGTATTTTTGTATTTTTTCAGAGACAGCAAATTTCAATTTTTCTTGATTCTCTCGGATTGTTTTTTTTATCTTATTTATTTCATTTTTAACATTTTTATATTCTTCACATAATCGCATAATTTCGGGAGAGAATCTTCGCTTTTTAATTTTAAGTTTTTCAAGTTCTTTCTCTAATTTCTCAATATCTGGTTGTTTTTCTTTTAATTCTGAGATTTGTGTATTTAAATTTTTGACTTTAAAATTATAATCTTCAATTGCTGTATTAAACTTTGAAACAATTTGTTGTAATTTATCTATATAATCTGTCTCTATAGGTGACAAGATTTTTTTGGATTTGTTTTCTAATGCTAATTTAACTTTTCGAAAATATTCATTTATTTTCGAGGAATATTCTTCAAACTTTTTTATCTCAAATATTTCTATATTCTTTATAAATCTTTTCCAAAACTCAAGCAATCCATTATTTCTTAAAATGATATTTTTAGCGTCATTTAATATGCGTTCAATATTAAATTTCTCAATTTTATACAAATATTGCTTAACCTCTTCGTCAATTTTCCTATATTCTTGGTTAAAATATTGCTGATATGATTTAATCATAATTTCCGCTTTTGTAAGGTCTTGCTGACAAAAAGGACATTTGTTATCCTTTACGTGTTCTACTACTAATAATCCTTGATGTATCCACTCTTCAGCTTTTTCTCCTATGGCATTAACAAGTTTATTTATATGTTGTTTTGTTTTTTGCAATGCGTCTTCTGAAATTGTAGTTAATGATTTTTTTAAAATTGTTTTTAGAATATTTAAATCAAAAGGTAAAGAGAATTTAGGAATTTCTTTTAAATTTTCTTTCTGTCTAATCTCAGAAAATTCTTTTGCTATGTTAATTTTATGTTCTTTTTCTTGAATTTTTTCATCTATCTCCGGATCTTCAGTCAAATTAATATAAGTTTCTACATCAAAGTTGTTTTTTATTAATATTTCTATTTGGTTCTCTAACTTTTCTAATTTAGGGTATTTTTCTGATTGCAATTCTTCTTTTATTTTTTCAATTTCTTTCGCTAATTCCACGCCTTCTTCGCCCATAACAAATCCATATAAACGTTTTTGATGTTCTGGAAATATTTCCATTCCTGTGTATACATTTTCATTTACAAAAAATTCATCAAAAATTTCTATGTTTTTTAATTCATTTTTCCAATTACTCCAGTTACCAGTTTGAAATCTAAATACTTCATTATTGCTAAATAATAATTCAATATACGGTTCATCGTTGGCTCCAAAAGTTTTTTTCTTTAAAATCAAATCTGGATTATTAAGATGTAAAGAACGCACTATAGATACTAAAGTACTTTTTCCTACACTGTTTTCTCCATAAATTATATTAACTTTATGTAAACTAATGTCTCCTGAGGCGGAAAAATTTCTGAATTTTCCTACATTTCTGATTTTAATAAACTTTTTAATCATATTTCACCACCATATCAAATCTTTAACATATTTATAAAACATCTCCTTTTTTCCATCCGGCAACTCCACATATTCAAGATTTTTCGGGTCAATCTTCGTCCCGTCTTCAAGCTCAGCATAATCCTTTGTTATCTTTTTAATCCATTTGCCCAGTAGATTTGAGAGTGTTTCAACAATGTCTATTTCCTTTCCATCTTTTTCTTTTGAATAAAGTTTTGAGAAATCAACTTTTACTTTGTTATTCTCATAATCAATTTCAAGACATTCGAGCATTTTCGGGTCTTTCATAAAAATATACTGGCTATATGGGTCTTCATAGGGATTTTCAAATAAATCAGAATCTTCATATTTTGCTTTTCTTAAAACATCTTCATACTGTTCAAGTTCGTAATATTTGAAAAATCCGCCCGCATTTTTCTCATTATATTTTTCCTTAACATCCTTTTCTTTTGAAATTCCCGACTTGTCATAAAATAAAACCTTTTTCATTCTTGGTAAAACAACGGTATAAAAATGCTCTCCAACCTCAATCCCTATCCATTTTCTTTTTAACTTATGAGTCACAGCGCATGTTGTGCCGGAACCTAGAAAGAAATCCATAATTAAATCTCCTTCATTTGAAGTGGATTCTATCACGCGCTTTAAAAGGATTTCAGAATTTTCGGTTTTAAAATGCCAATTAAATGAATAACCTGAAATATCTGTCCAATTAGTTCCGGGGGCTTTTTTATCCAGCAATATATAAAGTTTTCCATTTTTGATTTTTAATCGACCTTCTTTATACATTCTATTGGCTACCTCGTTTCCTCTAGCCCAGCAGTAGCCTTTTCGTGGATAAAAAACTTGATTCTCAATAATAATAGGTTTACCCGTTTGACCTCGGTTAGGCTTCTCCTGCATTAATACCCATTGCGGTTCTCTTTCAATCCAAATTCTTTTGAAAAAGATCAAATTATGATTTTTACAGTAATTTATTAAGCTTTCAGTTTCTTGCTCTAGATTGTTTACCTCTCTTTTTGCTAAATAAGCAGTTTTCTTTAAAATTATCTCATTCCTAAAATTTTCCCCTCCAAAAATCTCATTCATCAATAACCTCACATACATATTTCCATTGTAATCGCACCTTACAAATATGCTTCCTGTATCTTTTAATAAATCTTTTGCTATTCTTAATCTGTTTTCAAGCATTGTTATCCATGTTGCATCTTTGTATTTAACCGAATAGAAGTAATCCGCGTCCTGTTCTTTGTTAAAAGGCGGGTCTATGTAAATTGTCTGAACCTTTTCCCTGAATTTATTTAATATGGTGTTAAGTGCCTGATAATTCTCAGATTTTATTAACCAGCCATCAAGGGATTCGTCAAGATTATCAAATAATGATAAAATTTCGATCTCCAAATCTTTAAAATACTTTGTGTCAATCGGAAGGAATCTGTATTTTTCATTTAAATTTTTACCCGTTAAATCTTCTTTTAAAATTTCTTTCCTTAAATCGGATTCTTTTAATTTATCCTCAATTATTCCGAGTTCTTTCCATTCCTTCACTTGCTCCCCGAAATTTGGATGTTCAAGTATTTTCTCAACGATTAACTTTTCGTTTTTCGCTTTTGACTTTTCTTTCTCAAAAATCCTATCAAGGGTTATCACATAATTTGAGTTAAAAACAAATTTCGGTTTGTTCCAAATTTTCACAAGTTCGTTTTCAAATTGAGAAATGAATCTGATTATTTTATATGCAATATCTTTTAAAATCTGTAATTCTTTTATTCTTTTTTCAGTCCATTCACTTTTTTCTTTAAAAACATATTGATAAAGCCATAAATCAAATTGCTCTTTTAAAAATTCTTCTGCATTTTTGTTTATAAAATAGTCAACTTCGCTTTGTCTTTCAAAAACTTTAAAGGCTCTTTCCAGGATATCTGTAGTGATTTTAATACCGTGTTTTTTGAGTTCTTTTATTATTTTTTCAACATTCGTTTTTCTCCCTCTTTCTGTGTAAAGAACATTAAAAACAATTGTTTTATCTTTTTGAATTTCTTTAAACTCATAAATTAATTCTCTTTTTTCAGTTGCCTTTTTATGTTCAAGTTTGGAAACATCAAAATAAAATTTGAAGCCATCTATTTCTGTTCCCATATTTTTAAAAATCCTATCGGTTTTAACATAATAAAGCATTCTTGTTTTCCAGAAAAGGATTACATCTTTGTCATCAGTATAAATTTTGTCATAAATACTTTGATGTAAAGGAGTATAATCAAAATAAATGGAACCACTTTTAGAGAAATAACGAGAAAAGAAAGTATAAAGCTTATCAAATAATTCCTCACGAAATTCTGGAAATTCTTTAAGGGCTGCTTCAATATCTCTTTGTAATTTGGGAAATACCCCTTTCTCGAAATATTTAGACTTAATTTTCATTAAATTGATATAACCTGATTCGCCCTCTATTTTTTCACCTATAAATACTTCTTTTAAGGCATCATAAAATTTTTTCTCTTTTTGGATCATCATAAATTTTACTTAAATATTATTGTTGTCAAGAATAAAATCTTACAAATTCGACCACTTTTGTGCGAGTTCGTCTCTGCGAGGTTTATAAACTTTTTCGTAGAACAGGCGCTGTGATTTCAATACATCTTCGCCTGCTTCTTTACAAATTTTTACCGCTTCTTCCCATGCTTTATCAAATTTGCCACCAAATCTTTTCTCAATTTGGCGTTCAAAATCTTTCTCTGTTTGTATTTCGCCGCCTATTGTAAAATACTTTTTGCCTTCGATTTCCACACAAAAAGCCATTTCATCACCAACTTTGAATTGCTCTATTTTCAACTCTTTCTTATATTTCCTTTTATATTCGGGTTTTAATTCTACGGGTTTTTGTATCTTTTTGAATCCTTTCTTTGCTGCTGCATAAAATATTGCACGATTTAAACCAAAACTTTTTGCAGATTCCAAAGGAAGTAGATTAAGGACATAAACTCTTGCTGCCTGCAATGTAGCCATAACCTGAAACCTACCTACCATCATTATTTTTATGCAAAAGAGAAATTTGTCAATAAGAATCTTGACAAAGTATATAAATGAGTAAAATAGGTTGATGATTAAAAGACTAAAAGTTAAAAATTTTAAGAGTTTTAAAGAAATTGATGTTAACTTGGGCAGATTTAATGTTTTAATAGGACCAAATGCTTCTGGGAAAACAAATTTTACCCAGATTTTTAATTTCATAAGAGATATTATAAATTTAGGTTTAGAGGATGCAATATTTTCTCAAGGAGGTCCCAATTATATTCGTAATTTAAATTGCAAAGAAGATTTTTTGACAATAAATATTTCGTTAGATGAAAAATTATCTCTACATAGGAAAGGGACTCCTTTTGGGATAAATATAGAAGAAACAGAATATGAGATAGATATTTCTTTTCGAGGTAAAAGTCAATTCATAATAGATAGGGAAATAATATTTGAACATTGCGAATTTATTGACACAGAAAAAAAAGAAGCGAATAAAGGATTTATAAAAGTTTTGAGAGAAAGAAATGATGTAAAAGTTGAAATAAATTCTCCTGAAAATTTTCCTCTAAAAGAAAATGATATATGTTCGCCTTTACTTCCACAAATAATAGGAAAATATAGTTTACTACGCATGATCTCTCCGCCCTTTGCAGACCAGTTTTTAAAATTAAATAAAATAAAAGTATTTAACATTAATCCTCAAGAGGCAAAGAAAAATAGACCTATCTCAGGAAGATTGTCATTAGAAGAGGATGGAAGCAATTTGCCTCTTATCCTGAAAAACATATTAGAAGATGATGAGAAGAGGAATAAATTGTTAAATTTAGTGAATGACATTTTACCTTTTGTAGAAGATATTATTATAGAAAAAAGGTTCGAAGAGAAAGAGTTATCGTTTAAATTGTATGAAAAATATTTAATGGAAGATATTCCTTCGTCTTTGATATCTGATGGTACTATTAACTTAATTATTATGATAATCATGCTTTATTTCGAGAAATTGCCGCTTGTTATAATCGAAGAACCTGAAAGAAATATTCACCCATCCATAATTTTTCGAATAGTAAACATGATGAAAGAAGCATCAAAAGATAAACAAATTATTATTACAACACATAATCCATTATTTGTAAAGTATGTTGATTTGGAAAATTTACTTTTGATAAAAAGAGATGAGGAAGGAAACTCTGTAATAACTTGTGCAGAAGAACATGAAGAAATAAAAATATTTTTGGAAAATGAAATAGGTCTGGATGAACTTTTTGTGAAAAATATATTATCATAGTAAATGGAATATAAGCTCCTTTTCATATTCGTTGAGGGAGAAAATGAAATGAGATTTTTTGAAAGAATGCTTGAACCTCTATTAAAACAAAAATATTCTTGCATTAAAATTGTTCCTTATTCCAAAAAAGAAAGAAAATGGGATTGGATAAATGATTTTATTAGATCAATCAACAAGATGAAATTTGCCAGTTATATTTTTGTGACAGATATAAATACTGCTCCATGCGTTGCTGCAAGAAAAGAAGAAATAAAAAATAAAATTCGAAATATCTCTGATGATAGAATAATGGTAGTGGTGAAGGAAATCGAAAGTTGGTATATGGCTGGAGTAAGCGAAAATTTTCTCAGCAAAAATAAAATAAAGGTACCTAAAAATACCGATGATTTCATGAAAGAAGATTTTGAAAAAATTATTCCTAAAAAATTTTCAAAAAGAGAATTTTTAATAGAAATGTTAAAGTATTTTTCATGTGAGAGAGCCCAAAAGAAAAATAAATCGTTTAAATATTTTATGACAAAATTCGATTGCTGATGAAGTTTCTGAGTCGAAATAGAAATAAGAGTAAGGCAAAGGCTTAAATTTTAAAAGAGAATATTAATCACTTTTTATAAGGAATGCGTAATAAATCAAATGTTATAATTGAATTGAGACGCTTAACTTTTATCCTTGTTTTTGTCCCAGGTTTTCCTTCCAACAATTTTATGATTTCAGAAAAAGGTTTATTGCATGTATTCACGCTGTCTATTTCGATTATCATATCATATTTTTTTATACCTATACTGTCTGCGGGTGTTCCTTTTATTACCTCTAAAACAGTAGGATAATAAGAATTACCATCAACTGTAAAAATAGCAATTCGAACTCCTGTTTCACATTTAAAGGCTGAGGAATCTATATTAGAACATATGGGGAAATTTTTTAAAATATCTCGTATAACAAATTGTGAACAAACCCTTATATCTGGATTTTTAGAAACACCCACACCGCATCCCGACCAGACATTTTTAAGTGTTTTCCCATCATATACCCATATAATTGCCGAAGGTAAAAAATAACCTACTGTATACCCGGGTTTGATGTAAGTTTTTGTAGTTAAATATCCCGGAACATAAATAGTTTTAGTATCCATTCCTTGCCATGTACCCCAAGTGTGGGAAAAGTTTGAATTATATGAGGACATGTTAAATCTATAGTAAGAGAAATCATGAATAGTGATGTATTTACCTGGCACCCATACAGGAACTTGTTTAATTGATGGCGGAACTTTTATTTCTTTATATTCGATATCCACTTGAGCTGTGATTAAAAAGTCAGGAGTAGAATCTATTGGAACAAATTTATACCCTTTTGCTTCGAATATGTTTCTAATGAAAAATAAAATCTGGCGTTCTAAAATTGGATTCATTTTAACATCTTTTGCGATTATTGATAAAGGGAACACTGAAAATGTTCTGTAACTTGTGAAATCTGCTTCTGGTTCTTTGTATACTGATACAGTTGGTTTACATTTTAAGAATGCCGGACTTAAGTTATTACCGTAATATAACTTAACTTTTGTAATGGATGATGTGGAAGCACAAGATACAAATTTTAAGAGTACTAAAAGAAATACAAAATAAATTAACTTCACTTTCATCACATTATTTTATACAAAATTTTTATTTTGTCAAGCGTAAAAATTAAAAAAGTTGACAATACTAATTTGTGATTAAAATAACAGATGAACCGCTATCGCATCGAAATAAAAAGTAAATCACAGTCAGAAGCACAAATTTTAAAAGAAAATATTAAATTACTGGGGATAGATGCAAAAGAAGTTCAGATAACTTATTGCTATTATTTATTTGGGGATATAGAAAAAAGTGATGCAGAATTCATCGCCGATAAAATTTTGAGAGACAAAGTTGATGAAGAATTTAAAATAAATGAAAAATTTCCTTTTAGCGGATTTGAGGTAGAAATCGCTTACAAACCCGCAGTAAAAGACCCCACAGCGGAAAGCACAGAATACATATTATCGGAATTCGGATATAATGTAAAGGTTAGAAGGACAAAAAGATATTGCATAAAAGGAATAACAGAAAAGGAATTTACAGAAATAAAAAAGAGATTGCTTTATAACGACCTTATTGAAGAAGAAGTAAAAGATGTGCAAATCTTAACTCCACCCGATTATAAATTTGAACTTATACAAATACCACTACTTGAATGCAAAGATTTAAAGGATTTAAGCGAAAAAATGGCACTATTCTTATCGGAAAAAGAGATGAAAGTTATACAGGATTATTTCAGGGAAAAAGGCAGGAATCCCACCGATGCAGAACTCGAGACATTCGGAGCTATATGGTCGGAACATTGCTCTCACAAAACATTAAAAGCAAGGGTTAAATATGGTGATAAGAAATTTGAAAATTTATTACGGGATACAATAATGAAGGCAACAGAAGAACTTAAAAAAGATTATATTCTTTCTGCATTTTCAGATAATGCAGGTGTTTATGAGTTTGATGAAAAATGGGGAATTGCTTTCAAAGTAGAGACACACAATCATCCTTCTGCTCTTGAGCCTTATGGAGGTGCATCAACAGGTATCGGTGGTGTTATAAGGGATGTGCTCGGATGTGGACTCGGTGCTACACCAATTGCAAATACAGATGTATTTTGCTTTGCTCCGCCTGACATATCTTATTCTGAATTGCCTCAAGGTGTGCTCCATCCTTTGAGGATAGCAAAAGGCGTTGTAGCAGGTGTGCGTGATTATGGAAACAAAATGGGCATACCCACTGTAAATGGTGCGGTTATTTATGATAAAAGGTATATAGGAAATCCTGTTGTATATTGCGGATGTATAGGGCTTATCCCAAAGGATAAAATTAAGAAAAAGACAAACCCAGGTGATTACATCGTGCTTGTAGGGGGACTTACGGGCAAAGATGGCATACATGGTGCTACATTCTCATCAACAGGTTTAACATCTGAATCACAGGACAAATTCATAGCAGCAGTCCAAATCGGTGACCCCATTACAGAGAAGCGTTTGCGGGATGCACTCATTGAAGCGCGCGACAAAAATCTATACACAAATATTACAGATTGCGGAGCAGGGGGGATATGTGTTGCTGTTACAGAGATGGCAAGGGATACAGGTGCAGAAGTGCAGCTCAATAAAGTCCCATTAAAATACAAAGGATTAACTTATAGGGAAATATGGGTGTCAGAATCTCAGGAAAGAATGATATTGGGATGTCCACCTCAAAACCTCCAAAAATTGAAAGAAATATTTGAAAAATATGGAGTAAAAGCCACGCCAATAGGCAGATTCAGGAATGACAAAAGATTAATTGTAAAATATGAGGATAAAGTTGTTGTGGATATGGATGTAGATTTTATTTTCAAAAAGCAACCAAAATTTGAGTTTGAATTTGAAGAAAGAAAAATTGAAGAAAAAGAGGTTGATTTACCGGAATTCGATGTTAAAGAAGTTTTACTAAAAGTGTTATCGGATTATAATATTCGCAGTAAGGGCTGGATAGTCCATCAGTATGACCACGAGGTTCAGGGTGGCACGGTAATAAAGCCATTGCTCGGTGATGCAGCAGTTATAAAGCCACTTCTTAATGTAGATAAAGGAATAGCTATAGGTTGTGGCATAAATCCCTTTTATTCCCGCAATCCCTATCGTATGGCATTTTGCTGTGTAGAGGAAGCAATTCGCAATGTTGTGGCTGTGGGAGGCGACCCCCAAAAAGTTGCACTGCTCGACAATTTCAGCTGGGGCAAACCCGAAGGCGAAAAAATGCAGGCGATAATAGAGGTATGCATGGCACTTTATGATACATCAAAAGAATTTTCTGCTCCATTTTTCGCAGGAAAAGATAGTTTAAATAATGAGTTCGAAGTAGATGGCAAAAGAATATCCATTCCACATACATTGCTCATATCTGCGATAACCATTGTGCCGGATGTCAAAAAAGCAGTAGATTGTATATTTAAAAAAGAAGGAAATCCAATATATTTACTTGGGATAACGAGGGATGAATTGGGAGGCTCTGTTCTTCACAGGATACTCGGAATAGATGAAGGCGTAACTCCCTGTGTCTATCCATCGGAATCAAAGAAAATTTTCCAAAGTTTACATTGTGCCATCAAAGAAGGTTTAGTTTTATCGTGTCATGATTTATCGGATGGTGGGCTGGCAGTTGCTCTATGTGAGATGTGTATCTGTGGCTGGCATCAACATATAAAACCACTTGGTGCGAAAATAGATTTGTGGAGTATACTCGTAGATGGAAATTTAACCTTTGAAAAAATTTTATTTTCAGAGTCACAGGGACGCTTTCTTGTAGAGGTTGATAGAGATAAAGAAAAAGAGTTCCTCGATATAATGTCAGGAGTTCCGCTTTCACGGATAGGAGTTGTAACATCAAAAGATTATGTTGAAATAGGTGAATTAAAGATTTCTCTTTCAGAATTAATAAGAAGTTATTTTTAGCCCCGCCTCCCTGTCCCCACCGCCCTCGTGCACACCCCTCGCTACCGGGGCACAGCCTTAACCGCACTACCGCTCTTTAAATGCCCTCCCCGTAATAAGTCAAGTTCGCAACCAAAACCCCAATCACATCAAAAACTGCACTACCGCACTCTATAACCTCTCACCATAATGAATGTAGTATCGCACCTAAAACCGGCTCCCGCTTTCATTGCCACTACCCTTAAAAATCTCCCTTTCTGCTCCCCAAATGTAGTTCAGCTCTCACCGCTCGGGGTGTTGGCTCACAACCCATATGTAATTGGCTCGCTTACGCTCGCATTAAAAATTTAAAAATTTAACGCTTCTAAATTGTGGTTCTGCTCTCACCGCTCGAGGTATTGACTTACAGCCCATATGAAATTTGCTCGGCTTCGCCTCGCAATCAAATCTTCACTTAGCCGTGATATGAGAGCCTGCTCCATTTACTGAATAACGCAGCCAAGTTATAAACACCGATGCACCATCATATGTACCTTATCCCAAGTTCAACTCAAATTTCCCTAAAAAAATTCTTGACAAACTCATATTTTAAATTATAAATTGTAATATGAAGCCAGCCCTATTGGAAAGGGCTGACAGTACTAAGGAGATGGGAAAGAGGCAGAAATCACATCTTATTTTGAACCACCTACCCGAAAATGAGGAAAGAATGATGAATGAAGGAAATGAGTTTATATATCCTCTCAAACTGTGAAAATATGAATTTCGCACATATCAAATTGTCCGAAATTTGGCTCGGCGACTTTAAAAATTTGAGAATGAAAATAATTAATGAGAAGTGGGCAAAAATATCATGTGGAACGAAGCAGAAACAAGAGCTAAACTAATAGATCCAAAATTGCATGAATCTGGTTGGTCAGAAGATTTAATCCAGCGTGAGTTAAAAATAACTGAAGGTAGAATTATAGATGAATATGGAAATAGAAAAGAAGGAGTAAAACCTGATTATATTCTATTTTTAGAGAGGTATTTTCCGATAGCTGTTGTAGAAGCAAAGGAAGAAGCAAAACATCATGTGGCAGGAATTCAACAAGCAAAAAGATATGCAGAAATGCTTAATGTTCCATTCGCGTACTCAACAAATGGACACAAGATCGAGGAATATGATTTCATAACCAAAAAGCAAAGAACTCTTGATAAATTTCCATCTCCGCAAGAATTATGGAAAAGATATTCATTATGGAAGTTTAATAAACTCCTACCTTTTAATAAAGATGAAAATCCTCTTTTGTATCCGTATAAAATTGTCCAAAACAAAATTCCAAGATATTATCAGATTGCTGCAGTAAGGAATATCATAGAGGCCTTTCTTAACGGAAAAAAACGTATTTTATTGACTATGGCAACTGGAACAGGTAAAACTTATGTTGCTTTTCAGGTAGCATGGAAACTTTACAACACTAAGAAAATCAGAAGGATTCTATATATTGCAGACAGAATAATGCTGAGGGATCAAGCTTGTAATAAATTCTTTGAACCATTTGGAGGTGCAAGAGAGGTAATAAAAGAAGGGAAAGCACCTAAAATAAGAGATATTTATTTTGCTACATATCAAACACTATATTCGGAGAAAAACGGAAAGAGACTTTATCAAGAATATTCCCCTGATTTCTTTGATATGGTAATTATTGATGAATGCCATAGATCTGGATACGGGAGATGGAAAGAGATTCTCGATTATTTTAAAAATGCCATTCATTTTGGTATGACTGCCACACCTAAAAGAGATGATAACATAGATACTTATGCATATTTTGGCACACCTGTTTATGTTTACAGCTTGGGACAAGGTATAGAAGATGGATTCCTGTCTCCTTATAAGATTCATAAAATTTACATGAACATTGATAAGAAAGGAGGTATATCCTTAACAGATGTGGCGAGTGAGGGAGGAATTATTGAAGCACCAGAGGAAACAGAAGTTAAAGAATTCTATTCTGTTGGTGAATTTGAGAGGATTATAACTCTACCTGATAGAACAGAAGCGATGACTAAGAAGCTTGCTGAAATACTAAAAACTTATGGTCCAACAGAGAAAACAATTGTTTTTTGTGTAACAAAAGAACATGCTTTAGATGTTGTAAAAATTTTACAAAATGAGTTAGCTTCTGAAATTGCTTCAACTGGCGTAAGGGCCGATGATTTTGTAGTAAGGATTGTTGATGAGGAACCTAACGCTATAGAGCTTGCTGAGAAAATGGCAGATTCAGAATATCAAATACCTGCCATTGCTGTAACCGTGGATTTATTAAGTACAGGTGTTGATATGCCTCCTGTAAAAAACATTGTTTTCATGAAACCCATTGCGTCTAAGGTGTTATTTAAGCAGATAATAGGTAGAGGAAGTAGAATAAGCGAGGATGCAAACAAATTTTTCTTCCGAATTATAGATTTTGTAGATGCTACTCGTCTTTTAGATCCTTGGGATTTGCCACCTGAAGAATACATACCAGATATTCCAGAAGGACCTTTCGATTACTTTATAAAAGGAAAAGTTGTAGATAGCGAAGACGGGACACCTATTCCAAATGCAAGGATAACAGCAAAGTTGGGAGTTAATATGGTTAAACCAGCGAGAACAAATGAAAATGGAGAGTTCATTATTGATAGTTGTCCTCATTCACCAGTAAAGGTAAAAGTTGAGGCAAAAAACTACAAACTTAGAGAAGTAAGCGTAGACCCGATCCCTTTCAAGGATAAGATTGCTGTTGTAATTGAATTGAAGAAGAAAAAACCAAAGGAAGGTAAAGTAGTTGTTAAGGGTATCAATGTTTATATCGAAGAGGAGATATATGTTGAAGTTGAAGGCAAAAAACTCAATAAAGCAAGATATATTGAATATGCTAAAGAAAATGTGAGGAAGAAAGTTCTTACATTGGATGATTTAAGGAAAGTCTGGATAAATAAAGAAAGCAGGAAGAAATTTTTAGATGATTTAAAAGCAAAGAGCATAAATCCAGAGTTAATAGCACAATTACTTGATAGACCTGATGCAGATGCTTTTGATATTATAGCTCATGTAGCTTTTGATGCCCCTATCTTAAGTAGAGATGACAGAGCCCAAGCTTTGTTGAATGAAAAACAGCAATTTATTAACTCTTTCAATGAGACCGCAAAGAAAGTTTTGCTAAATCTCATAGAAAAATACAAGATTGGTGGCATTGAGGAAATTTCTCCCGAAGCTCTGGAATCTCCAGACATCCAGAAGATTGGCAAGTTGAAGGAGATCATAAATTCTTTTGGCGGAATAGACAATCTTATACACGCACTTGAGAGTATTTCTCAAGGTCTTTATGAAGCTGGAGGTGTTAGATAATGGATAGACAAACATTAAGATCAAAGTTCAAGCAGACTTGCGATTTGTTGAGAAATGAGATCGCATCAGTTAATTACATAATCCAGCTGTCGTGGATGCTTTTCTTGAAACTTTATGACGATTTGGAAGATGAGAGAGAATTGAAAGCAAAGTTAAAAGGAGAAACGTATCAAAGGAACATACCTTCTCCTTACAGATGGAAAGATTGGGTCCATAAAGACTGGAGAAGTGAAGAACTCATAGATTTTATTAACAACGAACTATTTCCTTTCCTCTCCAAATTGGACGGTGAAGGTGAGAGAGAGTTAATTGCGACCATTTTTAGCGGTAAGGAAATCCAGAATTTCCTGAAAGATGGTTACAAGTTAAGGGAAATTGCATTGTTGCTTGATGAGTTGAAGTTCAGAACAAGAGAAGACATTTATGTTATTTCTGCACTTTATGAAGAACTTTTACCTGAGATTGGGGAGATGGGTAAATATGCAGGCGAGTATTACACTCCAAGACCCGTCATAAGATTAATGGTTAAAATTGTCAATCCAAAACTTGGTGAGATAATTTTGGATCCGTTCTTGGGCTCTGCTGGGTTCTTAATTGAAAGTTATAATCATATTCTAAGGAGCAAAGATGTTTTCACAACAAAGGAAACCAAAATATTGCATAACATGTTTTACGGACAGGAAAAGAAGGATGTCCCCTATCTTATAGGAATAATGAACCTTCTTTTGCACAATCTTCCAACATCTCACATTTACAAGGTTGATACTTTTGCTGAGGATGTAAGGAAAATTCAGGAAAAGGATAGGGTTGATGTTATTCTCACTAACCCTCCATTTGGTGGCAAGTTTGATGAGAGATTTAAAGCTAACTTTCCTGTGAAAAGCTCTGACACGGAGTTAATGGCTTTGCAGTATGTAATGAGAAAAATAAAGCAGGGCGGAAGGGTCGGAATAGTTGTTCCGGAGGGTGTTTTATCCAACACTACCGGACCTTTTGTAAGGGTTAGAAAAGAACTTCTTGAAAATTATAATGTTCATACAATTATTTCTTTACCCAAAGGGGTTTTTACCGCGTCTGGAAAAACTCCTGTCAAAACCAATCTTCTGTTCTTTGATAAAACAAGACCAACAGAGGAAATATGGTATTACGAGATTCAACCCCCTAAAGGCATGAAGAATTTTACCAAAACAAGACCGATGAAAGATGAAGACTGGCAGGATTGCTACGAAAAATGGAAAAATAGAGAAATAAGCGAAAACTCGTGGATTGTAAAGATTGATGAAATTGACAAGGAAACTTATGAATTAACCCCAAGAAATCCTAATAAATTGAAAAAGAAAGAATACAGACCCGCAGGAGAGATTTTAGAAGATGTTTTGAAAGAGGAAAGGGAAGTTATGAAATTGTTTGAGGAATTAAAGGGGTTGTTAAGATGAAAATCCTTGATGATTTCAACATGAAATCCAAAAAGCCCTGGGAAGTTGAAGGAATTGAGTGGAGAGAGGTGAGGCTGGGAGAGGCGTGTATTATCAATCCCCAAAGATCAGAAGTTAAGCATTTGTTAGCTCGAAACATTGAAGTTTCTTTCATACCAATGGAATATGTAAATGATAACAAAGGAAAAATAGTAAAGTTTGATGTTCGCCCAATTAGGGAAGTGTATAAGGGATATACATATTTTAAAAATGGCGATGTATTGTTTGCCAAAATAACTCCTTGTATGGAGAATGGTAAAAGTGCTGTAGCATATAACCTGAAAAACGATATTGGTTTTGGTTCTACGGAATTCCATGTTTTAAGACCAAAAGAAAGCATATTGTCTGAGTTTATATTTTATTTTGTTAGAAGAAAAAAATTCAGAAATTTGGCCAAACTTCATTTTACAGGGACTGTTGGGCATAAAAGAGTTCCAAAAGAATTTCTAATTAATTCAAAAATCCCCATCCCATTCCGCAACGGCAAGCCAGATTTAGAGACTCAAAAGAAAATCGTTGAATATATTGAGGCAAACTTTTCAAGAATTGACAAAATTCTGGAGAAGAAAAAGAAAGAACTTGAGCAACTTGATGAACTCTGGGAAAGCGTTTTAGAGCAGGCATTCAAGCCAAAGAAAGGAGAGGAGTGGAAGGAAGTGAGATTGGAAGAAGTTGCATATATTGAAAGCGGTAACAGACCTAAAGGAGGAGTTAAAAAATACACTGATGGAATTCCTTCAATTGGTGGAGAACATTTAAGTTATGATGGAGCTTTTTCTTTTGAAAAATTAAAGTACGTTCCAGAGGATTTTTATGAGCAAAGCAACAAAGGCAAAATCAAAAAATATGATATTCTAATCGTCAAAGACGGTGCAACAACTGGAAAAACAGCTTTTGTAGATGATAATTTCCCATTTAAAAGAGCTATGGTTAATGAACATGTATTTTTATGTAGAATTTCAGAAGAGAGAATTTATCCAAAATTCGTTTTTAGATTTTTAATGAGTAGAGAAGGGCAAAGTAGAATTTTAAAAACAAAAGGCGGAACAGCGCAAGGAGGAATTAATAAACGTTTTTCAAAATTAGTAAAAATTCCTATCCCATTCCGCAACAACCATCCAGACCTTGAAAAGCAAAAAGAAATAGCGGATTACCTTGACAGTGTTTATGAGAAAATCAAAACACTGAAAGAGAAAATCCATAAGCAGATAAACCTGCTTGAGGAGATGAAAGAAAGTATTTTGGATGAGGTGTTCAATCATGATGAGACTAAATGATTTTATTGAGGTAGGGGGCTTAGAGAGGAGAAGTTCTGGAGTTTTGTACATCAATATTTATCCTGTGTTAGATTACCCAAGGAAAATAAAAGTCTCAAAACTTCCTTATGATGAAAGCTTCTCACCGGGCAAGTGGAGAAAAAGAGTAGGAAATATGGTTTATTATTATGGAAGCGGTATTAAAACTCAACCTGAAGAAATAGATGTTGATAACTCTTTATTCGGCATGATCTTCAGAAAATATCTTCTTGATATGCTATCCCAAAACATAACAGAGTCATGGGAGTTAAAAGAACTGAGATCAACCTTAAGGATCGTTAAGGAGATTACCGAAAGTTATGATCATTCAGATAAAATAAAACTGCAATATGAACTTATAATAGGTGTTCATCATTGGCAAAACACAAATTTTGGACTTACGGTTGATTTGAAGATAAATATATTTGACCTAAAAACTAACGAACGCATCTCATATCCTGAAATAGGGAATAGATATGGAGAGAATGTGAGATATAGTATCTGGAAATCTGTTCAGGCATTTCATAAACATCTCACTCCCGAAGGCAAGAAATACGCGACAGCTATGCGAGATAAATTTAATCTTATAACAGTTCTTCTAAAAGAGGCTTTTGAGGCTTCAGAGGATGAAAAATCCTTCAACACACCAGATGGAGAAGTTAAGATTACTTTTAAGCCTCTTGAAATCGTTGAGGTGGCTAATCATGGAATATGAAACAATTATCAGCAATGTAAATTACTACATAGGTGGAGGCACCCAAGTTCCTATATCGAATACTGGTGAGTTAATCAGGAAATTAAGAGAATACGGTCCTTACAAGAAACCTTCACTTCGGCATAACAGGATCGCGTTTGTGTATCTTAATCGAGGAGATTGGAGTAGTATAATTGAAAAACTAAAAACGCAAATCGCTGAAAAACTTGATGATGTTTGGCATATTAACAATACAGATTTTTCAGATTTTACTTATAATTCTTCGGATTTTGATTCCATCGAATCTCAAATTGATAAAGCTATAGATACTGGTGTTGATGGAATTATGCTTATTCTTCCAGGATATATGCCAACAGTTTACTACAAACTTAAATCATATCTAATCAATAATGTTCCATCACAATTTATGCGATACGATATACTTTCAAGTCGAAATTTAAGATTTTACGTCGATAACCTACTTGTTCAATTTATTTCAAAACTTGGAGGAAAACCATGGATTTTGAATATTGACCCAGAAAGAGGCTCAGACATTATAATAGGAACCGGAGCTACACGAATTGATAATGAAAATCTATTTTGTTTCGCCATGGTTTTTAAAAAGGATGGAACTATGTTGTGGAACGAAATTTCACCAATAATCAGAAGAGACCAATATCTAACGCATTTAAAAGAAATTATTGAAAAAGCTGTTAGAGGTTTTAGAGAGAATAACCCCGATTGGCCTGTTGAGAAACTAACCTTACATGTGAGTGGAAAAAGACCTAAAATAAGAGACGGTGAAACAAAAGTTTTGGAAGATACAATTGAAGAGCTAAAAGGACAAAGTCTAATATCTCAAGATGCAAAATTTGCTATACTTCATTTAAATGAAACACATCCTTATTGGATTATGGGTGATTCCAACAATAGGTATCATCCATATGAAGGAACAAAAGTAAAACTGAACTCTAAAAGGTATCTACTTGCACTTTCACAACCACACCAAGAGCGATATGGATTAGAAATGGTGACCCCAATAAAACCATTGAGCGTTGAGATAGTTAGTCATAACTGGACATCAGAGGAATTTTATCCCTTTGCTCATGAGGTCTTAGATGAGATATATTACCTGTCAAAGATGAACTGGAGAGGATTTAGAGGTAGAAACCTACCGGTTACGGTAAATTATCCAAAATTGGTTGCAAGAATAATAGCAAATGTAAATCGTTATGGTGGTTACCAAATAAATACGGAGGGCAATCGTCCATTACGAACAACCCCGTGGTTCCTATGATAAACGCAAAATTATTTATGAATAAGATTAACGAAATAGAAAAACGAATGGACTATGTTATTGAGAATTGGGAATCTGATAAAAGAATTACTCTTCAAGAAAAAAGGTTTGTTCTTTCTGCATACATTCATGGTTTATATAAAAACAAAAAAGTAAAAGATTTAGCAAAAAACAATCTCCATGGAATCAAAGAAAGAAGAAGATTAGATTTTGAAACTATTTTAACGGCAATAGCATCAGCATTGATTGTTGATGCGGATTTCTCAGAATATTGGAATAAATTAAAAGAGAGGATAGATAGAAGTTCTCCTACTGAGAAATCTAACTTAATAATTCAATTTTTGGTCATATTAACCCCAAATACCATCAAAAAAATCAATGATGTGCAATATATTAAAACACTGCTGAAAAGTCTAAAAAGACAAGATACTGAAAAGAAATTATTTTCCTATTGGATAGAAAAATGTCTATTTTCAGAGAAAGGGCAAATAACTATAAGCCAAAAAGATATTAAATATTTAAAAGAATATTTACTTTGGGAGCTTGTAAATTCTGAAGATGATGAACATCAAAAGGAAGAGATGAGAAAAAAATTTATTCCAGAGATGTTGGATTACAAAGTTGATAGTATTGATTGGATTGTCTTTTTAATCTATCAATTTCTTAAGAAAAACAAGATATATATTATTACAGAAAGCGAACTGGACAGGAAACTCAAAAAAGGTATTAAATCAAGAATAAACAAAAAAGTTTGGTTTCCAGTTGGGTCATCAATATTATTTTTAATTTTAAAATTGTGGAAAGAAAACATTATAACTTTGGAGACTTTAGGACAAATTGCTTTATTAATGGTAGGGATTGCCTTACTTGTTTTTGAAGAATACTTGCCTACTAAGAACATAAAGAAAAAGAAAATAACATCAGGATTACCAGCTACAGCTTTAATAATAGGAGTGTTACTTTGGAATTTCGAAATCTCATTAATGCTTAATTTTATTATATCGATCATAGGAAGTATAATAATATGGTTGTTTACAGAATGACGCCGCCGAGCCGAACTTTTCACTCGCTGTCGTTCACTACGGTGCTACCGCACTCGGACAACAAGCGAGTATGCGTTCGCTTCGCGCATCCAGACCTTTACGGCTTCACATGTTCACTAAACTTAGGCGAAATTGCGGGATTGCAGAGAAAAACCTTGACAGACCAAATTTTTGATTAAACTGATAAGATGTTTGTTCTGTTTATTCTTCTTTCTTATGCGAAATTTGAAATAAAGGAAAAATACCCTCCTGACCTTTATCTCGTTGGATATGGTGTTGCAGAAAATACGGGCTCTGATAAAGATTTAGAACATGCAAAAGCAGGGGCTATGAGAGACCTTGCGAGTCAAATACAGTGCAGGATAAAAGCAGAATACATAGAAAATATCACAAAAATAAGTAAATCGCAAAAAGAATATATATCTTCTAAATGCAAACTGATATCCGAATTGCAACTCGAAGGTGTTAAGTTTGAAATACAGCAAACCAGAAAATTTGTATATGCATGGGCGATATTAAATCGCATAGAGGCAGGCAAAATATATCGCCAAAAGATTGAAAAATTAATAGAAAAAATGAAAGAAAAAATGGAAGAAGCAGATTATTTGATATCTGCAGGTGATAAAACATCGGCATTGAAAAAATTGTTCGAAATGGGTAAAATTTTTGATAGATTTGAAGAAATGTCGCTAATTTATCTTGTAATATCAGGTAACCCCCCGCCCCCCGCCCCCTTCCCCCGCTATCAAATATCCACAAAAATCCATGAATTAACTCACAAAGATTTTAAAAATTTTGAAGATGTAATAACATCACTTGCATTTCAAATAATTCAGCAGACAGGAAATGCAAAAATTGAAGTTTTCCCTTTTGAATACGAAGATACAGATTTTGGTAGCGAATTTTCTCACTATTTACAACAAAAATTAAAATCAACCATTGCAAGATTGATAAAAAGTGGCAAAAGAAACATTTATGTATATGGGAATTACTGGGTGATGAGAGGAAAAATGAAAATAATAGCAATTTTATATGATGCGGATAAAAAAGAAATTGCAGGAAGTGCAGAAGTAACATTTCCAGAGAATTTTTTGAGAAACATCGGGATAGATTATAAACCCAAGAATTTTGTGCAGGCGATGATTGATAAAAAATATTTTGCACCCGAAGAAATTGTTTATGGCGGGTTAAAGGTTGAATTCTGGACAAATAAGGGCACAAAGCACTTGCTTTATAAAAAGGGGGAGATTATGAAAATTTATGTGAGGGTGAACAAACCCTGCTATCTTCAATTTATTTATCATCTTGCAAATGGCATGCGAACCCTTCTTCTTAACAATTATTATATTGATGAAGATAAAGTAAATAAAGTTGTTGAATTGCCTTATGAATTTGAGTGTGTACCGCCTTTTGGTGTGGAAAAGTTGCAAATATTTGCATCAACAGAACCTTTGCCAGAGCCAGATGTAAAGACAGTGGAAATAGAAGGCGTTAAATATAAAGTTTTGAAAGAAGATTTAAAAGATTTTCTACTTACTCAGAGGGGTTTCATTTTGAAGAACGAGGAAAAATCAGCAGAAAGGGTGCTAACTATAACTACAATTCCTTAAGAGTTAGGTGCTATCTTTCAATGTTTTCCCCCAATTCTTTTTCGATTATTTCAAAACCTTTTGGTGAGATTTTTACAGCATGAATTCTATTTCCTATATGTGATACGCATCAATAGTGACCGAGGACTCCTCTTACTCTCGCTATCTTTACAAAATATTTAAAAATATAAAAGCCAGCCAAAAAGTAAAATGTGCCATTTAAAATGAGAAAAATCAAATCCATTTTATTTAATTGCCACAATCTTAAATTGTGAATCATAATTTTTGCGATTAATTCGGTACCAAGGGAAAGAGGTAATGCTTTTAAAGCAGGTATTTTATCAACAGGAGCAGCGATAAGTCCAACAAAAACAAATTGTAGAATTTGAAAGAATGACCTTATCTGCTTGAAAACAAGAGCGAGACCACCTGTCAAAAAGCCAATTCCATAAACACTCATTAAAGTAAAAATAAATAAAGGGAGTAAAGAAATAAGGTCAAGATGAAGCCATCTTCCCGTTGTCGCCATCATTATAAATAATACAGGTAATATGAAGATAAAAAGCGTGAGAATAAAATCAACTATTATTTTGAATAGAGTAAGCAAATCAAAGCCGAGCGGTGTCATAAAAAGCTGTTCGAGTGTGCCAATCTCCGCTTCTCTCATCATTTCCCACGATAATGAAGAATATGCAGAGATCGCAAAAAGCCAGAGAAGGAAGCCAACGACAATGCCATCCAGATGCTCACCAAAAGAAGGACCTTTTGCAGCAAAATGAGAATAGCCAAAAAATACTATCAGAAATAAAAGGTAAATTGTGATAAAACTCGAAACAAGATTAAATGGATAACGCTTCCAGCCAATCCATGATTTCTTTAATACCGCTAAAAATAAGTTAAGAGCCCTCATTTTTAATCAACTTCATAAAAATTTCCTCAAAATCTGGCATCTTATCTTCGATAGATTTTATTTTTACATTAACATTTCGTAAAATGTCAAGGAAATCATAAATTCTGTGGGCATCACGGAAATCAACATCTATTTCTGTGCCTCCATCTTTCTCAATTATGTGCGAAATGAACTCTTCTTTAATCCTTTCTTTTATGGATTCGGATAATTTGCCTTCAATCTCAATTTTATATGCAGATACTTTAAAAATTGATTTAAGATTTTCGATCTTATCATCCGTTATTATTTTTCCGTTATTTATTATGATTACTCTTTCGCAGGTTGTTTCAACGAGTTTCATATCGTGTGTGCTTACAAGGATTGTTTTGTTTTCTTCTTTTTTTAATTTTTTGATTAATTCGCGCATTTCGATTGATGCTTCTACATCGAGTCCGAGTGTTGGTTCATCGAGCAAGATGATTGGTGTTCGCTTTACGAGGCAGCATGCTACTGCGAGTTTTTGTTGCATACCGCGGGATAACTGGCGCGCCTGAGTGTTTGCTTTTTCATTTAATCCAAAGAAATCTATCAATTTTTCAATATAAGAACGATTTTGAGATGGTGATATGCCTGCAAGACCTGAGAAAAATTCGAGATTTTCTTTTACAGTCAATCTCCAGTAAATATTGCGGTTGCCTTCGAGCAGAGCGCTTATGTATTTTAATCCATTTTTAACATTTCTTCTCATATCGGTATCATAAATATAAATTTCACCGGAAGTTGGTTCAATTAGTCCGCAGATGCATTTAACCGTGGTGGTTTTGCCTGCACCATTCGGACCGAGTAAGCCAACAATTTCACCTTCTTTTATTGAGAAACTGATATTATTAACAGCATGTACAGGAGGTCTTCCGGGATAGATTTTTACAAGATTTTTAACTTTAATGACTTCGGTCATTATCCGCCAAAAACATTATCTCCATCTCCATAGCTTTATATTGTAATTCAACAGAGGTAAATTTCTCCCGTAACTCCGATAACCCGCCTTCCCAGTCGAACTTGAATTTCCTTTTTTGATTTTTCCTGCCCTTATAATTTCTTTTAACATATTTAATTATACTCACTTTCCTGTGGTGTCAAGTTTTTTCTTTTTTCAGCACTTTCTTTCAAAATTTTTAACAATTCTATTAGAATTTTTAATGCGAGCGTAAGCGAGCCTATTACATATGGGTAGTTTGTCACACCCCGAACGGTGAAAGCATGACCACATTTTGGATGCGTGTTTGAGGCTTTTTGGCTGATAAGGATTAGAAAGCGGAAAGCGGTAAATTGCGTGACTGCGTTTTGGAGCGGATTGAGGGAATTTTGAGGAATGAGGTCTATGAGAGGAAGGGGGTTCGGGTTGGGAATTTGGCTTTATTATGGAGAGATGGGTTAAAGTGGCTGTGGTATGGTGCAAGTCTGTGACCTGCGTAGCGAGGGGTGTGCACATGGGAAGGTGGGGACTGGGAGGAGGGGCTAATAATATTTTCTAATATGAGAACCAATCCATTTAGAAATATCTTTTAAATTCTTTTTGCCTTCTGCTACTTCGTTTAACAAATTAAAAATTTCTCCGGATTTCGCAGAAATATAATATCCGTTTTTGCGAAGAAAAATGTCTGCCAGTTCGTAAGCCATTCTTTTGTTACCATTGAGAAAAGGATGAAATCTTGCTATTCCTTCAAAAATAACCGATGCTTTCTCAGCCAATGTAGGATATAATTCTTTGCCTTCAAAAGTTGAAAAGGGTTTTTTCAAAATAGAAATGAGGGCATCCAGATTTAAGATACCTTTATCACCACCTGATGCTTCCATTACCCTTGAATAAAGCGAAAGCGCTTCTTCTGGAGTTATCCCTAATATTTTGCGAGTAGTTTTAGCAGTTTTATATTTTTCCTTATTGACCTTTCTGCATGCCATATCGTTTCTATATCTATGTTTTTCTTCTTCAATAATCTTTTAGCATATTTCAATAATTTTTCTGCGGTCTCATCGTCAATCCATTTTGTCAATATTTTGAGCTTTTCCTTATTGCTCCAATCTTTCATCTTTTCACCGATATCTTTTGCCATACATTTACGCCGAGATAAACACCTATGAGTGAGATTACATAGGGAGTTATGAAGCGTGCAAATTCAAAGTCACCCTGCGAATAACTCATAACAATTGTAAAAAGCCATACCACGCCCACAAATAATGTAAGATAAAATTTGCGACTACGCCATTTCATATCCCCTCCTTCTTATCATTCGGATAATTTTCTTAAAAATCTTATAACAGTTATATCATCCCAGCGAGCAGCTCCTGTATGCTTGAATACGATATTTCCCGATTTATCAATTATGAATGTAGATGGGATAGCGGAGTGTGAAAAGCATTGTGGCTCTTCTTTTGCAAAATAAACAGGCAAAGAATATCCTTTGCGTTTGAAGAGTATTTCTACATATTTCTTATCTTCATTTGTTACGAGCACGAAATTAACATCGTTGTGAAGTGAGTCCATCAAATTTTTGATGGTTGGCAGTTCGATCAAACATGGTCTACACCATGTAGCCCAGAAGTTCAGGAATATAGGTTTTCCTTTAAATTTCTCAAATTTTATTTCCTCTCCGTTTATGTTGCGGATTTTCCATTCGAAATTTATTTTACCGAGCGACGAAATTTTCTCTGGCAAAGCAGGAGGTTTTAGATTTTTTTCAAGCTCCTTGTATGCTTTTACGGTCAGGATATAAACGAGCAGAAACAATCCCAGAAGTGTAGCACCAATTCCGCTGAAAAATCCGATGAAAAAAGATTTTTTGTCGAAATTTTTCATCAATACGCTCCCTTACCTGTTATCATTGCAATAGGTGTTTTAAGCAATATTTCGATATCAAAGAAAATAGATTTATTTCTGACATAGAAAAGGTCATAATCTATCCTTTGTGGATAGGGGATTTCTGCTCTACCGCTTACCTGCCAGTATCCGGTTATGCCTGGTTTCACAGAGAGAACTTCTTTTTGCCATCTCCCATATTTGTGTATTTCCTGAACAACAACGGGACGCGGACCAACGATACTCATATCCCCCTTTAATACATTTAAAAACTGTGGTAATTCATCTAAACTGAGTTTTCTCAAAAACCTTCCTATTTTTGTAACTCTCGGGTCATTTTTTAATTTTCCATTTCTACTATATTCACGCCACAGGTGTTCATTTTCTTCAAGAATTCTTTCTGCATTGTTCACCATTGTCCTGAATTTATAAAGATAAAATAATCTGCCATGCAAGCCAACCCTTAAAGATTTGTAGAAAACAGGCCCTTTTGATGTTAACTTTATTAAAAGCATGATAAAAAGGAAAAGGGGAGAGGCAAAGATTAAAAGAGAAACGCTTAAAGAGATATCCATTATTCTCTTTATTATAAGATAAATTCTATCTTTTCTTTTCACTCACAAAGAGGAGCCTCAATCCCCCCCTTGTTAGTCCCGCAAAGTGTGCACACCACCTGCAGAACAGCATAACAGGTGCGACCAGTGCTGTCCGGAAATCCTTCACTATTAATTTTAATAAAAATGGGACCTCTGTCAAGTAAAAAATTGCCAAAATTATAAGGGGCAAAAACCACAATTTTTTAACAAAAAATGCCACCACAATTGAGAGTAAAAAAATGGGGAAGAGTAGAACCTGAAATTTCAATCTAAATGGAGTGTATGAATCTCTGGGAAGTTTATCAGGATGCTCTTTTATGATTAATGCTTTCCAGTATGCTACTTTAAATTTCCTTTTAAAATATTTTAAAATGCTTTCCGGATGAAGATGATAAACGATTGCTTTTGGATTGAATCCTATTTTGCAACCCATCTTTGAAAGTTTAAAAGATAAATCCTGGTCTTCGCATGAAGGTTCCCTGTATCTTTCATCAAATCCTCCTGCCATATCGAAATGTTTCTTTTTTATTGCCACAGCACAGCTATCAAAATAATCTATTTCTTTTTCCTTTTTTAGTTTGTCATATCTATCTTCATACTCATACTGTATAAATCTTGCCACTGCTGATTTTTGTTTTGTCTTGTAAGCTCCTTTGACAGCATCGTAATGTCCTATTTCTTTTGTTATTTCTTTTATGAAATCAGGAGCTGGTTCGCAATCGGCATCCACGAATACGAGCACATCAGCATCTGTAGCCATTGCACCACGATTTCTGGCAAACGATGGACCCATCCTTCTGTCATTCCTGATGAGCTTTACTCCATTAAACTCTTTTACAACATTTGATGTTCCATCGGTAGAACCATCATCAACCACTATTATTTCGTAATCTCCATCAAATTCTTGATTTTTGAGAGCTTTTAAGCATCTACCTATTATTTTTTCTCCATTATAAACGGGTATTATTACTGCTATTTTCAAATGTCCCCCTTATCAAATATTTTATGAATGTAGGAATTGACCTTAAAATCCTTTGACTTTCAACCGGGTGTAAAAATAATCTCCATAATCTGTAAAGAAGATACTTCGGACGAGTATAAAACTCAAATCTTGCTCTATCGCAAAGAGCAACCTGTTCTTTTGAGGATAATTCAGGATAAGAGACAACACTGTTGTGTAAGCCATCTTTTGTTATCCATTGAGAAAAGTCCTCTGTTTCTAAAAAGCCCTTTTCTTTCACCCATTCATACATCGGAGTACCCGGATATACCATTATCGGGAAAAATTGAGCGGTATCTGGATTTAAAATTTTGGCAAATTCTATTGTTTTCTTTGCTTTTTCCTTTGTCTCACCCGGAAAACCTATCATAAAGCATCCGTGTATTAAAATTCCGGCTTTCCTTGCATCTCTCATAAATTTATAAGCTCGGGATACTTTGAGACCCCTTTTTGCTATCTCCATAACTTCATCATCACCGGTCTCAAATCCGACACAAAGCAATCTACATCCTGCTTTTTTCAAAATCTTTAATGTTTCATAATCAAGGTCAAAGCGTGCATTTGCCGTGAATGGCAATTTTATTTTCCTTCTGATTTTTTCCTCACAAAATTTGAATATCCTTTCTTTATTTACCGTGAAAGTATCGTCTTCTATGAAAATTTCTCTTACAAAAGGTAAATTTTTTTCGACCCATTCGAATTCATCAAGGACATTTTCGACACTCCTTACTCTGTAGCGTTTTCCAAACATCACATTTGGATAAAGGCAATAAGGACAGCCAAAAGGACACCCCCTTCCCGTTATTATCGCAACCTGTGGATACTGACAGTTTGTATAAAAATAATTTCTTATGTTTAAATGGCGGGAATAAACCTGCGATACAAAAGGTAAATCATCTAAATTCTCAATAAAAGGTCTATCCTCTGTTGATTTTATAACACCATTTTCCCTGTAAGTTATTCCTTTTACTTTTGATAAATTTCCTTTATTCTCAAAAGTTTTTACAACATCGAGTAAAGTGTAATCATATTCTTTTCTGCAAATTATATCGATATCTTGTGATAGTTTAAGAGTTTCTTCTGGCAAAGCGCTAACATGTGGACCCACGAGTATTGTCAAGGCACCTGTTTCTTTTTTCAATTCGGATGCAACTTTTACATCGTTATAAATACTGGGTGTTGAGGTATCACAAACGATTACATCTGGCTTATATTTTTTTACGAAGTTTTTAACATCTTCGAGTGTTTTTCCTTCGGCTGGTGCATCGTATAATTTTACGCTATAACCTTCTTTTTCAAGCACTCCCGTTGCATATGCAAGCCATATCGGGTAATAAATTGTGCCACTCTTTGTTACTGCAGGACTCCTTTGACTTCGGGAAAATTTAAAATGAAAAGGAGGATTTAACATCAGGATTTTCATCTTTTCATTTTAATCAAATAATTTCTCTGTCAAGAAGTAAAATCATACTTTGAAGTCAATGATAAATCCATGTCTTATAAATTTTTGTTCTTCTTTTATATTGAGTGCCTTTTTTATTTCATCGAATTCCGCGGGTTTATGTCCTATAAAGAAACAAAAAGAAAAGTCTTTCGATTTGATGAAAAATGCTTCACATTCTTCTTTTGTCAGTTTGTAAATGTTAACTCCTTCGAATTCAAATTTCTGCAATTCAATGCCTCTGATTTTTTCCGTGCCGACTCTGGATTTTAGTTTTTTGACTTCCTCCAAGAAAATTAATTTTACAGGGAAATCCCTGCCTTCGACCTGACAGATTATCTCTTTTTCTTCTTCAATTTCTTTATTTATCTGTGCAATATAATAGTTTCCTTTTATCAATACGAGAGCAAGATTATCAAATGATTTTAAGATTTTGACTTTTACTTTTTCTCCGGGTATTAAGTTGAACCTATTATCCCCAATGCTATTGAATTCAATTTTATTTCGTCGGTATCTGCTCTTGATAGCATTATACAGGGCTTTTTTGCTCCACAAATAACTCCACCTATTTTCGCACCACCGAGATACAGAAGGGCTTTTGCAGAAATATTGCCTGCAGAAATTTCAGGTACTATCAAAATATCTGCGTCACCTGCTACTTCTCCTTTTACTCCTTTTATTTCGCATGCACGCCGAGATACCGCAAGGTCAAGAGCAAGTGGTCCCTGAATGTAGCAATCTTTAAATTCTCCTTTTCTCCACATTTCTTCCAATTCTTTCGCTTCCAGGGTCTCCGGAATTTTATCCGTTACTTTTTCTACAGCTGCCAGGAGCGCAACTTTTGGACGCTCAATTCCGAATTTCCGGGCGAACTCTACTGCATTTATTATAATATCTTTTTTGAGATTTATATCGGGTTTTGGCACCATTCCACCATCGGATATGAAAAGCAGTTTGTGATAATAAGGGGTTTCAAGCACTGCCACATGGCTTAATGTTCTCCCTGTCCTGAATCCTGCTTCTTTATCAAGAATGCCACGCAGAAATGTTGCGGTATCTACAAGACCTTTCATCAAAATTGCATCTTTTTCTTCTGCTACAATTTTTACTGCTTTTTTAACGGCTTCTTCAGGAGAAGTTCCTTCTATAGCTTCGAAATCTTCAATGATTTTCATTTCTTTTGCCTTTTTACATGCTTCGACACTAATGGGGTCTGCAGCGGCTATTATAACCTTTTTGCCACCAAGTTCTTTTGCTTTTTCGATTATTTCTTTAAAGGATTTAAGCATAAAATTAATGGGCCCGGTAGGATTCGAACCTACAACCAACGGATTATGAATCCGCCGCTCTACCGTTGAGCTACGGGCCCTCTTATCATTATATTCAAAATTCCAATTTGTCAAGCTGAAAATCTATACTTTAAGGATAAGTAAATAATGATTTTGATTGTATAATTTTATTTTCTTATAAATTCTTACGAAAAAGAACTTTTTTAAAGCTTTTGCTACTTTATACTTTTCAGAAGGTACTAACACCCAGCCCTGTGCGATTTCTCCTTTATCTTTTACGCTCTTACCCCATAATTTTATTAGATTCAAAAAAATATCCCTCCCCCGATATTGTGGCAAAATGGCTAATCCAAATTCCCTAAAATCACAAAAAGGAACACCTCTCGTTATCATATGGAATTTTAAAAAGTTGCAGCATAAGATAAGGAAGAAAAAGGGTTTATTAAAAGCCTGTTCAAAAAAATGTATAAGAATTTTGATAAAATTTTTTAGAATACTTTTTACTGCTCGAAGTAGAAATGATTTATTCGTTTTAGAGGTTATCAGGAATCCTACAATTTTTTCACTAACTTCGGCTACGATTGAATATTCACCTTGGAGTTCCAATATCCTTTCTAAGAAAAACAAGAATAAATTTTTTCCTAACAATTTATAAACAGGCGTCGGTAATTCATTTTCGTAAATTTTCAGTATTTCTTTCGAGTCTCTTAATTCTGCCCTTCTATAAGTTATCTCTTTTTCCACCATTTGTAAATTTCCGAAAAAGTGGTTATCCAGACACTCGAATCGTTTAAAATTTTCGATAAAATAAAATCGAGCAAATTTTCTCTTAATCTAATATCCATACCTCTTATGAATTCAGGATGAATTGTGCATACGAAGACACCCCCTATGTCTCTTACAAAGTTAATTTTTTCTTCATAAAGTTTAAATAATTGATTTAGGGAATATCCCAGATAAAGAGGAGTAATACAATCGGGAGCTGTTGGAGGTATTTCGAGTATTCCTTCATTGAAAAATGGAAAATTAAAAGAAATACCCGCACCAAAATCAGAAGGTCTTTCATAATCAACATCGGGAAAAGAAGAAGAAAAATCAAAACCTGCTTCCTTTAATGTTTTGTGAAGATAAATGTTTCGAGCAAAACGCGGACTCCTAAAACCTTTTACATCTATAAAATTAAAATAACTTGATTTTATCTTTTTAAGCAAATCAATTAAATCTTTTCTGAAGATGAGATAACCTGAGTGATTATCACCATGACAAATGACTTCTCCTTTAAGGTCTGTGATTCTTAAAATATCTTTTAGAATTTTGAAAGGGATAGACACATTATATTTTATTTTCGCCTTTTCTAACTTTTTAAAAATTCTCTTTGCTGTTTTGAAAGTAAGAGGCGAAGGTTCAATGTCTATGCAAAGCACAAATGCCCATTTATAATTCATTGGCCAATAAGGAGCTCTTTTTATATTTAACCATTTAAGACAAATTGTAAAGAGTTCTTTTAAAAAATATCCTTTGAAATCTATTGGAAAATTCATGGGGGATTTCTTTTTCCTAAAAAAGATTTTAAACAAAAACGGCATAAGATAATATCCTGTTTCGTAATAAAATCTCTGGAAAAAATAAGAATCTGCCAGTGATGGGGTATTTTTTGTATAAGTCTCATGTAAAAGAGAATACAGAGAGATACCGAGGTCAAAAGTTATCCAGCATCTTTTTTCTTTCTGTATCAATAAAGGATAATTATCATAATATAAAAAAGTATCACAGTTACCTTTAAATTTTACCTTTATTCTTCTTGTGTGTGGTATAAGGATATGTTTAACTTTATATTTTTCAAAAACCGGATGGCGACAATTTATCAAAATTTTACACCAGTTTTCCTGCGTTTTACCTACAATTTCTGAATCAAAGAATTTTTTTGCCTTTCCTTTTGATAAATTACCGATAACAATTCCTTCGCCATCAAATTCGTCATTCGGGTTTAGCCATATTTTAATGTTTTCTTTTACTCCTTCAATATGCAACAGGGTTTTAATAGCCCATTTAGATTTTTCTTCTTTTCCGATAATCACACAAAAATATAATCTTAAAGTTAAAATGTCAACTTGACTTTTTTATAATTTAACTAAACTTTTTGATGGAAATATCCGTAGCTATTCCTGTTTTCAATGAAGAAAAGGCGATAAAAAAAGTAATTGAAGAATTAATTTTCTTTTTAAGCGAAAATAATTTGAATTTTGAACTCGTAATAATTGATGACGGCAGCACAGATTCTACTTTTTCTATTTTGCAAAGGTTTAGAAATAAGGGTTTTAAAATGAAAATAATCCGTCACAGATATAGACAGGGGATAGGGTTGGCGATAAAAGACGCTCTTTTAAATTCGCAGAATGAGTGGATTTTTCTGTTTCCCGGTGACGGGCAAGCGTCTCCTTTAGATCTTTTGAAAATGTTGAAATTTACTTCTAATTACGATATAATAGTGGGAGTTAGAGAAAAAAGAGCAGATCCACGGTATAGATATATTACTTCGGACATCTGGAAATTTTTGATAAGATTTTTCTTTGGCATATCTTTTAAAGATATTAATTGGATAAAACTCATAAAAAGAGAAGTATTACAAAGTTTAGACATAAAATCCAAAAGTGCTTTTATAGATTCTGAGATTCTTTTACGCGCTAAGAAGAAAGGATTTAGGATGATAGAAGTACCTGTATCTCATCGTGAGCGATTTGGAGGTAAGACGAAATGTCTTGCTCCATTAATTGCGTTCGACGCACTAAAAGACATGGCAAAATTGCGAAAGGAAATTAGAGAAAAATGAGAGAAAAGATAATTTTGTTTTTTGTTATTGTATCCTTTATTTTTTACTTTAAAAAACCTTTCTTTGTGGAAGCGCATACTTATTTAAAAATGGTAAAGAATATTGAAAAAAAGTTTTTAGACCCTTATGCTGGCTACCATGAGTTTCATAATTTCCAGATTCCCTTTTTTTACTACTGTAATGTCCCTCCGCTCTTTGCTTATTTTATTTATCCGTTTTATAAATTATTCGGAGAGAAAGAGATAGCATTTAGAATTCCTCTGTTCATTTTCTTTCTGCTTTCTATTTATTTTCTCCGAAAAACGATGTTACTTTTAAAAATGAGAACAGAATTTTATTTGCTGTTTTTAACTTCTCCGCTTATTTTTATGAATTTTACAATAATATCTTCGATGATGGTCTCTTTTACTTTTTTCTTGATAAATTTTTATTTTCTTGAGGTATATATGTTTAGTAAGAAAATTAAACATCTTTTTATCTCATGTATCTTTGCTATTCTTTCTTTCTTAACACATTATTTGGGACTTTGCTCTTTATTGCCTTTTCTGGTTTATTTTTACAATAGAAAGAGAGAGATATTACTTTGTTTTTTGTTTTCCGCAATTTTTGCATTGCCTTTTTTTCTTCTAAATCTGAAATATTACGGGAAAATTCATATTTTTGCTTTATGGAGATTACATGAGAAATTGGGTAATTTTTTGAATTTTTCTTTCTCCCGCAAGCTTGTAGCATTTGCAATGCTGACAGGCGGTACTTTATTTTGTCCTTTTTTCTTTATTTTCAATAAATCACTGGTAAGAAAATGGCTGTTACTTCTGCCTTTCGCTTTCCTTTTGATTTTCATATTGGATGATACAAAGAAAATGCCTTTGCTCTATAAACTTTTTTCTTTATTGTTTTTAACAAATTTTCTTTTATTTCCTTTTCTTTTAAAATATAGAATTAATAGAATTTTCTGTCTGTTTCTTATCTGTGGTGTTTTTACGCTGTTAATGTCTCCTTATGGAAGTATAAGGTATCTTCCTTTTGTTGCGTTTTTGTTTATACTTTTGTTAAGGCATGAATTATTTGCTTCCAGGTTAGAGTTGTTGGTTATCGCGAATTTTATTTTTTCTCTTTATCTTGCTTTTTCAGAATATTCCTTTGCCTCTTTTTATCGAGAAATTCCGCAAAAGGTTGATGTAAAGTGGTTTTGTCAGGAGTGTTGCGGTAAGATTTATTTCGAAAAAAAGGGAGCACATTATCTTGAATTGAAAGAGAAGTTTGACCACTTTAAGAAACTTGCCGAGAAGTGTGATGTAAAAATAAAATTGAAAAAATCGGATTTGAAGTTCGGTGATAAAATAGCTCTTCCTCTTATAATGCATCCAACTGATTTAGGGGCGTCAAATTATTTTAAATTAAAAATTGAAAAAGAATACACTTTAAAGAGAAAATTCCTGTTAAAAACTATGAATCCTTACAGTTTTACATCGTTATACTTCTCTGAATATGGTATTTTGCCTTATTGCTACGATAATAAAATATTTGAGAAATTTTTTATAATAAAAGTAGATACTACTACTTTAAGTTTTTTCAAATTCTTTGACAAATATCAGATGGCATGGACAGACCTAAATACCTATCCATTTTGTGTTTCTCCTGTTTGTTTACCTTCCGATACTTTTTTAGCACTAATTCAGCTTGCAGGTTCCTCATTGAAATTTGATGCAATAGTTTTGGTACATAAAATTAAGTTTAAAACGGGTATTTTAAGTGCGAAAAAACTTCCAATTACAATGCGTGTAAAAATAAGGGATAAGCAGAAAGAAACCGTGCTATTTGAGAGAATCCATAAAAATGTTAAAAGGAATTTATCAGAAGAAGGGGAAATTTTTCTTGAGCCATTCTATGGTGATACCGTTGAGGTGATCTTTGAGGTATCAGGCGGAAGTGGTGCAGTATGGTGGGCGAAATTTAAAGAGTATTGATTAATGTTTTCATTTTCTCTATAAATGCTTTTTCTGAATAAAATCTTTCAACTTTTTTCCTTCCATTATTTCCCAACTCTGCTCTTAATTTATCATCCTGCAACAATTTTAAAATGGCATCAGCCAATATCTTTGAATTATCAGGTGGAACAAGTATTCCTTCTTTTGGTGTTACTATCTGATTTACAGGTTCTACATTACAGGCGATCACAGGTTTTGAGCAGCTCCATGCTTCAAGGTAAACGATACCAAAGGATTCAACAGATGAAGGCAATACCACTATGTCGCAAGTATTAAAAATAAGTGGTTTTAATTTATCTTTAAAATCGTAAATTTTAATGATATTTTTTTTCAAATTGAATGGCATTTTTTCTATTTCTTTTTCTAAAAACTTTGTATGGGGAGTTGTCTTTCCAGCTATTATTAATTTTACAGAAGGCATTTTTTTCCATACTTCTTTCATTGCGGTTAAAAGTGTAAATATTCCTTTTTCTTTTTCATGACGGGCAATGAAACCGACCACTTTTTCTTGTTTTATGCCGAATCTCTTCTTTAAATCTTCCTTTGTTGCGAATTTAGAAAGATTCACAAAATCACCCAATATTGCGATTTTCTCTTTTTTTATCTTCCAGCGAGACACGATGTAATTTTTTTCAAATTCTGAGTTTACCCATATTTTATCTGCTTTATTGAAAACAAATTTTATCGATTCTCTATCGAAGCACCACTTATCAAATGGGTGCACACAGGGTATAACTACAAATTTGAATTTCATGAATACTCTAGCTATAGCACAATAGTATAATGTTAAGAAGGGCAGTGAAGCACTTATAACTATGTCGGGTTTTTCTTTCAAAATAGAAGGAATGATGGAAGGTAAAATTGGCCCTGTAAAAATGCATCTGAAAAAATCATTTAAAGGTAGCTTCTTGTGATATAATAGGGAACCAATTTTATACAAAATTTTAGGGAAGAATCTAATTACATTAAATCTGATTACTTCAATGTTGTCAATTTTTACTTTTCTTTTCTTAAGTAAAGGGATATTTAAATTTACGAATGCATGTGGAGTCGGAACATTTGTGGTGAAAATTTTCACTTTAAAATGTTTTTTTAAATAGTTAGCTATTTTTCTGATTTTATGCTCCGTGCCACCGATTGAAGGATAATAAGCATGTACAACAATTAGCACCTTTTTACCCATTGGTAAATTTTCATTAATTCTTTGATAAAAGTATTAATATTCAGGGGTTTTTTTATTTTCATTTCTACTTTTAGCTTTTTGTTTTTTATAAACATCTCCATTTTTCGTGATAAATCGCAAGCGTTACGATATTTAAAAAGAAAACCTTCGGCATTATCTTTGATAAATTCCGGGATGGCGCCTATCTGCGAAGCAATGACAGGAACTTTTGCATACTTTGCTTCTAGTAAAGTAAGAGGACAATTTTCAAACCATATTGATGGAAAAATTAATACATCTATTTGTGAAAAAACTTCTCCAATTTTCTCGCGAGTAAATATACCGCGATATTCTATATTAGGAGAAATCGATTGTAAATTTTCTCCATAAGCAATGGCTTTGAAATCATAGCCCTTTTTCTTTAAAATTTCCACAGCTTTTTCAAAAAGGAAGAAACCCTTGTGAGGAGAAATGGTACCAATAAATCCAAAAGTAATTTTCTCTTTTTTTCTCTTTTCGGGAATTTGAAAATATTTAATTCCATGGGGTAAATGATAAAAATTGCCACTTATCTCATACTCTTTATATTTTTTTATTAAAAATTTTGAAGGTGATATTAAAATTTTTGCCTTCGCTAATATCTTCTTCAGTATGTATCTTCGATATGCAAAATAGAAGAGAAAAAGGATGTAAAAAAGTAAAATTAAGAATTTTCCGTAAATATCAAAGTAACAAATAGGGCACCAGAAGATATTTTTATTGCAAGGGGTGCGGTTTTTGAAAAGTAAAGTTATTCTGGGACAAATAAACCAATAGTCATGTAATGTTATAATATAGTTTTTGAGTTTTAGAGGGAAGTTTAAAGGGAAGTTTATCAAATGATGAATATGAATGATATCGGGATTTATTTTTGAAATCTTTTTCAAACTTAAAGAAATAAATTTTCTGCTTTCGTAACTTATTCCGAGGGCAAAGGCGAATTTTTTTATGAGAAAAATGACTTTATCAATGTTTTTTTTAATTCTTGAAAAAAAAGTATTTTTGTAATGTTTTGGATGGAAAACTTCTGGGGACTTTATAATATAAACTTTGTGTTCATTTTCGAGAATTTCTTTTATTTGTTGCAAATGAACCTGAACTCCTCCTTTTGTTTCGTTGTAGTCTTTGTCAATCAAGAAGAGTATTTTCACATCAAATTATAAACCTTAATCTGGTCTGTCAATATAAATTTTTGCTTTCTAAATTAAGACAGTTTAACAAAAAATGGGGGTCAACTTTTCGGGGGTTTTTGTCATAAAAATCGAGAATTTTATCGAAATTTTTTTCAAAAGTTCTGTGAGGATTTTAGAGGAGTTTTTCTAAATTGGCTTAAATTCTAAATTTATGATGGACATCTATTTTAAATTTTTTGGGAATTTTATGGTTGACAAATTTCATAATTCTTATAATAGAATATGATATGTTATTTAATTTAAGAAATAGTGAGGAAAGGGGGTGAGATGAGGAAGAGGTTTTTAATGACGCCTGGGCCAACGCCTGTGCCTCCTGAGGCAGCGGTAGAGGAGGCGAAACCGATAATACATCACAGGACTAAGGAATTTAGAGATATTTTCAGTACGGTAATGGAAGATATTAAGATACCTTTCAAGACGAAGAATGAGGTTTATATATTTGCTTCTTCTGGTACTGGGGCTATGGAAGGTGCAGTTGCCAATACTTTATCCCGTGGTGACAAAGCGATTTGCATAATGGCTGGCAAGTTTGGTGAGAGATGGGGTGAAATTTGCAGGGCATTTGGTGTGGAGGTTGTGCCCATTCAGCTTGAATGGGGGGAGACCTGTGAGCCCGATTTGCTTTCGGATACTTTGAAGAAGAATCCAGATGTTAAAGCGGTATTTACTACTCTTTGTGAGACAAGTACCGGGACTCTGTTTAAGATAAAGGAATTTGGAGAAATTGTTAAAGAAAAAGAGGATACTATTCTGGTTGTAGATGCTATAAGTGGCTTATGTGCGGATAACATAGAGGTGGATGCATGGCATGTTGACATCTGTGTTGCTGCTTCTCAAAAAGGTATAATGCTACCGCCTGGGCTTGCGTTTTTCTCGATAAGTGAGAAGGCATGGAGATTGGTGGAGAAGAGTGATTTACCGAAATATTATTTTGATTTTAAGGCTTATAAGAAAGCATTTGAAAAACAGGGAGATACTCCTTATACACCTGCGGTTTCTCTAATAAGGGCTTTAAGGAAATCGCTTGATATTATAAAGGAAGAGGGTATTGATAATGTTTTGCGTCGTCATGCGTTGATGGCAGAGGCTACAAGGCGAGCGATTAAAGCGCTTGGTTTTGAGTTATTAAGTAAATATCCTGCTAATACCTGTACTGCGATAAAGTATAAAGATGGTATGACGGATGATTTTAGGAAGCATCTGTTAAATAAGTATGGTGTGCAAGTAGCCGGTGGTCAGTCACATTTAAAAGGCAAAATTTTCAGGATAGCCCATCTGGGGTATATGGAAAAGCCCGATGTTATTTACACGATTGCAGCAATTGAGATGGCGTTGCATGACCTTGGTATGCCGGTAGAGTTTGGTAAGGGAGTGGTGGAAGCAGAGAAAATTTTAAAAGATTTGTAGGAGGATATCATGAAAGTAAGAAAAGTATTAATTTGTGACCCGATTTCTGAAAGTGCGCTAAATAAATTGAGGGAGAAAGGCATTGAAGTGATAGATGCATCTAATGAACCTAAGGATAAGTTAAAAGAATTGGTTAAGGGTGTTGATGTTATGGTGGTGCGTAGTGCGACGAAGGTACGCAAAGAATTGATAGATGAAATGGATCAGATGAAATTGATAATAAGGGGAGGCGTGGGTCTCGATAACATTGATGTTGAATATGCTGAAAGCAAGGGTATTAAAGTTTTAAATACTCCGCGTGCGAGTACAATTTCTGTAGCGGAGCTTACTTTTGCCCATATTTTAGCACTTGCGAGAGATGTAACGAGGTCAACGATCGCGATAAAAGAAGGCAAATGGGAGAAGAAAAAGTTAAAAGGAATGGAGCTGTATGGTAAAACTCTTGGCTTGATAGGAATAGGTAGAATAGGTCAAGAAGTAGCGAAGCGTGCAATTGCATTCGGTATGTATGTTATTGCGTATCGTCGTTCAAGAAAACCTGTTAGAGGGGTAGAACTTGTTGATCTTGATACTTTGCTCAGAAATTCTGATATCATTTCTATTCATTGTCCTTTAACTGATGAGACACGGCATCTACTTGGTGAAGAAGAGTTTAAGAAGATGAAGGATGGCGTTATAATTGTTAACTGTGCTCGTGGTGGCATTATCGATGAGAAAGCACTTATAAAGTATGTGAAGAGTGGGAAAGTTAGAGGAGTTGGGCTCGATGTCTTTGAAGAAGAACCTCCAACGAATAAAGAATTATTATCTCTTCCGAATGTTTCCTTTACTCCGCATATTGGTGCACAAACCAAAGAGGCTCAGGAGAGAGTGGGTGAGGAGGTTGTTGAAACAATTTTAGGATTCTTTTAAAATGGCAGAAGTAAGAGCATTTTGTGGGATAAGATATAATCCAGAAAAGGTTGAGATAAGTAAAGTAGTTGCGCAGCCTTATGATAAGATAACCCCGGAAATGCAGGATGATTATTACAAAAAGAGTGAATACAATATTGTTAGATTGACTTTACCGAAAGAGGAAAACCGATATGAGATTGCGAGAAAAAGATTTGAAGAATGGTTGAGAGAAGGCATTTTGATTCAGGATAGGGAACCTGCTTTTTATGTATATCATCAGGAATTCACGATACCGGGTACTGACAAAAGGGTTGTCAGGAAAGGATTTATCGGACTTTTGCGTCTTTATGATTTCGAGGAGAAAGTTGTTTTTCCTCATGAGAAGATACTGGCAAAACCGAAAGAAGATAGGCTACGGATGTTGCGGACTACTGGTGTGAATTTTGAAAGTGTATTTTTACTTTATCCTGATGAGAAAAATGAAATTCAAAGTATTTTTGAAGAATTTATTAACGGTAAACCGCCGGAGATAGAAGTAGAAGAGAGTTATGAACCCGGTGTAATTCACAGGCTTTGGACATGTTTTGATAAAGGGATTTTGGAAAAAGTACAGAAATTGATGGAGGATAAAACTTTGTTAATTGCTGATGGTCATCATAGATATACATCATCGCTTTTGTATAGCAAAGAGGAGCCTGCAGCGAGATACAGGATGGTGACATTTTGTAGTATGAATGACCCTGGGCTTAAAATTTTACCAACGCACAGAGCAATTTATGGAGTTGATACAGAAAATTTACCACAAAGATTGGAAAAATATTTTAATGTTGAAAAGTTACGGGGAAAAGGTGAGCTACTTAAAAGGATGGAAGCAGAAGGCAATGCGATAGGGATGTATTGGAAGGGTGAATATTACTTGCTTACTCTTAAAGATGAAAGAATAATGGATGAAGTTATGGGAGATGTTCCAGGAGCTTTGAAAATGCTTGATGTTAACATTTTGCATGAGCTTGCGATAGAAAGGGTTCTCGGGATAAGTAAAAAGAAGGTTGAAATGAAGGAAAATATCGATTATTTAAGATATCTTGATGAAGGTATAAAAGGTGTTGATACAGGTAAATATGGAGTTTTATTTATTTTGAATCCTCCTGATGTTATGAAGATAAAAGAAGTAGTTGAATCCGGTGAAGTTATGCCTCAGAAATCAACGGATTTTTATCCAAAGTTAGTTTCGGGTTTAATTATGTATAGGTTTAAATAATTAAAAAAGGGGGGTGTTATGAAGAAGGCGGACTTAGTAGCCCTTGTTGCAAAGAAGGCGGGTGTGACGAAAAAAGTCGCCCAGAGTGCTGTTGATGCTGTGATAAAGGGTATATCTGATGCACTCACAAAGGGTCAGAAGGTGACACTGGTTGGCTTTGGCACATTCGAGGTTCGCAAGAAGGCTGCTCGTAAGGCTCGCAATCCTCGTAACAGGGATCAGATAATAGAGGTTCCTGAGAAGATGGTACCTAAATTCAGACCGAGTTCGAAGTTGAAGGAAGCAGTAGCGAAGCTCAAGGTGAGGTAAGGGTGAAGTCGGGGGGCTCCGCCCCCCAATAAAAAATCCCCGGATAAATGCAAATTTTAAAATTTAAGCATATTGAATTTAAAGAGAATTTTTTGCAAATCCTTGACCAATCTTTACTTCCCAATCATATAGTTTATCGTAAATTAAAACACATTAAAGATTTTTATAAAGCGATAAAAGAGATGTGGGTGAGGGGTGCGCCACTTATTGGCGTTGTTGCAGCTTATGGAGTGGCTATAGAGGCTATAAATTCAAAGGATAAAAATGTTGAAAAGTTAAAGAGAAAGATAAAAAAGGGAATTGAACTTTTGAGAAAAAGCCGTCCCACAGCTTATAATCTTTTCTGGGCTTTAAATCAGATGGAAAAAATTTGTGATAGTGTGCATAGCACCGAAGAATTGAAGGAAAAGTTAATAGAAGAAGCTAAAAGGATACATAAAGAAGACCAGGAGTTATGTTATAAAATAGGGCAACATGGTGAGAAGTTGATAAGGGATGGTATGCGGATTTTGACGCATTGTAATGCAGGAGCTCTTGCCACAGCTGGCATAGGTACAGCCCTTGCCCCAATTTATCTTGCCCATCTTTCAGGTAAAAAAATAAAGGTTTATGCATCAGAAACGCGACCTGCATTACAAGGTGCTCGCCTTACTGCATGGGAACTTGTGCAAAACGGCATTGATACAGTGCTTATTTGTGATAATGTAAGAGCCACTCTATTTTCTCGTGGTGAAATAGACCTTTGTATTGTTGGTGCAGATAGGATTGCGCGTAACGGGGATGTTGCGAATAAAATTGGCACACTTGATGTTGCGCTTTTATGTCAAAAATTTAATGTGCCTTTTTATGTGGCAGCACCTTACTCTACTTTTGACCCAAATATTTCTTCAGGTAAAGAAATTCCAATTGAAGAGAGGGACGAAAAAGAAGTAAAAGAAATAATGGGCGTAAAAATAGCACCCCGTGAAGTGAAAGTTTATAACCCTGTTTTCGATGTCACACCTGCGGAACTCGTCACAGGATATATCACAGAAAAAGGTATTCTCAAAAAAGAAGATATTCCCAATTTAAAGCAATAAATTCTTAAAGCCTTCAGTCATATACATTTTCAGGTCTTTTGTTATTATAAGGATTTCTAAATTCTTTTCTTTTGCAAATTTTAAAGCTTTTTCGGGCTTCATCAAAAAGAGTGCTGTCGCAAATGCATCGGTATCGATTGCATTATCTGCAATCACTGTAACACTTATTATTCCTTCTGCTGGATATCCTGTTTCTGGATTTAAGATATGATGATACCTTTTGCCGTTTATCTCAAAATATTTTTCGTAGTCACCTGATGTTGCTATTGCTTTTTCTTTTAATTTTACTTTGCAAATTATACCTTCTTTCCTTGGGTGTTTTACTCCTATTATGAAATTTTTGTTTCCAAAAACTTTAATATCTCCTCCGAAGTTTACGAGACCTTTTTTAAATCCTTCTTTTTTTAATAGCTCTACTGCAAGGTCTACTGCAAAGCCCTTTGCGATACCCGATAGATCAAGTTCGAAACCCCGTGGTAAAATTATACTATCACCTTTTATCATTATTTTTTTGTAATCCACAAAATTTAAAAATTTTTTTATCTCCTCTGGATTGGGGAGAACAGGTTTTTCAAAATCTTTCCATATTTCCATGAGGGGTCTTATTGTTATGTCAAATTTACCATGCGTTTCTTTTGCTATTTTCAGTGCTTTTTTAACTACAAAAAGTGTATAAGGATGTGCTTTTATTCTTCCTTTTTGATTTAACTTTTTTATATCGCCATTTTTTTCAAAACTCATAAGTGTATCTATTCTTGCTATTTCTTTGAAAATTTTTTCCAGTTTTTTCTGCGGATTTATTCTTGAATAAACTTTTATTTCACAAATTGTGTCCATCAGGATTCTTGTTTGAGAAAATTCTTTAAGTCGTAGTTGGTAAATTATCAGGAGAGTTAAGAATAATAGGAATGTTGGGATGACTTTTTTCATAAAAAATTTTAAAGAAAATGTGGATATGTCAATTTTTTCTTTTTAACAAGATTTTATAAAGCCACCGCCTATTACAATGTCATCTTCGTAAAAGGTAGCAAGCTGACCAGGTGTAGGTGCGAATTGTGGCTCTTCAAAGATTACTTTTGCTTCTTTTCCTTTGACATACACAAGCGCTTTTGCAGGCGTATGCTGATATCTTATTCTGACTCTATATTCCCCGGAAGATGCTCCGCGCCACACTATTAAATCAACATTCATCTCCCTTTTATAAACATCGCGTTCCTCACCTACTACAACTACATTTTCTTTGGGTCTTATTTCAATCACATAAAGTGGCTTGCCATAAGGTATTCTTAAACCTTTCCTTTGTCCTATTGTGTAGCGAAAATATCCTTCGTGCTCTCCCAATTCTTTACCATTTTTAAAAATTATTTTTCCTCTTTTTGCTTTTGCACCATATTCTTTTATTAAAAAATCGGAGTATGCTCTTCCTTTCCCTCCCAAGAAACATACACTTTGGCTCTCATGCTTCGAAAGAACAGGTAAATTTTCTTTCTCCGCAATCTTTTTTACTTCTTCCTTTGTATATTCCCCCAATGGAAAAATCGTATATTTTAAAATTTCTTCGGGTAAGATGGACAAAAAATATTCCTGTGATTTCCACCTGTCTTTTGCCACTTTTAAAAAGGGTTTACCATCTTTTTTTACGACCCTTACATAATGACCTGTGGCGATATAATCTGCATTTATTTCTTTTTTCTTTTCCATTAAAAATTTGAATTTTATTTTAAGATTACATACAGCACAGGGATTGGGAGTCCTGCCTCGCAAATATTCTTCTGCGAAGTAATCGATAACTTCTCTTTTAAAGATTTGTTGTAAATCCAAAACTTCGAGCGGTATGCCGATAATTTCGCAAACTTTATGAGCATCAGAAATATCATGCCCTTCAAATAATTTAAAAGAAATTCCAAAAACATCAAATCCCCTTCTTTTTAACAAGAAAGCTGCAACAGATGAATCCACTCCTCCACTTAAAGCAACGACAACTTTCATATAATATTAAATTTGTCCTATTGTGAAATAATTTCTTTTATCTTCTCTTTATCTTCTGAATATGTTACTTTTGATAGCAATTTAAAGCCATTCTCTTTATCGACAGCTTTTGGAAACATTATTCTTACCACTTCTACTTTATCTTCATCCATTGAGAATTCGTCCATAATTCTTGCGATTTGCTCGCAGGTGAAATAATTATTTTTAGCTGCAACTTTCAAGATACTAAGTTTATCCTCATCAAATGTTTCTTCTCTTAGCTGTTCTATAAGTGCGTTGAATGCGCTTTCGGACATCGGCTTTGGACCTTCTTCTTTTTCCACCACTTCGATTTTTCCTGCTGGCATTGAATAAAGCAACAGTATCAAGTCTTCAAGTTCATCGAGAATCGATAAAACTTCTCTTCTATCCCTGCTCGAATAGAGTTTTTGCGTGTATATTTTCCTTAATATCCTTATATCTTCTTTTGCCCTGAAATACGCTGCCTGAGGAGTAGAAAGGTCCAATCTTGCTCTCTCTTCTCTTTCCTCTTCTGTTCTCACTCTTATCTTTACCACGCCTCCAGGTGTCGATATCTCGATCTCACCTGCCTCCAGTGTTATTGCCACCAAAATTAAAGGTACAAGATACCTCATAACCCCTCCTTTATGGGCTTATACGCCTTCCCATAGCATTTTTCCTTCCGGGTGAATTGTCAAATACTTCAATTACATAGTAAATAACAGCTGTAAACTTTTTATCAAAAGGTCCATGGAAATAATCATGAACTAAATTTGCATATTCTACAACTTTTTTCTCATAATCAGATAGTTTAGGGTCATCTGGACACAATAAATGTGCAATTGCTTTTATTTCAAAAGAAGGAATATCAAGAAAAACAATGGATACCGCAGGATTTATCATCTGGTTTATAAAAGTATGTGTCTCAAAATCAGGACTTGCGTACAGTTCAAGTGATATTTGCTTTGTCTTATCAAAAATTTCATCAGCTTTTTTATATAAATTTTCAAGTATTTCGAGTTTCTCTTTCATCGGCTTATTTATTGTATCTTTTAGAAGATTTATAATTTCATCTAATTTTTCTCGTCTTGGTAAAAATCCCATTCCTTTCACTGCGTTATTTATTCTAAATCTTGTATCATCTCTTTTATCGCCATAAGATGCGACCATTGCATTGTGAGGACCTGCCAGCCCTGGTGGTTTTCCTTCTTTCAAATTTTTTATCATCTCAAGGCGCCTCTCAACATTCCATCTCATAAATTTATCGGGCAATTCTATAAGTTTGAATTCCTGCCATTCATCTTCTACTTTTGCACGAACTATATTTTCCTTTAAAACTTTACTTGCATCTACTGTCTCTTGGCGAAAGAACTTTCCTTTCCAGAATTTATTCATTACTTATTTTATTCGGTTTACTCCATTGTCAACAATTTTATTTCTGCTTGACAAATCTCGATTTTTCTTATAAATAAAGTAAGAAAAGGAGGGAGGGATGGCAAAATGTCTGATAGTAGATGATTCAGGGATGATGAGGAAAATGTATGCGAAGGCACTAAAAGATGCGGGCTTTGACTATGAAATTATCGAAGCCGAAAATGGTAAAGACGGACTTAGCAAACTGAAATCCGAAAAAGTTGACCTCATTTTAGTTGATGCTGTTATGCCTGAAATGGGAGGAGTTGAGTTCTCAAAAGCAGTAAAATCTGACCCGAACTTAAAAGGAATCCCGATGATAATGATAACTGGCAAAAAAGAAGAAGCAGAAGGAAGTGCAGCAGATGCTGTATTGCTTAAACCTTTCAAACCCGAAGATTTAAAAGCAACAATAGAAAAAATTAAATGAAAGTTATACAAATATGTGATGCAAAAGATTTTGTAGGTGAAGAAGTAGAGATAAGAGGCTGGCTTTACAATCGCAGGTCAAGTGGTGGAGTAAAGTTTCTCATTATAAGAGATGGAACAGGATTTATGCAAGCAGTAGCAACAGCCGATAATTTCCCTGAAGATAAATTTGAAGCGATAGAAAAAATCGGTCAGGAATCTTCCATAATCGTACAGGGTATTGTGAGGGAAGAAAAGAGAGCTCCCGGTGGATATGAACTTACTTTAAAAGACTATAAAGTTTTGCAAAATGCACAGGGTTATCCGATTGCAAAAAAATCTCACGGGATTGACTTCCTTTTATCGCACAGGCATTTATGGTTGAGGTCACGGCGTCCTTTTGCTGTATTACGCATTCGCCACGAAATAATAAGAGCAATCAAAGACTTCTTCGACAGCAGAGGATTTATTCAGATTGATCCGCCTATCTTAACACCATCAGCATGTGAAGGAACTACTACTCTTTTTGAAGTGCCTTATTTTGATAGGAAAGCGTATTTATCGCAATCAGGTCAGCTATATGCGGAAGCAGCAGCTATGGCTTTTGGAAAAGTTTATTGTTTTGCGCCTTCTTTCCGTGCAGAAAAATCAAAAACAAAAAGACATTTAACAGAATTCTGGCACATAGAACCAGAAGTTGCTTATGCCACGCTCGATGATATTATGAAACTCGCGGAAGATTTGATAACTTATATTGTAGAAAGAGTGCTCGAAAACAGAAAAGAAGAATTGAAAATTTTAGAAAGAGACACAAAACCCCTTGAAAATGTAAAACCACCTTTTCCAAAGATAACATATGAAGAAGCTCTCAAAATGTTAAAGGAAGCAGGTTTAGAACTTGAATGGGGGAAAGATTTTGGAGCGCCTCACGAGACTTATATTTCGAACAAGTTTGACAAACCTGTAATGGTTCATCGTTATCCTGCTATTTGTAAAGCATTTTATATGAAGCGTGACCCAAAAGATGAAAAGCTGGCACTTTGCGTTGATGTACTTGCTCCAGAAGGCTATGGCGAGATAATTGGCGGAAGTGAAAGAGAAACAGATTATGAAACACTTTTAAAGAGATTAAAAGAATTTAATTTACCACGGGAGCCTTATGAATGGTATTTAGATTTGCGACGATATGGGAGCTGTCCGCATGCAGGATTTGGACTCGGTCTTGAGCGCACAGTAGCATGGATTTGTAAGCTCGACCATGTAAGGGAGGCAATACCTTTCCCTCGACTTATAGATAGGATTTATCCTTAAATTTGGGGCTCTCCGAGGTCTATTTCGCCGAAAAATTCGGGTTCCAAATGCTGTAATTTGTTTTTCAATTCTGATTCATCGGAAAATTCAAAAGTCACTCCTTTTTTCATAACTTCTTCTTTTATATAGATTGGGGCATTTGTTCTCAGGGCAAGTGCTATACTGTCACTCGGACGGGCATCTACTTCAAGAATATGGTCATCCTTTTGCAGGTAAATTCTGGCATAATAAGTGTTATTCTTCAATTCATTTATTTCCACTCGCAATACTCTTGTATCCAGTCCATCCAGAATCAATTTCATAAGGTCATGGGTTATTGGGCGCTGTAATTTCACTCCTTCGAGTTCCAAAGCAATAGATACCGCCTCAAAAGGTCCAATCCATATTGGTAATACTCTATTACCTTCTTTTTCTCTGAGGAAAACTATAGGAGCACCTCTATCCCTATCAAGGGCAACTGCAGAAACCTCGACCCTTATTAAATCTTCCATTAACCCTCCTCACTAACGACCCAGATTTTTAAATTTGCAATAACCTTCGGATGTAACTTTACTTTTATCGTGTAAACACCAACTTCTTTTATGGGTTCTTCAATCAATATATTGTGTTTATCAATTTTAAAACCTTTTTCCTGTAATAATTCTTCTATTTGTTTTGTTGACACAGAGCCGAACAATTTCCCATCTTCCGATGCTTTAACTTTAACCGTTAAAGAAACTTTCTCAAGCTGTTTTTTCATCTTCAATGCATCTCTTTCTTTTTTCATTTCTTTCATCTTCTTTATTTTTTCTTCTTCCTGGAAAATTCGGATATAGCTATCTGTTGCGGGATATGCCAAGCCTTTTGGTATTAAATAATTTCTTGCGTATCCTCCTTTTACTTCTATTATTTCGCCTCGCTTACCGAGTCTTTCTACATCTTTCCTCAGTATTATCTTCATTTTATGATGAATGGTAGCAGAGCCATTATCCTTGCTCTTTTTATTGCGCGAGCAAGTTGACGCTGATGTTTAGCACAGGTACCTGTCTGACGCGAAGGAAGAATCTTACCGGAAACAGGACTTATGAACTTCTTCAGGGTCTCTACATCTTTCCAGTCTACTACTTCTATATTATTTCTACAAAAATAACATGTTGCTTTTTTCTTACCCATTTTAGAATGGCAAATCTTCTTCTCCTTCTAAAATTTGTTCCTCTTCCTTTGGAGTACGCTTTAAAACCTGTACCCTTCTTGCCACTATCTCTATTTTTGATTTCTTTTGACCATCTTTATCTTCCCATTCTCTCTGTCTCAATCTGCCTTCAATATACACAGGGAAACCCTTTTTTAACTTCTCATGAATTCTTTCTGCCTGTTCACCGAAGAGCACTGCATCGAGAAATATCGTCTCCTCTTTCCAATCGTTGCTGTCTTTTGGCTTATAACGCCTTGTTGACGCTATCCTGAAATTAACAACAGGTCTGCCACTCGGAGTATATTTTATATCAGCATCGTTTACAAGATTACCCGTAATTTGAATGGAGTTTATACTCGGCACCCTGTATTCCATTTAAGCCTCCTTTTTTATGCAATTAAACCTTAAAATGTAATCTTTGGATTTCAATGCCTTTTGCAACATGTTTACCCCTTTGGGTGTGCATTTGTGAGTAAATAAAACATAAAAACCTCTATCCTTTTTCTTTATAGGATAGGCAAATGTGCGCATGCCCCATTTTTCGACTGTAATATCCTGACCACCGCATTGCTTTATTACCGAAGTTATATCTTCTATTTTCTTATCAATCTCGTCTTCCGGTATTTCCGGTGTTATTATCACCAAATTTTCGTATTCCCTCACTTCCATATCTCCAATAATAATCAAAATTTTAATTTGTCAATAAAAATTTTCAAATTTACCAAAATCTTCCAGTGATAATTTTTTGATTAGATAAAATGCTCTATTTTTTAAATCTTTACGCGGTCCTCCCGGTGGATATTGAATAAAAGAAAAAATTTTGCCCTTTAAAAATTCACCTTTCTCGTTTATTTCTATTAAAAAAACAGGTGCAAATCCTGAAGGTCCTTTTAAATTAAATTTGCCGTATGTGCAAAAGTTTCCCAAACCATACACTATCAACCTGTTTTTATAAATTTCTACTGGCCGTGGAACATGAGCTCCATGGCACAAGATAAGGTCAGCACCCGCATCAACAGCTCTGTGCGCAAATCTCAAAAGATTACCCCTATTTTCACCCATAAAATATTCCACGGTATCCTTGATGTGTAAAAAAGATATTCCTTCGCCTCCTCCATGAACAGAAACAATTATAACATCATAATATTTTTTGAGACTTTTAATCTCTTTAAAAATTCTGTCAGGATATAAAATTGACCTCGGTGGTGCACCAAAAGACACCGCCATTAAACAAATTTTTACTCCGTTTATGATAAATTCTGCAATCTCTCCATCTTTACTTGAATATTTTATTCCACATTTCTTCAATATTTCTTTTGTCTTTTCAATTCCATATCTTCCAAAATCCATCGAATGATTGTTTGCAAGTGATAAAACATTAAAACCTGCATATTTCAAAACTTCTCCGTATTTTTCGGGCATACGAAAAAGATAACTTTTACCCTTCTCTGGAATCTTAGCAGGCTCTCCATCATTACAAAGAACACCCTCTAAGTTACCAAAAACTATGTCTCCCATTTTCAAAACATCTTTTACTTCTTCAAAAAGTTTATAAGGATTTCTCGGTAAAACAGTATCAGGATAAGTTGTTCCGAGGCAAATATCTCCCACTGCTATTATTTTTATTGACAGTAATAAAAAAAGCATCAAAGAAAAATCACTTTATCCCTTTCTTTTCCTATTGAAATCATCCAGATTTTTTGTCCTATTTCTTCTTCTATTTTTTTAACATAATTTTTTAATTCTTCGGGTAAATCTCCAAAATTTTTGGTGTGTTGCAAATAACTCCATCCTTTTACTTCAATATATCTTGGCTCTGCATCTTCATCTATCATTGGATCTTTATTGTAATCGATGCATATCTTTAAAGTTCTGAGTCCTGTTAATACATCGAATTTTGTGATTACTATTTTATCTGGTTTATTTATTTTTAAAGCATATCGTGCAAGATATGCATCGAACCAGCCAATTCTTCGTGGTCTGCCGGTAGTAGCTCCGTATTCTGCTCCTTTCTCTCTCACATATTCCTCGATATCTTCTGGCATTTGCGTAAAAAGAGGACCTTTACCCACTCTTGATAAATATGCCTTCATAACGCCTATTATTTCGCCTACTCGATGCGGACTGATTCCAAGCCCACAGCAAACACCACCTGCTATCGTATTCGAGGATGTCACAAAAGGATATGTCCCATGGTCAATATCAAGCAATGTACCCTGAGCACCTTCTGCTAATACTTTCTTACCTTTATCCAGTTCATCGTTTATAAAATCAACGGTATCTATTACAAACTTTTTCAGGAATTTATTTATTTCTCCTTTTTCTTTTATAAAATCCTGCATCCTGATTCCCACTCTTTTAAATTTATCGGCATAACAGGGACCTACTCCTTTTTTTGTTGTGCCAATTCTTTCGCCTTCTCTTTTATCTTCTTCTTTATGGCGTTCAAGTATCACATGACTTTTTGTACTTATAAATAGCCTCCCTTCCACTTTAATTCCCATTTTCTCAAGCTCTTTTATCTCTTCTACAAGAGTATAAGGGTCAACTACTACACCGTTACCAATTACACATTTTGTATGCGGATGCAAAATACCTGATGGTATATGATGAAAAATTATTTTTTTACCGTCATAATAAATCGTATGTCCTGCATTTGGACCGCCCTGGAATCTTGCTATTATATCGTAATTTTTTGCTAATAAATCTATTATTTTGCCTTTGCCTTCGTCACCCCACTGTAGCCCTATTACAACATCGACCATCTCAATACATATAATTTAAGGGATCTACAGGTTTTCTATTTATTCTAACTTCATAATGCAAATGAGGACCCGTTGCCAACCCCGATGCTCCCATGTATGCTATAATTTGCCCCCTTCTCACATATTGCTTTGGCTTTACAATTATCCTCGATAAATGCCCATAAGCGGTTTCGTATCCATATCCATGATTTATTACCAAAAACCAGCCGTAACCCGGTTTCCATCCTGTCCACTTTACGATACCATCTGCAGGTGCGACTATGGGAGTACCCACCTTGTTTGCGATATCCACGCCCTTGTGAAATTCCCTCTTTTTCAGTATCGGATGATACCGCCAGCCATACTTCGAAGTTATCACCCCTCTCGTAGGCCAAATAGAGGGTGTATGCCGTAATCTTCTTTTTACAGCAGAAATTTTACCCCACAATTCATTCATGCTTTTTTTTCTTATCTCATAATTTAAAGCAACTACCTTAAATATTGAATCTTCTTTCCATTCGGGCGATATTTTGTATGATTTACGGTGCTCGCCAGCATCCCATGCTATCCGCGCCCTTTTCTCAATATCCTCTATTTCTTTCAAAGCATAAGAAAGAGTTAACAATTCAAATTTCAACGCTTTTTCTTCTATCTGCAATTTTTTACTCTCAGACTCAATAAATTTTATTTTTTCCTTTTCCATAAATATTTTTATGAGTTTAACAGCATTTATCGTAAACAATGTTAAAATTACAGTAAATACAATGATTATAATCCTTAATTTACCCTTTGTAAGGATAAATTTTTTATTTCCAACATGTATTGTCCACATTACCAGATGAATTTTGGATAAACTAACTCGTAATCTCCGAATCCGAATTTATCTACAAAGATAAAAACAGCGCTTTTTGTAAGTGTTCTGACCCCTTCTCTGTAAAATACGAATCTATTTTTCAATGTGTAATATCTCCATATCTCATAAGGTTTGCTCGTCATTTCAGAAGGATGGGTTTCAATCTCATCTGGCTCACCAAATTTTATATAAACCATACCTCTATCTGTTCGCCAGCCATCAATGCCTGCTCTAAAATGCCTGTTCGCATAATCTACACGCCTGAAATACTCTTCCTCGCATTCATTTCTTTCGGTGCCAGGAGTGGGGTCTAATTTTCTCCAGAACTCTTTCCATAACTTTTCTCTTTCCTCAGGAGATGCTTTCAAAATCTTTTTTATCGTTGATTTAAATGCAACATATTCAAGCTGTAAAATCCTTTCTTCATCCAACCAGTATGGATAATTAACAACAACGGAATCTTTGATTTTTATTTTGCCTATGTAAAAAATAATGTGATTAACGCCGGGCTGAAATTTGTCAGGAGTAAATGAAATTTCTACAGGGTTTAAAAATTTTGTAATATCGACAAATACAGAATCTTTTGTCTTTTTTCTTTTCGATTTAATTTTATATTTTATCTTTAATTTTCCTTTATTTCTTGAATATATTACGAAATTCACTTTTATGGTGTCTTTGTAAGAAAAGCAATGCCCTGGTGATACCATGTTGTTTGCCTTAAAAACCAGGGTAGATACTGCTATTTCTTTTTTAAGTTTTTTGATTTTTATTTTCCTTTTTGCTAAAAATTTTCTATCCGAATTTTTATCTTTTATTATTAATCGCACAGAATATTTACCTGGTTGCAGGAATTTTCTAATAGAAGTTGTGAATTTTTCTTCTGATAGTGTTTTTTCGTATTCATTTACGATAATTGAACATTCTTTTGCGATTTCATACTCTTCTTTTTTTCTGCGGATGATACATAGTATTTCGAAGCGTGATTTATAAAGTGTATCTTCTTTTAAAAATATAAGCTGATTGTATGGAATCTGTATATAAATTTCGCAGTAAGGATTGCCTGTGGAATCATAAAACACACCATGTGATACATCTGCAAAAAGTTTAATCTGTGTTATCAAAAGGAGAGCTAACATTTTTCAATTATTTCAAGTGCACTCAAAGCGTCCTTCCCGTAATATACCTCTAATTTCGCTGCTATACCCTCGTCAACAGGCGCACCTCCAATTATTATTTTTACATGGGGAAGATTTTCTTTCAGAAATTTAACCGTCTCTTCCAATTCGGGTAATGTTGATGTCATCAATGCAGACAGAGCAATAAAATCAGGATGCTCTGAAAGAGCTTTCTCAAGAATCTTCTCCTTTGGAACATCAACACCAAGGTCAATCACATCATAACCTGCTCCTCTTAGCACTGTCTTCACAATATTTTTACCAATATCATGAATGTCGCCCTTTACCGTTGCCATTAAAACTTTCTTTTTCTGAACCTGTGGTAAATATGGCTCAAGAATTTTCTGTAATTCAGTAGCTATTTCCGATGCCCTTATTATTTGCGGTAAATATCCTTTTTCTTTCAGTTCTTCAAAGGCGCCCACTATCTCCTCCTTTATAATTTTAATCGGGGATACGCCTTTGTAAAGCTCATTTTGCAAAAATTTTTTACTACCTTCTAAATCGCCCAGAATTATGAAATCACGCAACCTGTTTATTTCACCAGCTCCTTTATGTTCGAAAGATAAAAAATCAGATTTGCCTTTGATATATTCTGTTGCTTTCAAAATTTTAAAAACTTCATCTTCGAGCGGGTCAATGAGTAAAGCATCAACATCCCAGAATGCTGAAAGTGCTGTCAAAGATGCGTTGAAAAAGCGACGCTCAGGCAAACCATAAGAAACATTTCTAATACCTAAACAACATGCCAGTCCAAATTCTTTCTTTATAATTTTAACTGTATCCAACAAAATTTCTACATAATCACGATTTGTAGCACAACTCAAAACAATAGGGTCAACTATAATATTTTCCTTCGGAATATCAAATTTTTCCATCTTTCTTAAACCTTTTAACAAAACTCTTATTTTTTCTTCTCTCGAATAAGGCACTCCTTTTTCGGATAATAACAAGAAAATAAAAGCCAGATTATATTGCTTTACAAGTGGCAATAATTCTTCCATTTCTTTTTCCTTACAGGGGATAGAATTTATCAAAATTTTGCCGGGTAACCTTTGTATTGCAATCTCAAAAACCTCTTTGTAAACGCTATCAGGGATTAAAGGTAATTCTGTAATATTCTGTAATTCTTCGAAAGTTTTTTCTACAAATGTAAAATTGGGTGAGGGGACATCAAGGCAAACATCGATTGCATCACATTTTGCTTCTTCTTTTTTAAGTTCTTCTTTCAAAATTCTTATATCTTTTCCTTCAATTGCTTTCTTTATTTTTTTCCTGCTTGCATTTAATCTATCTCCTATTATCACTGTTTTTTCACTCAAATATACTACTTTGTATCTTGATGTAAACTTTACTTTCTTTTCCACTTTGTTTTCCACTGGTTTTTTACTTTCAATTGCTTTTTTGATTTCTCTGGTATGTTGAGGGGTTGACCAGCAACATGTTCCTATCATTCTCACACCATATTTTACAACCTCTTCTGCAAATTTTCCAAAATATGCTGGTGAAAAATCCTCACCCTTTACCCCTGCATTTGGCTCACAAATTAAAGGTTTATCCGTTATTTCACTTAATCTTTTTATCAATTTCAATGTCAAATCCGGCAATGTGCAATTTATCCCGAGCAAATCGCATAAATTCTCAACTGTAGCACAAAATACCTCAACATCGCTACCTGTAACCGTCCTATCATTGTGAAAACTCATCTGCACAGCTAGAGGAAGGTCGGAAATCTCTCTTACACCAATTATTGCAGCCTTTAACTCATGAATATCCATAAAAGTTTCCAAAACAAAAATATCACAATATTCTTTCAAAATCTTTGCCTGCTCTTTGAAATAGTTAACAGCCTCTTTAAAACTTATTTTTCCAATAGGTTCAACGAATTCAGAAAGAGGACCGATACATCCGCCCACATATTTATCTTGTGCAGCTTCTCGTGCAATTAAAGAAGCTTTTTCGTTTATCTCAAAAAATTTATCCTCTTTTCCTATTTTTTTCAGTTTTAATCTATTTGCCGAAAAAGTATTTGTCAAAATAACATCGGCTCCTGCTTTTATATACTCCTCATGAACTCTTTTTATTTTTTCGGGCTGGTAAATATTCAATAGAAATGGTGGAATATCTGATTTTATACCTTCTTTTATGAGATAAGTTCCTATTGCTCCGTCAATTACAATTATCCTGTTTTTTATTTCTTCTCTAATTCCCATTTTCCTGATGCAAATTTTACAGCTACCGGAATGCTGATTATTACCGGGAGATATCTATTGAAGAATCTCCATCCGATTACGAATATTCCCATTAATTCTTTATACTCGCATATTCCTTTGAATAAAAAGTAAGCTGCTGCTTCCGCGAAGCCACTTGCTCCTGGTGTTGGTGCGAACATCAAAAGGAAATAAAGTGATAATTGTGTGCCTATTGCAGTAAAAAATGGCGGATGCATCGAAAGTCCTCTAAATAAGAAATACGCAATTAAGCCATGGAAAAAGAAATAAATCATTCCCCATACTATAGAAAGCAAAAGCCATAAAGGACCTTTTCGCAAGCAAAATTTTAAACCGTAACTGAATTTTTCTACTTCTTCTGAAAATCTTTTTAAAAACTTTACAAATTTTTTCCAGCCTTTTTTCTCTAGCTTCTGGACAATTTTATTGGTCATCTTTTTTGAAAATGTGGGTGCGAATATGAAAAGAGCTCCGAATATTACAATAATTGATACAACAATGGCTACATACCGCAGTAAAGCACTTTTTAAAGCAGTTTCTCCTATCCCTCCGAAACCTATCGCAAATAATATCGCAAATAAACTTACAAAAGCTGTAATGGCTCTCACCGCTACAACTGCACCTCCTTCACCAACTTCATATCCTTTTTTGTTCAGTATATAAACCTGAGCAGGTATGCCAAACATACCCGTTGGTAAAAGAGCAAGAAAATAACCTATCAGAATAAATTGAAGAGATAATCTTAAACCTATAGGTTTACCAAAAGCTCTACAAACAGCATCTGTTTTAAAGGTATCTGCAATTATTTTACCTATCACTACCAGAAAGCACAAACCAATAAATTTGGGTTCAATTTCTTTTAATCTTTCGAAGGTTTCGGGTTTTACCGTTAAAATAAGTATCACAGCAGCGCTTATCACACTCACAACTATAAACCATTTTAAAGGATTTTGACGCATAACTCCTCCACTTTCTTTTTATCCTCTTTTAACTGTTCCTTTAAATCCTCAACTTTTTCAAATTTTTTAATATCACGCAGGAAAGAAAGCAATTCAAATTTTATTTCCTTGCCCAATAAATTTCCCTTAAATCCTATTATATGCAATTCTACACTAAATTTCTCAACAGGTATTGTTTTTTTGCCAATATTTATCATACATGGATAAGTTTTGTCGAGCTTTATCTTACCTGCATATACTCCTTCTTTTGGCAGAAATTTATCTTTTGGAACATCTATGTTTGCCGTGGGAAAACCTATTTTCCCGCCTATCTTTGCTCCTTCTACAACCCTGCCTCTTATCTCGTAGGGTCTGCCAAGTAACTTATTGGCAAATGAAATCTCACCTTTCAACAACAATTCTTTTATCAAAGATGTCTTCACAGTAAAACCATCTATCTTTACATTTTCGACAATTTCAACTTCAAAATTATATTTCATAGATAAATACTGCATCAATTTAAAATCACCCTGTTTATCTTTACCAAAATGATGGTCTTCACCCATTATCATCTTCTTAAAACCTGTCTTTTCTTTTAAAATCCGTATAAAAGCTTCTGCAGATGTTTTTCTTAATCTTTCATTGAATCTCAGGAAAATGACATTTTTTAATCCCATTTTTTCAAAGATTTCAAATTTCTCTCTTAAAGGAGTTAGAAGTTTAAAATTCTCGCCTTCTATAAGAGAACGGGGATGTGGATGAAAAGTGCATAGAGCACCTTTTTCTGCTATTCTGCTTATTATCGCACGATGACCGAGATGAATACCATCAAAAGAACCCACAGATATTTTTTCTATCCTGAAAGGTATAAAAATATCATATAAATCACCAAAAGTTAGCATAACCCTTCTAACATTTTTACTACTATTCTATCATAATTCAAAAATTGATTAAATTTTTCTATTTCATTTCTGTCAAAATGTCTTTCACAAATTTTCTTCATTCTCTCAGCCAGATTGTCAAAATCTTTATAATAAAAACCGTTCTTTCCTTCTTTTACCAGATGGGAAGTTGCTTTATCATACGGCACGATAACGGGTAAGCCCGTACCCATCGCCTGCTGAATAGTAATACATTCCTGGGTCCAGATACCACAATCCGCTATATTGAAAAGAATAAATAACTCTCTTTGACTCACAAAAGGATACAGCAGGAATCTACTTTTAAAGCCAGATTCTTCTATTTTTCTTCTTAAAAATTTGCTATAAGAAGAATTAACAAAGCCTGTCATTATCATCTTCACTTTTGAATTCTCTTTCATTATTTCAAACATTTTATCAAGCATTTTATCAAGTTTCTTTTCGGGAGTATGTGTTGTTGCATTGATAAATACAAAATCATCTTTTAAATTCAATTTTTTTCTCTCTATTTTTCTTATTTCTTCTGAATAGTAAAATCTTTCTCCATCGAATCCCAATGGCAATATTTTATAATCTTTATTCCTTAACTTGTGACTCAATATTTCGAAAGTTTCTGGAGTTGTTAATATTATTCTATCCGAATTTTTAATTGCGAAGTTTTCCCATTTTTCTTTAAGCAACTTATAAAGAAATTTTTTAAAGAAAAGAGAATAATGCTTTTTCAAATTTCCAAAAATACTTATAACTTTTGTTTTATTTTTGCGAGCAAAATAAATCGCAGGAAGGGGCATAAATTTTGTTATCCCAATACAAATTAAAACATCGGGATGGATTTTATAAAGCACTTTCTTCATTCCTGAAGGAATTACAGTTTGTCTAAGTCTTAAAAGTGTGCTTAACCTTATTATCCGATAACCTTCATGAAGATACTCTCCAGTTTTAAATGGTTTTAATATCTTTCTATATCGAGGCGAGATGAAAGTAGTTGTTATGACCGACACTTCATTTCCCAATCTTTTTAAAGATTTTGCTATGCAATTTTCCTGATAACCGAGTTGCGGTGAAAAATGTGCACTTATAATGCTTATTTTCACTATCTTAATATATCCTAAAGACTAAAATGTCAATTTATTTTTTTGTTTATCCCACCCACCCGCCCATAGGTTTTTTCGGAAGGCTTCGCCCTCCGCGACCCATTTTGAATTTCTCTAAATCCTCAATATTACATAACCGTTTTTTCAACACTTTCTTTATTGACAAATCAAAAAATTATTTATCTTTATTGTGTGCGGTATTTGTGGAATATTTGAAATAGAACAAAAGGTTAACGAAAACATAATTCCTGAAATGTTAAAATTAATGAAACATAGAGGACCCGATGCTCAGGGAATTGCAAAAGTAGGTGATAAAATAATTTTAGGGCATACAAGACTAAAAATAATAGACCTTTCTGATAAAGCAAACCAACCGATGAGATATAAAAATTTATGGATTACCTTGAATGGTGAAATTTATAATTTCAAAGAGATAAGAAAAGAACTTGAAAAGAAGGGGCACATTTTTTTAACAGATTCCGATACCGAAGTACTTCTTCATTCTTTTGAAGAATGGGGAGAAAAATGCTTATCCAGATTTAATGGCATGTGGTCTTTTTGCATTACCGATGGCAATTTTCTTTTCTGCTCCCGTGATCGCTTTGGCATAAAACCTTTTTATTATTATTGGGATGGCAAAATCTTTGCTTTTGCATCCGAAATAAAGGCTTTGCTTTTGCTACCTTTTATAAAAAGGGAAATAAACAAAAGAGCTGTATGGGATTATTTTATGGGATTTTTAGAACATTCTGATTTTACATTTTTCAAAAATATAAAAATTTTGCCCCCTGCTCATTACATAAAAATAACAAAAGATAAATTCGAGATAAAGAGATACTGGAAACCTCAGTATATTGAGATTCGTAATCCTTTTGAAGAGCTTTATGAACTGCTTTCAGATGCTGTGAAACTGCGATTGCGTACAGATGTGCCTCTCGGAACCGCCCTAAGCGGAGGAATTGATTCAAGCTGTATAACCTATCTTTTACATAAAATAAGGGAAAATCCGGATACTTTTACTGTAATCTACGATGAAAAAAATATCGATGAAAGCGAATATGCTAAGGAAATGATAAGGTTTACCGGGTCAAATCCTCATTTTGTTAAGCCATCGGGTGAAAAATTCTGGCAAGAAGTAGAAAAAGTAATATGGCATCATGATATGCCCTTCATGACAACTTCACATTATGCAGAATGGTGTCTTATGCGACTTGCAAGCGAAACAGGGGTTAAAGTGCTCTTATCAGGACAGGGTGCTGATGAATTGTTCTGTGGCTACACAGTTTATCACGGTGTTAAATTGTCAAACTTATTCTTTAGCGGGCATTTTTTAAAATTTATAAGGTATTTATACAGGGCACAGCAAAATACAGACCTCACGATTAAAGAGCTTATTTATCGATTTTCAAGGGCTTCTTATTTCAATCAAAATTTGCCTTTTCAGAGAAAGATTACAGAAATAGGTAGAAGAAACATTTTGAAATTTTTAAAAAAAGACTTTAAGAAAGAATTTACGGAAAGAGCAGACGAAATTGGTAAAAAATTAAAAAAACGCACATTGAATAAAGTTTTGTGGGATGATGCCTCTCAATATAATTTGCCGGAATTATTACATTATGGTGATAGAAATTCGATGGCATTTTCAATAGAGTTAAGGGTTCCCTTTTTGGATTATCGCATTGCAAATTTTGCTTATTCGCTCTCCGAAGATTTAAAACTATGTGATGGAATTTCAAAATATATTTTGCGCAAATCTTTTGAAAATAAAGTTCCTGATAAAATAATAAAAAGAAAAGATAAAAAGGGCTTCCCGACACCTGAAAAGAATTGGCTACTCGCGGGAAAAGAAAAAATTAAAGAAATTTTAAAAAATAGTTCTTTCTTTGACGATTCTAAAATCGAAGAAATCTTTCATTTAATTGAAACGGATGTTCCAACAGCAGGAAAGTTTATCTTTTTAGAAGCTTTTATCAAGTGTTTTAATCTCAAAATTTAAAAGTTTTTCAACTTTTGCATCGAAGAAGAAGCGAGCAAAAAACTTCCTCCCAGAGAGCAAAACCGGTAACCAGAATCTATCATCTTCCCACATATTATCATAGGGTAATTTTTTAATATTGAACCATTTCAATTTGCCTTCCCTAGAATGTTTTAATTTTCCTTCAAATTTTTCTGTCCTGAAAACATAGACCTTCCAGTTTGGAGGCTCTTTTTTCTCCCTTCCGAAGTAAAACAAAATAACTCCCATCAATTCTGGTTTTTCTATTTTTAAACCTGTTTCTTCATAAACTTCGCGGATAGCGGTGTCAAAGGGACTCTCGCCTTTTTCCATCCTTCCACCAGGGGCATTCCACTTACCTTCGCCAAATAATCCCTTTGCTTTTCTTAATAACAAAACTTTATCTCCTTTAAAAATATAACAGAGGGTGGCCTTTACTTCCGAACTCAATAAATCAGCCATCCGATAATCTAATCAAATTCTCATAATGTCAAGATTAATCACGAAATCTTATTAAAAGTCCGGATTTGATTTCACCGTTCTCTATGGAATAGGAAGATATCAGCCATGTGCTCAATACTTTTATTCTTAAAATTATCCTTCTGTTGCACTGCATATAACCTACAAAAATTTTTCCTTTTTTGCTTAAAATATCCCTTGAGATTACGGAATAAAAATCATAAATAATGTGCCATGAAGTATCGTAAACAAAGTCAATCCCTGCTCTGATGCATAAAAATTCGTCGCTGTAATCTGCCAGAATTTCAAAAATTTTTTTCCTGTCATTTATGGAAAATAAAAAGGAGAAAGGAAATTTATAAATCTTAAAATTTAAATCTTTATCGGAAGCTGAAAAAGATAATTTTGAATTGATTTCCGGGATAAAGCATAGAGAGATTCTTTTGTAAAATTTGCTTTCTTTTAAATCGTATCTACCTTTAAGTGTAAGTGTGAATACAGGTAATGGCGAATAACACACGGCAAAGTAAGGATTTTTAGAAATTCCTGCCATTAACAGGTTTAACCCTTTCTTAAAATAAAAATTAAAATCATAGGAAAGATGATAATTTAAAGAAAAATTTAAAAATTTTCCTTTATAAGTAAAGTAGGGTTTTTCCGAGAAAGAAATCTTTAAATCGCCGAGTTTTCCATTTTTTTCAAAATAAATTTTATAAGAAGATTTTTTTGATAGATGTCCCGTGCACCATATTTTTTTATCTTCGCTTAATTTCTTACCAAACAAGAAATCAATGTAATTTGCCGTGAAAAATAGGTCGGTCTTTGGTTTATCAAAATCACCTCCGGATATTAAATTTATAACACCGGGATAATTTCCATAAAATGGTGATGCATTTTGTAGCAAAAGTTCTGCTCTATTATAGCCAAATCTGTGCAATTCTGTTATATCCACAGGTAAGCCATCGAGCATTACTGAAACTGCTTTACCTCTATATTTTAAAGAATGTGAGGTATCCTGATATTCAAAAAACGGAATTCCTGCGAATATTTCTTCGAAATAAAAAAAATCTTCAGAATAGGTGTAATTATCGGGAATTATGTAGTGAGAACGCTCTATCCTGTAGGGTGTCCATAGCAAAACAGATATTATAAAGATTGATAGCTCATGCATTCATTTTATAATCACAACTTTATTGATAAAATTGTTAACTCTGATGAAATAAGCTCCTTCGGTTAAATTATCGATTGTTATTTTCTTTTCGCCTCTGATATGATATTTTCTGGCAAAGATTAATCTTCCGGATGCGTCGAATATTTTTAAATTAATTTCCTGTGGTGATGTTGTTTTCAGGTGAATAAAAATTTTATCACAGGGATTTTTAATTTTCAGACGGAGGTTGAGTTTTTTATCTTTTATTTCTGCTGGTTTTATTTTAAGTGTATCACTAAAAGATACATTTTGAGCCTTGTCTTTTATTTTCACGAGACAAGTAAGGGTGCATGATGGGGGAGGGAGCAGGAAATTGAAAACGGTATCGTCTTCTGCTATTTTAATTTTATTCCAGTTTTCTTCTTTGTAGTAAAGAATTACACTATCTATTTTTGAATTATCTTTTGCTTTTATACGGATTTTCAAAGCACCATCTTCGAACTCGTTTGTAATTTCTTTTATTACAGGGGGAGTGGTGTCTATTGTTAGTTTGAAAGCAGAAGACCATTCGCTTTGATTTTGTGCAATATCAAATGCTTTTACCCTCCAGTAGTATCTACCTTCATTCAGTTTCAATTTCAGTGATTCGTATTTTGTTGTGCATCGATAAACAACTCCCTGCCAGTTTACTGTTGAATCTATCCAGAATAGAAATTTAAAGGCATCATCTGATTGCCACTTAAATGTAATGGAAAGTGAATTCAAATATTTATCGAAAGCGGGTGATAGGAGAACAGGTGATGCAGGTGAATGGGTATCTATTATAAAACTTTTAATGGAAGGCAAAGAATATCTGCCAGCAATGTCACGGGAGTAAGCGTATACAGTATACTCGCCGTCTCCTAAATCAAAATAAAAGATACTATCAGAAGAATAAACATCGAATATGCATGTGTCTTTTTTCGATATTTTCAATCTGTAACCATCTATTTTTATCAGATTTTCTTCGTTATGCAGTGTAATTTTAATTTCGTTTTCATTAAAGATTGTGTCCATGATTATTGCAGGTGCAAGAGGCAATCTCGTTATCTGCATTGTGCCTGTAATATTTGACCATTCTGTTTCTATTCCAAAAGAATTTTTGCCTTTAACCCTGAAAAAGTATTTTTTATCTTTGAGACCCGTAAATGTGTAAAAAGTATCTGTAAGCCATTCAGAAGAAATAGGAGTTGAAAATAAAGAATCTGTATCGCACTGTACTTTGAACAATTTGGCGAAATGTTTCCAGTAAACGGTATTTACGGTATCACAGGAATAGGAAGGCTCAGGATAAATGTAAGGAGTATCGAAATACGAAAGTGAAATACTGTCAATTTCGAACTTTGTGAATAAATTTTTTTTATAAAGTTTTATGACATCAGGATAAACATCGAAAATTAAGATGCAGTGTAAAGGTCTTTTTCCGAATCTTCTTGGAAAAATTATTTCTTTTAATCTGCCATATTTTCTTATGCGTGGAAGAGAGTCATCTGCCAGCCAGTGCCAGTGTCCGCACAAATATAGAAGGACATTTTTTTCTATCAGTATATCTTTTAATTCTTGTGTGCCGATATCTTCGAGTGGACAATGTGATAATATTATGGCTTCTTTTTGTTTTTTAGCATCCAGCAAGCTACAGAGCCAGTGCAATTGAGAAGAATCAACTTCGCCTGTTTGGTCATCGTCATCACATGTAGCTAGTCCGATAAAGATAAAAGCAGTATCTTCCAGATAATAATATCGTGGCAAGCCCGTATATTGTGTGTAAAGCATAAGAGCACTATCATGCGATAAGCCATGGAATTCATGATTGCCAATAACAGAATACCATTTCAATGTATCATAAACCGTTTCTATCAACCATTCGAGTGTATCATAATCTTCTTTTAAGCCACTATCAACCATATCTCCCGTAATGAAAATGTAATTCGGGGAAAATAGATATGCCTCAAGTATCGCGCGCCTGAATTTATACCATATATCTTCCTTTGTAACACCATATAAGTCCCTGCAATGAATATGGGGGTCGGATATCTGTATAAATCTCAAAATATAATTTGACATTGGAAGAATGTTTTTCTCTATTAAATTCTGCGGAAATGTATCTTCGCTTATTAGAATATCATCGATGTAAATAGGGGAGCGTGATAAAGAGTAAAAACAAAAACTTATCATTTCTACGCTTTCTATAGACGAATCTGTGTAAGCTGTCGGTAGATCTATTTGGTCGTAATAGAGGGTGTCGTTTATAAAGACATCGAAATTTTGTTCTTCAAGGTTTATTCTTATTGTTATTCTCATCCATTTACCTGTATCTGCGATTGGTCGTCGAAATATAATGCGGGGTGCACCATCCCAGTTTGTTACCGCTATCCTGCGTGTCATATTATTGTTCAAATATAGAAGATTTTCGGAATTTAATGCCATTGAAAAGTCATAAGTTTTGATTGATTTAAAATAAATGTAAAATTCGAGCCAGAAATTTTCATCAAAATCTTCATAACGATAAAGGGTTATGTAATTAATTGTATCTGTATTACTCATCATTTTTAAACATTTCTCACCTGAGTGACTTATTTCATCTGTAATAACTGCATTAGCGCCGTAACATGAATTTAAATACCAGCCATTCTGACCGTTTATAGGGGTACCTGTATCGTAATTTTCGAAATCGTCAAAAAAGCATAGGAGAAAAATGATTATCATTCAGAAGATTGTCCTTTTAACAGTGCGATGAATTCTTTTAATGAATTTAGTTTCTCTTCATATTCCACTTTCTTCTCTTTTGTTTTTTCAACCACTTCCTTTGGTGCCTTTTCCAGGAAATCTTTTGATGATAAACGCTTTATTATACCTGTAAGTGCCTGTTGCAACTTATTGTATTCTTTTTCTGCCCTCTTTATCTCCTTATCTATATCGATAACTCCTCTTAAAGGTATTGATATTCTTATATTTTTTACGAGTTTTATTCCATAAGTTGGCAATTCTTTTTTGAATTCGATTTTACCTACACCGGAAAGTCCCTGAATTATGAATTCATTTTCTTTAATTATTCTTTCTGATTCTTTATCTGCCGATATGTAAACATTTAATTTTTCTTTCTTTGGAATTTGTGCAGATGCACGCACATTTCTTATTGAAGTTATAACGCTTTTTATAAGTTCCATATCATCTTCTGCTTTTTCATCTATTTCTTTTTCTTCTTTTTGTGGCCAGCCACTCATTATTATGGATTCTTCTTCTCCTGTTAATCTGTGCCATATCTCTTCTGTGATAAAAGGTATGAACGGATGTAAAAGTTTTAATACTTTTTTCAAAATATCTTCTGCAATTCTAACATATCCTGTTAACTTTATTATTTCAAGATACCAATCACAAAATTCATGCCAGAAAAATTCATAGATGGACATAAGGGGCTCATTTATTCTGTAATTTTCAAGACATTTTGTAACTTTTTCAATCAATTTATTAGCTCTTGATTTTATCCATTTATCCGGCAAAATTTCTGTATGTTCTTTTACTTCTTCCTTTTTCATAAGCATTATCAATCTAAAAGCGTTCCATAGTTTATTTGCGAAGTTTCTACCTGTTTCAAAAGTATTTTCAGAGATATGGGGGTCTGCACCTTCTTTACCTGCATTTAAAAGCCCAAATCTCAAAGCATCAACTCCATATTTTTCAACGATAGTAAGGGGGTCAATTGTATTTCCAAGTGATTTACTCATCTTTCTTCCCTTTTCATCCCTTACGGTTCCATGTATGTAGACATCGGAGAAAGGTTTTTGTCCCATAAATTCAAATCCCGCCATTATCATCCTTGCCACCCAGAAGAATATTATCTCGGGACCTGTTACGAGCAAATTCGTTGGATAAAAGCGCTTTAAATCAGGGGTGTCTTCGGGCCAGCCAAATGTAGCAAAGGGCCACAGCCACGAAGAAAACCATGTGTCAAGCACATCTTTTATCTGCTCCATAGTGGAGCCACATCTGGGACATTGAGAAACTGGCTTCTCACTAACTTCATAATAATCACAATTTTTACATTCATAAACAGGCATCCTGTGACCCCACCATATCTGACGGGAAATACACCAATCCTTTATGTTATACATCCAGTTCAAAAATACCCCTTTCCAGCGTTCGGGATGAAATTTAATTTCTCCCTTTTTAACTGCTTCTATCGCTGGCTTTGACATTTCTTTCATTCTCACAAACCATTGGGTTGATAAATAAGGTTCAATTATCGTTCCACATCTTTCGCATTTTCCAATGGAATATTTGTAATCTTCAATCTTTTCAATGAGTCCTTCTTTTTGTAAATCTTCTATTATTCTTTTTCTTGCTTCAAATCTATCCAAACCCTGATATTCTCCTCCGTTTTCATTTATCTTACCTTCTTCTGTCATTATTTTTATAGCAGGTAAATTGTGGCGTTTTGCTATTTCAAAGTCAAGTGCATCATGGGCAGGAGTAACCTTTACCGCACCTGTTCCAAAACCAATATCAACTGCATCATCTGCAATTATAGGGATTTCTCTTTTCATTAAAGGTAGAATTGCGACTTTTCCTATCAATTTTTTATATCTTTTATCCTGGGGATTTACGGCAACTGCCGTGTCACCGAGCATCGTTTCCGGTCTTGTAGTGGCAACCGTTATAAAGCCCCTTCCTTTCAAAGGATATTTTATGTAATAAAGTTTGCCATTGTACTCCTCATATTGCACCTCAAGGTCAGAAATCGCAGTTCTGCATCTTGGGCACCAGTTTACGATATATTCGCCTTTATAAATCCATCCCTTTTTATAAAGATGCAAGAAACATTTTAAAACTGCCTTTTGATATTCTGGGTCAAGTGTAAATCTTTTTCTTGTCCAGTCGCATGAACATCCGAGTATTTCAAGTTGCTCAAAAATCCTGTTTTTGGTGTAGTTAATCCATTCCCATATTTTTTCTATAAATTTTTCTCTACCGAGGTCATATTTTGATATTCCTTCTTTTCTTAAATTTCTTTCAACGACAACTTCGGTTGCTATACCTGCGTGGTCAACACCAGGTAGCCACTCTGTTTCCGCACCTTTTAGCCTCCACCATCTTACATAAATATCCTGAATTGTGACATTTAAAGCATGACCCAGATGCAATTCTCCTGTTACATTTGGCGGAGGAATGACTATTACAAATTTTTTGTCGGATTTCCCAGTAGGAATGAAATAACCTTTTTCTTTCCAGAATTTTCGCCATTTTGCTTCGAATTCTTTTGGATTATATGCCTTCGGTATTTCCATCAAGTATTAAAATAATTAAAAAAGGGCATTGTCAAGTAAAAATATTGAAGTATCTACGATACCGTTATCTGATAAGTATCATCTTATGCACCTTGCGAAAATCTTTTGTCCTCATTTCAACAAAATATATTCCTGCGGGTAATATTTTTCCGATATCCCATCGCAAACTGTAATTGCCCGGTTTAATTTCTTTCGAAATCAATATTTGAGATACTCTACCAGTTACATCGTAAACCTTTATTTCGATATGCGTTCTCTTTGGTACGCTAAAAGATAAATTTACAGCACCGCGCGAAGGATTGGGATAAGGGCATGAGAAAGCATATTTAAGTTCCCTGTTCTTCTTTTCTTGTAAAGCAATGGGTGGGAGAGTCTGTAGTGTATAAAATCCTGCCTGTTCCAGATACATCGAATCCTTTGATTCCCCCGTAATAGATTGAGTGGCACCATAAAGAAGATAAGAGCTATATAAGCCATTACATAGACCGTAAGGTTGCACGAAAACAAGCATAGGATGTTCATCGTCGATTGTTACGATCTTTAAGAAATCTTTATCAAGTTCAATATGCGCTTTTCCATTTTTTAATTTGCCGATCCCAAAATCTTCAAAAAAATTTGTTGACATACAGAGAAATAACTTAAAATATAAGAAATGAGATTAATTTTTGAAAAAAGCAAAAAAGGAAAAAAGGGAGTAACTTTACCGCGCTGTGATATTCCGGAAAAGAAAAACATTATTCCTGAGAAATTCTTACGAAAAAAGGAGATGAGATTACCCCAGCTTACAGAACCTGAGGTTGTTAGACATTACACAAATTTGTCTTCTTTAAATTTTCACATTGATAAAGGATTCTATCCGCTTGGCAGTTGCACTATGAAATATAATCCGAAGATTAATGAAGACCTTGCAAGGCATCCTTGTTTTTTAAATTTACATCCTTTGCAGTCGGAGGATACGGTGCAGGGTGCTTTGAAATTGATGTATGAATTGCAGGAGTTACTTTGCAGGATAAGCGGTATGGATGCTGTATCCCTTCAGCCATCTGCAGGTGCATCGGGCGAATTTACAGCACTTTTGATTGCCAAAAAATATTTCAAAGTTAAAGGCGAAGAAAGAAAAAGAGTGTTGTTGCCAGACAGTGCACACGGAACAAATCCTGCATCCTGTACTCTTGCAGGCTTTATACCAGAGGAAATAAAATCGGACGAAGAAGGATTATGCAATATTACAGAATTGAAAAAGAAAATAGGAAAAGATGTAGCTATGATAATGCTTACTGTGCCCAATACTCTTGGACTTTTTGAAAGAAGGATAAAAGAAATATCGAGGATTGCAGAAGAAGAGGGAGTTTTGCTTTATCTTGATGGTGCCAACATGAATGCATTCCTGGGTATAGTTTTGCCATCTGAAATGGGTTTTCATCTTGTTCATTTCAATTTGCATAAGACATTTTCGACACCTCATGGAAGCGGTGGACCTGGAGGCGGAGCTTTGGGAGTTAAAAAGTTTTTAGAAGAGTTCTTACCCGTGCCTGTAATTCGTAAAAAAGATGATAAGTATTACCTTGAGTGGAATTTGAAGCATACAATCGGCAAAGTGCATACATTTTATGGTAATTTCAATGTCAACATAAAAGCATATACTTATATCAGAATGATGGGAAAAGATGGATTAAGAAAAGTTGCAGAAACTTCTATAATAAATGCCAACTATTTAAAAGAGATATTGAAGGATTATTATGACCTGCCTTATAAATCTCGTTGTATGCATGAATTTGTGCTATCCGGTGCAAAGCAGAAACGCGAAACAGGTGTAAGGACATTGAATATTGCTAAAAGGTTGTTAGACTATGGATTTCATCCGCCTACGATTTATTTTCCTTTAATCGTACAAGAAGCACTTATGATTGAGCCAACAGAGACAGAAAGTAAAGATACACTTGATAAATTTGCAGAAGCTCTTATAAATATTGCAAAAGAATGCAAAGAAGCACCGGATAAAGTTTTGAATGCTCCTCATAATATGCCTGTTAAGAGAGTAGATGAAGCAAGGGCATCTCGTGAACTTGATGTAAACTATTTTGCAAAATGAGTTTCTGGGAAAAATTGAAGCATGCTTTTAATGTGGGAGGAGAGGCAGAGGAATTAACGGAGCGTGAAGAAGATTTATTGGATAAGCTGGCGGATGGGATAGTTCGACGGGGAATGGGCACACCGGCTATATTATTTCTCGAATCTTTTAGACCTTTGTCTTTTATTGGCAGTCAGGTTATGGTATTTTTAAAACCATTTATTGATGCAATGTTTCCTTCAACTGTTTACGATGAGTTTATAAAAATTTTTGAGAAGCGTCCGGGCATTCGACGGCTTATTGAGTTAATTGAGGAGAAAATGGGGGCAAGATGAGGCGTAAGATTTTATTTGTGATTTGCGGGGTTATAGTTGCATGTGTAATTGCAGTTATAATTGCAGGTAAGATGAAGGTGGAGAAAGTAAAAGAGAAGAAGTTTGTGCCTCCTCCCGATGGCATAATTACGAAAGAGATGGCAGATAAATATCTGCTGGCGACAAAGTACCTGCGTGAAGCGATAGAAGAACATAAAAAGGATATAATGAGAATGGCAAAAATACACGGAGTAACACCAGAGGAACTTGAATCGGATACACTCGAAAAAACATCGGAAAAAGTGCAGAGATTGAAGAAGAGATTGCTCAAAAAATGGAGAAAAAGAGAATTGGAAGCATATAAGAGAGCAGGGATAACCGAAGAAGAGTTTAACTGGATTGGTCAAATGCTCACAGATACGACTAAAAACAAAGAAATAAGGAAATATATCCAAAAGAAATTTTTAGAAATGTTTCAGAAGTAAAATTCAGGTCTCCTATCTTCAAAAATGTGATTTAACTCAGTAATTTTTTTATTCAGTGCAAGAGATGGGTCGATGTCCACTGTCTTTACGCATTCATCTGTTTCATTTGCCGAAATTAAAATTGAGCTATCAGGTGCGCATATTAAACTTTTTCCTGTGAATTTAATTCCTTTTTCTGTGCCTATTCTGTTTGCCATACAGATGAATACCCTGTTTTCGAGTGCTCTTATGGGTAATGCTTTCTGGCAATACGGTAACACAAGATTTGTAGGATGACAGATTATTTGGGCTCCCTTTAAAGCAAGTGTGCGAGCAGATTCCGGGAAAATCCAGTCAAAACATATCATTAGCCCGATTTTCACTCCTTTAAATTCGAAAACAAAAAAGCCTTTATCACCTTTTTCAAAAATTAATTTTTCTTTGTTAAAGAGGTGAATTTTTCTATAAATGTGTATCTTGCCATCTGGTAGTACAGCACACGCAGAATTGTAAATTTTATCACCATCGGAAAGCTCAGGAAAGCCCGCAACAATACACATGTCTTTTTCCTTCGCTATGTCCAATAAAAAATTCGTGGTATATCCGGGTACTTCTTCCGCAAGGGGTAATAGTTCTTCTTTGGTCTCAAAAACATATCCAGTATTGAATAACTCTGGAAGCACAATAATATCGGCAAAAACATCCTTTAGCATTTCTCTTATTTTCTGTAAATTTTTTTCTTTTTTCTTATGTTCAGGCTGGAATTGTAAGAATCCTATTTTCATTTTCTTAATCTTTTAGCGATAATGCCTGCCCATGCACTGAAAAAAGCGATGAGTGCACCGATCACCATATTTGATAGCGCGAGTTCACCGCCGAAAAAATATCCAGAAGCCGCAACCCATAGTCCCATGTAAAAAACTACCCAGCACTGCCACATAATCCCTCCAGTTTTTTTATTACAGAAGATATAATCCAGTCAGGAGTAGATGCACCAGCAGTTACACCTACATTTTTTACACCGTTAAACCACTCTTTTTTTATCTCATCCGCTGTTTCAATGTGATAAACTTTTTTCCCGCTTTCTTTTATTAATTCGTATAATCTCCTTGTGTTTGCACTATTTCTTCCGCCTATCACAATCATAATATCGACATTTTTCGCCAGTTCTAAAGCATGTTTTTGACGCAAATCGGTTGCATCACAAATCGTGTTTATTACTTTTAATTCTTTAATTTTCTCACTTAACTCTTTTATTATCTCTTTAAAATGTTTTTTCGAAAATGTTGTTTGCACGACAACTCCTGCTTTATCAATTTTTTTAAGCGCTTTTGCTTCTTCTTCATTTTCTATGACTTTTATTCCATCGATTGATTCTGTAATCGCAAGTACTTCTGGATGTTTTTTTTCTCCTATGAGAATAACTTTATAACCTTCTTTTTTCAAAATTTTTGCATATTCATGCACTTTTTTAACAAATGGACATGTAGCATCCACAATTTCAAATCCCAATTTCCGTGCCTCTTCATAAACATGAACAGGTGCTCCATGTGACCTTATTACAAGTATGCCCAGTGGAACAGAATGCAGATTATCAACTGGTTCTATACCCAGTTTTTTCAATCTTTCAACTTCCTGTGGATTATGAATTATGGGTCCGTAGGTATAAATTTTTTTATCTGTTTTTTTAGCAAGTTCTTCAAGTATTTTAATCGCACGCTTTACACCATAGCAGAATCCCGAATGTTTAGCAAGTAATACTTTCATCGAGTTCTTTAATTTTTTGCATTATAATCTCTGATAACTTTTTTCTGCCGTCTTTTGATTTTGAAAATTTCTCTACTTCTTCCTTTGTGATGGGTTTTCCAAACTTTACGATTACGGTTTTTTTACGCAAAAACTGTTTTATGAGAGGGGTATTTGAGTTTTTTATAAGTGCCGGCACTATTGGCACTTTGTTTCGCAGTGCTATAAATGCTGTGCCATGTTTGGGTGTTTGCAGTTCGCCTGTTTTACTCCTTGTGCCTTCTGGAAACATTATCAGTCCCTGACCCATTTTTAAAATTTCATCGGCTTTTCTTATTGCATTTCTGTCGATTTTTTCTCTATCGGCTGGAAAGGCGTTGTATGCTTTTATAAGCCATGTGAAAAATTTGTTTATTTCAAATAATTCTTTTTTGGCAAAGAAATAGCATTCCCTTGTCCATACGGCTGTACCTACAAGCGGCGGGTCAAAATTTGATAAATGGTTTGAAGCAACGATAAAGCCACCATTTTTGGGGATATTCTCCCTTCCATAAACTTTCCATCCAAAAAATACTTTCCAGATAAAATTTATAACCCTTGTCCCTATCCTGTATCGCAGTTTCATTTCAGTTTATCACTCAGCCAGCCGATTTTTACTTCTTCCGGAGGAATAAAATTCGGGATATGTGGTTTTATATCAAGGAGAGGTGTTCCATCTACAATATCCACATTTTCGATTATTATTTCGTTATCTTTTATTTCAACGAGCTTTACCGTTGACATTCCTATTGGATTTGGGCGTGAAGGAGCTCTTGTTGCAAATACGCCTCTTTTTACATTATCAAGATAGGGCTTTACTTTTAATTTCTTTTCTTTTACGAGATGGAAATGATAAATCAAAATTATGTGGGAAAAACCTTCCAGGTCTTTAATTCCTTCCTTAAATTCCGGGAAGAGTTTTATTTTGCCTCTTATACCTTTTGCAAAGCGAGGTTGAATTGGCACACCCACAGGTTCTTTAAAGGGTGAATGGATAATCCCTATAGGTCTATATTTTATTTTTCCAAACCATTTTTCCATTATCAGCTCTATTACCTTTTCGATTTCTTCTTCAATTGTCAAATTCGTTGTGTCAATTTCTATTGCACCTTCTGGTTTTACAAGTGGATTTATTTTTCTTTCGGAATCTCTTCTATCCCTTTCTTCCATCTTTTTCAAAACTTCTTCGTAACTTATATTTTGTCCTTTTTCTTTCAATTCTTTCCATCTTCTTCTTGCTCTTTCTTTTAAATCTGCAGTCATAAATATTTTGATATCCGCATCAGGGAAAACAAAAGAACCCATATCCCTTCCTTCTGCTACCACATTACCAGTTTTGCCGATTTCACGCTGTATCTTTTGTAAAATTTTCCTGACATCTTCGTAAGTGGCAATTACCGATGAAATATGGGAAATTTCTTCTGTTCTTATTTCTTTCTCAACATCTTCGCCATCAAGCGTTAATCTTCCAAGTTTTTCATCATAATTTATTTTTATGTTTTTTATGGCTTTTACGACTTTATCTTTATCTGTATAATCTATTCCTTTTCTTTTGATGAGCAAAGCTGCCATTCTGTAAGTTGCTCCGCTATCTAAATATTTGAAACCGAGTTTTTGTGCTACTCCACGGGCTGTGGTGGTTTTGCCGGCAGATGCGTAGCCATCAATTGTTACAATCATTAAACTCTTTTAAGAACAACAAGTGTAATATCATCTGATTGAGGGATGTTTCCTGTGAATTCCCTAACTTTTTTCATAACTGCTTCTGTGATTTCCCTTGCCGATGCCATTCTGTTTTCTTTTAATACTTTGAAAAATCTATCTTCACCGAATTCCTGATGAAGCTCATTCATTGCCTCTGTTATGCCATCTGTAAAGAGAACGAGGACATCTCCTTTTTTCATTACCCTTCTTTCTTCTTTTAAAGCCTCTCTATATCCCTTTTCATCAACAAGTCCTATTCCGATTGGCATACCTTCAGGTTTTAATGGTATGAGTTCACCATCGGTTAGCAACAGTCCTTCGTTGTGCCCTGCATTGCAAACCCTTATTTCCCCTGTTTCTTTATTAACGACAATGTAAAGGGTTGTTATGAAAATATCCTCTGGAATATCTTTTGCTATTTCTTCATTTGTTTGTGCTATTACATCAACAGGTGAAGGATTACCTACTGCTTTCATTTTCATAACAGTACGCATTACTGCCATCATCATAGCTCCTGATACGCTTTTACCAGAGACATCTGCAACTACAAGTCCAAAATGCTTATCATCAACATTTAAAACATCGTAATAGTCACCGCCGACTTCTCTTGCTGCCTGATAGAAAGCACTCAGTTCAAATCCCGGGAATTGCGGTAAACCACGGGGAAGTAACGCTGCCTGAATATCTTTTGCAATTTCCATTTCTCTTTTCATTCTTTCTTTTTCTACAAGTTCTTTTTGTGCTTTCTCAAGTTTCATAGCCATTTCTTTTACTGACAATGCAATATCACCTATTTCGTCATTTCTCTTTATTTCCATTCTCTTATATCGGTCAAGTTCGCCTTCACCGATTGCCACAATATCTTTCGTTATCTCTCCAAGTGAGCCAATTATCAAAGATACCAGCACAATAATGATAGCTGCACCCGCACCCACTGCAATAGCTGCTACGATTAACATGTTTTTCTGAGCTTCTTTTATCGTATTTTTTATAGATTCAGCAGAGAAGCCCATATGTAAATCTTGTGGTATTTTTGCACGCGTAAGAGTAGCTTTAATATCGTAGATGTCAATTTTTTTATTATATTTAATTGTAAGTTCACCAATGGTAACAGGGAAACCTTTTATTTCGCTTTTAGATTTCGGTGAGATATTTTTAGTAAGGAAATATTTACCTTTTGATATAAATCTCGGTTCGAAAAGCAATCTTGTTATCATTTTTACTATCTTTTTTGACTCCTTCTCGCATACACACACATAAGCTGCGCTTCTTTTTTTGAAGAGCTCCTGAATTATCGGTGTAATATTTTTATTTTCTTTTAATGCTGTGAGTAGTTTAGGGGATGTTTCTTTAATAAACTCGTTTATAACTTTCTTTACTCCGCTTTTTTTCACACCTACATGGCATTCAAGCACAGGTGATGTATTGGGCAATTCTATACACACATCGTAGACTACGAATGAGCGAATCAGTTTGTGATTGAATTTACCGATAAAAACAGTATCCTTGCCCATCAGTATCGTATCGGTATAAGAAAGATTTTTAAATCCCTCAAAAGTTTTACCTATCCTCATGTCGATGTCCAAAAATGGATTAACAGCGGATGACGAAATTACTTTATTTTCTCTATTGACGAGTGTTGCGTAAAGCATATCTTCCTGCTCATCGAGGGCTTTTTGTAATGTTGTTGCAATTGCTATTTCATCGTTATGATATATGTGTTCGATAAGAGGCGGTATGATTGATGAAGTTACAGCTAGTGCTCTTTTCCTTATCTCTTTGTAAAGAGCCTCGCCCTCATGTCTCGTGAAATAAGAAATCACACCAGCCATCAGACAAATTACAAAGCCCGTTATCCATATCGTAAATTTTGCTTTTAAACCAAACCTCCTCATAATCCCTCCTTTTCTATTTTTATCAATTTTTATCTAAAATATCAGGATGTCAAGTAAAAATTTTAAAAATTTTAAAAAATTTTTCGTTTACTTATCTGCAAGCGTATTAAAATCTGAAGATGCTCGAAAGTTTACTGAAATTGATGAAAATAAAAGGAATGACCGAAAGAAGATTGAAAATACTTTTGGACAAATTTAAATCCCCGGAGCAAATTATGAAAGCAGATTTTGAGGAAATTGCCAGTGTTACGGATAATTTGATAGCAGAGAACATTAAAATGGCCAGAGAGATTAATGTTGAAAAAGAACTTAAGTTTATTGAGAAAGAAGAGATAAAAATTTTATTGTATCTGGATGATGCCTATCCCGAAAGGTTAAAAGAAATTACGGATTTTCCACCTGTTTTATTTGTTAAAGGAGATACATCTATTTTCTCCGGGCATTGTATTGCTGTTATAGGTACGCGTTCTCCTTCAAGTTATGGTGAAAGCATGGCGAAAAAATTTTCTTATGAACTTGCGCAATCTGGTGTAGTAATTGTTAGTGGAATGGCGAGGGGTATAGACAGCATATCGCATCAATCTGCCATAGATGCAGGCGGTAAAACAATAGCAGTGCTGGGGAGCGGGATAGATAAAATTTATCCTCCTGAAAATAAAAAACTTTATTACAAAATAGCAAAAAGGGGGGCTGTTATTTCTGAATTTCCAATCGGTATGCCTCCTTATCCCGGTAATTTCTTAAAAAGAAACAGAATAATAAGCGGATTGTCAGAAGGGGTACTCGTGATTGAAGCTCCTGAAAAAAGTGGTGTTTTTTCAACCGTAAACTGGGCATTAATGCAGGGTAAAGATGTTTTCGCTCTTCCAAGTAACATAACAAATGAGAGGGGGGCAGGTACAAATAAGCTGATAAAAGAGGGGGCATATCTCGTTACATCCGTTAAGGATATCCTTAACATTTTAAAAATTTATCCAGAATACGAAAAGAAGGTTAAAGAAGTTAAAATCTCGCCAGAAGAAGAAAAAATATTTTCTTTGATTTCATTCGAGCCCGTTCATTTTGACAAACTATTAGAGGAGAGCGAAAAAAATATGGGGGAACTTTCTTCTTTGCTTTTATCTCTTGAAATTAAAGGATTGATAAAGCAATTACCTGGCAAATATTATGTGCGATTTTAAATCACTTGACAAATCAAAAATTTTATTATATTATATCTGTCATGATTGAGGTGAAAGACCTTACCAAAAAGTATGGTGAGCTTGTAGCGGTTGATAATATTTCTTTTGAAGTGAAGAAGGGTGAAGTTGTGGGCTTTTTGGGTCCGAATGCTGCGGGTAAAACAACCACTTTGCGTGTTATTACCGGCTTTTTGCCGCCTACAGAAGGAACCGCTGTTGTTGCAGGATATGATGTAAGAGAAAATCCAATTGAAGTAAAAGAAAAGATAGGTTATTTACCCGAAGAAAATCCTTTGTATGATGAATTTGAAGTTGTTGAATTTCTGGAATTTATTGGAAGAGCAAGGCAAATAAAGGATTTGAGAAAAAGGATTAAAGAAGCGATTGAGATTTGCAAACTTGAGGATGTTGTTGGTAAGCTGATCGGGCATTTGTCAAGGGGATACAGACAAAGGGTAGGGCTTGCTCAGGCAATTTTACATGACCCTGAGATAATAATTGCCGATGAACCCACAACAGGGCTTGACCCCATTCAGCAATCAGAAATAAGAAATTTGATAAAAGGATTGAAGGAAAGGGGAAAAACGATATTGATATCCACCCATATACTTCCTGAGGTTCAGGCAATGTGTGAGCGAGTTATAATAATTCATAAGGGGAAAATTGTAGCCGATGCCCCTATAAATGAGATTGGCAGTTTGAAAAAAGGTTACGATGTGTTAAATGTTGTTATGAAAGGAGACGAGAAAGAGATAAAAGAAGGTTTGAGTAACATCGAAGGTGTGATTAATATTGAGGATAAAGGAAGGTCAAATGGATGTTTTGCTTTTCAACTGCAGGTAAAACCCGATATCGATGTGAGGGAAAAGATATTTGATATGGCTGTGCAAAGGAATTTAAAATTGATAGAATTGCATAGAGAGAGTTTATCGCTTGAAGATGTTTTTAAGGAACTTACTAAAGAATAAAGAAGGCAAGGAGACCAGGTTAAAGGCTCTTTATATAAAAGAATTCAGGTCTTATTTTAATTCGGTTATTCCTTATGTAGTTCTTATTGCTTTTCTTGGTGCTTCAGGCTGGTTTTTTGCCACTACGCTTTTCCTTGGCGGACAGGCGACTTTGAGGGGCTTTTTCAACCTTGTGCCTCTTTTATTACTGTTCCTTGCACCTGCTATTACGATGAGAGCGCTCGCAGAAGAACAAAGAGTAGGAACGATAGAAATCATCGGAACCCTTCCATTCAAAGATTGGGAAATAATTCTCGCAAAATATCTTGCATCTTTAACAATTGTTGCAATAGGTATTGCATTTACTTTAATTTATCCGATAACCGTTAGTATTCTCGGAAATCCGGATAATGGGGAAATAATTTGCTCTTATCTTGGAGCGCTTTTACTTTCTGCAATGTATTGTGCTATTGGAATTTTCGCATCCTCACTTTCGCGTTCACAAATTGTCAGTTATGTTATCGCCTTTATAATTGGATTTTTCTTCTTCTCCATAGGTAAAATTCTTGATTTCTTCCCGACTTATCTTGTAAACTTTTTCGATTACTTAAGCATTGATAACCACTATAACAGCTTAATGCGGGGAGTGATAGATACGCGCGATATAATTTACTTCCTCAGCATTTCTGCATTTTTCATAGTAATGACGCTTTACACCTATAAGAGAAGCAGAGGATTTAGACTTGAGCCTTCTTATGGCTGGCTCACTTTTGGAATAGTGGTGTTTTTGAACCTTGTATCAAGGAATATTTTTGCACGATTTGATTTAACCGAAGGTAAAATTTATTCGCTATCTAAAGCAACAAAATCCTACATTCGTAATTTACCTGATAAATTGATAATAAGAGCGTATATTTCAAGCAAATTACCTTTCCCTTATAATGCAAGAAGTTTATATGTGAGGGATTTACTAAATGAATATGTAGCAAATGCACGGGGTATGATAGAATATGACCTTATAGACCCGAAAGACCCGAAAACGGTTATGGAAGCGAGGCGCGCAGGGATACAGCCGATACTTTTCACAGAAATAAGACAGGGAGAGTTTAAGAGAAAAGAAGGTTATATGGGGATTGTTCTTCTTTACAAAGATAGAAGGGAAATAATTCCAATAATTGAAGATTTGCGAGGTCTTGAATATGACATTACCAGTAAAATAAGGAAACTTGTAACGGGAAAACTTGGGGTGCTTGGATTTACAAAGGGTCATGGTGAAAAAGATTTGGATGAAAGAATAAGAGGGGCTTTGCTCGATCATTACAATATTTTAGATATTGATTTAACTAATCAAGATATTCCGGATAGTGTGGATGCGCTGGTGATTTTAGGTCCTTCTGAGAAATTTGATTCGGTTTCTTTACGCAAGTTAGATGATTTTGTGATGTCGGGTCGTCCTGTTGCCTTTTTCATAGATAAATACAATGTTGAGCCACAGATGTTTAATGCAAGATTTGTTCGAACAGGAATCGATACTCTATTGCATGCTTATGGCTTTAAAGTGAAAAGTGGAATGGTATTTGATCGTCAATGTCAGCAGGTAACGATTGAAAGCAGAAGGGGCTTCTTTGTGATAACAAACATCACTGAATATCCTGCTTTTGTGAAAGTTACGGATATTAATAAAGAAAGTCCGATAACCAAGAATATAGAATCTGTTGTTCTTCCCTATTGTGCGCCAGTAGAAGGTGGCACTCCGCTTTTGCGCTCGTCAAAATACAGCTGGTTTGAGAAAAATGTATTCAATGTTTCTCCTTTGAGGGATTATTTTATGGGTAAGAAAAGGGGACCTTTTGTTCTTGGTGCGGTATCCACCGGTAAATTCAAGAGTGCATTCAAGAAAGGGGTAGAGAGTGCGGAAAACAGAATTTGTGTATTTGGCACATCAAAATTTGTGACAGGCAGATATGCAACGGTTCCCGGAGTTGCCCTATTTTTAAATGTTTGTGATTGGCTTATGCAGGATGAAGCACTTATTGCGATAAGAGGAAAAGGAGTGCAAGATAGGCCATTAAAACCTGTTGGTAGAGGAACAAAGATGGCAATCAGGTATATAAATATGTTGATTCCAATTGTAGGTTTAATAGGTTATGGTTTGTTCCGTCTGAATCGCCGAAAGAAATATTACGAACTTCTGTTATCCGAAAAATGACGAATAAAAACTTTAAAAAGGAGGTAAAATGAGACAAAGGAAGGTTTTGGGTTTTCTTATAGGGGCACTGGTTGTACTCATACTTACTTATGTATTTTTCCCGAGAACAAGTCGTCCCAAATATAAAAAGCCTTTTAGAAAATTGACACTTCAAAAAATAAAAGAAATGTGGATTGAACAACCAAAAGACACTTTTCATTTTGTAAATACAGAAAAAGGATGGATGATATATTATCCCGATACATTTATTGCAGATACTATGGAGTTGAAGAGAACAGTAGAAGCTATAAGCAAAATGGAAGTAGGTAGAATAATATCCTCCGATACTTCAGATTACCCTGAATTTGACCTCACAGATAAGGCGATTACAGTCAAAATAATACCTTTCAAAGGCAAGAAAATCGTTTTCAAAATAGGTAAAGTATCTGCTGATAGGATACACAGTTTTGTGAGATTTTTACCCGATAAAAGTGTATTTTTGGTTAAAGAATTTGCCAGATGGCGTGTTAACAAAAGTTTGTATTCCTGGCGTGAAAAAACGATATTGCGATTTGACCCTCAGGACCTCGTCGAAATCAATATAAATTACGAGAAGAAAAAATTTAAACTTGAGAAAAAAGATGATAAATGGTATGAGGGAGAAAAAGAACTAAAAGATGAGGATAAAAAGAGAGTTAACCGCCTTATAAACATAGCGAAAAATCTGAGAGCGGATCAATTCTTTGAGAAAGGAGAAATAGAATTCAAAAAAGATTTTGAAGTTGTATTCAAATTTGCAGATGGCACCGAGAAAAAAATAGAAATCGGGAAAAAAGAAGGAGGCTGGTATCCTGTGAAAGTAGCGTGGAGAAGGGCTATCTTTAAAATTTCAAAGTGGAAAGTAAATCAATTAAACTGGGATAAAGAACACAAAATTTAGTCCGCAATTAAAAATTGAACAAATCCTCTATTAACTTTTATTTCGGGTATTGCTTTTATATGCGCTTCAAAATCATATCGCCAGTTTGTTCCCATCTGTTGATAAGATACAGAAAATTCCCAGCAGTGCAAATCTTTTTTCAATGAGATAGATTCACTAATTTTATTCTTTTCTCTTAAATCATAACTTCTTCTAAATTCAACGGATATTGTTTTTGTCAAAGCCTTCTTAAAATAAAAGCCGATTTGATGTGAAGCACGCGAATAGCTGTAGCGCAAATTTTTATGCTCGATACTGAAAGAATAAGATGTAATGCTAAAAGAATCCTGTTCAACAAAATATTTAAATGAAGCAGAAAATTTTACAAGAGAAGAAAATCGAGAAGACAAACTAAAATTAAAATCTTTAAATTTATTTTTTTCAAAATTCCATCCGGAAGATATATTGAAATCGAAAAGGTTTATTTCTTTTTTCAGTTTTAATTTAAATTCGTTTTTTATACCGAAATTTAAGAATTTTCCTTTTTCTGGGTGAGAAGCTAATCCACCGAACACAGGGAAAGAATCACCTTTTATATTGTTGTAACCGAAAGATAGAGAAGGCATCAATATATGGCGGAATTCGGGTTTGAAAATTGTCCTGCCATAAAGGGTTGTGCTCAATCCGCCTCTTATACCATAAGAATAAAAAAGAGGGAATTTTTTTCCACTTACCTCATCAAATTGAGTTGCCCTGAATGTAACGGAAGGAGTGAAAATAAAATATTTAAAAATTTTGTAATCTTTCGATAAAGAAAAATTGTTATCGAGTGCACTTTTATGGAAAGCATTTTCGTAATAATTAAGGAAGAGGGTATTATAAGACAGGTTTATTCCCCATATTTGTGGGATTTTCCATCCTATAGAAACCTTGGGCAAAAATCTTCTAAAAGTATTTTCCGAAAGATTTCTTTTTTCCTGAAAAGTAATACCTGCTGTGCCAAAACGCCATGATTTTGATATAGAAAGGGTTATTTTACCTTCTGTTTCTATGGGTGTCAAAGAATCTGCATATTCTTTACGATACGCAAGGTCACTTGCCATATCAACATCCGCTTTTATGCTTAAATTCTTTGAAGCCCAGGTATAATTGTTAACATAATTAATACTCCATCTTAATTTTTTGTCAATTTTTTTATAAACAAATGTGGAAAATGCTCTACCTGTAATCCATGGTTTTACAAGATAAATAAATTCTATACAAAATTGTGGTTCTAATTTTTGTTGTAAATTTAGAGTAAAAGTGACATCGGAATAATCATTTATTACAAGGTAATAAGAAACATCTCTCACAAATCTACCCCGTAGCATGTCTATTCCGATTTTGGGATATAAAAATCCTGATTTTCTCTTTTTGGTAATGGGGAAGTACCAGAAAGGCACCCAGAAAGAAGATATTCCTTTTATAACAAGGATAACAGGGCGTGCAAAAAGCATGTCATCAAGATAAACCCTTGCTTCTTTTGCTTTGAAATAATAATGAGGTTTAATTTCAGAACATGTAGTAAATTCTACATCCTCAATTGCGTACTCTTTTTTTCCAATTTTATATGTTTCTTTACCCCATGCCCAGCCACGAAAAACTTTCATCTCAGAAGAAAGAGAAATTCCTTTGCCTGTTTTTATATCATAAGCCATCTCACATGATTTTATAACATTTTCACCAGAATATAAAACAGCATTACCGTAGGCTATTATAAAACCTGTATCCGGGAGATAAAGAATGGTTTCGGCACACACTTTTACACTTTCTGTATTAATTTCTGCATCACCTATTAACAGAATTCTCTCTCTTTCTTTGTCATAAAAAAGATAGTCAGCCTTCCACCAGACTTTTGTGGTGTCCATGAATAAGAAAAAAATTATCAACATTACCTAATAATTTTAATCTAAAATGAAAATTGTCAAACATTAAAAATTAATCTTGTAGAAATGGGTCAAGGAGGGCGAAGCCCTCCGAAAAATCTATAGGGTGGGCGGGATAATTAGAATAAGGTTGACAAATTAAAATAAAGGTTAAACATTAATGTGCAGATAAAGTTCGAGACACTATGGCTACTTAAAAATTTAAGAGGGTTTCTTTATTTTTCAAAAGAAGAATTTCCCGAAGAAAAAATAAAATGGCTCAAGAGAAAATTTAGATATCGAAATTTAGGAATTTTATCTACACTTGCACGAAAAGAAATTTTACAGAAAGAACCTTTTATAAATATTGCTCCAGAAGATGTAATTCATCCGGATATTTTTCAAAAAATCAAAAATGATTTACATTTAACCTTACTTTGTGCTTCAAAATTTGTTTGCGGTTTGATAATTATCGGTGAAAAAGCTCAGGAAGAAATAGAAAATTTAATAATTTGCGAAAAATATCTAAAAGGTGAGATTTCGGATAAAGAATTAAAGTTTAATTTAAGATTAATAGATTATGCAGGAATAGACCTCGCACACTCACTGATATCCAGAATAAAGCCATTAGTAAAAAGTAGAAATTTAGAAAAAATTTATGAGATACAAAAAGAAGTAGCGGTCAAAGATTTTGAGAAAAGATTTTGGCGAATAAAAGATAAAGAGGGAAAAAGATTCGTATTTTATCTTACAACAATAAAATTTTTGGACAAAGAAATTTTAAAAAACATTGAAGAAGATGAGGTACTTTCAATGCTTCAGGTAGTTCCAGCTTTATACTTGTAGGTCATTAAAATATCTATTTTTTCCTCTGTAGGTATACGGTCGATTATCAGGATACCATTTAAATGGTCTATTTCGTGCTGGAATGCCCTTGCTGATAAACCTTCTGCTATAATTTCTCGTTCAACGCCTTCGGGCGTAAAACCTCGCACTTTAACCCTTTGATACCTCTTTATCTCAAGATAAACATCGGGTAAAGAAAGACAGCCTTCTTCACAAATTTCTTCACCTTCGCCTTCTATTATCTCGGGGTTCACAAGGCGTATAAATTCATCATTCATCTTTACAACTATCAACCTTTTCAAAATGCCTATTTGTGGAGCAGAAAAACCAACTCCTTCTTTTTCTTTCATTATTTCTTCCATTCTTTCAAAAATCAGATTTAAATCGCCTTCGGGATTCACTTCTTCACATTTTTGACGCAAAACAGGGTCAGGATATATTCTAAGATTCAGCATTTTCAATTTTGATACCAAGTTCTTTTAATTGTTCTTCAAGCACTTCCGATGGTATTTCTTCCATTAATCCCTGTCCCCTTGCGGTTTTAGGGAAAGGAATTGTATCCTGAATCGTCTGTAAGCCGAGCATCAAAACACACAATCTATCAATCCCCAGTGCTATGCCACCATGAGGAGGTGCCCCGTATTCAAGTGCAGTTAATAAAAAGCCAAAATTGCGTTCAATCTCTTCTTTTGTCATACCAAGTACCTGCATAACTTTTTCCTGTAAATCTCTGTGATGTATCCTTATACTGCCAGAGCCAAGTTCAACACCATTTAAAACAAGGTCATACTGTTTTGCTATTATCTTATCGGGATTTGAAAAATTAATTTTTTCAATATTTTCAACTTTTGGCATCGTAAAAATATGATGACAGGGTTGCCATCTTCTTTCATCTTCATTCCATTCAAAAAGAGGAAAATCGGTAATCCATACAAATTCAAACTTTTTATCTGTTTTGAGTTTTTTTACCAGTTCCCTTCTTATCAAACCAAGAGGTGTGTGTGCCTTTCCCCATTTATTTGCACAGAAAAAGAAAACAGAAGGAGATTGAGGATTTAAAGGTGTTATATCAAAATATTTAGCAATAGGTCCCGATTTTTCACCATCTTTATATTTTATCCATGCAACTGGTTTTTCTGCTATTTTCAACAATTCATCAATCTCTTTTCTTGATAATTCTCCATCCCAGCGCAACATTATTACTTTTTCAGCATCTTTAAAAATTTTTAAATCGGATTTCTTTGCAATTTCTGTGATATCTTCTAAAAATAAATTAAATCTTGTATCAGGTTTATCGGAGCCATATTTTTCAATTGCTTCTTTGTAAGTTAATCTTTTAAAAGGAGTTTCTATTTCAAAGTTTAAACATTCTTTAAAAAGTTTTTTCATCATTTCTTCTATGAGATTGAAAATATCTTCTTCATCGCAGAAGCTCATTTCTATATCGAGTTGAAGGAATTCCGGCTGTCTGTCTGCTCTTAAATCTTCATCTCTCAGGCATTTTGCTATCTGATAATATTTATCAAAACCCGCAACCATCAATATTTGTTTATAAAGCTGGGGTGATTGAGCGAGTGCATAAAATTTGCCGGGATTGAGGCGCGATGGAACCAAAAAATCTCTTGCACCTTCGGGTGTGCTTTTGGCAAGTAAAGGTGTTTCGATTTCTAAAAAATCTTTATCAGCCAGAAAATCTCTTATTATCTTCATAACTTTGCTTTTGAATATAACGGGATACTGGTGCTTCGGTCTTCTAAGGTCAAGGTATCTGTATTTCATTCTTATATCGTCTCTTACTTTTACATCGTCCCTTACAACAAAAGGTGTCATTTTGCATTCGGATAAAATTTCGATTTCCTCTGCAACTACTTCGATTTCACCTGTAGGAAGGTTTGGATTTATCATTCCCTTTGGGCGTTCACGCACTTTGCCTTTAATCTTCAAAACATATTCGAGACCGAGTTTTCTTGCCTTTTCCATAAGATTTTTATCTTCAACGACTATTTGTGTGATTCCATATCTATCTCTTAAATTTAAGAAAATGAAGTTACCGTAATCACGGATCGATGCGAGCCAGCCACAGAGTGTTACGCTCTTGCCAGCATCCTCTTTGCGTAATTCACCACAATTATGTGTTCTCAACATCCATTATTTTATCCTGTTACTCAAAAAGTCAAGAAATTAAATTCATATTTTTAGCCCCGCCTCCGCTGTCCCCACCTTCCCGATTAAGTCAGCCCACTACTTCCCCCGCTATAACGCAATCAGAAGATAAAGCGTAAAACACCAGAGTAACCCACATCCCCATAATGGGCTGACATATCAACCCACAGGTATTATGCTCGGCTACGCCTCGCATTAAAAATTTTTAGGTCACAGACCTGACACTGATATGGCTTCTTACCCTCTTATGAAATAATTTATTGACAGAGGAAAATGCTGATTATAATATGCAAAAGGAGGGGGTATGAGGCGTGTTGCTTTATTATTTTTTATTTTAACAGGGACAGCTTTCGCAAAGATATGGGTTGTAGATACCACAGGTGCAGAAGGTGAGAAATTACAAGCTGCTATTGATTCAGCATGGGCAAACCCGGGCATTGATACAGTGCTCCTAAAAGATGGAACTTATCATCTTGGAGGAGTAAATGGAGATACTGGTTTGATAATGCGTGATTCTGTTGTGCTTATGAGTGAAAATGGAGCTCAAAAATGCACGCTAACTGCTGCATCAGAAGATGGCACAGATACTGCATGGCATGTCATCTATTGCAGTGGATGGGATACCGCATCGCATGCAGCACTAATAAGGGGCTTCACCATAAAAGATGGCGCTGCATGGGGTGCTTCTCCTCATGATCGCGGTGGTGGAATCTACATCGACTCTGCATCACCTACAATAGATTCGTGCATAATCACAAACAATTTTGCTTGGGCTAGCGGTGCAGGAATTTACATTCTTGACCATTCTTCACCCATATTATCAGGCAACACAATCACAGACAATATTGGCGGCGTTGGCGGCGGAATTTACATTCATGTCTATTCTTCACCCACATTGAAAGGCAACACAATCACAAACAATTCTGCTGCTTTGGATGGTGGAGGTATCCACATTACTGACTATTCTTCACCCATATTAATAGGTAACACAATTACAAACAATTCTGCTGCTAATGGTGGCGGAATTTACATTCATGACCATTCTTCACCCACATTGGAAGGCAACACAATCACAAACAATTCTGCTGATGATGATGGTGGCGGAATTTACATTGCTTACTCTTGTTCACCCACATTATCAGGCAACACAATTACAGACAATTCTGCTAATGATGAAGGTGGTGGAATTTCCATTCGTTCTTTTTGTTCACCCACATTATCAAGCAACACAATCATAAACAATTCTGCTAATTATGGTGGCGGAATTTTCATTTGGTACTATTCTTCACCTACATTGGAATGCAACACAATCACAAACAATTCTGCTAATTGGGGTGGTGGAATTTACATTTATGACCATTCTTCGCCTACATTATCCGGCAACACAATCACAAATAATTATGCTAATTATGGTGGCGGAATTTGTATTTATAAATATTGCTCTGCAAAGCTAACAAAATGTGTAATCTGTATGAACAAAAGCAAATCAGGCGGTGTAATATATGATACTCTTAATTCAAGAATTATAATTGATAGCTCATTCATCGCGGACAATGAAGGGCTCGCTTATATTGCATCGGATGCAGATTCAGGGGTGACATTCAGGCTTACACAGAGTCACATTTACTATAACACTTTTCAACTGGATACAGAAATCAACAACCTATCGAGTGTGACGATAAATCTTGAGAATAATTTCTGGTGGGATAAAACATTTAGCGAAATATCTGCAAAAATAAAAGGTAACGCTGATTTTTATCCATGGCTGGATGATTTTATTTTAGAAGGTGTACCAGCTGAGCCTGTGGGCGTTTATTCTTTAAAGAATTATGACAGAGATTTTCTTACAATTATTGACTCAGTTGGCGAAGGAGATACACTTTATATAAAACTTACTGGATATGACAGGAATCCTGATTTGCGCGAACTCGCAATAGTAATTTTGAAATCAAGCGTTTATCCACAGGGAATAGCGGTTGGACTCATTGAAACAGATACAAATTCTGGAGTTTATGAAGGCAAAGCTTATGTTCTGGAAAGCACAGGTAATGATACTATAAGAACTGACGATATAAATCAAATAATACGGGTTGATCCGATAGGTGATGAGATAATACTTCAAAGCAATATTGATACCACAAAGAAGTTCTTTGTTAAGTACAAAGGAGGACTTCAACCTGATATTGTGCTTTCGGATACTGTCCATGATTTTGGCTCATGTTCACCCTACGACACGATTGACTGGCAAATGTGGGTAAAGAATGCAGGTAATACAAATCTTGTAATTGATAGCGTTAGATTAGAGGCACCTTTTGCGATAGTTTCACCAACTTTGCCAGAAACAATATCACTCAGTGATAGTTCAGAATTCACAATAAGGTTTAATCCACAAGATATAGGTGATTTCTTCGATACAATGGAAATTTACTCGAATGACCCTGATGAGCCTGTTGCAAAAATATATCTTTCTGGAAAAGTACTCGCATCCAATATTATACTTTCGGATACAATACATGATTTTGGTATATGTTCACCTTATGACACAATAGATTGGAAAGTGTGGGTAAAAAATACGGGTAACGAAACTCTATCGGTTGACAGTGTCAAAGTAAATCTGCCTTTTAAATTAATTTCGCCTTCATTGTCCCAAATCATATTGCCAAGTGATAGCACAGAGTTTACAATAAGATTTAATCCACAGGATACGGGCAGTTTCTTTGATACTATGAAAATTTACTCGGATGACCCTAATAAACCCGTTGCGAAAATATATCTTTCAGGAAGAGCAGTTATACCCAATATTGTTCTCTCGGATACTTTGCACGATTTTGATTCATGTTTCCTTTATGGCACAATATATTGGAAAATGAAAGTATGGAATAAAGGTAACATAGACCTCATAATTGATAGTGTAAAGGTAAATTCGCCTTTCTTTGTAACTTCACCTTCATTCCCCCAGACCATACAGCCTGATGGTAGTTTAGAGCTCACAATCTGCTTCAATCCTCAGGATACGGGCAATTTTGTTGACACCATGAAAATTTACTCAAATGACCCGGATGAACCTGTTGCAAAAGTGGTATTAATCGCATCATGCGTGGGATTGCAGGAGATGTTGCCAAAGACATTCAAAGTAAACAATACGCCAAATCCATTCAGCAACTTCACAAAAATAAAATATCAATTGCCAGAAGAAGAAAAAGTAAGAATTGAAATAATAGATATAACAGGAAGATTGATAAAAGTATTGGTTGATGAAAAGAAATCACCGGGATTTCATTCTGTAACATGGAAAGGTGAAGACGCCAGAGGCAAAAATGTTCCACCTGGAATCTACTTCTATCTCATAAAAGCAGGCAAAAATAGAGCGATTAAGAAAATGATAAAATTGAAATAATTTATTCACTTGACAAACTGAATTTTTGAATATTTTTATTGTCATGTATGTCGGGATTGATGTAGGTTCTGTTAGTGTGAAGACGGTTATACTCGATAAAGACAAAAAGATAGTAAAGGTACTGCCATACACAAGGCATTATGGTGAGCCAGTGAAGATTGTTAAAAAACATCTCGAAGAAATTGAAAAAGAATTTCCAGTTGTTGACAGCGTTAGAGTGACTGGGGCAGGAGGAAAGCTTCTTTCACATCTTCTCGGTGTGCCTTTTGTAAACGAACTACCAGCGCAAACCGAAGCAGCAAGAGAATATTATCCACATGCAAAATGCATAATTGATATTGGGGGAGAGGACTCTAAATTTATAGATATCGAAAAAGAAGATTTTGCGATGAACGAGCTGTGTGCTGCAGGAACAGGTGCTTTTCTTGACCAGCAGGCATCACGAATGGGCTATACAATTGAGGAATTCGCAGAAGTATCCCTTAAATCCAAAAATCCACCAAGAATAGCAGGAAGATGCACTGTATTTGCCAAAACCGATATGATTCATCTACAGCAGGAAGCAACGCCTGATTATGACATAATCGCAGGATTGCACTTTGCTCTCGCACGCAACTTCAAATCTGAAATAGCAAAAGGAAGAAAAATAAGACCGCCTGTGCTTTTCCATGGAGGCGTGGCATTTAATAAAGGGATGGTGCATGCATTCCGTAAGGAACTCGGCTTGAAAGAAGATGAACTTATAGTGCCAGAGTATTGTGCGTGGATGTGTGCAATTGGAACAGCTATCATCGCAATTAAAGAAGGAGAAAAGAAAGAAATCAAAATAAAAGATTTAATCGAAAGATTGGAAAAGTATTTGAGAGATTACAAAGTAGAATGGAAATCCCTGCCAAAATTATCACTTGAGCAATCAAAAATTTTATGGTATCACAGAAAGGAACATAAATTTAAAGAAGGAGAAAAAGTAGATGCATATATCGGAATAGATGTAGGTTCCACATCCACAAAAGTTGCAGCAATTGATGAAAATGGAAATTTACTTGGTGAAGTTTATCTATGGACATCCGGAAGACCCATAGAAGCAGTAAGAGAGTGTTTGAGAATTTTAAATGAGAAAATAGGAAAATACATAAATGTAAAAGGAGCAGGCACAACAGGTTCTGGAAGATATCTAACGGGCGATATAATAGGGGCTGATGTTGTTGTAAATGAGATAACTGCACAGGCAAGGGCAGCGGTACACATTGACCCTTATGTTGACACAATATTTGAGATAGGGGGACAGGATTCGAAATACATCTCTATTGAGAATGGTGTAATCGTTGATTTTGAGATGAACAAAGTTTGTGCTGCTGGAACCGGCTCTTTCTTACAGGAGCAGGCAGAGCGCTTAAATGTAAAAATTGAAGATTTTGGAGATATTGCTTTGCGGGCAGAAAAACCATGTGACCTCGGAGAAAGATGCACAGTTTTTATGGAAACAAATTTGACACAATATCAAAGAAAAGGTGTGTCAAAAGAAAACCTGATTGCAGGCTTATGCTATTCCATAGCGAAAAATTATTTAACGCAGGTAGTAGGTAAAAAGCGAATAGGCAATCGCATACTGTTTCAGGGTGCGGTAGCATTTAATAAGGGAGTAGTAGCTGCTTTTGAAAAAATCCTTGGCAAACCCATAATAGTGCCAGAAAATCCACATGTAACCGGTGCAATGGGTGCTGCAATGTGTGCAATGGAAAAAGTAAAAGAAAAAGGAAAAACAAGATTCAGAGGATTTGATAAAATCGTAAATATGAAATATGAACAAAAAACATTCATCTGCAAAGGCTGTCCGAATCACTGTGAGATAAAACAGGTAAAAATCGAAGGCGAAGATGTACCTCTTTATTATGGTGCGAGATGCGAAAAATATGAATTTAAAAAAGAAAAGAAAAAATTAGGAGAAGATTTACCCGACCTTTTTGCAGAAAGAGAAAAATATCTGCTGGAAGCGTATGAAAAAGCACAAGAAGTTGAAGGTCCAAAAGTTGGCATTCCCTATGCCTCTCTTTTCCACGAATATTTGCCTTTCTGGGCGACATTTCTGGCAGAACTTGGCTTTAAGCCTGTACTTTCTGATAGAACAAATAAAAAGATAATGCACCAGGGGGCTGCTTCTGCAAACGCAGAATTTTGCTTCCCAATTAAACTTGTAATAGGGCATGTAATAAATCTTCTTGAGAAAAATGTAGATTTTCTATTTTTGCCGAGTATAATTGATACACATCCACCAAAAGGAGCAAAAAGAAGTTATATCTGTCCATACAATCAGGAGATACCTCATATAATAATGGCAGCTCTAAGACCAAAAGTAAAAATTTTAAATCCAGTAGTGTATTTCAGGAATCAAAAAGCACTTTTTAGAAGTTTAGTGGAATTTGGAAGAGAAATCGGAAAAGATGAAGCACTTATAAAACGGGCGATTAGAAAAGCACAAAAAGCACAGGAGGAATTCTGGAGAAAGATAAAAGAAAGAGGAAGGGAAATTTTAAGCACATTAAAAGGAAATGCACTTGTAATCGTTGGAAGGTCTTACAATACCTGTGACCGCATGGCAAATCTTGATATACCCAAGATTTTAAGGGAAAGAGGTCAAATGGTAATTCCGATGGATTTCTTACCCGTTGAAGAAATAGATGTTTCGGACTGGCCCAATATGTACTGGACTTATGGCAGGAAAATTCTTGCAGCTGCCCGCCTTATAAGAGATGATGAAAGATTATTTGCAGTTTACTTAACAAATTTTGGATGTGGACCTGATTCATTTATACATCAATATGTTAGAAAAGAACTCGGTGGTAAACCTTTCTTACAGATAGAGATAGATGAACATTCAGCGCCTGCTGGTGTTATCACACGATGCGAGGCTTTTCTTGATTCCATAAAGAATGCAAAGAAAAAAGGTGAAATTTATATAAAATCTGCACCGAAATATAAAAAATATGAAGGCAGGACGATATATTTGCCGCACATGGGAGATTGTGCGTATGCACTTTGGGCTGCTTTCAGAAAACATGGAATACCAGCAGAGATAATAAAATCAGATGACAGGACACTTGAACTCGGCAGGAAATACACATCGGGTAAAGAGTGTTATCCATGTGTTATCACAACAGGCGATATGCTTAAAACTCTGGAAGAAAATGACCCCAAAAAATGTGCATTCTTCATGTCAACTGCGTATGGACCCTGTCGCTTCGGACAATACTGTCATTTGCAAAGAATGATTCTTGATGAACTTGGATATAAAGATGTGCCGATTGTATCACCGGGTGCCCCTGAATCACTCGATTTTTATCGCGAGTATGATATGGCAAATCCAGAAGGTGTTATGACACTTGTAAGAGCATTGCAGGGAGTTGTGGCAATTGATTACCTTTTGAAATTAAGAAGAGAAAAAAGACCCTATGAAGCGAATAAAGGTGAAACAGATAGAGTTTATCAAAAATGGTTGATGAAAATCTGTGAGGCAATACAGAAAGGAGGGGTAGGCAAAACACTAAAGCAGGCAGTAGAAGATTTTAAGAAAATAAAAGTAAAAGATGTAGAAAAGCCAAGAATTGCGATAGTTGGGGAGATTTTTGTTCGCTCACATGAATACAGCAATAACAACATTGAGAGGAAAGTTGAAGAGATGGGTGGAGAAACCTGTTTTCCGCCTTTTTATGAATGGGGCTTACATACAGCAAATACACGCAGGTTGGATGCAAAAGTTGATGGAAATCCATTTCAGGCATTTTTATCTCACTGGACAGAGTTTGCATTAAAATATTTTGAAAAGTCACTCGGTAAATATGTCTGGCATGCTTTAAAATATCCAGAAGAAGTTGATATCGAAGAGATATGGGATGCTGCTTCTGATTATTTGATAAGATGGTGGGGCGAACCTGCGTTATCTGTAGGTGATGCTGTAATATGGGCACGCAAAGGTGAAATTGATGGTATAATAAACCTTATGCCATTCACATGTATGCCGGGAAATACAACAGCATCGGTATTTAAGAGAGTAAAAGACGATTTTAACATCCCTGTACTGGATATTGCATTTGATGGGCTGGAACAGGGCACCCTTGAGCAGCGCCTCGAAGCCTTTATGTATCAGGTAAAGCGCCACAAAGAGAAGAAATTGAAATAAAATTTAATTTTTAAAATATTCTTGACTTTTTTCCATTTTGAAGATAATATAATGATATGGAAGAGAAAGTTCCACAACCCGATTTTTATAGCCTGGTTAACTTTTTTGCATTAATTGCACTTCAACATCTTGGACTTGTCAAAAATCCCATAACAGATAAAGTTGAGAAAAATCTTGAACTTGCTAAATACACAATCGATACACTTGATTTGATAAAAGAAAAGACAAAAGGTAATCTTACCGAAGATGAGGAAAGATTTTTAGATAACATAATTGCAGACCTTAAGATGAATTATGTAAGGATAAAGAATGAAGAGAGTGCAAATCCCCCACCTTCTTGAAAAGAAGAAAAAAGGAGAAAAAGCAGTATTATTAACAGCCTATGATGCTATAACAGCAGAGATAGAGGATAAAGCAGGTATTGATGTTATCCTCGTGGGAGACTCTGTTGGTATGACGGTACTGGGTTATAGGACAACGCTTCCTGTTACCGTTGATGAGATGCTTATTTTTTGTAAAGCCGTTCGTTCGCGTGTCAAACATGCACTTGTTATCGCTGATATGCCGTTTTTATCTTATCAGGTATCTGTGGAAGAAGCTATAAGAAATGCTGGTAGATTTTTAAAAGAAGCAGATTGCGATGGTGTAAAAATTGAAGGCGGAGAAGAAATGCTCGATGTTATAAAAAATCTTGTGAGAGTAGGGATTCCTGTTATGGGGCATATTGGTATGACACCTCAGTGGATAAAAGCTTTTGGAGGATATAAAGTGCGTGGCAGAACAGAAAAAGAGCGTCAGAAACTTTTAAGAGATGCAAAGTTACTTGAAGAAGCAGGTGTTTTTTCAATAATTTTGGAGTGCGTTTTACCTGACATAGCAAAAGAAATTTCAGAAAGTTTGGAAATTCCAGTTTATGGAATAGGTTCGGGTCCTTATTGCGATGGTCAAATACTTGTGGTTACGGATATACTTGGGCTTTTTAAAGAATTTGTCCCCAAATATGTGAAACAATACGAGAATCTCTACGATAAAATTTTTGCTGCTGTGAAAAGATATATCGAAGATGTAAAAACAGGGCGTTATCCTTCAAAAGAGCATTGTTATGATAAATGAAATCGATATAATCAGGGATTTAAAAAATATTTTTCCAAAGATTGGCAACGATGCGGCAGATTTTAAATTGTCAGGTGATAAAATTCCGATTGCATGTATTGATAGTTATTATGAAGGTGTTCATTTTGAATTTTCTTATTGTCCGCGCGATGTCGTGGGCTACAGGAGTGTAGCTGCCACTTTGAGCGACATAGCAGCTGTTGGAGGTGTTCCCCGATATATTGCGGTAAGTGTGGGTTTAAGTTCACCCAGGTTTTACAAAGAGATAATTGAAGGGATAAAAGAAGCATGCGATAAATTTGGAGTAGAAGTAATTGGTGGTGATACAATTGAGTCACCTCATACTTTTCTAACTATTTGTGCCATTGGTGAAGCAGAGCGTGTGGTACCACGACAGGGTGCAGAAGCAGGCGATTTAATATGCGTAACAGGAACAATAGGTGATGCTGCTATTAATTTTTCTTATCTTAAATCTGGTTTTAAACTCGGGAACAAAAATAACAAATTTTTTTATCCTGAACCAAGAATTAAAGAAGGGCAAAAATTGTCCCCCTATGTAACTTCTATGATAGATATTTCTGACGGTCTTATAATCGACCTCTGGCGATTACTTTATGAAGGTAAGTTAGGTGCGCAAATTGATATAAAAAATATTCCGATAAAAGAAGAAAGCATAAAATTATGTGAAGAAATGGGCAGAGATTATTTGAATTTTCAATTGTATGGAGGTGAAGATTATGAATTACTTTTTACGATTAAAGAAGAAAATTTACCCAAAATTCGGGATGTAGATTTTAGAGTCATAGGCAGAGTTATTGATAAGAAAGGATTTTTTACAAAGAAATGGCAAAAGATTCATGTAAGGGGATATGTTCATTTTAAAAGTGTCAGGTAAATGTTAGAAATAAGGATAAAAGATAGAGAATTTAAGAATCCGATATTTACGGCATCCGGTACTTTTTCGCCTGATTTTAAAGATTATTGCGATACATCTAAAATAGGGGCTATTTTTACAAAAACGATAACATTTAGAGCGAAAGAAGGCAATCCACCCGAAAGGTTGTGGGAAGTGCCCTGTGGTTTAATAAACTCAATAGGGCTTGATAATCCGGGAGTGGATGAATTTAGGAAAAAAGAATTACCAGAATATTTTTCGCTTAATACCGATATTTTTGTAAGCATTGGAGGCGAGAAGATAGAAGAATTTTGTAAAATTGTTGAAAAATTGGAAGACACTCAAATTGCTGGTTTTGAACTTAATTTATCGTGTCCAAATGTTGAGAAAGGCAGAGAATTTTGCAAAGATTTAAAAAATCTGGAAAAGTTGTTGAAGGAAGTTAGAAAATTGACTGAAAAGATAATAATTTGTAAACTAAGTGCGATGGTGAATGACATTTGTGAAGTTGCCAAAGTGTGTGAAGATAATGGTGCAGATGCTTTAACATTGATAAATACTCTGCCTGCCTTTGCTGTTGATGTGGATACGAAAAGACCTCGTTTGGGCGGGATAACGGGTGGGCTATCCGGACCTGCGATAAAACCCGTGGCATTATGGTGTGTTTATAAAGTAAGAAAAGTTTGTAAAATTCCAATAATAGGATGTGGGGGAATAACTTCTCTTATGGATGTTCTTGAATATTTAATTTCTGGAGCTACGGCTGTTCAAGTGGGTACCTATAACTTTGTAAATCACAAAATATGTGAAGATTTGGTTGACAATCTCATATCTTATTTAAAATCAAAAGAGATGAGTTTGAGCGAGTTAATAGGGAGCATAAATGACAAGGTTAATAATAGCACTTGATGTTGAGAGTAAAGAAAAAGCATTAGAACTTGTTGATGTTATAGGTGGGGAATGTGATTTTTATAAAATAGGTCCAAAGCTTTTTTGCAGATATGGTATTGATATAGTGCGAGAATTAAAAAAGAGAGGAAAAAAGATTTTTCTTGATTTAAAGTTACATGATATTCCAAAAGTTGTTTCAGATACTGTTAAATTTTTTGAAGAAGAAGGTGTTGACCTTTTGACTTTACATTGTGCAGGTGGTATTGATATGCTGACATCTGCGAGATACGGTAGAGAAGGGGACTTGCCGCTTCTATTTGGGGTTACTGTTTTATCTTCTCTTACCGATGATTTTATCGAAGAGATGTTTGCACGCCCTCCTTCTGATGCTGTTTTTTACTTCGCTGATATGGCGAAAAAGGCAGGTCTGGATGGTATCGTAGTGCCACCTTTTTCTTTAAAAGCACTTTCTGAGAGTTATAAAGGAAAGTTATTACTTTTAAGCGCGGGTATACGGCTGGATAAACGCAAAGACGACCATGCTACTGTTCTTACTCCTTCAGAAGCCCGCCATTGCGGTGCAGATTTCATCGTGGTTGGCCGACCCATTTATCAGGCAAACAACCCTAAAGAGGTAGTTAAAAAAATAATAAAAGAATTAAGGAGGTGATATGGCAAAATTAAAAACAGAAGAGAAAGTATATAATAATTTCAGAGTTTATCTTGTATATGATGAGGAACACGATGTTTACGGTGTTGTTATGTCTGGTTCTTTTGATACAGAGCCTGCCCATGATTTTCGCAAGTACTTACAGGACAACCTGTTTAAGCAGAGGCATAATTATATCGTGGATACCGAGTTGCTCGAATATATAAGTTCTACAGGTATAAGTGTTCTTGCCAGTTTTGACAGCAATAAGCGCCTTTTTGCATTTTTCTCGGAATTCAATGATTATATAAAAAGACCATGCAAACTTATAGGGCTTGATAGATTTTTGAAGTTCTATAAGAATCTGGATGAATTGAAGGATAAAGTATCTTCTGAATTTCTTGATGAGATAAAAGAGTTTAAACATTTTGCTATTGTAAAAGCACCTCGTGAGCGCTGGGTTAAGATTTTACTTTCTTATGTTCCAAAGGAAAAAGCAGTTACTGCTATTCGTGAAATGACACCGATAATAATGCAGGTAGAAAGGGCAAAATCTTTGTCACTGCCAAGTGATGAAAAATATGCAGCATGTCTTTACAAATTTATGGAAAGGGTTTTGTATAAAGAAGCAAAAGTTCCAAAAGAAAAGATACCAGAAGATGACCTTGAATTTGCAGCAAAAGAAATTTTTACAAATGCTTGCAGACATGGTTATAAATATTCAAAAGATGGTATCATTGATGTTGAATATTCTTTAAAAGAAGATGAAGTTGTAATTGATGTAATTGATTATGGTACAGGGATAAAAGGCGTTCCTATGGGTGGCAAAGGCATTCCAATGCTTCGCAAAATATTTGATGCAGTATTTTTAACCCCTGCTCCAAAAAGGGAACACAAAGGTATAACTCTGGGTGAAGGCACTAAGGTTCGCCTCGTTAAATTCTTAAAATGATTTTTTTGTTTTTATTGAACATTCATCAAATTGTAAAAGGCGACCTTTTAAAGATTTCAGTATGGGGGGTAGAAGAACTTACTGGAGTAGAAGTTCGTGTTGATGAAGATGGTTATATCGCTTTTCCATGGACAAAGAGGATAAAAGCAGAAGGTTTAACCCTTACCCAGTTAGAAGATACTCTTGAGAAACATTTGTCGCGGTATATCAAAAATTGCAGTGTATCTATTTTGCTGGTTGAATCTTCCATTAATAAAGTTTATGTATATGGTGAAGTCAAAAATCCGGGTATCTATCGCATAGAACCCGGGATGACACTGCTTGATGCTTTGACGCTCGCAGGAGGTTTAACTCCATCTGCAGACCTTTCTAATATAAAAATCATACGAAAAGGAAAAGAAATACTTTGTGATATAAGAAATCCTAACATTTCAGAATTTGTACTAAGACCTTCGGATATTATAAAAGTTGGTAAGTTAAATCCAATACTTATTTTTGGTGATGTGGAAAAATCCGGGGAATATTATTACGATAAGATAAAAATTTTTGAACTTCTTGCGATAGCAAAAGTGAAAACTGGTAAAATAAAAAAAATTGAAATTCTGACAGAAAATAATCGGAAAATAAAATTTGATAGAAGAAAGCTCGAAAAAGGTGCTTTGAGGTACACTTTAAAGCCCGGCGATATTGTTTATGTTGAAGTTTGTAAAAAGAGAAAACTTACAGATGTAGCGCGTGACTTTGCTATAATTTTATCACCGGTTTTAACAGTTATCATAATTTTAAATGGATTAAAAAATCTTGGCTGGTTATGATACATGAACCAGCATTTACTAAAGAAATACTTGAATTTTTATCACCTCTGGATAATAAAGTTATAATCGATTGTACATTAGGCACAGGAGGGCATACTTTAGCTATAGTTGAAGCATCCCAAAATGTAAGAGTTTATGCGATTGACCTTGACCCTGAATCCATTGCTTTTGCCAAGAAAAGATTATCCAAATATAAAGACAGGATTGAGTTTTTAAACATAAATTTTGCAGAAGTCGATGAATTTATAGAAGAAAAAGTTGATGGTGTGATAATGGATTTAGGGATATCTTCATTTCAGCTTGATAATCCTGAGCGTGGTTTCAGCTATCAGCTGTCAGGTCCGCTTGATATGCGTTTTAACCGCTTTACTGGGCGTCCACTATCCGAAAGATTGAAAAAATTATCAGAATGGAGAATAGGCGAAATTTTAAAAGAATACGGCGAAGAACCTCTTGCCCGTAAAATAGGAAGAGAAATAGCACTGAGAAAACCAGAAACTACTGAAGAATTAAGAGAAATTGTAGAGAAAGCAACAAGAGGATATTTTACAGATAAAACTTTAAAAAGAGTATTTCAAGCATTCCGTATTTTTATAAATCAGGAACTTGACAATCTTGAAGAGGCATTACCTATTCTTACCGAGAAATTGAAAACAGGCGGTAGAATTTGTGTAATATCTTATCACTCGCTCGAAGACCGCATCGTAAAGAATTTCTTTAAAAATTGCGACAAACTAAAAGTCCTGACAAAAAAACCAATGGAACCTGCAGAAGAAGATATTAATAAAAACAAAAGAATAAGAACAGCAAAATTAAGAGTGGCAGAAAAGATATGAAATTTATTTTTTATGTCATTTCAATAATTTTGATTGCTTTGATTTATCTTTTTGAATATTCGTTGATGATGAAATTGATGTTAAAGGCAAATAAACTCGAAAAAGAATACAGGAGGAAATTAGAAGAAGTAAAGACTTTAAGGGTGGAATTCCATAAGTTATGTTCTTACCGTGGTATAATGGAATTATCAAAAAATGTATTTAAAGATTAGGATATTTGGAGTATTTTTGATTTTAATATTTTTGGGATTGCTTTCCCGTGTTTTTTATTTGCAGATAATAAAATATAAGAAATGTGCGAGTGAGATTGAAAATCTTGTAGAGTGTTTTAGGATTTTGTATCCCGAAAGGGGCACGATTTATGACCGCAATGGTAAAATACTTGCGACAAATGTAAAGGGCAAAAGGATATATCCTCTTTCTGTATGCAGGGAATTGATAGGTTTTGTTTCGGTTGATGGCAGTGGACTTGGTGGAATTGAATATGAATTTGACAAAATATTGAGAGGCAAAAAAGGGATTATGGAGCTTGGCAGGACGCCTACAGGCAGGATATATCCTCATCCACAATATTCTATAAAACCTGCGATCGATGGGAAAGATATAATTTTAACAATAGATGCGGATATTCAGCAAATAATAGAGGAAGCACTTGAAGATGCAGTAAAGGCACAAAGAGCAAAAAGCGGTTCTGTAATTGTTCTAAATCCGAAAACAGGAGAAATACTCGGAATAGCAACATATCCCCACAATGTTGAGAGATTAAGACCTGTTACTGACCTTTTTGAACCAGGTTCTACTTTTAAAATCGCTACAATGCTCGCAGTATTGAAGGATAACAAAATAAAGCCACAGGATATAGTAGATGATAAAGGGGAGATAAAAGTAGGAGACATTGAGATAAAAGATTTAGAGAAACATGGTCCGATAACATTTGCCGAAGCTGTCTGGATATCGAGCAATGTTGGTTTTGTTAAGATGGCGAGACTTGTTGGTAAAAGGCGTCTTTATGAGGAAGCAAGGCTCCTGGGTTTTGGAGCAAAGACAGGGATTAAATTGCCGGCAGAAGGAAAAGGTTGGTTACCGCCCTATACCCGCTGGACCGACGCAGATTTCGCATGTATCGCTTTCGGACAGGGAATAAGCTGTACATTGCTTCAACTTGCAATGGCATATCAAGCAATAGCGAACAAAGGAATATTATTGAAACCAAGGATTGTACTTGAGATAAGAAAAGGGAATAAGGTTTATTATAGCAGTAAAGTCGAAAAAGTAAGGCGTGTTTGTAGCGAAGAGGTAGCAAAGGAATTGACACAATTGTTAATAGGAGTTGTGGAATATGGCACGGGTAAATTGACAAAGATGAAAGGCATAAAAATTGCGGGTAAAACAGGAACAGCGCAGAAATTTATAAAAGGGAAATATTCCGAAGATAAAAATATATCAACATTTGTAGGTTTCTTACCGGCTGACGACCCACAGATACTCGTAGCATGCATGCTTGATGAACCAAGATATGGATTAAGTAGCGAAGTGTGTGTGCCACTTTTCAGGAAAATAGTTAAAAGAATAATCAAATTGAAAGATTATGAGATTAAATCAATTGCTCAAAAATAGCGGTTTAAGATACAGGCTTAAAAATTTTAAGGATTTTGATGTTAAAGGCATTGCTTATGATTCAAGAGATGTTCAAAAGGATTTTTTGTTTGTTGCAAAGACACCCGAATATGTTGAAGATGCGATAAAAAGAAGTGCAAAGGCAATAGTTACAGATAGGGAGTTGCCCTATAAAATTACACAGATAATTGCGGGAAATCCAAGAAGATTTTTATCAAGGATTTCAAAGATTTATTATAATAGACCCGATGAGAAAATAAAAGTAATAGGAATTACAGGAACGAATGGTAAAACGACTACATCTTTTTTGATAAAGTCAATATTTGATTCAGCGGGATACAAAACAGGGCTTATCGGCACGATTGAGTATTTGATAGGCGATAAAAAGATTGAAGAAGGGTTAACCACGCCAGAATCTCTCGATATTTACAGGATTATGGATAAAATGGTGAAAGAAAAAGTCGATGTATGTATTATGGAAGTATCATCACATGGACTATCACAATGTAGGGTTGAAGATGTTGATTTTGATGTAGCAGTGCTTACAGAAATTGGAAGAGACCATCTTGATTATCACAAAACTTTTAGAAATTATTTGTATGCCAAAGCAAAATTATTTAAACTGCTTAAAGAAGGAAAATTAGCCGTGTTAAATAAAGATTGCGAATATTTTGATTTCTTTAAAAAGTTTGTTAAATCAAAATTAATTACCTATGGTAGAGATGGCGATGTAAGGGGAAAAATCATAGAGATGAAGCTAAACGGGATGAAAGTAGAGATTGAATTTAAAAAGGAGAAATATAGTTTTGATGTGAATTTAACGGGTGATTATAATCTTTATAACATTATGGCGAGTTTTTGTGTAGGAGCAGGTTTAAATATTTCGATTGACAAAGTGATAGAAGGAATAAGGAGTTTAAAAGGTGTAAGAGGCAGATTTGAAGTTATTGGGAATGTTGTCATAGATTTTGCGCATACGCCGGATGCTCTTTTCAATTTTTTAAGTGCTTTACGGAAATTGAATAAGGGAAAACTTGTATGTGTTTTTGGTGCAGGTGGGGAGCGTGACCCCAGAAAGCGTCCCTTGATGGGTAAGGTAGCGGAAGAAATCGCAGATTTTGTGATTGTAACATCAGATAATCCAAGAAGAGAAGACCCAAGAAAAATAATCAAGGATATTTTGAAAGGGATGAAAAAGGAAAATCATAAAGTGATAGAAGATAGAAGAGAAGCGATAGAATATGCTATTAAAATGGCAGGAAAAGAAGATATTGTAGCAATATGTGGAAAGGGACATGAACAGTATCAAATCATAGGCGATAAAAAAATATTTTTCGACGAAAGAAAAATCGTTAAAAGTTTGTTAAAAAGGAGGGGTTATGGTTAAGTTTTCAAAAGTTATTTTAATATTTTTGATAGCGGGTTGTGTTCATGTTGATATGCTGTTCGATAAAATCGTGAGAAGCGTTACAAATATCGGTGAGTGTTATGACATGGCATTTGGTATAACATCGGGCAATGTGAAAGGCGACACCACACAATATGTTTATGTTGGAGATGAATCGGGATATCTTTATGAGTTTAAATGGGATGGTAAAAAATGGGAAAAGAGTGTTTTAATGTGTGCAGAAGGCGGTATTGTTGAACTCAAGATATTCTCACTTCGTAATAAAGCTTGTCTTTATGCTGGGAGTTATGATGGAAATGTTTATGAATTTGAGTGGGATAATGGCTGGAAAAAATCAATTGTGCTATCGACATATGGAGTAATCTGGGGGTTAGAAATAGGTAATGCAAGGGGTGATGGCAAGATGCGACTTTATGCGATTTCATCTGAAGGTATTATTTATGAAATTGAGTGGAACGGAGCTTACTGGCAGGCGGATACCGTAGGGACACAATATTACTCTATATGGGGGCTGACACTGGGCGATGCAAGAGGTGATGGCAAATCCCGTCTTTATACGGTAAATAGCATGGGTGAAATTTATGAATATGAGTGGAATGGAACAGAATGGATAGGGAATGAAATAGGGTATGTGGCATGGGATGGCGAGCGAATCTGCATTGCAGATAGGGGCGATGGTAAGCCACGCATCTATGTAGCTGGTTATTACGGATTATATGAGTTTGAATGGAACACAACAGGCTGGAGTAAAACTTATATTAAAAAAATAAGCGACGCAAATGATGTCATTGCTATGAATATAGGTGGAGAAAATGCTTTATTGGTTTCAGATTCACAGGGTTTACTGCATTTGCTGAAATACGATGGCGAATGGAATGTCGAGGATATTGAAATAAGCGATAGAAGTGTAAAAAGATTAACTGCAACGGGACAAAAAATCTTTGCTTCTTGTTTCGATTACTGTGTATATGAGATAATATTCAAAGATATTCATCAGGAAATCGAAGTCGCGGGAAAATGAATTTGAATCCCAAAAAACTGGCGAAAATAATAAATGGCAGACCTTATAAATTGAAGTCAAAAGTTATAAAAGGCTTTTCGATAGATTCGCGCACAATAAAAGAAGGCGAAGTTTTTATCGCAATAAAAGGAGAAAAATTCGATGGTCATCAATTTGTCGAAGAAGCTCAAAAAAAGAGTAAAACTTTTGCAATTTGTGAAAGGCCCGTAAAAAAAGATATAATTTTGGTAAAAGATACAAAGGAAGCTTTAAAAAGGATAGCAAAATATTTACGAGAATTAAAAAGGACGCGATTTATAGCGATAACAGGGTCAAATGGAAAAACAACAACAAAAGAAATGGTGTATCAAATTTTAAGCACTCATTACGATGTCACAAAGAGCATAAAAAGTTACAACAATTTGTTTGGTGTCGCACTTACTATTTTTAATCTTAAGGATGAAGAGATTTGCGTATGTGAACTTGGTATGAATCACAGGGGAGAAATTGACGAGCTTGCACGGATTGTTCAACCAGAGACAGGTATTGTTTTAAATGTCGCACCTGCGCATATCGGATTTTTTAAAAATATAGATGAAATTGCAGAAGCCAAAAAAGAATTAATTAAATATCCGCAGAAATTGATATTAAATGCAGATGATGAAAAAATCAAGGATTGGAAAACAGAAAAAGAAACAATTTGGTTTGGCATAAAATCGGGCGATGTTAGAGCAAGAAACATTGAAGTGTCAGAAAATGGCACAGATTTTATTTGTGAGGGAGTTGATTTCCATCTCAATTTTATAGGCATTCATCATGTTTATAATGCACTTGCTGCTATCTGTGCAGGCAGGCTTTATGGAATAGGTATGCATACGATGTCAGATGCATTAAGAAAAGTGAATCCATCGGAAGGGAGAGGTAAAGTTTTTGAAAAAAGAGGAATTAAAATTTATGACAGTTCATATAATGCAAATCCAAAATCTATGGAATGTGAACTTGAAGCATTTTCTTTTCTTTCCGGGAAAAGAAAAATAGCGGTATTGGGCGATATGTTAGAGCTGGGAGAAAAAGCACGCGATTTCCACATAGAGATTGGTAGAAAACTGGAAAAATACGGCATAAATTATTTAATAGCATACGGAGATTTAGCAAAATATTATCTCGAAGATGTAAAAATTCCTTCTTATTATTTCAGCTCGAAAGAAGAATTGACACAATTTTTGCGTAAATTTGTTGAAGAGGGTGATGCTGTGTTCTTTAAAGCATCGAGAAAAATAGGGTTGGATGAGGTTATAAACGAGGTGTTTTGATGCTTTACCATTTTCTTTATCCATTAAAAGAAATATGGTTTCCGTTTAATGTTTTTCGCTACATTACATTCAGGACAGCGGGTGCAGGTGTTACATCTGCATTTATTTTTTTTCTGTTAGCACCACGCTTTATAAAATTTATTGAGAAAAAAGGATTTTATGCAAATCCACGGGACCCTGCACTTAAAGATACCACTCCAAAATTAACATTGGGAGGTGTGTTGATATTATTTTCGGTTCTTATATCTACGATTTTATGGGCAGACATTACAAAAGGCATAGTTTTACTTGCACTTTCTACGACACTTGGAATGGGATTGATAGGACTTTTTGATGATTTTATGAAAATAAAACTGGGTGACGGTGTAAAAGCACGCTGGAAATTGCTCTATCAGGCGATAATAGCGGGGATTGTCAGTTTTTTTCTGTTAAGAATATGGAAAAATTTTGAATTCGCAACATCGACAAATATTTTGTTTTTTAAAGAAGTATTGTTAAAATTTGGAATTTTGTATCCTCTCTTTGTGGTCATTGTTTTACTTTCTACCGTGAACTCTGCTAATTTAGCGGATGGGCTTGATGGATTGGCTGCGGGTTTGTCACTCGAAGCTGCTGTAGCTTATGCTATTCTCGCTTATATTGCAGGTAATATAAAAGCCAGCAGTTATCTTGGTGTTATTTATGTTCCGGGTTGTGGTGAGATAACGGTATTTCTATCATCGGTTGCAGGAGCATTACTCGGGTTCTTATGGTATAATTTTTATCCCGCAAGGATAATAATGGGGGATGTGGGGGCAATGGGGGTTGGGGGAGCAATCGGAATATCTGCAATATTAACAAAGCAGGAGATACTTTTGATAATAGTTGGAGGTGTTTTTGTGCTCGAAGCTTTATCTGTAATTTTACAGGTTATGTATTTCAAAATAACTGGCGGAAAAAGAATATTCAGAATGACACCTCTACACCATCACTATCAGTTAAAGGGTGACAAAGAGCCACAGATCGTTGTGAGATTCTGGATTCTTGGATTGATTTTCATGCTTTTTGCACTTTCCACCCTTAAATTGCGTTAACAAACCAAAAAATCATTGACAATTTCGAAAGATGAATTATATTGAGGTGCATGAGAGTAAGCATTGTTGGATTCGGTAGAGCCGGTAAATCATGTGCCGAATTTTTGCATAAAAAAGGTTTTGAAATTTTTATAAGTGAAAAGGAAAACATAGAAATCCCTGAATGGGCAGAAGGAGAAACAGGCTGTCATACGGAAAAAATTTTGAATGCCGATTTTATAGTTTGCAGTCCCGGAGTGCCTGATTTACCTGTTTTTGAAAAAGCAAAGAAAATGGGAATACCTGTAGTTGATGAAATAGAAATAGGTTTTAAATATTGCAAAAACAAAACAGTAGCCATAACCGGAACAAATGGCAAGACAACAACCTGTTATCTGTTAAAAAACATTTTGGATAAAGCAGGTAAAAAAGCGGTAATCGCAGGGAATATGGGGATACCTTTTACCGGAATAGTTAACGATTTGAAAGGAGATGAAATTGTGATTCTTGAAGTAAGTTCCTTTCAATTGCGAAGAATAAATAAATTTCGACCTTATATAGGGATGATTTTGAACATTTCCGAGGACCATCTGGATAAACATAAAGATTTTGAGGAGTATGTTAATGCAAAATTTAGGATTTTTGAGAATCAAAAAGAAGAAGATTTTGCCTTATTGAATGAAAATTTAAAAGGATATTCCCATGTTCAGCGGATAAAATCGCAAATTTTTTGGCTTTCGGAGGTGGATTATCCTGTATTATGGCGTTGCTGGCGTTTAGATGCTACATTTGCTGCAAAAGCTGCAGAAATCTTGAGCTGTAATAAAGATGCAATAGAAGAAGGGATAAAAACTTACAAGGGAGTGCCTCATCGTCTTGAACTGGTAGCGGAATTTGAAGGAAGATTTTTTGTAAATAATTCTATGTGCACAAATCCCGAAGCTTTTGAAAAATCATTGTTATCTTTTGACAAAAAGCCGATAGTTATATGCGGTGGAAAGGATAAAGGTTTCGGCGTAGAGAGAATTTGCCCTGCACTAAAAGAAAATGCAAAATTTGCAATCTTAATCGGTGAAACAAAAGAAAAAATTTCCGAAAAATTACGGAAATTAAAGTACAAAAATTTCCGAATTGTTGAAGATATGTGTGAGGCTGTTTTTGAAGCTTTTTCTGTGAGTTCAAGAGGTGATTATATCGTTTTGAATCCGGGTTTTGCGAGTTTTGATCAATTTAAAGATTTCGCAGATAGGGGGGAAAAATTCAAGAATTGCGTTCAAAATTTGATTTCGGTTTATTCTTCGTAGTTTTGATACTCGGTTTTTGGGGATGCATAATGGTTTATTCTGCAACAATGTATGCTTTGCTTTGTGGCGTACCTTCAGAGAAATACTTGCAAAAACAATTTTTGTTGCTCATTTTTGCAGTGATAATTTGCTTATTTTTTTCGAAACTAAACTATAAAGTCCTCGATAAATTTGCTTTACCAATTTATTTTATCGTATTTTTATTTCTGGTTGCTGTTTTATTTCAAAAGGGGTATAGAGGGGTTCACAGGTGGTTAAAAGTGTGGAAGATAACTTTTCAGCCTTCGATGCTCGCAAAATATGCCATAATCATTTTTGTGTCGCACATTTTGAAAGATGAGGAAAGAGTAAAATCTTTTAAACGAGGTGTTTTACCTGTTATCGCTTTTACTTTAATTTATGGAGCACTTCTTGGTCTTGAACCTTCAATGGGCATGATGGTTTTGATAACTTTAACAGCAATCGCTACGATGATAATAAGCGGAGTTAAACCCAAATACATTTTATTGATAGTACTTTTACTAATTGGTGGCTTTATATTTGCTGCTTACAAAATACCTTATGTTAAGCACAGGATAGATTTGTTTTTAAATAGAAGTAGCGGACAGGTTAGGACTGCGATTCTTGGTATAGGTAGTGGTGGTCTTTTAGGCGTGGGTCTTGGTTCAGGGAGATGTAAAATGCTTGTGGTAGCTTATCCCCATACAGATTTTATGTTTGCTACAATAGCAGAAGAACTTGGGTTTGTAGGTGTAGTGATGTTATTTTTCCTTTATTTTGCACTAATGGTAAGGGGTTTCAAAATAGCGTTAAAAGCACCTGATAGATTTTCATCCCTGCTTTCTTTCGGTATTACATTCTGTATAGTTTTAAATGCTATAATTCATATTGCGGTATCCACCGGTTTATGTCCTCCTACAGGTCTTCCTTTACCTTTTTTGAGCGCAAGCGGCAGTGCGCTTGTTAGTGATTTTGCTGCAGTGGGTATTCTTTTGAATATCTCGAAGAAAAGAATAGAATGAAAAAGATTTTAATAGCAGGCGGTGGCACAGGAGGTCATATCTTTCCAGCGATAGCAATCGCAGAGGAACTAAAAAATTTGAACTTTGAACCAGTTTTAGTGGGTTCAAGATGGGGGATAGAAGGGAATATTTTTCCGAAATATCCTTTTAAGTATTATCTAACTCATCAAATGGGCTTTGTTGGGAAGAACTTTATTCGGAAAATTTTCTCAATCATAAATTTCCTAATCGCTATTTTTGAAGTTTTGGTTATAATTTTTAAGGAAAAACCTGCTGCTGTTGTAGGTACAGGCGGTTATGCTTCATTTTTGCCTGTTTTCTTTTTATCTTTAATGGGAAAACCTTCGTTAATAACGGAGATAGATTCGATACCCGGTTTTGTTACGAAATTTTTAAGCAGGTTTGTCCGTGAAGTTCATGTAGCATTTCCCACAGTTAAGTATTATCTTCCTTGCAGGAAGATTCGGCATTCAGGTTTCCCTATTCGTCGTTCTATTTTAAGCAGTAAAGGGGAAACAGAGAGGGGGTCAATTTTTATACTCGGGGGGTCGCAGGGTTCCCTGAAACTCAACCTTATAGCAAAAGATTTGCCAAAATATTTACCGAAAAAATTCAGAATAATATGGCAAAAAGGAAGATTTTCCGAAAAAATTCCAGAAATTAAAGATGAAAGGGTTGAGGTTTATGAATTTATAGATGATATGGGCAAATTTTTGCGTCGCGCGGAATTAATAGTTGCACGAGCAGGTGCTCTAACAATAGGTGAAATCGCAGTTTTAGGTAAACCGTCAATTTTGATACCTTTCCCTTATTCTGCAAGAGGGCATCAGCTACACAATGCCTTATATTATAAGCAATTAGGTGCATGTGAAATTATTTTGGAAAAAGACTTGACAGCCCCATATCTTGCACAAAAAATAATAGATATGATGTCTTCTCCTGAAAAGTTGAGAAAAATGTCTTATTCGGCAAAAAAATTCGGAAAAATTTCCACAAAAATAATTGCTGAAAGGATAAGATGTTTCGTCACATAAAGAAAATACATTTCATAGGCATTGGTGGAATCGGAATGAGTGGAATTGCCGAATTGCTTCATAATATGGGGTTCGAAATTTCGGGTTCTGACCTGAAAAGGACTCCTATAACCGATAGGCTGAAAGGGATAGGGATAGATGTTAAAATCGGACATTCTCCTGAATATGTGAGAGGGAAAGATCTGGTTGTTTACTCATCTGCTGTTAAAGATGACAATATTGAACTGCGGGAAGCCCGTGCTCTTGGTATACCCTGTATTCCCCGTGCAGAGATGCTGGGCGAACTTATGCGGTTGAAAGAAAGTATTGCTGTGACAGGTACTCATGGCAAAACAACTACGACTTCTATAATTGCCACGATATTTGATAAAGCGGGACTTGACCCCACTATAATCGTTGGTGGTAAATTAAAATCTTTACGGACAAACGCTAAACTCGGTGAAGGTAAATTTTTGATTTGTGAAGTTGACGAAAGTGATAAATTATTTTTAAATATGACACCTGTTCTTTCTGTAATTACATCGATAGATGATGATCATCTGGATAACTATAGGGATATTGATGAGATAAAGGATGCTTTCTTGCAATTTGCCAACAGAGTGCCGTTTTATGGAGCTGTTTTTTTATGCGCAGATGATAGGAATGTGAGGGAGATAGTATCCGGTATCAAAAGGAGATATTTGACTTATGGCTTGAGTGAAGATGCAAGAGTTAGGGGTGAAATTTTGAATACCAATTTTGAATCTGTTTTTGAGGTGTGGGTGAATGGCGATTATCTTGGCAAGTTTAGATTAAGGCTACCCGGTATTTACAATGTTCAAAATGCACTGGCAGGCATTGCAGTTGCACTTGAGGTTGAGATACCTGTATCTGTGATAAGGGATGCGATTGATGAATTTCAGGGTGTTGAGAGGCGCTTTGAAATAAAAGGTGAGAGGAAAGGTGTAAAGGTTGTGGATGATTATGCGCATCATCCTTTTGAAATCGAGAATACTTTGCGTACTGCTCGTATGCTTGCACAGGGAAAAGTAATAGCCATATTCCAGCCACATTTATATTCGCGGACATTAAAGTTAAAAGATAAATTTGGTGAATGTTTTAAATATGCAGATTATACCATCATAACGAAAGTTTATCCTGCGAGAGAGAAGCCGATTAAAGGGGTTACAGGAAAATTAATCGTGGATGCATGTAAAGAGAAAGGATACAAAAATGTTGAATTTATTGAAGATTGGGATGAGATAAAAAAGAGGGTAGATGAAATCGCAGAGCCAGGTGATTGGCTTTTAACCATAGGAGCAGGTGATATTTATAAATTGTCAGAGGAGATATTAAAATGTTAGGAAAAATTGTTGCAAGTATAGATATAGGCAGTTATAAGATAAAAGGCATAATCGGTAGAATAACAGAAGATGGGTATAAAATTTTGGGTTATAATGATATTCCTTCGGCAGGTGTGGAGAAGGGTCGTCTTGTTGATATTACAGAACTTACGCATAGAGTTAAAGAAGTTTATCACAATGCATGTGATGTAGCAGATATAAATAATGTAGATGTTGTTTGTTTTGGAGTGGGAGGTTCTCACATTGAGTTAATTGAGAAGGAAAGTTTACCTATTCCTGTGAGTAATGGCAGGGTGACGGAGCGTGATGTTGAAAGAGTAAGAGAATATGTTTTAAGGAATGTAAAAAAAGATGCAGAATATTTGAAAAAAGAAGTAATACAATCTGAGGTGCAATACTTTAAAATTGACGATAGTGATAAAGAAGTTAAGAATCCCGTTGATATGAGCGGAGAATATTTGAAAGTAAATATGGCTGTATTGGTTGGTGATAAGAATGAGGTAAAGGACTATTGTAAAGTTGCGACTGGTGCGAATATTCCCGTGCCTTCGCTTTTTGTTCAGCCACTTGCAGCGAGTGCAGCAGTTTTAAGAACAGATGAAAAAGAAGCAGGAGTAGCATGCATCGATATAGGTGACCAGACAACGGATATTGTTGTTTATAAAAGACAAAAAATAAGAAGAAAAGTTAAAATAATAAATAGAGGAGGAAAAAAGGTTACAGAAGATATAGCAAGTAGATTTGGGATAACTCTTAAAAATGCAGAAGAGATAAAAAAGAAATACGGTAAAGCGATGGTTGATTTGATGAAAGAAGAGGAGAAGGTAAACAAAATAGAGACCTTTGATACGCAGGGGAATCCTTTGAAGATACCGCAAATAGAACTTGTTCAGACGATAGAAAATTCTATGAGAGACCTTCTTATGGAAATTGTTGAAGTAATAAATTCTGAATTGCATCCGATAGATACTCTTGTAGCGGGTGTTGTCATAACAGGTGGTGTTGCTAATCTTCATGGTTTGCGTGCACTCGCCTATGATGTGATGAAATTATCGGCAATAAGAATAGGTTATCCTGTTACCAGTTGTAGAGATTTAAATAAACCTGAATTTGCTGTCTCCATTGGTATGTTAAAAATGTTTTCGAATCATAATGTTAAAAGGGTGAAAGCAAAGGGTGGTTTTTCGAGGTTTTTTGACTTTTTCAGGCGTTTAGGTGAGGATATTTTTAAATAGGAGGTGAGATGAAATTTCAGCTTGATTCTGGTTCTGTTCGTGCACCTTGCAGGGTGACAGTGGTGGGGGTAGGAGGCTGTGGCAACAATGCACTCACAAGACTAATAGATGCAGGGATACAGGGAGTAGAATTTATTGCGATAGATACAGATTTACAGGCATTAAAAGGATGTAAAGCTGCGAATAAAGTAGCGATAGGAAAAGAACTTACGAAAAATTTTGGTGCAGGAGGGAAACCCGAGGTCGGTAAAAAAGCATTTGAGGAAAGTAAAGAAGAGATAAAAAAACAACTAGAAGGCTCTGATATGGTTATAATAACCGCTGGAATGGGAGGGGGAACTGGCACAGGAGCTGCTCCTTTAGTTGCTGAGATGTGCAAAAATGAGCTGAATGCTTTAACTGTTGCAGCAGTTGCAATGCCATTTAAGTTTGAAGCAAAAAGAAGAAAAATAGCAGAAGAAGGATTAAATGAGATAAAAGAAGCAGCGGATTCTTATATGATAATAGATAATAATAGATTGCTTGAACACAGAAATTTAACCTTTTCGATGGCTCTGCTGGAAGCTGATAAAGCGTTGCATAATCTGATAAAAAGTATAACAGAGATAATAATGACACTTGGTGTGATAAATATAGATTATAGTGATATAAAATCTGTAATGGAAGAAGGAGGAGAAGCATTTGTGGGTTTGGGGATAGCGAAGGGTGAAGAGCGTGCTCAAAGAGTACTCGAATCTGCATTGAAAGCTCCTTTGTGTGGTAATCCATCGATAGAAGGTGCGAAAAAGATACTCGTGAACATTAAGGGAGGGAAAGACCTGAAGACAGGAGAGGTAGATTACATAATGGGAGAAATTTACTCGTTAGCCGGTGAAGAAGCTTTTATAGTAACGGGTTTAATGCAGGATGAGAATACAAAGGATGAAGTAAAATTAACATTAATAGCAACGGGATTGCCAGAGAGAACTTTGCTGGAAGAAAGACGGAGAGAACTGGAAGGAGATATAATTGGTGTCAGAAAAAAACGCTTACGAGAGTCACTGGAAAGATTTAAGGACGAAATAGAACAGGAGGAAATACCTTCTTTTCTGTATTCTAAAGAGATAGAGAGCTGATTTGTAAATTCGAAATTTTTAGTTGACAAATTGATATTTTAAATAAATAAAAGTGAAATGATGTGGTTTTTATTAATGGTATTAAATATGAAGGGGTTATTTGGAGACTTTTATCTTACGAATTCTGGTGCTGGTAAGAGTGCTGGTGCAGGGCTTTTTATTGCGTTAGGCGGGCATTACGGAAGATACTGGCATCCCTATGCTTATGGTAAACAGAGCTGCGGTATTGGGGATTTGCTTTATGGTGTAAATCTTACTCCTGTTAGATTTCTGGAGATGGGTGTATCAGGTGGATACTTTTTTGAAGGAGCTTATGCTGACTCTCCGGATGTAAAGGGCAGGAATATCGGGAGTTATGGTTTGAGCGACATTTCACTGAATACTAAATTTATGATTTCTGAATTGATAAGGATGCTTTATCCTGAGTATCCCGAATATCTTATGACGATGGATTTTGGACTTGGATTGAGTTTGATTCTGCCAACAGGTGAAGAGAGAGGCGATTTAAAACAACCAGGTAGTGATACGCTACTCGGATGGGTGTTCAGAGGAGTTGAAGGAGGCTATTTCAGATTTTACACTTCAGGAGGAATAGGTGTTGGCTTTACTGGCTTATATACTTATCGGATTCCTGCTCGTTTTCCTGTTTTTATAAATTTAAATCTCGGAGGAATATGGTATCAAAAGAGTGTTTCGCGATATATTATGGGGATAAGTGTGATGCCGAGATTTACTTCTGTTTATCCTTACCTGTCTCTCCTTATTGATGGGAGGTTGAATTCACAATTAAATGACGGTGGCGGTAAATTATCACTCGGTTTACACTATGAACCTGTGAGTAACACTTTCTTTTACTTAAATTTTGATTTGAGATTATGGGGACCCCCTGAATGGGATGTTGTGGATAGGGCTCTGCATATTCAGCGTTCATGGGCTAATAATCCTTCGTGGAAAGTATATGTGGGTTTCGCTCAGGAATTTGTATTTAAAAAACCAAAATATAAAGGAATATTATCCGGCACACTGGAAGATAGGGAAACAGGTTTAGCGATAATGGGTGTAATAAGGATAGAAGAACTTGATACTGCAATAGCGACTAAACAGGTTGAGACTGCACTTGGTGGTGTTGCAAGTGTATTTGAAATAAGGTTACCCGCTCCTCAGAAATATACTTTGAGAGCAGAGAGGGAAGGCTACATTCCAAAGGATACGGTTGTGCTTGTGATGCCCGGGAAAAGAACAGATATAAGAATAACTTTAAAGAAGAAAAAGATAAAAGCAGGTTTAATCGTAGGCAGGGTAATTGATAAGGAAACAGGCACTCCACTGACAGCTGTTATAAAATTTGTTGGAAAAGATATACCTCCTGTAAAAAGTGATGCTCGTAAGGGTGGACAATTTAAAATCAGGTTGCCTTATGGAGTATATGCGATAAGAGTTGAGAAAACAGGATATGTTCCATACACAGAAGTTGTAAATTTAAGGGAGAAAGCTTACACTTTAAATGTTGAGCTTGTTAAGAAAGAGAGAGGAATTGTGTTGAGGGGCACTGTGCTGGATGAAAAGACAGGAGAACCTGTCGAAGCGAAGGTTGAGATTGTAGGAGTAGAGGTAGCTCCTGTTACCGCTTATAATGGCAAATATGAAATTGTGTTGCCCAAAAAGGGTTCTTACATTATAAGAGCAGAGCATAAAGATTATTTGCCTTTCAGTGGACTTGTTGCCTGTTTTTCTCCTGTTACCGAATATCAGATAAAACTTGTTCCCAAACCAAAAGAAGCAATATTGATGGGTTGTGTAAGGGATAGAGAAACAGGTGAGCCCATAAGCGGGGCGAAAATCAAGCTGGCAGAAACAGGAATAATAATTGGTGAGACAGATTCCCTTGGAGTTTATAAAGTGAAACTTCTACCCGAAAGATACATTTTAAGGGTCGAAAAAGAAGGTTATATTCCTGCAATAAAGCCCGTTGTAATTCCGGGAAGAGAAGGAGCTGTATGTGATATCGAACTTTATCCCGCTAAAGTAGAGAAAAGCAGTATAGAAGGCATGGTGATAGATTACTTTGATAAAACTCCGGTAAAAGCAAAGATAACTTTCCCCAGTACCCGGGGCAAACCTTCTATCTCCTGTGATGCCGATGGTAAATTTAAAATTATACTACCTGTTGGTGAACATATAGCGAAAATAACTGCTTACGGTTATGTGACACAGCTGTCAAAAGTTACATGTGAGGCAGGGGTTACAAAGAAATATAAGTTTAAGCTCATACGGGAAGGTAAACCTTTGAAATTTGGCAAAATTAAATTTAAAGCAGATGGAACTTTTGTAATCCCTCCATCTACATCCAGGGAGATTATTAAATTACTAAAACTTCACATGCGCTCAAAAGTAATTGCAAAGATGAAAATATATCTACCCGGAATAAGTGATTTAAAGAGAGGAGAAAAAATATCCGATGCTTTCAAGGATTATTTTGTTAAGAAAGGCATTCCGGAAGATTTTATAGTTGTTGAGCCAATTTTAAACGCTTCTGCTTCGAAAGTTGAGCTTGTATTTATAAGGAGGTGAAATGCCAAAGACAAGGTCTGCGAAAAAGAGGTTAAGACAAAGTGAAAAAAGGAGATTAAGAAATAAGATGTATAAGACACGCATTAAGACAGCGCTTAAGAAATTGGAAGAGGGAGAAGGCGATATAAAGGAGTTGCTAAACGAAGCATATTCTGCGATTGATAAGGCAGTGAAAAAAGGAGTGATTCACAGGAATAAAGGTGCGAGGTTAAAATCAAAAGCTGCAGAGATAGCGAACAAATGGCTACAACAGCAGACATAAAAAAAGGAATGACACTGAAATTCGATGATAAACTTTATAAAGTGCTCGATTTTACCCATGTAAAACTTGCAAGAGCAGGAGCTTTTGTCAGATTGAAGTTAAAAGATATAACATCGGGTGCCGTAATAGAAAAAACTTTGAACGCAGGTGAAGAAATAGAACCAGTTTACATAGAATATAAAGATGCACAATATCTTTATAAAGAAGATGACATTTATCATTTTATGGATATGGAAACCTATGAACAGATAAGTATTCCGAAAGATTTGCTTGAGGATGCAATTCCCTATTTAGTTGAAAATATGGAAGTTCAAATAATGTTTGCCGAAGGCAAGCCGATAGGTGTTAAGTTGCCAACATTTTGTATTTTAAAAGTTGTGGAAACAGACCCCGGTGTTCGCGGGGATACAGTTTCCGGAGGCTCAAAGCCAGCGATATTGGAAACAGGTTTGAGAGTAGATGTCCCTTTGTTTATTCAGGTGGGCGATAAGATAAAAGTTGATACAAGAACGGGAAAATATGTTGAAAGAGTAGAATGAATTTACTCGATATATTGATAAGAGGAGGAATTTTGATGATACCCATAGGAATAGCTTCTATCATTGGCATCGCAATAATCATCACTAAATTCATAATGCTGAAAGAATGTAATATTGAACCTGAAATTATGAATCAAATAGAGCAGAAGATAAGAAAAGGAGATAAGGAGGGATTACTTGAATTAGCAAAAATTTATGGCAATGAGAAAGTATCGAGATTGGTAGAGACGGGCATACTTTATGGGAAAGATGCTTTGAAAGTTGCGATAACAGATGAGATAACTTATGCTAATAAATACATGGGAGGACTTGCTACTATTATAGGTATTGCACCTTTGCTTGGCTTCCTTGGTACTGTAACAGGCATGATAAGAGCATTTATGAGGGTTCAGGAATTAGGAGGTAATGTAAATGCATCTGTACTTGCAGGAGGCATCTGGGAGGCGCTTGTAACAACGGCAGCAGGTCTGGCTGTCGCAATAATAATGTATATCTTCTACAATTACTTTGTTGGCAGAATTAGAAACTATTCACAAAGACTAAAAACCTTAGAAGAACTCCTCACAAAATAATGGAAGAAAGAGAATATATGACACATATAAATCCGATTTCGATTGCAGATGTTATTTTGCTTTTGATAATTTTCTTTTTGCTTACATCTACTTATGTTATGGAACCCGGGATAAGGGTAAAATTACCTGTAGCAAAAACTGCAGAAGTGGTATCAGAAAAAAATATAATTATTAGCTTGACAATTGATGGAAAAGTATTTATAAATAATAAGGAGGTGAGTTTGGAAGAATTTGATATAATATTGGGTGATTTGTTAAAGAGTTCAAAGAATAAGGTGGTAATAATAAGGTCAGATAAAAGGTTACCTGTTAGTCGTTTAGTTCGCATTATGGATTTAGCGCGTTCTGCTGGTGCGGAGAAATTTTTGATAGCAACAAGGAGGTTTGAATGAGGCGTTATTCTTTAATAATTTTAGGGATTTTTTTATCGCTTAAAGCGTTTTGTGGCACAAATCAAGCGGCTGCTATATTTTTGATGATATACCCGGGTGCGAGAGCCGTTGGAATGGGTTGCTCATTTGTCGGAGTTTGTGATGATGCCGAAGCTACTTATTACAATGATGGAGGTATACCTTTCGTTGGTCATAACGATGTGCAATTTATGTATGTAAAATGGCTACCAGGTTTGTGGCACGATATGTATTACACATTCTTATCAGCTATTAAATACGATGAAGACAGGGCTATTGGCATACATTTTATTTATCTAAATACTGGTTTAACCGAAGGATACGATGAAGAGGGCAATCCTATTGGTACATGGACTACTTTTGATTTTGCAGTTAAATTATCTTATGCAATGAGATTGAGTGAAGATGTAGGGATAGGAGCTGGTGCGAAATTCATTTATAGTTTTTTATGCCCTGAATGGGCTCTCAAAGCGGTTAACATAGGTTTAACTCAGGGTGGCACGGGCACAGCTGCTGCCCTTGATTTCGGTTTATTCTACAAATTTAATGAATATTTTAAATATGGGATAGCTTTACAGAATGTCGGTAGCAAAATAAAATATACTGAATCGGGTGAGGGTGACCCATTGCCTACGGCATTGCGAATGGGCTTCTCTGTAATCCCATTAAAATCCGAATATTACTCACTGTTGTGGACAGTGGAATTTGTGAAAGTAGTTATTGGATTTCTGGATGAGATTAAGAACAGGGAATATAAATACATATGGGATGATACATGGAAAGGCATGGGTTTTGAATTGAATTTGTTGGGTATGTTTGCTGCGCGTGCCGGATACTTCTGGGACACAGAAGGAGCGAGAGAGGGCTGGACATGGGGAGCGAGCGTAGGATATAAATCTCTGAGAATAGATATCGGTGTGGATGCAGCAATATATTCGTTTAAGACAACAAATTACAGACTGGCATTAAACTACAGCTGGTAATGAAGAAAACCCATAGATTTTTGTCCCTTTTTTTTATAGATATAATATTAATCTGGTTTTGCCTTCTACTTGCTTTCTACCTGCATTCCCAGCAATATCTTTTGAAAATTTCTTATCATTTTGCTATCTTCTTTATACTTGTTTTGCTTTCTAAATTACCTTTCTTCTGGCTTTTCAACCTCTATCGCATTTCTTTGATGCATGTCAGTGTTTATGATGTTATTTCTATATTGAAAGCGAATACAGCAGGTTCAATTGCCTTTTTATTCGTTGTCAGTTTATGTTATTTGCTGAAGTTAGTTGAATTCATTCCTTTCAGGGTGATTTTTATAGACTGGTGTCTCTGTCTTCTCTTTACGGGTGGTATAAGGACATTGAAGCGTGTAATTTCACTTTTGCGCTACAATTCAAATCATATGGTTAGAAAAAGGCTATTAATAATAGGGGCTGGTGATGCAGGTGAGCAAATTGTGAGAGATATAAAACGCAATCCCAAATCAGAATATTATCCCGTTGGCTTCATAGATGATGACCCTTCCAAAAAGGGACTTGTAATCCATGATGTTAAGGTGCTGGGAGATAAAGAGAGCATACCCGATATTGTAAAAAAGCATAAAGTTGATACAATTTTAATAGCAATACCTTCTGCACCATCGGATGTTATAAGGGAATTTGTTGAGATATCGGAGCAATCAGGAGTTGAAGATGTAAAAATATTACCAAATCTTGAAGACCTCGTATCGGGCAGGGTAACGATATCAGATATAAGAGACATAAAAATAGAAGACCTTTTAGGAAGACAGCCAGTAACCATATCTACGGAAGAGGTTGAGAATTATCTTAAAGGTAAAAAAATATTGATAACAGGAGCAGGTGGTTCAATAGGCTCTGAAATTTGCAAGCAGGTAGCAAAATTTTCACCACAAAAATTAATACTATTCGAAATAGATGAAACCGAACTTTTTTTGATAACAAATAAATTGCGAGATTCATACAGTAACATCGAAATTATACCTGTTGTCGGAGATATAACGAATGAAGGCAAAGTGAAAAAGATATTCGAAGAATATCAGCCAGAGGTTGTATTTCATTCTGCTGCTTATAAACATGTGCCGATGATGGAAGATTATCCTGATGAAGCTGTTAGAGTAAATGTGATTGGCACTTATTATGTTGCTAAAGCTTCCGCTGATAATAATGTAGAGAAATTCGTTCTCATATCTACAGATAAGGCAGTTCGACCTGTCAGCGTAATGGGTGCTACCAAGAGGCTTGCAGAGGAGATAATAAGATACATGGCAAAGAATAACGAAACACATTTTGTAGCCGTGAGATTCGGAAATGTGCTCGGTAGCAGAGGAAGTGTGATACAAACCTTTAAAGAGCAAATTGCACAGAGGCGTCCAATAACCGTTACTCACCCCTTAATGGAGAGATATTTTATGACAGTCGAAGAAGCTGTCTCCCTGGTTCTGCAGGCAGGTGCAATCGGTAAAAACGGCGAAATACTGTTCCTTGATATGGGAAAACCAGTAAGCATAGCGAAACTTGCTCAACATATGATAAAACTATCAGGATTAACACCGGGTAAAGATGTGGAAATAATTTACACCGGAAAAAGACCGGGAGAAAAATTGACAGAAGAACTTCTGCAACCCGAAGAAGGAGCGCTCCCAACATCGCACGAGAAAATTTTCGCTGTAAAATCAACAACAGAGCCAAAATTTAATCCTTCGATTATTAAACATTTGAAGGAATTAGTAGAAAAAGGTCAAAAAGAAGAAATAATAGAAACCTTAAAAAAACTTGTCCCATCTTATAATCCATCGAGATAAATCTTTTTTACAATTTCATTTAAGCCTTTCAAAACAAGATGATTCGGTTTAAGTAGCAAATCCGGATTTATCCTTATGATATGAAATCCGTAATTTTTCAAAGGAGAAATACCTTCGTGCAGGACTATGATATAATCGGGTTTACGAAGGATTACTCTTTCGGGTGATACCTGGAAGTAATCGGAATTGACTTCTGAAAAAATATTTTCACAATTTATGATATCACAGAGTCCTGTTAAAAAACTCTTCCTGCCTGCGGTGATTAAAGGCTCTGACCATATTTCGAAGAAAATCTTTTTCCTTTTAAATCTTTTACAAAATTTCCTGATTTTCTTGGCTTCTTTTGATAGGGAATCGCAAACAAACTTTGCCCTATCTTCTGTTCCAACGATTTTACCAATTTTCTCGATGTTTTTCAGTATTTCGTTGAAATTTTCGGGATAATATATGTAAACCTTGAAACCCATTTTCCTGAGTTCATAAGCGATGTTCTCCTGAATACCGCCTGCTGTAAAGATTAAATCCGGGCGAAGTGATACTATTTTCTCAATGTTGGGGAATGCGAAATTACCACAAATCACTATTTTGTTATAAAGCACACTGTCAACAGGAAGAACAGCACCACAGATGCTATCTTCTGCACCGAGAAGCAAAAGAAGCTGGGTAACAGCGGGATTCAATGAAACTATTCTTAAAGAAAGTAAAAATAAAATCATCGGTAGATGAAATAAATGTAAGAGAAATAAATCAAAAGCAGGAGAATACCCTTAATTTTCCACCTTTTCCCGTAAGTAAACGCATAAATAAGTAGCGCTAAAGACAATGAAAGAGGGATATCTAACTGAATAAAACCATGATAAATGGGTAATGCTTTTATCAGAGTTACTATTCCGAAGATGACAGTTATGTCGATGAAATTTGAACCTAATATGCTTCCTATTGATAGCTCTATGTGTCCTTTTTTAGCGGCAGAAATGGCAGTTGACATCTCTGGCAAAGAGGTAGATAAAGAAATTAAAGAAAGTCCAATTACAGATTCTCGTAAGCCAAGGCAGTCAGAGATTATAACGCCGCCCTTAAGAGCAAGATGACTGCCAAGAATCACTCCTCCGCCACCCACTATTAAACCAAAAATTACCTTTAAAGGATTAAAAGGGATATCCTTTATTTCAAAAAGTAAATATGCTTTTCTTATGCTGTAAAACATGAAAAGTCCAAAGAGAAAGAGAAAAATTATTCCCAGAAGAAAGTTTAATTCTTTAAAAGAGATAGCAAAAGGTAATAGTATCAATGTAGCAACTATCAGGAATATTTCTTTTATCAAATAAATCCCTTTTCCATTGATTTTTTCTTCTTTAGCAAACAAAAATCCCAATCCAAGTATTAAACTTGCATTACAGATGCAAGAGCCAATAACATTGCTTATTGATATATCTGTATGTTTTTTAACTGCAGCCATTATTGAGACACATAATTCAGGTGAAGATGTTATAAAGCTCACTAGAGTTGTGCCAATTAAAATTTTGGGTATGTTGAATCTCTCTGCGATTGCAACAGAAGAATCCACAAAGATATCCGTGCAGAAAAATAATAAAAAGAAGCCAGCGAGGAAAATCATCAATCCAAAAATCATTACAAATAAATAAAATAAAAATGTCAATTTGTCAAGTGAAAAATACTTGACATCTGCCGATAATTTATTAAAATAAAATAAGGAGGGTGAGATTAAGGTGCTGGTCGTTGATGATTCTGCTGTGATGCGTAAAATAATAAGCAGGAGCTACAGGGAAGCCGGTTATTCAGGAGAAATAGTTGAAGCAGAGGATGGCAAAGATGCTCTTGAGAAATTTCAAAAAGATAAGTTCGATTTGATAATATGCGACTGGATAATGCCGAACATGTCGGGACTTGAATTTGTGAAAAGAGTAAGGGCATCGGAATTCGGAAGAAGAATACCGATTTTGATGATAACATCACAGGGTACGCTTGGTAAGATGGAAGAAGCTTTGAAAGCAGGTGTCGATGAGTATATTGTGAAACCTTTTACATCTGCGGATTTAAAGCAAAAATTAGATAAAATTTTGAAAAAAGGAAGGTGAAATATGGCTATAAGAGAAAAAATAAAAGAAAAGATTTTATTGTTTAGCCTGTGTGGCGAGCAAAAGGTAAGCTCCATGATCGATATCGAGGACCTTCGTCAGAAGCTTCGCACAAAGGCAAATGTGATAAATGCTACAAAGCCTTCAGAAGCACTGGAGCTCGTAGCAGTTGAACAGCCTCAGCTCCTGATAATGTTTGTAGACCCCGAAGATGATACAGGTGTAGAATTCCTGAGGAATTTACGCAAAAAAGAAGAAGAGATGAAGGCGATAGTGAAAATCGAGCCCTGCAAAGTTTTTGTTGCTTACATTAAAGATGGGAAAATTCCTCCTGAATACGAGGAACTCGGAGTAATAAATCACTTCTCGCCACCACTTTCACCACTTCAAATTGAGCGCGCAGTATCAGATTTTATAACAAGATTGAGAGAAGAAGAAACAAAGAAGACAGTAATGGTGGTAAACGAAAAAGAAGAAGAATTAAATGTTTTGTCGATGATTCTGAAGAAAACGGGTCACAAAGTAGTATCGCTCTCGAATCCAAAAGATGCTATCAAAGAAGTGAAGTCAAGAAGAGTTGACGCAGCTATTATTGACCTCGATATGACAGAAGATGATGCAGCAGAAGTAATAAGAAGTTTGCATAAGATAAATGATACCTTACCTGTGGTCGTAACAACATCAGAGGAGAGTGCAAAAAGAATAGTGGAAATACAGGATTTGAACATTTCAACGGACCTTGGAATATACGCTTATTTCGTAAAGCCAATAGACCTCGAAAATCTTAAAAACACAGTTGATAATATCATCGTTTCTGAGAAAGGAGCAACCAGATATATCGTGAAACCATTGAAACCAAGAGAAGAGAAGGCAAAAGTAGAAGAAGAGATAAAGATAATGATAGTAGAAGATTCCGCTGCAATGAGAAAAATAATTGCAAAGTATTTGAATGAATTGGGATATAAGAATATCGTTGAGGCAGCTGATGGTCTTGAGGCGATAGAAAAAGTTGACCCATCATTTAGTTTGTTAATAGTTGACTGGATTATGCCGGAGATGGATGGTCTTCAGTTTATTAAATTATTGAAGAGGAAACCGCATTTACAGCAAATACCTATTTTGATGGTTACGAGTCAGGGAGAAAGGGAAAAAGTAATAGAAGCACTTGAGAGCGGTGTGGATGACTATATAGTTAAGCCATTTACTGCCGATACATTAAAGAAGAAGGTGGAAAAGATTTTATCAAAAAGGAGAGAATGATGGAAGACCTTATGAAAAAATTAATAGAAGCAGTAATAGAGGGCATAAAAGATACCTTCAAAATAATGATGTCAACAGAAGTGTCTGCTGAGGAACCTGTTCAGGTTAAGAAAATGGAGGCTCCGAAGGTTGACGATCCCATTTTCGTCCGCAAGGGCATTACTGGTGCAATAGGGTTTGTTGGCACGCTCTCCGGCATATTCTCCGTGTATTTCGATGAAGAACTATCGAAAAAAGTAGCATCTCTTATGCTCGGAGAGGACATAAATGAAATAAACGAAGATGTAAAGAGTGCTGTAGGAGAGATAGCAAATATTGCAATTGGAAGAGCAAAAACAATAATGAATGCTTACGGATGTAGAATAGAAATCTCACCACCCACTATAATTCATGGAAAAAGTTATATGATAACACCAAAAGTAGATGAAGATAGGGTTTTAATCCCATTTAAGTTACCAAATGGTAAGGACACATTTTATGTTGAGGTAGGTATAAAGAGATAATCATTTTATTTTGACAATTATCCCTTTAAGTGAATGTTCCTCCTTAAAATTTTTAGCGTCCTCATAAGTTTTGAATTTTCCTATTATCACTTTATAAAAATTGGATTTTAATATCCATGCGTCGAAGCCCCTTTTTCTCAATTTTTTACAAAATTCTTTTGCATAGTTCTCATTGCGAAAAGCTCCCATTTGAATTCCATAAAAATATTGAGTCCGGGCACATAATTTGAAAAGATTAATTGCCGGTGTATAGCAATTGGTTTCGGGATACTCCTGAAAAAGTTTTTTCACCTTATTTAAAGCAGAATCATACTCTCCTTTGATGAAAAAATATTGAGCGATTCTAAAAAGTGCATCATCGGCTACTTCGGAATCAGGGAATTTTTGATAAACTTTCCTGTAAATGCTGAATGCAGAGTCACCGTCCTGCAATGTTCTTGCATAAAAATAAAGAGCACGGGGATAAAGTTCATGGGTGCTATCACATCGTGATAAAACTTCTCCGAATTTTTTCAAAGCAATTTCCGTTTTGCCCTCTTTCAAAGCAATTTTCCCTTCCCTATAGATCGTCCAGATTGAGAATGTAAGAAAGATAATCACTTTTAATTTAAGCCAAATAGTAGAAATGTCAAATAATTTTTAGTTTTGGGTTGACAAACTCCCTATTTGGATATTTATAATTGTGATAATAACCGAACGCAAATCTTTTGATGAGATTCTATCGCTTCTTTCAGGCAAGCATAAGATTTTCCTCTGCGGTTGCGGTGGCTGTGCTACCGTTTGTAAAACAGGAGGAGAAGAGCAGATATGGGAAATGGAAGATTTTTTAACGCAAAAAGGTAAACAAATTCTTGGTTATATGATAGTGGATATGGTTTGCCATGCTCTTTTAACAAGGAGAGAAATAAGGAAACATGAGGAGATGATAAAGCATTCCGATGCTATTTTGTGCCTTGCATGTGGTACAGGTGCTCAGGTTCTTCGTAGCTGTGTTGACAAAGAAGTAATTTGTGGTGTTAATTCAAAATTCGCAGGAGCAGTTAAGCGTCCAAATGAATTTATAAGATTGTGTTCCTTATGCGGTGATTGTATAATCAACGAAACTGATGCAATTTGTCCTATTGCAAGGTGTCCCAAAGGAATGTTAAATGGTCCATGCGGCGGAGTAAAAGATGGCAAATGCGAGGTATTTCCCGAACTCGATTGCGTATGGATAGAAATTTATAAGAAATCACCAGAGAAATTGAAAGAGATAAAGATGGCAAAAGATTTTTCAAAATCACAGGAGGTGTTCCATGCTCGATATTACTCTTTTGAGAGAAAAACTTGACTGGGTAAAAGAGCGCTTAAAAGGTAAAATGCAAGATTTAGAACTGCTCGATGAGTTTCCGAAGATTGATGAAGAATTTAGAAAAATAGTAAAGATAAGAGACGATAAAAGAAGCGAACAAAATAAAATAGCAAAGGAAATAGGCAAATTAAAGAGAGAGGGTAAAAATCCGGAAGAGTTGATGTTTAAAGCAAAAAAGTTATCCGAAGAAATAAAAGCAATCGAAAAGAGAGTAAAAGAGATAGAAGAGAAAAGGAAAGAATTGCTTTTAAAGATACCGAACATTCCACATGAATCGGTACCCGATGAGGATAAAATTGTAAAAGAGGGTGGTATTAAGCGAGAGTTTAAGTTTAATCCGATACCTGCACATCAATTGTGTGAGATGCTTGATATTGTGGATTTCAAACGGGGTGCAAAGATAGCGGGTACACATTTTCCGTGTTTCAAGGGCGATGGTGCATTACTTGAGCGTGCTCTTATAAATTTTATGCTTGATTTTCATCGAAAAAAGGGTTACATTGAAGTTTTACCACCATTTTTATGCAACAGAAAATCTATGTTTTCGACAGGGCATTTACCGAAATTTGAAGAAGATATGTATTTGATAGAAGAGGAAGATTTCTTTTTAAATCCTACAGCTGAAGTTCCTCTGATAAATCTGCATAGAGATGAGAAATTGAACGAAGAAGATTTACCTTTAAAATATGTTGGCTATACTGCGTGTTTCAGGCGTGAAGCAGGTGCTTATGGTGCGGATACTCGTGGCTTACAGCGTGTGCATCAATTTGATAAAGTGGAGTTGATAAAATTTACAAAACCTGAAGATTCTTTTGAAGAACTCGAAAAAATGTTAGAAGATGCAGAGGAAATCATTAAGCAGTTGGAATTACCTTACAGAATAGTATTATTGTCGAAAAGTGAAATGAGTTTTTCATCTGCGAAAACCTACGATATAGAAGTATGGGCACCTGCAACAGGTAAATGGCTGGAAGTTTCATCTGTCAGTAATTGCACAGATTTTCAATCAAGAAGAGCAAATATAAGGTTGAAGAGAAAAGATGGCAGGTTAGAATATGTTCATACCCTTAATGGCTCTGGTGTAGCTCTACCCCGCACATTTATCGCAATAGTTGAGAATTTTCAGCAGAGTGATGGAAGTGTTGTTGTGCCCGATGTTTTGAGACCTTATATGGGGGGTAGGGATAGGGTTGGTGCGGCTCGAACCTAAAAGGAGGGTGTCATGGCAAGGAGAGAAATTATAAGGTTGGACCCTTTTAGGGAAGTTAGACGGATACGGGATGAAATAGATAGATTGTTCTGGGGCTTCTTTGAGAGATGGCCTGAATTTGCAGAAAAAGAAATAGAATTTGCACCCGCAATTGATGTTTCGGAAACAGAGTCAGAAATACAGATAACAGCAGAAGTACCCGGAATTGACCCAAAAGATATATCAATAAAAGTGCAGGATGATACTTTGGTAATAAGTGGTGAAAAGAAGAAAGAAAAAGAAGAAAAAGGCAGAAGATATCACAGAGTTGAGCGCTGTTATGGCAAATTTGAAAGAGCAATAAGATTGCCAGCAGAAGTAGAAGCTGACAAAGCAAAAGCAAATTATAAAAATGGTGTATTAACGATAACAATTCCAAAATCAGAAAAAGTAAAACCAAAGGAAATAAAAGTTGAGATTGAATAACGATTTAAATAAATTAAAATGAGTCGCACCGACCCTTCCTACCTCTCCCTATTCGAAGAAGGGAAATTACAGGAAAGAGTAGAAATTCTTCTTGAAAAACTGAAAAAATGTGAAATCTGTCCGAGGAAATGCGGTGTGAATAGATTGGAAGGAGAGATAGGCTTTTGTCAAACGGGCAGATACGCTTTTGTAGCGAGCTACGGTCCGCATTACGGAGAAGAAGCACCACTTGTTGGAAGAAGAGGTTCAGGGACTATTTTCATAAGCTCATGCAATCTAAAATGTGTATTCTGTCAGAATTTTGATATTTCACATTATATAACGGGTTTCATGGCAACACCAAAGGAATTAGCAAAGATAATGCTCGAACTGCAATCAATTGGCTGTCATAATATAAACATTGTTACGCCTACACATGTGGTGCCACAGATTGTTGAAGCTTTGCCTTATGCAATAAATATGGGATTGAGAATTCCTCTTGTTTATAATACAGGTGGATATGATTCTGTGGAAATAATAAAGTTGCTCGAAGGTATTTTCGATATTTATATGCCTGATTATAAATTTACAAGAAAAGAATTTGCTCAAAAATATATGAATGCTCCTGATTATCCTCAAGTTATAAAAGAAGTGTTAAAGGAGATGCATAGACAGGTTGGCGACCTTGTTATAGAAGATGGTATTGCAGTAAGAGGTTTGCTTGTGAGACATTTAGTTATGCCAAATGGCATCGCAGGGACAGAGGAAGTTTGTGAATTCATAGCGAATGAAATATCAAAAAATACTTATCTCAACATAATGGATCAATATAGACCTTGTGGATACGCATCGAAATATCCCGAAATTAACAGAAGAATAACGATGGAAGAATTTGAAAAAGCGTTACGGATTGCGAAAGATAAAGGATTAAATCGCCTTGATAAATCAGAACCGAGATTCATTTTTTGGATATAAAAGCTTGACAGATTGAATATTTGATTATTTTTAAATACAAGGGGGTGTTATGTGGTTGATATTGCTCTTTATTCTTGGTGGTGTCCAGGGCGAATTATCCGGTAAGAAGGTGCTGTTTATCGTAGCGCCAAAGAATTTTCGTGACGAGGAATATTTTGAACCCAAAAAGGTGCTGGAAGAAAAAGGTGCTGTCGTGATAACCGCATCATTGAAGAAGAGAGCAAAAGGTATGCTGGGTGCTAAAATCGAAGTCGATACATTGATTTCACAGGTGAAAGGTGATGCTTTCGATGGAGTCGTATTCGTTGGTGGCACTGGCTGTATAGTATATTTTGATAACGATGATGCTAAAAGAATAATAGAAGAAGCATATAATGCAAAAAAGATAATAGGAGCGATATGCCTTGCTCCATGTATTCTTGCAAAAGCAGGCATCTTAAAAGGCAAAGAAGCAACAGGTTATGATTGTAAGCTTTTGAGAAAAATTTTCAAAGAAGAAGGTGTTAAATATACAGGGAAAGAGGTGGAGATAACAGGTTTGATAGTTACGGCTTATGGACCTGCTGTTGCGAAACAGTTTGGGTTGACTCTATACGCTATGCTTAAACACTGAATGCGGGTAGTAATACAAAGAGTAAAAGAGGCATACTGTAAGGCTGAAAATTTTTATTCCAGAATAGGCAAAGGAATATTAATTTTTCTTGGTATAACAAAAGATGATACGGAAAAAGACATAGAATTCCTTGTAAAAAAATGTGCAAATTTAAGGATTTTCGAAGATGAACAGGGTAAGATGAATTTGTCTGTAAAAGATGTAGGGGGCGAAGTTCTTATTGTATCTCAATTTACACTTTATGGAGATTGTAAAAAGGGATTAAGACCTTCATTTGATAAAGCGGCAAAAAGAGAGATAGCAGAACCTCTTTATAACAAGTTTATTGAAGCGATGAGAAAAGAGTTGCCTGTGAAGACAGGAGTTTTTGGAGCGAAAATGGAAATAGGTCTTGTGAATGACGGACCCGTTACATTTATAATAGATTCGAAATGATACAAAGTATGACAGGATACGGAGAAGCACGGGAAAGTGGTATCAGTTGTGAAATTAAATCACTAAATCATAAGGGTTTTGTCACAAATTTTATAATGCCAGAGTATTTGCAGTCTCTTGAAGTTGAATTAAGAAATCTTTTGCATTCTCGCTTAAAAAGAGGAGCAATTTCCTATAGATTAATTGTAGAGGTGTCGCCAAAGTTTGAAATCGACTGGCATAGTGCAGAAGAACTGATAAAATTAATTTTTAAACTTGAAAAAACTTTTGGATTGGCAGGGAGGCTACCACCAAATTTCTTTTATCAAAATGTGATAAGGACAAAATATGAATTTAACGAAGAGATAAAGAAAAAAATTATAGAACTCACAGAAAAAGCAATCGAAAAATTGATAGAAATGAGAAAAAGGGAAGGTCAAAGGATAGAGAAAGAACTGGAGAAAGAGCTAAAAAAACTCGAAGGATATTTAAAAGAGATAGAAGAGAAAGGAGGTGAATTGCGTAACAAAATTGACTTTTCTGAGGAATGCAGTAGACTGCGGTTTCATATCTCGGGCTTCAGAGAGCTTATGAAGCGTGAAGAGCCGTGCGGACATGCTCTAAATTTCCTTTTGCAGGAGATGCTAAGGGAAGCCAATACGATAGCGGCAAAAGGACAGGATGCAGAAATTTCCAAAAATATAGTGATGATAAAAGAAAAAATAATGCAGTTAAAAGAACATGTTGAAAATGTCCTATAAACCTTTTGCAGTGATAATAACAGGACCCTCTGGTAGCGGTAAGACAACCATTTGCAGGAAGTTGCTTGAAAAATGTAATGACCTGGAATATTCTGTGTCTGTTACAACGAGGAAAAGACGCCCGCAGGAACAAAATGGCAAAGATTATATTTTTGTCGATGAAAATACATTTAAAAAATGGGTGGAAGAGGGTAAATTTTTGGAATGGCAACCCGTTTATGGCGATTATTATGGCACTTTGAGGGAAACAGTGGAGAAAATTCTCCGGAAGGGCAAAAATGTTTTGATGGATCTTGATTTGAAGGGAACAAAAAATGTAAAAAGGATGCGTCCGGATAGTGTAACGATTTTTATAATGCCGCCATCAATTGAAGAATTGAAAAACAGGCTAAAAAAGAGAGGGGACGAAAAGGAAGTTATTGAAAAAAGATTAAAGGAAAGTGAAAAAGAAATAAAACAATTTAAGGATTTTGATTATGTTGTTTTGAATGAAGAAATAGAAGAAACAGTAGAAAATATCTTAAAGATTATAGAAGCAGAGAAGTTAAAATCGGTGAGGTATGATGAAGGATAAAGAAAAAATGGAAAAAATAAAAAAAGATGTGTTAAAACAGATGAAAGAAGAGGCAGTAATTCCGATCGAACTGATATGGGAGAAGATGGACAATAAATACAGGGCAATTTTAAGAATCTCATCAGAAGCCGAGAGATTAAGGGAAATAGACCCTTCGTCCGATAAGAAACCCATCCTCGATGCGATTGAAAAATTCATAAAAGGCGAAGAAAAAGAAGAGTGAAGATAATACTCGGGGTAACAGGAGGTATTGCAGCGTATAAAGCAATAGAAGTATTACGAATTCTTACAAAAAGGGGACACAGGGTAATTTGCTGTCTCACCATGACAGCACAAAGATTAATCGGCGTTGAAACTTTTAAAACATTAAGCAAAAATAAAGTGATTACAGATTTATTCTCGGATGACGGAATACCTGAGCATATAAAGCATCAGGATGCGGATGTTGTAGCAATTGTTCCTGCCACTTACAACATTATCGGGAAAGTAGCAGCAGGAATAGCTGATGACCCTCTGACAACGATTATATCTGCTGCAAAAGGCAAAGTGATATTTTTCCCCGCGATGAATACAGTAATGTGGGAAAATAAAATCTTGCAACAAAATATCGAAAAATTGAGGAAACTCGGATATTATGTGATAGAGCCAGAAGAAGGTGAACTTGCAGAAGGTAAGGGCAAAGGCAGATTACCATCGCCCGATAAAATAGCAGAAGAAATCGAAAGAATAGGTGAAGGGAAACTTAAAGGCAAAAAAATTCTGGTAACAGCAGGTGCCACAGAAGAATATATCGACCCGGTTAGATGTATAACAAACAGGTCATCGGGTAAAATGGGGATTAAAATAGCAGAAGAAGTAAAAAAAGAAGGAGCAGATGTATTGTTGATTTGCGGAAGAACAGAAATACAGCCACCTTCTCATATCCCACAGATGAAGATAAGGGAAACAAAAGAGATGAAAGAAGAAATATTAAAAAATCTGGAAGATAAAAATATCGTGATAATGACAGCAGCAATTTGCGACTTTAAACCCGTTAAAAAAGAAGAAAAGAAAATAAAGAGAAAAGACAGGTTAACCCTTGAATTTGAAAAAACAGAAGACATTACGATAGAAATAAGGAGAAAGAAAAAAGATGTAAAAATCGTGGGATTTGCACTTGAGAGCGAAAATTTAATAGAAAATGCAAAAAAGAAATTGAAAGAAAAAGAACTCGATATTATTGTGGCAAATTCAATAGAAACTATGGGAAGCGATTTTATAAGACCTGTAATTATAAAAGGCGATGAGATAAAAGAATATGATAGGATGAGAAAAGAAGAATTTGCAAAGGAATTGATAAAATGGTTGACATTACTCTAAATGAATTAAAAAAATTAATGATGCAGGAGAAATTGATTCACAAAAAAATACTGGTAGAAAAAGAAAAAAGAAATAAAGTTGCTTCGGATAAGTCAAAGAGGTTAAAAGAGCTTTACGAAAAGATAAAAGATTGTAAAAAATGCAGATTGTGGGAGAATCGTATAAATCTTGTTTTTGGAGATGGCTCACCGGACAGTGGTATTGTTTTCATCGGGGAAGCGCCGGGTAAAAGTGAAAACAGAGAAGGTAGACCATTTGTGGGAGATGCAGGAAGATATCTGAATAAACTACTTGAAGAGATAAATTTGAAAAGGGAAGACATATACATTACGAATGTTGTGAAATGCTGGCCTCCGGGAGATAGAGACCCTTTGCCCGATGAAATAGAAAAATGCAGACCCTATCTTGAAGAGCAACTGAAAATTATTGAGCCCAAAATAATAGTTTGCCTCGGTAGATTCGCCGGATGGCAGATGCTTGGTATGAAACTGCCGATGATGAAAATGAGAGGAAGATTACACAATAAAGGAAACTATAAAGTGCTCGTAACTTTTCATCCAGCAGCAATTTTATATCACAGAAACTGGGAACCTTACATAAAGGAAGATTTCAGAATTTTAAAAAAGTTTATTGAAGATGAGAAATTGTTATGATAGAGAAGGGGCATTTATACGACCTTGATGCAGAAAGGGCATTGCTTGCATGTCTTATGCTAAATAAAGATGCGATAAGCAGAGCGATTGAAATTGTAAAGCCAGGTGATTTTTATGATGACCGTCACAGGATAATTTATAATACAATTTTAAGGGTGTATGAAAGAGGAGAACCTGCTGACCCTGTTGTGCTGAAAAACGAATTAGAAAAAGAAGGGGTTCTTGAAAAAATAGGCGGATTAAGTTATCTATCCGAAGTTTATGACACGCCTACAGCTGTTCCTGCAAATGTCGAGCAATATGCTGAGATTATAAGAGAAAGAGCAATGCTGAGGGAATTGTTAAGCGCTTCGGAAAAGATATCAAGGATGTGTGCCGAAAGACCGGGAGAGATAGATGATATACTCGATCAGGCAGAAAAACTTATCTTCAGGATTAAACAGGAAAGGTTAAAAGGTACGATTCTATCGATTAGAGATATTTTGATGGAAAAATACAAAGAGATAACGGCTCTTGAAGAAGAGGAGCCTGTTTCTTCTGAGTTGATGACACAATTTCGTTCGCTCGATGAATTACTGGGAGGATTATATGCTTCTAATTTCATAATAGTAGCAGGGAGACCGAGTGCAGGCAAATCTGCTTTTGTTATGAATCTCGCAGAAAATATAGCAGAGAGCAGAAAAGTACCGGTGCTGATATTTAGTCTCGAGATGTCAGCAGAAGAGGTATGTCTGAGAATGTGGGGTAGCAGGGCAAGGGTTTCTCCTCATAGAATAAGGACAAAAAAATTGAGCCAGCAGGAAATGGTTAGATTAACGCAGGCAGCAAGTGAATTATCCGAACTGCCGATTTATATCGATGAAACACCAAAACTACCTCTCCTTGAATTAAAAGCAAAAGCAAGAAGAATGAAATCACAAAGAAATATCGGCTTGATAATAGTTGACTACCTGCAGTTGATAGAAGCACCAAAAGCTGAGACAAGGCAGCTCGAGGTAGCACTTGTATCCCGTGAATTAAAAAGCCTGGCAAGGGAGTTAGAAATACCTGTTATCGCGGTATCACAGCTATCAAGGGCAGCAGAACAAAGAGGTGACCCCAGACCAAGATTGTCGGATTTAAGGGAATCAGGGGCTCTCGAACAGGATGCAGATGTCGTCCTCTTTATCTATAAGCATCCAAAAGCACCGGAAAAAAAGGAGAAAGAAACAGATGTGATAATTACAACGGTAGAAGTGGCAAAACACAGGACAGGACCAACAGGTAAAATAAATCTCGCTTTTTTAAAGAGCTTCGTAAAATTCCAGAATTTAGCACCCGAAGAAGAAGCAGAATACGGAGAACAGGAAGCAGTGGAGGAAGGAGAGGAATGAGTATCATTTATAAAATAATGATAAACATATTTGCAGTGGTAGGAGGTGTATGGCATATCCTCTGGGGCACTTTGAAGCGTCTACCACAAACATGGCGCTCAAGAAGATTAATAGTAGATCAAATAAGGCATCTGGGACTGGGTTCAATTCCCATAATTGCTCCGACTTTCTTTTTCGCAGGAGCTGTAGTGGCATATGAGGCAAAATTTTATGGCGGAGGTATGTTTCCAGAAATCTATATAGGGATGTTTACAGCAAAAGCTCTTATGATTGAAATTGCACCACTTTTAACCGGGATAATGTTCGCAGGAAGAGCAGGCTCATCAATGGCTGCAGAAATAGCAACAATGAGAGTAACAGAACAAATAGATGCACTCGAAACATTAGCAATAGACCCTTTGAGATTTATTTCGTTACCACGATTCGTATCCTCAATAATTGTTGTCCCGTTATTAACATTAATAGCAAACTTCGTTGGATTCATAGGAGGATTATTCTGTGCAAAGGTATTTTTCAATGTAACTGCGATAACCTACATTGAAGGCTTGAGATTGAATTTCATCCCAAGGGAATTCTGGGGCGGACTTGTCAAATCTACCTTCTTCGGCATGTGGACGGCGGTTATGAGCGTTTATTACGGGTTTACTGCTACAGGAGGAGCCGAGGGCGTTGGAAGGGCATCTACCCGTGCTGTAATTTCTTCATCAATTTTAATAATAGTTTTCGATTTAGTTGTAGCAATGACAATATTCAGATGATAGAAGTTAGAAATTTGTGGAAAGCATTTGGTGATAATCAGGTACTAAAAGGTTTAAATTTAAAAGTAAACAAAGGAGAAACAGTTGTGATAATAGGAAGGTCAGGATGTGGTAAAAGTGTGCTTCTAAAACATATTGTGGGGTTGCTGAAGCCCGATAAAGGCAGTGTTTTTATAGATGGCGAAGATATAACAAAAGTATCCTATAAAAGGTTGTATGAAATAAGGAAGAAAATTGCTGTTGTTTTTCAGTGGTCTGCCCTGCTCGATTCCCTTACAGTAGCCGAAAATGTGGGATTGTGGCTAATGGAACATACCAATTTGCCAAGGGAAAAGATTATGGAAATAGTAAGGGAAAAATTGTCAATGGTAGAACTCGAAGGTGTAGAAAACAAACTACCTGCAGAACTATCAGGAGGAATGAAAAAGAGAGTAGCAATAGCAAGGGCTCTCGCTCTCGAACCCGAATACATACTCTATGATGAGCCAACAACTGCTCTCGACCCCATAACAGCAAGAAGAATAGATAAATTGATAAGAGAACTTCAACAAAGATTAAAAATAACATCAATCGCAGTGACGCATGATTTAATAAGCGCTTCAATAATAGGAGACAGAATAGCATTGTTAAAAGATGGCAAAATAGTATATGAAGGAACCCCCGAAGAAATAAGGAGAACAAATAACAAAGATGTTGTTGAATTTGTAAAAGGAGGAGGTTATGTCTAAAGAAGCAAAAGTAGGCTTGTTTGTAACAATAACAATAATATGCGGAGTTGCATGGTATATATGGGCTGCAAGAGTACAGTTCGAAAGAAGGAATAAAAGAATAGAGTTAATTTTCCCTGATGTCGCAGGATTGAGAGTAGGAGACCCGGTGATGATACTCGGAATAAGAATAGGAAAAGTGCATAAATTAATTCCCATGCAGGAATCGGTAAAGGTGGTTGCATATATAAAAAAAGATATAAATATTTACACGGATGCAAGTGCAAGGATTAAAGACCTCGCAGTACTTGGCGGTGCAAAATATATCGCACTGAAACCAGGTAAAAGCGGAATACCACTCCCAGAAGGCAAAAGAATAAGAGGCGAACCAGATATACTTCCCGTATCAACTTATGCAGAAGTTGGAGACAGAATAAATAAAATCCTGGATAGAATAACTACACAGGAGATGGTAAAGACAACAACAAAAACAATGGAAAATATCGGAGAAGCAGCAAAAGAATTAACCCTTTTACTGAAAGACCTCAGAAAATCCGTGGAAAATACCCTGAAAGAAACAAATACTTCTTTGAAAGAGATAAGAGAAGTAGCAAATAAAATGAAAAGAATAGCAGAAAGAGCAGATACGATAATGCTTGCACTGAAAAATAATAAAAGCACAATCGGAAATTTGATTTACGATGATAAGATTTATAATGATTTGAAAGAAGCGATAAATTCAGTTAAAGAACTCGCAAAAGATATAAAGGAACATCCAGGTAGATATATAAAAGTTAGATTTTAATGGCATATATTTGTAAAAATTGCGGATATAAAAGTACAAAATGGCTGGGTAGATGCCCAAATTGCGGCGAATGGAATACTTTTGAAGAAGAGAAAAAAGGTATAAAAAAAGAATATAAAAAAACATCTTCATCTTTAAAAGAAGTTAAGAAAATAGAGAGGGAAAGGATAAAAACAGGAATTGACGAATTTGACAGAGTAGTTGGTGGAGGACTTGTTTCAGGAAGCTTTATACTTCTTGGAGGTATTCCTGGTATAGGCAAATCAACACTTCTCTTGCAGATTGCACAAAAGCTTGCACAAAAAGACAAAAAAGTTTTGTATATATCGGGTGAGGAATCACCGGAACAAATAAAAATGCGTGCGGATAGAATCGATGTAAATGACGAAAATATTTTGATAACAAAAGAAACTTCAATGGACGATTTAATAGAAGAAGTAAAATTTGTAAAACCTGATTTTCTAATTTGTGATTCAATTCAAACTTTAAAGGTTGAAGATATGGAGTCGCCTCCTGGTAGTGTAGCACAGGTGCGTGAGTGCGGTGCAAAGCTCCTTGATATTGCAAAAAGTTTGGGAATTACAGTGTTCGCAATCGGACATGTTACAAAAGAAGGAATAATTGCAGGACCAAAAACACTGGAACATATGGTAGATACGGTTTTATATCTTGAAGGTGATAAAAGTCATTTATTCAGGATTTTGCGTGCTGAAAAAAATCGCTTCGGACCAACAAATGAAATAGGATTATTTGAGATGACAGATAAAGGTATGATAGAGGTAAAGGATCCTTCACGCTTTTTCCTGCGGGATAAAAAAACAGAACCAGGTGAAGCAATATCATGTACAGTAGAGGGAACAAGACCTTTACTTATAGAGATACAGGCATTATCAACAGAATGTAAGTTTGGCTATCCACAAAGGATAACATCCGGATACGATTACAACAGGTTTTCAATGCTACTGGCAGTGATAGAGAGAAATCTGGAGATATATACAGGTGATAAAAATATATTTTTGAATGTAGTTGGAGGGTTGAAGTTGCGAGAAACTGCGTGTGACCTTGCAGTTGTTATGGCTATAGTATCTGCTATTTTGAAGAAGAAAATAAAAGAAGAGACGGTATTGATAGGAGAAGTAGGGCTACTTGGTGAGATAATAGAGGTGCCGATGCTCGATAAAAGGATAAAAGAAGCACAAAGGCTTGGTTTTAAGCATTTTATAACACCCGAAAACACAAAAACAATAAAAGAAGCATTTCAGAAGATGTTTGGATAAATAATTTTTAGCCCCGCCTCCGCTGTCCCCGCCTTCCCGATTAAGTCAGCCCACTCATACCGCTGAAATATGTAAGCAGCAGATAAAGCCACAAACCCTGCTATAACCCACATCACCGTAATGGGCTGACATATCAACCCATATGTAATGCACTCGCTTCGCTCGTAATAAAAATTTCCCTTGACAATCCATATTTTTGCATATAATTTGATAATGGGTAAAAGTGCAGAAGAAAAGTTCTGGGAAGCATTGAGTAGATTGATAGAAAGACAGGAACAAAATGAGAAAGCAATAGAAAGATCGCGTGAAAGACAGGAGAAAACTGATGAGCAATTAAGAAAGATACAGAGAGAGACGCATGAGGAATTTAAGAGAATAATTCGTGAGATGCATATATCTGACAAAAAATTAAGAGAGCGGGTAGAAGCTGTTTCTGATGGCTATGGTAGATTTGTTGAGGGGATAGTTTTTCCTTCTGCACTTGAGACATTCAGGAAAATGGGGTTTAAAATCGAAGAAGCAAGCATAAGGCAGGGAGTTTTTGATGACAATAGAAAAGTGGCAGAGGTAGATAACTGGATTGAAGCAGTTTTTAACGGCAAAAAATACATAATAGCAGGTGAAGCCAAAACAACATGCACATCCGATGTTAAACCACATGCATCCCCTCCAAGGCACAGCATTGACTATGCTATGGCTTTTTAACTACCTATATATGAGGCACTGCTTCGCCCATATTTAAAAATTTAACACACGCATACCCTCGCAGCACTTGCTCGGGTGTGTCAAATACCCCGCTATCGCTTGTATTAAATCTTTAAGCACAAAACACTTGACAAATCAGGTAAGGAATTATAAATGTTTAAAATAGGAGGGGGTATGAGGTGGTGTGTTATAATACTTGCAATTTTGTTTGCAGGATGTTATCAGCCAAAATACAGGATGGGCAAACTCGAAGAGAAACAGATAGAGCCACTAAATGCAAATGCTGTGATTAAAGTAAAAATAGAAGAGATGAAAGGAATACCCGAAGAATGGAAACCAGATATAGAGGAAGCAGTGGAGCAAAGTTTAAAGAAACTGTGGAACAATAAATTGGAACCCATGCTCGCACTCGAATGTAAATTAAAAATGAGATATGAAGAAACACCTTTTAAAGTCAAGGGTAAGATCAGATTAAAAGCATACTTAAAAACAGAAGATATGTTAGTTGATTCTTTCATAATTACTGCAAAGAAAACATCAATGAGGGAAATAGATTTAATAAAACATCAGGGGGGAATTATCCGCAAATTATTATCGCAAGTGATAAATCAATTAAAAACGGAAATTAAGAAAAAAGAAAAAGAAATTTTAAGTAAGATAAGTCCGCCAAGTTTGTTTATGGAAATTGAATTTAAGGATGAGAACAACAATATGGTGCTGGATGCAAGTGAAGTTTGCACCCTTTATATCACACTTATAAACAAATTAAAAAAGGCAACTGCAGGAGTAAAAGTGGGAATCGATTTGCTATCCCCAGATTATGAAGAAATGTTAGAAATATCACCACCAGTAAACACAGGCATTTTCAAAAAATGGGAAAAGAAAATTGTAAAGCAATGGATAATGGCAGGACCTCTCATTCAATCAGGTCAATTCACCATAAGAATAAAATGCGATTATCTCGGCAAAACCATAATTTACAAAGATATGTATATCGTGGCAAGGGGTAGATTCGGCATTTATAAAAAATAGGAGGGAGTATGAGGTGGTGTGTTATCATTTTTCCTTTGTCTCTGTCTGCAAAGGTGCTGACAATTGCGGTAGCACCCTTTAAGAATCTGACCCAGAACCAGCAACTCGCATGGTGCGAACAGGCATTCCAGATTCTACTGCAAACAAAACTCGGTAAACTACACACATTCAACATAAGGGAAAGAGCAGAAATACTCGCTCGAATGGCAAAATTTGAAGATAAATTCGGAACTGAAGATTTTGAGAAAAAATTAAGAGAAATGCTAACAGCAGATATTTACATATTCGGGGAATTCCTGTCACCGGATGGCGTATCCGCTACAATAACTGCAAGAGCAACCGATAAAGATGGGAAAATTATCACAGGAATAGAAAAGCAAACATCTAACCTTCGACATGATATAACAAAAATATGTGATGAAATAGTGGCAGAACTTCTGGCAAAATTGGATATTAAACCTACGGATGAAGAAAAAATTATGATGAAAAAAGCAGTAACAGAATCAACAGATGCATTCGTAGAACTAATCATAGGATTGACATTGCACGAAGGAATAGGAGTTGAGAAAAATATAAGAGAAGCGATAAATCACTACAAAAATGCAATAAAGATAGACCCCAATTATCTATCTGCCTATTATAATCTGGGAAATGCGTATCTTGAAATCGGAGAATACAAATCGGCAATTGCTCAATATCAAAAAATATTGAGTGAAACGCCAAGAGACCCCGATGCACTGAATAACATGGGTATGGCTTATCATCATATAGGAGAATATCAAAAAGCAATACAATGTTATAAAAAAGCACTGGAATTTAGAGAAGACTCGGATATATGTTTCAATATGGCACAGGCATATTATGATATGGGAGATTACAATAAAGCACTAATGTTGTTTGAAGAAATAAGAGATGAATTTGAAGAAAAAGAAGATTTAGAATATCAGATAGCACTTTGCTATCACAAAACAGGTGATTTACAAAAAGCAACTATGATTTTGAATTCTTTGCTGTTGTCAAATCCACAAAAACCTGCACGCCTGCATAGAGTACTCGCAACGATTTATGTAGAACAGGGGAAATATCCACTTGCTGAAGAAGAATTAAAAGAAGCGATAAAAATAGAACCGGACAGTATAAAAAATTACAAGGCACTTGCCGACCTTTATATAAAAATGGGAAGATATGGAGCAGCGCTCACAATTTTTGAAGAAATAGTTAAGAAAAAGCCAGACGAAAGCTATCCACATTATGCACTGGGACAATTATATCAGGATATGGGAGAAAAAGAAAAAGCACTAAAAGAATTTGAGACAGCGATAAATCTGTCGGAAAGCGGTAAAAATAAACTTGGCAAAAAAGAGCTGGCAGATGCATATCACAGAGCAGGCAAAATTTATATAGAAAAAGGGGAGATGAAAAAGGCAAAAGAATATCTTTTTAAAGCATACAGGATAAATCCTGATGAAAAAATAACTTATGACCTTGCTCTTTTATGCTATAAGATGGGTAATTTCAACAGTGCCTTGAGGTATTTTGAAGAATGTGCGGATTATTTTAAAAATCCGGATATTTATTATTTGATGGGAGTTTGTGCAATGAAACTTGGCTTTAATCCCGAGAAATATTTTGATAAAGTTCTTGAGTTAAATCCTCATCATCCCGATGTTAATTATTTTATGGGTGTGGAATATATGAAAAGGGGTGATTTTTATGGTGCTCGTAAATATTTTTTGAGGGCAATAGGAGGAGGGCTGACAAAGGAACTCCTTGCAGATGCCTATTACAATCTTGGTATTTGTTATGAGCATAACAGTTTTAACGAAAGATTTGGTGAGGGATACGATTGGGAATCCGCAGTTGATGCATTTAAGAAAGCAATATCATATAGACAAGATTTCTTTGATGCTTATTACAATCTTGGCTATCTGTATGTGCAAAGAGAGATGTGGCATGATGCGCTTTTAATTTTTGAAAAAAGTTTACCCTATGCACCACAGGATAAGAAAAAAGAATTAGAAGAAAAAATCGAAGCATTAAAAAGGAGGGTAAGATGAAGGGAAAAATTTGTGGGGTGGTGCTCGGCGTATTAACCGCAGTAGCCACGCACTCACAGCAACCTCGATGGTACTTCTATCAATCATTCCAAGGTACATTTAAAAGATACTTGGTTGAATATAATGGATGTGATTATTGGGATTGGGGATATTGGACATATCAGTCCTTTTCTTTAAATTTTATTGTAAAGAATTTTGGTTTTAACTTTCCATTATTCTACTGGGAGCACTGGAAATGGTTTAATTCTGGTTGGTCAGAATTTACTTCCAAATCTCTATTTCTAAGAAAACTAAGTTTAAATGTGTATTCAACGGATGAGATGTTAAGAGAACCTTTTGATAATTTCTTCATATTAACAGGATATATGGATATAGATTTAAAAGAAGATAGGTATTGGAAAGGCATCAGAATTAATTATTTTCCGAAGAAAGAGATAAAATTAGCAACAAATTTCAAATTCCTGCGAGCAGATACTTATAATTTTAATTTTCAAACTTATTTATTGAAACCTTTCTATAAAATAGAAGCGATGTTTTCCCTTAATGAACTTGGTAAAAGTATTGGCATAAATTTGAGAATAGGGAAAAATCTTCATACATTCATTTTGTCCGAGCTTTATTATGTATTCTCAGGAGATAAAAGAAATGAGTATTTTATTGAATTGGGAGGCACTATAGCAGAATATTATAAAAAATATAACATGGGCATTTATGGCTGTTTGTATAAATATCCATTTAAAATAGAAGGAAAATGTGGAATAGAAAAATATTTAGAAAAAAACTGGGATGAATTCCAATATTTTTCCTATTATGTTCAAGTTAGCGTAAGCGGGTATTGGGGAAAGGTTTTGGATAGAAAAGTGAGAAAGTTAAAAGAATATGTGGAACAAATTTATATTTATCCAACATTGGTGGACGAAGATGGGGATGGCAAATTGGAAGCAGATGAAAGTTGTTATATTGAAGCGAAGTTGATTAATAAATTAGATAAATTAATAAGAAATCTAAAAGTAGAAGTAGAAGTGATAAGCCCAGATTATAAAGACCTTGTTAAATTCCCAAGTGTAAAAATAAACAGAATCGAAGGATGGGGTAAGAAAAAGTTAAAGATACCAATTCGATATAGTCCTTTCATTCACACAGGCACATTGGAAATTAATATAAGATGTTATAAAGGAAAAGTCAAATTGGGTGAGAAACGCATGCTTATATATGTAATGGGTGCATCAGATATTTTTAAAAGATAATTAAAAAGGAGGGTAAGATGAAGGGAAAAATTTGTGGGGTGGTGCTCGGCGTATTAACCGCAGTAGCCACGCACTCACAGCAACCTCGATGGTACTTCTATTTGGGAAAAGTGGGAGCGGGAGTTGGATGGGGGTATAGCTACGACTCTGACTTGGGATCGTATTGGTCACCTTTTAATATCCACATTGGTGGTCCAGAGATTGGTTTCTTTAAAGGAAAATTGGGATTAGGCTTAGGCACCCTAGAACTATACTGGATAGGAAAAAATGAAGCGGGATGTGGTTTATTCGTGCCAGTGAAATTCTTTTATACGCAACTTTTAAAAGGAAACTTGATCGTCTATGAAACAAGTATAGGTATTCCTGTAGGTGGATTAATCAACTTAAAAGGAGCGATCAGATATGTTTTTGTACCCTTTCCGTTAGAGACGAACTGGCACATAGGCTGTTATTATTTTCAAATGGAGTGGTGGGATGAGTGGGAAGTATGGGGCTTTTCAACCGCCTTGAATTTAACTATCGGGGCAGGTTGGTGGTTCAAAAAATTTCCTTGGGAAAGAAAAGCCCCAACCCAATCAACTCGTCCTTGACATCAATTTTGTAGATGAGGATAAAGATGGCAAACTTGAGCCAGGTGATAGAGCTTACCTCAAGGTGAATGTCACAAACAAACTCAGAAAATCATCACCTTCCGTAAAACTCGTGGTAGATGTATTATCACAGGATTACAAAGATGAAGTCGAATTCGGTAAAGTAAAAACAAAAAAGATAAAAGGATGGGAAATACAAACCTATCAGATACCCATAAGGGTAAGTCCATTCATCCATACAGGTCAGCTACACATAAAAGTAAAAGCACTATTCGGCAAAAAAGTAATAGCAGAAAGAGAATTACTAATACTCGTAATGGGCAAATCCGAAATATACAAAAGATAATCTGATTAATATTCTCTTGGTTTGAAACCTTCAGGAACATCCAATCTCATTACATTGTCAGATACTCTGAAAAGATAAAGCCCGTTTTTTAAAATATAGTTATCAACTCCTTTTTCATAATTTACAGCCGATACAAATCCTATTATTTTATATTCTTTATAGCGTGGTATTTTTCTTATCTTCTGCAATCTTTCTATGTGCTCTCTTACATCATCGGATGTGCATGTTGTTTTGGCTTCACCTGCTATTATGTATTTTTTGCCATTAAAAACTGCTTCAATCCAGTTATCTACCTCTGCTACTTTTCTATTGTCATCAAAAACCCCCTGCCTGATACTTGCTTCGAGTATTTTAAACCCCATTTTTTTAAATGTTTCGAGTGCAGAAGGAAAAACTATCCCCTCAACAAATCTACCATAGCCATCAGAAACAGCTTCTATCCGCTCTCTTAATTTTTTGTCAGATATATGCATCTCACGAATTATCCTCTTAAACTCTTCATGCGTCTCTCTCTGTATCTTTCTTAATTGCTCATCGGTTTTCTCCTGTCTTTCGCGCAATTTCTCTATCTTTTCATCTGTGTTTCTCAATTGCTCATCGGTCTTCTCCTGCCTCTCACGCAATTTCTCTATACTTTCACGGAGAGCCCGGGTCTCCCTCTCCGACTGCTCCTGCCTCTCTATCAATTTTCTCAGCGCCTCCCAGAATTTTTCTTCTGCATTCATTTAATACTCCTTTGGTTTGAAACCTTCAGGAACATCCAATCTCATTACATTGTCAGATACTCTGAAAAGATAAAGCCCGTTTTTTAAAATATAGTTATCAACTCCTTTTTCATAATTTACAGCCGATACAAATCCTATTATTTTATATTCTTTATAGCGTGGTATTTTTCTTATCTTCTGCAATCTTTCTATGTGCTCTCTTACATCATCGGATGTGCATGTTGTTTTGGCTTCACCTGCTATTATGTATTTTTTGCCATTAAATGTTGCCCTTATCCAGTTATCTACCTCTGCTACTTTTCTATTATCATCAAAAACCCCCTGCCTGATACTTGCTTCGAGTATTTTAAAGCCCATTTTTCTAAATGTTTCGAGTGCAGAAGGAAAAACTATTCCCTCAACAAATCTACCATAGCCATCAGAAATAGCTTCTACCCGCTCTCTTAATTTTTTGTCAGATATATGCATCTCACGAATTATCCTCTTAAATTCCTCGTGCGTCTCTTTCTGTATCCTTCTTAATTCCTCATCCGTTCTCCTCAATTGCTCATCAGTTTTCTCCTGTCTTTCGCGCAATTTCTCTATCTTTTCGTCTGTGCTTCTCAATTGCTCATCAGTTTTCTCCTGTCTTTCGCGCAATTTCTCTATCTTTTCGTCTGTGCTTCTCAATTGCTCATCAGTTTTCTCCTGTCTTTCCCGCAATCTTTCTATTGCTTTCTCATTTTGTTCCTGCCTCTCTATCAATTTTCTCAGCGCCTCCCAGAATTTTTCTTCTGCACTTTTACCCATCACTGATTATAAGCGAAAATAGAAAATGTCAAGTAAGTATTTACTTGACAAATCTAAAAATCCGCTAAAATAATCAAGGGGTGTTATGAAGATTGAACTTACAAAAGAACAGGTGATAAAAATAATAGAAGAAGAACTACCGAAGATAATAGAGCGTCATCCAGAGGTGAAAGCAAAATTGGTAGAAGTGCTGGAAGAGAAAATGGCAACAAAAGAAGATATAAAAATGCTGATAGAACAAATCGAAAAGAATCGCCAGGAATCAAACAAAAGATTCGAACAGCTGATAAAAGAAATGAACAAACGCTTCGAAGAAATAAATCAACGATTCGAAGAAATGCGAGAGGATACTAATAAGAGATTTGAAGAAACTAATGAAAGATTCGAGCAACTGATAAAAGAAATGAACAAACGCTTCGAAGAGGTAAATCGACGATTTGAAGAAATGCGAAAAGATACAGATAAAAGATTTGAAGAAATTAGAAAAGAGTTTAATGAGAGATTCGAGCAACTTACAAAGGGGATGAGGGATGGATTTAAAAAATTAAGCGATACCATATCTGCAGTGGGTTCAAGATGGAGTATATTCTCGGAGCGCGCCTTCAGAGATGCGATGTCGGATTTGTTGAAAAAACTCGGACTTGATAAAGCAGAAAAATGGGTAGAACTCGACGAAGAAGGAATTGTATTCGGACATCCATCAATGGTAGAAGTTGATCTGCTTATAAAAAATAATGTGCATTATCTTATTGAAGTAAAAAGCAGTGTTTCAGAAGGTGATGCCATAAAATTGAAAAATATAGGTGAACTTTACGAGAAAAAGACAAAAGTAAAGCCACAACTTGTTTTCGTTACACCATTTATGAGAGAAAAAGCAAAAATTCTCTGTAAAAAATATGGAATAAAATACTATGTGGGTATAGTAGAGCCAGAAGAGGAGGGCTGATGCTAATTTTTTTAATATTTGCAACTCAAATAAGATTGCCTTATCCTGTGAACACATCTGCAAACGAGATGACGCCAGTGATTTCTGCCGATGGAAAGAGCATTTATTTTACATCGGATAGAAAAGGCGGAATGGGGATGGAAGATGTATGGGTATCACGGCTTATAGGTGGCAAATGGAGAGAACCTGTGAATCTTTCGCACATAAATACTCCTTTTTCGGATGGGGCTGTATCCGTTACCGCCGACGAAAGACAGATGTATTTTGCGAGCTCAGGTAGGGCTGGCTTCGGTCAATCCGACATCTTCGTATGCTACAAAAAAGATAGAGGATGGTCAGCGCCTCAAAATCTGGGCTACCCCGTAAATACTCCTGGATGGGAATCACAACCATCAATTTCTGCTGACGGCAGATACCTTTATTTCATCTCAACAAGACCGGGAGGATTTGGTGGCACGGATATATGGGTAAGTAAGCGCACAGAAAAAGGCTGGTCAGAGCCAGAGAATCTTGGTCCTGGTGTGAACTCGCCTTACGATGAGCAATCGCCTTTTATAGCACCAGATGGAATAACCCTTTATTTTGCATCAAACAGACCCGGTGGCTTCGGCGGATATGATATTTATCGTGCAGTGAAAACAAAAGATGGCTTCACACAGGCACAAAATCTCGGTCCAGAAATCAACACACCTTACGACGATATATGCTTCTCTGTACCAGGTAGGGGCGACATCATATACATCGCAAGAGAAGAAAAAGGCAATTACGATATCTTTTACATGAAGTTACCAGAGAAAATGAGAATCGAGCGGGCAGTAACCATTGTAGCAGGTAAATTAACAGACAAAGAAACAGGCAAGCCAATAAAGGGTGGAAAAGTAACGATAATAAATCTCGAAACAGGTGAAAAGTTTGAAACAGTTACAGATGAATCGGGCAAATATAAATTTGCATTGCCAGCAGGTGGAAGATATTCTGTATCAATTCAGGCAGATGGATATTTGTTTACATCAACTTATCTTGATTTGAAAGATAAAAAGAGTTACGAAGAATTAATGGAGAAAAGTGTTCTCGCACCTATAAAGAAGGGTGAGAAGATAATTTTGCGTAATATTTTCTTTGATTTCGATTCTTATGAGCTTAAGCCGGAGTCAAAGTATGAGCTTGACCGTCTTATAAGGATAATGAAGGAGCACAAAAGTATGGTGGTGGAGATAGCCGGTCATACAGATGACATAGGCACAGAAGAATATAATCTCAGGTTATCCCAGAAGCGTGCGGAAGCTGTTAAGCAATATCTTGTTGAGCATGGCATAGAGCCACAAAGGATAATAGCAAAGGGCTACGGCAAGAGCCAGCCACTGATAGCCGATACAACAGAAGAAGCACGCGCACTAAATCGCCGTGTAGAATTCAAAATTTTAAAATATTGACTTGACAGAACAGATAAAGGAGTAAAATATGAATGATGAAAGTGTATAAGTTTATATCAAAGATAGAAAAAGACGGAACGATTAAAATTCCAGATGAGATGAAAAATTTAATCGAACATGAAGTTGAAATTACAATAATAGACCGTAAAGACGAAGATGTAATTGAAAAAACGAAAGGTACCATTAAAAATTTATCGGTGGAGATTATTAAAAAGATTGCAGAAAGTGAGGACTATTGCGGATATTAATGCAATTCCATCAGGCATCCAAGTTTTTATTGACGCCAATATCTTTATTTATCATTTTGCAGGAATTTCTCAGCAATGTACTGACTTTCTAAGACGAATTCAACGCCAAGAAATTAAAGGAGTAATCTCTGTTCTTACCGTGGCAGAATTAATTCACCGAAGAATGATAGCAGAAGCAATAGAAAAAGGGTTAGTTACTTTGAAAAATGCGGTGAAAAAGATGAAAGAAAATCCGGAGATTGTAAAGCGATTGACACAATATTCCGAAGATATAAGAATTATTCTTTCTTTACCCATTGAAATTGAAAATTTAACAAAGGATGATGTCCTTTTGAGTGCAGAAATACGCCGAAAGTACGGTTTACTAACGAATGATTCTTTAAATTTGGCTTTAATGAAACGCCTTGGTATTAGAAATATTGCTACAAGAGATATCGATTTTGAAAGAGTGAAGGAGATAAATGTTTGGAAACCTACTGATATAAAATAGGAGGGGGTATGAGGTGGTGTGCTTTGATGTTTATATTAAATGCACTAAAGTTTCATTATGAGCCGATTTATAGGATTACGCCTATAAAAATCCCTGCTTCCTTGCAGATAATAGTAAAGAAATTCTGCGAAAACTATGAAACAAAGGGATGGACAAAAAAGTATAAGAATTTGAAGGACGAAATAAAACAAACAGTAGAAGCTGACCTTAAGAAAACGGTCTTTAAAAGAGTTTCTCCTCGAGGATTTTTATTATGTAATTTAATTTTTGATACAATATATTTCAAAGGAAATGAAATGCATCTCGGTGTAGGTTCTAAAGGTGCAGATATAAAGGCAGGATGTGTATTAAATGCTACAATAAAAATGTTTAACCAAACTATTATTTGCACATCAATCAAAAGGGAAATAAGTTTTAGAAAAATCTTATCCCCCACAGAGAATTTATTTAATGTTTTAATTACAGACAATCCAGTAGAAATTGTTGTTAGAGGCGCACTCGACGAATTAAAATGGATAATAGAAAAAAATAGGATAAAAATTTCAAAATTTTCTTTAAAAGAAGGAGAAGAAGATTATTTGAAAGAAGATTCACATTTAATAGATTTAACAGGACAAAGTATCGCTATATTAAAAGCAGGCACGAAGATAAAAATCATTAAATTATCCGATAAATTCGTCTATGTTAATTCACCAAAAGGCAAAGGATATGTCGAGAGCAAAAATATAAGTCCTTTTAGAGTAGATAAAACTCCACCTGTGATAAGATTATTTGAGAGAAAAATTGAAGATGCTTATCTTTACCTTAAAGGAATCGTGCTTGATGATAACAAAGTAAAGGAAGTAAAGATTGACACTATTACAGTTCCAAAGTCTACATTTGAAGTAAGTTCTGGGATTTATGAAGATGTATATCCTTTTGAATATAGGTGCTTTGTTTTTCCCACAAAAAAGACCTTTACTATTATAGCAGAAGATACCGCCGGTAATAAAAGCGAATTAACATTTTATCTATCTGAAATAATTCAAAAGAAAACAGGCAGAATTATAGATAAGAATACACAAAAACCTATCTCAAATGCCAAAATAGTGATACGGAATCTTGAAACGGGAGAAAAATTCGTAACTTATACAAATGAAAAAGGGGAATATTCTCTTTCGCTTCCTCCGGGTGGTAAATACTCTGTGTCTATTGAAGCCAAAGGATATGTTTTTAGTTCGTCTTTCGTTGATTTAAAAGATAAGAAATCATATTATAATTTAATGGAAGATATCGCACTCGCACCTATAAAGAAGGGTGAGAAGATAATTTTGCGTAATATTTTCTTTGATTTCGATTCTTATGAGCTTAAGCCGGAGTCAAAGTATGAGCTTGACCGTCTTATAAGGATAATGAAGGAGCACAAAAGTATGGTGGTGGAGATAGCCGGTCATACAGATGACATAGGCACAGAAGAATATAATCTCAGGTTATCCCAGAAGCGTGCGGAAGCTGTTAAGCAATATCTTGTTGAGCATGGCATAGAGCCACAAAGGATAATAGCAAAGGGCTACGGCAAGAGCCAGCCACTGATAGCCGATACAACAGAAGAAGCACGCGCACTAAATCGCCGTGTAGAATTCAAAATTTTAAAATATTGACTTGACAGAACAGATAAAGGAGTAAAATATGAATGATGAAAGTGTATAAGTTTATATCAAAGATAGAAAAAGACGGAACGATTAAGGCGGTGTACGACGAAGCACTGGCAGAAATAAAAAGAATGATTATGGATATTTTTAAAGAGGAAAAAGTTACCGTTTTTTTATTTGGCTCCCGCGCTACAAATAGAGCTTCGCCCTTTTCGGATATTGACATTGGAATAATATCCACAAATAAAGATACCGATAAATTGCTTGCATTGTTAAGAGAAAGAATAGAGAATTCTAATATTCCTTATAAAGTGGATGTGGTTAACCTGCAGAATACTTCTGAAAAGTTCAGAAAAGAAGCACTGAAGGGGGCTAAAATTCTATGGAAAAATTAAAAAGAAAAATAGAGGAAACAAAGCGCGCTTTGAAAACATTGGAAGAAATTTTAAATGAACCTTATTCAGTAATAGTGAGAGACGCAACAATACAAAGATTTGAATACACTTTTGAAGTATTTTGGAAAACAATTAGAGAATACTTGCGAGAACATGAGGGCATAGTCCGCAATTCCCCAAAATCATGTTTTAGAGAAGCGATGAATGTGGGACTTATGGATGAAGAGCAAACAATAAAATGTTTAGAAATGACCGACGATAGGAATCTTACCTCGCATACTTATATCGAAGAAGTTGCAGAAAGAATTTATGGAAAGATAAAAGAATACTACTCATTAATGACCGCTATCGTGAATTTGATTTCTGAAAAAGTCTTTTGATTGATTTTAATTAGCAAGAAGTAAAATTTTACCCTTGACATAGCAGGTAATTGATTACAATAAAGGATGAAAAGTGATGCTAAAAGAGAAAGAGTGGGGATATGTGATTCCACTTGACCTTAAGAAGGAATATGGGAGTAAGGCTACCCGTAAAAATAAAAGTAAGAAATAGGAGGGGGTATGAGGTGGTGTGCTTTAATTTTGATAGGAGGCACGCTGTGGGGAGAGGTTAGAATTGGGCTTGCAGGAGGAACACTGCCAACAAGTTCTATACCATTCGTGGGTAAAAAGGTGAAATATGTTGAATATTGGCGCTTTGGGGAATCATGGACTTCTTATGTGTTAAAACTCGAATATGCAAAGTGGATGAAGGATTATGCTGTAAGAGCAGGAATAAAGGGCTTTAAATGGGGAGGACCAGGGGGTGATGATGTTTGCATTTATACTTTACAAGGTTGGTTTTATCCCTATTTTACACTTGCACCAATTCCTGTTTATATTGGGATTGAGAAGCCACTGACTTTGAACTCATCATTTCAGGCAAACTTCGAAGCATGCTTCTGGTGTTTAGGAGATGTCGATAGGTACTCTGCTAATCCTTACTCTTATTACGAATTTACTCTTGGCTGGCATTATTATCTCGGCAAAATTTCCCCTAAATTTTCAATAGGAGTTGATTTCTCACTTAATCTCGGCATGCGTGCTTACTATTATAAGTGGAAGTGGTGGGAATACGATGAAGGATGGTTTTATACATATTTCGTCTCTGCGGGAATTGAGTTACCTATGATGAGATTCTCCCCGGCAAAGATTCTCACGGTGCAAGAAAAACCCCAACTATCACTCGAATTATTATTTGAAGACCCGAACAACAATGGCAAACTTGATGCAGAGGAAACAGGATATATTGTGTGTAAAATAACAAATCTGAAAAAGAGAAAGACAGCAGGGGTAAAGATAAAATGCCGGCTTTTAACAAAAGAATTTGAAGAAGAAATTGATATGGGTAAGCCAAAACCTTCCCGCATACCATATTTCAAAAAATGGGAAAAGAAAATTGTGAAAATACCCGTAACAGGTGCACCACATCTACATACAGGTCAGATAACGGTAAAAGTGCAATGCATATACCTAAACAAAGTAATAGCAGAAAGAGAACTTTTCATAATAACAAGAGGAAAATCAGACATCTATAAATATTAAAAACAAATTATTGACATAACAGAGTATCGATTACAATAAAAGATGAAGAGTGCGGAAGAAAAATTCTGGGAAGCCCTTCAGAGATTAATTGAAAGACAGGAACAAACAGAAAAAGAAATAAGAGAATTGCGAGAATTACAAAAACAGACAGAAGAGGCAATAAAACATTTAAGTGAAGAAAATAAAAAGACAAGCAAAGAAGTGGAAAAAATGAGCGAAGAAGTAAAAAAGACAAGTGAATCGCTTCGCAAACTTGATAATCTTGTTGCTGATTTGGCAAAAAATGTGGGAGGATTAAACAATGCTTTTGGTAAGATTCCGGAGGCATTGAGTCAGCCACAAATTGAGGAAGTGTTTGAGAAAAGAGGCTTTAATGTTTTAAAAATGATGCCAGATTTATGGGCAAAGCATAATAATAAGAGAAAAGAAGTTGATATGATAATTGTTGCTCGTAAAGATGGGAAAAACTATGTGATTGTGGTTGAAACACAGGTGCAATTCAAATCAAAAAAAGAGATAGACGAACACATAAAATTCTGGAAAGAAGATTTTAAAAAATTCTTCCCCGAATATAAAAATTACGATGTTATAGGATGCGTGTGTGCTTTGAGATTTGGCAGAGGAGTTGACACCTATGCTATCCGTCAGGGCTTATTCTGTATGAAGCCGGTAAAAGGCATAATGGACATAATAAATCCGCCCGATTTTAAATTTAAAAAATTAAGTTAAATATCAATGGAGGGAGAGATGGCAGAGATAAAAGTTGTAAGATGGGAAGAAGGCGAGCCGGTGCTTGACATTGAACTGGAAGAAGATTTGTTGAAGAAAAATCGCGAACTCGCCCAGGAAAATCGTCGCCTATTCGATGCAAAAGGCATTTTCGCAATAGATGTGGTGGGTGAGACAGGTTCCGGCAAAACAACTCTTATCTACAATCTTGCAAATGAGTTAAAAAATTACAGTATAGGAGCTATCGCGGGCGACCCAGAGGAACTCGCGGATGCAGAGATTTTGAAAGATGCAGTAAAAAAGGTTGTGCAGATACAGACAGGAACAGAATGCCATCTTGATGCACATCTGCTGAAAAAGGCATTGAAAGAATTTGAAGATGAAAAGATAGACATCTTATTTATTGAGAATGTGGGAAATATAATCTGTCCTGCTGAATTCCCGCTTGGTGCACATTTAAGAATATGCTGTATTGGACTGGCATCACCTCATATCGTACGCAAACATCCATTCATGTTTCGCTCGGCACAAATACTCGTGGTAAATAAAATCGACCTTAAAGATATAATTGATTTTGATTACAAAAAATTAATCGAAGATGCACGAAAAGTAAATCCTAAATTGAAAATTTTTGAAGTATCATGTAAGCAAAAAACAGGAATAAAGGAGCTTGCCGATGAGATAAGAAAAATGAAATGAGAAAGGGCTTTTTAGTTTTCTGTGTAATAGCCGGTCTTTTGAATATTTATTGCTTTTATTGTATACGGGAACAGAATGTATATCGTGGTTTCAAATCCGATGGAAATTGGACGGGTGAAGGAATAAAAATTCTTACGGTTGAAAAAAATTCCCCGGCTGAAAAAGCAGGCTTAAAAGCAGGAGACATAATAATAGAATTTGATGGAAAGAAAATAAAAGACCCAAGAGAAGGGTTGAAATGGATAAGAGAGACACAGGCAGGCAAAAGAATACCTTTAAAAGTATTAAGAAAAGGGAATATTTTTTCAACTTACATAACTTTTATAAAAGCACCTTTCGGCACTTTGATTTATCATATAATTCTTGCGGTCATTTTTTTCATTCTGGGAGTATTTACTTATTTCAAAGGAAAAAATAAATCGGCAACTTTACTTTCTACTTTTTATCTTGTATTTTCGATTTTTATATCTTCCTATTGTGTACATTTTGAAAAGACATTTCCATATCTTCTTTTGATATTTTCTGCAACTTTATTACCAATTTTCTTTTTGCATTTCACCTTTTATTTACCTAAAAAGAGTCCCATTATTCAGAAATACAGGATTATTGAATATCTTATTTATATTCCGTTGATTTTTGGGATACTCTGGGAGGTTGAACATATTAAATATACACAATTTCCCTGTGTTATGTATTACAGGAGGGTGATGTTTTACAATCATGTTATTCAGGTGTTAATTGCGTTTTATTTTCTTTTGGGTTTATTTAACATTTTCTGGACATTTCACAATGGGGATGCTCTTACCCGTCGTCAGCTTAAATGGGTGCTGTGGGGACTTGCTGTGGGCTTTGCTCCTGCTTTGATTCTATTCATAATACCGAATTTGATTCGCGGATTCGAGATAGTGCCATTACATTTTACGCTAATACCCTCTATCATCTTTCTCGTTTCTTTGACATTTTCCATAATTAAATACAAACTGATAGATGTTGATTATGTGATAAGAAGAAGTGCTGTTTATGGTTTTACCTTTGCGGTTTTTTCTGTGATTTATCTCATAATTTTATTTCTGACGAATCTGTTTATAAAAAAGCTTTCGGGTATTTTTTACGAAGCCAGTTTTGCTGTTACTTTTTTCTCTTTTGGATTCTTTTTCCTGCCTTTGTATAGGAAAATTAAAAATGCGGTGGATAAAATATTTTTCAAAAAACTTCTTTCTTATGAAAAAGTGCTTGCAGAATATGGAAGGATGATAAAGGATATTGTTGATATGCAAAAGTTACTTACGATTTCTGTTGAGATGATAAGAAAAGCTTTACCCTGCGAATGGGTAGAGATAATTTTTTATGACCACGAGTTTAACAGAACTTTTACAGTGAAATCAAAAAATGAATCTATTTTTATACGGCATGAAAAAGGAGATACTTATTATGACCTTATAAAAGAAAGAAATGTATCTTTTCCGCCTGGGGAAAATTTAACCGAATTATCCTTGTTGATTACATCAGAAGGCAGAGTAGCGGGATTGCTGAGTGTAGGTGAGAAAACGATAAAAGATGTATATACAAGAGAAGATATTGAATTTTTAAATTCTTTCATTAATTATTTGAGTTTAAGTGCTAAAAATATTTTAACATTTGAAAAGCTGAAATACAGGATAAAGGTTGAAGAACATTTTCATCGCTTTTTACCGCGTCCTGTAGTTGAGGAGATTGTAAATAATCCAGAAAGAATAAAACTCGGTGGAGACATAAGGAAGTTAACAATATTATTTGCAGATATTAAGGGATTTACGGAATTATCGGAAAAACTACCACCGCAGGAAGTTGTCAATCTTTTAAACAATTATCTTTCTTTAATAACAGATGTTATTTTTATGAACAATGGCACACTTGATAAGTATATAGGAGACGGTGTTCTTGCCTTTTTTGGTGCACCTATATCCCGTCCAGATGATTCTTTGCGTGCTATAAAAGCAGCAATTTATATAACAAAGGAAATTAAAAAATTATCGTATGAAAGGGAAAAAGAAGGCAAACCTTATTTTGAGATAGGAATAGGGATAAACACAGGAGAAGTGCTTGTTGGGAATATAGGTTCGGAAGTAAGGATGGATTATACAGTTATAGGTGATGCGGTGAATACTGCACAAAGGGTGCAAACGCTTACAAAGCCATATCAAATTTTGATCACAGAATACACTTATAATGAGGTGAAAGATAAAATAATTTCAAAATCACTCGGAAAATTTGATTTTAAAGGCAAGAGCAAATCAATTGAAATTTTTGAAGTAATAGGAATAAAATATTAAGTAAAAGTGCTGAAAAACGGTTATGCAATCCTGTAAAAAATAGGTCGGGAGGGCAAAGCTCTTTGAAAAACTATGTATGGAATAAACAATCAATTGCTTGACAAATTAAAATTTTACTTATAATAAGATGATGGAAGAAATAGAAAAATTGTTATACAACACTGTGCAAGAAGATGCTTCAAAACTTGGTATAAAAATACTAAAAGGATTGATGGAAGCAGAAGAATATTTAAAATCGAAATGAAAATAATAGTTTGTATAAAGCAGGTGCCGGACCCTGAGTCGGAAATTGTTTTTGATGAAAAAAAAGGGATATTACTTCGTGATAAAATGCCGGCGGTTATAAATCCGCTTGACCTCTATGCAATCGAAGAAGCACTTTTGCTAAAAGAAAAATACGGAGGCGAAACAGTAGCGATATCCATGGGACCGCCACAGACAGAAGATGCCCTGCGTGAAGCACTGTCAATGGGCATAGATGACGCAATATTGTTATGCGATAAAAGATTTGCAGGTGCAGATACTCTAGCAACTTCCTATACTCTTTCAAAAGCAATTGAAAAAATTGGAGAATACGATTTAATAATATGCGGTAAAAACTCAGTTGATGCAGATACAGGACAGGTAGGACCACAAATCGCGGAATTCCTTAAAATACCCCATATAGCGTATGTAGCAAAAATAGTTGAAATCGAAGAAAATAATATAATTGTAAAAAGGATGACAGAAGAAGGATATGAAATCGTAAAGAGTGAGCTCCCATGCCTCATCACCGTAATTAAGGGCATAAACACGCCACGAATACCTTCTCTCAGAGGTAAACTGCAGGCAAAAAAGAAAGAAATAAAAATATGGAAAAAAGAAGATATAAAAGCAAAGGATGAGAAAATAGGACTTAAAGGTTCGCCAACAAAAGTAAAAAGGGTTTATAAATTTGAAATAAAAAAAGAAGTAAAAATAATAAAAGAAGAGCCGGATAAATCAGCAAAAATAATTTATGATTTTTTGAAGGAAGGCAAATTTTTGAGATAAGCACTTGACAAATTAGAATTATCTTTATAATAAAGCGATGAGGAAACTTTCTGAGAAAGAGATAATCGAGCTAATAGAAAGAGAGTTGCCGAGGATTATAAAAGAGCATCCGGAGGTGAGGATGAGAATAGAGGAGATACTTGAGAAAAAGGCAGCGACCAAAGACGACATAAAAGCAATACTCGAAGAACTGAGAAAATTAAGGGAAGATACGAACCGCAGATTCGAAGAACAAAGAGAAGAAATGAAGCGAGGATTTGAAAAGTTATC
>CBEVQO010000004.1:0-233832 GCA_965552055.1 uncultured bacterium
GTAAGTAAGTAAGTAAGTAAGTTATTGCCCCTCTTTATATTTTTCCCTATATTATAGAGGATAAAGAAGCTATTCATCCCAATAATATATAATCGTGAGAAATGATTTGTCAAGTGTTTTTGATATTAAAAAATGATAGATTCTATCAGCAATTCTGAATATGTTGGGTGTGGGAAAATTAAGTTTTTGATATCTTTTATTTTTGCCCTGTATCTTATCAGGATTTCTATTTGTGATATTAATTCTGATGCAAATTTGCCACAGATCGCACCACCTTTTAAAGCATCATCTTTATCAAATACAAGTTTTATAAATCCTATTCTTTCGCCATCGCAAAGTGCTCTGCCGAGTTTTGCATAATCAAATTTTATTATCTTTTCACCTGATAAATCGCCAATTGCCGCACATTCGGGCTGAGTAAACACAACCGAAGGAATTAAATTAACGGGCTTCCTTTTTTCTCCAAAAATGTTATCTGCACATATTATAGCTTCGTGAAGTGCTTTGTGTGCAAGCATCTTACCACCTGTGACATCACCGATTGCATAAATATGAGGAACATTTGTTTCAAAATATTCGTTTACAATTATTTTTTTGTCGGCTTCAACACCTGCTTCTTTTAAATTTAAATCCTCAAAATCGGGTACCCTTCCAAGTGATAACAAAACTTTACCATTGGTTTTGACAATTTCATCATTAAAATGCAATTCTATTTTTTCATTTTTTGTGATTTTCAATAGTTTTTTGCCTTTATAAATTTCAATTCCTTTCTTTTTTAGTTCTTTTTCCATGAATTCGCTTATATCTTTGTCTGCCATTTCTGGCAATATTCTATCCATCATTTCATAAATTTTTATTTTTACACCGAGCTGGTGATAAATATGTGCAAATTCAAGTCCTATCGCTCCACCACCAACGATTATTAATTCTTCTGGTATTTCTTTGAGATTTAAAATATGGTCGGATGTGAGAATGTCTTTACCATCTGGCTTTGCATCTTTTAAAATCCTTGGCTTTGAGCCACTTGCTATTACAATTTTATCTGCTTCAAAAACTCTATCAGAATTTTCATCTTTAACAACTACTTTTTTGTCTGTTAGAAATTCCGCTTCTCCCTGAATTATTTTTATTCCCAGATTTTCGAGTTTATTTTTTAGACCTTTTCGCAAAATTTTTACTACTTTTTCTTTTTCATTGAGAAGTTTTTCAATATCTTTAAATTTTTTCACATTTGCTATTAAATTTTTTGTTGGTATGCATCCGCGGTTGAGGCATGTGCCCCCTATTTCTGCTTTTTCTATGAGAATTACCTCTGCTCCTCTTTTTCTGCACTGGATTGCACAGTTATACCCTGCTATGCCTGCACCTATTATCAATACTCTCATTTTATTTGAGAAAATAAGATAGTGAAAGTTTGCTTCAAATATTCTTTATCCACAATTATATCTTTCTTTTTGGGGTCTAATTTTATGTTATACTTTTCCATGAAATCGCATCCTATAAATACATCTACTTCTACCGGCAAATCCTCTTTTTCTATTACAAAAGCATGAAATGGACACCATATATCAAGCAAATTTACTGCAAAAAATATAACTTTATCTGTTTCAACTGTATTTCCATCTATTCCTTTAAATTTATATTTTCGAGGTAGTGTGACGATATTTCCTATTTCTTCGGCAATATTGGATTTTATAAAGGTTGAAGATGCACCGGTATCAAAAAATAACTTTGCTTTCCTTTCTTTTGCTGATAAAATTTTTAATTGTTTTATAATGATGCCCATTATTTATATTCTTTGGGTTTTTCTTCGCCGCGAAGTATCCTGAGTGTTGCCTGAGCTAGTGCCAGCATCTCGTGTTCACCCGGGTAAACCAGCACCTGTGCAATCCACGATACTCTTTCTTTTATCCAGTTAACAAGTAGTTCTGCATTTGCTCCTCCTCCTGTCAGAATGATGGCATCTACTTTGCCTTTCAGAACTGTTGACATTGCACCTATCTCTTTTGCTATCTGATAAGCCATTGCTTCAAGATAAAATCGTGCTTTTTCATCACCCTGTTCTATTCTTTTCAAAACTTCTTTTATGCTGTTTGTTCCAAGATATGCAACAAGTCCTCCTTCGCCCATTATTTTTCTCAACATTTGTTCGCGTGTATATTTGCCAGAGTAACATAGTTCTACAAGTGAATATGAGGGTAAGCCTCCTGTTCTTTCTGGTGAAAATGGTCCTTCTTCTTTTGCATTATTGGCATCAATTATTCTGCCGCCTTTAAGCGGGCATACGGATATTCCTCCGCCTATATGTGCTACAACGAGATTTAATTCACTTAAAGGTTTTTTGAGTTCTTTTGCTGCTCTCCTTGCCATTGCTTTAATATTCAGAGTATGTTGAAGTGCTTCTCTTTCTATTTCTGGTAAACCCGATACTCTTGCAAGTGGTTCAAATTCATCAACAGAGACAGGGTCTGCAATGTATGCTTTGACTCCATATTCTTCTGCTATTTCTTTTGCGAGTATGCATCCAAGATTTGATGCATGTTTTGCACGCACCCTGCCTGCTTTTACATCTTCAATCATTTTATCATTCACTTCATAAGTGCCACTTTCAAGTGGTTTAAAGACACCGCCCCTACCTGCAACTGCTGATAAATCTCCTTTTTTAATCCCCCATTCCTTTAATTTTTCCATTATCTTTTCTTTGCGATAAGGAAGCTGGTCTATTAGCTCTTTAAATTTCCGCAACTCATTTACATCGTGCTCTATCTTTTCTCTTTTTATCTCTTTTTCGTCTTCAAAAATAGAAATCAGGGTTGAAGTTGACCCCGGATTTATAACGAGAATTTTCATAATCCCCCTTAAAGTTATAATCGCAATATAACAAAGTCAAGATAAACTTGACAAATAAGGATATTTTTTTATAATAAATGATGAAGTGCTCGAGGTGGTAAGATATGTTCGTATTCTTGATTACATTCTATGCCGATATTTATTCTTTTAAATACGGAGATAAAGTTCATTGCGATATTTATATATCTATTCCTTATTATGAGTTAAGGTATAAAGAGTTTAAAACTATTTATCAATCGGAATTTCAGGAGGATATAAAAATTTATGATAAAAATGGCAAATTAATCACGCAGGGAGAATGGAAAAGGATGTGTTACATTCCCTCTTACAGTGTAGCAGAGGAAAGGGCAATGCATACCCTTGATAGATTTGAGATAGAACTTGCGCCAGGAGAATACAAATTTGAAATCAGTATAAAGAACAGGGGCAGAGAGATTAAAAGAATTGTAAAGAAAGAGTTACACAGATATGAAGGTTTTACCGTTTCGGATATAATTCTTGCGACGCTTATAAGAGCGGGTCAGCAGGGTAAATTTGTGAAAAATGGTTTGGAAATACTTGCGAATCCTTCAAATATCTTTTTAAAGAATTCAAAATATCTTTATTATTACTTTGAAATTTATGGTCTAAGGAAAGATGCTCCTTATCAGGTAATTGTTGATATTTTAAAAGGTGATAGCGTTTTACTATCTTATCCCAAGATGAGTAATTATGCGGAAGATGTTGATATTCTTTATGCTGGTGCTGTTGAAATAACAGATTTGCCTGTGGGAGAATATCTTTTGCGTGTGAAAGTGAGACAGGATAAAGATTCTGTTTGTGCTGAAAAGTGTTTCATAAAAGGAGAGCCGAAGATGGAGATTACTGCAAAAATAAGGAAATACTGGGATTTTATTGATTATATTGCCGATGAGAAAGAATTAAAGCAATATAAGAGGTTGGGCAAAGAAAATAAGGATGAATTTTTGCTGAAGTTCTGGCTTAAAAGGGGCAGGGTTGCTCTTTTTGAGCACTGTGAGCGTGTAGAATACGCTGACAAGCATTTTGCTTATGGTAAAAAGCTGGGGCGTTATACGGATATGGGAAGGATTTACATAAAGTATGGGAGACCTGATGAAGAATTTGTTATACCTGCGACTTCTGATTATCCTGAATGCGTAAAATGGGTGTATATTGGTAAAGGTTATGAATTTATTTTCATTGACAAAAAAGGCACGGGCTTTTATGAGCTGGCTTATTCCAATGTAGAAGAAGATAAGCCTTTTTATGATTATTCAAGGTTTATAAATCCTTTAATTTGGGGGAGGTAAAGATGCAGATACAGTTAAGTGCAAAAAATTTTGAACTGGCTGAAACTCTGAAGACACAGATGGAAAAGAAATTGAAACGACTGGAAAGATTGAAGGATTGGATACATTACATAAAAGTGACTTTACACAAAAGCCCACATGTTTCAGAAGTTGAATTTGAGGTCAAACCGCATAAAGGAGATACCATGATAGTGAGAGAGGAAGCAAAAACATTGCAGAAAGCATTTGATAGCGCTCTAAAAATAGTAAAGAGGAGGATAAAAGAATATAAGAAACAAAAAGTTGATAAAAAATCTTGACAAATCCAGAATGAAGTTATAATTAAACAGAATGCACTGGGATAAAATTTGTGATTTCTTAAAAGAGAAGGTAAAAGAATTAAATAGAGATGGTGTAATATTATCTTTAAATTTTGACCTTAATTCTGTTACGCTTTTGCATCTGTGCTGTAAGGCGTTTCCACCCGAAAATGTTTATGCTGTGCTTTTTGATGTTGATAAAAGAGAAAAAGCAGAAAAGTTAAAGGAAAAATTCAATTTTAATTTAATAGAAAGGGATTTAACGCCTGTGATGAAGAAAATAGAGGAAGAAGCGATTGGAGATAAAGGTTTGAGAGAGAGATTGAAATTAATATCTCTTTATTATTATGGTGAATGGAAAAACTGCCTTGTTTTATCTGATATTGACAAGACAGAGTGGGAACTTGGAGAATTTGTTAAATTTGGTGAGAATGGAGGAGATGTAGCTCCTTTCAAGGACATTTATAAGTCGGAAGTTCTGGAAATAGGAAAAGAACTTGGAATACCTGAAGAATATTTAAAAAATGAATTAGGAAAAGAGGAAAAAGTTTTAAAAGGGGAAAAAGAAGGTTTGTCTGATGATTTTATTAAAGAAGTGGAAAAGAGGGTAAAGGAAGGCGAATTTAAGCGTAGTTTCGTTGAGTGTTTACCTGCAAAAGAGTCCCTTGATATAAATTGTGATGAAGAAGCCGAAAAAATAATAAAATTCTTGCGTGATGTTGCCAGTAAATACGGAAAAGAAGGAGCGGTTGTTGGGGTATCTGGTGGGATAGATTCTGCATGTGTAGCATCTTTATGTGTGCGTGCATTTGGTAAAAATAAAGTTTTCGCCCTTATAATGCCGGAAAAGGATTCAAATCCTGAGAGTGTAAAAGATGCGTATTTAATGTGCGATTTGCTTGATTTAGACCGCAAATTTATTGATTTAACACCGATTCTGGAAGAGTTTGGCATTTATGATCTTATTTTCAGGAAATTATTCCCGGGTAGATTTTTGACCTCACTTTTTGTGAAGATTGGATATAGGTTTTTTGGCAGGGAGCAAAGTCCCTATGTTGAAGGCTTGCTTGGTGCTCGCAAAGAATGGATAAGGCGTGTTGATGCTTATCACAGGATAAAACACAGGATAAGGATGTGTCTACTTTATTATTACGCTGAGAAGAAGAATTATCTTGTTGCGGGTACAGCAAACAGGAGTGAAGCTTTAAGTGGCTTTTTTGTGAAGTATGGTGACGGTGTTTCAGATGTGATGCCAATTTTACATCTTTATAAAACCCATGTGAGGAAATTATCAAAACATATTGGTGTCCCGGAGAAGATAATAAAGAAAGCACCTTCCCCTGATTTGTTACCGGGGATAACGGATGAATTGGCTCTTAAGATGACATATGAGACACTCGATAAAATACTTGTGGGAGAAGTTGAAAAAATAGATAAAAAAATGGTCGAATATGTAAATAAATTGAAGAAATTATCTGAACATATGAGAGAACCTCCTTTTGTGCTATGCGTAAAGGAATAACAATAATAATAGCTCATGATGACCCCAAAAATATAAAGCAGATAAGACTATCTTATAGGACATTGAAAATTTTAAAAGTTTTTGCTCTGTTATTCGCTGGCTTTATTGTTTTTCTGATATCAATTTATGGGAAAGTTTATGTTAGAGCAGCAAAGCTTGCACTAATTCAAAAGCGCAATGCATATCTTGAGGCGAGGTATAGACAGGTTAAGAAACTTGAAGAAGAGATATCTCTTTTAAAAGAGAAAAACAGGAGACTTGCGAATTTACTTGGTGTGGATGTTGTTAAAGGCATTGTTCTTAATAAAAGAGATACATCCGATTATCCGGATATTTCTTATATTCCTGCACTTTATCCCTGCGAAGAATTCGTAGCCTCAGCGCTTACTCGAGATAATGAGATAAAAATAAAGGCATTACCGAATGTTTCCGTGATATCACCTGTGTCCGGTGAAGTCGTTGATGTATCTTATAATGGTAAAGAAGGTGTTGTGAAAGTTGAAAATAAAAAGGGAGTAAAAGTTATATTAAAGGGCAAATTTGAGCCTGTAGTGAATGTTGGTAGCACGATACATCAAAAAGAGACAATAGGAATAACGAGGGGCTCCGATGGTATCTGTGAGCTGTCCTATGAAGTTTATTTGAATGACCATAAAGTCAATCCTGAGCGCTTCATAATAATGGGTGGAAAATAATGCCGAATAACAAAAAAATTTCCGAGATAACATCAATACTTGCAAAAGGCACGCAATTCAATGGAGATTTTAAGGTAAAAGGCAGTATAAGGGTAGATGGAACAGTGGAAGGCAATATTGAGGTAAGTGATGCCATAATAATTGGCAATGAGGGTGTTGTGAAAGGCAATATAAAGGCAAAGCAGGCAATTATCGGTGGCAAAGTGGAAGGCAATATAATTTCTGACGAAAAACTTGAATTACAAAAGGGAGCAGAAGTTACAGGTGATATTGCGTGTAAGATACTTGTGATTCAGGAAGGTGTAATATTCAACGGCAAATGTGAAATGAAAAAATCTTAATTTCCCCCTTAAGTTAAAATCAAATCTGTCGAAATTACTAATTGGAATGAGGTGCAAGGTTAAAAATAATGTAGAAAATAAAAAGGAGGGGTGCGATGAGTATGCGCATAGTCCATAACTATATGGCCCTTGTGGCCCATAGGCACCTCCAGGAGACGCAACATAAGTTCGAGACGGCACTGGAAAGGTTGACGACAGGACTCCGAATAAACAAGGCATCGGATGACGCAGCAGGACTGGCGATATCCGAAAAAATGAGAGCTGCTATTGTGAGTTATGAACAAGCGATAAGAAACGCTCAGGATGGAATCTCACTTTTACAAACTGCTGAAGGAGCTCTTGCTGTAATCGATGAGAAATTGATAAGGCTAAGGCAGCTCGCAATGCAGGCAGCGAACGAAACTTATGGCGATACTGAAAGAGGATACATCGATACTGAGTTCCAGGTGATACTTTCTGAGATCACCCGTATAGCATGCGTAACAGAATTCGCAGGAAGAAAGCTGCTTGACGGTACTTTGACTGCATTCCACCTGCAGGTTGGAATATACTGGGATTCTGTTCTCGATCAGATCTGGATAAGTCTCGGTGCAGCTACAGCTCAGGCTCTTGGTTTAACAAATGCATCGGTAAATACTGTGGAAGCTGCGAAGAATGCACTGAGCATTGTTGATCAGGCGATTGTAAGCAAGAACAACCTGAGGGCATACATTGGTGCTACGATGAACAGATTGCAGAATGCCATTGAAAATCTGAAATACAGTTACGAGAATGCAGTTGCTGCTGAATCAAGAATAAGGGATGCAGATATTGCGATGGAGATGACGAACTTTGTAATTGCACGCTTCCTTATGCAATCAGGTGTTGCAATGCTTGCACAGGCGAATATGTATCCGGAGATACTGTTGAGATTGATAGTATAGTGATGTAACCCTGTAGGGAGGGGGCTTTGTCACGCTACTTGCTAAAAAGGGAATGGGATGTCAATAGGACCTGTAAATTATGTTGGACTGGTAAGCGGTCTCGAATGGGATAAAATTATAGAAGCAATAATAGAACAGGAGAGGCGACCACTTGAGATAATTCAGGAAGAAATATCTGAGTATCAGCAGAAACTATCAGCCTGGCAGGACATAAGAGATAAATTAAATAGTTTTTTAAGTTTCGTACGCACTATAAACGAATTAAATGAATTACTTTTGAGAAAAGCCACGGTATCCGATGAGTCAATAATAAGAGCGAGTGCGAGTTCAGATGCAGAGCCGGGCTCCCATAAAGTTGTAGTCCATCAGCTTGCGAAATCTCATCAGGTGAAATCAAGAGGCTGGGCAGATACAGATACAACCGCGATAAACGGTACCTTCTTCAGAGTTTATGTTGGTGGCAATCTTGTTGCTGACATTACTGTTACATCAGATATGACATTGGCTGACCTCGTTAACGCAATAAATAATGCAACAGATGAAGTAAGGGCATCGATAATCGATGATGGTACACCCACAAATCCCTATCACTTGCTTTTGACTTCTACGAATACAGGGGCATCAAATCAGATTTCAATAGATGAAGATACAGATTTGACATTTGGAGATTTTGACCCTGATGGTCCCTGGGATTATTATGTGGAAGCTGCAGAATGGGATACATGGAATGGTACATCAACTCCTTCTTCAAATGAAGGTGCAGGTAATTACACAGGTACAACAGAGAAAACAATAAAATTTAAAATAGAAAGCGTAAATGGAGATACAACTGTTGGAACATCGGGAACCGTTGGAACCGATACCATTGTCATAAAATGGTGGGACGGAGAAGGAAATTCCGGCACTATAACAATCGATAATACCTATGTTCCGGGTACTTTCATAAATGTTATAGATGGAGTGCAAACTGCATATTCTGCTGGTACACTCGTAGTTGGCGATATTTATTACATCGATACCCATATCTACGAAGTGCAGGCAGCTCAGGATGCTTCGGTCGAAATAGACGGGATGGGAATAGTAAGCGAAGATAACACAATAGAAGATGTGATACCAGGAGTGACAATTGAGTTGCTAAAAGCAGACCCTTCGACAGAGGTAATTTTAACAGTAGAAAATGACAAAGAAGCGGTTAAATCGAAAATTAAAGAATTTGTTAATAAGTATAACGAAGTGATAGCTACAATAAACACTTATGATTATTATAATTCAGAAACAGAGACAGCAGGAATCCTTTTTGGTGATTCTACAACGCATTATGTAAAATTTGGACTCGCTGAAATAATAACAGAAGAGATAGCTCCTTTGCCTTCGGATTTTTCGTTGATGTCCCTTGCGGATATTGGGTTTGATTTGGGCACGAATGCATTGCTATCAATAGATGAAGATGAACTCGATGAAGCACTTGATGAACATTTTGATGAAGTGGTGCAACTATTTACTTTGAGCTGGGATACTACGAATCCAGCGGTGCAGTATTACGGTAAAACAAGGGATACGCCTTCAGGATACTATGAAGTTACAGGAACTTTTGATGCGTCCGGCAATTTAACTGATGCTACTATAAATTTTTATGACAAAGACCATAATCTTATAGGGACTTACACAGTGGCAGCAGGTGACCTTCAAATCTCAAATGAACCTGCTGGTGGAGTAATAGTGGGTGTCAATCCCGATATCGAGGGAATAAGGATTTTGATAAACGACCCTGATGGCAATGGAACAGAGCAAGGTGAAATAAGATTATCACTCGGTGCAGCATGCAAGGTGGAAAACGCAATAGATTACTGGACAGATGAATATTCCACACCAAAAGGTATAATCCCTACAGTGATAGATTCTATTAACCAGCAGATAGATGAACTGGAAGATAGAGCAGAGCAATGGGAAAAAAGACTATCAAATATGGAAGGTATGTATTATACCATTTTCTCAAAGATGGAAGAATTTATTTCAGCGATAGTACTTCAAGAACAAATGCTTGCAGGTTATACATTCTAAGGAGGGGATATGAAAGAAGACATTTTATATAAAAAATTGGAGATAGAGACGGCATCTCCTGCGAAACTGGTTGAAATGACTTATGAACTCGCGATAAAATTCGTAAGACAGGCGAAGAAATACTTCGAAGAAGGAGATATAACGAAAAGAAGTCAGTACATTGGTAAAGCGATAAGCGCAATAGCAGCTCTCAGAAGTTGCCTTGATATGGAAAAAGGAGAAGAAATAGCATCGGCACTCGATAAACTTTATGACTATATGATTTATGAACTTTCAGAGGCAAACATTCGACAAGAACCAAGAAGGTTGACAGTGGTACTTGATATACTTAAAAAATTGCTCGATGCTTGGAAAGAAGTAGAAAGAAAGGAAGAAAGAAAATAAGTGGTCGAAAGATTTTCAATATCAATAGAAAAAGATTTATTTGAAGAATTCGAGAAATTCATAAAAGAAAGAGGTTTTGCAAACCGTTCCGAAGCGATTAGAGAATTAATAAGAGAAAAATTAGCAGAAGAAAAATGGCTCAAAGGTAAAGAATCTTTTGGAATTCTTGCTGTAATCTATGACCATACAAAAAGAGAATTGGAAGAAAGACTAACAAGCTCTCAGCATCATCATTTGAAGAACATAATAGCAACCTTACACATACACCTTGATGAAAAAAATTGCCTTGAAATAATAACAATAAAAGGCAAACCAGAAGAGATAAAGAAAGTATCAAAAGAAATCACAGGCAAAAAGGGACTCAAAATCTCTAAATTCCTTCCCTTAACAGTACCCTGAAATTAATCCAATAAACACTTGACAAATTAGTATTACGATTATAATATTCGTAATACGGGAGGGTAGCATGTTGTGGTTTTTCTTTCTGGTGGGGGTTGTGAAGGCGGAGACTCTAAAGGTTTACAAAGGTGAAAAGATTGTGGTGACTGCTACTCGTTCAAAGCAATGTGTGAAAGATGTGTCTGCTTCTGTGAGTGTGCTTACCGAAGATGAACTTAAATCCTTGGAAGTAAAATCGTGTACCGATGCTTTGTCCATTCTATCGGGAGTATTCATTCAGAAAACAGGTGATTTTGGCAGAGCAGATGTTGAAATAAGGGGGATAGGTTCGCGTGGAAGGCGGATAGGTGTTTTGATTGATGGTAGGCCAGAGAAAATGGCTTTATTTGGCTGTGCTGTAACCCACTATTTCCCGCTCATAAATGTAAAAAGAATCGAAGTAGTAAGGGGTGCTTTTTCAAATCTATATGGGTCTGATGCACTCGGAGGCGTTATAAACATAATAACAAAAACTCCCGAAAATAAATTTGAAGGCAACTTATCTCTCAAATACGGCTCTTACAACACAAAAGAATTTTTGTTTGAAACAGGTTCGCTTTATAAAAATCTATTTTATTACCTGACAATTGATAGAAGAAAATCAGATGGACATTTACCAAGTACAGCTTATGATGGAAAAGATTACGAATTAAAAGTAGGATGCAGATTACCAAAATTGAATTTAACATTTTCTACAAAATATTTTGACGGATATAAAGAAGAGCCAGACACATCTTGGACAGATTATGAAAGAGGAGCGTATGACTTTACTTTAAAATATTTGTATAAAGGCGAACATTCTTTAAAATTTTACAGAACTTATGGTGAACATTTATTTTCAGATGGCTGGCATTCAAAAGATAAAACAGATGGCATAATTTATAATTCTGTCTTAAAAATCTTTAAAGGAAATGAAATTTTAATAGGCGCAGAATACAAGACACCATGGGGCGAAAGATTAACAGAAGATGGCGATAGTGTATTGGGGGAATGGGATAGAAATAGTTACGCTTTCTATACTCATATAAATCAAAAATTTCCTCGCTTTATAATATCCGCAGGTATAAGATATGATGTTGATAATATATGTGGAAGTTTCTTAAGTCCGCGTGTAGGGATAGTGGCAAAAGTATTTCCCGATTTACTTCTGCGTGCATCGGCGGGAAAAGGCTTTAGATATCCGCAACTAAACGAACTCTACATGTTTCCACCATCAGATTCCACATTAAAACCCGAAAAAGCAACAAATTACGAAGCAGGTATAAATTACACCTATAAATTCTTAAACTTTGATATAGTTTATTATTTGATAAAAGGCGAAGAATTAATTGAGTTAAGTAGAAATCCTTCACCACCACCTTTATATAAATTCACAAATACAGGTAAATTTGAATTCAAAGGTATAGAATTAAACATAATGGCAGATTTTGATGATGTAAAAGGAAGAATATCCTACACCTATTTAGACCCCGGAATTCACACAAAAGGTAGAGCGAAGCACAAACTCGATTTTCTTTTCCTTTATAAATATAAACCTGTAATAGCCTCCATAAATGCTCAGTATGTAAAAGATTATTATGCTGAAGACAGTTTAAAATCAGAGATTGGCGACTATCTTGTTGTAAATTCGAAAGTGAATTTTGATATACACAGATTTGTGGGAATTTTCTTCGCTATCAATAACATTTTTGATGAGAAATACGAAATTTATGTTGATTTACCCGGAGGAAAAGCAGGTCTATATGAAATGCCCGGAAGAAGGTTCACAATAGGTGTAAATGTGAAGTATAGATGATTAATGTCATAATAATATCTCTAAAAATTGTTGTGTCTACTTCGATATTGAAAAGTATAGTGCAGGGTGTTTTACCCACAGCCCAAGTTTTTTGCCTTACTCCACCTGGTATGTGTCCCGGACATTTCGATCTAAAGCCCGAGGGTGTGAAAAAGATAGAAAAAGCAGATTTGATAATCTATCAGGGATGGGAAAAATGGATTGAGAAAATAGAAAAAAAGAAGATAAAACTCGGAATAATGGAAAACCTAATGATACCTGATAATCATAAAAAAGCAGTGTTAAGATTTGCAAAAATAATAGATTCACTTTATCCTAATGAAAAATTGGAGACAGAAAGTTATTGCAGGAAGATCGATTCAGTAAAAGCTGTGATACTTGAAAAGGCAAAGGTTTTAAGAGATAAGAAAGTGATTTGCAATATTTATCAAAAGGGTTTTTTAGAATGGCTGGGTATGAAAGTTATAGCGGTTTATCCTCGAGAAGAAGATTTGAATCCTAAGATGATATCTCATATAATAGAAATTGCGAGAAAAGAAAAGCCAGATTTAATAGTAGATAATTTACAATCGGGAGAAACAGGCAGAGTTTTTGAGAAGGAGTTGGGAATAAAAAGAGTAGTACTGTCAAATTTCCCTCTTAACTCTTATTTTGAAACTTTACAAAAAAACATTCAAATCTTAATAAATGCTGATTGAGATAAAAAATTGTTTTTCTTTAATTCTTAAAGATGTGAATTTAAGTATAAAAGAAGGTGAATTTGTAGCACTTACTGGGCCGAATGGTGCAGGTAAAACAACGCTTTTGCATTTGATAACAGGACTTATAAAGCCTCAAAAAGGGGAAATAATTGTAAATACAAGGAAAATAGGTTATGTGCCACAGAGAACATATATTGATAAGAGAACTCCTGTGAAGGTAAAAGATTTAGTCTTCATGGCTCTGCTTTCTTCAAAAAGATTTTCCTTCCAGATAAGCAAAAACGAGATTGAAAATTGTGAATCTATGATGAAGAAATTAGGAATATATGAATTGCGGGAAAGAGCGATAGGAACATTATCGGGTGGTGAACAGCAAAAAGCTCTTCTTTGCCATGCATTATGCCGTGAACCACAGCTTTTGTTGCTTGATGAACCCTTTGTAAATCTCGATATAACATCACAAAAAGAATTTTTAAGACTGATAGAAAAGGTCTATAAAGAGAAAAACTTAACCATAATTCTGGTAACTCATTTATTTCATTTAATTCCCAGAAGTTGTAAAAGAGTTATTTTGCTTGATAAGGGAAAGGTACTATTTGATGGAGAAAGAGATGTTTTCTTTTCTACATTATAGTTTCATGAAAAATGCAATTTTGAGTGCCATTTTTGGTGGTGCTTTATGTGGTTTAGTAGGAGTTTTTGTTATTTTGTTGCGCATCCCTTTTATTGGAGTTAGTATGGCGCATTCAGCGCTTGCAGGTGCGGTTTTTGGGGTTCTTTTTGGCGTTAATCCTCTTTTACTTTCTATAATTTTTTGCATAATTTCTGCGATTTTGATAGGCCCTTTATCTGAGAAAGGAAAATTTGACCCTAATTTATCCATTGGGGTGATTTTTTCTATTGTTTTGGGTATTGCTTTTATCGGTATAGGATTGATAAAAGGTCCACGCACAGAGGCTTTAAATCTTCTGTGGGGAAATATTTTGTTGGTTACAAAGAAGGATATAATTTTTCTAATCATAATGCTTCTTATTTTTGTTTTGTTTTTGGCTTTGAAATTCCGTCACTTGCAATTTGTTTTGTTCAACCGCGAACTTGCACAGGTACACGGTTTACCTGTAAAACCTTTGTTTTACGCGATGCTTATAATCACTGGAATTGCAGTTAGTCTAAATTTGAATACGATTGGAGGTTTACTTGTCTTTAGTCTTATTATAAATCCTCCTCTATCTGCCTACCATTTGACTACTGACTTTAAGAAATTGTTTTTATTATCAACAGGCTTTGGGATTTTATCTGCGCTTGTAGGCTTATTTTTATCATACTATCTTAATTTACCGTCAGGAGCCACAATAGTTCTTACTTCGTCTTTTATTTTGGGATTATGTAGTTTTGCAAAATCTTAAAATTGTCCATTCCAATAGTAATAAAGAAAGGAGAAGGATAAGAATCCATCTTTTTTCGAAAAATTCCAGTTTTTTCTTTATTTTTGTTTCTTTCAATCTGAATTTTATTTCGCTTTCTGAGTATTCTCCACCTGTAATTTTTGCTATTTTTTGCAAAAGAGGGCGATTTATCCCTGCGGGTTCTTCTTTGCGGGGTTCCTTTACCCAGAATTCTCCTTCGTAAGTACCATCTTCTGTTGTAATTTTAAAATGTTTCTTTCCGTAATTTTCAGGGGTATAAGAAAATACAAAGTTTTCTCCCGATTTTACCATCCTGTACCTTTTTCCGTCTATTTCTATAAATGCTTTTTGGGCTAATGTCCGGACAATTAGGGTAAATTCTTCACCCGGATTTATCTCTTTGGGGTAAAAGCAAAGCAGTTTTTTCTTTTCTTTTAACACTTCTTTTATTATGAAATTTGAAATTAATTTGAAGGGAAATTCAAGTTTCCATGCCTCTTCTGTTGAGATGTGAAATATTTCCTTATCTTTGTATTTGTAAGATGCGATGAGTGGAAGTTCACCAAACACTTTTTTAATTCCTTTTATTCTTGCATAAACTTTTGTCATTGGTTTTAAAAATTGAATATCTTCTGCTGTATTTATTTCTATTTCTTTTCCCATGAATTCACATTTTAGGTTTCCTTCGATTTTTTTATCAGAAAACACAAAGGGCGATAAACTCCTATTGCATTTTCCGATAAATAAAAATTTCTGTGCCAATTTTAAAATATTAGCATCTATATCTTTTCTATCACAGATTAATAAGTCGTAATCTTTTGAAGTTATTTTTTGAAAAATTTTTTCTCTGGATAGTTTAACTTTATAGTCGAATTTTATGCCTCTTTCTTTTTCAAGGTTAATTTTCAAAAATTTGAAATTCCAGGAAGGTTTATCTGCTATGAAGAGAATTTTTCGAGGTTCTTTAACTTTTAATAATCTTATCGCTGTTACTTTTTCTTTTCCATAATCAGCTGTTATTTTTACTTTTTTGAGACCCACAGATGAAAAAGATAAATCAAATTTTTCTTCTTTTTCTTCATAGGGTTTTAATTCGAGTTTTTTTTCTTTTATTTTTTTATCATTTATGAAAAGAATTAAATTTAATTTTATTGGAGATTTTTCTTTATTTTTTAAAAATACTGAGATTTTTGCTTTTTCGTCTGCAAATAGCTCTTCGGGAGCTATGATTTTTGACAATTCTATCTTTTGTGGTGTTTTTCCAATAGCCAGTACGGATACGGGGATATTCAGTTTTCTGCAAACTTTAAGTGGATTTTCGCCTGTGTTGAAAAAACCATCGGTTATAAGAAGGATGCCCTGAGAATCATGTGCAAAAAGCAATGCAGAGGAAATATCGGTATGTTTATCTTCGCACTTAACTTCTTTAAATTCTCGCACTTTATCACCAAATGCAACAATTTCAAAATTTATGTCCAGATTTTTGATTTTTTTGATAATTTTTTTTAAATCTTGTTCAACAGGTTTTAAACTTTTCGATAAATCTATTAAAATTTTAAATTTGCTTTCTTTTCTGGATTTTAGTGTAATTTCGGGAGCAAAGAGAGAAAATATTAAAAAGGCGATTATGGAAAAGTGAATTATGTTTGCCAATCTTTTCAAATTTTACCTATCTTTTTAAGGTCTACACCGATTACTGAATAGACTTTTTGAAGCTCAGATTTACCTTTAATTTTAACGCCTACAATTTCTTTGACCATTATTTTATCTTTGACTTCTTTATAGACAGCTTCTGAAATTATTATTTTTTCGCCGAGATCATTTGCAAGACTCTGCAATCTTTGAGCAAAGTTAACAGTATCTCCTATAACGGTATAATCCGTTCTTTCTTCCGAGCCTATATTACCGACGACAGCTTCTCCTGTGTTTATGCCTATTCCTATTTTGATTTCTTTCTTTTTTAATTTTTGCTGTATCTCAAATGCTGTTAAAATTGCTCTTAAAGATGCATCTTTTTGAGGAATAGGAGCTCCAAAAACCGCCATTACACAATCGCCTATGAACTTATCAAGAGTGCCATTGTATTTAAAAATTATCTTTGTCATAATTGAGAAATATTCATTTAAGATTTTTACTACTGTTTCTGGTGGCAATTTTTCTGACATTGAAGTAAAACCTTTAATATCTGCAAACATAACAGCTACTTTTTGTCTTCTTCCTTCTGTAATGCCCCTTTGCAGTTCTTCGGATTTTAAAATTTCTTCGGCTACTTGTGGTGATAAATATCTTCTCATTGCCGATTTTATTGCAGCTTTTTCCTTTAAACTCTCTGCCATTTCGTTGAATGCTTTCATTAACACTGCTATTTCATCGCGTGTTTTCGGAGTAAGTTTTACATTGAAGTCGCCCATTGCTATTCTGTATGCTCCTTTGACCAATTCATTTACAGGTTGTGTTATAAGATTTGAAAAAATTATTCCAAAGATAACCGAAAAGATAAGAACCGCTCCAATGGAAGAGCCTATAACTAACAAAGTTCTTTTGATTGTTTTTTCTATTCTTTCGAGTGATAACCAGAGGTGTACTTCGCCTATTTTCTCACCGCCAACTACAACATCTGCTTTTATGTCTTTTATATCTGGGGAAGAAGGAGGAGAATAATCTTTTTGCCATTCTCCCATTACGCTTGAGGCAATTATTTTTCCTGATTTTTCAACAATTTTTACTGCGGATACATCTGGATTTTTACTGACACTAACTGCTAAATCTCCCAGAGTTACCTCATCTTCCATTAATAATGCTCTTCTTCCTGTTTGTGCAAGATAATTACAGAGAATTTGACCTCTCATCAACATCTCCTGAAGTATTGTTTCTCTAAAAGTAGTCAGTAAAAAATAAGAAGAAACGCTTCCTATTGCAAGACATATAAAAATCAGTGCCAGTAATATTTTACTTCTGAGTTTCATTAGAATCTAATCTTAAATTCAACTGCGGTTGTGAACTCTCCATTTTCATCTCTTTTTACAACAAACCTTCCTTTATCAAAAAGTCGATACACAGTATATATTTCGCTTTTTTCGATGGATAATGAAGTGATATCATAAGAGTATCCCATGTAAAGGTCTTTTGTGATATATTTTCCGATGTATATTTTTGCCGTTGGTTTCTCAAGTATTTTTATCTCTTTCAATGTGAGTGCATCGAGTCCGAGTGCCTTTTCGACTGCAGTTAAGCTTTTGATTTTCGCGACACTGTATCTCAGCCATGCGTTAAAAGCTTTTTCACCTATCTGCTGTAATTGTGTCTCATCCTGCAGGATGTTTTGCAATTCTTCTGGTGTCATCTGTAATGTCAAGAGGGTGAGTATTTCTTCAAAAGTTCTTGGTTTTATAACAGAATAAGTGGAGAAAAGAGGTGCTGAAAATTTTCCTCCTATCATCAGATAAATTGTATCGGTGTCAGGTGAAAATATCGTTGTCCTTGCCAGTATCTCTATTTTGGGGTCAATGTTAATTGAACTTTCAAATATAAATTTTCCTTTCACTATTTCGAATTCCCTTGGTATAAACGGAATATAAGCTTTTCCTCCTTTCTCAAGTTCTATTTTACCTGTTACAACTGGTCTATCTGTCAGTGTTTTTACTTTTATATCGGCGGATGCATCGCAATCTAACCATCTATTTATGATTCTTATTGTTTTGTCTGCCTTTACAGTTAAATCCAATTTTAAAGGTATTTCCGCTGGAAGTGCACGCTGTGTACCGAAATCAGCAGTTATTATGGCAGAAATTATGTTTATCGCACCTGAAATCTCTGGATTCGAAATGGGTCCTTTTATCCTTAAATTAAACGCATTTTGAAACTTTACATCAATTCCACTGAGCGATAGAGATGAGGAAGATAATGTGATGTCAACACTATCTGGCTGATAAATTTTTCCAGATATTTTTAATGCACCTTTCTCTGTGAAGCACTGTGCCGAATCTATTTCGAGCACATTTCCTGAGCCCACCAGTTTGATATAGATGTTCTTTAATACCGTCTGTACATCCCTGAAGAGTATTCTATCTGCTGTGATTTCAATATCCCCATAGATTTCAGGTCTTTTGTAATCCCCCATTATTATTAGATTGGTGGATAAGAAGCCATTTTCTACATTTAAATGTTTTTCAACTGGTAATATATTCAGAGGAATCTTTTTCAGTATGCAATTGAGGTGCAATGTGTTTTCTAACAGCGAAACCGAGCCCGATAATTTTGAAATATCTTTACCGAAAATTTTTATTGACTTCAGAGAAAATAAACCACTATCGTATTCTACGATATAAAATAGTGAGTCAAATTTTTGTGTTTTATATTCAATGTTTCTCACTTTGCCTTTTAATATTAGATGAATGTTCTTTATTTTTCCGAAAAGATTTGCATCCATATCGAGTATACCTTTTATCTGGGGGTTAGCCTTCTGGAGCAAAAAGTTCCGGAGTTTTCCATAGAGAACGATATCTCCTTTTGAATATTTGCCTTTTACTTTTAACGGAAAATTATTTACCAAAAGTTGTGTTTCTTTGAGTTTTAGTTCTTCTTTATTCGCCATAACTGTTATTTCCTTTTCATTTTTTAAGTGCAGTCTTTTTGTTCGTATTTCCATTGTGTCTATTTTTATCATGTTTTTAAAAATTTCTCCCTTCATATTTGCAGAAATTCCTTCACCTTTAATAATCAGTGAAAATTTTTTCTCCCTGCTATTGTAATCTGCATATAGGGATGAGTATCTGAGTTTTGCTAATTCACCGCTATCTCCCTTTATTTTGATGTAGCCAAGCAAATTTTTAAAATCTTTAATTTCAAAGCTTAATTCTAATCTTTCGTTTTTGTTGGTACCAAGTTTTATATTGTTCAAGATAGCTTTGCCTTTTAAGATTGGTTTTTTTATATTTCCGTAAATTTTTATCCTTCCTGACATTATTCCTTTTGCATTTTTATATAAGTTGCAGAGATTTATGCTGTCAGCACTTACTATGAGGTTAACGGTATCTTTTGAGATGTAGCCAGTTAGTTTTAATGGTTTTTTGAGCCTGCCGAGCCATAATTTTTCAGGATAGACAAAATTTTTCTCAATCTTGAAATTTGTTTTTAAATATTCAATTTTTACATTTAATATCCTGCCGGATAAAACGATGTTTCCATCATATTTTTGGTTTATACCGCATAAATTCATTTTCAGATTAACCATTCCTTCTAATTGAGGGAATATTTTATGGAGATTTAATTTCTTTGAAAGTATGCTTATTTTTCTTGAAACCGTATCCATTTTAAATGTTATTTTTGCTCTGCCTATTTCTTTTCCTTTCAGTATTAAATTTTTTACGAAGATTTCGCCCTTTAGCATAGGTTTTTCTCTGTAATTTACCCTGATTTTGCCATTTGCTTTGCCGTGCACTTCTTTCATCATTTTATCAAGAGCTATGTTTTTTATTTCGATATCGTATTTTGATTTTCCATAGTAATAAACTCCTTTTACAAAAATTCTACCACCGGCGAATTCGGAGATTAAAGTATCGATTTTGATTTTCCATCTATCTTTTAAGAATTGAGCATCTAATTTTGCATTTTGCAGTATGCCTTCGAGGTTTTTAAATTCCCACTTTAAGTTTTTTGCATTCACAATAAATTTACTGCCTTCGGGATTTAAAGAAGCTTTTCCTTTATTGATAAATAAATTGCCGTATTCATAAACCCTTGCATTTACATTAAATAAATTTATTTCTTTTACTTTAAATGGGAAATGAAAAGGAGAGGATTTTATGCCCCTTTTTAAGCGAATATTTATATTGTAAGCGGATACCTTTTGAATCTGTAAATTTTTTATTAAATTTAAGAGATTTGATTTTATAGCGATTGAATCTATTTTTATGAAATCCGCGTATTTCACATTTTTTATAAAAATTTTTGATAAATTCCCGTATATTCTATCAATTTTTAAATTTGTTTTTCTTTCGATTACAAATTTGAGAATTTTTAAAGGTATGCTTGTTTTCACAATGATTATACCGATTAATAAAATCGCTCCTGTTATGACCGCTATTTTTTTCATTTTAAAATTTATAACCAAGTTTAAAAGAAATACCTCCTTTACCTATTTCTGGATAAAGTTTGAATCCGTGATTTATGGAGATGGGACCTATGGGTGTCATAAAATACATTCCCACTTGCGTACCCACTTTTACCACTTTTATTTTATCGAAAATTAATCCTCCGTCAAGTAATAATTCGCAACCTAATCTTTTGAAAACAGGTATTCTTAATGATAAATTACCTACCATTATATTTTCGCCTTTTTCTCTTTTTTCAATAGGTTCATATAATTCATCTTTGAAGCCTGATATTGCGTCACTGCCTCCGAAGAAGAATTTTTCGATATCCGGTGGTACACCGGAGCATCTTCCCAGTTTTAATCTTAATCCCGTTACTATATTTTTTATCGTTTTAAAATACAAATATGTGAGGGTTAGTTTCTGGAAATTCTCGGAATACATGTATGTGAAATGATACATATTACCGCGATGTGGCTCAATGGGGTTATCTCTTGTATCCCAGTTAAAATAATAGGTTAATGAATTAAACGGCTGAAGAGTATCCGTCGTTCCCCTGATTATTTGATATTTGCCCTGTAAGCCTGTTTTGCACTTCTCTCCGATGTATTTCAATACTCCAAAAGTAAATTCACTGATAAATAAATAATATGTGAGGCTGTAAATTTTAAGCATTATTCCGAATTCGCAATTTAAGGGTATTCCTTTTATGAAATTCTTTCTATAAATTATTTCCGATTTACTAATATACCATTTTTCCAGGTAGTTATATGAGAATTCTGTATTTATCTTTGTTTTATCGCAAATTCTGAAGAGGTTGTCGTGACCTGCACCTGAATTTATCCACAGCCATGGTATTTTTTCTGCTGTCTTTACACCGAGTGCTAAACTTATCCATCTCGGGGACTTCGATTTTAAATGAAAAACGATGAGTAAAGTATCCTTTGAATTTTCATAGCTATAATCAATTTTCTCAAATATTCCGAGAGAATACAATTTGCGGAGAGATGTAAATATATCTTCTATTCTGAAAATATTCCCTTTCTTTATTTTTATCGATTTTTCGAGTAATTTCTTTTTTACCACTGTATCACCTGATATTTTATATCCACCGAAATAGTATTTGCCTCCTTCTTTTATTTCAAAAATTACTCTTGCGAAATTTAATGTATCTTTTTTAATTTTGCTCGTGATTTGCACAAATGGATATCCATTATTAAGGTAAAATCCTATCAAATCCAGTCTTTTTGGCAGGATATATTTTTCTGCACAAACTTTTCCCATTAATGGGTCTGTGAGCTTTGTGAGTGTATCTATAAATTCTTCGTGGACACCTATTAAGTCAACAAATGAGATGTAATATCTTTTTCCTTCAGATATATCGAATTCCACAATTGCGTGAATTGTATCTTCCTGTATTATTTTTGAAAATACTTCTACATCGAGGAATCCCTCTTTTTTATAAAGATTTTTAATCGCCATTCTATCGATTTCTATCTGTATTTTATCGAGCTCTTTGCCTTCTTTTGATTGTATAACACTTTTTATAAGATTTTCCTTTATCAATTCATTTCCGTGGATTTTTATCCCTGTAATGGTTGCTGTTATTAAGAAGATTAGTTTCATCAGTAAATTTTTTTGATTTTTGCTTTTGGGAAATAAAATTTTAATATTTTTCTGTAAGAGTATCCCATTTCAGCCATTTTAATTGCGCCCCACTGGCACATGCCTGCTCCATGACCATAGCCCCTTCCTTTCACTATTATTTCTTTTCCTCTTACTTTTATCCTGAAAAGCGTACTTTTAAGTCCCAGTATGAATCTAAATTTTTCACCTGATATCTTTTTCTTTTCGCGATTTGTAAGTATTATTATTTCCTTTGCTCTTTTATTTTTATCTCTTTTTATGATTATTTTTTTGATTTTACCTTTAAGATTTAATTTTTTCTGCAATTCTTCTTTTTTTATTTTCTTTTCCCATCTGTAATATGGTGTTTTTCTACAGAATTTACAGTTTCCGCAGCATGCACTGTACATTGCTTTTAAAATTTTGCCATGTATTTTTAAAACTTTTCCTCTTGTTTCTTCTACTGCTTTTGTTGAGAGTGGATTTTCCACAGATGCACCTTTATAGACCTGGTCAAACTGGTCTGCTCTTACATCGTAGTATTTTGACCTTTTTGTAGCGAGTGCATAACTTCTTGCGACTATAGCCTGAGCTTTTAGAGCTTCTATTTTATCGGTATGCATCTCGGATGGCACAACACCTTTCAGATAATCTTCGACATCCAAGATATTTATGCAAAGCCATTTTCCATCTTTCTTTATTATCTTTATTTCGCCACGATAAGGTCTGCCATTCACATATACAAAATTGCCTTTGTTTTTAACAACAGGTTTAGTAGTAGATTCCATTAGTAATACTTTAACGACTGGAATGCAGATTAAGAGAGCAATCACTCTTTTCTCCTATACAATATTCCGAAAGGAATAATCGCGCAGTAGCCGAGAACAAGTAGTATAGGAGCGATAACAGTAGAGCCAGCTGCTAGCAGTATGAAGCCGAGTGCGCATACTCCGAGACCAATACCGATTATCCTGTAATTGTAGTCCTTTAATGGATATTTTATTTTTGCTTTTTTATATTTCTTCTCGCCTGCCATTTTTCACCCTGTAAAATTTTATTTTTATATTGCACGATGCAATTATGCCTTCCCTTGAATTTTTTTTCAAAAAGCTTTTTATCTTTTCCCTCGTATTTATGTTGCGGTCGTTCATTTTTTGCACGAGTTTTCCGACGATATATCCGAGATAGGAGAAGCTACCGGGTTCTTCCCCATAATAAATTTTATAATATAGTGAGAATTTTTTGTCTATAACGGGCTGGGTGAAGATAACGCCTTCTAAATATCTTTTATTTTCATTGAATAATTTTTCATCACCCCACTCTTTCAATCCGCAAATGATTGTATTTTCTGAAATAACATCATAGAACCACAATTCGGGCGCTATTAATTCGATCTCTTTCTCTTCTGCTGGTATAAAGATTGCTTCCGGTTCGACATCTTTTATGTTAAGTAGATGATCTTTAAAATTTGTGCATTCAGGTTCGTACCATTCTATTTTTAAAATTTCACCTTCATCTTCGAATTCATTTAAAAATGCTTTTACCGCAGTTTCTCCTTTTAAATTTTTAGGTGCCAGTATGGCTATATCCATTATTCCGAGGCTATCTAGCAAAAATCTTGCCAGTTTTTGTGCCTGGGTTTCAACGAGTGAAGGCATGCGGAAAATATACTCACCTACTTCCGAGAGCCTTGGCTCAAGCGAAGTGGGTATAATTACGGGTATTTTATTTTCGTTTGCATAAATAGCGATGGAAAGAGAAGGTTTTGATAAAATATCACCGATTATTAAGAATACATTTCTATGATTAAGTGATTTTGCGCATGCCAGCGATATAAAAGGGTCTGCTTTTGAATCCATTACAACATTTTCTATTTCGAGTGGGTCTGTAGCGATTGCAAAGCCCTTTAAAAATTGTCTCCCGAAAATGCCAAAATCTCCGCATAACGGCAGGATTAAACCAACTTTTAAATATGCCAGCAGTATCAAGAACATTTTTTAACCGCTATTTTCTTTATCTTTTGCTCATCTGCATCAATTATTTTTATTAAAAGATTATCGATTTTTATTTCTTCTCCTTTTTTGGGTATCCTTTCTAAATGTTTCAATATAATTCCTGCGATTGTATTTACATCTGCTGATTTTAAATTTGTTTTAAAAATTTCGTTGAATGTATGCAATTCAATTTGTGCTTTCATTATGTATTCGCCGTCTTTTGTTAATCTAAATAATGGCTCCTTTTTATCGAATTCGTCTTTAACATCGCCTATTATTTCTTCGACGAGGTCCTCCAGTGTAACGAGTCCTGCTACTCCGCCGTAGTCATCCACCACTATTGCCATAGTTTGATGCTCTTCCTGTAATCTCCTTATTGCAGAAATTATGGGTGTATGTGCGGTTAAAAAGAGTGGCATGCGTATAACCTCAACTACTGGCGTATCAAGGGCATTTAGAAATCTAAATAAATCTTTGCAATGAAGTATTCCTATTATCGTATCCATATTTTTATAATAAACGGGAATCCTTGAGAAACCCTCTTTTAGATGAATATGTATTGCATCCTTTACCCTTTTATCGTGTGCTATGCATACCATTTCGGTTCTCGGCACCATTATATCTTCGATTTCCTTTTGCCAGAGATTAATAACATTTTTTAAGAGCTTTTCTTCTTCCCCTGATATTATCTTTTCTGTCCTTGCTTCAATTATTGCGTTTTCCAAATCTTTTTGCGATTTTATCTTTTTTAATAATCTTCCCAACATTTTTCCTCTCAGGTAAAATTATTCCACCTGATACTATCAATCTGAAAGCTTCATCTATTGTGAAGTCTGTCTTTATAATCTGTTCCTTTGGGACAGCGATGTAAAATCCCGATGTCGGATTTGGAGAAGTAGGCACAAATACACTTATGCATTCATTTTTGCCATCAACATGGATTCCTTTCTCGCTCGTTACAAAGCCAATTGTGTAAATGCCTTTCCTCGGATATTCAAGGAATACAACTTCTTTAAACGCACTTCTATCCACAAAAATAGCATTTGTCAGTTTTTTCGCAGATTCATAAATCGGTTTTAAAAGAGGTATATTTAAAAGAAAATTGTCAAATACATTTATAATTCTCCTACCAATGTAAGTTGATGCAAATAATCCTATTAAATAGATTGCAAAAATTACAGCAAATAAGCCGATTAACTGGATGACAAATTCAGGAAGATTTTGAAGGTAAGGTAACTTTTGAAAATATTTCTCAAGTAAGCCTCCAACTTTTGAGATTAAAAACCATATTATAAAAACTGTAATAAAAAGAGGAATTACGATAACGAGTCCCGATAAAAATGCTTTTCTAAATTTCCTCATCAATAAAAATATGCAGAATATGACAAAGTCAACTTAAAATTTTACTTGACTTTTCTGTAATTTTATTAATTCTTTTTCTGATGATTAAAATCAAAAAAGAAGAAAAGAAAGTTCTTGAGATTTTAAGCGATAAAAAAGAGATAGGATTTAAGAAATTGATGGAATTAACAGGGCTTCATCCTTCGCTTTTGAATGCGATACTCGTAAATTTTAAGGAAAAAGGATGGATTGAGATAAAAGAAAGAAAGTTTAAAGTTTATTCATTGAGAGAAGAAGGAGATAAGATTTTTAATCTATTTAAAGATGTTTTTGATAAAATGGGTGATTGTATAACATTTTCCGAGCTCAAAAAATTATGCGATGCCAAAGGAATACAGATTGGCACTTTTATTAAATGGACAACAAAAAGAGGATTGTGCCAGAAGGTAGAAAATACTTTGACAAAAAAGGAGAAAAAGGAACCATTGCCTGAAGAAAAATTATTGAATATCTTAATGGAAAAAGATTTGCCCGGGGATAAAATAATTTCTTTGAAAGTAGAAGAAGGATTACATGGTTTGAAATTACTGAAAAATGTTTTAAAAGAAAAAGAACGCACCGAAAGGTTTATAAATATTACAGAAAAAGGCGAGAAAATACTGGAAGAAGAAATCGAGGTGATAGAAGAGGTCACACAATTAACTCCAGATTTGATTATTTCTGGTAAATGGAGAGAGGTTGTTTTCAAAGAATATGATGTTAAAGCAGGAGTGCAAGAGATATATCCCGGAAAATTACATCCTTTAACTGGTTTAATTCAGAAAATAAGGCGGATATTTCTTGAGATGGGCTTTAAGGAGATAAGGTCACCTTATGTTGAGCTTGCATTCTGGAACTTTGATGCGCTTTTCCAGCCACAAGACCATCCTGCACGCGAGATGCACGATACATTTTATCTAAAAATGGAAAAAGGAAAGTTACCCGAAAAATTTGTCAAAAAAGTTAAAGAATTTCACGAAAAATACTGGAAATATAAATGGTCGGAAGAAGAAGCGCAAAAATATTTGTTACGCACCCATACAACTGCCACCACCATAAGATATCTTGCAGAGCATCCTGTTCCTCCCCAAAAAGTTTTTTGTGTGGGAAGGGTGTTCCGCAGAGAAAAAGTTGATTATAAGCATTTGTGTGATTTTCATCACATCGATGGTATTGTGATAGATGAAAATGTGAATCTCGCTACATTAATGGGTTTACTTTCTGAATTTTATAAGAAGATGGGCTTTAAAGATGTGCGTTTTCGACCGGCTTACTTTCCTTATACAGAACCGAGTGTTGAAGTTTTTGTTTATTTCGAGGAAAAGGGTGATTGGTTTGAGCTCGGTGGAGCAGGCATCTTTCGTCCAGAGGTTACACTGCCTTTTGGGTGCGAAGTGCCGGTGCTCGCATGGGGATTGGGTATCGAACGGCTCGCAATGTTGTTATTAAATCTCGAAGATATAAGAATGTTACAAAAACCGGATATCGGTTGGATCAGGGAATTACCAGTGATAAAATAAAATGCCTGTAATTGGTTTTCATATTAATTTGCTTAACAAATTAGTGGGACAAAAATTACCCAGAACAGTATTAATAAATGTACTCACGGAACTCGGTTGCGATATTGAAGGTTTTTCCACGATTGCCGGTTTTAAGTGCAATGTATGTGGTAATGTGTGGGATGCACTTCCCGACAGTTTACCAGAAAAATGCCCAGAATGTGGTGGTGATTCTTTTGAGAAAATATGGGAAGAGGAGATAATAAGGGCAGAGATACAACCATCTCGTCCTGACATGATGGATGAATATGGGCTTTCTCGTGCTATTAAGGGCTGGCTCGGTATCGAAAAGGGATTAAAACAATACGAAGCAAAGAATAGTGATTATAAACTTTTTGTTGATGAAAGTGTAAAAGATATCCGTCCCTATATTGTGTGTGCTGTTGCAAAAGGTTTGGCTTTTGACGATAAGGATATCCGCATTTTGATGAAATTACAGGAATATTTGCACTGGGCAGTTGGAAGAGATAGGAAAAGAGCATCAATTGGAGTATATGACCTCGATAAAATAAAATTCCCTGTATATTACAAAGCAATTCCGAAATCACAAATAAAGTTTAAACCCTTATTCATGAGAGACGAAATTGAATTTTTAAAAATGGTAGAGATACATCCCAAATGCAAAAAGTTTTATCATTTAATAAAAGATTTTGATAGAAGCCCTGTTTTGGTGGATGCGGAAGGAAAAATTTTATCGACCCCTCCTTTGATAAATAGCGAGGATACAAAAGTTGACTTTAATACAAAAAATTTGTTTATAGATGTAACTGGTTTAAATCCTTATGATGTTCAAAACGCCTTGAATATTCTGTGTTGCTCACTTGCTGAAAGGGGAGCGCAGATTTTTACGGTAGATGTAAATTATCCTGAAAATACAGCAATAACCCCTGATTTTTCTCCAAAAGAGATGAAAGTAAATTACGAATTTATCAAAAAGTTAATAGGCATGGATTTGAGTGATAAAGAAATTGAAGAATCACTTTTAAAAATGAGATTCGGGATTAAAAAAGATGTTATTCAAATTCCTGCTTATCGGGTTGATATCTTGAGTGAGGTTGACATCGTTGAAGATGTTGCGATAGGTTATGCTTATTCAAAAATTGAAAAGAAACAATTAAAAACATTCACAATAGGTGAGCCCGATGAAATTGAGGAATATACAAACAAAGTAAGAGAAATAATGATAGGACTTGGATTTACAGAGGTTATGACATCGATGTTAACGAATCCGGAAGTTCATTTCAAAAGAATGAGAAAAGAAGTAAAAGATGAGACCATTTTCATTGAAAATCCTGTATCAGAGGAATACACCATTGTTCGCACAGAACTTATTCAGCAGTTATTGTCTATTTTCCAACAAAATGTTCAAAATCCCATGCCTCAAAAAATTTTCGAAGTGGGAGATATCTGCACAAAAAATAAAGAAGAGCGTCACTTATGTGCTGGGATTATGTCGGCAAAAGCTAATTTCTCAGAGATAAAAAGCATTGCAGAAGCTTTCTTTAAATCACTGGGAATAAAGGTAGATTATGAGCCTGGTGCTGAGCCATCTTTTATAAAAGGAAGATGTGCATACATTATGAAGAATGGGGAAAAAATAGGAGTGATGGGCGAATTACATCCAGAAGTTTTAGAAAATTTTGAACTCCCCTGTCCTGTGGCTTATTTTGAAGTTAAAATATTATAACTATTTTTCCACGATATAATTGCCTATACATAGCAAATCCATACCGCTTTTTATAAATGTGTTTAATGCATCTTCAGGAGTACATACAATTGGTTCTCCTTTTAAATTAAAAGATGTATTTAAAAGTACAGGTATCCCTGTTTTTTCCTCGAATTTTTCTATCAAAGCATAATATAAAGGATTTATATCTTTTTCCACTACCTGTAATCTTGCTGTTCCATCTTTGTGAGTTACTGCTGGTATTTTTTCTCTTTTATCCTCTTTCACATTTGCTGTTGCAAGCATAAATTTATAAGGGAAATTTTCTTCTTTATGTATAAGTTCAAAAAAATCTTCTGCTTTTTCGTAGAGCACAGAAGGTGCAAAAGGTCTGAAAGGTTCTCTAAATTTTACCTTTTTGTTGACTATATCTTTCATTTTCCCAATTCTCGGGTCTGCCAGAATGCTACGGTTACCAAGAGCCCTTGGACCCCATTCCATACGCCCCTGAAACCAACCGCATACCTTGCCTTTGATAAGAGCATTCGAAACATAATCTATTAATTTTTCTTCTTCCATTTTTTTATAATTTATTCCTTTTTCTTTTAATGCTTTTTCAATATCTTCGTTTGAAAATTCAGGTCCATAATAAACATGTTTTTGTAAAAATTTTCGTTCTTTACCTAATATTGAGTGATAGAGGAAAAGAGCAGCGCCAAGAGCTCCTCCACCGTCGCCTGCCTGTGGCTGAATGAAAATGCGTTTGAAAGGAGACTCATAGATTAACCTGCCATTTGCTTTACTGTTTAAAGCTACACCCCCTGCAATACACAGATTTTCACATCCCGTTTCTTTATAAGCAAAATTTGCTATTTTTAAAATAAGTTCTTCTGTAAATAGTTGAATGCTTGCCGCAATATTTGCGGATTTTTCATCAAGGATATGAGATTTTTCAGGTGGTTTAGGATCTCCAAAGATTTCACAAAATTTTTTGCTAAACATTTTATCTGCAGAATAATGATAAGCAAAATAAGATAAATCAAGTTCAAAACTACCGTCATCAAATACTCTCACAATTTTTTGGATTTTGTCAAGATAAATGGGTTTTCCGTAAGCCGCCATTCCCATAACTTTATATTCGCCTTCATTGACTTCGAATCCCAGAAATGCAGTAAATGTGCTGTATAAAAGACCTATTGAATGAGGGAAAATTATTTCATAAAGTAATTTAATATCGTTTCCTTTTGCATATCCCACTGTACAGGTTGTCCATTCACCTACTGCGTCATAGGTTATAATTGCAGATTCAGTAAAAGGTGAAGCAAAATAAGCACTCGCAGCATGAGATAGGTGATGCTCACAAAATAAAATTTCGCCTTCATAATTAAGTTTATCCTGAATTAAACTTTTAAGCCACAATTTTTCCTTTAACCAATAGGGGAGAGCTTCTTTAAAAACTTTCCATGCTTTAGGATAATTTTCGATAACCTGATTAATTATTCTTTCAAATTTTAAAAAAGGCTTTTCGTAGAATATTGTATAATCAAGGTCATTGGGATTTAGTTTTGCTTCTTTCAGGCAATAATTTATTGCGTTTATCGGGAATTTGAAGTCATGTTTTTTACGGGTAAAACGCTCTTCTTCTGCCATTGCGATTACTTTGCCTTCACTGATTATGCATGCCGCTGCATCATGAAAATAGCAAGATATACCAAGGATGTTCATTTTAATTTCTCCGTAACTATTGAATATAGGATTTCAGAAAGCAATTTATGACCTTCAATATTCAAATGAAAATCGGAATCCCAGTAGAGTTTTTTCCCACTCGATAAATAATATCTTTTAAAAATAGGAGTTAAATCGATGAAGTGCATTTTATTTTCTTTTAAAACATTGCATAACTCTTCTTTTAAGCTATCCAAATATAAACAATTGAAATTGATGTTGTATTTTTTTAACAATTTTTCAAAAGAAGGATTATTTCCTTCGATTTGAATTTTTGTAGGCAAAATGACAATATATATTTTGTTGTCGAATAAATTTTTTAATTTCGAAAAGTATCTTTTCAATTTTTTGATAAGCAAATTTCGTGAAAGTTTATCTTTCCATATTGTATATTGATAAACGCCACTTTGTCCGAATAGGTATTGAGTGTAACATTTTTTATAGAAATGGGGTAGATAAAGGTAGAAAGCGATAAGTGAACTATTTACACATTTCCAAATAAATCTATTTTCAAATGGACAATCCGCCGGGTGAAACAAATCAAAGTCGTTCCCCAAGTATAGAATAAGGAAACAAAAATTGGGATTTAACTTAATTCCATATTTTTTGAGCCATTTTAAATAATTTGTTAAGCTGTATCCGCCTACTGCACAGTTCAAGACTTCCCATTCCCTACCTAATTTTGTGTTTAACAAATAGCAACAATTTTCTTCGGTATTAACTATTCCATCAACATGTGAGTCTCCTATAACTATAATTCTTTTTTTGTTCTTTTTTAAAGTAGTAGGGTGTTTCATACGCAGTCCCAGATTATTTGTTTCTAAAATGATTTTATGTAAAGGATGTTCAGGAAAGGGGAATACAAATTTGAAGTTTGAATTGTGAACGAAACCGACACTGCTATCAGGAACCCAGAAGCAAAATCCTTTTTCGCCCTTCTGATATAATGGGTGTATCAGCCAATAAAGTCGTAATGACAATTCTAAAAGAATAAGAAAAAGGACGAAAAAGAAGAAAGAGAGTCCAATATATTTTAATCTTTTTAAAATTGACATCTTAAACTTTCAAGAGAAGATATATTGCGATTGCGTTTCTTCCATCCCGATGATGTGAGTTTCCTGCTTCTAATTAGGGAAGCAAGGTAAGGGAAAACGAAGAAGATAAAATAAAACAAAGAAAATAAAATTTTCAATTGTATATTTGCCACTCTGAGAGAGAAATCTTTCCATTTTTTAAATAACTTTTTCATGGATTAAAATAAGGTGTAAATAAAAGGACTTACCCCTATTACCGCTGCAAAAATGAGGATGAGTGTAAGGATAAGCAAAATAAGTATTAAAGGAATTAACCATATCATCTTTCTCTTTTTCAGGAATGTGAATAACTCTCCTAAAATGCTGATACTCGAAAGAAATTTCCTCATTCGCCCATTATCTGAATTATTACTCTTCTTCTGCTTCGTGGTCCATCGAATTCGCAAAACATGATTGCCTGCCATGTGCCGAGCATCAATCTGCCATTCACAATAGGAATTAATCTATTTGAACCTACTATCGCGGATTTTATGTGTGCGCCTGCATTGTTGTCAATCCTGTCATGTAAATATCCTGCGTGGTCAGGTATTGCTCTATTTATCGCATTTATAAAGTCGGTTTTTATATTGGGGTCGGCACTTTCGTTTAATACGATTCCAGCTGTGGCATGAGGAATATAAACATTGCATATGCCATTTTTTATCCCGGATTCATCTACTGCACTCTCTACTTCATAAGTTATGTCTATTAATTCATGCTGGCTTTTTGTGCTTAATGTTATTTCTTTAACAAAATGCTTCATTCTTTAAATTTTATCTATTATTTCAAAATGTCAAGGGTATTATCGTAAAAACATCCAGTCATGTGATTTGTATTTTTCTTTCAATTTTTCGGCGAGTTCCATTTCGTAACTCTCTGGTTGTGCGACTTCAAATTTGAAGCCCCTTTTTTCCATTCCCTTAATGAGTGCTTTTTTTAATTCTTCTATTTTGAATTTTTTACCCGTTATTTCTTCTATCGATGGTTGAATTCCGTCTTTTATCACGAGATTTATGGGAAGATGTGGCTTTATTACGGGTATTACGCCCTGCTGGAGTATGAAGCCTTTTTCCCTGTATTGTGCACTTCCAAGTATTTTTTTGCCTTTTATCGTTAATTCATACCTTGATGGTGCTCCAAAGCATGCTCTCAAACCTTTATATTTCAAAGTTCCGCGACTTAATTCACAGGAAATTCCCAGCAATTTAAAACCTTCTGCAAATGCTAAACTTAGTTTTTCAAAAGTTTGAAGCGGATTCCCGCCGAGTAGAGGATTACTTTCCCTTATCATAAAACTATATGTAAGGTCACCGCAATGAAAAACAGCCCTTCCTCCTGTGGGTCTTCTTACGACATCAATGCCATACTTTTTACAATTTTCAAAATTTATGTCATCTGCGTGTTGTAATCTGCCAAAAGTTATTGCAACCGGATTAAATGTAAAAAAACGGAATGTCTCGGGAGAGCGCCCTTCTTTTACGAAGTGAAAAATAGCTTCATCAAGTGCCATGTTAAAGAATGCATCATTTTCGCCGGTATCTATAAGGCGCATTAAATTTTATACCTTAGGATAAAGGTCAAGGGCTGTAAACCATTCTTTTAATTTTTCTATTCTTTTCTTTCTATCTTCTGGAATTTGAAGTGGTCTACCTCTGCAATCTATTATCAATCCGACTGTACCGCCCTCTATTTTTGCTACTGTCTTTTTGCCTTTGCCTTCTCCTACATCAAAGCCCTTTGCAGGTATTATTTCTACTTCTTTAATTTCTCCTCTTTCCAAAGGTATTCTTTTAATTTCACCGAAATTCACTTTTATTTCTTCGCCGTCCATTTTTACTGTTACACAGTGTTGTCCTTCTTTTCCTACACCTTTGGGTGCAATACATGTTCCCAATCTTACAAGGCAATCTTTGTCAAAAACTTCCATAGCTGCTTTTTCGTGGACTGTTGCTAACACACCCAGATGTGGCATCATAAAGATACTGTCAACTGTTAACATTGTTACACCTTCTGGCTGGAATGCATCGATCATCATAAGTGCAGATTGTACACGCCTTGGAGCATGTGACAATACTCCACCAGAACCTATCAATAAATTTAATTCCATCATGTTGATTAATGTTTGACCTGTCATCGTTTGTTCAAATGCATCGGAGATTGTTCTTTCCTGTTGTACACCTTTTAGTCCAACTGCCATGGTTTTGTGATGCTCAAAAGCCAATCTCAATGCTTCCCTTGCTATTGCCTGTTCTATCATTAATTCATCGAGTGTTTGAGGAATTGATGTTGGTCTAATCATCTTATTTCTGATTCTGTTAATAAGGTCACTTTCTTCTATTTCAAAAGGAATCCATCTCATTATGTTTTCTATTCCTGCTTCTACAAGCACATTCGATATTGAATAACTCATTCCAAGGTTTGCGGAAACTGTGCGGTTGAAAACGCCCTGAAATACACTGAAAACATCGGTTGTTGCACCACCTATATCAACGCCGATGACAGAGATTCCTCTTTCTCTACCTACTCTTTCAACAAGATATCCGACTGCTCCTGGTGTGGGCATTATTGGGGCGTCAGTCCAAGACATCAATTTAGGGTATCCAGGTGCATGTGCCATTACATGTTCCATGAACAATTCATGAATTTTATTCCTAGCAGGTTGTAGATTCTCTTTTTCGAGCACAGGTCTTATATTGTCAACTATTTCGAGTGCTGTTTTTTCTTTTAATACTTCTTTTATTTTTTCTCTTGCATCTTTATTCCCAGCATAAACTACTGGCAATCTGTAATCTGTTCCAAATCTTGGTCGGGGTTCAGCTGCTCTTATTATTTCTGCAAGTTCTACTACATGGGATATTGTTCCACCATCAACTCCTCCTGCGAGCAAAATCATATCCGGTCGCAGATGTCTAATTACTTCTATTTTCTGGTGTGGTAAGCGTCCATCGTTTGATGCTATGACTTCCATTACAATTGCTCCTGCACCTAATGCCGCTCTTTCTGCGCTTTCAGCGGTCATGGATTTTACAACACCCGCTACCATCATCTGTAATCCGCCGCCTGCACTCGAAGTGGATACATAAATATCAACGCCTTCTTTATCGTTTTTCCTTGGTTTTATAATTTTTTCACCTTCCAGTATCTTTTTGCCGGTTAACTCTTCAAGTTCCCTTACGGCGTTTAAGACCCCTCTTGTTACATCTTCAAAGGGTGCTTCAACCGTCGTTGGTGCTTCTCCTCTTGCGATCAATCTATATTCTTCGCCTCTTTTTTCTATCAAAATTGCTTTTGTTGTAGTACTGCCACAATCTGTTGCTAATATTGTATTAATTTCATCGGGCTTCATATCCCCCTCCGCAATAATTTTAATCCAATAATGAGAATGTCAAGGGTAAAATGATAAAAAATTGAGCTTGACAAATTAAAATTTTGGATATTTATATAATGCGGGGTGGAGCAGCTGGTAGCTCGCCGGGCTCATAACCCGGAGGTCGTGGGTTCGAATCCCACCCCCGCAACTTTTTATTTTTATGAAAAAAGCAGTGTTCCTGGATAGAGACGGTACTTTAACTTCAGAGAGAAACTACACATTATCACCCGAAGAGATTAAAATATTGCCACAAACTCCCGAAGCGATAAAAATTTTGCATCAAAGTGGATTTTTGACAATCGTTGTTACGAATCAATCGTGTGTCGGTAAAGGATTAATAACTCTGGAAGAGCTCCATCGAATTCATCATGCGTTCTTAAAAATTCTCGAAAAAGAAGGTGCTTCGATTGATGCTATTTATTTTTGTCCGCATCATCCGGATGCAGGATGCAAATGCAGAAAGCCCAGCCCCGAGCTCATATTTAGAGCGGCAAAAGATTATAATATTGATTTATCCAAATCATATTTGATAGGTGACCAGAAAAGGGATATTGAAATGGGCAAGCGTGCTGGTTTGAAAACAGTAATGGTGCTGACAGGTTATGGCGAGGAACAGAGTAAAGAAGCGAATCCTGACTTTATCGCAAAAGATGTCCTTGAAGCAGCAAAGATAATAACCCAACTAATACTTTAAAATTTTGAATTCCACGCGACGATTTAATGCCCGCTCTTCTTCTGTTTCGCCTTTTGTAAGGGGATATTTCTCACCGTATCCTACTGCTTTTATTCTATCCGGTGAAATACCGTGCTCTACGAGATATTGTTTTACTGCGAGGGCACGCTTTTCTGAAAGCTTTAGATTATATTCTTCGCTACCGAGTTCATCAGTGTGACCCGCTATTTCGACTATCATACCAGGGTGTTCTTTCATAATCCTCACGAGTCTATCGAGTTCATATTTTGATTCGGGTTTCAGTTCGTATGAATCGAAATCAAAGAAAATATTTCGCAAAATAATTTTGCTTCAAAAGGAAAAGCATCCCCATATTTTCCTTTTTCATATTCGAAATCTGCTTTTGTAAGAATTTTATTACCAAAATATACTTCTTTAATTTCTTTATCATCAAAAACTATTCCTTTGACATAGAGGTCTGGTTCTATCAATTTTGTTTGGTAAATTTTTATGACAGGAGGTGCATTTATCGTTATTTTGTCTTCTTCTATCCAGCCTTTTAATCCTTCTTCTGTTTTTACATAGAGATATTTATCAGCTACTTTTATTATTTGTAATTTGAGGGGTGGTATAAGTTTTTTTATTTCGCCTGTTAAACTTTTTAAATCTGCTTCTTCCTTTAAATACACAATTTGCCCTTCAAAAAGTTTATAAAACTGCCATATTCTTATAGTTCTATCATTACCGCCTGATGCAAGGTATTTGCCATCTGGTGAAAAACAAACAGAATTCATCCAACCTTTGTAACCTTTCAATGTCTTCATGCATTCCCCTGTTGCTACCCGCCATATTTTTATTGTGTTATCATAACTGTTTGATACTATATATCTGCCATCGGGTGAAAAGCAAATAGAATTTACTAAACCTTTATGACCTTTCAATGTTTTTATGCATTCTCCCGTTGCTATCTGCCATATTTTTATTGTGTTATCAACGCTGCATGACGCCAGATATTCGCCATCGGGTGAAAAACAAATAGACAATACAGGTTTTTCATGTCCCTTCAATGTCTTTATACATTTTCCTGCTGCTACCTGCCATATTTTTATTGTTTTATCAGCACTGCATGATGCAAGGTATTTGCCGTTAGCTGAAAAACAAACAGAATACACATAACCTTTATGTCTTTTCAGTGTTTTTATGCATTCTCCTGTTGATACTTGCCATATTTTTATTGTTTTATCATCACTGCATGATGCGAGGTATTTACCATCGGGTGAAAAACAAACAGACCTTACCCAATTTTTATGTCCCTCTAATGTCTTAATGCATTTTCCTGTTGATACTTGCCATATTTTTATCGTTTTATCATAACTGCACGATGCTAGATATTTGCCATCGGGCGAAAAACAAACAGAAAGTACATAATCTTTATGTCCTGTCAATGTCTTTATGCATTTTCCTGTTGCTACTTCCCAGATTTTTATTGTGTTATCACTGCTACCCGATGCAAGATATTTGCCATCAGGTGAAAAGCACACTGAATAAACACCGCCTTCGTGCCCCTTTAGTGTCATAATACATTCCTGTGCACTGGCTATGCTAAAAAGTAGAAAAACAAACAAAGGAAGGTGCTTCATACACCCTCCTATCTGCCATACAGCAACCTCTCTGCAAGTATCACTGGTAAATCTGCCTCTATTATTTTGCGCTGCGCAAGCCGAATATCATAATCAACCCTTATAATGCGAAAATGCTTCTTATCTGTATCATAAATACCAAAAGAGGCTCGGGGGTCAAAATCACGGGGCTGACCCACACTTCCAACATTTATCAAATATTTTTTGCCATCTTCTATAAAAAACTCCTCTCTATCAATCATGAAAATATCAAGGTTTTCATCAAGCATAAATGTAACTGGAACATGTGAATGCCCTATAAAACAAACATTTTCCTTTATAACCTGCAGTTCATAGTATGCATCATAAGCATTCAGGATATATTTCCATTCTTCAGGAGAATTCGGTGAAGCATGTACAAAAAGCAAATTTTCATATTTTAAAGTTAAAGGCAATTTTGATAAAAAGTCAAAGTTATCTGGTGTTAATTTTTTCATCGTCCATTCGATTGCCGTGCGGGCATTGGGATTGAACCAGTCGAGCGGTGTCTTCATACACACGGCAGAATCATGATTTCCCATCACAATTTTATCTGTTAATTTTTTAACAATGTCACAGCATTCGTTGGGATTGGCACCATACCCCACAATATCTCCAAGGCACACTATTTTGTCGGGCTTTTCTTCTTCTATCTTTTTGAGAACAGCGTTAAGGGCTTCGAGATTTCCATGTATATCACTTATTATCGCTATCTTCATCTTTCAAAACATAATCTTTATAAATTCTATCAAGCACACCGTTTACAAATTTTCCTGAATCTTCTGTCGAGTATTTTTTTGCAAGTTCTATTGCTTCATCAATTGAAACTTTTGGTGGTATATCTTCCATATATAGCATTTCAGCTGTTGCCATGCGTAAAATGTTGCGGTCAAGTGATGCAAGTCGTTTCAAATCCCAGTTTATCAATACTTTTTTTAAAATTTCGTCTATTTCTTCAATATGTGAAATTGTTGTATCCACAAGTCTTTTTGCAAATTTTTTTACGGATTTTGGTGGATTGTATCTATAAAAAAGGTCTTCAAGTATTTCGTCAATTGAATTTTCTGATAATTCGTGGCAATAGAGTGCTTCTACTGCTATTTCTCTTGCCCATCTTCTTTTCATTTAGCTTTTTCAATTATTGAGAGCATTTCAAGAGCTGTGTAAGCTGCTTCGTATCCTTTGTTACCCTGTTTGCCACCTGCGCGCTCAAGTGCCTGATTTAAATCATCGGCTGTTATTATGCCGAAGACAACGGGTATTTCGGAAGTGCGTGAAAGAGCACCTATACTCCTTGTTACTTCACCTGCTATGTAATCGAAATGAGGGGTTTCGCCCCGGATAACCGCACCAAGACATATTATGGCATCGTAGCGCTTGCTTTTGACGAGTATTTGGGCAATTTGGGGGATTTCAAAAGAGCCCGGCACCTTGAATACTTCTATGTCATCGTCATTCGCACCATGTTTCAAAAGGCATTCTCTCGCACCATCAAGAAGTTTATCCGTTATAAGTGAATTAAAGCGCGATTGCACTATTGCAAACTTTTTACCCTTTGCAGATATTTCGGGATAATGAATTTTCATAGCCCCTCACTTTTTAAATTTTATATCTTCTAACTTAAATTTTTCTATACCTTTGCCTTCGAATTTCACATAAACATATTTTCTGAAAAGGTCAAGTTCGCTTACAATTCCTTTACCTGCTGGAGTTTCTACTTCATCACCGACCATCGGGAATTTATCCTGTATTTCTTCGTAAAATTCTTTTTCAAAAGCAAGACAGCACATAAGGCGACCACAGACACCTGTCACTTTGTCTATTCCACAGCTGAGACGCTGTAATTTTATCAAACTTACGCCTATTGATTCAAATTCTTTAATAAAGGTAGAACAACAAGTTGGCAAGCCACACACTCCGTATTCTGTGAAGAGTTTTGCATAATCGCGTGCACCCATTTGCTGGAGCTCTACCTTTAACTTAAATTGCCTTGCAGTGGCTCTTGCTAAATTTTTGAGATTAAGTTTCTTTTCTGATAAATATCTTATCTTTATGTAAGTGCCATCAAATTTTATGTGATGGTCTGCGATTTTTACAGGTAAATCTTTTTCTTTTATTTTTTGTCTGATAAAATCAATAATTTTTTCTGCTTTTTTCTTTTGCTCTTCGTATTTTTTAAGGTCTTCTTCTGTTGCTTTTCTAACGATTAAAAATCCGACTTTTCCTTCTTTTATTATGTTTATGATTTCACCTATATCCAGTCCTGCGTGAGTTTTAAATATGACAATATCACCTGGTTTATAATCTAAGTATGGTGTAAAAGATGCTTTTACTATATCTGGACCTGTTTTTATTTCGGCAATCATACTAAAATTTTTAATAAAATAATGAGGATGTCAAGTTGAAAATTTTTTTATTTTTTTCTTGACAAATCTCCTTTTTGAATAAATATGGAGTAGAAAGGGGGTGTTATGAAGAGGGTATGGTATCTTATAGGTTGTGCGGTGTTGTCGCTAGCTCTTATGGGCTGTGGTAAGAAGGTGAAGTATGCAGATGAAGCCACGCTCGGTAGATTGGACGAGTTGATTACCGAATATGAGAAAGCGGATAAGGAGTTGAATGCTCTTACGGGCGAAAAGGAGAAGCTGATGAAGCAGAAGTCGGATCTTGAGAAACAGGCAGAGGAATTGAAGTCAAAAATTGCAGAACTTAAAGGGGAGGGGAAATGAGAGGCATACTTGCAATAATGGCATTGGTGACATTTGGGGGACTGCTTTACGCTCAGGAAGGAACAATAACGGATGAAGAAGCGAAAACACTCCTGGAACAATATAATGAAACGGGGAAGTTGAAGGCTGATGAAGCAGAGGCACTGATTAAATATTATGAGGCAAAGATTAGCGAGAAAAAGAGTGAGATTGATAAGATAAAGCCCGAGGTTGAGAAATTGAGAGCAGAGGTTGATAAACTGACCGCTCTGGTTGATAGTTTGCAGAAAGTAATAGCCGAGTTAGAAGCTGCGAAAAAGGGAGCAGAAGAAGTAGCCAAGGAAGAGAAAGCAGAGGTTAAACCCGGTGAATACAAATATTATGTTGTGAAGAAAGGCGACTGGCTATCAAAGCTCGCAGAATATCCAGAGGTATATGGTCACGGATACTACATGCTATGGCCCGAGATCTACAAGGCAAATAAGGACATAATAAAAGACCCGAATCTGATATATCCGGGGCAGAAGCTAAAGATACCTGTGCTAACACCTGAGCAAAAAGAGGCGTTAAAGAAGAAATATCTTAAAAAGTAATGTATATCTAAAATTGAGCCCCCTATCTTCAATGGTAGGGGGTCTTTTTTATTAAAATGATTATAACAAAAGTATTATCAATAAGCGGGATAGACCCTGTGAAATTGCTTGGTCAGGCAGATGAGAATCTACGCTATCTCATTAAGAGATACGATGCCCACATAGTGCTGAGAGGGGATAATCTTCTGATTACGGGTGACGATGCGGAAGTTGATTTCCTGTATGATAAGTTAAATAGATTGATTCAGGAAGTGAAGAAAGGCAAAGCGATAACTCTCGATGATTTAAAAGAGACCCTCGAATCATCATTTGCGGAAAGAGAAAGGAAACCTTTTCTTGAGACCTATCGCGGTATAGTTAAACCAAGAAGCAAGGGTCAGGAAGAATATATAAGGGCTTTGAACGAAAATGACATTGTTGTTTGCGTAGGTCCTGCAGGTACCGGTAAAACTTTTCTTGCTGCTGCGAAAGCAGTTTCTTTGCTAAAAAATAAGAGGGTGCAGAGAATAATATTAACCCGTCCGGCAGTAGAGGCAGGAGAAAGATTGGGCTTCTTACCAGGGAGCTTCAAAGAAAAAGTTGACCCTTATCTGCGTCCTCTTTATGATGCATTGTATCAGTTAATGCCATTATCAAAATTCAGACAATTACTTGAAGATGATATTATAGAAATTGCACCACTTGCTTACATGAGGGGCAGAAATTTAAATGACTGCTTTGTTATCCTTGATGAAGCACAGAATACCACTAAAATGCAGATGAAGATGTTTCTCACAAGGTTGGGTCCTAATTCCAAAGCATGCATCACTGGTGATGTAACACAAATTGATTTGAAAAACAATCAAGATTCTGGACTTCTTCATATAATGAAAATTCTACAGGGAATAAATGGCATAAAATTTGTAACACTATCAGAAGAAGATATTGTTCGTCATCACCTCGTAAAAGAGATAATCAAAGCATACGAAAAGAATGGATTCTAAAACTGACCTTACAATCAAAATATTTTCCTTTGCTGTTTTTCTTGTTCTTTTAAATGCGCTTTTCCCCATTCGTCCACCCCGTTATAATTTGAAAATAGGAGAAAAAGCCAAAGAAGATATAATAGCTCCCTATGACTTTTTTATAATGAAAAGTGCCAATGAACTTGAGAGAGAAAGGAAAGCAGCAAAATGGGAGGTGCCTCCTGTTTTCAGCAGAATAAAAAGCGTAGGAGAAAGAGTAGATTCTATCTTCGATAGAATACTCCTTGCACAAACAGAAACCGAAATAAGAAAAATCATACCGGAATTATCAAAAAAAGAAGCCATAACAGTTTTGTATAATAAACATAGTGTTAAAAAGGCAGAAGAAAAAATCAAAGAAATACTCGGAAAAGGAATTATACAGAGTAAAGATGCTCTTATATTTAACAAAATTCAGTTAACATCGGGGAAAATTTTAAATAAAAAAGAGATTTTCGATGTCAAAACGGCTAAAGAAGATTATGAAAAATATTTGAAAAAAATAACGGGAAATCAAAATTTAATTTCTGCTCTTACAAAAATTTATGATAAAGTGGTTAGAAGCAATCTTATTTTGAATTATAAAGCTACGCGACTTGAGATGAAAAAAGCCGAAGAAAAGGTATCTCCATATAAAGGTAAGGTTTCTAAAGGTGAAGTTATTGTGAGGGCGCATCAGCGTATTGATACAACTATTTTCGAGAAATTAAAAGCGCTTGCGAATTACAGCAAAACATTAAAGGCAAAACTGCTTTCTGTAATCGGGCAAAATTTACTATACATTACAATAAGTATCGCAATGTTTATAATGCTTAAATTTTTATCACCGCAAACTTTAAAAAACAGAAAAAAATGGCTGATCGCTTTTTCTTCTTTATCACTATTTTTCCTTTTACATGCTTTACAATTTTACAGATTATCGGTTTATTTAATCCCGATTGCTTTTCTTTCTATAACTCTTTCTTTACTTTTAGATGAAATTACTGCAATAATAATGGTAGTAACTGCATCTGCTTTCATCGCTGCTTTACCGCAAACAGGATTCGAAGAGCTTATGATCAGTTTGCTATCCGGGATTACAATAGTTTTTATTTGTTCAAGAGTAAGAAAGACATCCGAATTTTATAAAGTTGTGCTTTACTCTATTTTAAGCTATATGGTTGTTGCTTTTTCCTGTGAATTTATAAAGACATCAGATTTTAAAATTTTATTAAGAGAGATAAAATTTGCTGCGTTAGGGGGACTTGGTTTCAGTGTGCTTGGTTTTGGTCTCATACCCTTTTTTGAGCGCTCTTTCCGCACTTATACCCGTCTATCTCTTATAGAATTCGCAGATTTAAATCGTAAGATAATGAAAGAATTTGCAGAAAAAGCACCCGGCTCTTACAATCACTCAATACTTGTTGCATCGCTAGCAGAAGCAGCAGCAAAAGAAATTGGAGCTAATTCATTACTCGCATTAATAGGCGGATATTATCATGATATCGGCAAACTCGTTAAACCCGAATATTTCATTGAAAATCAAATGGAAGGGATGAAACCTGCAAAAGAAGTGAAACCCGAGATGATGCGTTCAATACTGCTCGCTCATGTAAGAGAAGGAGTAAAGATTGTAGAGAAAGAAGGCTTACCCGAAGAAGTGATAAACATAATAAAAGAGCATCACGGAACAACACTTATGGAATCACTTTATTATGAAGGAGCACCCGAAGAAGAGTTCAGATACAAAGGACCTGTACCTTCGTCAAAGGAGTCGGCTATCGTTATGCTTGCCGATGCAGTAGAAGCAAGAGTTAGATTGCTCGAAAAGGTAAATCCAGCAAAAATAATGGAGATAATAGAAGACACAATCGATAAAAGATTAAAGGAAGGACAGCTATCAAACTCAAATCTCACACTCTCTGACCTTGAAAAAATTAAAAAGGCATTTTTACCTATATTGATGGGAATATCTCATAGAAGGATTGAATATCCAAATGCAAATAGAAATTCAAGACCTGACAAAAAGCAGGATAAATAAAAAAAGATTGAAAAAACTTGCAAAAAGAATTTTAAAAGAAGAAAAATCAGGGCAAAAAATTAAAATATCAATAACGATTATTGATAAAGAAAAAATAAGGGAATTGAATAAGAAATACAAAAAGAGGGATAAAGAGACGAATGTGCTTGCTTTTGAGATACCGGTAGAAGGTAAAAATCTGAAATTGTGCGACATTTATATATCTGTAGATGAAGCTCGGAAATATGCAAAAGAATTAAAAGAAAGTTTGATAAAAAATATAGCAAGATTAATGATTCACGGGATATTGCATACTCTGGGGTATAATCACGGAAAAGAAATGGAAGAAAAAGAAAATTATTATCTTTCTAAATTATGAATATCTTCTTATTTTGTTTAATACCCTTTCTCCTCTATTTATCTGCTTTCTTTTCATCCACCGAAGCTGCAATTTTTCATCTTCCTTTGCTAACGATTGAAAAACTTGCTTTTAAGAATGCCCGATTTAAGGAACTGCTACAAAGGCAAAAATATCTATTAACAATTTTATTTGGAAATACACTTGTAAATCTTGCATTTGCTATTGTTTTGAGCACTCTTCTTCTTTCTATTTTTAAAATAAAATCAGCTGCATACGACCTCGTTTCCACACTTCTTGGTGCTTACATTGTGCTACTGTTTGGCGAAATATGCCCAAAATTATACGCACTGAAAAATGCAGAAAAAATAACTGTAAAAAATTTCCCGATTATAAAGTGTCTTTATTGTGTATTTTATCCTGTTACAAAACTTTTTGAAAAATTGCTACCAGAAATGACAGAAAGGACACCTTTATCTTTATCAGAGCTAAAATTGCTTATTTCTCATGGTTTTTCGGATGGTGCAATAACAGACAGGGAAGCGAAGTTTATAAGTCATATTCTTGATTTGAAGGACATAAAGATTGCAAATGTTATGACAACAGAAATGGAAGTGGTATCCGCATCTGAACCCGTTCAAAAGATAATTAGAAGGGTTAAACATTCAAGAATTCCTGTTTATGAGGGTGTAAGTTCAAACATAATTGGTGTTTTATACATAAAAGACCTCATTGGTGTGAAAGATGGCGTAGCGAGGGATTATATGCGCAAACCTGTTTTTATAGATATCAACACATCGTTAAAAGAGATGCTCGATTATTTCCTTGAAAATAGAGTTCATATTGCACTTGTGAAGAAAGGAGGAAGGGTAGTTGGCTTAATAACCCTTGATGACATTATAGAAACGGTTTTAAGAGGTGTTGTATGATTGAGCTTATCTTATTGATAATCGGCTTATCTATTTTCACAGCTGCTGAAATGGCTTTGATATCTGCAGATAGGCTTAAAATAAGGTATCTTGCGCTTACAGGCAAAAAGAGCGCTGTATTTTCGCTTGAAATCTTAAAAAATCCACAATTATTTGCACCCACGATTTTAATCTGCCAGAATATTTTGTTAATAGCAATAGGAGTTAAATTCTTTGAATTATGGCACGAAAAATTATCAGATATCGCAATAACACTTATCAGTACTTTCATAGTGATGATATTTGCAGAAACTCTTCCAAAATCTTTATCTTACAGATGCAAAGAAAAGCTTGCATTATATTTATCTTATCTTGTTTATGCGATGTATTTTTTGGTTTATCCATTTGCGGAATTTTTGAAGATAAGTTCTTCTTTGATATTGAGGCTACTCGGTGTAAAGCGCGTTGAAACCTTCCGTCATTCCCGTGAGGAAGTCAGGAGAGCTTTTAAGGATGTGATAAAAGGCACAGAAATTACGATAATTGACCGTATTTTAAGCTTTTGGGATAAGCGTGCAAAAGATATAATGGTGCCGAGGCACAAAATAGTGGCAATTTCAATAGATTCATCAGTCGAAGAAGCAAGAACTTTGCTTAAAAAACATGGATTATCAAGATTGCCTGTTTATAAAGGAACGATTGATAACATTAAGGGCATAATTCATGTTAAAGATTTATTTAATGCGAAAAATTTAAAAGATGCCATACGCAAATGCAAGTTTATTCCCGATACAAAAAGAATATCAAGTTTGCTTGAAGAATTAAGGCGAGAAAATATCCACATGGCTATTGTAAAAGATGAATACGGTGCGACAGTGGGTTTAATCACCGTTGAAGACATTCTCGAAGAGTTATTTGGTGAGATAAGGGATGAATATGATAGATTTGAAGAATTCCCGATTAAAAAAATTTCCGAAAACAGATATATTGTAAAAGGGGATGTCAGTTTGTTTGACATAAAGCAATATATCGGGATAGAGCTACCTGCTGGTGATTACGAAACAATCTCTGGGATGATTTTTGAACATCTCGAAAGGATTCCACAAGAAGGAGAAACATTTGAAATAGGAGGTTACAAATTTAAGATACTCGATATGGTTGGAAATAGAATTGACCGTGTTGAGATTGAAATTTAGTCTTTATTTTCTGTCACAAATATTGCGAAGTCAGGGCAGGTATATTCGCAAATTTTACAATTTACACATTTTTCAGGATATTTCGCATAAGGATAGTGATATCCTTTTTCATTAAAATCCTTTGACATTTCAAGGACTTTACGGGGACATAATTCTACACAATAGGTACATCCTTTGCATCTTGTTTTTATAACATTTATTTTGTATCTGGGTTTTGTTTCTGTCATAATATTTCTTTTAAAATTTGTGCTACTTCTGCGGGTTCTGTTGCAACTTTTACTCCTACTTCATTAAATACTCTTATTTTTTCTTCGGCTGTACCTTCACTTCCAGCGATTATTGCACCAGCATGTCCCATACGCTTACCAGGAGGCGCTGTTTTACCGGCGATAAATGCAACAACAGGTTTTTTAATGTGCTCTCTTATAAAATAAGCAGCATCCTGTTCATCTGTGCCACCTATTTCTCCTATCAAAACAACGGCAGAAGTATCTTTATCTTCTTCAAACATTTTGAGTAAATCTATAAATTTAAGACCAATTACCGGGTCACCTCCTATACCTATACAGGTAGATTGTCCCATTCCGCTTTTCGTTATGTGATAAACTATTTCATAGGTCAAGGTGCCGCTCCTTGATATTACACCGATATTACCCGGTTTAAACACATGAGCAGGCATTATACCGACTTTACATTTACCGGGACTTATGATTCCAGGGCAATTGGGTCCTACGAGTTTTACTCCTTTGTAATCGAGGTATTTTACCACTTTTGTCATCTCATCTACGGGTATTCCTTCGGTTATACAAACTATAAGTTTAATTCCTGCATCCGCTGCTTCATAAATTGCATCTGCTGCAAATGCTGCCGGCACGAATATTATTGAAGTATCGGCTCCTGTTTCTTTTACTGCCTCTTCTACAGTGTTGAAAACAGGTACATTCTCAACCTTTTGACCGCCTTTACCAGGGGTAACACCTGCAACAACCTTGGTGCCATACTGGAGCATCATCTTTGTATGAAAAGAGCCATCCCTACCTGTTATACCCTGAACCAGAACCTTTGTATTTTCATCCACAAGGATACTCATAACATCAGATTATAATAAAAATTTATGTTTGTCAAGTTTTTTCTATCCGGATTAATCTACCTTTTGATAGGTAAAAAATATTATCACAAATCTCACGGGGAAAACCTTCATAGTTTGCAAATATTAAAATGATTTCGGATTTTTCTTTCAATCTAAGGATAAAATTTTTCACTTTTTCTCTCATTATTTTATTTAATCCTCTAAATGGTTCATCCATTAAAATTATTTGTGGCTCGTAGATAAGTGATGCTATTGTCAAAATTTTTTTCTCACTATAAGAAAGATTATGCGGACTTGCATCTCCTTTCAATCCAAAGTATTTTATAACTTTTTCAACATTTTCCAGAGGTTTTTTATAATTTTTCACTGCAAATGCAATTTCCTCATATACGGTATCAAGAAACAAAGAATCATCAGGTGTTTCAAAACATAGTCCAGTTACAGGAGAATCTACTCCTTCGACTTCTACTTTACCTCTATCCGGTTTTTTAAGTCCTGCAATTATGTTAAATAAAAGTGTTTTACCACTGGAATTTGCACCGAGTATAGCGGTTATACCCTTTTCGACTACAAGACTTATATCACGCAGAATGTTTGAAAAGGTGATATTTTCTATCTTTAATCTCAAAATTTCATTCCAATACCTATGTGAATAATGCGTGGTCGCCCGGGATATGTATCAAATGGACTGAAACCAAAACACATTTTATAATCCACATCAAAAAGATTTTCGCATCTTAAATAAATATTTAAAAAATCACGAAATTGATAAACAAATCCTATATTTAAAAGATGATAATCCTTTAAAATCTTCTCTTTATCGCCATACGCTTTGTGCATTTTACCACGATAAATGTAAGTAATTTCGGGTGTTAAGAAAGATTTATATCTTAAAGTCATAACAAATTTGACCCTTGGTATTCCCTCATAATCTTTAAAGAAAAATAACAAATTTTGTATGTATTCTACTTTGAGCATAGAAAATTTATAAACCATTTCTACTCCTTCTCTCTCATAATTTACCAGATTCTTTGGACGATATACGAAATCCGTATCCTGAACCCATTCTATTTTATCACGGATATAATTCTTAAATAAGTTTAGATTTAGAAACATATTCGATTTTTTCATTTTAATTCCAGCGTTATAAAATTTTCCCTTTTCCGGGAGGAGCTCTGGATTTCCCTCAGCCCATCCGGTATTGGGCCAGTAAAGGTCGTTAAAAGATGGATACTGAAAGCCCTGGCTATAACTGAAATATAAATTGAAAAATGAGAAAGGCACACTGATACCCGTTACTCCCGAAAACTTACCCTTATATCTCGAGGATTTGTCAAATCTTATCCCTGTTAAAAGAAAAGGTTTAAAAATTTTCCTGAAAAATGTTAAAGAAGCACCGCATTCCCATTCTCTTTTGTCATAATATTCAAATCCGGAACTTCTGAAAAATGCTTTATAATTCCTTGCATCAAAATTTAGATAAAAAGGAGGTTTCGATAAATTCGCAGAAAAATTTAAAATATCAGAATAAATTGTATCTTCACCGTAAGCCGACTTATAATCTATCAGATAAACTGCATATCCTGAAATTACATTGAGTGAAAAATTCTTTTTCAATAATTTGCCTGACAGTGTTAGAAATAGTGCTCTATCCTGTTGTTTGTCGCTAAGTAAAGCGATTGAAGGCTCTGTATCGGGCGAAGGTCCTGGCACCCCATATTTTTTCACGCATCCACCAGAAAGCAGATTTATCTCCCAGTCATTTATAGAATAGGTGAAACCAAGAACTCCTGAACTTTTTGTAAAATCGGAATTATCGCGAAAACCCTTACCATTATGTGCATCTAAACCACCAAAAAATAAAGGATTTGTGCCCCTCCTTATCGACATATAGAGCATCTCTTCCGAATAATTACCACGAAAATATCTAAAATTTGACTTCTCATCTGCATCATAAGTAATATTTATGAGATTCAAACCATGTGCACCACATGCTAAACTATATCCCGAATGAATAACCTCAGCCCTTTTAAGATTGCAAAGCGGAATTAAAGAGAGGTCAAAAGTATTATCTTTCAATGTATTTAATGGCAAACCATTTACCGTAATCAAAGTATTTGTCGAAGATAAACCCTGAATGCTCGAAGTAGCAAGCTGTACATATCCGCCATATTCATTTAGCAAAAAACTCGAAAGATTCAAAGAGAATAAAAGTGGATGAAATTTCGCAAACTTCACTTCTTCTACGAAAAATGGCAATTTATATGGGTCAATGTGTAATCTCGTAGCTTCAACAATCAAAGTATCGGCATAATAAATTTGAAATAACAAAAATAAAATCATCCTGAAATTTAATTAAGATATCAAAAAGTCAAGTATTTTTTTTGACATTTTATCAACTGTGAATCTTTTTGCATTTGCAATTCCTTTTTGTTTTAATTTTTCGTATAATTCCCGGTCTTCAAATATTTTTTCTATAGCATCTTTGATATTTTCTGGTGTTGGCTCACATATTATTGCGGCATCTCCCACAACTTCCGGTAAAGATGCTTTGTTGGAACATATAACGGGCACTCCGCAAGCCATTGCCTCAAGAGGAGGCAAACCAAATCCTTCACACAATGAAGGAAAAACAAATAAAAAAGCACCATTAAAGAACATGGGCAAATCTTCATCCGTAACATAATCTAAAAAATGAACATTATCCAGTTTTTTAAAATTATACTTTTTGCTTAAAATTTTTAACTTTTGAACTAAAAAATCTGAAATTCTCCCAATTATTAACAACTTGAAGCGTTTTTTAATTTCTTCTGGCAATAATAAGTATGCTTCCACTAAACTTTCTACATTTTTGTGAGGCTTAAGACCTCCAAGATAAAGGATGTATTCAAAATTTATCCCATATTTTTCAAGAACTTTTTTTGTTTTTTCTTCTGGAAGGACTTTAAATTTTTTATCGACAGCGAGATGAATTACTTTTATTTTTTCTTTCGGTATTTTCATCAACTTACTTATTTTTTCTTTTGCATCGTAAGATAGTGTAAAAACTTTTTTTGCGAATTTTGCACAAAATCTTCCAAAATAAAGGTAATACATTTTTTTGAAAAAATTTACAGGCAAAATTAATGGTGTCGCATCGTTTATCGAAATTATCATCTTTTTGCCAAGAAGTAATGGACCTTTGAAGTAAGGTGAGAAGAAAATATCTACCTTTTCGCGTATAGCAAGGAAAGGTAAAATAATTTGGTCCCATAAAATTGTAATAATTTCTTTTTTTCTGATGAATTTGATGTTTTTTGCGTTTAAAATATTTTTTGGGATTTCTGTTTTTTGATTTCCAAAAAGAATATAAAGATTTTTTTTGTCGTTATCTATCACCCAGTTAAGGAAATCAAGTAGATATCTTCCTATTCCCGTGTGTTTACCGCGTTCAAATTCTCTTACATCTATTCCTATTTTCATCTATTTTTGAGTTTGTGACGCCAGTAATTGAGTAAATCTTTTAAAGTTTGTTCAAATTTATATTTGGGTTTCCAACCTGTTTTCTTTATAAATTTCTCTGGATTTCCATAGAGAATAGGCACATCCGAAGGTCTTAACCTTTGAGGGTCAACTTTTATTTCTGCTTTTATTCCTGATATTTCCATCAACATGTGTAAAATATCTTTAACTTTTCTGGGTTTTCCGGAGCAAATATTATAAACTTCGCCTGGTTCACATTTTTCTGTAGCAAGCCAATAAGCTTCTACAATATCTCTAACATCTGTGAAATCCCTTGCAGATTCGAGATTTCCGACATAAATGATGGGCTCTTTTATTCCCATTTCTATTTCCACTATTTGTTTGGCGAAATTAGAACATACAAATACTTCTGCACGACGGGGTCCTGTGTGATTAAATGCCCTTGTCCTTATTACTCTTAATCCATAACTTTTAAAATACTGAAAACCAAGTAAATCCTGTGCTACTTTACTCACAGCATAAGGACTTAAAGGACGCAAAGGAGTATCTTCTTTTATCGGTAATTCATCTTCTCCTACGAGACCATATTCTTCAGATGAACCTGCTATATGAATTATTGGATTTATTTTCGCCCTTCTTACTGCTTCAAAAATATTCAGCTGACCTATGATATTGGTTGTAAGTGTCTCATAAGGTGCCTGCCATGATTGCGGGACAAAGCTCTGAGCTGCTAAATGAAAGATTTTGTCAGGTTTAACTTCCGAAATTACTTCGGAAACACTCGTGGAATCCCTTATATCGCAGGTATAAAGTTTTATCTTATCCATTATATGTTCTATATTTTCTGTACGGCTGCGCCAGCGTATTATTCCAAATACTTCGATATCTTTAAACTTCAGCAAATATTCTGCAAGATGACTGCCAACGAATCCAGTAATTCCGGTTATTAAAACTTTCATTCGTGGTTATAACCGGCTTCGAAGGCTGAGATGTTGAGTTCAAGGGTATGAGGTGGGACTTCTGATTCGACCGATTTTTTCAAACTCTCTTTCTTTACTATTTTTGTAACTTTGCAGAGATAACCGAGCATTACAATATTTGAGGCAATTCTATTTCCTATTTTTTCGGCAATCCTCGTAGCAGGGATTTTATATAATTTTTTACCTTTTAATACTTCAAAATTTTCGATTTTCACCAGATCCTGGTCTATGATAACAATACCTTCTTCTTTAACTCTATCTATGAATTTCGTAAATGCTTCCTGTGACATTGCAACGAGAATTTCTGGGTTATCAGCATAGGGGTAATGAATTTTTTTATCGGATATAACAACCTGAGCTGAGCAAGCGCCTCCACGGGCTTCAGGTCCATACGACGGTATAAAGGTGGCTTCTAAGCCCTCGTAAACCACAGCAGATTTACCCAAAATAAAGCCTGCCTTTAAAATACCCTGACCACCGAAGCCCGCTAAAATAATCTCCCTGCGCATCACCTGTAAGCCATCTTCAAAGCATCATTCACTTTTATGAATTTATCTTTTTGCTTCAAAAAATCATAAACCTGTGAAAGAGGAACATCAAAAAACGGAGCAATAACCCTGTCCTTATAAGAGATTATCTCGAGCATTATGTTTTTCACCTCTTCATCTATAATTTTCCTCTCATAAAGTCTTTCGATTAATCCTTTGGAATTACGACCAAAAATTATATCACCCTTTGATACCAGTAAATTTTTAGCGATCGCAATTATGTTATCTATCAGTGAATTCAAGTAATAGGAAGAAATTTCTTGTAGCTCGGGATTGCTTTCATATTCTTTCAATGAACTTATGCTATCCGATAGCTTTACGATTTCAGAAGTTATAAAATTTAGTTCTTCAAGCAAATTTAACGCAAGACGATTTGAAATATCATTTTGGGTCATTTTACCCCCTCTTTTAATCTCTCTTCAAAAGTTTTTCTCTCAATGTCAACAAATTTACCACAAACTATTTTATCAGATGTGAGGTCGGTTTCTTTTGGGTCTGCTCCGTGTTTTATCACAGATATTTTTCGGAATAATTTAATCCATTCTACACCCTGTGGCATTTTATTTCTTCTACCATAACATGTTGGACATTGGGATATTACTTCTACAAATGTAAATCCCTTTTTTAAAATTGCTTCCTTTATCGATTTTACCAGCTGCAATGGATGAGCGGTTGTCCATCTTGCTACATAAACGGCACCGCAAGCAGCAGTAACCCAGCAAAGATTAAAGGGATACTCAAAATTACCGTAAGGCGAAGTGGTTGTTCTACCGCCAATGGGTGTTGTTGGACCAACCTGACCGCCTGTCATACCGTAATTGAAGTTGTTAACACAAATTACTGTCATATCGATGTTTCTCCTTGCAGCATGTATCAAATGATTTCCACCTATGGCAAAGAGGTCACCATCCCCACTTATTATGACAACATTCAATTCAGGGTTTGCAAGTTTTAAGCCCGTTGCAAAGGGAATTGCCCTTCCATGTGTCGTATGATATGTGTCAAATTTTAGATAACCGGGAGCCCTTCCTGTGCAACCAATTCCCGATACAATGCAAAACTTGTCAAGGGGTAAACCCGAATCTTTTATCGCTTTTAGCATGCAAGATACAACAGTGCCTATTCCACATCCAGGACACCAGATATGGGGAAGACGCTCTGTTCTCAAAAGGTCATCCAGTGGATGTTTCAAATTTTCGCTCATTTTAGTAATTGCTTCGCTTTCTCATATATTTCCTGCATTGTTGGGAGACCACCACCGGGATGCCCCACAAAACCCATCTTAGCTCCGCCTTTGTTGCATCTCTCAACTTCATAGTAAATTTGACGATTGTTTAGTTCACAAACCAGAAATGCACCGCATTTTGACGAAAGCTCTGTTATCTTTTTCTCGGGAAAAGGCCAGACCGTTATCAGACGCAAAAAGCCGGCTTTTACACCTTCATTCTTTAGCCGTTCGAATACAGGATAAATAAGACGGGCAGATACGCCGTAAGATACAAATACGATGTCAGCATTATCTGTATCTATCTCTTCAATTTTTGTGATTTTTTCTGCGTTCTTTTTTATTTTGTTACAAATTCTTTCTATCAGCTTTTTATGTGCTTCGCCATTCATAGCGTCATATCCTCTTTCGTCGTGTGTAAGCCCTGTTGTGTGAGCTTTATAACCTGTGCCTGCAATTGCCATCTCAGGTATCAAACTCTCATCTGCAAGATATGGAAAATAATCTTCGGGAGGTTTTGAGGGTCTCTTCCTTTCCACCAATTTTATATCTTCTTCTTTTGGGATAACTACTTTTTCTGTCATATGTCCTATTATCGCATCGGACATTATGAAAACAGGGATTCTGTATTCTTCTGCGTAATTAAATGCCTCGATTGTTAAGTCAAAGCATTCCTGCACGGAACTCGGTGCAAGAGCAATAATTTCATAGTCACCATGAGAGCCCCATTTTGCCTGCATTATATCCGCTTGAGCCCATAAAGTCGGCAAACCGGTAGATGGTCCTGCTCTCTGAATATCTGCAATTACACAGGGTGTCTCCATCATTATGGCGAGTCCTATGTTTTCCATCATCAGTGAAAAGCCAGGTCCTGAAGTTGCTGTCATACTCTTTGCACCAGCCCATGATGCTCCTATTATCGCAACGATGGAAGCAATTTCATCTTCCATCTGTATAAACACTCCTCCGACTTTTGGCATCCTTAAAGCCATCCTTTCGGCTACTTCTGTGGCAGGGGTTATAGGGTAGCCGGCAAAAAAATTACAACCAGCAGCTAACGCTCCTTCTGCAATAGCAACATCTCCTTCCATAAAATGAACACCCGTTAAAATTCTGCCCTCCACTTACCATTATAATCAAATAATTTCTATGTCAACATTTTTTTCGTTTACCTTCTTTTTTAAGTTTGAAATTTGCTATTTTCTTTGCGATATAAATTCCTATAATAGCACCTGCGAATGTATCGGAAAACCAGTGTTTATCTTTGTAAATTCTCATAAATGCAACCGATACTGCCATTGAGTATGCTAAAAAATCTTTCCATTTTTCTTTTGAAAATTCAGAGATTGTTGTAGCAACTGTGAAAGCAAGTGATGTATAGCCCGAAGGCAAAGAATTTTTTCCCTCCCCAAAACTAAAAGGAGAAAAATTAAACGCCCCTCTGCCTGTGTAAGGTCTACTTCTGCCAAACAAAATTTTGAAAAAATAAGTGGTAAGCTCTGCAAAAATCATACTCTCTATCATTGCATCTGTTAATCTTTTAAGGTTTTCATCTTTGGTCAATAATCCCAAACTTGTGACTGTAAAAACAGGAATTCCTATTATTACCCCATCAATTCCTATTTTCTTGGGAAAGAGAGAGTCTATTTTGAAAAAAGTTGGATTGTGATATTGTGAAACAAATTCCCTTATATTTTTGTCAACGAACATTAAAGAAAAGGTTGTAACACAAGAAGAAGTTGCCAGAAATAACTCTTTTTTATTCCAGTAAAAAGGCGATGAATACAAAGATTTTGCATCCTGTAAAAAATCCGAAAAAGTAAACGCAATAAAAACTATGAACATCAGAACTTTGCTTCTATAGTCAAAATATGAGAAAATGCTAAACCGTATCTATAATGGCATAGAGCGTAAGAAATTGCAAAATGGGAATAAAAAACTTCAAATCCTGCGGAAAAATTCTCTGTATCATGGAAAAATCTTTTACTTATCTCTATTTGAAAAATATTAAGCGGTTTAAATACTAAAGCTGTGCAGATTTGCAAAAATTCGTCGACTTCTTTTCTAAAATCACAAATGAATTTTAATGTTTTGTAAGAATATGAAAATCCAAGGTTTACAGTCACAGGTGCTGTTGGATAAATTCTGTAAAACACCAGATTTTGAACACAAAACCCTATTTCTAAATTTTTGACTTCCGGGAGAAGATAAAAAATCCCAAGGTCAAAAGCATAAAATCCCTGTTTTTGCCAGAATAAATTTTGTTGAACTAACTTGCAGTTTAGTCCAAAAGAAAGTGTTTTAAAAGTTTTTGAAATGTTAAAAATCATAGCCCAATCTTCGATATTATATGTTGTTAAAGGTTTGTCCGAAGGTTTTTCACGGAGAGGTATTTCACCAGATGATACGGAAAAAAGCCCGAAACCCACATTTACTCCTGAAGCCTTCGAAACGATAGCCCATGAGAATGAATAAGTATCGAGAAAATGTTTATTGTAAGAAAAAGAAAGATTGGAAATGGTTGACACATTTGCAGGATTACAGAATATTGCTTTTGCACCTTTTATTTCAGTTGAATAACACATTGATAATGCTCTTTGAGTTGCATTTGCAGGTAGTTTTAAAAAATAGTAACCTACATCTTCTCTTTGAGAAGCGATTACCGAATTATAAAAATCCGACCAAATTGCTGTTATTAGAAAAAATATTTTCATGATATTCGGAGGGGGTGGGATTCGAACCCACGCGGGGATTTTACTCCCCTACGCGATTTCGAGTCGCGCGCCTTAGTCCACTCGGCCACCCCTCCTGAAATACCACATCACTTATTTTAACCTTAACTTCATTTTGTCAAGCATACATTTTTTATTTTATCCTTTGTGCACGAAGCAAAGCATTTTTATCAATTATGATCTCGCGATGCAACGGGTCTAATTTTATCTCGAAGCGTTGCATAAAATCATGTCCTACAAGAATATCGTAATCTTTATCGAGCACCCAATCTTCTACGACATAAACAGGATGCATGCACCATACATCGAGAAGTTTTATCTCAAGATTCATTAAATGAGTCACTTCAAATTCTCCTTCGCCCAAGCCCTTCAATTTAATTTTTCGCGGTAATGCAAGTAATCCTCCCAGCTCTTTTGCGACTGTATGTTTTATAAAAGTAAGAGATGAACCTGTGTCAAAATATAAATTTAGCTTTTTTGAATTAATAGAGCGCACCTCAAAATTTTTTATTATATCACCCATTATTCCATAAATTTTGTGATTCTTTTCAAATAGTTGAAAAATCTTACAGCCATAACCGGTATCGCAATACCTATTATTATGAGGGCTACAGGCCAGTATATTCTCCAGATTTGCGGAACAATACCAAGATTACGGAGTAAAGCAACTATACCAAGGGAAGCAACAAGCAAACCGACGATTATAAATGGAAAATATATGAAATCCCGTAAAAATGTCATCTCTCAAATAAAATTTTGCCTTCTTTTATCGGCTTTTTATCCTTTTTACTTTCAAATTCTTTTTCTGTATAAACGAAAACATCAAGGTCGCAAGGTGCATTCTCATCATAAAATTCCTTCATCCTGTCACAAAATCTTTTATCAGATTTCTCAACCACTATCACGATATCAATATCACTGGAGGGCAAAAAATCACCTCTTGCATAAGAACCAATGAGTATAACCTTTTTCACATTTACATTTTTCTTCAACTTTTCTACATATTCTTTTATGAATTGAAAAACTCTTTCCTTATTTGGGAAAATTACTTTTACAGAATTTGATGATTTCTTCAGCATAGCTTATTGCCCTTTCTGCTTCTGCTTTTGTATAATGTTCATGTGGTATCCCTTCTGCATGCATATTTGGATATCGAGGTCCCAGATAAAATTTGTCTAACTCTTTTGCTTTTTCTATTAATTCTTCCGGAACTCTTAGTGGTAATCTTTTAAGCAATCCTGCGATATTGTGTCCATATGCCTCTGAATTCAACGCATTAAAGAGAGCTTTTACTGCCTTTTCGGCTGATTGCTGAGCGGAAAAGCACGCCCATTCATAGAAGCCATCATTTAAATCTTTTCGGGCATGTTCAAGGTCAACTTCTGCCTGCATCATCCAGTCCCTGCTTCGCTCCATTTTATCCTTTTACCACGCCTATTGGGCGCATTTTACATACTTTGCGTGAAATGCCCGCTCTGTGCGTAACATCAACAACGATATCAACATCTTTGTATGCTTCGGGTACTTCTTCGTGCAATGTCTTTTCGGATTTTGCCATAACCATTATGCCTTTGCCTGCCATCTCCCTCTCAATATTTCTTCCCCTTGTTCTTCTTATTGCTTCATGGCGTGACATAACTCTACCTGCTCCATGTGCAGTTGTGCCGAATGTCTCTTTCATAGCGAGTTCTGTACCAACAAGCACATAAGATGCTGTCCCCATATCTCCCGGTATAAGCACGGGTTGACCTGTTTTTCTGTATTTTTCGGGTAATGCTGGATGACCCGCTGGAAATGCCCTTGTAGCACCCTTGCGATGAACACAAACTTCTATCTCCTTGCCATCAACAACATGCTTTTCAAATTTTCCAATGTTATGGGCAACATCATAAACGAGTTCAAGTCCTAACTCTTCTTCTTTTATTCCGAACACCTGCATAAACGACTCTCTAACCCAATGAGTTATTGCCTGACGATTTGCCCATGCATAATTTGCAGCACAAAACATCGCCTTTATATAAGATTGACCCTCTTCGGAATTTATAGGTGCACATGCCAATTCTTTATCAGGAACATGAATCCCATATTTATGCACTGCCCTTTCAAGCACTCTCAAATAATCACTACAAACCTGATGACCAAATCCCCTTGAACCTGTATGAATCATGCAGGTAACGAAACCTTTCCTCAATCCCCATTCTTCTGCGAGTTTTTCATCGTAAACTTCCACAACTTCCTGTATCTCAAGGAAATGATTTCCAGCACCAAGTGTGCCGAGCTGGGGTTGACCACGCTCATAAGCTCTTGGTGGAACTTTGCCAGGGTCTGCGCCCTTTATAGCACCTCCTTCCTCACATGCAATCAAATCTTCTTTCTTGCCGAGACCCCTTCTTACCATCCAGCGAGCACCTTCAACAAGTACTTCTTCGAGCTCACGCCTGCTTAAGCGTAACTTGCCTTTTTCACCCACACCACATGGCACATTATCGTAAATAGCCCTCAATAATTCTCTCAATCTCTTTTTAACATCGGAAACTTTCAAATTTGTTCTCAATAATCTAACACCGCAATTTATATCGTAACCAATTCCTCCTGGCGATATAACACCATCACTTACCCTTGTTGCAGCAACACCCCCTATCGGGAAGCCATATCCTGTATGAATATCTGGCATTGCGATCGAATATCCGACGATTCCGGGTAAATGCGCAACATTTTTAACCTGGCGTAAAGCACCTTGCTCAATCTCTTTTAACATCCTTTCGCTCGCATAAATAACCCCTGGAACACGCATGCCACCTTCTTTCGGTACCTCCCATTTATATTCTGATATTTTTCTCAAGTTCATAACCCCTCCTTTCTCTAAATGTATAAATATTTTTAAATTGTCAAGTGGGAGATTTTTTAAATAATCCTATTTTTAATTCCATATTTCTCACACATCCTTTTTGATTTTTCTTCAAGTTCCTTCTGATATTCTTTTGATGGTGCAAAAGAGATTTTATATAAACTCTTATATTTTGGTAAAAGCTCGGGGTAGTATTTTTCTAAAAATCTGTAATAAAGAGTTTTGCAATCCGCATGACCTTTGCCAAATAAAGTCAAACTACCGACAAAAATAAAATCCGCTCCATAATTTTTTGCTTTCCTAATCATTTCATCGAGTTTTTCCTCAGAATCCGATAAAAACGGTAATACGGGAATGTAAGAAACACCTGCCATAAGTCCTTCTTCTTTGATTTGTTGCATCGCTTCTAATCTTTCTACAGGACTGGGGGCACCCGGTTCAAGAAGTTTTGCCAGTTTTTCATCCAAGGTTGAAATCGAAAAATTTACAATTGCACCTCTTTTTAATTTATTTTTCAAATCTTCCGGTAAAATTGCATTTTTGTCAATCTCTTTAAGCAAATCCAGATCTCTCAAAACCATGGTTGATTTCGTTAAAATATGAACTGGAAAACGGTATTTAAGAATTATCTCAAGAATTTTCCTTGTTAACTTCAGTTTTTCCTCAATTTTTAGATATGGCTCTGTTGATGTTGATATGGCGATAATTCCATATTCTCCTTTCTTTTCCCTTCTTTTCAATTGTTTTTCTAAAACTTCAGGTGCATTTATTTTTACAGATAGCGTTTTTGACATGTTTTCACCATATTTGCTTTCCCTGATATAGCAATAAATGCAATTAAAAGAACAACCAGAATATGGGTTTATTGAATAATCATCTAAAAACCATTCATCCCTCTTTTTATGTTTATTTAATATCGATTTTACCTGAATTTCATTTATCATTTTATTTACCAGTACCTTTTACCCTGCAAAAAGGCTTCTATTCCATGTTTCTTAATCTTTCTAAGATTTTTGATATGAGCATCGCCATGATTTGGTTTTAAAAAATCGAGTTTTTTACAACTTTCGAATTCATCGCACTCCCAGCAACCCTCAATACCTTTTTTCTGACAGCATTTTCTAATCTTACAGAAAGGAGGTCCTCCACCTTTTCTACAACCTTTACATCGCATTTTAACCATTGCACCGAGAACATCGTAGCAGATCGGATAATCCTTGAACTCCTTTGCGAATTTCGAAAATTCTTTATAGGTCTTATGAAGTTTCGCCTCCCTTAATTTTTTCCTTAAATCCTTAGCTAATCTTGCAATTTCACCTTTGTAGAAAAAGCAATCACCACAGTAAAGTCCGCAATAAGCTACAAGTTCTTCATCGGGTTTATCTGTGGATTTTGTTGGGTCTTTCGATAAAAACTCTAATTTTTTCTGCTCCTTTTCTGATAGTTTTTTCATTCCCTCTTTTATTATCCACTTCGTATTTTTATCATCGACCTTTACTTCTCAAAGCCCGGCTAATTGCTTTTTTAACATCTTTATCCTTCTCACGCATCGTCTTATCTAAAAACTCCAGACAAATTTTTGACTCTGTTTTCCTCGCCCTTATGTAAGGTGGGATTGTTGCTACCGCCAATCTTCTTAACCATTTATTATCAGAGTTTATCCATTGCTCCATCAAAGAAAATATTTCTTTTTGATTCTGAACCGCTAAATTTACAATCACCTTTATCTTTTCTAAAGCACTTATTACAATTAATCTTTCATCTCTTTTGCCTTTTTTCCATAATTTCAATAATTTTTCAAATTTCCAGTCCTCCTCCAGTAATAACTTGCCCAGTTCTTGCCCTATTGAGTTAAGCAAAGGAGTTCTGGTAAATTTAAGTTTATCGGTCTTCCCCTCCTCAAGTTCTTTTGAAATTAAAGATAAGGTTAATTCAATATCTTCTTTTTTCAATCCATCGTAAATCAACTTTGCTATTTCTTTTTTATCTTTCATCAGGTTAAGTATTATAACAAAGAATAAAAATTTGTCAACCCATTTATCTTGACAAATTTAGAATTCAATTAAAATAAGGGATATGGATGATAAAATTTTAAAAGAAGGTTTAACATTTGATGATGTTTTATTAATACCTCAATACTCCGAAGTTTTGCCCCGTGATGTGAATACAGAAACCAGATTCTCACGAAGAATTAAATTAAATATACCGATTGTTAGTTCGCCAATGGACACCGTTACAGAATCCCGTATGGCGATTGCTATGGCTCAGGAAGGTGGTCTTGGTATCATTCACAAAAATATGTCAATCCAAAGACAGGCAGAAGAAGTGGAAAAAGTAAAAAGATATGAAAGTGCAATAATTGAAAAACCTTTAACCCTCTCACCAGATGATCCAATAAGGAAAGCTGTAAAATTAATGGAAGAACAACAAATTTCGGGCTTCCTCGTTGTTGATAAAGAAAACAAATTAATAGGTATTTTAACAAAGCGTGATATAATCTTTGAAGAAGATTTATCCAAAAAAGTAAAAGATTTGATGACAAAAGAAAATTTAATAACATGCAAACCCGGTACAAAAATTGAAGAAGCAATTGACCTTATGAAAAAATATAAAATTGAAAAAATACCGATAGTTGATGACAAAGGCAAACTTTGTGGACTTATAACTTCGAAAGATGTTATGAAGAGCAAACTTTTTCCTCTTGCCAGCAAAGATGAACATGGCAGATTATTGTGTGGCGCTGCTGTCGGTGTTACGAAAGATGCGATTGATAGGGTAAGGGAATTATTGAGTGTAGGATGTGATGTTATCGTTATTGATACTGCTCATGCACATTCAAAAGCTGTAATCGAACTTGCAAAAACTTTAAAGAAGAAATTTCCGGATATCGAACTTGTGGTAGGCAATGTTGCCACATCAGAAGCAGTTGAATGCTTACAAAAACTCGATGTCGATGGGATAAAAGTGGGTGTGGGACCGGGTTCTATCTGCACTACCCGTGTAATAGCAGGTGTGGGTGTTCCTCAGCTCACCGCTATAATGGATTGTGCCAAAGTGAAAAAAGTCCCGATAATTGCAGATGGCGGTATAAGATATTCCGGTGATATTGTGAAAGCTTTAGCAGCAGGTGCAGACACTGTTATGCTCGGTAATTTGCTCGCAGGTACTGATGAAAGCCCGGGAGAAATTGTCTTCTTTGAGGGAAGGAGATACAAAACTTACAGGGCAATGGGCTCTGTAGAAGCAATGAAGGCAGGTTCGAGGGATAGATATTTTCAGGAAGAGGTTAAAAAATTTGTACCAGAGGGAGTTGAAGCAAGAGTACCTTACAGAGGCACTGTTCACGAAGTAATCTATCAGCTTATTGGTGGTTTAAAATCGGGCATGGGATATTGTGGTGCACGCACGATAAAAGAGCTTCAGGAAAAAGCTAAATTTGTAAAAGTGACACAGGCAGGCATTAGAGAGAGCCATCCACACGATATAATAATAACCAAAGAACCGCCAAATTATGAGATTTTTAAGTAAGTTTGCACTGGCTGTGCCAAAAAGTTAAAGGTAAAAATAAATATAAATTGATCTATGGTGGCTTAAAGATGAGTAAAATTTTTACTTGACACTCTGTTTAAAATTTATAATATTTAATGTGAGGGAGTTGCTAAAATACTCAATGGTTGGATTAATGTTTTTATGTTTCTGCAAAAAAGAAAAAGTTGATTATTTCCCTAATCAAGATGGTAATTACTGGATTTATGAATATCAAACTCCTAATGATACTTTTCTTGTGCATAAAGAGCTCTGTGGGTATGATAACATTGATGGGGTAAAAGTTCAGCGTTTGCTTGAGATAAATCTTGAAACGAACGATACTTCTATTTTTTATTTCAGCAAGACAGAAGATAGCGTATTTATTTACACTTATCCATATTTGTGGTCAAAGTTTGTGCTCGCTGTTTATTCACTAAAAGAAGGCAATGAATGGCTTGCTTATGAATATACAACTGGTGGTGAAACTTATAAAGTTATGGGTAGAGTAGAGTGTGAAGAATTTATCGAAGGTTTCGGTAATGCAATAAAGATATCCTATGAGCCGGCTCTTGAATTAAGCGCAATTTGGGTTATTAATAAAATCGGGATTGTGAAGTTAAAATATAAAACTGGCGAAATAGAATTGCTAAAAGAATATGGGCAACGCTAAATTTATAATAGGTTTTGTCTTAATAATTTTAATAAGTTGCGGAGGACCCCCTGCTACTGCTAGTATATTAGACCCCAATGGTGATGAAGGAAATGATAATGGTTACCTCGGGCATGGTGCTGATTCCTTCCCTGTGCCATTAGCAACCTTCCACTTAACCAAAAAAGATGCGCTCTCAGGAGTAAACGCAATTTCAATGACACATTTTGACGAGAAAGGTTATCGAAGAGTATTTTTAAGAGTATACCCTGATGACAAGGGAATATATCATTCCGGTGACAATTATTTAGTAGAGATAAAATTTTACGACACTTTGGGACAGGAACACAAGTTTGAACGCGAACTTGCTTGCTGGAAAAAATTAAGAATAGAATGCGATTATTTTGAGGGTTGCTTGCCTGAAGATACTACCTGCTGGTGGGTAGTTAAAAGGATTTATCGTGGCGAGGACTTAACGCAATCTCCTTCCCCTGACCCGAATAGAAATCCTTACATAAGATTTGAACCCAGCCATTACTTATATTTATTAATCGATGACGAAATCCCGGACACATATTGACTCTATAAATTTACTATTTGGACGAACTATCGCTCATGAATTAGGGCATTTTATCGGATATTTAGAAGATCATTACCTAGCACCGCCCTATTACCCAAAGTGTGTGATGAGTGTATGGTATGATTTAAAAGATTGGGTGCATGAGCCTAGGTTTTGTACAACCTGTGTGCGTTTGCTACGACATCCAAGGTTAAAAGGTCCTGTGGTGTTTAAAAGGAGGTGATATGGTTGTTTTATTTCTTATACTCATTACACCAAAGGATATATTTAAAGAATCCGAAAGAATTTGGGGAACTACACCTATTTCTATTGAAATAAAGTTAAAAAATCCTAAACCTGTCTATTTAGTAGGCGAGCCGATTCTACTTGAAGCAAAAATAAAAAATGTAAGTAATGAAGTGGTGAAAGCCAATTTCCATGGGTTTGCGAGCCTTTCATGGCGAATATATTTTAGAGACAAAGAAGGCAAATCTGATATCCTATCTCCACTGATACCCGGCGAATACATAATGCGAAATTGGGATAAATTGCCTGAGATTGCCCCCGGTGATTCGGTTATAAGAGTTTGCAACTTAGCACCACGGTTAGGTTCTCGAACAGGCTGTATAGATTCTGTGGTATTTGTTTCACTACCGTATGTGATAAATTGGAGGGAAGCACCTCTTCACAAACCATTTTGGTGGGGGAAAATTGTAGTACCACTTCACATTGAATTAAATATTAAACGACCTGCAGGAAACACAAAATGAGCAGAGTAGTGTTTAAAAGGAGGTGATATGGTTTTTCTTATATTTATTGCAAAAATTTATCCAATAGACATAATAAGGGAATCTGAAAAAATATGGGGAACTACTCCTATTTCAATTGAGATAAGGATAAGGAATCCTAAACCAGTGTATCTAGATGCTGAAGAGATTTGGTTAGAAGCGAAAGTGAAAAATATAAGTAATGAAGTGGTGAAGTGTATAATTCCTACTCTTGGTACTGAATCGGCATGGCGCATATATTTTACAGATGAGGAAGGCAAATCATATCTTTTGAGTTCGAGAATAAAAGAGGGTCCTTTGGCTCCAATGCGAAATTGGGACAAAATACCTGAACTTGCACCCGGAGATTCAGTTATAAGGGTCACTGACTTAGCGTGGGCGTTTATGAATCTGCGTTCAGGATGCATAGACTCTGTAGTTTATTTTGGGTTGCCACCCTGCGCAAATTGGCGAAAAGCACCTATTAGAAAGCCATTCTGGTGGGGAAGAATTAAAGTACCTCTCCATATTGAGTTAAACATAGAGCAACCTACTGGAAAAGAAAGGGAGATAATTAGGATGGTAGGTAGGCTGGCTTATCGAAGAATATATCCTCAGAGGTTGATAAATATATTGAGAGAATATCCTCAAACTGTCTATATTAAAAGAGCATTAGATGAATTGCACTTTATGTTAGATTGCGATTTAGACGATATAAGACGCAAATCTCCTCATCGTCCAGAAGGCATAGTGTTAAATGAAAAAGAAATTGCTCAAACAATTGAAGATATTTTAGAATTCCTTGACACATACGAGGAAGTTATTGACTCAGTGAAATTTAAAGGTTTTACATCAGGCTGGCGAAAAAGATTTTTAAAGTTACAAGATAAGCTTAATAAGTTGATGCTTAAAAAGGAGTGATTATGCACAAATTAATATTAATTTTAATTTTGAAGATTATACCGGGTTGGGAAGACAGTCTTAAAAAATATGGTGCTAAAATTCCTGTTCTCATGGCTAACAAAAAAGCGAAATATGGTGCTAAATTGGTGCAACAGAACTTAATAAGCGAACCAATAACGATAAGGCGATTTACCAGGAAGGTAGCCGAAAAATATTATGGTAAAAAAATATTTTCGAACCTCATAACCGGAATACTTTTCCTTGATACACCTGGTGGTAAAATTTTACTTGTGTGTGACTGGTGGTGGCACAGAGTGTGCTGGATAAACGAAGGTTCTCCCGATATTCATGCTTTCGGTGAAAAAGAGTTAAACAAACCTTCTGAAATAGTTGGCAAGTATCCTTATTTATTTGTATGTGATGAGGCTTGTGGAACAGATAGTATGCGTGGCAGAATCGTTAAATATAAAATAGTGATAGATTCTGTGAAACAAAAAGGGAGGTGGATAAAATATGTAAAGGATATTGTATTTGTAAAATTTATAGGTGAAAATAAATTTTACTGGCTTAGTGATATAGATTATTCCGATAATGGCACACCTTACGATATTACAGATGACTGTATCTATGCGGCGGATGTTTCAGGTAACGCTATTTTGAAATTTGATTTAAATGGTAATTTACTCTCAAAAGTTTCTATAGGGGATAGATTTTTCTCACCTCGTGAAATTGCCGTTGGTAAATCGAATGGAGTAAACACGAAAGATATTTATGTAGTGCTTTGGGGTGGTACTGACTATAAGATAGTAAAATATCGAGATACTGCAAATATTGTGAATATCACAGGATGTTATGAACTGCGTAATTCGGTTTTAGATATTAAAATAGATAATTTTGGTTATCCGTATATTACATGGTCTGGTTTTGATTGTAGTACAGGAGAATATACCCAGGACAAAATCGTTAAATTCAAAAAAGATTTATCGGATACATTATGGACTTATGGAGGACATGGTTTTGGAGATGGTAAATTTTTCGCTGTAAAAAATATGTGTATTTACAATCAAGAAATGTTTGTTACAGAAGCATATACGGATTCATCGGGCATATCTTACTACTGGATAGAGGGTGTGCGCGACACTATACCTCCTGTTGTGAAAATACTATCACCACCCTGTAGCACCTATGTTAATCATTTGATAAAGATAGTGGGAACTGTAAAAGATGAATCTGCAATAAAATACTGGCAAATATACTGGGGTGAAGGTGTGAATCCCTCTAAATGGAATTTTATAAATTTTGATACAAGGGCAATTGAAAAATCGGTGCTTGGTGAGTGGGATACTTACGGGTTAACCCCCTGGTGTCTATGCTATTTATCTTTTTGCGGAGGATTTTGGAGGTAATGTAAGTCGTTGCACTACATGGGTCTGGGTTGGTGAGCCACCTTGCATACTACAATTTGGCACTATGGGGTTTGGCAAAGGAGAATTCAGATTACCCAAGGATGTTGCAGTTGATGAAGAAGGTAACATTTATGTTCTTGATACTCAAAACGATAGAGTGCAAAAATTTGATAATCAGGGGAATTTTATCCTTGAGTTTGGTAAGCATGGCAGGTCAAAAGGTGAATTTATGAATCCTACAGGAATATTTGTTAAAGATAGAATTTATATCACGGATACTTATAATGATAGAATTCAGGTTTTCGTTCTAAATGGTGATTACTTATTTGAATTTGGAGGTAAAGGCAGTTCTCAAGGCTTATTTAATCATCCGGGGAATATTGCAATTAGTTCTTTTCTTTTTGTTACAGATATGCATAATCATCGGGTGCAAAAATTCGATTTAAATGGCAATTTCTTATCTTCTTTTGGTAGATACGGTGATGAAGCTGGTGAATTTGATCAGCCAACAGGTATTGATGTAATGGGCAATAAAATTGTAATTGCAGATAGGCAGAATCATCGTGTACAGGTGGTAAATTTTGATGGTAATCCGGTTCTAATAATTGGTGGAGAAGGCAAAGAAGATGGCAAATTCGATCGTCCATGGGATTGTGCATTTGATAAAGATAGTTCAATTTATGTGGTGGATTGTAACAATAACAGAGTGCAGAAGTTTGATAAATTTGGCAATAGATTGCTCACGATTTACGGTGCTCCTGATTCACTAAAATTACCATGCGGATGCTGTATGAAAGATGCATTGTATATTGCTGATACACATAATCACAGGGTTGTAAAATTTTCCTGCTGGTTCTCTTTGCATGCAGAAAAGTTATCGAGCATTCTTAATAAAACCAGTGATTTGTCAATCGCATTTCCCAATCCATCAAGGGACAAAGTAAAAATATTTTTTGAGCTACCACATGAAAATGTGAATTTATCTTCGTCAAAATTTTCAAAACATGTTGTGCAAAATTATGATTATGGGGCTTATAATGTGAGCATAAAGATTTATGATGTAATGGGCAGACTTATAAAAACAGTTTATGAAGGCGTTTTACCTTCAGGCAAATATGTATTCACATGGGACAGGAGTGATAAAAGTGGCAGGGAAGTTTCTCCCGGTGTCTATTTTTATATTTTGAGAATCAACGATAAATGTGAATCAAAGAAGATAGTGATAGTTAAATAAATTTTTTAATGCGAGCGTAAGCGAGCCTGTTACATATGGGTTGTGAGGAGGGTGGTGGGGACAGGGAGGCGGGGCTAATAATTTCTATCTTTTTCTATTGTTAATATTTCTTCTTCTTTTGGTGGAACAGGGTAATCTCCTGTGAAACATGCTGTGCAGAATCTACCTTCCCCTGCTGCCCTTAACATGCCTTCGACTGTTTGATATACCAGAGCATCCACACCCAGAATTTTCCTTATTTCTTCCACTTCTTTATCCCTTGCAATAAATTCTGCTCTTGTCTGCATATCTATACCGTAATAACAGGGATAGCGTAAAGGCGGACAGGATGAAGCAAAATAAATCTCTCTGGGCTTAACATTCTTTATCAGATTAACAATGGCTTTGGATGTCACTCCTCTTACTATGCTATCGTCAACTATCAAAACTTTTTTGCCCCTAATTTCTTCCTTTATTGGATTTAATTTGAATTTAACCTGTTGAGTTTTATCAACATCTCTTGGCATTATAAAGGTTCTTGCTATGTATCTGTTTTTAATCAATCCTTCTCTAAATTTTACACCCAGTTCTTCTGCGAGTGCTAAAGCAGCGCATCTTGCGGTATCAGGCACGGGTATTACGACATCTGGCTGTAAGCCCATTTTCTTTACTTCTTTCGCAAGTTCTTTACCCAATCTAAATCTAACTTCGTAAACCGTTTGTCCATCGAGCACACTATCCGGTCTCGCAAAATAGATATATTCAAAGATACAGTGATGGGGATTCTCTGGCAATAACTGCTTTTCTATGATTTTGCCATCTTCTTTTATCAAAACTATTTCCCCGCCTTTCACATCTCTTATTAATTCATAACCAAGCACATCTATTGCAACGCTTTCTGATGCGAAAATGAAGTTTTTGCCCCTTTTACCGAATACAAGAGGTTTTATCGCATTTGGGTCACGGAAAGCAAATAAACCGTATTCAGGGATATAAGCGACACAGGAATAACTTCCCCTTACTTTTTTCATCAAATTTTCAACCGCTTTGAATAAATCGCCTGTTTCCTGTAATTCACTTGCAAGGATGTTTAAAAGAATTTCCGCATCACAATTTGTATTTATATGCCTGCTATATTTTTTTATTAATTCTTCTTTCAATGCATGATAGTTTAATATGTTTCCGTTATGTGCTAATGCAATTCCATAAGGTGTATTTACATAAAATGGCTGGGCATCTTCTGGGTCGCCTTTTCCAATCGTGGGATACCTTACATGCCCAATTCCTACTTTGCCCTTTAACCTTTTCAGTTCTTCTTCTGTAAATAGCTGCGGGACGGTTCCCAGTCCCTTTTTTAAATAAAATCTACCTTCATGATAGGTTATTATCCCACATGCATCCTGACCACGATGCTGTAATGAGAAGAGCGCAATGTAAATATCATGAGAGACAGGACTTTCGGATTTAATACCTACTATTCCACACATTTATTATTTTAATTTCACAATTTTAACAAATTTCTCTTCTTTAGCGTTTTTAATTCTCAAAAAGTATATTCCTTCTGGAACATCTCCAATCCACATCTTACGGGCATTTACTTTTTTAATCCTCCTGCCGTTTACATCATATAGCATAAGTGTTAGATTATTCTGACATCCTATTCGAATCCAGTTTTCATCGTATGTTATTCTCATTTTTGATTTTTGTGCATTTTCCGTAATTTCCATAGTACGCACAGTAAATGGATTTGAGATACGCACAGCAACGAGTTTTCCTGCTGTATCATAAGCTTCCACTTTTATCCTGCATTGATTTGAATTGACATTTGGCAAAATCACATCACATTCTAATGTATCGCGATAAGGTATGCTATCTGCGAGTATGGAATAGTTTTGTCCGTCTGGTGTAAACAGCATTTTCAAATGACTCATATTTACATAGTATCTGCGATTTTTAATTTTTATTGAGTGAACTGAGCCCGCAAGCCAGTTTTCATCACCGTTTGGTTCAATGATATTTATATTACAGAAGCCACCATTAATATTTACTTTTAGCAAATATACATCATCTTCGCCGGCACCATAAGAATAGGTAGAACCACAAATTATATAACCACCATCTGATGTCTGCTGAACACTGAACCCATAATCATTTTTACTGCCTCCATAAGTCCTTGTCCACTCAGTATCTCCATTTGCGTTAACTTTTATCAAATAAATATCTTTACATCCTGCACCGTAAGATTCGGTGCAACCACAAATTATATATCCACCATCAGAAGTTTGCCAGACACTATATCCATAATCGTAATCGCTACCTCCATAAGTTCTTGTCCACTCAGTATCTCCGTTAGCATTCACTTTTAGCAAATATATGTCGCCACCTGCACCATAAGAGCCGGTATAACCACAGATTATGTAGCCACCATCTGAAGTTTGATGAACACAATTACCGCAATCTGTGCCACTACCACCGTATGTTCTTGTCCACTCAGTATCTCCATTAGCATTAATTTTTAGTAAAAATACATCTCCGCATGAATCCCATTTAAAATCATAAGTGCCACAAACAATATATCCACTATCAGATGTTTGCCGAATACTCGTGCCATAATCCGGTAGTGCATCACCATCTCCATAAGCTCTTGTCCACTCAGTATCTCCTTTTGCATCCAGTTTTACAAGGAATACATTATATCCACAAATTATATAACCACCGTCAAATGTCTGCTCAACATCATAACCACCGTAAGGCCTTGTCCACTCTGTATCTCCATTAGCATCAACTTTTATCACACAGGAACCACAAATTATGTACCCGCCGTCAGATGTTTGTCGAACACTGAAACCGTAATTAAAAAGCCATCCGCTTTTTCCATATTTTCTTGTCCATTCAGTATCACCAATTGCATTTAATTTTATCAGATACACATAACTTGTATCTCCTTTGTAAGTATAACCGCAAACTACATATCCGCTGTCAGAAGTTTGCCGAACATTCTGCCCTGCATCGCAATAAACATTTCCATAGATTCTTTCCCATGTCAATGCACCTGCGCTCGTGGCTACAAAGCACATTAAAAATAACCACCTCATATCTCCTCCTTTTTACTCAAATTTTTCACCTTCTTTTATTCTGTAGCCATTTAGAAAATCCAATCCTGTCATTATTTTTTTGCCTTCGGGTTTCAGCTCTAAAATTTCTATTGAACCTTTGCCTGCCCCTACTATCAAATGTTTTTTATCTTTTAAAATTTTGCCAGGTTTCAAATCTTTATTCTCCACTTTGGCTTTCAGAATTATTATTCTTTTTCCTCTGAAGAAGCAAAAAGCTCCGGGTTTCGGAGAAAAAGCCCTTATTTTATTTGTGATTTTCTCGGCATCTTCCTGCCAGTTTATCCTGCACATTGCTTTCTCTATTTTGGGTGCATAAGTTGCTTCTTTTTCATCCTGTGGGATACCTGCATCTAATTCCCTTAAATTATCAAGTGTCTCCAGCAGTAAATCTCCTGATAGTTCACCCAATCTTATAACAAGTTCACCATAAGTTTCGCCATCTTTTATCTCCACTTCTCTTTGCATCAAGATATTTCCTGCATCTACTTTTTCTGTCATCCAGAAAGTTGTTATCCCTGTTTTTTTCTCGCCATTTAGTAGTGCCCACTGAATGGGTGCAGGTCCGCGATATTTCGGCAAAAGAGAAGGATGCACACCGATAAAGCCAATACCCGTAGTTCTTAAAACTTCTTTTGAAATTATGTATCCATAAGCAGCAACGATGCCAAGATGGGGTCTCAAAGCTTTTAGAAATGTATAGGCAGTCGGTGAATTAGGATTTCCTGTAAAAAATTTCAAATTCTTTTCTCGAGCAAAATTGAAAACGGGTGAAGGTTCTTTTGTAAAAATAGCACATACATCATGTACACCTATTAATTTTTCAAGTATTTTCAAAGAATATTCCGTTGTGCCAAAAAATGCGATTCTGTATCTCATTAGATATCGAGATTTACTGCAAACTGTGCGTTTTCTTCTATGAATTTGCGGCGTGGCTCAACTTTCTCGCCCATCAAAATAGAAAATAATCTATCTGCCTCTTCTGCATCTTCTATCGTCACCTTCTTTATAACTCTCTTTTTCGGGTTCATCGTGGTTTCAAATAATTCATCAGCATTCATTTCTCCCAAACCTTTATATCTTTGGATCTCCACTTTTGTGTCTCCCAATCTTTTAAGCAAGCGCTTCAATTCTTCATCAGAATGCACATAGTAAACCTCTTTTTTGGTTTTAACTTTATAAAGAGGTGGTTGTGCTATAAACAATTTGCCTTTCTCAATGATGTCTCTACCATATCGATAGAAAAGAGTTAGTAAAAGCGTGCGTATGTGTGAGCCATCGATATCTGCATCTGTCATCAAAATTATTTTCCCATAGCGCAATTTGCCCGTGCCCATACCTGTAGCTGCCATTATCGCTTTTATCTCATCATTTGAGAAAATTTTATCGGGTGATGCTTTCTCAACATTTAAAATTTTTCCTTTCAATGGTAATATCGCCTGATAGCGTCTGTCCCGTGCTTGCTTTGCAGAACCACCAGCTGACTCTCCTTCCACAATATATAACTCGGAGTGAGGAGAGCCCCTGTTTGAGCAATCAGCCAGTTTACCCGGTAAGCTTCCAAACTCTATTTTTGCCTTTTTGCGCTCTACTTCGCGTGCTTTTTGAGCAGCAATCCTTGCCCTCGCAGCATTTATAACCCATTTTATTATCCTTTCAGATTCCCTTGGATTTTCTTCAAAATATTTTGATAAATGTTGCCTTACAATACCTTCAACTATCCCCTTTACTTCACTGTTTCCCAATTTTGTCTTTGTCTGACCTTCAAACTGTGGATTTGGCACTCTTACAGAAAGCACACAGGTCAAGCCTTCCCTTGCATCGTCACCTGTAATCTGGATATTTTTCTTTACAAGATTCATTTTCTTTGCAAAGTCATTTATCACTTTTGTTAATGCCGATTTAAATCCTATTAAATGTGTTCCGCCTTCTTCTGTATGAATGTTATTTGCATAGCAATAAATATCTTCGATGTAAGTTGTTGTATATTGCATCGCAAGTTCTAACTGTATGTTTTCCCTTTCATCTTTCACATAAATTATTTTGTGAATCGGGTCTCTACCTTCATTCAAATACTCAACAAATTCAACCACACCTCCATCATATTTAAAAGTTATAACTTTATCTTTCCTGCCTTCAATTTTGACATCTATTTTTATCCCTTTATTTAAAAATGCTAATTCCCTTGCTCTTGCCTGAATTATTACAGGGTCAAATTTTATCGTTCTTTTAAAGATTTCTTTATCGGGCAAAAATCTTATAAGTGTGCCTGTTTTAAATTCTGGTTTTTTGTTCAAAACTTTTAACTCGGTTTTTGGCTCTCCTCTTTCGTATCTCTGATAATAAACTTTTCCGTCTCTCATAACTTCTACTTCGAGCCACTCAGATAGTGCATTCACAACGGATATTCCTACACCGTGCAATCCCCCAGCTACTTTATAAACTTTGTGGTCAAACTTTCCACCTGCATGTAGTGTTGTTAAAACAACTTCAACTGCTGGACGCTTCTCTGTGGGATGGATATCAACCGGTATTCCTCTTCCGTTATCTAGCACGCTCACGCTTCCATCTTTGTGCAGTGTTATCCTTATGTAATCGCAGAAGCCAGCCATTGCCTCATCTATACTGTTATCAACTACTTCGAATACAAGATGATGCAAACCCCTTTTATCGGTATCCCCTATATACATCGCTGGCCGCTTCCTTACTGCCTCAATATCTTTTAAAACCTGAATTTTCGATGCATCATATTTGCTCATAGCTTCCCCACTTTAAATTTTATCCTTTTTATTGTGCTCTCCGGAAATTTTTCTTTTATCCTTTTCAAGAAATCTTCTTCATGCAATGTATAAGAATGAGCTAACAATGGGTCCGGCACTTTAACTATCAAAGTATCTTTTTTTATCTTTATAGGTTTTGTGCTTTTTACAATTATTTCATCAAAAATGTCTTTCCAGTGAATGATTACTTCACAATTTCTCATCTCTTTTAAAAGTTTATATTTTTTCAAAATTTTCTCCATTATCCCGGAAATATGTAAAGGTCTTTCTTTCATTTTGATAGGAGATATAATCTCAATATATTTAACGCTTCCTGAGCTGCTTTTTCCTTAATCATCCTTCTATCACCTGAGAAGATGTATTTATATGCCTTTGAATAATCGGGTGTTGCTATTCCGATGTAAACCAGACCCACGGGTTTTGTAGGTGTAGCACCTGTTGGACCCGCTATCCCCGTAGTTGATAACCCAATATCTGCATCGGCAACTTTTTTAACACCTTCTGCCATCTCAATGGCTACCTGCTCACTAACAGCACCCCACTTCATTAAAGATTCTTCCCGCACTCCAAGGACCTTCATCTTCATCTCATTACTGTAAGCAACCACACCTCCCATAAAATAGTTTGAACTGCCAGGAACATCTGTTATTCTATCTTTTATCAAACCTCCTGTGCACGATTCTGCCACTCCTATTTTCAAACCTCTTTCTTTCAAAAGTTTACCTATCACTTCTTCTAATTTTTGCTCATCTTCACCATAAATGTAATTTCCAAGTATTTCTTTAATCTTTTCCACCTTCTCATTTAACTCTTTTTCTGATATTGCACTCACTTTTATGTCTACACCTGTAAATTTAGGCAAATAAGCTAATCCCTCAAAATCCCGAAGCTTTTCCTGAATTTCTGATTCGGGTATTCCCGTTGTCCTTAAAATCTTTGAATAAATCTTTTTCTTGGGCTTTAATTTCTGGATTAAATATGTAAGCCCTTCTTTTTCGAACATGTTTTTCATTTCCTTTGGTACTCCTGGCATCATAATAACTATCTTTCCTTCTTTTTCTATTATTAAACCGGGTGCTGTACCCAGTTCGTTTTCCAATATTTTCGCTCCTTCAGGTATATATGCTTGAGACCTGTTAATATCGGGACATTTTAAACCTCTTTTTTCAAATCTTTCTTTAATCTTTTCGTAAATTTCATCTCTATAAATCAATTTCAATCCGAGATATTCTGTTATTGCTCCTTTTGTCAAATCGTCTTTTGTTGGTCCAAGTCCTCCTGTTGTCAGAATTATTTTTATATCTTCATCTTTCATCAATTCCCGGAATGCCTTTTTTATTTCATTTTTATCATCGCCAACTGTTAATTTCTTTTTCACGATAAATCCTGCTTCGGTGAGTTTTTGACCGAGATATGCAGAATTTGTATCTACTGTTTTACCCGATAAAATTTCATCTCCAATTATGAGTAATCCTGCCTTCATCAGTACGCTCCTTCCATGAAAAGCACAGCAGGTATTGTTTTTGCAAGTATTTTAAGATCAAGCCATATTGACATATTCGAAATGTAATAAAGGTCTAAAAAAGCCATTTGATTAAATGGGCGCTTACTCCTTCCCATAACCTGCCATAGCCCTGTTATCCCTGGTTTCACAAGTAATCTCATCTTTTGCACATCTTCTGCCATCTTATATTCATAATCGATTTGAGGGCGGGGTCCTACCAATGACATTTCTCCTTTTAATACATTAATCAACTGTGGTAATTCGTCAAGTGATGTTTTTCTCAAAATTCTACCAAATCTTGTGACCCTTGGGTCTTCCTGCATCTTATAAACTTTACATTTATTTTCTCCTTTTATTAATTTTTCGACAAATTTCTTATGCAAATGATGTGGCACTCCATTATACATCGTCCTGAATTTGAAAAATTTAAAGGGTCTACCAGATTTACCAAGACGCTTTTGCTTGAAAATAACAGGACCCTCTGAATCAAACTTTATAAATATTGCAATGGGTATCCAGAAAGGAAGTGAAATTATTAAGATTATAAATGCAAGTATGTAATCCAGAATTTTCTTTAATCTGTATTCTACGGATTTTAATTTCTTAAATTTTATTCCTTCAGAATTTTCGAGCTCGGGAAAAGGTGTGGGACCTTTCACAATTACATCTTCTTTCTGCAAAGCTTTGTAAATTTCTTTTACAAATTCCAGGTCATTTCTATATTTTAATGCCACCGCCATCTGTTATGTAACCGAGATTTTTAAGCATTTCTTTTATACCTGCTTCTTCCTCTTTTGTGAATACCTTTTCTTCCTTAAATTCAGGTTTCAATCCATAATCTTTATATCTTACGGGATTTTTCTCTTTAAATTCCTGCGTGAAGGCGTCCAAAACCGGTTTGCCATCTATTCCTTCGGGAATGGGTGCGCCTGCTGCATACAGAAGCGTGGGCATAACATCCATTATCGTGATTTTTTCGAGAACCTTCCCCTCTTCTATAACACCAGGTTTATACGCTACAAAAATTCCATTAAGCCTGTGTTGCCCAGTATCTTCATAGGGAGAATTTTTAAATAACTCCTTCACTCCTATTCCTATTTCTTCTGATTGCACATAAGAGTAATTTTTCATAATAAAAATTATATCGGGGGCTTCTTCAAGATAAGGACCCCAGTAAAGCTCTTCTTTGAAATAAACTTTATCTGTTACTTTTTCTCCTGTTTCCGGGTCTTTTATATTCAATAAAATCTCTTTTATTTTTTCTCTCAATTTTTTATAATCTTTGCCTTTTACTTTTTCTTTGTTTATAAAAATTTTTCCAAGATAACCTTCAGCATACGCGTATGTCCTTTTCCAATCTATATCCTGTGGTGATATGAAGGAATCGATTATATCCTGACGCTTTTTCTTCGGGATAAGCATCGCAAGATTCCCCAAACCAAGTTTATTTAAAAAACGATAAATTTTCATTATAATACCTGTATACGCTATAAAAACTTTTATATTTGTCGTTAAATCATCTTTTAACTTTAACAAACCTTCTCTCATCAAAATTTGATTTATGTTTACTTCTTTTAAATATCTCCCTGCACCATGATCCGATACTATGAAGAAAAGGTCATCTTGATATTCGGTGAGAAGTTCACCCAGAAATTTATCTATTTCTTTATAAATTTGCAATATCGCATCTTTATATTTTCCTCCTTCTTCCATTTCTTTCCAGAATTTATGTTGTGCAAAATCTGTTGTCATAAAAACAAAAAAGTTTATATCCTTTTTGTGATTCTTTAAAAGATATCTGATAATATTTTTGTGATTTTTTGTCATTTGAAGCAAATCTTTCAAAAACTTGTCTTCTGAACCTTTTCGAAAAACCTGCCGTGGTATCACCTGATAATCACCGAATTTTGTTAAAATCTCGTGTTTTAATTCCTTTGGATAGGTAAAATCGGATTTCAAAGAAGGTGTTAACATTCCCGTTATCATATAGCCATTTATTTTTTGTGGCGGGAAAGAAAGTGGCACATTCATTATTCCACAGGTTATTCCTTCTTTTTCTGCATATTCCCACAATCTCGGTGCTTTTATATCGAGTGAACTTAAATATTTACCTTTGTATCTCCAATCATAGACACCATGTTTCCCTGGGTTAACCCCTGTCAGCATCGAAGCCCATGCAGAAGGACTTATGGGATGAATAACAGATTGCAATACTGCTCTCGCACCATTATCACAAAGGAATTTCAGATTAGGGAGAAAACCTTTTTCCATCCAGCCATCCAAGAAATCAAAAGATGCACCATCAAGACCTATTACTATTATCTTTTGCATTTTTTACGAATTAACTGCAATACCTTGAAAACACCGAAACACAATATTTCGCATATAGTAATCCATATTCTCACAAAAATCGTAAAAGCAGAAGCCAAATAAGACGGGACTGCAAGAGCAAGGAACAAGGCAAAAAGCCCTTCCCTTACACCCAGACCATCAGGCGTAATAACGCTTACAAGTCCACCAATCCATGATATGGCAAAGCCAGCACTCACAGTGAAGTAATCTGACCATTTACCTATACCGAAACTCAGCATTAATAACAGGATAGCGAATCCACGAAGCAACCAGAGACCAAAATACATAGCCGTTATCAAAAGCGTTCTCTTATAGCTGTAATCTATTTTCGGTAAATCTTTTTTCAAAATTTTTGACAATAAATTTATCCCTATTCTACCGATATTTGGATGAACTACCACAAGTATAACAGGTGCACTACACAATGCAATTATTGACAAAACTCTATAAGTGCCTTTCAATTTTATTCCGGTTGAAATAAGAAAAAGTCCAAAAAGCAAAATACCAGAAAGACATGATAAAATAACTTCAAGATAAAAGCTGTAAGAAGATTTTGTTTTACTGATACCATCTTTTGAAGTGAGATAAACTCTTGTTGCGAGCGTCCATACTCTTCCCGGTATATATTTGCTAAAATTAGAAAGTATCCATGCATTCATACCATTCCATGTATCGAGTTTTGAATTTAGAGAATGAAGTGTATAAACCCATACATTACTATTTATAAGCATTACCGAAATCCAGGTAAGGGTCGCAAGAGCCAAAAGTAAGGGCTCAAATTTCCAGTGATATTGAGAAATTTTCTCCCAATTTTTATAAATGTGAAGACCTAAAAAGTAGAAAATCAGGAGACAAACTGCAATCGGCAATATTTTTTTCAGAATATCACGCACCTTCTACAAACTTTTTGCAAACAGTATAAACAAAATATCCCTTTTTCATGGCTTCCTGGACATTTTCTTCTGTAACTTCGGTATCTTTTATCCCTTCTATCACATCACAGATAACAGGTATATATTTATCAAAAGGTTCATGGAAATACTCCTCAAATTTACGAAGAAGTTCAACAACATCTGCATTTTCGTCAGCAGGCAATGATACTGCATTGAAAACAGCAAGCACAGAATATTTCATGGCATTTAGCAAATTTATTTTTACTGCCTCATAATTCATATTTTTTATTTCCTTCGTTGCTTCTTCGAGAAAGCCCTCTGCCCATAACATATAATCCTCTACCATTATTTCTGATGCTCACAAGGTCCTTCATTCAAGTTTTTACCGCAAATAGGGCACAATCCCTTGCAATCGGGTTTGCAGAGCATCTTTATGGGTATCGAAAGCAAAATAGTGTCTCTTACAATTTCCTCAAGGTCTATCTCGTCCCCGTAATATGGCACGGTATCTATTTCTTCCTGTGTTAATTCAAGTTCCCTGCGCTGAACAAAAAGCTCAGGAGGCACACAGGTAACATTTATCTCAGCTTCCATTTCTTTCTCAAATTCCTCTGCACATCTTGCACATATAAATCGACCTTTGAAACATACTTTTCCTGTTATATGGACTCGCTTTTTGGCTTTCATCAATACAATTTCGACTTGTGGTCTGTCTATCAAAAAGTCAGCAATTTCCTTTGACAAAGTGAATTTCATCCTATTCTCGCCTTCTGCAAGCGAATGTACATTTATTCTCAATCCTACCTCCTTTGTGGATAGCGACCACATGACTTCTCTTCGGGACAATAACCCAGATGCTCACAACGGGGCTTCAAAAAGGAACTTAAAAAGGGGTCAACTTCTCTAACTCTTTCTTTTATTTTTTCAAAGAGCTCTCTTATCTCCCATTGTGCACGATTACATAATCTGAGAGACGAAGCATGTATCAACTCGCGCAAATTCATAGTCATAATTATATTTGTCTTAACAGCATGTGGTAAAATAAAACGAGCATCTTCTTTTGGTATTCCTTCTTTTATCATCTCCTCATATAGTGAAAAACATTCTTCAACTATTTTTTTGAATTTTCCGAAAAATCTTTCATCTTTTTTAATGGTCTCCGGTATTATGTAATCTTCGGGCTTTGTATATCTCATTGATTGTTGAGAATAGCTTGCGATTCTGTGGCGAACAAGTTGATGTGAACATACTCTTGAAATCCCTCTTATTTCAAATGTAAAAGAAACATGCTCTGTGACAGACAGATGTCCCGATTTTATAACCTTGCTTATTAAATTTTCCATCTCTTTTCTGCTTGTATTTTCATCAATTTTATTCTGGGAATAACATATTTTACATGCTTTATAAATTTTTGTAACAGGGTCAGGAGTGTAAGTTAACAATTTTACTTCCATCAGGGTTTTATCGCTTTTTCACCTCTTTCCCTTGTGCTAATTCTAACTGCCTCTTCGCAGTGATACACAAATATCTTGCCTGAACCCGTTTCTCTTGGTAAATTATCGAGCAGTAAATTTATCATATCTTCGAGTTTATCGTCCGGGATAACGAATTCCAGTTTCACATGTGGTAGTGTTCTAAATGCGCTTTTTGGCTTATATTCTGTAGAGCCCCTTTGTCTTCCACAGCCACGAACAGGACACTCAGTAACACCTGTAATCCAGTCACAATCTTTTAATGCATTCAATATTTTTTCAACTAAAAATGCCTTCGTTATTACTTCTACTTTTTTCATTGCTCACTCTCTATTTTAAAATCTACTTCTTTCTGATACTTACACCAGAAATAACCCTGACCTTCTCCTTCGATGTTGCCTTCAACAGTATGCCCAAGATAAGGACCCGTGACCGCCCTTAATGTGACTTTTCCTTCTCCTCCTTTTAAAGTCCCTGTATCCTCCAGAACATCTTTGAAAACAACATCACTTGAAAAAGTTATCGTAGTATCTTTAAGTACGAGTGATGTATCAAATTCACCTTTGCGGGTAGGGCCAAAACCAACCTGATAATTGTAATTTATCTTTACTTCGAGTTCATAGTAATCTGCACCTTTCGATTTATTCCATGTTATAACTAAATCTTCGTTTTTTCTTAAGGTCTCATCCGATAAGGGACTCAATATTTTATATTCCTCTGGCATCGCAACAACTGCACTCGCTTCCTTACCATAAGTTACTTTTAGAGAATAAGTGTCTGCAAGACCAACTTTTTTACACCATTTTGTATAATAAGTAAATCCATCTTCTATCTTTGAATCGATCAAGTTAAGAGTATCTTTATTTACCGTGACAACAGGAACAAGTTCGGTTCCCCAGATTTCAACCGTTGCCTCACACTCCTGATTTTGATCAACTATGTACTTTAAAACAACACCTTCTATTTTGGGGACACCGAAGCTTATCTCCGTAATGCCCGTCTCCTTACAGCTCAATATTAAAAGACCCAATAGCCATAAATACTTCCTCATAACTCCCTCCTAATTTAAATGATAAGAATTATAAGAGTTTGTCAACTTAAAATTCACAAAACTTGACAAATAAAAATTTTAAAGTATAATTTGATGATGGACACCCCACTTGCTGATAAAGTTCGTCCTAAAAATCTCGATGAATTCGTAGGTCAAAGGCATCTTGTTGGTCCTTCAGGTCCTATCCGCCTTGCTATTGAGAGAAAAGCAATTCATTCTATGATACTGTGGGGACCACCTGGTTGTGGTAAAACAACTCTCGCAAAAATCATGGGAAATACAGAAGGATATGTCTTCAGGAGCTTCAGCGCTGTGTTATCGGGTGTGCAGGAAGTAAGAAATGTGATAAAAGAAGCACAATTTTATAAATCACAGGGCAAGAGAATAATACTTTTTGTTGACGAAATACACAGATTCAATAAAGCCCAGCAGGATGCCTTTTTGCCCTATGTGGAAGATGGCACTATAATTTTAATAGGAGCAACTACCGAAAATCCATCTTTTGAAGTAATTTCACCACTTTTATCAAGATGCATTACTTACAATCTTTATAAATTAACTCCTGATGAGATAAAAATAATAATCGGAAGGGGCTTAGAAGCGATGAAAGATTTTAATCCCGTTCTCGAAAAAGATGCAGAAGATTTCCTTTCACAAATATGTGACGGCGATGCAAGAATTGCACTTAACATTCTTGAATTCGCGATAAAGACAGAAAAAGAAAAATCCGGAAAAAGGATAATAACACTCGAAAAAATAAAATCAATTACCGAGAAGATTCCACTTTTATATGACAAAAAGGGCGAGGAACATTATAATTTGATTTCTGCTTTTATAAAGAGTTTAAGGGGCTCTGACCCTGATGCTGCTCTTTACTGGCTGTGCAGGATGCTTGATGCTGGAGAAGACCCCCTCTTTATTGCCCGCAGGATGGTAATCTTTGCTGCAGAGGATATAGGAAATGCAGACCCTCAGGCACTTCAGCTTGCTGTAGCATGCAAGGAAGCCGTGCATTTCGTAGGTCTACCCGAATGCTATCTGCCACTTGCTCAAACTACAATTTATCTTGCATGTGCACCAAAAAGCAATTCAGCATATTTAGCATATAAAAAAGCAGATGAAGATGTAAAAAAGTATGGAGCATTACCAGTGCCGCTTCATTTAAGAAATCCAGCAACTCCATTTCTCCAGAAAATGGGCTACGGCAAAAATTATAAATATCCGCATGATTACCCCGGACATTTTGTAAAAGAAAATTATTTCCCTGAAAAACTCGGTAAAAGAAAATATTTTGAGCCAACAGAACAGGGTTTTGAAAAGAAATTGAAAGAATGGATAGAGGAGAAAAATAAGTTTTTAAAATAAAAGTGCTGAAAAAAGTTATGCAATATTGACGATTTAGAAATGGGTCGTGGAGGGCGAAGCCCTACGAAAAACATCTGGGTGGGCGGGTGGGATAAATAAAAATAATTGCTTGACATTTAGAAAAAATCATTATTTTAAAATCGTATGGATGTTAATGTAATTTATAGAAATTTGTGTCCTGTTTGCGAAAGGGAGCTCACACTCTCCGAGATTGAAAAAGGCATCTGTCAGCGCACAGGCAGACCCTTCAAGGATGTCAAATTCGAGAGGAAACTAAAAGATTTTGAAAAGTTTTTCAGAGAATTTGTCGGAAGCCGTCCCCGTAATATTCAAAGAATATGGGCAAAAAGAATCTTAAAAGGCGAATCCTTCGCAGCAATAGCACCAACAGGAATAGGAAAAACAGTTTTCAGTATTTGCATGGCTATGTTCTTATCAAAGGAAAAGAAAAAAACTTATTGCATACTGCCAACTACAACACTCCTCGAAAATATCAGAGAAAAAGTTTATAATTTCCTGAAACAGAAAAAAGAAAATATAAACATACTTTTCTATCATTCAAAGATAAGGAAACAGAAAGAAGCAAAAGAAAGATTGGAAAAAAGGGATTACGATGTGCTCGTAACAACAAATGCCTTTCTTGCAAAAAACTTTGACCTTATAAAAGATGTAAAATTTGATGTAATCTTTGTGGACGATGTAGATGCACTTATGAAAGCATCAAAGAACATAAACAGAATTTTAATGCTCGCAGGATATACGGAAGATGAAATTAAAAAGGGAGAACCTGAAGAAGATAAAAAAGGTATTTTCATGATTTCTACTGCAACGGGTACACCGGGTAGAGGAACAAATTTATTCAGAAAATTATGCAACTTCGATGTTGGATATGTAAAAGAGACCGTTAGAAATGTTTCGGATATTTTTGTGGAAGAAAAATCGATTGAAAAGTTAAAAGAAATTTTACGAATTTGTGGAACAGGTGGGTTAATCTTTACAACATCTGAAGAAGAAGCAAAAGAACTTTACGAAAAGTTAAAAGAAGATTTCAATTGTGATATAATGATTTCAACGCAAAAAACGAATTTAAAAGATTTTGAATATGGCAAAATAGATATTTTGATAGGAGTTGGAAGTTATTATGGTTTACTTGTAAGAGGGATTGACCTTCCCGAAAGAATAAGATATGCGATATTTTATGGAGCACCTCGTTTCGCGTTCAGGATAAACCTCGAAGATATAAAAAATGGTGTGGCTCTATATCTTGCAAGAGTAATCGCAAGAAAAGAAAAAAATAGAGGACTTATTAAACTTGTAAATTACAGGGCTATTGACAAAATAAAAGAAATTTTGAAAGAAAAATTACAAAGCTATTCAGAGGAGGATTTACAATCTCTCGGTATTTATCTTAAAGGCGACAGGATGATAATCCCGGATATAAAGACCTATATTCAGGGCTCCGGAAGGACATCTCGTCTCTATGCCGGCGGTATCACAAAAGGTTTAACTATATTGATGGAAGAAGATAAAAATCTGCTCAATTTCTTTATAGAAAAAGCAATGATTAGAGATATAACCTTTGAAAAATTTGAAGAAGAAAAAATCAAAGAAATTCTGGAAGAAGTTGATAGAGACAGAGAGAATATAAGATTGCGTCACAGGGCAAAAGATTTGTTGAAGCCGATTTTATTCATCGTGGAGAGTCCGAATAAAGCACGCCAGATTGCAAGTTTCTTTGGCAAACCGAGTGTAAGAAAAATATTCGGAATAAATGTTTACGAAGTTTTAACAGGTGATAAGTTGCTTATGATAGCACCAACTTTTGGACATATGGTTGACCTTACAGAAGAAAATGTTGGATTTTATGGAATTGAGATAAAAGATGGAAACTTTATCCCTGTTTACGGAACTATCAAAAGATGCAAAAAGTGTAACTTTCAATTTGTAAAAGATATAGATTTTTGTCCGAGGAAAAATTGTGGTAGCAAAGATATTTTTGATGCAAAAAATCAGATAAGGGCTTTGCAGAGGTTAGCGCTTGAGATGGAAAGAGTTTACATAGGAACAGACCCGGATACGGAAGGCGAAAAAATTGCTTGGGATGTTTATAACCTTTTGAAACCTTATGCAAAGGAGATAAAGAGAGCAGAATTCCACGAAGTAACGAAAAAAGCAATAGAAGAAGCTCTCAAAGATTTGAGAGATATCGATGAAAACCTTGTAAAAGCACAGCTCGTTAGAAGGATAGAAGACAGATGGACGGGTTTTGAGCTTACAAAAAGGTTAACAAAAGCATTTTCAGATGAAAAAGAACGCTTATTATCCGCTGGAAGAGTGCAATCACCGGTACTCAAATGGATAATCGACAGGACAGAAGAACATAAGAAGAAACAGAAAATATTTATATCAGAAGATGGTAAAATATGGATTAATCTGCCGGAAGGTGTTGATGTGAAAGATAAGTTAAAGGTTAAGATAAAAATAGCAGATGTATATGAAAAAGATTTAATCGTTCATCCTTTTACTACGAATACGATGTTGCGTGATGCCAGCAGGCTGTTGCGTCTATCAGTAAAAGATGTGATGGCGAGTGCACAAAAATTGTTTGAAATCGGATTGATAACCTATCACAGAACAGATAGCGAAAGAATATCCGAAAAGGGACACGAAGTAGCAAGGCGCTTACTTGAGAAAGATTTCGTAAAAAGGACATTTGGTGAAGGAGGGGCACATGAAGGAATTAGAATAACGAAACCTTTGCGTCCCGAAGAATTGAGAATTTACTTTGAAGAACTCGGAATTGTAGCACCTTTGACAAAAGAAGATTTTAATCTTTATAAGTTGATTTTCAACAGATTTCTTGCATCCCAAACCCATCCAGCAAAAGTTAAATATCAAAAAGTTATTTATGTGGTTGATGGGCATGAAATTGAAGAAGAGCGTCCCGTTGAAGCCAGTGGAAAATCTTATGAATTCTGCCCTTATATTATAAATGTCAGGGATTCTTTAAGAGAAGGGGAATATGTATTAAAGGGCAAAGTAGAAAAGATACCAGTTGTGCCTTTGTTCACACAATCAGATGTAATAGCACAGATGAAAGAAAGGGGAATAGGGAGACCTTCTACTTATTCTGCGATACTTACAAAGCTTTTCGAAAGGGGGTATATCTACGAATTAAATAAGACGCAAAAAATAATAGCAACGACATTGGGGAAAAAGTGCGGAGAATATCTTTTCACACATTACAGTCAATTTGTATCAGAAGAAAGGACAAAACAATTGGAAGAAATTATGGACGAAATAGAAAGGGGTGAGAAGGACTATAAAAAAGTACTCGAAGAACTTTACGAAGAAATACAATCGCTTAATAAATTTAATTCCTGCTTGACAGATTGACGCACCAGTTATAATAAGGATGGAAAATCAGTTGTTTAGAGATGAAGTTAAAAGACAAAATAAAAGAGAAAATAGATAAATTACCGGAAGAACTTCTAAAAGAGGTGAATGATTTTGTTGATTTCCTGTTGCACAAAAATAAAAAAAGGGGAAAGATAAAAATAGAAGGTTTATGGAAAGGCTGGCATGTTCCTGATGACCTAATTGAGAAGGCGAAAAAGATTTTATTCAAAAATGAAAAAATTTCTGACTGATACGCACGCTATTTTGTGGTTTATAGCTGAAGATAAGCGTCTCCCCGCTAAAATAAGAGAAATATTTTTAAAAGCTGAAAAAGGTGAAGTTCAAATAATAATCCCTACAATTGTGCTTGCCGAGTTGCTTTATATATGTGAGAAAGGAAAAGCACCTTTGCCGTTGATTTATGTAATAGAAAGGATAAAGATGAGCACAGGCTTTAAAGTAGTACCTTTCGATTTGGATGTTTTAGAGGAAATGCTCGATTTACCAAAAGATTTAGAAATGCACGATAGAATCATTTGTGCCACTGCGATACTTTACGACGCAATTATTATCACAAAAGATAAAATTTTAACAAAGCTTGGAAAAGTTAAAACAATATGGCAATAAATTTATCAGAAGATTAAATAGGAGGGGGTTATGGGTGGTTGTACTGTTTTCACTTGTGAGCGAATGGAAATAGATAGATTATTCTGGGAATTTGAGTATCTACTTCAGCGTGTCAAATTAAAATTTTTAGAATATATTGGAAAAGGGGAAAAATTTGAAAATTTAATTAGACGGATGTTAGAAAAATGTTATCATATTATTTTAGATTATAAAAAGTTTGACTGGCATCTATCGTCGTGGCTTGATAAGGCAAAACGCAATGAATACTATAAAAATTATTAAAAACGCGGAAGAAAAGATAGAGAAATTACACTTGACAAAATAAATTTTGCATTAAAATAAGAGTGTTTAGGGGAGGTCTGTCATGGACTTGATGGAAAAAATAAGGCTTGTGCCCGATTTCCCGCAAAAGGGGGTGCTGTTCAGAGACATTACGACATTGCTACAGGATAAGGATGCTTTCAAAGAGGTCATAGATATTCTTTATGAGCGCTACAGGGGTAAAGGAATTGATAAAGTTGTTACGATTGAAGCAAGGGGGTATCTCTTTGGTGGAGCACTTGCTTACAGACTGGGTGCAGGCGTGGTGCCCATCAGAAAACCCCAGAAACTCCCATGGAAAACGATAAGAGAAGAATACGAACTGGAGTACGGCAGAAATATTCTTGAAATTCATGAAGATGCAATAAAAAAGGGCGAGAAGGTGGTGATATTTGATGATGTGCTTGCTACAGGTGGAACTGCTCTTGCTGCATGCAAACTTTGTGAAAGATTGGGAGGAGAAATTTATGAAGTAGCATTTTTGATGGAATTGAAGAAATTAAATGGAAGGGAAAAGTTGAAAGATTATAAAGTATTTGCGATACTGGAGGATGAGAGATGATAGAAATTCAAAGAACAACCGCCCTTGATATAATTGAGCATTTAGGCGCGTATGGAACACCTCCGGAATATGGAGTGCGGTATTTTACCGAAGGCATACAGCATCTGCTTGATTTCTACAAAAAGGAATACTTCGCTGAATTTATAAAAAATGGTGGCTCTATTTTCCGACTGGTTACAGGGGGGTATGGCTCGGGCAAAACCCATTTCCTCTACTGCATAAGGGATGTCGCATGGGAAGAAAATTATCTCGTGAGCTATGTTTCGCTTTCACCGAGAGAATGTCCATTTACAGACCTGTCAAAAGTGTATCAAAGCATAGTTAACAATTTGATGTATCCGATGACAGAAAAAGAGTTAAAAGACCCTACAGAGCACGGTATTAACGGTGTATTAAAAGTATTTGTGAGGGAGAAATTTTTGCAGGGTGATGGCAACGAAAAGATAGATAATTTGTTAAAATCTCTGAGAATGGATTTACAATCTGTGGAAAGCAGCAGTTTTGCTCACGCAGTTTATCATGCTATAAGAAGTTTAGTAGAGGAAGATTTTGATATTTATGAGGGATGTCTTCAATGGTTAAAAGGCGAAGAACCTCCATCGGAGATAAAATTGCGTTACGGCATAACAGAGAAGTTAGATAAAACAACAGCTCAAAGGAGAATAAGGTCTCTTGCTCAAACTGTTCGCAAAATGGGCTATTCTGGTCTTGTTTTGATATTTGATGAAGCAGAGATGATGACAAGCATAGCCACTCAGCGCTCCAAAAAGCAGGTTTTGAACAATTTGCGCGAATTGATAGATGAATGCGCAAGAAGGGGGCGTTTACCTTCTACTGTTATGTTTTATGCGATACCCGATAAAAGAGAGTTACTCGATGGTGAAGGTCCGCATTATGAAGCATTGCGTCAGAGGGTTTCTTCTTACTTCAACAATATGACAAATCCATCCGGAGTGATAATAGACCTTGAGAATCAAAATCTTTTGAGGATAAGAGAGGATGAGCTTTTGAAGAAAATAGGTGATAAAATATCGCAAATATATTTTGTTGCATATCCGGAGGCACTTATTCCACCAAATCAGTTAAAAGAGATGATACAGGGTATAGTTGATGAGGTTATAAAGGTAGCACCGGGTGTTGTATCTCCGCGCAGGTTGTTTGTGAAAAGTTTGATAGCTGTTTTACATCTGTCAAGAGCAAGAGCAGGGGCACCTGTTTTGGAAGATGAAATAAGGGACATCGTAAAAGAAAACTTACAGGTAGAAGTAGAAAGACAGGAAAATTATTCAGAAGAAGAGGAATTTTGACAATATAATTCCAAGTTTTTCATATTACAATGTGGATGGCAAGAAATATGAATGCAAAATTCAAAAAAGCTGAATATTTGATTTATGCTTTGACTTCGCCTCAACGAGAAGAAGGTCATCTTTCTTTAAAAGAAAATCAAAAATTAGAAATGGAGTTAATAGATATAATTACTGATCTTCAAGATGAAAGTGAAAAAAGAGATTTTGTGAATTTTTTATTCAAGATGGCAAAAGAAGATGCCATTATAACATTTGTTTTACAATTGTTTTTAAGATATTTTGATGTTTTTAAAAAAATTGTTGCGAAGAAAAAAGAAAAATTGCTAAAATATGCTTCACACAAAGATCCGATGATTGGCTATCTTTCTATAAGTTTGTTTTTGAAACTTCTACAAAGTGAGTTAAAGGAAAGTAGTGTCAGCATAGAAAATAACGAAATATTAAAGAAGCGTATGCAAATAGTGATGAAGAATAAAGAAATATTCGGGTTAACTTAGGACTTTACAAAATTTCTCGATAATTTCTTCGATTAAATCTTTCTTTACAATTTTGTTCAGCCAATTTTGGGGTATTGCCTCGTATCCGTAATAGGTGCCGCTCAACCCTCCTGTAACCGCACCAATTGTATCCGTATCGCCACCGAGATTCACAGCGCGTAAAAGAGAATCGGTAAAGCTTTGGGTCGTTAAAAAACTCCATAAAGATGCTTCAAGGGTATCAATGACATATCCCGAGCTCTTTATCAAATCTTCATTTAAGTTATAAATATTGCAATCAAGGATTCTGCTAAAATGCTTTAACTCCGAAAAGAAAGGTTCATCTTTATAAAATTCTTCAATTTCTTTGACAGCACTGTAATATGCTTTGAATTTATCTTCGCCTTCAATGATGTGAACGATTATTCTGCAATAAAATGAACATGCTATCAGGCTTCTTGGATGTGCATGTGTTATTGCTGAAATTTTATGTATTTTTTCACAGAAATCTTTTAAAGGTAATTTTTTAAAATAAAAAGCTGCTGGTAAAATTCGCATGAGTGAGCCATTGCCGTTTGACCACTCATCTTTGCCACCCGATTTTTCAGGCGAAGCACCCCTCATAATTCTTTGAAGCGCTAATCGAGTGGTTCTGCCAATACCTATCGGATAACCAAAGGGGGTCAAATATCCTTCTTTATACCATTTTATAAAATTTTGTGCAATATCGTTTAAGTCAAATCCTTTAATCAAACTATCACAAAGACAAAGTGTAAGCGATGAATCATCAGACCATACCCCCTCTTTTAAATCTTTTATAGGATTTTTGCGTAAATATCCGCGGGAAGAACCCTCACGCTGAAAGCCAAGGACATCACCTAAAATAACACCCCATAATCCTCCTTTAACTCTCCCTTCCATCTATAAAAATTACAAAAAAATAAAAAATGTCAATCAATAAAATTTTAAAGTGAAAAATTTTTCTTGACAAAGGTGGATGATGTTTAAATTAGATGATGAATATGATTATTTTCATTCTGGTTTTGCAGATTGCACCACCTGAATCTTTGAAAGCTTATGATACGCCTGCTGATGATGGAACATCTATAACACTTGAATGGAAGCTATCACCTGATGATGCTAAAATTCAGGGATATGAGATTTACAGGGCATCAGAAGATAATCCTGATGAATTTATTTTTGTGAAATTTGTTCCAAATGGTGTGAATAAAACACAGGATAAAGATACTGCTTTTGTAGCTGGCAAAAAATATTTTTATAAAATAAGGGCAAGGGGAGAGGGAGAAATTTATTCTGGTTTTACAAATGTTGCAGTGGCGATTCCCCGTCCCCAATGGTTTAATGTAAAGCTTGTAAATGTTCTTGTTGCCACTTTGCTTTATACTTTTATAATAGTGTTTTTCATAAGGGCAGCTCGCAGAGGCGTTAAGCTATTTATAAGGAGGATACCGGGATTGGATGCTCTTGAAGAGGCAGTGGGAAGGGCTACGGAGATGGGCAAACCTGTTCTCTTTGTCCCGGGTATATCCTCAATCTCTGATATTGCCACTATTGCTGCTTTAAATATACTGGGAAGGGTTGCTAAAAAGACAGCAGAATATGAGACAAGATTGATAGTGCCAAATATAGACCCCATTGTTATGACAGTGGCTCAGGAAGTTGTTAGGCAGGCGTATACTGAGGCAGGCAGACCCGACATTTATAGAAAGGAAGATATATTTTTCTTAACGAGCTCACAATTTGCTTATGCTGCGGGTGTAGACGGTATAATGATGAGGGAGCGTCCAGCTACGAATCTTTTCATGGGTTGGTTTGCAGCAGAATCATTAATCCTTGCGGAAGCAGGCAATATGACGGGTGCAATACAGATTGCAGGAACTGATTCTACAGACCAGTTGCCATTCTTCATTGTTTCCTGTGATTATACAATAATGGGTGAAGAGTTATATGCTGCATCTGCCTATTTATCGCGGGAGCCACTTCTTCTTGGTACTGTAAAGGGTCAGGATTTAGGCAAAGCAATTCTGATGTTTTTGCTGGTGCTCGGAAGTATTTTTGGTTTATTTGGCAGTAAAATAATTTATAACCTGTTCAATTTGCCATGAACAGGAGATTGCCTTTAGCTGTCTGTTTTATTACTGGAATAATAATGCTGATACAGTTTTTTATCCCGCATCCTCTTTTCTCTAAAAAGATTTACAATGAAGCACTGAGATGGGCGATAGTTATCTCTGCATTTACCCTGATAATAGGTATAGAGAGTTTGATAAGGCTTCATGCCAATAAGATTCGCAGAAAGGTTCCTGGCTGGGGTTATAGTGTTATTGCAATTGTTATGATGATTTTTGTTGCGGTTGTGGGGATATGGAAGGGGATAGGTGAAGGTTCTCTTTTTATAAAGATTTTCAGATATGTGCTTGCACCTCTGAATGCCACAATGTTTTCGATGCTCGCTTTCTTTATGGCATCTGCGGCTTACAGGTCTTTCAGGGCAAGGACTCCGGAAGCAGTTTTGCTTTTATGTGTTGCACTTTTTGTGATGTATGGAAGGGTGCCTATTGGTCACATGACCTGGGAGAAAATTCCTGATATCGTTGAGTGGATATTGAGGTATCCGAGTATGGGTGCGCAGAGGGGCATTTTGATAGGTGTTGGTTTGGGTGTTATGGCAACATCTTTGAAGATGCTACTTGGTATTGAGCGTCAGTGGCTCGGAGGAGCAGGTGGAGGTACTTAAAAAATTATATTATTTGCCACGCAAAGTCATATTTATACTGATTGCGGTAGCTGTGATTATTCCTTTGATTTTGAAAATCGGTCTACCTGTTAAATGGACGCCACCCGTAGAAGCTATTTTTAATGCGATAGATACTATGCCAGATAATCAGGCTGTGCTTCTGTCGTGCGATTTCGACCCATCCACTCAACCAGAGCTTTACCCTATGGCACTTGCGATAATAAGACATTGTTTCGCAGCAAAGAAAAAATTACTGGTAATGTCATTATACCCAATGGGAGTTGGTCTGGCTGCTATGGCGCTTGAAGAAGCAAAAGAAGATTTCCCCGATGTCGAATATGGTAAAGATTATGTATTTCTGGGATATACACCGGGGACAGGCATTGTAATATTGAAAATAGGAGAAAGTATCCAGAAGACATTTGAAAGGGATTATTATGGCACTCCTTTGAACGAATTACCTTTAATGAAAAAGATAAAGAATTATGATGATATAGGGCTAGCTGTGTGTCTTACGGGTTCTGGAATATGGACTTCATGGGTTTTGTATGCAAATACCACATATAAGCAAGCACTTGCAATAGGCGTTACTGCGGTTATAGCTACGCAGGTTTATCCTTATCTTGCAACGGGACAAATAATAGGGATGATGGGAGGACTAAAAGGTGCAGCAGAATATGAGGAGTTGCTCGCATATCACGGCTATTACAATAAGAAGAGGATAGCAACAAGGGGTATGGATGCTCAAACTATCACTCACCTATTGATAATCGCAATGATAATCTTTGGCAACATAAATTATGTTATTTTAAGAAGGAGGAAAATTGTCCGTTAGCACGGATATATGGGTGTGGATAGCTGCATTTTTGACACTCTGTATTTATTCTTTCCTTTACAGGGATAATCCTTTCTTCAAGCTTGCTGAGCACATTTTTATAGGTGCTAGCGTTGGGTATTCGATAGCACTGACATGGCATCTTGTGGCTATACCCAAAATATATGACCCTTTAAAAAGGGCGTTTGCATCCGGAGACCCTGCACAAATAGTTCTCGCCATAATACCCGTTTGCCTCGGAGCATTAATGTTTTCCCGGCTTTTCCCAAGGATTTCATGGCTATCACTGATACCCATGGGCTACATGATAGGTCTGGGAGCAGGCTTATCGTTACCTCGAGGCTTTCAGGCGTATATTTTCAAGCATATACAGAATACAATACTCGTGACACCCATTACTATCAGCCAAGTGATAGCATTTATTGCAGTTATAACGACACTCACCTATTTCTTCTTCTCAGTAGAGCATAAAGGACCTGTTCGATATGTTGCCCGTGTAGGAATTTATTTCCTTATGGCATCATTTGGAGCATCATTTGGTTATACCGTTATGGCAAGATTATCATTGCTCATTGGAAGGTTACAATTTTTGCTAAAAGACTGGTTGGGGATAATTAAATGAAAGATTTATCCCTGACGGATTATTTCCGTGTGATAAAAAAAAGAATATGGTGGCTTTTTATTTTTATGATTTCCGTTCCTTTATTTTTGAAATTCACACAGAAAAAACATATTCCCTTATACAGGGCGGTTGCCAGGGTGAAAATTTTTCCCCGTCGTCCCGTTGTTACCGTATCACAGGGCGGGATAACATGGTGGGAGCAGAGACAGGGACTTGAGACCGAGATTCAAACTGTAAAAAGTTACAGAGTATTAAAACATGCTGCAAATTTACTCAACTTATTCGAAAACGCACATTCAAAATACGATAGTCTTGGGATAATAGAAAATATTAGGAGAAAAATAAGAGCATCTCAGGTTAAGAATACCGATTTTATAGAAATACAGGTTACGGATGTGAATCCGGAATTTGCTGCTTCTCTTGCCAATGCAGTTGCGCAGGCTTACATAAAAGAATATGTAGCAGAGAGAATAAGTTCGGAGCAAAAGCAGTTATCTTTTATTGAAGAATATTTGAAAGATGTGGAAAAGATGCTCGAAGAATATAGCAAAAGATTATCTGATTTTTACGCATCTCCGGAATATGCGAAATTAATGACAGCACAAGAAATGAGGAAAAAACTTGGAGCACTTTATCTTAAACTGGCTTCGCTTATGCAAACATATAAAGAAGGTTATCCTGAGATACAAAAAATAAAGGAAGAAATAGCGAAAATAACCGAAATTTTGAAAAATTTCCCGGGTTCCAATATAGAATATGAAAGGCTCACAAGAGATTTAGAGATAAATAAAAAAGTGTATTCGATGTTAAGGACAAAATTGATGGAAATAAAGTTACAGCAGCTTGAGAAGATAAAAGAACCTGTTCTCGCGAGTCCCGCTGTGCCACCTCGTACGCCGATAAATCCACATACAAAAATTAATCTCGCAATAGGGTTAATGGCAGGGATAATTTTAGGTATTCTGGCATGTTTTATAGCTGAAGCACTTGACCCGACATTTTCATCAGTTGAAGATATTGAAGCAAAAACAAAATTACCTATAGTGGGTGTAATACCCGAAATGGTAAGAAGTAAAGAGAAGACATTGATACCAAAGGATACCCCTGAACTGATAAAAGAGTCTTATCTGCTTTTGACAGTCAATTTAATGCCGAAGATTGAAAATACGAAACATCTTGTCATCACATCTTCCTTGCCGGGTGAGGGTAAAACAACTACTGCTTTAAATCTTGCGCTATCTATAGCGATGTATGGGAAAAAGGTTCGACTTATCGATTTTGATTTTAAAAAACCAAGTATTTATAGCATTTTCAATATTAGGGCAAATGGTGCAGAGAAAGGATGTAATATTGTTGATGTCTTGATTGCAAATCCCAGTTTAAGGAAAGATATTTTATCCCAGCCTGCTCTCTCTAACTTTTTCTTCTATGAGGCAGGGAGATATATAAAAGATTACAGGCGCTTTATAGAATCGAAAGAATTTGAACATTTACTTATGCTTTTGTCACAAGATGTGGATATTGCGATAATTGATACCTCACCGATTTTGACAACATCCGAAAGTTTACTTATAGCCACTAAGTTAAGAAAAGCATTGCTTGTACATAGATTGAAACATACACCAAAAACTGCTCTCGAAAGGGCAATTTCTCTTTTAAAGAGAAATGGAGTGGAACTTGTGGGAATAACATTGAACATGATAAAACCAGATGATATTCCTTCATCTTACGGATATTACTACAAAAAATATTATAAGAAATATTACAAATACGGCTATGCTAAGAAAATGAAATGCTCTTAATTTTTCTCCTTTTAAAAACAGTTGAATTTGGTAGAGCAGGTGATGGTGCTGATTTTTTACCCTATACTTTTTGCTTTGATTCACTCAACAGAAAGTTCAAAATAACGGATACAGCAGAGAGGTTAATTACCAGAGATTCCGTCACTTTCTATTATGGTAAAAAAGCAGGTTTTACAATTTATGAAGGAGATTCTGAATATATTTTAAGTAAAGGGCTTAAAATAACAGGTTTTCGTCTAACAGATGTTAATTTTTTATCCCCTGAGATACCCGGGTTTGGAACCGTATATGTAGACCCATTGAATGGTAGATTTAAATTTTCACCGATTAAATTGTGGCAGATTCAAAAAATAGATACATCAAATTTAACTACAGAAGATATCATAATATTAAGTAATAAAGATTTATCTTTTTGTGCATTTTCAAAAACATCTGCAAAAAGAGCGAGATTCGATGCAAGGAGATATACCATTAAACAATTTCTGGAAAGAAGGATAAAATTGCCCGCAGATTTTTTATATTTTTCGGAAAAAGAAGATACATGGGAAACATCCTTAATAATTCAGGATGCTTTTTCACCTGAGCTTTCGCTTAAAAATGATACTTTGATTTTGAACTGCATCTATTTCGATGGTGCACATTATGTTGTAAGAAGCAAGTTAAAATATAAAGATAACTGGATTTTCGATGGGATAATAAGTTACACCAATTATGATGTTTTATCTCATTCCTTATCTCAGGATTTTTGTGTTTTTACGCAATATGATAGTGTTTTCTCTCCAAATTTATACTTTGCGAGGTTTACGGGTAGTTGGGGGGATTATCAGATGCTCGATTCCGCATACATTTATCAGCCCTGTATCTCAAAGAATGGAAATTTAGCAATTTGTACCTATCTTAAAAAAGTTGGTTTATATTATAGGGTGTTTTCATGTTTTTACAGTGATACATGGTCTTCTCCTTTCTTAATAGATGCTGGTACAAAAGATGCAATATCGCCTTTGTGTGTTGCTGATACTTTATCTTTTTGTGTATTCTGTCAGTATGATACAAAGGATACGCTGGCTGTTTATGCTGTAACTTTTGAAGGAGGAGGATATTCTCCGCCATACAGGCTGTCACAAAGGGGTATTATTTCGCAAAATCCCGATATTTGTGTGAGAGGCAAAAAAGCAATATGCGTCTGGGAAGGTTATGTTGCTGATACTTTGCTTGCAATTTTTGGAGCAGTATATGATAATGGCTGGACTCAACCAGAGATAATAAGTGGAGATATTTCTTCTTCGTGTTATAATCCCAAAGTGGAATTCAAATCGGATGGAAATGCAATATGTGTATTTCAGAAATGGGATGGGTGTATCTTAAAGATAATGGGTGTTGAATGGTCAGGAGAATGGGGGTCAATTTTTGTGATAGGTGATTCAAATTCTAAAAATTACGATTTTACTCTGGATAATGTAGATGATATCTTTGTTGCATATTCAGATAGTTTTTGTTTTGTTAAGTGGCAGGAAAGTGATATTCCAAAAAGAGAAGTTTTTGTGAGCTATAGTTTTAATGTGCCACCAATATTATTGTGGACCGGTGAGCAGGGATTTGAGAATGACGGAGTTGAAGAAATAGCAGAAAATAAATTTTTATTCAAAGTAAAATATTTTGACGAGGATAATAATTTGCCTCAAAAATGTCTTTTGCAAATTGATTTAGATGGGGACAATTTATTTGAGTCTTCAGAAAGTTTTGAGATGACAAAAGATACGGGCTGGATTTATTGTAAGGAACTGGAGATTTCCGATACCGGGACATATTTTTATAAGTTTCATTTTGAAGATTATTGTGATACTGCTTCAGGAGAACCCGCTTTACCGCATGCATTTACAAACATTGTTATCATGGAAAATAGAAAGGCATTAAAAAATGAGAAAGAGATTTATGATATACTTGGCAGACGAATCTCTAAATCTATAAAAGAACTGCCATCGGGAATATATTTTATTTATGACAAAAAAACACTTGCCAAATCCAAAATAGTGATTATAAAATAATAATGGGGAAGGAGGGGGTATGTTGAGATATCTTTTACCTGTATTCCTCTTTTTAAATTTATACGGTGAATGGACGATGTATCGTGCGGATTTAAAAAATACAGGAAAGGTCGATGAACCATTAATGCCTCCTCTGGCACTTGTGTGGAAATATGAAATAGGAGCTCCTGTTGTGTCTTCACCAGCTGTAAAAGATGGGATTCTTTACATTGGTGCAAGGGATGGCTATCTTTATGCGATAAGTATCAAAAATGGTGCTTTGAGATGGAAATTCAAAACAGGGAGGGGCGTTGATTGTACTCCTCTGGTTTATAAAAATATGGTATTCTTTACTGCTCGTGATGGCTATGTTTATTGCATTGACAGGCGTACAGGTGCTTTAAAATGGCATAAGAAAATGGGTGGTATGATGATGTCATCACCCAAACCTTACGGTAATACTATAATATTCGGAAGGGGACATCCTCGACCGGGTATAGTTTGTGTAAATATAAGAGACGGAAGTATAAAATGGGAAGTCAGAGCAGATCAATTTGTTTATTCTACTATAGCGATTGATGGCGATACAGGATTTATTGGTGCTAATGATGGTAAATTGTATGCGATAAGCTTAAAAGATGGGAGATTGTTGTGGACAAAAGAAACAAAAGGCATGTTTTATGTAAATAGCCCTGTGGTGGATGACAGGGTTTACGCCGTACCCGGTTATCGCGATAATACACTGCATATTTATACGAAAAACGGCAAAAAGCAAAAACTCGCTTTAAAAATGGAAGTTAAGAAAATAGAAGCAGGTTTGCCTTATCCAATTGCTCAGCGATTAACAGGTGTGAAAATCTCTCGAAAAGTAATATCATATCTTTATGTTTCATCTCCTGCATTGAGTGAGAAGTCACTGGTATATGTTGCTGGTCAGAATTTATATTGTGTTGATAAATTTGCTGATACTGTGAAGTGGAAATACAATGTTGGTTCACCTTTAAAGATGGGATATGTCCCTTCTCCTGTAATCACGGATTCGATTATATGGGTTGTAAGTGCTACAGGTGTAATCTATGCATTTACGGAATCAGGCAAATTGCTATTTTCTGATTCTCTTCACAGCAATGTATTTGCTTCTCCTGTAGTTTCTGATAATATGCTATTTGTTGCATCATACGATGGTCATATTTATGCCTTTTCATCTACTCAGAAACCTTCCCCCGGTATCTTTCCAGAAAGATTTACTTTTTATCCCAATTATCCTAATCCTTTCCGTGGTAAAACAACGATAAAATTTGCTGTTCCATTTACCGAAAATAAAATAAGGGTGAGAATTGTGGTTTACGATGTATGTGGTAGAGAAGTTTCTGTTATAACAGATAAGGATTATGCGCCTGGCGTTTATATTTTGCGATGGAGCGGTGAAGACAAAAGAGGAAGGTCTTTGCCTCCCGGGATTTATTTTTGTAGAATGGAAGCAGGTAAATTTAACAGGGTGAGGAAGATTGTAAAAATAAGATGAGAAGCGAGTTGCAATTACAGGATTATTTAAGGATTTTCCGTAAAAGAATCTGGTGGATTTTAGGATGCACGGTTTTTGTCCCCCTTGCTATGAAGATGACGATGAAAGAGCCTGTGCCATATTATCGAGCGACTGCGGTTGTTGAATTGCCACGCAGAAAACCTTTATTTATGATATCCGGAGGTAAAATGATGTGGTGGTCACAAACAGAAGATATATCGACACAGATGGAGATAATTAAAAGTCAAAAAGTAATATTAGAAGCAGTTAGGAAAATGGGATTGATTTCTAAGAATGAAGAAAATGAAAATCTTGTGCGTTCCTTACGCAGAAAAATAAATACAAGGAGAATAGAAAAAACGAGACTCATACAGATACAGGTTACGGACAGAAATCCTCAATTTGCAAAAGATTTTGCGAATGCACTCGCAGAAAGTTATATCGAACATTATTCTTCGTATATGCGAGCAAAAACAGAGGAACAGAGGAAATTTATAGAAGAGCATCTAAAAGTAGTCAGGAGAAAAATAAAAGAGATAGAAGATGAAATAAAAAGATTTAAAAGTAGCAAAGAATATTTAAAATTAAATGAAGCAAAGATACTAGAAAATAAATTGGGTGAACTTTCTTTAAAATTATCGTCACTTTTAGAAAAATACACAGAGGATAATCCAGAGGTCCAAAAGTTAAAAGAGGAGATAAAAAGAGTTCAAAGATTACTGGGCGAAGCCGCTGGCAAAGAAACAGAGATGGAAAACTTATACTATCAACTTGAATTGAATAAAAAAATACTTAATTCTTTGACAACAAAATTACTTGAGGTAAGTTTAAATAGAATAGAGGAGGAAGAAAATCCCGTGCTTGTGAGCAAGGCATCTTTACCTGTTGTTCCTATAAATCCCAGAAAGAAGTTAAATTTGGTGATAGGAATAGTGTCGGGTATAATCTTTGGATTGCTTTTTGCGGTTTTGGCAGAGATGCTCGATACTTCTTTATCTTCACCAGAAGAAATTGAGGAGAAATTTAAAATCAGTGTATTGGGGATAATCCCCGTGATAAAGGAACAGGAGAAGCTTTTATTGTTTTCTTCTAAATTCCGTTTTCGTGATGACTACATGAGTTTGCTAACCAATATTATACTCAAAGCAGGGCATGATGCGAATATGGTGGTGGTGACATCGGCGTTGCCAAACGAGGGCAAAACTTTAACCGCATGCAACCTGGCGACTATAAGTGCTTTAAATGGCAAAAAAACATTGTTGATAGATTGCGATTTGAGAAAGCCTGACATTTTTAGAATTTTAAATCTACCACTGACCCCGGGATTGAAAGAAATAATCGATAATGAAGCTAAAAAAGAAAAAGCAATACATGATATAACAAGTATTTTAATTGCTAATTCCGAAAAGAGAATAGAAATCATGAATAAAAAGAGTCTTACAAAACTAAATGTCTTAACTTCGGGCAAAATTTCAAATGATTATGAGAGAATCTTTGTCAATCCTTCTTTCACAAGGTTATTACGCTATTTGAAGGAGCATTATGAATTTTGCGTTATAGATGCACCTCCACTTTTGACCGCACCGGAAACTCTCTCGTTGATTTCACAGGTAAAAAGCGTTATAATAGTCAGTCAAAAGCATAAAAATTCAAGAGAACTAATAAAAAGAATAACCCAGATAATAAAAGATATAAATATCAACTTCTGTGGTATTGTTTTGAATAATGTAAGAGAAAAAGAGATAGAAGGACAACCCGGCTATTACAGATATTACAGGTATTACAAATATTACAAAAAATACTACAAAAACAAGTGAGGGCAAATATTTTAACTCTTTTGATTCTCGTTTTTCTTTTATTCCTTTTCTTTTATTCCTATAATAACCTCGGGATAATGCGTACGGAATTTCTTCTGCTTCTTCCGATAGGAATAGGCATACTTTTGCTTACACTTCTCAAAGCAGAAATAGGCTTATATTTTGTTGTTCTTTCAATAATTTTTTCTCCGGAAATAAACTTGGGCTATTTACCCCAGCATGATTTGATGGTTAGATTTGATGATTTACTGCTTGGACTTGTTCTATTCAGCTGGCTTGCAAGGATTGCCGTTTTCAAAGATGATAAACCAATACCTGATACTCCTTTAAATCGTCCAATTTTTTATTACATGTCTGCTACAATATTTCCATCGGTTATAAGTGTGATAAAAGGAGAGGCAAATTTACTCGCAGTGTTTTTTCATATACTTAAATACATAGAATACTTCCTGTTGTTTTTTATGACATATGTCATATTGAAAAAAGATTATCAGAAGTATGTTATAATTGGATTAATACTTTTCACTTCGGTTATTGCGTGTCTGTATTCGTTTCCACATGCTGGTAAAGGAAGATTGGGTGCACCATTTGAATATCCTCCTGAGCCCAACACTTACGGCGGATTTTTGCTTATAAATCAGGCAATACTTTTAAGCATAATAACACATACAGATGATGTGAAGAAAAAAGTTTTGTCTTTTATGATTTTGTCTTTAAATCTTTATATAACACTTTATACTCTTTCGCGTTGCACTTATATGGCTATGCTTTTCCTTTATCCTTATGCCCTGCTTACAGGAAAAAAGAAGAAATCTTTAATTTTTTATTTGACAATGGGTTTGCTTGTTATGTTCATGTGGAAGCCACAAAAAGTGATAGAAAGAATAATGAATACATTTAAACCAACAGGCGGTATTTTCTTCGGGATACCTCTTGATTCTTCTGCTGCAGCAAGATTAATAAGCTGGAAAATTTTGTTTCTTAATGCAATAAGGAGTTACAAATTTATAATAGGGCATGGAGTTACTACATTTTTCGTTGATTCACAGTATGTAAGAGTTTTTGGAGAAGCAGGAATAATAGGGCTTATTACCTTCTTCTATTTGCTTATTACCCTTTACTCAAATCTTATAAAGGTTTATAATGAAGTGAAGGAAAATAGTGATAAAATAATTTCTTATTCTGCACTTTTGGCTTTAATAGGTATCTGTATTCATGCGATAACTGCGAATTCTTTTATAATTATAAGGATAGCGGAACCTTTCTGGATATTGATGGCTGTTGCTCTTAAATTACCGGAGGTTTCAAAATGGAAGAGAAAAGAATACTCGAAAGTATAGGAGCGATTAAAAGGGGGCATTTTTTACTATCATCGGGATTACATAGTGATATTTATTTCGATAAATTTAGATTGCTCCAGTACCCTGAATATGTTAAAAGATTCTGCCAGAAGATAGCAGATGCATTTAAAGATAAAGGTATTACTCTTGTTGTGGGACCAGAGAAAGGTGGCATTATAATCGCTTATGAAGTTGCGAGTCAAATCGGAGTAAGATGTGCTTTTGCAGAAAAATCAGAAGATAAACTTTGTTTTAAAAGAGATTTTTATTTCAAGGAGAATGAAAAAGTTTTGATAGTGGACGATGTTCTAACAACAGGGGGTTCTATAAAAAAAGTAATGACTCTCATAAAAGAGAGAAAGTGGGATATTGCTGGAATAGCTGTTTTAATTGACAGAGCTGTATTTCCATTAAATTTAAATATGGATGTATTTTCTGTGGTGAAAGTAGAGGCAAATGTTTATAGACCCGAAGATTGTCCTTTATGTAAAATGGGTTTGGAGTTAAAAAGATTGGGGGGCAAATGAGTGGCTTACTGAATTTAATACCAATATTTTTAATCTTTCTCGTAATTTATTTATTGCTCGTGTTACCACAGATGCAGGAACAGAAGAGATTGAAAAAGCTGATAGAAAACCTGAAAGAAGGCGATAAGGTTGTTACGCAGGGAGGGATACACGGTGTCGTTAAGAAAGTAGAGAAGAATACAGTTACTCTGAAAATAGCTCCAAAGGCAGAAGTTGTCTTTGAAAAGACGGCTATTGTAAGAGTTATAGGTAAAAAATCTTGACATACTCATGAGAAGATTATAATAAAAGATGAGGATTATTAAAGAAGGGATAGTTGATAACAATCCTGTTCTTTCGCTGATGCTTGGTCTTTGTCCCACGCTTGCGGTATCTACAACTGCTTTGAATGCGCTGGGTATGGGAGCAGCCGTTATCTTCGTGCTGACCTTCTCAAATATCACAATATCAGCGATTAGAAAATGGGTACCAGAATCCGTTAGAATACCCGTTTATATTATAGTGATTTCCACTTTTGTTACGATAATAGATTATGTGATGCATGCTTTTGCACCCGAAATTTATGCTCATCTTGGTATTTTTGTCCCCCTTATTGTGGTTAATTGCATAATTCTTGGTAGAGCTGAGGGCTTTGCTTCAAAGCACAGCGTGTGGGAGGCTTTCCTTGATGGTATTGGTTGTGGAATAGGTTTTACCCTTGTAATTTTTATAATGGGTGCAATAAGGGAAATTCTTGGAGCGGGTACGCTTTTTGGCAGGGCAATTTTGCCACAGGCGTTCCTTGAAAAACCAGTGATTTATATGATTTTGCCACCCGGTGGCTTTTTGATAATTGCAATTTTGATGGCTTTGACTAACTGGATGAGGAGGAAGAGATGAAACTATTTTTAATATTTCTGTCTGCTTTCTTGGTCAATAATATAGTTTTGATGAGATTTTTGGGATTATGTCCTTATATTGGAGTATCCCGCAATTTATCTTCTGCAATAGGTATGTCTTTTGCTGTTCTTTTTGTTATGCTTATGGCAAGCTGGATTACCTATGCGATTTATAAATTTGTGCTTGTTCCGCTCAATATCGTTTATCTCCGCACATCTACCTTTATCCTTACGATTGCTACACTTGTTCAGATAGTTGAGATGTTCTTGCATAAAAAGGCAAAAGAGCTTTATGATGCACTTGGTATTTACCTTCCACTTATAACCACGAATTGTGCGATACTTGGTACTGCTTTTCTTGTAATTGAAAACAAATACACATTCCTTGAGGTAACTGTTTTTGCAATTGGCACGGCGTTCGGTTTCATGATAGCACTTACTCTGATGGCAGGAATAAGGGAGCGTCTGGAGCTCGCAGATTTGCCCGAATCATTTAAAGGTGCACCTATTGCTTTCGTAATGGCTTCATTGATGGCACTCGCATTCCTTGGTTTTGTCGGACTGCTGGGTCTGTCAATTTAATCACAAATTATAACATTTTTCTCGCCTTTTATAATTTCACCGATTAAGATAGCATCCCGTAATTTGGAGAGTACTTTATCCTTATCTTCTTTATCAACTACGAAAACAATCCCGATTCCCATATTGAAAACTCTGAACATTTCTTCCTTTTCAACATTTCCTTCCTTTTCTATGAATTTAAAAACAGGTGGAATTTCCCAATTGACTCTTATTCTGCAACTCAGATTTTCTGGCAAAATTCTCGGAATATTGCCGTAAAAACCTCCTCCTGTGATGTGAGCTATACCTTTTAAATATTTTTTGACTTTTAAGAATTCTTTTAAATAGGATTTGTGAATTTTTAGTAATTCTTCGCCGATTGTACATCCAAATTCTTCGAAATATTTTGTTAAAGCTATATTTTTATCTGCGATTATTTTACGCACAAGTGAATATCCATTCGTATGGAGTCCCGATGATTTTAAGCCTATTACCGCATCTCCCTCTTTAATTTTTGAGCCATCTATTATTTCCTTTTTTTTAACGAGACCCGTTATAAAGCCCACAAGTTCATATTCTCCTTCTTTGTAAAATCCCGGCATTTCTGCGGTTTCGCCTCCGAGTAATTTTAAATTATTCTCCTCACATGCTTTTATTATGCCTTCAACTATGTCTTTTGCTATTTCTGGTATTAACTTTCCCATTGCGATATAATCCATGAAAAAGATGGGGGTAGCGCCGCAGCAAATTATATCGTTTACACAATGGTTTACTATGTCCTGTCCGACCGTGTTATGTATTCCTAGTTTTTGTGCGATTTTTAATTTTGTGCCAACACCATCAACACTTGCAGCTATCAGATAATCGGTGTCAGGAATGGGGAAAAGACCAGAAAATCCACCAATTTCTTTTATTTTGTTTTTTATGAATTTCTTAAAAAAGTCAGCTTTTTCGATATCAACACCTGCTTCTTTGTATTTCATTGAGAGCGGGGCCGACCGGATTTGAACCGGCGATCTCCAGCTTGACAAGCTGGCGTGTTAACCGCTACACCACGGCCCCGCTAATCAGTATTCAGGATAGGATGGTGCAGGCGCTTCTTTTTTCTCTTTCTCGGGCTTCTCCGCTACCATTGTATCGGTTGTGATGAGCAATGTAGCGACACTTACTGCGTTTTCAAGAGCTGTTCTGCAAACTTTCGTTGGGTCAATAATTCCCCTCTCCACAAGGTCACAGAATTCTTCTCTTAAAGCATCGAAGCCAAAGTTTGGATTATCCGATTCTTTTATCTTTTGCACCACAACAGATGGCTCCCATCCTGCATTTGCTGCAATCTGACGAGCAGGTTCCTCAAGGGCACGCTTCAATATTTCAACTCCTATCTGCTGTTCGCCTTCGAGTTTTAAATTCTGAAGCGCAGGAATGCATCTAATAAATGCAACGCCTCCACCTGGCACAATTCCTTCCTCAACTGCAGCTTTCGTAGCATGCAGAGCATCTTCAATTCTTGCTTTCCTCTCTTTCATATCGGGCTCTGTTGGTGCACCAGCAGATATAACAGCTACTCCTCCTGCAAGACGAGCAAGACGCTCTTCTAATTTTTCTCTATCATAATCAGAAGTGGTTGTCTTAATCTGTTCCCTAATTTGATTCATCCTTGCCTGAATCTTTGATTTCTCACCTTTACCACCGATTATCGTTGTGTTATCTTTATCGACTTTTACTTTATCAGCCCTTCCGAGGTCGGACATCTTGGCATTTTCGAGTTTCATTCCTTTTTCTTCAGATATTACTATTCCTCCTGTAAGTATCGCTATATCTTCGAGCATTGCTTTTCTTCTTTCGCCGTAGCCAGGTGCTTTAACAGCGCAGCATGGCAGAGTGCCTCTTATTTTGTTAACAACGAGTGTAGCAAGTGCTTCACCTTCGACATCTTCGGCAATTATAAGTAAGGGCTTTCTTGTTTGTGCTACCTGTTGCAAAATAGGAAGAATATCCTGCACAGCACTTATTTTCTTGTCAAATATCAAAATATAAGGTTCTTCAAGTACAACTTCCATCTTTTCAGGGTCGGTTACAAAATAAGGAGAAATATATCCTCTATCGAATTGCATACCTTCTACTGTTTTTAGTTCGAGTTTCGTTCCTTTGCCTTCTTCCACGGTTATTACGCCCTCTTTCCCTACTTTATCCATTGCGAAAGCAATTGTATATCCGATTGCAGCATCGTTATTAGCGGAAATTGTCCCAACTTTTGCAATTTTACTCAATTCAGGAGGTAATTTTTTATCTTTCCATTCTTTTTGCACTTCATCCGGCAGTTCATCGAGTATATCTTTTGGCACTGTTTCTTCTGTCCTCTTTGAAAACTCTTTTTCTGCCTTCTCTGACAATTTCTTTAATTCTTCAATTACCACATTGCAAGCTTTTTCGAGTCCCTTTCTTATTTCCATAGGATTTACACCCGATGCGATATACTTTAAAGATTCATTGAAGATTACTTGAGTTAATACGGTAGCAGTTGTTGTTCCATCACCTGCGACATCGGATGTTTTTGATGCTACTTCTCTAACGAGTTGTGCTCCCATATTTTCAAATTTGTCTTCAAGTTCGATTTCTTTAGCAACGGTTACACCATCTTTTGTAGATGTAGGTGCTCCAAATTTTCTTTCTAAAAGAGCATTCCTTCCCTGGGGTCCCAAAGTTACTTTCACTGCATTTGCAAGAATATCAACTCCCTTTTTAATTTTTTGACGAACTTCCTCAGAAAAGATGATTTCCTTAGCCGCCATTTCCCCCTCCTTTTTACTCTATGATTGCCAAAATATCATCCTGACTCATTATTAAATATTTTTCGCCATCAATTTCAATTTCGGTTCCAGCGTATTTGCTGAACAAAACTTTTTGACCCGGCTTTACATCCATGGGGATTCTATTCCCCTTTTCATCCCTTTTGCCGGGTCCCACTTCTATTACTTCCCCCTGTTGGGGCTTTTCTTTTGCAGTATCAGGTATAATTATACCTCCCTTTACAACCTCCTCAGGTTCAATTCTTTTTATTAACACCCTATCACCCAGTGGTTTTACTTTCATTTTCCCCTCCTTTTTAAATGGGCGGAAGTGGATTTGAACCACTGACCTCCTGCTTGTAAAGCAGGCGCTCTAACCGCTGAGCTATCCGCCCTCACAGGTAATATTATATTCAAAAATTCAGTTTGTCAAGTCAAAAATTTTAGCTTGACAATCCCGTATTTTGAAGATTTTAATGTAAGGAGGGGATTATGGTTGAAGTAATTGAGCGTCAAACAGGCAACCTTGTCCTGTGGCTCGGTTTTGATAAAGAAAATGGTACTTATGGCGTTATTTTCAGTGGAACAATGGATACCACTCCGGTAGAAGAGATAAAACCTGTTCTCCAGCAGAAATGTTTCTCAGGGCAATACAACTATATCGTGGATACAGAAGGCGTAAGCTATGTGAGCTCAACTGGACTGAGGATTCTGACTCTGTTTCACCAGCATCGAAAACTCTTTGCGTTATTCTCAAAATTGAACGATTACATACGGAAACCCTTTACATTGCTCGGAATAGATAAATTCCTTCAATTCTATTCAAATATAGATGAATTAAAAGGAAAACAGGGCATATCCGATGAACTCCTCCTGCAGATGAAGAATCAAAAAAGCAAAGTAATATTTGGTGTAAGGGCATCGGAAAGGTGGATTAAAATATTACAGGATTATGTTGGTAAAGCAGAAGCAGTAAAATATGTTCGCGAATTGACGCCATTTATTATGAAAGTAGATAAAGAAACAGAAATTACTTTACCAAGTGAAGAAAAATATTCAGCAGTGCTCTATAAATTCTTTGAAAAAGCTATAAGAAAAGAAGCAAAAATCCCTGCAACAGTGCTTTCAGATGACGAGATAGAATTAGCTGCAAGGGAGATTATGACAAATGCAGTTAAGCACGGATATAATTATAAAAAAGATGGAATCATTGAAGCATCTTATAAAATTACATCAAAAGAATTAATTTTAGAGGTTACAGACTATGGTGTTGGTATGCGTCCTGAGGCAAAAGTTCTGAGCAAAGGAAAGGGTATTCCTCTTTTAAGGAGAATGTTCGATGCGGTTCTTTTTGATAAGCCACAGGGTCCTCCGAAAAGGGGTCAGGCACTGGGTACGGGCACAAGGGTTCAGCTCATAAAATACCTGTAATGGCATTTATTTACATTATCCTTCATATTATTATACTCCTCTATTCTATTATTTTGCACGAAGTTGCTCATGCCTATGCTGCCGAAAGATGCGGAGATTTTACACCAAGAGAGATGGGAAGGTTAACTTTGAACCCGCTTCCTCACATTGACCTTTTTGGCACAATTATTTTGCCTCTATTTTTGTTGCTCATAAGAGCCCCTGTCCTTATTGGCTGGGCAAAACCCGTTCCAATAAATCCATATAACTTTCGTAATTTTAGAAGAGATTTGATGATTGTGGGAGCTGCAGGACCCCTTACAAATATAGCACTTGCTTTATTTTTTGCCTTACTTTATCATACCATTGGTTATGGCTATTTTTTGCGTAATATTTTTGCATACGGCACTGCCTTAAATTTTTTGCTTGCATTTTTTAATTTGATACCAATTCCGCCACTCGATGGCTCTCGCATTTTACAAAACTTTTTACCGATAGAAGCAAGGGAACATTATATGATGATGGAAAGATTCGGTTTTCTTATAATCTATTTTATACTATTGCTCGGTGGATTCAGGTTATTGTGGGCTCTTACAGGTATTATTTTGCGTGCCCTTCACATTTACTTTTGAATTCTCCAATTTATATTTTACAAGATATGCTCTTATGAATTCGTCAATCTCTCCATCCATTACTGCCTGGACATCTGATGTTTCGTATTTTGTCCTGTGGTCTTTCACGAGTTTATATGGATGAAAAACATAAGACCTTATTTCATGTGACCAGCCGATTTCTGTCTTTTCACCTATTTTTTGTTTTAAATATTCTTCCTTTTCTTTTTTCAATTTTTGATAAAGTTTTGCTTTAAGTAGTTTTAAGGCATTCATTTTATTCTGGTATTGAGACCTTTCCGATTGACATCTTACTGTTATACCTGTTGGTTTATGCACTATTCTAACTGCAGTTTCTAATTTATTTACATTTTGACCGCCTGGTCCACTTGCCCTGCATGTTTGTATTTCTATATCTTCTGGTTTTATTTCGATTTTCGGGTCTTCGATTACCGGCATTACAAAGCAAGCGGCAAAAGATGTGTGACGCCTGTGATTAGCATCAAAGGGCGATATTCTTACAAGGCGATGCACACCGGCTTCTGCTTTTAAATATCCATAGGCATATCTGCCCTTTACTTCGATAACAGCATCTTTGATGCCTGCAACTTCTCCGGGTTCATAACTCAAAATCTCTGTTTTAAAACCTTTTTTCTCGCACCATCTCATATACATGCGGAAAAGCATGAGTGCCCAATCGCACGACTCCGTGCCACCAGCACCCGGATGAATCTGTAAAATGGCATCCCTTTTATCGTCTTCTTCATCAAGCAATAACTCAATTTCCAGATTTTTGACTTCCGATAATAATTTTTGGGCTTCCCTTTCCAACTCCTTTATATCATCTCCATCCGATATTTTCCAAAGTTCTTCAAGGTCGTAAAGGTCATTGTTATATTTTTCAACACGCTCAAGCAATGATTTTTTCGATTGTAATTCAATTGATAATTCCTTTGCAAGATTTGGGTTCGACCAGATATCTTCTTTTGATAATCTATGTGTTATTTCATCAATTTCTTTTTTTAGTTTTTCTCTATCAACGAGTTTATTTATCAATTCAAGTTCTACCTGTATTTCTTTCAGCAAATTCATCTCATAATAATATAATCTGTAAATGGATTTTGTCAAGTTTAAGAGTTCTTTTCTTAAAATTTTTAATGTGAGTAAGCGAGCAAGGCATTGCCTTGACCACGCTGTGGCTTTCTAAGACGCTTTGTTAATAATTTTTAATGCGAGGCGTAGCCGAGCTCATTACCAAACATGGGTTGATATGTCAGCCCGTTACGGTGTTGTGGGTTACTCTGGTGTTTTACGCTTTATCTTCTGATTGCGTTTCAAGAAGGGTAAGGAGTGGGCTGACTTAATCGGGAAGGTGGGGACTGGGAGGTGGGGCTAAAAATTATTAAAATATGCCGAAAATAAAATGTGAGAAAGATTTCTATAATCTTAATATTTTTTGCTTGTAAAAAAGCACCTCAAATAATTTCTTCAGATTTTAAAAAGTTTTGTGAACCTGAAAGTTTAAAAGTTTTATCACACATTTATACTCCTGAATGGTCAAAAAATGTTTTTGTTTCTGGCAATTGTGCTTATGTATCTGGCACAAATTCCGGTGTTTTGATTTATGATATTTCCGACCCTCAGAATCCTTCACTTTTATCTATTTATGATACGGTTTTATGTGTTCTCGATGTTTTTGTAAGTGATTCTTTTTTGTTTGCCGCAGATTGTGATAGCGGGATTTTTGTTTTGAATGTTAAAAATCCATCAAATCCACGATTTATAACAAGGTTTAGCGGTGTGAATGCACTTGGACTTTTCGTTAAAGGAGATTTTGTTTATGTTGCATCGGGTGGCGATGGTCTTTATGTATTTCAATTTACAGGTGATAGTTTGATTTTAAGGGGTCATTGTGATACCCGTGGCTTATCGTGGGATGTTTATGTTTACAGTTGCTATGCCTTTATTGCAGATGACGATTATATAAGTGTTTGCGATGTTAGTTTGCCGGAATCTCCTGCATTACTTTGTGATTATAAAGCAAAGGATTATGTTTACGATGTTTTTTATGATGGTAAATATTTGTATTGTGCTATGTCATCCGCTGGCATCGGTGTTTTTTCTTTTTGCAGTGATGAGTTGAAAGAAGTTACTTTTTATGATACAGAAGGTTCTTGCAGGTCATTATCTTTTTGTGCCTGTTATTTAGGTATTGCTGATTATACGGGTGGATTTAAGTTATTTGATACCCGCTTTTTACCCGATACACTTATACTTATTTCTTCTTTTCTTGAGAGAGACCCGGTTTGGGGAGTTTATCTAAAATGTGATTATATTTATTTAACGAGTTCGACGACAGGTTTTTGGATTTTGAGCAAAAATTAGTTTATTTTATTTTTATCATCTTCCTTGTGAATATTTTATTATCCGTTTTCATTCTGCAAAAGTATATTCCTGCTGGTAGTTTTTCTGCATTAAAGTTTATTTTGTAAATGCCCGCTGGTAATACTCCTTCTTTCAATGTCTTTATGCATCTTCCTGTCACATCATAAATCTTTACTGATACGAATTTTTTATTTGTAAGACCGAATTTTATCAATGTTGAATGCACAAAAGGATTTGGCTCTTGTTTCAGGAAATCTCTTTTCACTGCTTTTGCTATGTCTCCAACCGGTCCTGATGGCGGGAAATCGCCTTTTGTCACTCCGACATCGAAAATAATGTGGTCGTTGAATACCAGTTCGGCTTTCGATTGCGTAGTATGAATCTCCAATCTCAGTACCACTCTTCTGTTCATTGGACATTTAGAACCTATTTTGATTTTAACTCTGTCTTTTGAAATAACTTCTGTATCGCCCGGTATTGTGCCGAATCCGCAGCTATCATCTATAACGCTGATATTACTATCTTCGGAGTAGATTTTTGCCCATACATTTTGTGCATTTGCGTTACCGCTATTTCTGACTCTTATATCGAGCTCTACTTCCTCACCTGGTTCGGGAGTTGTATCACCGTCTTCATCAACAAACGAGTTACCTGTGTAGAGTAGTATCACAGTATCGGGCAGCGATGAATATCCTGCGATGAAGTAATACCATGCTGAATTTTTTGCCCATTTAAGCCATCTGTAATCGAAGTCGTCTTCCCATGAGCCAGATAGGTCGCTTCCGTCATCCGGGCAGTTTATCATCATACCATAGGTTACGCCATTGAGGTCTGAGTTGCACCATGTTGTGCAAAGTGGCATGCCTTCCTGATAGGGAGGATATCCAAAGTGCTTCAAAATTGAATCACACGCTTCATTTATTCCCTCGGATATATTTTGTGCTTTTAAATCGTTAGCCAACCTTCTTATATCTACATAATGATTATAAGGAGACCAGCTTTCAATTAATCCCTGTAAATTTGAAACGACATTTTTGATTGCTGAATTTGTCATTCCTCCTTCTTTAAGGCACTCTACTGCGAGTTTATCGACATCCCAGCATAATCTCTGGAAAGAGTGCCCGAGGTCCCAGGCATTGAGATTGCAGCTCGAACTCGAGCTGTAATAATCGCTGTAGGCATCTACAACTTTATTTGCAAGTTCTTTTGGACTCATATCGGGATTATTCTTTAACTCCTTGAGGAAATGGTAGCACCAGCCTTCACCGGGTTCTGGAGGTTCAGAGCCAACAAAGTAATCTACAAATTCTTTTATTTCATAGGCATTTTCGAGCATACACATTAAGCATTCATCGAATCCGAAAACATCTATGTTTCTTCCAATATAATTTTTCATTTTCCGCAATAGATTATGGAGTTCACCGTTTGATACTCCTAACATTGAGCCAGCTCCATCGTCCCATCCTGCACCCTTTAATCCGGCTCTTTTCTGCCAGCCACTACCGTGGTCCCATATCACGAACATGTAATGCTGAGCTGGATAATTGTCCACGCACCATTTAAAGAAATCAAAAATCTCAGTGGTATCTGCCATGTCTATTTCACCGAGTTGCACTTCGGGGTATGCATCTATTTTGTTATTAGCCGATGGGCTATATTTTATGTAATATCTGTTTGCATCTGTCCTGCTACCCGATGAATCGTTATAAGGATAGGACGAACTACCATCTATTTGCACAAGTATATTCATCTGGTTTGTTGAGCCAGCGCTTTCCATTTCGTCAACATCATTATCACCGAGGTCACCAAGATTATTATCTCCGATGATGTAGACCATTACCGTCCACTTCTTACCACCCACTATTACATTTATTGCTTCTGTTTTTTCGTAGCCCGTTGTATCTTTTATATGTAATGTAAAGGTTAGCTCTTCTCCATTTGTTGCACTATCAAGCACATTAAAGAGGAATGTCTTACTTACTTCGTCATTATAATCCATATCTCCATAATTTTGTTTCACAGGCGGTATTAATTCTGCATGTGGCTCTGATTCGGAGAGCGAACAACTAACGCAATAAGCAAATCCTCCTTTATTTTTCAGAGTTATTATTAATTCAACACTATCTTCGCCAACATCTGCAATGCCATCGCCTCCAATTTTAGAACTACTGCAATAAATATCGGGTGGCTTCACCTTTAAAGTATCTTTTTTCTCATCATTGTTAGAGAATTCGTCACCTGTGAGTAATGTTCTTGCTATAACGAGATGATTTCCTGTGGTATCGGGTGTGTAAAGGAATTCTATTATTGTATCATGGTATGATACTAAATAGATATTTTCTGTCGTATCGCAATATGTTGTTTCTCCTGATGGTTCTACTACCATTTTCACAAGTGAGAATGTTTCATCATTTTCTCCATAGTTCACTGCCTTTATTTTTATCGTATCTGTTTGATATTTTCCACAAATTTCCGGTGAGAAATATATTTTTGCTACTCCAACATCGTGTTCGAATCTTTCACCTGCTCTTATTTCTATATCGTCGAGATTAAATCCGTATGCAGAGTATGATTTGTCTGTTTGATATCTCCATCTTACTTTTACTTCGCTACCGCAGTAATTCTGGAATACAAGGGTTTCGGCATACCATGTTGATGAGTGCTCAATTTTCAATATTTTCCATAATGTCCATGTAGCACCATTATCCTGTGATATTTCAACGAGAGTAGAATCGTGACCAATATCTTTGCCTTTTGAATCTGCTTCTTTCCACCAGAATATTAATGTATCGTTGTATCCTGCATTTATCGTTGGTGTTACAAGTATTCCTTCGCCTTCTGATACATTATAATCTATATGTGCATAATAATTGCCAGAATGAGGTGCAGATGTGTATCTTTCCCAGTTTCTATAAACATCTTCCCAGCATACACAGGGAGGGAATGAGTCTTCTTCAAATCCTGTATAATAAGGTGGGACAATTACACCTTTTACATGAAATTTATCGGATTTTTTATCATTTCCGGTGCATTCATCTCCTGGCAGATGCGATTCAACATAAGCAATGTGGTCTCCATGTTCCGAGTAGCCAGATGCATACCAGTAAATTGTTGTATCTTCATTTGGATTTAAATGACCGACTTTGACACTATCCGTGTAAACTGTGTCACCTGAAGGAGATACAACCTTTACATCGACATAAAAATTACTTTGAGAATTTGTTCCTGCATTTTTTACTATCGCAATAACTGTTTCTGGTTGTGATGGCTCCACTGCACTGGGTTTACATTCAACAGACATTACTTCTATGTCATTTGCAAAAACTTTTCCCTTACGGAATTCCACATCATCAATGTATATGCCGTATTCGTCATAAGAGTCATAATGGAAAGCTATTCTTAATGTGTCGCCTTCGTTGACGCTATTTAAAATTATAACTTTCTTTACGAAACTGGTATTACTTGTTGTTGTATCCCATATTATTGTGTACTGCGATGTATCTTCCGAGAACCCCACATTCAATCTTACGCTGAAATGCTCATCTCCATATCCGTATTCGGAAGCTCCCCTGAACCAGAAAATAAGTGAATCTTTATTTGAGGATGCCACAACTGGTGGTAATATCAACCAGTCGTTATTAGGCAAATCCCACTTGCAGTAAGCAGAGTAGGTGCCCGAGTGAGCATGAGTGCTTGATAACTCCCATTCATCGTCTCCATCGAAGTTATAAATTTTCCAGCATTTACATGGCGGGAATTCAGAATATTCGAAACTCGTGCTCCATGGCACATTGTGTACCTCCATACAATGGAAGCTATCCTCTTTTTCATCATCGTTGTGCCATGCATCATCTGATAAATTTGCCTTCACTATTACTGTGTAATCTCCATGTTCTGTTGCAACATCATAATTCCATGTGATAACGGTATCGCTGTCTGATTTTAATTCTCCAATTGTGACAGTATCTCCCCATACGATGCTATCCGAAGAGTCTTTAATCCAGCAATATACGGGAACGCTGGATTCATCTGATGTACCCTCATTTTTTATCTCAGCGGTTATTGTAAGGGTATGTTTAGGCGGTATAACATTGTGGTTTAAGCTGAGGGATTTTACTGCGATGTTATGGGCAAGTTGACCTTTAATTCTGAAGAGGTCGATACATGGATTTGTGTATCCGTAATCACTGTGTCCCCTGAATTTTATCATTATGATTTTGCTATCTGGTAAAGCATACTCAAAATGTGTCCATGCATCTTTTATCCCGAGCGAATCAAGTTCCACCCAGCTTTTACCAGAATCAGTAGAATAATAAACTTTTACCCAGTCCTCACCCGGAGGAGATGTGTTATCATACTCGTTGATGTAATAGAAAGAAAGTGTACAGTTAGCGGCAGATGTTAAGTCGAAAGTATCTGTTATTAAATCTTCCTCATATCCATTGCTCGATATATAAGAGTAAAATCTTGCGTATTTTGAGCCAGAGTAAGCGCTGTCAGGGTCACCACTGGATGAGCCATCGCCCCATACCCATCCGTCATCAGAGCCACTAACGGGCACGGTATCCCACTGTGCAGGAGGAAACATGTCCTCGAAATCCTCTTCAATCAATACAGTTGCTCCAAGACCAGTCCATAAAAACAACATCAATACAGATAACCATTTCATAATACCCTCCTTTATCTTAATATAAGGAAAAAAAGAGGCTGTCAAGAAAAAATTGAGAAAGTGCTGAAAAACGGTTATATAATATTGAGGATTTATAGAAATTCAAAAATGGGTCGCAAAGGGCGAAGCCTTTCGAAAAAACTATGGGCGGGTGGGATAAACAAAAATTGAAAAATGGAATTTTTCAGCAATCTCAATTTAAATTTTGTTGACATTTTGAATAAGTGATTATAATTAGTGTATGGTATTGATACAGATATTTTTCGGGATACTTGTCTTGATGTTTGGCTGGCTCTGGTATTCTTTACATAAGATGGAAGAAAGGTTGCGTCGTGAGATGCGTGAAATGGAAAAAAGATTGCGAGAAAGTGATGAAAAATTGCGCAAAGAGATGATAGAAAGAGACGAGAGACTGCGTCGTGAGATGTTAGAGCATTTCAAAAAAATAGATGAACATTTAAGAAGGATTGATGCCCTGTTAATGCTGATAATAAAGGTTCATTTTGAAGAAATAGGTAAAGAAGCAATGGAGATAATGATGGGTTTAAAAACAGAAAGAGATGTGTTTTCGGATATTGCCAGAAATCTTGCCGATACTTTTAAGGATAAGATAAGAGAGGTTGTAAGAGAAGAGATTGCCAAATCCAAATCCTGAATTTTACATAAAGACATTCGGATGTAAATTAAATCAATATTTCAGTGAAGTTTTGAAAGAGAGTTTAGAAGATGCAGGCTTTATCTTTTCAAAAGAATCCCCCGATATTGTGATTGTAAACTCATGCACGGTGACGCACAAAGCAGATAGGGATGCAAGGAAATGTATCCACAAATGGAAAAAACTGGGAAAAAAAGTAATATTGACAGGTTGTTATGCAAAAAGAGAAAAAAATATAAATGATGTTTTGATTTTGCCAGAAATCGAAGATGTGCTGAAGTATTTTGGAATTGAGAGAAAAAGAATAATTTCTGACTTTTCAGAAAAAGTTAAAGCATTTGTCATGGTTCATACTGGCTGTGATAATTTTTGTTCCTATTGTATCGTGCCTTATGTGAGAGGTGCTCCCCGTTCCCGTCCTTATCGGGAGATAATTGAGGAAGCGGAAAATCTCGTAAAAAGAGGTTTTAAAGAAATTATCTTGACAGGGATAAATATCGGTAAATATAATTTTAATGATAAAAGATTAATTGATGTCATGAGAGGGGTTTCTAAAATTTCCGGGATAAAAAGAATATGGCTATCGTCAATTGAGCCCGATACTTTAGCAGATGATATAATTGATTTTGTAGCAGAAGAGAAAAAATTTGCAAAATACTTTCATATACCTTTGCAATCTGGAAGTGATAAAATTTTAAAACTGATGGGAAGAAGATACGATAAGAAATTTTTTGAGAAGCTCATTTTGAAGATAAAGGGAAAAATTCATGATTGTGGAATAGGAACAGATGTTATCTGTGGTTTTCCCGGTGAAGAGGATGAAGATTTTGAAGAAACTTTTAGATTTTTAAAAGATTTGCCTTTTTCGAATATCCATGCATTTTCTTTTTCTGCGCGACCAGGTACAAAAGCTGAAAAACTTGAAGGAAAAGTTGAAAGTAAAAAGATAAAAGAAAGAATGCAAAGATTACAAAAGTTAAAAGAAGAAAAATTAAAAGAGTTTGTAGAAAGTTTTAAAGGGAAAAAGATAAATGTTCATTTTGAGAATTATAAAGAAGGTTTTTTATGTGGCACTTCTTACAATTACATAAAGGTAAAAGTTAAAGGTGAAAAATGTTTTGTTGATGGATTTTTTGATGTTGAAATTAAAAATTATAAAAATGGCTATGCGGAAGGATTACTTTAAGAATAATATTATGTATATATATCAGCAATTGCAAAAATGGGGTGATGCTTTTAAATTGCTTAAAAATTTTGCAAAAGAGAAAGAGATTTTCCTTGTTGGCGGTGCTTTAAGGGATGGCTTATTACATTTGTCTTTAAAAGATTTTGATTTTGCGATAAGGGATAGTGGTGTTGAATTTGCCAGATATTTTGCAAAGCGCTTAAAAGGAGCATTTGTTATGCTCGATGAATCACTTGATATGGCAAGGGTTGTTATAGATAAAAAGATAAATTTTGATTTTAACGGTATGCGAGATATAGATGAAGATTTGAGGAGGCGGGATTTTACTGTAAATGCAATATCTTTGAGATTTGGAGAATTTGAAATATATGACCCTTTAAATGGAGTTAAAGATTTGGATAAAGGTTTAATAAGGGTAACGGGTAAAGGAGTATTTTCTGATGACCCTTTGCGTATTTTGAGAGCTTTTCGTTTTTCTGCTACTCATGGATTCAGGATAGAAAGGGGGACATATAATCTTATTTTGAAAGAGAAAGAAAGATTAAAGGGATGTGCTCCCGAAAGGATTCATGAAGAATTGAAATATATTTTTAATGCGAGGTTTAGCTTTTGGGTGGTTGATAAAATGAGAAGGTCGGGAGTTCTTGAAATAATATTGAGTGAGTTGAAAGATTTGCGTGGTTTCCCTTCTGGTAAACCTTTGCGCGACCTTTTATGGCATTCACTTTATACTTTGAAAGCAATCGAAGAAATAGATTTATTGCATTCCGATGAAATTTTCTGGCGCTATATCAATGATAAATTTTATTTGTTGAAGTTATCTGCTTTATTGCATGATGTTGCAAAACCTCAATGCTATTGTGAAAGGGATGGAGAAGTTCACTTTTATGGACATGAGAAAGTGGGTGCTCAAATGGTTGAAGAAGGACTAAAAGATAGATTAAGATTGTCAAATAAGGAAGTAAAAGTTTTGAGTAAGCTTGTTTTATTGCATATGAGACCGCATTTACTATGTGCTGAGGTGAATCCCACAGATAAGGCGCTTTTCAGGTTGGTGAGGGATGCAGGCGAAGAAGCACCTGGTTTATTGCTTTTGGCTTATGCTGATGCACTTGCTTCTTTGTGCGATGAGGATTATCTTTCTAACATGAAAAAATTAATCGAAAGGGGGTCAACAATTTATAAAAATATGATTTCTCCGCGATTTAAAAGACTGATAACGGGAAATGATTTGATAAAACTTGGATTGAAACCGGGTCCTATTTTTAAGAGAATACTGGAAGATGTTGAGTCAAAGCAAATATCGGGTGAGTTAAAGAAAAAAGAAGATGCCCTTTCTTATGTTAAAGAAAAGTATTTAGAAAGGGGGTCGAATTTTGGTGAACGATAAGTTTCTCGAAGCAGGAAAGATATGTTATGGACAAAATTCCAGAAAATGTAATAAATACAAAAAGCGGGATTTGATTTAAAAAATTTTTCTTGACAATGGTATTAGTTTGTTATAATTAAAAGAATGGGGGGTGTTATGAAAAGGTTATTTGTATTGGTGTTAATTTTAATGCCGGTTTTCTGTTATGCTGGTATTTATGGTAAGATAGCGGGCAGGGTGGTGGATGCGAAAACTGGTCGTCCAATTGAGAAAGCAGCTGTTAAGGTGAAAGGCACTCCACTTGGTACATTTACGGATGCCAATGGTTATTATGTTTTAATACAGGTGCCTGTGGGAGTTCATACCATTGAGGTTTCGAGGATGGGTTATGAGACGAAGGAAGTTGCGAATGTGCTTGTGCTTGCTGATTTGACGACCACAATTGATGTAGAACTTGAACCCACTGTGATAGTAGGTAAGAGGGTTGTGGTGATAGCTTCCCGTCCGATTATTGAGAAAGATGTTACCACATCTCGAACGATAGTTACTGCTGAGGATTTGGAGAACATGGCGGTTGCGAGTGTGAACCAGGCTGTTGTAGGTGCAGCTGGCGTTAATGTAGACCAGGAAGGTGCGATGCATATAAGAGGTGGTAGGGCTTTTGAGACTGCTTTTGTTCTTGATGGTGCTACGCTTGTGGATCCTTTTACAAATTATCAGGATGCTCATATACCGCAATCTGCAGCAGAAGAGATTTCGGTATTTACAGGGGGTTTTAATGCCGAGTATGGAAGTGCGCAGTCAGGTGTCATATCGGTAGTTACAAAATCTGGAAAAGAATATTATTTTGGTTCTTTTGGCTACAGGACGAATGATTACAGTATGTTTGGCAAAGGATTTCATGATTTTATGGATAGGAATGAAGTTCAGAAGATGTGTTTACACAGGTGGGATTTCTCTTTTGGAGGTCCTGAGCCATTGAGTAATTTAGTGCTTCCTATGTTTGGAATTAAATCTTTACAACGGAAGATAAAATTCTTTATCTCGGGTGAAATCCAGAAGGATAGTGGTATAACATATTATGATGATCAATATAGAAGGTCATTGACCGGGAAAATCACCTTTGATGTAACACCGAAATTGAAGATAAAAATAGGAGGGTTGTGGTACAGGAATGATTTCCATGCTCATGATTTCTTTACGATTTATAGAGAGAGGTCAAACCAAGATCACTCTTATTTAAGATGGATGAGGAGGTGGGAAGGCTTACCTGATATCTGGCGTGAGACGAAGTCGATTTATGCTGGTATAACGCATACGATTTCACCAACCACATTTTATGAGATAATCGTTGATAAACATCATACATTTAGAGGCTGGAATATTTTTGAAGATTTCCTAAGCGATACTCCGATAACTGACCCTGATGCTGTTTGTGAAGATACTTATCATATTGACCTGGTGAAAGGAGGAAAACTCACTCTTTATAAGTATTACAAGATTGTTGTTGATACTTATGTAATTGCGTATGATACTATTGTATGGGAAGATGGTAAATTTAAGTTTTATACCGTTTATGATACTGTGATTGATACTTTTAAGAAATATTATGGAGATGGTAAGGATGACTTTGCTGATTGGGATTTTGATGGTGATGTTGAGATAAATGGTCATGAGACGCCTTATTACTGGCCCGATCCTGAGATGCCGCCAGCTCCTGCTCGCAAGGTTGACGATTATGGATATTATATTGAAGGTTACTACAGGGCTGCTTTTTATAGAAGAGATGCTACGGCATATACTTTTAAATTTAAGTTGACTTCTCAGATAACGAAGATACATCAAATCAGAACTGGTTTTGAATATAAACGGCACAATTTATGGCTTTATGATGCTGATTTAGCGTCTGGAGGCAATTATTATCTTGAGAAATTTGGTGTTCCCGCGGATACTATACCTGTGCGACCTTATTATTTCAGTGCATATTTACATGATAAGATGGAATTTAAGGGTATGATTGTAAATGCAGGTTTGAGATTCGATTACTGGGATGCTAATTGGGCTTATCAGCCAGCTGATCCATTCCATCCCGTGGAAGAAGGTTATGAGAACGAAGGTGGTCTTGCCCATATTTTGAATCCTACAAAGGTAAAGCCGAAGTGGCATTTATCACCGAGAATAGGAATATCCTTCCCGGTTACTGAATGGGATAAATTCCATTTCACCTATGGACACTATGTTCAAATGCCGCCTTATATTTTCCAGTTCAGGAATGCGACATGGGATTTGAGGGGAGCGTATCCTTTGCTTGGCAATCCCGATATTCGTCCTGAAATAACGGTTTCTTATGAGTGTGGAGTTGAGCATGCTTTTAATGAGTATGTGAAGGTTGATGTTACAGGATTTTACAAAGATATTAGGGATTTGACCGATACTGAATCGATTTATTATACTCTTGCGAAATATTATACAAGGTATTGTAATGCTGATTACGGGAAAGTAAGAGGTTTTGAGGTTACTTTTAAGAAGCGTCCAGGTGGAGGGCGATTGCCTTTCCTATTTGTTGATTTAAGTTATACTTATCAGATAGCAACAGGTAAAAGTTCGTCTACTCGTCAGAATTATGACCTTACATGGGAGGGCTTTATAATACCAAAGAGGGAGGCATATCTTGATTGGGATCAGAGGCACAATTTAACATTGCACCTCGGGATTGTTGTTCCAAAAGGAGTTGCGTTGTTTGGTATTCCTTATTTGTCCAACTTTAGAATAACATCGAGGACAGAGATTCAGAGTGGTTTCCCTTGGACTCCTCCGTCCTCTGTTGCTGAGCCGAGGATAAACGAAGGGAGATTGCCAGGTACACATATTACAAATTTAAGGTTACAAAAAATGTTTGATATTGGTAAATTGAAGGGCAGTTTATTCATGGATATTTATAATTTATTTAATGTGAGAGACAACATAAGTGTGCTTGCTGACTCTGACTGGTATCTTGCGAAGCTCACTTCGGAGGCAGGTTTAAGTGAAGATGATGTTTTAAAGGGCACGGGTTACCGAAAGTTGAAAGCGAGGTATGCGAAAGGCAGGTGGAATGATCCAGCTACATTGATGTCACCGCGAAGAATAACCGTTGGCTTTGAAATAAAGTTTTAAGGGGGGGTTATGCGTAAATTTTGTCTTTTGTTGATTTTAGTAAGTTTGGGAGCTTGGGCTAAGGCACCATCTTCTTTTAAGCCTCGTGTGGTTAAATCTCCTCGTCCGAAGGAAGATTATAAAGTGCACAATATAGGGCAGATATGGACGATGGAGTCGAATTTCGGTAGCTACGGTCATCCAGGTGCCGGAGACCTCGGTGTACCTTCTTTTGACTGGCCGGGTGGTACATTTAACTATTATCTTTATGAAGGAGGAATATGGGTAGGTGCGAAGACAGGCGATGATTATTATGTTTCGACTGCTTTTTATGATCATGAGTTACAGCCTTCTGATAAATATCCTGATGGCTGGGGATTTTGCGGAGGAGGACCTGAAGCCATTTCCATGTATGATATAACTTCTGCTTTTGATGATTTTGATGAAAATGCAAACGCTAACAGAGGATTGGGGTTATGCTTTGAGCAGAAGGCTCTTGCATGGTCTTTACCTGATTATGATGATTTTATTATCTATTATGTAAAAATCTGGTATGAAAAAGATAAAGCATTAATAAGTGCGCCTCCTGATGTTTTGGAGAATGTTTATGTATCGGTATGGATGGATGCTGATGTTTCGAATGCGGATCCAAGCTGGTGTCATATTGATGACCTTGTTTCGTATGATGGCTGGACAAATGGAGAGTGGGAGGCAAGTGGCTTTTTTGCGCATATACCTCATGTTTCAAAGCCCGGTGCGCCTGTACATTTCCCCTATGATTCGTTTACAATAATTGGAGATACTATATTTCCTTTTCCGGATGGTGCACCTGATTATTATACCATTTGGGGTGATGACCCTGATGAATTTTGTCTTACACGCCCTGATACTGTTTATTTACGAGAGGAGGTTTATAAATACCTTGAGCCTTCCATTAAGGGTTTATGTATAAAAGAAGGTAATATTTATAAACTTCCTTGTCAATTGATAGAACGAAATATGTCGTATATTTATGATGGAGATAACCCAGCGGACCCTGGTGATGATGAGGGCAATATTAAAGGTGGAGAAGGTATTGGTGCGTGTGCTGGATATTTCTGGGGCAGGGTTTTGTATGCTCCTCCTTCGCCCAATGATTCCGTATGGAGTGACGGGGTAGGTGAGTGCAGGAGGGTAAGACCCAACTCCCATTCCTGGTGGAACTGGGAGAATGACCCAGGTACAGATGAAGAGCAATATAAGTATATGGCGGGCGTACATGAAGCTAATTATGGTTATAGATTTATGCCCCATCCTTTTGATGTTGGTGCACCGACTTTTGATTACAGATTTTTATTGACCTATGGACCTTATGAGCTGAGATCGTATGTTGATACTTTGGTTTTTGTCTTTGCTATTGGTGTAGGTCAAGGTTTAAATGGTGGCGTTGATAGTTATTGGGGTAGAGGTTGGGAGCCTGGTGCTCGTCAGATGTCTGATTTAGCGTTAAAAGCTTACTATATGGGCAGGAGGGATGCTGATCCTTTGCATCCTGCACCCTATGCTCCTGGTAAGAACTTTGTAATACCTTTACCTCCTGAAGTGCCTTCTTTGAGGTATACTGTTTGCGGCAATGTTGTGGAATTGATGTGGGATGATAGGGCAGAGAAGGTACCCGACCCCATGGATAACATTCTGGATTTCGGTGGTTATCGTGTTTACAGGAGTGATTATAAAGTTGGCAACTGGGTATTGCTAGCTGATTTTCCGAAGAAAATATGGGGGGATACGATACCACATTCTTATGTTGACACGCCGCCTATAGGTGTTCCGGTGTATTATGCGGTTACTGCGTATGATACAGGCAGGTTGAAAGTGGTTGGTAGTGATACAATAAGGATAGAGCCTCTTGAAAGTGGCAAGATAAATTACAAGAAGGACGAGGAGGGTAAAGAAATAGCGGTATGGGCTACAGGACCTGAGGATACGACTTTAAAAATGATAAGGGTGGTTCCCAATCCATATCTTGCTACTGCAAGATGGGAGCGTCAATTTGAAGATAAGATAATGTTTGTAGGTTTGCCTCCTGAGTGCAGGATTGAGATATTTACTGTGAGTGGTGATCTTGTGAAAGTAATAGAGCATAATAATGGCACTGGTTCTGAGAGCTGGGATTTGGTTTCCCGGGGAGATATAGAGGTATCGAGTGGTCTTTACATCTATAAGGTTACATGGAAGAGTCCTTCTGGCAAGTTAAAGCATAAGTTTGGCAAATTTGTGATAATAAGGGGTGAGACGAGATAGGGGGGCTTATGTGGTTTTTGCTTTTGTTTTTGTTGAGTGCGGAAATAGAGAGGGGTTTGAAGGTTGGCACTGTAGGTGCGAAGTTTCTTGCAATACCTGTTGGAGCTAGGGCTGCTGCGTTAAGTGGTGCTTATGTTGCTGTGGGTGATGATGCTTTGAGTTGTTTCTGGAATCCTGCTTTGATAGGTCGTACATCTGAGGGTTTGAATATTGAGGGCACATATACGAATTACATGCTTGGGATAAGGCATTTTGGCTTTGCTGCTGTTCAGAATTTGGGTAAAGGCAAGTATACTCGGTGCTTTTTTGCTGGTGGATTACACTCAGGGGAAATGGAGATTACGAATTTAGATGAACCTTTTGGTACTGGGGAGAAGTTTTATTATTACGGCTTTGTGTGTGGAGTTGGTTTTGCGAAGTGGCTTACAGATAGATTTATTTTTGGGATAAATCTGAAAGTAATTGCGGAAGGTTTGAGTTATCGGCTTGGCTCATGGTATACACCTTTATGTGATATAGGTGTTTATTATGAGACCGAGATTAAGAATCTGGAACTTGGTGCCAGTATAAGGAATTTTGGTCCCGAATTAAGACCTGGTGGTAAGTTCGTGGTTGAAGAAGAGGGTGAAGTAATAGTGACCGATGAAGGAGATACTGTGAAGCGTCGTTATCGTGCATATCCTGTGTATATGGATTTCAGGTTTGGGCTTGCTTACAAGTTTTTTGAAAAGGAAGGATATAATGGGAAAGTGATAACTGAGATAGTGCATCCCAATGATAATAAGGAGAGGCTAAACATAGGTTTTGAGTTCAATTTTGGTGATATGTTTTTTGTTCGTTTTGGTCATAGACGGATTTTAGAAGGATTTGGTCTTTATGATGATAAAGGGTTACTATCTTTTGGCTTTGGTGTTAAAAAGGATGTATTTAGTCTTGGCTATTCGTTTAGTGATAGGGGACTTCTTCCGGATGTTCATAGGTTAGATTTAGGTTTGAAGTTTTAAGAGGAGGGGAGTATGCATGTTCTGATGTTTTTATTGGGGATAGGGTTGGGAGATACGGTTAAGCTTTATGCATATAATTTTGGTTTCTCAAAATATTATTATCCTATATTAGCGGTGTGCAGATATGTTGACGATGTTAATGGTATTCGCATATTTACGGAAGAACAGACGATTGATAGGAGCAAATTGCAGTCCATGAAGGTCATAGGGTTTAAGGGGTATGATGATGTGCCTTACTTTGTGTTGTTGCTTCCTGATTCTCCCTATGTGTGGTATTATAGAGGAGATGAGCGTTCTCTTTATGTCTATGATCATAAATGGAATTTGTCTCCTACTGCGATGGACTATCATCTTGATGGAAGTAAAGTCTGGGTAATAGTAAGTAACTGGGGTGTAGGAAAGGGGGTTTACTGGGTAGATAAAATTAGCAGTGGGCTTAACTGGAAGAGAAAAGGAGGTCTTGGTTCTAATAAAATAAGAGCTGTTTGTATTTCTCCGCGTAAAGAGACTTCTGACTTTCTTGCTTATGCTGTTGCTTATATTGAGAAAACTGTAATTGATTCTTATAAATTGGATACCACTGTTCTTATACATCCCGATACTGTAGTAGTTGGTACATTAGAAGTAGCCGAAGTTGATACATATACATTGGTTGACACAGTTTCGTATTATACGCATGTGGAGAGATGCGAAATGCTTTATTCGAGCAATTTGCGGAGCTCGTGGAGTTTAGTTGATACTGATACGAGTGTAATTCCAATTTATGACATACATTTTTATTATCTGTGTGGAGATACTGTTGATAAGAATGTGATATATGCGAGTACGAATAAGGGGATTTATAAGTGGGATGGGAATCTCTATCAATGGATTGATCTTTCTTTCCCCGAGAGTACTGTTGTTAAGAAGTTAGCTATAAATTCGACTTACGGATTATTTGCTCTTACTGAAGAAGGTGATTTATGGGAATATAAAGGCAGTTGGGAACATGTTCTCAGTGCTGTGCGTGATATTTATTTGGGTAAAAATGAGATTTATGTTGCTACGCCTACAGGGATAAAGAAGTTTGTTGGTGATGGAAATTGGGAAGTGATAGATGAAGGTCTTTCTGATTGGGGTTATTTAAGGTGTTTAAAAGATTGCTATGGAATTGCTTGTGCGGATGATAAGTTATTTATGTTATCCTACGGTGGATTTGGCTATTATGATAGTATCTGGTATGAAGCAAATAAGAACTCGCCTTACTACACCAGTTATATTACAAATTCTGAGGTATGTACAGTTGCTGCTTATTTCCCGAATGTGAGAGATGTTATTGTTGATTTCTTTAACAGGAGTCTACCTGATGTGAATAATGATGGTTTTGTTGATATTGTTATTATGGATATTTCAAGGTATTATACAACTTATAAAGGGAGCGAAAAGGAATTTGATTTGCGTGCATATTTTGATTCGATAAACATGCATAGTGTTTCTGAGATAGATACGAGTGCTTACAAGACCAATTTTTCGGATATGATTTATGTTGACTGTGTGCCTTTTGATTTATCTTCTTCTGATGATGCGTGGTATGCTTTGTATGAAGGTTTATACGATATGATGCAATGGGTTGTGGATCGTGATGAAGAGAGGTGGGTGAGGGATGGCTGTAAAGAATGGCTGAAGTTCAAATTGGGAAAGAGAGGTAATAGTGTTACGATTTTAAATGGTAATTCATTGATTGAATGGGGTGGTGCTATAATGGATTTTGAAAGTGATTATTCTTTTGCTTTCATTTATTACATTTATGAGAAATTGTTAAACAGGAATGATGAATTTGTGAAGGAGCTCGCAGCTGAGCCTCTTAACGGGATAGAGGGTTTGCAGACGGTTTTGTTAAGGTATGGTTGTGATGAGGCTTTTGCAGATATAATGAAAGATTTTGCGCTTACTGTTTACTTTGACGGTGTAGAAGGATTTATGGATAATAAGTACAATTTAGAAGATATTGATTTGAGCGTTGCTCCTGTTCTTGAAAACTGGGATTCTAAGGTTTGTGAAATTGACCTGGAGCCTTTTGCTCCCTATTATATGTATTCCTATCAGGGCTATGGAGGAGCTTATGGAGCGAATAAGGATAATATGGGGAATCCTCTTGTTTTCAATGGTGAGGATAAAGGCAGTTATTATGTATTTGTTAGCAAAGAAAGGAGACCCTGGTTGGAGACGCCGCTTGATACAAGTAAGATAATTGAATTTGAGAGATTGTGTCTTAACAAAATGCAGATCGGTTTTGCAGATATTTCTGAATTTTTAGAAGATACGCCTTCGTGTTCTGTTTTTACTGTTATTCTATTAAATGTTGATAAAAGTGCTCTCGCGAGGAAAATAGTTATAACATTTGATACCCTGCCACCTGATTTCTCTTCGCTGATAGTTTATCAGAATGTATATGGGTTGAAGAATCTGGATATATATGTGTTTTCGAGTGAGAGTCTTTATGTTTCTGATATAATAGCTGAGAGTGCTGTTGTTGATATTTATAAGGGTGATAGTTTGCTTCAGAGTTTGAAATGTCCATATTTTGGCTATGATGCTTTCTCAGGTTATTATATTTATAGTTCGACATATACTTTGCCCGGTGAAGGCACTTATTATTTGATACTTTCTGGGAGGGATGTTGCTTCTGTTCCTTTGCGTCCCGAAACTGTTCAGGTTTCTGTTGTTTATAAATCGAAAGGAAGAAAGATAACGCTCAATGGGTGTGATGTTGAAGTTTTAAGTAATGGGGATGGTTATCTTCTTATAAGTTCTATTTTACCTGAAAAATACTCCAAGGTATACGGAGTTAAGTGTTCGGATGTTTCACCGGTTTATATAGTTGGTAAGAAGGGTGAGCCTTTAGGCTGTCGTATTTTGATGAGTTATCCTGCTTCTGATGTTGGTCTTTATCGTTTGCAGGGTGATAAATGGGTATATGTGAATGGCTATTACGATGAGAGCAAGGGTAAGAGTTGTGCTATTATAGATAAGGGAGGCATTTATCAATTTAGGCGTAAAGTAAGTTCTGTGGAGACCTATTTCTACTGTCAGCCTGTTCCTGCGAATGACTATCTGTGGGTTTATTACGGAGGATATGGAGGTAGGATGGTAAAGATAAGGCTTTATGATATTAATGGCCGTCTTGTGAGAGAATTAAATCTTATGAATCGAGTTAATGGTGAAAAATGCTATCGTCTTGATGTGAGGGATTTGTATTCTGGTTGTTACATTCTGGTTTTTGAAAATGGTTCTTATAAAGTGAGGCGTAAGATTGTAATTATAAAATAGGAGGGGCTATGAGGAATCTTTGGCTTATTTTGGTGATAAGTGTAGTTGTAAGTTGCGGGGTAAAAGAGAGCAAAGAGCCGCCTCCGTCTTTGACACCGAATCTTGATAGTTTATTGATAAAAGGCTGGGTTTATTACAGTGAAGGCAAGTTTGACACAGCCAAACAAATTTTTGATTCGGTGCTTATGTTTGATGTTTATAACTTTGATGCGCTGATAGGAGGTGGCTGGTCGAGCATACATCTTGGGGAATATCTTGATGCACATACATATCTTGGTCTTGCTTTGACAGTGAAAGGCGGGAGTCCGGTTTTTAAATCTCCTGAGGCTTCTTTTGAATATGATACTACTATAAATGAGACAATAAGAGTGGGGGATGAAATAAAGACAGTGGTTTATAAGATGAAGCCAGCAGGAGGCAACTATATTTTAGCACTTGATGAACTTGAATGCGAGTATAAGAAACCTTATACAATTTATCGAGATACCTGTATATTCTACGATACTGTTGTGGTAGGAACTACTGTTGTCGTTGAAATTGATACGCTTTATCGTGATACAGTGGAAGCGGAATCTGTTTTTAAATATGAAGTGGCTGCAATTTTCAATGATTGTATATGGCTTACATGGAGTAGCGAAAATGATACGAATGTTGTGCCCCGTGCACCTGCTTCTGTTACAGTGAGCAGTTATTATATAGTGGGGGAACCTGATTCATTGCAAGCGGAGGCGTTTGCAGGTGAATGTGCTTCTTATGTGTATGAGGGAGAATATTTTGATGCTGTTAAAAATGGCAATGCTGTGATTTATATTAATCCTTCATATGTGACTAAATATAAGGATTATGTTACTTTTGACATAAAGTCTGTGCGTCTTCTTCTTGCGAAAAGTTATATGGAACTTGGTCTTTATAAGAATGTTGAAGAAGAGTTGAAGGCACTGGATTCTTCATGGGAGCCTCCTTCGCCCTCGTCTTCGGATTATCTTTATCAGCTTTATAAGAAATTAGGCGAAATGAGTTTAGGTAGCTTATAAGGGGGGGTTATGCGTAAGTGTCTGTATCTATTAGTCTCCCTGTTGCTTGCAGGGAGTGTGTATGGGAGACTGATGCTATTGAGAAGCGATGGCAGGGCGATGCCGCTGAAGTCGGTGAAGGAAGCGGTGCTGTCTCATGGTTACACGAAGATGAAGATAGACGATGCTATAAGGGTTGATAAAGCGAAGACCCCGGATGTATTCTCTCAGGTGGAAAAAGGTGCAAAAGGGGTGCAGATGACTCTGTCTTATCATGGTCCTTCTCGCTACTACTGTCCTTACAGGGCTCCTGGTTCATTGATTCTGGGATGGTTTACGCCTCCTGCTGCTTGTTCCATACTTGCTGTGCGAGCTGAGTTCTACTCTGATGGTCAATGTAAAGGTTATATATGGAACTCTCCTTTCCCTTATGTTGCAGGAATGGATCAGAGTGCGGCTAATGACTCGATAGCGAAATATTTCGTTTTTGACCCTGATTCCGGCTATAATCCTAATGGCTGGGTGGAAACGCCTGATGTCCTTGCTGGTCCATTCGTTATAAGTTCCAGTGGGTACGGCTGGGTGCAGGTAGACCTTGTGCCCATAGATGTTGGTGAAAATTCTTTCTTCTTCGGATACATACTGGAAGAGCCGACATCCGGCAAGCCCTATCCTTTGAGCGATGATCTCACAAATCAGTATCTGCCTGCGAGGTCTTATCACTACAGAACAGGTAGCTTATATTCGGGTGCTGCTTACTTTGACTGGTATTTCAATCTTACGGGAGATCCATGGGGCAATTATGCAGGAAACTGGATGCTTGAAGTGGTGGTAAATGTTTATGGTAATCCACCTCCAATGGTCTATCACGATCAGTTACCCTACACCTATTATGCGGGTCCTTATAAAGTTCGGGCATTGATTATAGATTACGGTACTACTGATTATCCTGCGGGTGTTGATACGGTATTTCTCTATTATGCTGACCCCAATGTATTTGACCCACAGGATCCTACAACTTATGACAGTGTTGCTATGACCCTGGTAAGTGGTGCTGCTGATAGTGGTGTATATGAAGCGGATTTACCTGCGCTCTCTTTATATGAAGAATGGCTTTACTGGATAGAGGCAAGAGATGTTGAGCCCCGTACAGGTACATGGCCTGCTCCCGGTAGGTGGGCTCCAGCAATAATGGGAAGGCTCTCAAAGACACCGTATTACAGCAGTCTTGTAGTTATTCCGTCAACAGGAGTAACGGATATCTACGCTGTTGATGATATAATGACCAATACATTCCATCAGGATTATGATTTCTGGTTCTGTGAGGACTGGCTCTATCCTGATAGCAGTGTGATAAATGCTTATCAATGTGTGGAGTGGTGGACATGGTCTGATGATTACATTTTACAATCAGAGTCTGCTTTAAGGACATTCCTTGACAACGGTGGTAAATTGTTCCTTACGGGTCAGGATGTTCTTTATCCTTTTGTTGGAACATACGATACAGTAATGGTTACTTCTGGTAACTTCGTATATGATTATCTAAAACTGGAAAAAGTGACAGATGATAATGTTTGTCAGGAAGAACCTCTTACTATAAGCGGTGTAAGTGGAGATGAAATAACGGGTGAATTCGTGGATTCTAACTGGACACTCTATTATGATCCTATGGATGCATGGGTAAGTGGAGATGTGTGGATGGGTACAGCTGTTCCGATCGAGGGAGCTGGTGTTGATACTATCTTCATGGATGAATATGATAATGCTGTTGGCTTCAAATATGCTGATGCTTCGGGATACAAATATGTATTAAACTATTTCCAGACTGATGCTTGTGTTGATACTCTGACATTGCATCCTGTGTGGGGATCTTATTACGGTATTCTTTCATGGGATGCTCAGAAGTTGAGGATGTTTATGGATAATATGATGGGCTGGTTTGGTATTCCTAAAATTGGCATTGACGGAGCGGCGATTGCCGTCACTGCACCTGAGGTAGCTGGTCTCAGTAGAGGCTATATCGCTCCTGTGAGTGTTACTGTGGGTAACATGGGTTGTGATACTCATGCTTATCATGTAGAATTGCATGCAGATATTCCTTTTGCTTATGAATGGATAAGCTCTGATGCAAGTGATACCATAGATACTTCGTACATTCTCACGATTATCCAAATGGATACTTCATCGCCTCTTGCTTCTTATATGTCCGAAGATGTACCATTTGCTCCAATTTACTTGTGGGATACTGTAATCTTTAAAGGTTCCGCAGAAACTGAAACTGTTGTGATACCTCCGTCTAGTCCTGTTACACTGACTGGCATAATAAACAGTGAAGACACTATTGTTACTTATAATAACATTGCTCAATTTTCTGTGACGATTGTGCCCTGTACGATCGATGTCCATCCTGTTTCACTTACGGGCTATGCTTACGCTAATCTGTCCTCAGTAATTTCAGTTGATGTTACTCAAGATGGTTCGGACGATATTACAAATGTGCCTGTATGCATTTGTACAAGTGGAGGAAAATGGTTTGAAGATACTATTTCTTCTATAGGTTATGGTGATATTGTGACTCTTGCATTTGAATTTACGGCAGGCGATACTCTTGATACTATTTTCTTCTATGCTGTTACAAATGCTGCTGGCGAAGAAAATGCGAGCAACGATACTAGTGCAATTTACTATCTCGTTCCGGTTGCTTACTACGATGCATTTGTATGCTCTCTGAAAACGCCTGTAACTGTTCATTACGGAGATACAAACACAGCTGAGGTCAAAGTAGGAAATTACAATTCTTATGACAGAGAGTTTAAAGTTGCATTTACAGTTACCCATAAAGGCACAATACTCGTAGCGGCAGATACTCAGGATGTTTTAATAGGTCGTCTCGATACTACTACTGTTACCTTCAACTGGGTGTCAAATGTATGGGAAGAAGGTGCAGCATATGACCTAATGGCAACGGTAATCATGGATGGAGATGCGGTGGCTGATAATAATACTGTTACAAAAACTGTCTATCAAATTGCAATCGCAGAAGTCAAACCGCAGTTTGTCCTTTATCCGAGCTATCCTAACCCAATGACCAGGAAAGCGGTGATAAAATTCGGTGTGCCCGAGAGAACACATGTGAGCCTCAAGATTTATGACATAACAGGAAGATTGGTGAGAACACTCAAAGATGCTACACTGGATGCCGGTTACTACACTGTAACCTGGGATGGTAGAGATAACAAAGGCAGACCTGTTGCTACCGGAGTTTACTTCTATCGTCTTGAGGCTGCCGGTAAGATTGCCACGAAGAAGCTCGTTCGCCTTAAGTAAGCACTGATAGCAGCGGGGAGGCAGGTTCGATTCGCCTGCCTCCCTTTATTTTTTATAATAACTTAATTATTTGTTGACAAATTCACATTTTTATTAAATTATTTGGTGAGCCATTTCATCCCAATAACTCCCGAAGAAAAAAAAGAGATGCTTAAAAAAATCGGTGTTAAAAATTTCGAAGAATTGATAAATACTATTATTCCTGAAGAAATAAGATTAAAGGGAGAACTCGATTTACCGGAAAGTTTATCGGAACTTGAAGTAAAAAGAGAGGTGGAAAAAATTGCCAATTTAAATGTTTCGACGGATTCTTTTATAAATTTCATGGGTGCAGGTGCTTATGACCATTTCATTCCATCTGCTGTTTTTCACATAATAAGCAGACCTGAATTTTACACCGCTTATACTCCCTATCAGGCAGAAGCATCTCAGGGCACATTACAGGCGCTTTACGAATATCAATCCATGATTTGTGAATTGATGGAAATGGATGTTGCCAATTCTTCAATGTATGATGGTGGAACTGCTATTGCTGAAGCATGTCGCATGGCACTCGCAATTAAAAAAGGAGAAAAGGTACTCGTAGCAGGCACCCTTCATCCTTATTATTTGCGATGCATAAAAACATATCTTTCTGAAGAAAAAGTTTTAATATGTCCGGAAAAAGGTGGTCAGATAGATATTGAGAAATTAGATGAATTAATGAAAGATGCATGTGCTTTTGTTTGTCAGAGTCCGAATTTTTATGGCGTTCTTGAAGAAGTATTTGATATAAGCGAAATTGTTCACAAAAATGGAGGTTTATTAATTGCTGTTCCTTTGCCCATTTCTCTTGGTTTACTTTCACCTCCCGGTGAATATGATGCGGATATTGTGGCATGTGAGGGTCAAACACTTGGTTTACCGTTGAATTTTGGTGGTCCTTATCTTGGCATTTTATGTGCCAGACGCGAATTCATAAGATACATGCCGGGTAGAATTATTGGAAGGACAGTGGATAAGGATGGCAAAGATGCTTTTTGTATGGTATTACAGACAAGGGAGCAACATATAAGGCGTGCACGAGCAACATCCAACATCTGCACAAATCAAACGCTTTGTGCAATAGCATCTGCTGTTTATCTTGCACTTATGGGTAAGGAAGGTTTGCGTGAAGTCGCAGAACTATGCATGCAAAAAGCCCATTATCTTGCAGAAAAAATAGAAGAAATAGAAGGATTTAATTTGAAATATAAAAAGCCATTTTTTAATGAATTTGTGGTTGAAACACCTTTACCTGCTTTGGAAATTTGTGAGAAATTGAAAGATAAGAAGATATTCGCCGGAGTGCCTTTGAGTAAATTTTATCCGGAAAGAGAAAAAGAATTGTTGATAGCGGTTACCGAGAAGCGCACTAAGTGTGAGCTCGATAATTTTGTTGAACTTTTGAATACTTTTAAAGTGGCTTGACAAATCTATGGTATGATTAATATTATTGGGGGGAGAAAATGCCTGAGACGAAGATTGAGAAAAAGAAGCTCGAAGAGACGATAAGAAAAGCGGTGAAAGAAATTCTTCTGGAGACATTAATAGAAGAGGATGCATTCAGGAAATTTGAGTTAAGCACGGCAGGAAGAGTGATAAGAATAGAAGAGAAGCTGGATAAATTTGTGACCAAAGAAGAGTTTCAGAAAGCGATAGGTGAATTGAACAAAAGAATAGATGTGAAGACAGCGGAGACCAATAAAAGGATAGATGAGAAGACGGCGGAGACCAATAAAAGGATAGATGAGAAGATAGCTGAAGTTAATAAAAGGATAGATGAGAAGACGGCGGAGACCAATAAAAGGATAGATGAGAAGATAGCTGAAGTTAATAAAAGGATAGATGAGAAGACGGCGGAGACCAACAGGAGGATAGATGAGAAGATAGCTGAAGTTAACAAGAGGATAGATGAAAAGACGGCGGAGACTAACAAGAGGCTAGATGAGAAGATAGCTGAAGTTAACAGGAGGATTGACAAATTATTGTGGCTACTAGTTGGGGCATTATTAGGAATAATTGGCACTCTAATAACCGCAATTTTTAACTTATTAAGATAGAGGACTAATATTTTTTGAAAAAATTTATTGCGTTATCCACGAATTTTTCTGCTTCTTCTATTAAATTTTTTATTTTTTCTTTGGATATCTCTTTTTTAACTTTATTCCAGTTTTTTCTGTATTTAAACAACTCTTCTATTATTTCGCTATTTAGTTGCGGAAAGATTTCTTTTATCTTTTGTGGTATTTCGCTTGTTTTCACGAAAATGTTTTTAAAAGCAAGCATATCCTGACAGCAATTTTTAATTCTCCTTATGCAGAGCCGTAATTTTTCATAATTATATTCTTCTAATTTTGTGAACTGTTCTTTAAAAAGTTTCAGCCATTTTATCACATCCTCTGGTTGCAATTTGATTTCTGGTATAAGTTTTCTAAAATCCCATCCGTATATTATTTTTCCTGTATTTTTTGTCAGATGTAAAGAAACTTTGTCGAGTGTGAATCCGAACTCTCCGTGAGCAGAATTTATAATCACAGGTAGTTCTTTATATTTAATCCATTCTTTCAATTCTTCTTTTGTAATGAGTATCCATCCTACATCGCATTGTGGATATTTTTCTCTTTCATTTAACATAAATTTGGTTATCTCTTTTAAATTTTCAAAATTTTTTGCAATTATGAAAATATCTGCGTCACTCCATCCTTCTATCCAGTCACCTGTTGCCAGACTGCCCTGCAAAAGCAAAGATAAAAGTCCTTTAACATCAGGAGCTTTTTCACGCAAATCCTTTATGAGATTTTCAAACGAATCTTTCATAAAATTTTATCAATCTTTTTATTAGCAAATCTTTTTCGAAAAATTTTTCTCTTTCCCTTAATTTATCTTTGATTTTCCCTTTATCAAATTTGTCCCAATTTTCCAATATCCGGATTAATTCTTCTGTTTTATCATAGTAAATGCCGGCATCTTTTAAAATTTCTCTATGTATTTTTGTATCTTTTGCGATTACAGGTAGTCCTGCCTTTATGTAATTTATTACTTTTCCATCTGCTTCGCATTCCGATTTCTTAGGTGCAAGCGCTACATCGCCTATACTTAAATATCTATGAGCTTCAAAATAATCTATCTTCCCTGTGAAAATAACATTTTTTAAATCTTTTGCTCTCTCTTTGTATTTATCCTCTGGATAGCCCATTATTACAAATTTCCATTTTTTTAATTTCTCTGCTGCTTCAAGAATTGCTGGCACTCCCTGATAATCGGTTAAAATTCCAAGATATACCGCGATTTTGTCTTTTTCGGATAAATTCAATTTTTTCATAATTTCTTTATTCTTTGAAGTTTTAAATCTTTCGGGTGCAAAATCCCATATTGTTTCTACATTTTTTAGCCCTTTACTTTTCAAATATTGAGTAAAGATTTCGGAAGATGTAGTTATACCTGTCATTAATTTTAATAATCTAATCTCGAATATGTCAACTATTTTTTTGAGTAATTTTAAGAATTTCCAGCCATGTTGTATTACTTCACACGCAAATTTGCCCTGAAAATCACAAATCACAGGTATTTTCTTCATAATTTTTATGGGCAATGTTATAAATGCTCCTTCAAGTAAAAAAGCGTGTATCAAATTGGGCTTAAATTTACAGACTTCTTTAAATGTTTTTAAAATCATCAAAAAATCAAGGAAGAATTTTAGAAAATGTGGACCTGGTTCTGTTTTTTTAAAGGGCAAAATAGGAGGTATTCTCACGATGTCGAGACCTTTTAAATTTTCTCCTTCAGGATAAGTTAAGATTTTTATTATAAAATTTCTTTCTTTTAAAGCGTTTGCTATTTCATAAATTCTTATGTGACAACCTCTATGTGCGAAGAAAGGTGTGGGTGCCACTATCAATATTTTAAAGTATTTCTTCTGTGACATAAATCGGGAATTTTTCCTGTAAATAGGCAGTGTAACAAATCATTTCTCCGATAATTGCAAGAATTATTAAAAGGAAGCCACAGATAATTGTGAGTATTGTGAGATAAAGCAAAGGGTTTCCTGTCATATCTATTCCCCTTTTTAATTTCATCCAGATTGTGAGAATTCCACTTATTAAAGCAATTAAAAAACTCAAGATACCAATGAAGCCGATTTGCTGGATGGGGGTTTTAAATCCAGAGTGATAAAATTTTGCAATTATTATATCGGGAATTACCCTGAATATTTTTGATACGCCATACTTTGATTTTCCATGAAGTCTTTTGTTATGTTTTACTTTTATTTCTGTGATTTTACATCCCTGCCATGCAAGTAATGCAGGAAGGAAACGGTGAAGTTCACCATAAAGTTTTATTCTTTTGAGATATTTTGCTTTATAGGCTTTTAAAGTGCATCCAAAATCATGCAAGTTGACACCTGTTAAAGATGCGATTATTTTATTTGCTATTTTTGATGCTATTTTCAACCAAAACGGGTCTTTTCTTTTGTATCTCCATCCACTGACTACATCTGCTCCTTTTTCGATTTCATTGAGTAAACGGGGGATATCTTCCGGGTCATTTTGCAAATCGGCATCCATCGTTATTATGATTTCACCTTTGGCAATGTCGATACCTGCCTGCAACGCTGATGTCTGTCCAAAATTGCGACTTAATTTTACAACTTTTACAAGTTCTTTCTCCTTACTTTTAATTTCTTTCAAAATTTCAAAACTGCCATCCGTACTTCCGTCATCTACAAAAATAATCTCAAATTTTTTATTAATTTGATTGATTACAGATTTTAATTTTTCGAAAAGTGGAATTAAATTTTCTTTCTCATTGTATAGTGGAATAACGACAGAGACATCTATTTCCTGCATTTTAATTTGAAGATTACCGTTCCTCCTCCTGTTTTCTCACATGGGTCAAGGCATTGGACATAAGCTACTCCTTCTTCTTTCGCTAAACCAAGTATCCTCGGGTCAACCCCTTTTGATAGTGCAACATAATACGGCATTATAGATGCGAGTGAATGCATGCATATTTCTTTTTCCGTTATTAATTTATAGCCCTCTTTTATTATGAATTTATCTCCTACTTTGTAAACAGGGCAATTGCCTTTTATTTCTACTACTTCTACAATTATATCAGCCATAACAAATTCTTGTTCCAGCTTCTCCTTTTATAGCTTCTTCTAACTTTTGTGGTGATGTTATTATTGCCGGATTCTCTGTTTTCTTTACAAATTGTATGCAAGCTCTAATTTTTGGTGCCATACTTCCTTCAGCGAAATGTCCTTCTTTTAGATATTTTTCTGCTTCTTCAGGGGTCATTTTTCTGATAGCCCTTTGAGTTAGTTTGCCGAAATCAAGATAAACTTCGTCCACAGCTGTTGATATAAGGAAGAGGTCAGCATTTAATTCTATTGCAAGTAAACTTGATGCGAGATCTTTGTCAATCACTGCCTCTACTCCTATTAACTCATTATCTTTTTCAATTACCGGTATGCCACCGCCTCCGACCGCGATTACAACGGCTCCTGATTTTATCAAAGATTTTATTGCTTCGATTTCTATAATTTTCTTTGGGATGGGTGAAGGCACCACTCTTCTCCATCCCCTACCTGCGTCTTCTTTCACAATCCAGCCGTTTTCTCTTGCTCTTTCTTCTGCTTCTTCTTTGGTCATAAAAGGACCTATGGGTTTTGTGGGATTTGAGAAAGCAGGGTCATTTTCGTCAACTATTACCTGGGTTACCACGGTTGCCACTTCTTTTTTAATTCTCCTGTTTTTGAATTCATTTTTTAATGCTCTTTGAATTATGTATCCTATCAAGCCCTGTGATGATGCACCGCAGGCATCGAGAGGGTCAGGCGGTATTAATTTGCGTGTAAATTCCGAGCGGATAAGTAAAAAGCCCACCTGTGGACCGTTACCATGGGTTATCACAATATCATGTCCTTTTTCAATGAGATTTGCAATGTGTTTACAGGTTTCTTTTACAGTTTCGCACTGGTCTTTAAAACTTTGATGCTTTTTATCACGAATTAAAGAATTACCGCCTATTGCAAGTACAATTTTCATCATCTAAATGCTTTATGTAATCTTTTTAATGCTTCTAATTTTTCTCTATTTCCTATTTTTGCGGATTTTATTGCCGTTTCCAATATCGTAATTGTTTTCTCATAAGTTTCTCTATCAACAGGATATGGGTGGCCGTCTTTTCCACCGTGTGCGAAGCTAAATCGTGCGGGGTCACGAAAACTCACAGGTTCGCCATAAATTAGTTCGGATGTTAAAGCAAGCGCTCTAATCGTTTTGGGACCTACTCCTTCAATCGCTAATAACTCTTCATAATTTTCGGGACTTCTCAAATAAGTTTTCAATAATGTTTTTGATAATCTTTTAGGGTCAATATCTTTGATTAGCATCTGATGTCTTGGTGGCAATTTCAGGACTTCAATTTTTTTAAATTCTTTTAAAGCTTTTGCCGGATTTTTTGCGAGTTCTACTATAACTTCCTGAGCCCCTTTACTTTCTTTTGCTACGGTATTTAATACATTTTTTTCAAATTTTTGTGTGGCTATTGCTGAATGAGGTTCCACAACAAAAGATTTAAGGTCATCACTTAACCAGTGGTATCTTCTTGCATACAAATTTTGAGTATTCATCCCTTGCTGGATTACTGTCCATTTGCCATCATCCGTGAAAATTATTGTGTGATGATATAATTCATAGCCATCCTGAAGCGCAACATTATCGACTTTTGCTGACATTCTGCTTGCATAAATTAATTTTTCGGGTGATATTTTTAAATACTTTTCCGTTTTTAAAATGTCTTCGGGTGTTTTTAAGGCAGTTTTGCCTTTACCTCCACCCATGAAGATTCCGATATCTTTTCCTATGTCTTTTAATGCTTCTTTTATCGCACCGCAAACAGTTGTTGTAAGTCCTGATGAATGCCAGTCAAATCCCAGCAAGTTTCCAAGTGCTTGAAACCAGTATGGTGATGATAATCTCCTTATAAATTCGTATTTTCCAAATTCATCTGTTAATGCGATTATAATAGCTCTGCTTAACTTTACCATATTTTCAAATAGCCATCTCGGTGCTTTCCCTGTATGTAACGGCAGATATGCTACACCGCTACGCATTATATTACTTCGGCAAATTTCTTTTGCTCAATAAATGATGTATGAATGTTACCTTTTACGAAATCTTCGTCTTCCATTATTTTTCTGTGAAATGGGATTGTTGTTTTTATTCCTTCTATTATGAATTCATCGAGTGCTCTTTTCATTCTTTCAATTGCTTCTATTCTATCTTTTCCATGCACTATTAATTTTGCAATTAAAGAGTCGTAATGTGGTGGGATTGTATAGCCCTGATAGACATGGGTATCTACTCTTACACCGCCTCCTCCTGGCAGATATAACATCGTTATTTTACCGGGACATGGTTGAAAATTTTTATCAGGGTCTTCTGCATTTATTCTGCATTCAATAGCGTGTCCTTCTATTTTTACATCTTCCTGACGGAAAGAAAGAGGTTCTCCTGATGCTATTTTCAACTGCTCTTTTACAATATCAATTCCTGTTACAAATTCGGTTACAGGGTGTTCAACCTGAATCCTTGTATTCATTTCGATAAAATAAAAATTTCCATCTTGGTCCATTAAAAACTCTACAGTACCTGCGCTAAAATATCCGATAGCTTGTGCTGCTTTTACAGCATATTCGCCTATTTTTTTGCGTAAGTCAGGTGTTACAATGGGAGAAGGCGCTTCTTCTATTAATTTTTGATGTTTCCTCTGGATTGAGCATTCTCTTTCACCAAGATGAACAACATTACCGTATTCGTCGCCTAATATTTGCACTTCTATATGTCTTGGTTTAATCAAATATTTTTCAATATAAATTCTCCCATCACCGAATGCAGATTTAGCCTCCTGTTGTGCTACATTGAAAAATTTTTTAAGTTCGTCTTTATTGCGAGCGATTCTCATTCCTTTTCCTCCTCCGCCTGCTGCTGCTTTTATCATCACCGGGAAACCTGCACTTTCTGCTATTTCCATTGCCTTATCAATATCTGTGACGGATTCATGACTACCGGGGATTACGGGCACACCTGCTTCTCTTACCACTTCTTTTGCCATTATTTTATCGCCCATTAGTTTTATTGCATCTGCTGAAGGTCCTATAAATTTAAATCCATTTTCTTCGCATATTTGTGCAAATGTAGGGTTTTCTGCAAGAAAGCCATATCCGGGATGAATTGCATCTGCTCCTGTTACTTCGGCTGCACTTATTATTGCAGGTATATTTAAGTAACTTTTTGCAGGCGGCGGTGGACCGATACAAACAGCGTAATCCGCCAATCTAACATGCATCGAATCCCTATCTGCTTCTGAAAAAATAGCCACTGTTTCTATACCAAGTTCTTTACATGCACGAATAATACGGATAGCGATTTCTCCTCTGTTTGCAATTAATACTCTTTTTATCATATTACATTGGTTCTACAAGGAAAAGTTCCTGTCCATATTCTACCGGTTGTTCGTTTTCTACCAGTATTTTTACGATTTTGCCTTTTACACCGGCAGGTATTTCGTTAAATACTTTCATTGCCTCGATTATACATACGATTGTATCTTCTTTTACTATGTCACCTACCTCTACATAGGGTTTTGCACCTGGTGCTGGTGCTCTGTAAAATGTTCCCACCATAGGAGAGCGTATTGCTACAAGTTCTTTTGCTTCTTTTTTCTCTTCTTTAACTTCTTTTACTTCGGGTTTTTCTTCTTTAATTTCTTCTTTGATTTCTTCTTTCTTTTCGACTTTTACAGGTTGGGCTTGCACCTGTGGTATTTGCTGTATCTGTGGCGTTATGATTTGAGGTATCGGTGTGCTTTCTTTCTTTTTACTAACTCTTATAGTTCTGAACCATGTTTTTATTTCGATTTCATCCACATCGCTTTTGCTCAATATTTCTGTTAATTTTTTTATTAATTCATCTAACTTCATTCTGGTTTGAATCCTATTATTTTTTTCTCGTGTGTTTCCTCTATTTTAATTTCTCCGAATCTTTCTTCGTATTTTTTGATATTTTCTTCGAGTGTTTTCAACAATCTTTTTGCGTGTGCCGGTGCCAGTATTATTCTTGCGTATATTTTTGTTTTTTTGAGTCCTGGCATTATTCTTGTGAAATCGATTACGAATTCCGTTGGTGAGTGGCTTACGATTGCAAAGTTTGAGTATATTCCTTCGCCTTCTTTTTCCGGCACTTCAATTTGTATTTCTTGCATTTGCGGTCTTTCTTCCATTTTTAACTCCTTTTTTCTTATTGAAAAGTTTATCGAAAGTGTCAATTATGAATTTGGCAGATTTAAAACCTTCTTTTATTACATTAACACTTTTACCCCCTCTGTAATATCCAAGTATATGGAGAACTTCATAAGCTGTATTAAAATGTGCTTTTAATTTGCCGTTATGCGGTATTTTGTTGAGCCATTGCATATATTCTCTGTAATCCGCCGGTAATTCCTCTGGCTTTTTCCCCTTTTTTAAGATGTATGCATCTATTGCGAGAAGGACTGCGAGATATCCGATGGCACATGCCTCTGATACCCTTTTGCTATCGGCATATCTTATACCATATTCAATTGGTGTCTCCTTTAAAATATCCTTTGCATTTTTGAAATATCTTTTTGCTTCTCTTATTGCTTCTTCAGGACTTTTAGGTCTTTCTCTTTTTTCCATATTCTTTCTCCTTTTCATTAAAAAGTTTGTCAAATGTGTCAATAATTATTTTTGCTGCTTTGAAACCTGCTTTTATGATATCGACACTCGTTCCTCCTCTATAATATCCCAGGATGTGTAAACTTTCATAAACCGTATTAAGATGTGCTTTTAATTTGCCGTTATGCGGGATTTTGTTGAGCCATTGCATATATTCTCTGTAATCCGCCGGTAATTCCTCTGGCTTTTTCCCCTTTTTTAAGATGTATGCATCTATTGCGAGAAGGACTGCGAGATATCCGATGGCACATGCCTCTGATACCCTTTTGCTATCGGCATATCTTATACCATATTCAATTGGTGTCTCCTTTAAAATATCCTTTGCATTTTTGAAATATCTTTTTGCTTCTCTTATTGCTTCTTCAGGACTTTTAGGTCTTTCTCTTTTTTCCATATTCTTTCTCCTTTTCATTAAAAAGTTTGTCAAATGTATCAATAATTATTTTTGCTGCTTTGAAACCTGATTTTATGATATCGACACTCGTTCCTCCTCTGTAATATCCCAGGATGTGTAAACTTTCATAAACCGTATTAAAATGTGCTTTTAATTTGCCGTTATGCGGTATTTTGTTGAGCCATTGCATATATTCTCTGTAATCCGCCGGTAATTCCTCTGGCTTTTTCCCCTTTTTTAAGATGTATGCATCTATTGCGAGAAGGACTGCGAGATATCCGATGGCACATGCCTCTGATACCCTTTTGCTATCGGCATATCTTATACCATATTCAATTGGTGTCTCCTTTAAAATATCCTTTGCATTTTTGAAATATCTTTTTGCTTCTCTTATTGCTTCTTCAGGACTTTTAGGTCTTTCTCTTTTTTCCATATTCTTTCTCCTTTTCATTAAAAAGTTTGTCAAATGTATCAATAATTACCTTTACTGCTTTGAAGCCCCCTTTTATCATATCAACATTTGTCCCGCCTCTGTAATATCCGAGGATATGCAGGTTCTCGTAAGCCGTGTTTAAGCACGCTTTTAGTTTGCCATTGTGCGGAATTTTACCAATTTCTTTCATGTATTCCGAAAATTTTGTTGGCAAATCTCCTGTTTCTTTACCTTTTTTAAGCAGATAAGCATCTATTGCCAGAAGTGCTGCAAGATAACCGATAGCACAAGCTTCTGATACCTTTTTGCTGTCAATATATCTTTCGTATTCAACGGGTATTTCTTTTAAAATATTTTTGGCGTTTTTAAAGTATCTTTTGGCTTCAGAGATTGCTTCTTCAGGACTTTTGGGTCTTTCTCTTATTTTTTCCACTGCTTGCCTCCTTTTTCTTATTGAAAAGTTTATCGAAGGTGTCAATTATGAATTTGGCAGATTTAAAACCTTCTTTTATCATCTGGACACCCCTTCCGCCTCTATAATATCCGAATACATGTAAATTTTCATAGGCTGTATTAAAATGTGCTTTTAATTTGCCGTTATGCGGTATTTTGTTGAGCCATTGCATATATTCTCTGTAATCCGCCGGTAATTCCTCTGGCTTTTTCCCCTTTTTTAAGATGTATGCATCTATTGCGAGAAGGACTGCGAGATATCCGATGGCACATGCCTCTGATACCCTTTTGCTATCGGCATATCTTATACCATATTCAATTGGTGTCTCCTTTAAAATATCCTTTGCATTTTTGAAATATCTTTTTGCTTCTCTTATTGCTTCTTCAGGACTTTTAGGTCTTTCTCTTTTTTCCATATTCTTTCTCCTTTTCATTAAAAAGTTTGTCAAATGTATCAATAATTACCTTTACTGCTTTGAAGCCCCCTTTTATCATATCAACATTTGTCCCGCCTCTGTAATATCCGAACACATGCAGGTTTTCATAAGCCGTATTAAAATAAGCCTTTAATTTGCCGTTATGCGGGATTTTGTTGAGCCATTGCATATATTCTCTGTAATCCGCCGGTAATTCCTCTGGCTTTTTCCCCTTTTTTAAGATGTATGCATCTATTGCGAGAAGGACTGCGAGATATCCGATGGCACATGCCTCTGATACCCTTTTGCTATCGGCATATCTTATACCATATTCAATTGGTGTCTCCTTTAAAATATCTTTTGCATTTTTGAAATATCTTTTTGCTTCTCTTATTGCATCTTCAGGACTTTTGGGTCTTTCTCTTATCATCCCTGTTTATAACCTATTTTTCTCAAAAATTCTTTTCGGCATTTTATGTCTTCTTCTTTTTCAAAGCCAAGAGGTGAGAATCCATCCACCACACCGAGCACACCTCTACCCTGTTCTGTTTCAGCGATTATCACTTCACATGGGTTTGCAGTGGCACAGAATATCCTGCATACCTCCTGCACATTCTTTATTCGGTTCAAAACATTAATCGGATAAGCATTTTTTAAAAATATGATAAATATGTGACCCGCCCCTATGTTCATTGCATTTTTCTTAGCAAGTTCAATCATCTCTTCATCGTTACCTGTGTATCTTATGAGACGGGGACCGGATGACTCACAAAAAGCCAGACCAAACTTTATCCCGGGAAAAGAAGTTATAAGAGCTTCATAAAGGTCTTCCACTGTTTTTATGAAATGAGACTGTCCCAAAATAAAATTCACTTCTTCGGGCTTTTCTATTTTTACTTTTAAAATTCTAACATCTGCCATCAATAAATATAAGCAAAATCCGAAATTGTCAATAGTAAATTTTTGCAATAAAATGATTGACAAAATGAAATATCGAATATAATAATAAAATGAGATTATCAGTAAACATTGACCATATTGCTACCCTTAGAGAGGCGCGTAAAATACATTATCCTGACCCTGTTCATGCGGTCCATCTTATAGAAATAGCAGGAGCTCATGGTATTACCTGTCATTTAAGAATTGATAGAAGACATATAAAGGAAAGGGATATCAAATTATTGAAGGAAATATCTTCTTTGCCATTAAATGTGGAGGTATCACTTACAGATGAGTTATTGCGCTTTTTATGTGATGTTCGTCCTGACTGGTGCTGTCTTGTTCCTGAGCGTCCAGAAGAAATAACAACAGAGGGTGGGCTCGATATTATAAAATTTTTCGAGGAAACAAAGAGAGCGGTTGATATTTTAAAATCATCGGATATAAAAGTAACAATTTTCATTGAGCCAGATAAAAAGATTATTGAGAAAGCCAGATTAACGGGTGCAGATGCGGTTGAGATAAATACCGGTAAATATTCGGAAAGCAAAGGAGAAGCTGCTATTCGTGAATATAAGCGCATAAAGGAAGCAGCGAAGTTTGCAAAAGAAATGGGTTTCGAGGTGCACGGCGGTCATGGCTTGAATTATCAGAATGTGAAATTAATAGCACAAATATCCGAAATTGAAGAGCTGAGTATAGGGCATAGTATAATATCTCGCGCCGTATTCGTCGGACTTGAGCGTGCAGTAAGGGAAATGCTCTTGCTCATTTCATGAAGAAATTAATTCCCCTTTTAATAATATCTTTAATTTTAGGATGTAAAAAGAAAGGAAAATTTCAGGAAATAACCGAAGATTTATCCGGCTTTAAAGTGTTTGTTCTCGGTGAAGACTTCCTTCATGTTTATAACATTAATGACTTTAATGATGTTGTTACTTATAAACTTAACAGAAAATATGCGGGACTATATAAGGATGACAGTATTTATCTTTACGGTGAGGATTTAAGAATAATTCGTCCTTCTGGAATAAAACGCTTTACCAGGTTGAAAACAGGGTATAAGGGATTACTCTTCATAAAGAGAAAACCCATTTTACTTTTTGATAACTATTTGTTAAATGAGGTGCTTGATGCTTTTATTCCTTTGCGTTATGGTGAAAAAGTAATACCTGACCCTTCTGAAGATTATTTATATGTTCTTGATACAGCCTGTGTAAGGAAAATCGAGGTTGATTCCTTTAAAGTGATGGGTGAGATAAGGCATAAGAATTTAGCAGATATTGCTCTATCTCCTTTTGGTCTTCGTCTATATTGTGCGCATCTTGATACATTTCTGGTTTATGATGCAAGGAGTTTAAGATTTTTATATTCCATCGTATTGGACGATAACATCAATAAAATAGAATTAACAGGTGCAGGGAATAAGATATATTGTGTGTGTGGTAAAAAGATTTTTGTAATAGATAGAATAATGAAAAGGATAAAGCGGGTTTTGAAATTTTCGCAAAAAGTTATTGATTTTAGATTATCGGATGAAGGAATAATAGGAATAGCTTTAACTCCATCCTATGTTTATTTCATTGATGCTGGGTTTGATAAAATTATTAAAAAGTTAAATTTAAGTGAGATTTTATCTTTTGATATGTCTCCAAAGGGCACAAGATGCTATTTTGTTCGTCCTGATACTCTGGTTGAGATTCGTCTTCCTGATTTTAAGATTTCTAAGAAATTGTATTTACCTGGGGTTAAAGGAGTTTGTGTTAAGAAATATGAGTCGGTTTCGAGTCAAATTGAAGTTGCGAAGGAAGCAGGAGAAAAGTTTTATGTTTTGCAGGTTGTTTCTACGCATAGTTTATCTCGTGCAAGGGAATTGAAGAATTTACTGCTGAAAGCAGGCTATCCTGCGTTTATAAGCCAAAGTGAAGGCTGGTATAGAGTAAGGATAGGTCTTTTTACGACAAAGGAAGATGCAGAGGCTCTGTGTAACGGTGTGGAGATGCTTACAGGTGAGCGCCCATGGGTTGCACTCGCAGAAGTACCGCGAGATATAGTTCCAGATGTGAATACACCTGATATTACTGGTGATGGTGCACCTGAATTTTGTGTGCGTGCAAATAATACCGAAATTATAATTTTCACTATAAGAGATAAAGTTTTCGTAAGAGTTCATACTATAAAGAAATTTGAACCGACATATATAGGTGAGCCCACATTTGAGGATATAAATAATGATGGAAGATACGAAATTGTAATCCCTATGGTTGAAGAGGGAATGTATTCTGTTATTTTCTACAGGGAAGGTGAATTTGAGGAAGAGATAAGAGTCAGGGAATGAATTTCAAAGAGGCTGTAGATTTTCTTTATTCTTTGATAAATTATGAAAGAACGGGTAAAAAAACAGAATGGAATCTCGAAGATTTTCGTGCATTCCTTGAGAAAATAGGTTCTCCACATGAGAAAGTAAAAAATCCGATTCTTGTTGCAGGTACAAAAGGAAAAGGTTCCGTTGTTGCTTTTTTATCTTCGATTTTATCTCAGAAGTATAAAGTGGGTTCCTATTATTCTCCGCATCTTGTTTCTATCCGCGAGAGGATAAAATATCAGGGTGTGGATATTTCGGAAAAAGATTTTTGTAAGTTAGTGGATAAAATAAAACCTTATGTTACCGAAAAAAGGACATTTTTTGAAGCTTTAACAGCTATTGCATTTCTATATTTTGTTGATAAAAAAACGGATTACAATGTTATCGAAGTGGGACTCGGAGGTCGTCTTGATGCCACAAATGTTGTAAACAATAAATATTCTATATTGACGAGAATAGGTTTTGACCATACAAGGACACTTGGAACAAATCTGGTCTCTATTGCGAAAGAGAAAGTAGCGATTCTAAAGCCCAATGGCATTTTAATATGTGAGCCACAGGCCGGTATCGTCAAAGGAGTTATTAGAAGTGCCTGTACAAAGTTAAATTGTGAGGCAATTTTTGTATCAAAAACAGAAGCTGGCATTCTCGATTTGAATGAAAAAGGGGCGAAATTTAGATACAGGGGATATGAGTTTGAAATTAAGATGACCGGGCTTCATCAAATTGTAAATGCACTCACTGCGATAAAATGTGCAGAGGCGATAGGCATTTCTTATCAGGATATACAAAAGGGTTTAAAGGAAGCTTTTATTCCGGGCAGATTTCAGGTTTTGAAAGTAAGGAAGAAGAAAGTGATTCTCGATGGTGCTCATAACGAAGATAGTTTTAAAGCACTTACTCAAACCTTGCAGGAGCTTTATGGCAGTAAGCCGAAAATTTATTGTGTATTTGCGATAATGAAGGACAAAGATTTACACAGAATTTTGCGTCTCTATGGTAAAACTTTTTATAAAGTTTATGCTACAGAATTGGATTGTCCGCGTGCACGCAAATCATCCGAAATATGTGAAGAATTCCAGCAAATAAATGTAGAATGCGAGGCTATAGATAATCCAATAGAGGCTTTTGAAAGAGCACTTAAAGAAGCAAGCAGGGAAGATATCGTGCTTGTAACGGGTTCTTTTTATCTCATTGGCGAGGTCTTAAAATACATTCAAAATGTATGATATCGTAATAAAAGGTGGAAATATTTTAACTCCTTTTGAATTTATAAAAAATGGTGTAATTGCAATTGAAGATGGAAGAATTTCTTATGTTGGTGAAGAAGATAAACCTGCTCGTAAAGTCCTTTTAGCCAGAAATAAAGTGGTGATACCTGCTTTTTGCGACCCTCATACGCATCTTGTCTTTGCAGGCGATAGAGCTGATGAATTCGAAATGAGGTTGAAAGGTGTTCCTTATATGGAAATAGCAAAAAGAGGCGGTGGTATTATGTCAACCGTCAGAAAAGTAAGAGAGACTTCAGAAGAAGATTTGTTCTTAATGGCTTTAAAAAGATTGGATTATGCTCTTTACCATGGTACAGCGACTATTGAAATTAAATCAGGATATGGGTTAAATCTCGAAGAAGAATTGAAAATTTTAAGAGTTATAAAGAGGTTAAAAGATAATCATAGAATAAGGATTGTTTCGACTTTCCTTGGTGCTCATTTTGTGCCTCCGGAATTCGAATATTCAGAATATGTTGACTATGTAATAGATATGATACCAAAAGTCAAAGATTTATGTGACTTTTGTGATGTTTTTTGTGAGGAAGGAGCTTTTACACCTTCTGATTCTGAGCGCATTTTAGAGGCAGGAAAAAAATATGGTTTAATGCCGAAAATACACGCTGATGAGATAAAATCTTCTGGAGGAAGTGAAGTGGCAGGTAAAGTTGGTGCCGTTTCTGCTGACCATCTTGTTTATCCCTCTGATAATGGCTTGAAACTTATGGCGCAGGCAGGAACTGTGGCTGTGTTACTTCCGGGTACTTCTCTATTCCTTATGGAAAAAGAAACACCACCCGTTGAAAAAATGAGGTCTTTAAAAATACCCGTGGCAATAGGCACAGATTTTAATCCAGGTAGTTCACCTATTTTAAATATGCAACTAATAGTATCACTGGCATGCCTGAAATACAAATTAACACCGCAAGAAGCAATAATAAGCGCAACTTATAACGCTGCAAAAGCTTTGAATCTCGAAAATGAAACTGGCAGTATTGAGGAAGGAAAATCTGCAGACATTTTAATAATGAAAGTAGAAAATTACAAAGAAATTCCTTACTGGATTGGCTTTGATTTAATCGAAAAGGTAATAGTGAAAGGCGAAATATGTAGATGATTTTACTTATTCTTTCTATTTCTTTTAAGACTTTTTTGTGTTCTAACTATATGTATCATGCTATAAGGTCGGGAGACTCTGTTTTTATAGGCACAACAGGTGGTTTACTTATTTTTTATCCACATGAAAATTCGTTTAAAAAAATAACAATAGATGATGGTATACTCGGTAATGATATTGTTTCGCTTGACACAGGTTGTGGTGTATGGCTTTGTTGTAAAGGTAGAGGTGTTTCATGGGTTTCTTCACAAATTAAAAATTTTACTTCGTTTCATGGTCTGATAAGTACAAATGTTACATCGATAAAATATCTGGGTGACAGTGTTTTATGTGGAACAGATATTGGCTTATGGGTGTGGTATTTAAATCGCAATGATTTTAACTGGTATAGCGATGTAAAGCCATCTTCAAATATTACCTGTCTTGCTGTTCATAAAGATAGATTATATTGTGGAACAAAAGCGGGTCTTGGCATAAAAATAGGAGATAGATGGAAAACTTTTGAAATAGGTGAAATAAACTGCATTTATGTTCATCAAGATACTATTTATGTTGGCACCGATAAAAATCTTTATATTTTTTATGATACTACCCTTGTCTCCCAATGTGTGATAAATGTGAATAGCGATTTTAAAATAAACAATCTGTATTATGATACCGTGCTTTATATTTGCGGTTCTACAGGTTTATATTTTTATCCTTCATTTGAAAGTGAAAGCTTATATGAGGGGTATAATATTACAGGGGTTTTTCCTTTCTCGGATACTCTTTATTTTATCACCTGGGGTAGCGGTATTTTAAAAGGAGAGAAAAAAATTTTGCCTTCAGGTTTGCCTTCGAATTTTTCGAAGTATCCCCGTGTTGATAAAAAAGGCAACTGCTGGATTGTGCATGCTGGAGGAGCAAAAGGTAAGATTACCAGAATAACTCCCGATGGTAAAGTAACTGTTTTTGATTTCTCTTCCTATGCAAGCGGTGGAGGCTTCAATTCAATCTTCATCGATGCTCATAACAATTTGTGGGTGGGAAATTTTGATTGGGACCAAAACATAGGACTGATAAAAATAGATACATCCTTTAATGTTACTGTGATAGAACATGGAGGAAGCAAAATAGTAAGCGATATATCTGGCAAAAATGATACTATTTATTTTACAACATGGGAAACAGGAATTTATAAATTACTTCCTTCCGGAGAGACACAACTTCTTAACAATACGATTGCAAAACCTGTGGAAATAAGGGTTGATAAAAATAACAGGATTTATGTAATCACTTATAGTGAAGGACTGTGGCGTATAAATCAGACAGGTGAAGTTTATCAGATACCTTTGGGTTCTTTTGTGATGACAGGCTTACTGGTAGATTCAAAAAATAGATTATGGGTGGGTACGGATAGAGGTATTTATGTTCTTGTGGATGAGATTGTTTGTGACTCATTTCCTTCTGTTGTTGGTTATGCTTTTTGTGAAGATGCTTTTGGAAATATCTGGTGTGAAGTACCAGAGAAAGGTCTATGTCAAATCGCGCCTTCGGGTGAAGTTTTTTATTATGGGCTTGACGATGGCTTTTGCAGTGTTGATATCAGTATAGAAGCAAGAGGTTTAGATTATGATCCTTATCATGGATATCTGTGGGCATGCACCCGTGATGGCGTTAGTCGAGTGGATATAGGCAAACCTTTATCTGAGATAAAAAATAAAGTCCTCGTTTTTCCAAACCCTGCAATTTCTCAAAAGGATAGAAGCGTAAATTTTCTTCATAAAAGTTTAAAAGGCGTAAAAATATTTACATTAAGCGGCAGAAAAGTATGTGAAATAAAAGCAGAAGATTCGAGAGCCGTTTGGGATATTACAAAGGTTTCTTCGGGTGTTTATATTTACATCGCTTACACGGAAGACGGAGTATTTAAAGGTAAAATTTTTGTTGTTCGATAAAACAAAGATAAAGATTCAAAAAAGGGCGCCTGTATCCATCTTATATAAGGCGTTTTTATCGTGAAAAATTTGTATTTTCTGTAATAAAAATATCCTTTTTCATTCCAGAAATTCTCAATGGAAAACTTTACAATTTTTTCTGCTTTTTCTATTTTTGAGAACAAAGTAAATGCATAAATTGCTTGCGAAAGTGTTTGTCCATCAATTGGATAAAATCTCAGGTTGGTATATTTTGGTAAATCGTTTAAAAATAAATTTTTTGAATAATAATCAAAAAGTGAAAACATTCTTTCTTTTATTTTTTCATCTTTTTTGATTTTCCAAATTTCGAAAAGATTTCTCAAATTAAATGCAGTATGCAGGTGGTCAATTTCTTTTGTTTTTATTTCTTCAGCCCAGTAATAAAAAGAGCCATCTTTATTCTGTTTTTCGAAAATATAGTTTAATATTTTGTCACAGATTTCTTCATATCCGCATCTTAAAAAAAAGTTTGCAAGGAATAAATTTGAATTTATGATACATGCATAATCCACAGGAGTATAGCTGATGCAAATTTTATTTTTACCTTTTTTTATGATTTTGAAATTTTGCAGGATATAGTTTGCTGTTTTCTTAGCCATTATTTTATAAATTTCTTTTTTTGTTGTGTTATACAACTCTATGAGTGCTATTCCGCAAATAGCAGAGCATGTGGCATCGGGTGTCCATTCACTTATCAGCCATTTTTCATCGCAAATCCACTTAAAGCCTTCCCCATATCCGCCATTGGAATCTTTTAGATAATTAGCAATGTTTTCTGCTTCTTTAATTTTATTTAGGAAAAGTAATCCACGTATTATTTGAGCAATTGCTTGATTTGAACGGATTTTTTTTGAATTAAATAAAGGTCTTAAAAAATAAGGAAATAATTCTTTAATTTTGATAAAAGATAGTGTATCAAAAGGGTCAAGACTAAAAAAGTGATTTTTTTGCATCCAGTTAAACAATTTCCTTAGAATTTCTTCAATTTTCATTGTCTTTTTGTAATTATTAGATAAGTTCCTTCAAAAGAAGATATAAGTTTCCATTCACTCATAAAACCATTTTCTTTTAAAAGTTTTAAGTAATCTTGTGGTTTAAAGAGGAAAACAGGTTTTTGCCACAATAATAAAGAGGTTTTTGCTACTATTTTTGCAAATAAAGTGGGGGCTTGCACTTTGATTAAGGCTATACCATCTTTTTTCAATATTTCCTTTAAATGCATTATGATATCTTTTGCTCTTTCATATTCTGCCATCAATAATAATATATTTTCAAATTTTTCGTTTATTTCGAAGAAATTCTTTTTTATGAATTTGGCATTTTTAAATCTTTTTCTGGCAAATTTTATCATTTTGTTATCTACATCGAAAAAAGTGATGTTATGATTTTTTATTATCTTTACAAGATAGGGAAAGATATAACCCGTACTGGAGCCGACAACGCAAAGTTCTTTGGGATTAATTTCTTTTAGCGCTTTGATTATTATTTTGGTTGATTTTTGGCGAAAAAGTAAAAGGGGAGGAAGTTTAAAAGAAAATTCATAAAGCCAGAGAGGTACCCATAATTTTATTTTACCGAGTTTTGACATCTTCAATTTTAATGAAAAAAATTTTTTGTCAACAAATTCTTGACAATACAGGAAATCGATATAAATATTAGAATTATGATACTGACACTATTGATTAGTTATATTTATACATGGAAGCCGCAAATCGTAGATAATGATGGAGATTGTGGCAAATGGTGCAGTATAGCATGTGATTCCGCGGGCAATCTTTATGTTTCTTATTATAATGCAACGAAAGATTCATTATTTTATGCAAGATTTGACGGAAATAATTGGGAAAAAACAGGAATTACAAAAGGAGGAATTTTCTCTTCACTTGCTATTGACCAAAATAAAAATCCTCACATTGTATTTTATTCTTCTGATAGGAGATACCTTTTGCATACCTATTTTGATACAGTTTGGCATTTTGATACCATTGATACGGTGCTGGGTGGGTATTGTGATATTGCTTGTAGATTTGGGAAAATATTTGTCGTTTATTATGACAGTATAAATGGAGACCTTAAAGGAGCCATAATAGGGGACTCAATATCTATAGGTATTTTTGACACCACAGGTGATGTAGGTAAATGGGCTTCGGTTTCGATTCCATCAGATACTTCGCTGGCATTTGCAGTTATTTCTTACTATAGAAAAGATAAAGGAGATTTTTTGGGTTGTTACAAAACAGCGGGAACATGGTTTAAATTACAAATAGACACTATGGGGGATGTGGGCAAGTACTCAGATTGCGTTGTTTCTTCAAATGCCGATTATATCTATGCCTTTTTCTCTTATTTTGATGAGACAAATTCCAAATTGAAACTATTTGCATGCAGTGCTTATGTTAAAATTGATACTATTTTCCTTGGTTTCGTTGATACATCTTTATCTTCTGGTTATTACACTTCTGTTACATCTTATAAGTTATCGCCGTTTGTTAGCTATCATCAAAAAAATAAAGGTATCCTTAAAGTTGCTTATTTTTATAACAGAAAATGGTTTATAAAGCCAGCAGACACCATAGGAATTTGTGGTTTGTATTCTTCATGTGTGAGTGACGGAAAATATGTTCATATTGTATATTATGATTCTTTGTCTAAGTCTCTAAAATATTTAAAATGCAAACCAGATTCTGTGAACAGTGTGAAGAAGATAATACCGGATACGATAAGAGTGATTTCTGAGACATTAAAAGTGTTTAAGATAATTTTTGCTTTTCCTTTATCTTTTACTTCGGTTCAAAAAGTAGAAGATTCTATTTCACTTAAGGGTACAAAATCGGGAGAGCACTCTTTAATCGAGATTAGTGTAAATGGAGAGACATTAAAAATCGTTAAGGATGATAGTTCATTCATTGAAGGAGAAACATTAACATTGTATATTCCAAAAAGCATAAAAGACATTCACGGTATGGAAATATTGAGAGAATATTATCTTCGATTTAAGGTAAAATCTTATCCACCTTATTTGCTATTTACCGAACCTTTTGATGGAGAAGGAAAAGTATCTTATGATTGTCAAAGAGTGAAAGCAGTTTTTTCTGAGAAGATGGATTCTCTGTCTATCATTAAATCGTTAAATTTGCGTCATACTTTTATAAAAGGAGAAGTTTCAGGTAATCATCAATATGACTCTATAAAGATTGCTCTTGAAACACTTTATATTTATTTGAATCCAAAAAAGAAATTTTATGAAAAAGAGAAAGTTTATTTTGTGATAGGAGCTGATGTAAGGGACTTTCACGGCATTGAAAAAGGAGTTGTAGATAGTGTTTGCTTTTATATTGAGGGTTTTCCTCCTTCACCTCCTTTGAATGTATGTGCGAATGGGACAAATCCTTCTCCGTGGACTTCAAATGGAATGTTTGTGATAACATGGGAAAATCCACCAAGAGATACATCTTATCAAAGTCCTGTAAAATATGCATTTTATAAAATAAGCAAAAGACCTGCTTTTGATTACGATACAACAGGCAAGTTTATTTCTTCTCCTTCTACTCTTTATTGTGCTCTACAGGGGATAGATACAGTTTTTGTATGGCTTGTTGATACGATGGAATGCTTGAGCTGCGATAGTTTAAGTTTAGTAATTCTTAGAGGCGATACTTTGCCTCCACTTTACCCTGAGTCTATTTATGTCAATGGATTAGCAAAGGTAAAGGGGTGGTTCAATTTTGATACATTATGGATTAGATATAAAGAAAATCCTGTACAAACAAAATCTGATATTTCTGGCATTCGGCGTGCTTTTTATAAAATAGGGGAGCCTCCTTCGCATCCATATGATACAACAGGAAGTTCCAAGGAAAATCCTTTCCTCGTGAAAATGCCAGAAGGTGAAAGCGAATTTTTCCTTTGGCTTCAGGATAATTCTGGAAATGTAAACCATATTAACAATAAAAATGTAAAGATAAGAGTCGATCTTACTTCTCCGGAGATAATCGATGTTATTGCCAAAAATGTCAGAAAGGATACTTTTGAGGTTAGAGTGAGAGCAAGAGATAGATTGTCTGGAATTAATCTTATAAAGATTTACAATACACAAGGTGAGATTATAAATTCGTTGCAAGTTGTTGATACATTGATAGACACTTCATTGCGTTTTTACGCACAGGATACAACATATATTGTGAGTGTCATAGATAGTGCAGGTAATGAAAGTGAGAAAGAAAAGGTAACCATTATTCCGGAGTTTTTAACAAGACGGGAAGTCTATGCATATCCCAATCCTGCAAAAGATTATGTTTATTTTCACTTCTTATTGAATAAAGATGCCAAGGTAGTTGTAGCGGTGTACAATCTTCGGGGCTATCTTGTAAGGAAAATTGTAAAAGAAGTTCCTGGAGGAAGACCTTCTCATTTGTTACCACAGGAGCAAAGGATTAAATTATCTACTTATGGTTTACCACCCGGAGTTTATTATTATAGGTTTACAGCGATACCTGAGAATGGAGGGAGAAAAGTCTCGGTGAAAGGCAAATTTGCGATAGTGAAATGATTATATTTCTGATATTACTTTTTGAAAGCGTCTATTATGGAGATGCAGCAAAATATATGGGGATGGGAGAAGTTGGAGTAGCGAGTGCTGTGGGTGTAAACGGATTTTCTCTGAATCCTGCTCTTATTTCTTATAGTAAAGGATTAGAAGTTTCTTTTACATATTATTCACTCATGCTCGGGACATTTTATTTTTCTACTTCCCTTAAGGCGGATATAAAAGACTATAAAGTTGGGATAGTGTTTAAATCTATATCAACTGAAATAACAGGTAGAGAAGGAGTTTCGGAAGAACCTTTTAAATATTCTTTTTCTTCTTATTATACCGGGATTGGAGTTGCAAGAAAACTTTATAATGATTTTGCCATCGGTTGTATTTTGGGTTATCCCTATGATAAGATATATGAGAAAAGTTATGCGGGCTTTGTATTGCAAAGTGGCGCATCTTATAGATCTTATTGGCGTGGTTTTATTTATGGAGCAGGTTTAAATTTTCGTACAATTTCGCAATTTCCTTCGGGAGATTATGGATTTCATTTTTTCATGGATGCAGAAATAGGTATATTTTTGCGCAGGAATTTTACATTAGAAATAGTATATAATCCTTTTGTGCGTAATTTATTAAAGTTAGGGATTGAATATGCTTATGAAGGTTTTTTTGTCAGGATGGGATTTCAAAATTTACCTGATAAGCGTTTATCAATTGGCTTTGGATGGAGTGGCACTCCTGTAGATATAGACTATGCCCTTATAAGGCATAGAGCATTTGATTTTATAAATGCATTAACTTTTTCATATTATCACGAAAGAATGTTGAAACAAAGAAAAGAGAGACTTGCGCGTATAGAAGAATTGCTGAGAAAGAAGGAAATGGTAACAGCCCGCTCTTGCTATGAAATAGGTATGGAATATTTTAAAAAAGGAGAATATGATCTTGCTATAAAACAATGGGAATTGGCTTTGCTCTGGTGCCCCGATTATAGGGAAGCCAAGAAGATGATAGAAGAAGCTTGGAGAAGGAAAAGAGAACTTCGCGTGAAGGAGCATCTTCAAAAAGCTAAAAAATATTTAAGAGCGGGAAAATACATAGAAGCCATAGTAGAGAGCAAAGAAGCGCTGAAGATAGATTCGACTTGTAAATCAGCCGATTCAATAATGAAGGTAGCGGAAAACATCCTTCAGGAAAAAATTGAGAAACTTTCGGAGATAGAAGAAAAATTATTTAGAGAAGGAGTTAATCTTTATTTGGCTGGGAATTACGATGGTGCGATTAAAAAGTGGAAAGAGGTTCTAAAAATAAATCCCGAGCATAAAGAAGCACTTCTTTACATAAAGAGAGCAAGGATAGAAAAAGAAAAGAGATTATCAATGAACCTTAATATGGCACAAAAGTATCTTGCGGAAGGAAAATGGAAACTGGCAAGGAAATATTATTTGAGAGCAAGAAATATTTCACCTAAAGACAAAAGAGTAAAAACATTCGCTTACAATTATAGGAAAAAACTTCGTCTTTATTTAAAGGGCCTTGAAAAAGAAGGTATATCTTTATTTAATCAAAATAGGTTTTTAGAAGCAGAGGCTAAATTTAGAAAAATTCTGGAAATAAATCCTCAAAATGAAATTGCTTTATCTTATATTGATAAAATTAAAAAGAAGAGAATTTCATTGCGTCAAAAAGATATTCGTCAATATTATATCAATGGAATAAATGCTTATGCAAAAGATGATTTTGAAACTGCTATTTACTGGTGGAAAAAAATATTAGAAATTGACCCTGAAAATGAAAAAGCGAAACAGGCGATAAAACGGGCAGAGATGCATCTTCAAAAAATGGGTTCTTTATAGTCCCAGAGATTCGTTTATCAAAACAATAGTGATTCTACCTTTAAAGGGTTGCCTTTCGATGATTAATAAATAATTGCAGATTCTATCAGTTGAATCACAATCCGTGCATTTACCGAGTGTGACACAAGGAGTATTTTTATTAAGCCTTTTCGCATTTAAAATAGCTGCATAGTTTCTAATTCTTGAAATTGCATCTTCAACAGAGCCTGCGATTTTGTTGACACCTGCCACTAAAATTACTTTTTTGGGACCGAACATTATGGCTGCAACTCTATTTCCGTAAGCATCGAGGTAAACAAGTTTGCCGTCCATTGTGATAGCATTTATCCCCGTTATAAAATAGTCAGCTGTCAAACCTTTTTTTCGCATTTCGAATTTTTCTTCTTTTGAGAGATTTTTATCGTAAGGGTCGAAGAAAGTGTAATTGCCATTTTTAAGTGCATCATAAAGCCCTATCTCCTGCACTGTTAAAGAGCCACCCATACCGACAGTTGAGCCATCGGGTATCATTTCGAGAATTTTCTTTAATGCTTCTTCTTTGTTGTCACAGAAAATAACTTCATAACCCTTTGCTTTTAATATGGGAATTAATTTTTCTGCACGAATCTTCCTCAGCCAGTGTTTTAGCTCGTATCGCATCTATTAATATAATCATTTTGCGGATAAGTCAATAATTTTTATTGACAAATTTATATTTTGTCGAAATTTAAAAGTGATAATTTTTTTACTGCAATTAAATTGCGATTCTCTAATAAATTTGCTTACGAAATTAACTTATGAAGAGAGGCAGAATCTATACAGGAGCATAAATTTTGATAAATCTTTATGTGAATCTTTATTTTTTCGAGCAAAAAATTCTGCATTGATTGGTAAAATTTATAGGGGCTATAAAATTGCGAGTTATCTGGATGAGATAAGTGATTTTTTAAATGATAGTTTGTGTAAGGCAAAGGTTTACTGGCTTTATGGCTTTTTGAATTACTGTGAGGGACATTATGCTGATGCAGTGCCGTATTTTGAAAAGAGCCTTGATATTTTTGGGCAATATCATGATACTCTAAATAAGGGCAGGGCTTTACATGCTCTTGCTGTTACTTTATACTATCAGGGCAGATTTAAAGAAGCGATGAAAAATTATAAAAGGGCACTCGGAATTTTTAAAAAATACAGTGTAAATGACGAAATCGAATGCCTTAACAATATCGGTTTATGTTATTATCAGGAGCAAAAATTTGATAGTGCGTTATTTTATTATCATAAAGCATGTTCTCTTTTGCCTTGCTGTGAAAAAGAAAAAAAGAAAAGAATTTTGCCTTTGTTATACAATAATATTGGGGTGTTGTATGATAAAATTTACCTGAAAAAACTTGCGAAAAAATACTGGCTAAAAATAATCAAGGAGTCAAATTTTAAATGGGCTTTAGCCTGTGCTTATGCAAATATTGGGAGGCTTTACCAGGAGCGCTCCGAAGAAGATAGTGCCATTTTATTTCTGTTGAAATCTCTTGAATATTATAAGAAGATAAGAAACAGGAGGGGCGAAGCACAGGTTTATAATAATCTTTCGCAATGCTATATCAATAGTGACTGGCATAAAGCTTTATTTTATGCAAGAAGGGCTTTAAAATTGAATAGTGAAACGGGCGATTATGATAATTATTGTTATTGCCTATTTTTCATTTCAAAGATTTTTTTATCTGCGAATTATAGAGATTCTGCTTTGTTTTATATTAATAAGATGCTGAACATGGAGCGTTTTCCCGTTAAATTAAAATGGAGAGTTTTTCTTTTGAAAGGTGACATTGTTTTTGACTCTTCTTTATTTTATTATAAAAAGGCATTGGAGACACTGGAAGCGAGTATTAAGCATGCCCGGAAGATTGAAGTTAAAGCTGGACTTTATGAAAATTTATCAAAACCTTATTTTAAAATTGCCGAATTCTTTGCAAAAAGAGGTAAAAAGGATTCGGTTTTAAAGTATCTTGAATTATCTTCACAGAATGTTTTAAAAGAAGTCACAGGGTATAAGATGGGTGTAAATATTAGAAGATTGAGAGAAAAGTTGAGGACATTACAGATAGCCTTTATAGCCAATTATGAGAATGAATTTTTAATCCTGTTTATGAGGAATGATAGTATCCATGTCTTCCTGAAAGATATTCCTGTTGAGAGTTTGAGGTCTGTTAAAGGAAGGATATTTGAAAGCCTCATAAATGCGGTTAATATGAAGAAGATAGAGATTCCGTATAGGGAGTTGAAATGGCTTTATGATAAGATATTTTCGTGCATAGATAGTTTTATTGATACTTCTTCGGTTCTGTTTATAGTTCCTCATTTTGAGTTGCTCGAAATACCTGTAGAATGTTTATGGGATGGTGATAGATTTCTGGGTGAGAGATATAAAATTGTTTATTTACCTTCTTTATCTTTGTTGCGTAAGAGCAAAAAGCGATTTGGTAATTTATTGTTGTATGCTTATGGTAAGGAGTTAAGATACACTATTGCTGAAGTAAATGCTATAAAATCTATATGGGGGACTGCAGTTGTAGATACATCGGGTAAATTTTTGAAGGCTGTATCGGAATATGATATTTTACATCTTGCGACACATGGGCTTTTCAATGAAGATGATATAATGAATTCTGGTGTGCTTTTAAGCGATGATACACTTTGTCTGAATGAAGTGCTTAAAATGAATTTGAATTTATCCCTGTGTGTTTTATCAGCGTGCGAGACATCATTTCTTGTTCGTTATCCTTCTTCTCCCTTTTTTGGACTTGTTTTTGCTTTCATAGCCAGGGGTACGGATTTTGTTGTAAGTTCCAACTGGCCTGTAAGAGATGTTATAGCTTACAATTTTATGGTTGCTTTTTATAAGAAATTAAGGGAGACAGGAGATGTAGTGGATGCAATGAAGTATGCCCGTGTTAGTTTGTTGAATAAATACAAGCATCCTGCTTTCTGGTCTACCTTTATACTGGTGGGATGCGTGAGAAAATAAAAATATTGATAATAGGACCAACCCCTCCGCCATACTTTGGAACAGCTGTGGCGACACAAAAGATATTACAAAATGAAAAATTAAATAAAAAATTCGATTTATTGCATCTTGATACATCGGATAGAAGGGGAGTCGAGAATATAGGGAGATGGGATTTGCAAAACATTAAACTTGCCATTTTTCACATTTTAAAATTATTTCTGTTGCTTCTGAAGAAAAAAGTAAATCTTACATACATCCCGATTGCCCAAAATGTACCCGGTTTTTTGCGAGACGGGATTTTTATTCTTATAAGCAAGCTTTTTGGCAAAAAAGTAGTTTGTCATCTCAGGGGAAGTTATTTCAGGGATTTTTATGAGAGAACAAATTCCATTATGCGATTTTATATAAAGTTCTGTCTGAAAAAAGTCGATAGAATGATAGTATTGTGCGAAAGGTTGAAGAAAATTTTTAGTGGTCTCATAGATGATAAGAAAATATCCGTGGTGCCGAATGGTTTACCCGTTAGGGAATTAATAAGGAGAAAAGGTGAGCATTTTTTATATTTAAGTAATCTTTCTGCAGGTAAGGGGGTATTCTTTGCATTGAATGGCTTAAAAATTCTGGATAAAGATTTGCACTTTAAGTTTATATTCGCAGGCAACTGGCGTAACTCATATGATAAGAAGAGGGCGATTGAGATTATAAAAAGTTTTAAAAAAATCGATGTGCAACTGGTTGGTGCAGTGAAGGGCGAAGAAAAATCGGAATTGATGTCGAAATCCATAGCTCTTATTTTTACTCCTGTTCATAAAGAAGGTATGCCATGGGTGATAATAGAGGCACTCTCCTATGGTTTACCCATTATTTCGACAGATAGAGGGTGTATCCCAGATATGGTAAAGGATGGTGAAAATGGTTTTATAGTGAAGGATGAGAAAGATCTGGCAGAAAAGATAAAGATATTGCTGGAGAATGAAGAATTAAGGGAAAAAATGTGCAGGAAATCGCGAGAGATTTTTTTAAATTATTACAATGAGGATAAAAGTATGGAGAAGTTTATCGAAGTTTTTCACTTGACTTTTTCATCAAAAGGATAAAATAATATAGTGAAAGTGGCACTGATTAGTGATTTTCATGGCAAGGAAGAATATCTGGAGAAATTTATTAATGCTATAAAGTCAGAGAGTCTTGATTTTATCATATTTTGTGGTGATGTGGTTAAGGGTTTTGTCAGGGGTGACGAGTGGCTCAGTGCCCGTTCAGATGGCAGGTGTCCTGATAAGAATAAAAAAGAAATATGGGATTCTTTTTCGGAAGATAAATATTTTTATGATAAATTTTTCGGTGAATTAGACAAACTTGGTTTGCAGGTACTTGTGGTGCATGGAAACATGGATGCTCCTGTTAAATATTTTGAAGAAGCAGTTGATAAATATCCCAACATTTATAATTTGCATTGTGCTGTTTATGGTTGGAAAGATTGGGTATTTTTTGGATTCGGGGGAGAGATTACCGAGTCGGAATACGAAGATTTTTTCGTCAATGTGTATCCGAGAAAGATGATAGAGAAAGCTTTTTTGAAGATGAAAGATGTTAGATTAAAAAAAATATTCGTTACGCATACTCCTCCTGTATCAAGAGCAGGTACAGAACCTCAGGGGTATAAAGGATGCGAGATTATAAATGAGATTATTCTGAACTATAAACCTGTTTTTCATTTCTGTGGTCATGCTCATAAAGCCCGTGGACAGGATAAAATAGGAGAAACAGTTGTGGTGAACCCTGGACCCCTGAAATACGGATATTATGCGATTTGCGATGTTGAAAAGAAGGAGGTAAAATTTTTGACTCTTTAAACACATTTGCTAAAATATTATTGCTTTTTGGTATCTTTTTGATTTTTACTTCTGGTATTCTATTTTTGCTTGGTAAAACAGGTGTTAACTTTCCGCGTTTACCGGGTGATATTTACATAAAGCGTGAAAATTTTGTTTTTTATTTTCCCATTGTTAGTTGTGTTATTTTGTCTTTACTTTTGACTCTTATTTTAAATCTTTTGTGCAGGAGATGATACCTGAGAGTTTATTTTTTATAGTGTCGAAATATTTTGAAGTCGAAAGTGTTCATTACTCTGGAGAAAGGCTTTCTTTCTTTGGGCGACCGATCGGTGACCCTGATGAATCTTTTGATAATATTTATCGTGAGATAAGAAAGTTTGATTTCATTCCTGCTTTTTTCAAAAAAGATGGACATATAGAATTGAGGATTGTAAAATTTTCGCCCGTTAAAGCGGGTAATCACAATGTGAATCTCATATTGCTTTTTCTTACTGTTATCACAACAGTGCTTGCCGGTGTTATGCTTTCTGGCAAAAGTCCGTTAATCATAAAGAACTGGATTTATGGTATTCCTTATTCAATAGCGATAATGACAATACTTGGAGCACATGAGCTCGGGCATTATTTTGCCTGCAAAAAATATGGTGTAAGGGCAACTCTTCCTTATTTTATTCCTGTGCCTACTTTTGTAGGGACATTTGGTGCAATAATAAGGATAAAATCGCCGATTCCAAATAGGAGAAGCTTAATGGTGATAGGAGCCAGCGGACCTTTTATTGGTTTATTCTTTGCAATACTTTTTACAATAATAGGTTTAAAACTGTCGAAAGTGGTTCCGCGTACAGGGGCAGGGTTATCGCTTGGTAGTTCTTTACTTTTTTCTTTTTTATCGAAAATGGTTTATCCTGATGTTCCCGCGGGCATGACGATAGCTTTAAATCCACTTGCTTTCGCTGGCTGGCTCGGTATGTTTGTCACCGCTATGAATCTATTGCCTGTTGGTCAGCTAGATGGCGGACATATTGCTTATTCTTTATTCGGGGAAAAACAAAGATATTTCTCTTTACCTGTTATAGCTTTATTGATTTATTTTGGGATAAAATACTGGGTGGGATGGTTTTTATGGGCACTTTTGCTTGCATTTCTCGCAGGGGTAAGACATCCCCCAACTTTAAATGACCTCAGCAAACTAAAACCGGCTCACAGGATAATGGGAATAGCTGGATTTATCGTGCTTATTGTAACATTTATTCCTTCGCCATTTCCTGGTGTGAAACTGGGATGAATGTTGTATCGAAAACAGATTTAAAAGATGTGAAGTTAATAAAAAGGGGCAAGGTAAGGGATATATACGAAGTGGATGATAAGCTGTTAATAGTTTCTACCGATAGAATATCTGCTTTCGATATTGTGCTACCCAATGCTATTCCTATGAAAGGTAAAATTTTGAATAAGATGTGTGAATTCTGGTTTAAATTTACATGTGATATTTGCGATAATCATTTTATAACTGCGGATGTTGAAGATTTTCCCGATATTTTGAAAAAATATTCATTAATTTTGAAAGATAGGGCAATGTTATGTTTGCGTGCAGAACCTATCATGGTTGAATGCATTGTCAGGGGTTATTTATCTGGCAGTGCCTGGAAAGAATATAAGAAAAAAGGGACGATATGGGGGACAAGGTATCCCGATGGCTTAAAGGAGTCGCAGAAATTGGATGAGCCAATATTTACTCCAACTACAAAAGCATTGGAAGGGCATGATGAACCCATAACTTTTAAAAAATTAAAAGATAAATATGGTACGGAGATTGCGAATTTTCTAAAAGATAAGAGCATAGAAATTTATTTGAAAGGAGCAAAATATGCAGAGGATAGAGATATTATAATAGCGGATGCAAAATTTGAATTTGGTTTTTATGATGATAGGATAATTTTAATAGATGAGATTTTGACACCCGATTCTTCGAGATTCTGGGATGCAAAGGAATATTCGCCCGGGTTACCTCAAAAGAGTTTTGATAAGCAATTTGTCAGGGATTATCTCGAAAGTATAGGCTGGAATAAGAAGCCCCCGCCCCCACCCCTCCCCCCCGAAATTATCAAAAAGACAACAGAAAAATATAAGGAAGCATACAAAAGATTAGTGGGAGAGGAGATATGAATAAACTTTTATCTGCTATTGAAGCAGCCAAAATCCTACAAATAACAGTTAAGGAATTACATGAGTTAACGAAGTCAGGTGAAATAAAGAGCATCATTATTCCCAGTGGACAATACAAATTCGATTACGAAGAGATTTTGAGATTTAAGAAAACCGATTTATATCAAAAACTTAAAAAAAGAGGCAAAAAAGCACTGGAAGATAAGATAAAATTAATAGAAGTTAATAACACCACTCAAAAAATAATTGTGGGCGATGCACGCAAAATGGAAGAAATAGAAAATGGTTCTATAAATCTTGTAATAACTTCGCCTCCATATTTTAACGCTAAATTGTATTCTGAGACGAAAATCGAAGGAGATTTAGGTGCAATTGAAGATTTAGATAAATGGTTAGAAGAAATTGAAAAAGTGTGGCGTGAAGTTTATCGGGTTTTACAACCCGGCAGGAAAGCATTTATTAATATTATGAATTTACCTGTTCGCACAAAGCGGGGATTTAAAACTTTGAATTTATGTGGTAAAACAATAGATATTTTTGAAAAAATAGGGTTTATATTTAAAAGAGACATTGTGTGGCACAAAACAAACTCAGTCCGTGCACATTTCGGTACTTTTCCCTATCCCGGTAATATTTTAATAAACTATGCACATGAATTCATACTGGAGTTTGAGAAACCTGCTCCTAAAAATTATGATAAATATGCTCATTTAACTGAATATCAAAAAGAGGCATCGAAGTTAGAAAAAGAATTTTGGATTGAGATTAAGAAGACAGATGTATGGACTATGAAACCCGAAGGTTCGGGTGATAGGCGTGAACATGTTGCACCTTTTCCTTATGAGTTGCCTTATAGATTGATAAAAGCTTACAGTTACATTGGTGAAGTCGTTTTAGATCCTTTTGTAGGTTCAGGAACCACTTTAATTGCAGCTAGAGATTTAATGAGAAATGGTATAGGATATGAAATAAATCCTGAAATTGCAGCTGTAGCAGTTGAAAGGATAAAAAATTACCAGTATAAATTGTTTAAAAAATGAATGTATTATGCCAAATAAATGACTTTAAAAAAGCAATTAATGAAATAATAGAACTTTTAGATTGTGAAAAGTTAAATTTGGAAAGAGGCGTAGAATTTACTGATGAGATAAAAGAAATAAAATCTTTTTTTGTTTTCTTAAAAAATATATCTAAAAAAGCAAATTCTTATGAAGAGCTCATAAAAATTCTTAATGAAAGTAAAGAAATTGATAAAAGATTTTTAGGTTTTTTAGGAAAAATTTTAGATATTATTCAAGTTTTAAAAGAAGGAAGCGAACGAAACAGGAAAATAAGGTCGGAGATAATTAAGAATTTAGAAGAAACAGGGCACTGGAGAGAAAGTATGAGAATAAGAATAGAAAGATATCATAAAGAATTAATCGAAGCAATTGTTATTTACAATATTTTGGAAATAGCTTATTTTATCGGGGAGAAAAAAGAAAGCAGGTTAGGCAAACCGCTACAAAAAAAATTTGAAGAATATGAAGATTGTTTAATATTTATACCACATGTAAAAGAAAATGTTAAACAGATAAATGAAAAAGATGAAATTATCATTCCTCAGGAGGTTTTAAAAACAAAGATAAAGTTTGAGGATTTTGAGAATTTGCCGGCAGATGATTTAATCAAATTAGTGGGAGAGGAGATATGAAAGAATATAAATTATCGGATGAGTTTTTGTCAACGGGTGTTCCTACTGCTGGGGACCTGAAGTATGTGTTACCGCCTGATGAGCGCCTTGAGAGGGGTCCCTGTGTCGTGGTTGAGTGCTTTCAGCGTATCCCGTGCAATCCCTGTACCAGAGCGTGTCCTTCAGGAGCTATAAAAATAGAAGGAAATATCAATAATTTACCCGAGGTGGATTTTGATAAATGCACAGGATGCGGTGTGTGTATCGCTCATTGTCCCGGATTATGTATTTTTGTTGTACATAAAAATTATACAGAAAAAACAGGAAGAGTGATGATACCCTATGAATTTTTACCTGTTCCGGAAAAGGGTGAAATCGTTGATGGTTTGAATCGTGCAGGCGAAAAAGTTTGTGATGCAAAAGTTTTAAGAGTGATAAATAATCCAAAGCAAGACAAAACTTTAATAATAGATGTGGAAGTGCCGAAAAATTTAATAAATGAAGTAAGGATGATAAAAGTGAGAAGATGAGAGTTGGAATTGCACAAATAAATCCCACGGTTGGTGATTTTGAAGGCAACGCTAAAAAAATTCTGGAGTATATTGAGAAAGCAAGGGAAGTGGAGTGCGATGTCGTTGCATTTCCTGAGCTGGTGCTGACAGGATATCCGCCCGAAGATTTGTTGCTGAAACCCAAATTTATAGAAGAAAATCTTAAAAAAATAAAAGAAATAGCATCAAAAACAAAAGACATAGTCGCAATAATAGGTTTTGTTGATAAAAAGGACGATATTTATAACGCTGCAGCTATTATTTATGATGGTGAAATAAAAGGTGTTCATCACAAGCATTATCTACCCAATTACACTGTATTCGATGAAAAGAGGTATTTTCAGGAAGGCAAAGAATCTTATGTTTATCAGTATGGTGAATGTATTTTCGGGGTTACTATTTGTGAGGATATCTGGATACAGGGTGGCACTCTTGAAGCCCAGGTTCTTGGTGGTGATGTTGAGATTATTTTCTCAATAAATGCCTCGCCTTATCATGTTGGGAAATGGGAACAAAGGAGAGAGATGCTTTCTACTCGTGCAAACGATAATTCAATAGTTATTGTTTATGCAAATATGGTTGGGGGACAGGATGAGCTCGTTTTTGATGGTCATTCTATGGTTATAAATGAGTATGGTGAGTTGATAGCAGAGGCATCGCAATTTGAAGAAGATTTTATTGCCTGTGACATAGACAGGAGGAGCATTCTCAGAAAAAGATTGCACGACCCGAGGAGGAGAGAAGCCAAAGAAGAATTTTTACAAACAGGTCAAAAGGTTAAAAGAATAATTTTAAAAAAGGACGAATATGAAAAAGATAAGAAACCACTTCCTTCTTATCCGAGGATAAGGTTGCATGAAACAGAGGAGATTTACAGGGCATTATGTGTTGGTTTGCGTGATTACATAAAGAAAAATGGCTTTAAAAAAGTGGTAATAGGGTTATCCGGCGGGATAGATTCTGCGCTTACAGCTGTAATAGCGGTCGATGCACTTGGAAAGGAGAATGTAACATGTGTTTATATGCCATCGATGTATTCATCAAAAGAAAGTAAAGAAGATGCAGAAAAGCTTGCGAAAAATCTTGGAGTGAAATTTCTGGAAATACCCATAACCGATATTTACAATCAATATATGAAAGTGTTTGGCAAAGTGTTTAAGGGCTTGCCTGTCGATAAGACCGAAGAAAATTTGCAGGCAAGGATAAGGGGTAATATTTTGATGGCTTTATCAAATAAATTCGGCTGGATTGTTTTATCTACAGGTAATAAAAGTGAAATGAGCGTTGGATATGCGACACTTTATGGTGATATGTGCGGTGGATTTAATGTGTTGAAAGATGTTCCAAAGACGCTTGTTTACAAACTCGCACATTACAGGAATACAAAATCAAAAGTGATACCCGATAGAATTTTGAAAAAACCGCCCTCAGCTGAGTTAAGACCAAATCAAAGAGACGAAGACGAGCTCGCACCTTATGAATTGCTTGACCCCATAGTGCAGCTTTATGTTGAAGAAGATAGGAGCATGGATGAAATTATAAAAATGGGTTTCGAAGAGAAACTTGTAAAAAAGGTAGTAAGTATGATAGACAAAAACGAATATAAGAGGCGTCAATCACCACCCGGCATTAAAATAACCCCAAGAGCATTTGGTAAAGATAGAAGAATGCCCATAACCAATAAATTTATTCCTTAAGTCGCTCTAACTGAGCCTTTGCTCTTTCTATTGCCTTTTTGGCTTTCTCATTGGTCGGGTCAATTTCGAGAACTTTTTTCCACCAGTAGATTGCTTCTTCGAAATCATCTTTTGTATAAGCGGATATTCCCTTTAGGTAATATTCTCTGATTTTTTCTGCCGATATTTTCTTTCTTTTTGTTTTTATTCTGTTTATATAATTTTTCGCAGTAATGTTTTGTGGGTCGAGTCTCAACACTGCACTAAATGCAGCTTCTGCTTCGTCATATTTACCTTCGCCATATAATCTGATGCCTTCATTTGTTTTCTCTTTGATTATTTTACTTCTTTCTGCATAAATCTGATTTTTTATTTCCTTTACTTCGGGGTCTTCTGGTGCCAGTTCCTCTGCTTTTTTGATTTTGGAGAGAGCAAGATTTATATTTCCTTCTGATAAGTATTTTCTTGCTTCATTTTTATATGATGTTATAAGTTTCTGTAAAGCTTCTTTTGCTTTTTTAATTCCTTCTTTTGCGGGTTCGAAATCTGGTTGTTTTTTAAGCAATTCCTGCCATTCTTTGATTGCAAGTTCATATTGTCCCTGTGTATAATAGGTTATAGCCTTTTGATGTCTTATTTGTATTTCAAGTGAAAATGCTTCTGTTTGTTTCTTTAATGCCCTGTTTGTTTCGTCCAGTAATTTCTTTGCTTCTTCATTTTCAGGGTCTATTTCCAGCACCGATGCAAACTCTTTAGCAGCTTTCAGGTATTCACCTGCGTTATAAAGAGCCTTGCCATGCTCTAACATTGCTTTTATCTTTCTTCTCCTTGTTTCTTCAATTATTTCTTTTAATTTTTCGCTTGCTTCTTTAAAATCGGGCACATATAACAGTGCTAAAGTGAACTGCTGACGGGCACCTTCGAGGTCACCTTTCTGTAATAATGATAACCCTGTCTCATAAAACATTCGTGCAGCTTTCAGATACATTTCTTCTTCTCTTTTTTGTATAAGTGCTATGAGATGCTCGGGTGGAGTTGGGGTTATTATCAAATCGAAGCGATGTATCAAGCCGAGCTGAGGATGACCAACCGGAACATAGTTTAGCCCAGAGTTTACCCTTTTGAATCCGAATCCTGCATAGATTTTAAATCTGTCGGTCCCGAATCCATACAAATCGGAATTCTCTTTGCCTGCGAAAATATATTTAAGACCGCATCTGAGGAAGAATGTATTTGCGATGTTAAATTCCTGAAAAAGTCCGAAGTCAGGGGGTGCATCTGCATAGAAATTAAATCCCAATCCAACATCCATCGATGTATTTTGTGATTTAATGACATCAGGATAAAGAATCCCCATTGCGACTGTAAGTGCACTTCCTGCACCGATGTTTAAAATAGAGGCACCTATTTGCCATGTCCTGTCATAAATAAAGCCAATATCAAAGTAAGGATACCATAGTGAGACATCTTCATCAGTGCCAACGGTGTTAAAGTTCAACAGTTTAAAAGCTAACCCAAAAGAGCCAAGTTTTAATTTCTTTGAATAAGCACCATATAGCAATAGGTAAAATAAGTTATACTTTTCCTCCGGTAAACCTGGTGAGTAAGCAAGAGGTATGCCCAAAGCTCCGAATCCTGCTATTCCCCATCCTATTGTGCCATATTTAGAAGGATGAGCACCACCTCCGCACAATATGTGAGCGCCCCACCATTTTGAATAGGATACCAGATATTCTGAATAGTTGCAGTAAGATAACCCGGCAGGATTGAAGAACAATGCATATATTCCGTTGTGACCGATGCCATAAAATCCACCTGTGGATAAAAATTGCGCTGTACCTGTAACCCTGTTAAATGCAAAGAAACTCGAAATTAAAAATACCAGCATAACCACCTCCTTAATTATCTTTATTCATTTTCTGGAAAAGTCAAGTAAAATTTTTTAAATTTTTATCAAATTTTATCTTATTTATCATGTAATTTTTTGCGTAAGATGAGGTGGGTTCCTTTTCCGAGTGTGATGCCCGGGTGTGGCTTTTCGGGTGCTGGTTTTATCTCTATTTCATCGAAAATTTTCTTGAGATAATAAAGCCCTCCTTTCTTTGAGAAAGCAGTTTCTTTTGAAAGTCCCACGCCGTAATCAATAATGTTTAAAGATAAAGTATTGTCCTCTTTTGTAAAACTCACTTCAACTATTCCTTCTTTTCTTCCTTCGTATGCATAGGTTATAACATTTGCCATTATTTCTTTTGCGATAAATTCAAGAACTCCTCTATCAATCTCTTCCTCTGGAACTTTTGCTTCTTCGTAAAACACTTTTTCAAGGAACTTGAAGAAAGCAGGTGTAAAACTTTCTTCTGCTGGCAATGTCAAAGTTTGGGCTATCTTTGCTTCTCTTATAAATGGACTTATTTTCCTTATCGCAGAAAATATCTCGTCTTCCTCAACCAGGTCAGCAAGTATTCTCAGCCACCATTTATCGTCGGGTATTTTTCTCAACAGTATCTCCTGTTGCTCTTTTAATACATTGTAAAGGTCTTTTGATATTAAATTTTGTGTATAAAGTTCATCAAGATTTTCGAATCTTTCGAGCAATTCGTTTATTCCGAGCAATTCAATCGTTTTTTTGATATGCCTGTTTGGCATAGAGAAATATGCGAAATTTTCTTTTTTCTTTTCAAATAATGTAAGCAATGCAAGTCCTCTCGAGCTTATATAGCGCAAAGTGTTTATCAAAATCACATAATTATATTTTCTATCGAAGCATTTCAATTTTATAATGCGGGTGATGTCTTCTGCAGGGATTGTATCCATAGAGCCCGAGAATATAATTCCCCAGGTATTTCTTTTTTCATCGTAATTTAAAAGTGTTCTCAGGGAGCCAAAAACCCTTTCTTCTGTGATTACAGGTGTTTCTCCCCATCTGTAAGGCAATACACTTGGTTTTTCCTCAATAGAAGGTGGTTTAGATGTCTCTTTTTTTAGCCACTCATCGATAAGGTCTTTTGGAAATCTCCAGCTTCCTCCTATCTTTTTCGCCGGAATTTCTCCTGCTTTCACTTTCCTGTAAATGGTAATCTCACTTAAACCAAGATATTCCGCAAGTTCCCTTACCGTTAAAAGCTTTTTCTCTTCCATCATTAATTATACTTAAAATTTTAAATTTGTCAACACTTTTTTATCTTGACAATTTTAATTTTCATTTAAAATAAATTATGAAAATCTCTATTCCAAAGGGCTTACTTTACTATAAATATTTCCCGATGTGGAAAGTATTTTTTGAAGAACTTGGATTTGATGTGATGACATCAAGGGATACATCCAAGAAGATTATGGAAAGCGGACTTAAAATAGCGAACGATGAATTATGTTTGCCTGTAAAGATATTTCACGGTCATGTTGCAGATGTTAAAGATAAATCGGATTATATTTTTATTCCAAGGATTATAAATATGCGAAAAGGAAAAAATTTTTTCACATGTCCCAAGCTGATGGGCTTACCCGATATGATAAAGGGATGTTTTGATGATATTTCTCACAGATTGCTTGAGCCCGATATAAATTTGGCAAAAGAACCGCTTGAAAAAACTTTTATAAAACTGGGGAAGAAATTGGGGGAAAAAGAAAAAGCAAAGAAAGCGATTAAGAGGGCAATGAAAGCACAAAAAGATTTCGAAAAATTACTGGAAAAGGGATACATGTTCGAAGAAGCGCTCAATATTTTATTCAAAGGAGAAAAAGTTAAAAGAAGGGAAAGAAGATTTAAAAAGAGGGTAGGTATAATCGGGCATTCTTATATTGTGTTTGATAAATTTTTGAATTTAAATTTATTTGAAAAACTTGAGAAACTCGAAGTCGATTACATTACAATGTATAATTTGCCTTTTTCTTTTCTTGATTTTGAGGATGATTATTGGAATGTTGCATGGATTTACGAAAGAGAAATCATAGGAGCTGTGAAATATTTTATTGAAAAAGAGAAAGTTGATGGTATTATTTATCTTTTAAGTTTTGGTTGTGGCACAGCGATAGTCGTTCGTGAGATTATAATGAGGGATGTTATAAAGGGCGCAAATATACCTTTTTTGCCGCTTATACTCGATGAGCATACAGGAGAGGCAGGTTTTATGACGCGTCTGGAATCTTTTTGTGATATACTCAAAAAATGAGGGTAGCTTTTCCACATATGGGCAATCTATATATTCCTTTGACTTCGCTTCTTGAAAATCTGGGCTGTGAAGTAAAATTACCCCCTAGACCTTCTCGCAAAAGCATAGAACTTGGGGTAAAATATTCACCTGAATGGATGTGCTTTCCATACAAGGCGAATCTCGGTGATTTAATACTTGCTCTTCAAAATGGTGCGGATACTCTTTTATCGGTAAAAGGTGATTGGGCTTGTAGATTCGGGTATTACGGAAGATTGCATCATAAGACATTGAGAGATATGGGGTTTAAGTTCGAAAGTATAATAATAGGTAAAAATAGTGTGATGTATGTGATAAACAAAGTCAAAAAGTTAAAAAAAGGAAGTTTAACAAAAACGATTCTCCACATGATAAGGGGTTTCTGGATGTGCTGGAAGAAATCGAAACTTGTGGATTTAACGGAGAGATTAGCGAGAAAATATCGCCCGTATGCAAAAAACAAAAAGGATGTGGAGAGGGTTCTGAATAAATGTTTAAGATGGATATATAAAGAGAAGACCTTATCAGGGCTTGATCGTTTGAGAAAGAAAATAATTAAGGAGTTCGAAAAGATAGAATGTGACTGGGGGAAAGAGGTTTTAAAGGTTAAGCTGGTTGGTGAAACTTATATCGTCATAGAGCCTGCTGTTAATTTTGATATAGAGCGTCGTTTGGGTGAAATGGGGGTATATGTTGAGCCATTTTTAACGATACATAAGTGGATATGGCATCCTTTTCACATTGGTCTTGGTGGTAGGCGTGGTGAGCGTGCTGCACGCAGAGTTGCCAGAAAATACCTGAAACATTGTATAGGAGGAGAAGAACAGTTATCCATAGGGTATACGATATTTGCTGCGAAAGACGGATTTGATGGCGTTATACATTTGTATCCTTTTACCTGCATGACAGAAAATGTTGCAAAAGAAATCTTGCCAAAACTCCAGAAGGAATATAATATACCTGTGATGAGTATCACGATCGACGAGCATACGGGTGAGGCTGGTTTTATATCAAGGATAGAAGCTTTTGTTGACCTTTTAAAAGCAAGGAGGAAAAATGCGAATACTGGTAGCAGATGCTGACCATTTTACACTAAAGCAGATGAAAAAAATATTAACAGAAGAAGGATATGATGTAGAAACTGTTACAACTGGCGAAGAGGCAATAGAAATGATAAAAAAGGGTGAATTCGAACTGATAATCCTTGGTGTGTTGCTCGGCGATGACATGGATGGTTTTACAGTGCTAAGGGAGATAAGGAAAACTTTGAAGAAGGAAATACCTGTTATGGCGATTGGAAGAAGGGACCAGGGAGAAGAGCTTAATGATATGCGAAGTGTCGGTGCAAAAGAGTTTATGTTCAAACCAATAGATGAAAAAACACTCCTCCAGAGGATAAAAAAATTGGTAGGAACAGTGGAAAAGAAAGTAGAAGCGAAAAAATATGATGAAATAGTGAAAAAAGCCAGAGAATATCTGGAAGAAGAAATAAAAACAGGAACAGAGATAATTGTAAAAGTAACAGAGGATGAGTTGATAGCTTATGGATACATTAAACAAATAGGAAATAAGTTTGAAATTACAGTGGAAGACCTTAAAAGAGCACTGGAAGAAAAGGGCGTAATTCTTATAGATGAGGATATTTTGAAAGATATAGTTGAGAAAAGGAGGGTGAACGAACCTTTGATATTCGCAAAGGCAATATTGCCCGAAATTGCAGAAAGTGCAGTTGAGTTTCGTTTTGATATTAAAAAAGAAGGCTTTGAATTTGAAAAAGTAAAAGCAGGGACAGTTCTTTGCAAACATATTACGCGTGGAGAAGTAAAAGCAGGTAGAACTGTAAGGGGTAAAGTATTAACTGCTCCTGCACCCCATATGGCTGCCATGCCTCAGCCCGGCGAAAATGTATATTATAGTGAAAAGAAAGGTGAATTGATAGCAGAAGTAGATGGCGAAATTTATTATGATGGCAAAAAGATAAATGTTTTTCCGATAGAAGAAATAGCACAGGATTTAAAGCCATCAATGGGTGAAGTGACATCAGAAGGCACTTTGCATTTAAAAGGCAACATACATGCGAATGTGAGAATAAAAGCTAAAGGTAGTGTTTTGTGCAATGGCTGTTGTGATGCAGCAGAGATAAAGGCAGGTGGTAAAGTTTTTATTCAGGGCGGATTTTTCGGAAGAGGAAAGGGCAAAATAGAAAGTAACGGCGATGTATTTGTCTCAAAAGCAGAAAATGCCGAAATAAAAAGCAAAGGAAATCTTTATTGCAGTGAAAAACTGGAAGAATGTAGAATCGCAGTTGAAGGAAAAGTGCAAATTGAAGATGGTATGATAATCGGTGGCGTAATAAAAGCAGCGGAAATTATCGCAAAAAATATAGGAACACCTTTTGAAACACCAACAGAAATAATATTGACAGGAAAAGGTATATTAACAGAAATTGAAGAAGCTTTAAACGAATTAAAGAAAGAGAAAAAGCCCGAATTAAGGGGAATACAGACACATCTCGAGAATATAAAATCGAAGCTTTCGCAAAAAATGCCTTGTCGAATTGTATGTAAGGGAAATCTTTATCCCGGTGTAGTCATAAAATATTTTGGAGAAGAGTTAAAAGTAGATAATGTCTTGACAAATTGTGAAATTAAGGTAGAAGAAGGCAGGTTAAAAATTGTAAAGGGGGCAAAATGAAAGAATTTCTAGAATCTGCACTTGATGAAATGAAATTTCAAAAAGTTGATTACGGCGATATAAGAATAGTTAATCGAATTTATCAGTATATTGTGTATTGCGATGGCAAAGTGGATAATGTTTCGTATGGTGAAGATTTAGGCTTCGGGATAAGGGTTTTGAAAGGAGGATGCTGGGGATTTTCTGCGTCATCTTCTCTCACAAAAGATGAGGTTATAAAAGCAGTGAGAAAGGCAGTAAAAATAGCAGAAGAATCGGCTCGTTTTAAAAAAGAGGATATAAGACTTGCAGAAGCAGAAATCGTCAAAGGCAAATATAAAACAGAAATAGAAGAAGACCCGTTTAAAGTTTCACTGGAAGAGAAAATAAATTTACTGGCAGAAACCGACGAAATAATGCATAAAGTAAAAGGGATAAGGACAACACGCAATCATTTATTTTTTAAGAAGGAACATAAATTTTTTTCATCAACAGAGGGAACAGAAATTGAGCAAGAGATTTATCAATCAGGTGGTAGAATATCGGCTACTGCTGTTAAAGATGGGCTAACAGGAGAGAGGTCGTATGAAGGCACCGGTGGGAAGACCTGCGGTTATGAACTTATAAGGAGATTGAATTTGAAAGAAGAAGCACAAAGAGTTGCAGAAGAAGCAGTCGCACTATTGTCTGCAAAAGAATGTCCAGAGGGAGAGATGGATGTAATTCTTGATGGCTCTACAGTAGCTCTTACAGTGCACGAAACAGTGGGTCATCCAACAGAGCTGGACAGGGTTTTTGGTTATGAAGTGAGTCTGGCTGGCACAACCTATTTAACACCCGACAAACTTGGGAAATTTAAATTCGCATCGGAAATTGTAAATATTGTGCAGGATGCAACAGCAAAAGGCGGACTTGGAACTTTTGGATATGACGATGAAGGAATCCCAGCCCAAAAAACATATCTTATAAAAGACGGAATTTTTGCAGGATATTTGATGTCAAGGGAAACGGCTATAAAACTTGGTTTAAAGAGCAATGGCACGATGCGAGCAGATGGATGGTCGAGAATTCCTTTGATTAGAATGACAAATATAAATTTGCTACCTGGAAACTGGGAGCTTGAGGATTTAATAAAGGATACAAAAGATGGAATTTATCTCGTTACTGCTACATCTCCGAGCATCGATGATAAGCGTCTTAATTTTTCGATTTCAGCAGAAATTGGCTGGAGAATAAGGAATGGCAAATTATGTGAAATGATAAGGCGTCCTTTTTATGGTGGTATATCTTATGAGGTATGGCGCAAATGTGATGCTATCTGCAACGAAAAATACTGGGATATATGGGGAATATGGGGATGTGGTAAAGGCGACCCAATGCAGGAGATGCAGGTTGGGCATGGTGCTTCACCTTTGAGATTTCGCAAAGTAAAAGTCGGGAAGAAATAAGGAGGAGAGATGCTCAAAATGTCAAATTTAAAAGATTTGGCGGATAAAAACTTAAAAGAAGTAAAAGCAGATTGTGAGATAACTTTAAGCAGTTATTTCCATGGTACCACTCGCTTTGCGGAATCACAGATACATCAAAATATGGATGTATTGGAAAATGATTGCATTGTGCGGATAGTGAAAGATAAAAAAATAGGGATATCCGGAACAACTTTTGGTGACGAACAAAAAATAAAAAATTGTATAAAAAGAGCAGAAGAGATAGCAAAATTTTCTTACGAAGATAAGGATTTTGTGAAATTACCGGATGAAAAAGGAATAGAATACGATGAAGAAATAAAAGAAATGTCTCCAGAAGAAAGAGCAGAGGCAGTTTCTAAAATTTTTGATGTTGCACGAAAATATGATTTATGTTGTGCAGGTGTAATTCACACTATTTCCGGCAGAAAAGTTATAGCGAATACCTTGGGATTGAGAAGCGCAGGTGCAGAAGCCTATGTAACAGGTACAATAACAATGATGACAGAAAATAGTTCGGGATACGCAATATTCGGTGCCAAGAATTTGAATGAAATAGATTTTGAAAAAGAAGCAGAAATATCTGCACAAAAAGCAATGTTATCGAGTAATCCTAAAGATTTTAAACCCGGGAAATATGTTGTTCTGCTTGAAGAGCCAGCAGTAGCAGAGATACTCGTGTTTTTGTCGCATCTTGGATTTAGTGCAAGGGATTTTGAAGAAGGACGCAGTTTTATGTGCGATAAAATCGGTAAAAAGATAACAGGCGATAATGTTACGATTTACGATGATGTAAATCATCCTCTACAAATTGGATTGAAATTTGATAGAGAAGGCGTTCCCAAACAAAAAGTTACTTTAATAGAAAATGGAGTGGCAAAATCCGTTGTATACGATTCTTATTATGCTTATAAATCGGGTAAGAAACCAACAGGACATTGTGCATGGCAAAGATATCCTTATCCTATGAATCTTGTAATGAAAGGAGGTGAAACAAAAAGAGAAGATTTGATAAAAAAGATAGACGAAGGAATCCTTATAACAAGGACCTGGTATTGCAGAGTAGTAGACCCCGATAAAACCCTGATAACCGGTATGACCCGTGATGGCACATTTTACATAAAAAACGGCGAAATAAAATATGGAATAAAAAACATGAGGTTTACAATAAACATTCTCGAAACATTTAAAAATATAATAGCTGTATCTCGAGAACAAAAAGCAATTGTCTCTGAGTATGGCGGAGTGTATGTTGTGCCAGCATTGCTGATAAAAGATTTTAATTTTGAAAGTGCAACTCATTACTGAAATGATTTTATTTTTAATTCTTACGAAAATTTTGATTCCCATGGATTTTGACCAGATAAATCATTTGAAAGCATATGGTGTAGTTTACAGGACTTTGCAAAAAGATATAAAAGTAGAATGGCTTTTGAACTACAGAGGCGGTTCTTTTTTGATGGATTATTATGATTTCATTGAAAAAGAGTTATTAAGAGAAGGGGTTTCCTATGAGATAATTTCCGAATCAGAAGCACAGGCAATTTACAAAGATATAGAGCAACATAATATGGAAAGAATAGTTCTTGAAGTAGCTCCGAAGATTGCGGTATATGCTCCGCCTTATGCCGAGCCATGGGATGATGCAGTAAGATTAGCACTTGACTATGCTGGCATACCTTATGATGTGATATACGATCCAGAAGTGTTATCGGGCGCACTATCAAATTATGACTGGTTACATTTACATCATGAAGATTTTACAGGGCAATTTGGTAAATTTTATGGTTCTTACAGGTATGCTCCGTGGTTTAAGCGTCAGGTTGAGTTCAATAAAAGTCTGGCGAGGAAACTTGGCTTCAAAAAAGTGTGGCAGATGAAACATGCCGTTGCCCAAAAAATAAAAGAATATGTTGAAAAAGGCGGATTTTTGTTTGCTATGTGCTCGGCTACAGAAACGATTGACATTGCTCTTGCAGCACTCGGTATGGATATCGTTCCTTTAATAGATGGTGATGGAGTGGAACCCAATTGTCAGGAAAAATTAAATTACGAGAATACTTTTGCATTTACAAATTTTGAAGTTGACTTAAATCCCTATAGATACAGGCATTCTGACATTGATGTTACAGATGAAGCAATTATAAGAGGTCCCAAAACTTACTTTAAATTGCATACATTTTCAGCGAAATATGACCCAATACCAACGATGTTGACGCAAGACCATACACATCTTATAAAAGAGTTTTTGGGTCAAACAACTGGTTTTCGTCGCAGTTTGATAAAGAAAGATGTTGTGATACTTGCAGATGTACCCGGTACAGAAGAAGTTAAATACATTTACGGGAGCTGTGGTAAGGGCTTTTTCGCTTTTTACGGTGGACATGACCCTGAGGATTACGCACATTATGTAGGCGAGCGACCAACAAATTTAGAGTTGCACAAAAATTCACCAGGTTACAGATTGATTTTGAATAATGTATTATTCCCGGCAGCAAAAGTCAAGAAGTTAAAGACATGAGTTTAAGGCTTATAATAATACGACATGGAGAAAGCGAGGGCAATGCTCAAAACTTATTCAGAGGACAGATGGATTTTCCTTTGACACAAAGAGGAGTGGAACAGGCAAAATCACTTGCAGAAGAATTATCAAAAAGATTTGAGATAAAAACAATTTATTCAAGTCCATTACAAAGGGCAAGGGAGACCGCAAAAATAATTGCAGAAAAATGCAATGCAAATCTCATAATAGATGAAAGTTTTAACAATATAAAACTCGGTGATTGGGAAGGCAAACCCAAAAATGAGATTGCACAAAAATATCCAAAAGAATGGAAAATATGGATTACAGAGCCTGAAAAGTTGAAACTCAAAGGTGCAGAGACGCTCGATAATGTGCAGAAGAGAGCGGTAGAAGCAGTAAAAAGGATAGTAAATACAGAAAAAGAAGGAGATATATGCATCGTTACCCACAGAGCCGTAATTAAGCCATTAATCGCAGGGTTAATCGGTATCACCAAACCTTATTTCTGGAAAATACACACAGATACCGCATCATTTAGTGTCATAGAATATGAAAAAGAAAGAGGTTTTATTTTGAAACTTTTAAATTACACAGACCATCTTAAAGAATTTATAGAAGAAAAAGTATGATTTTGATTTTTATACTTATTGCAGGCTGGCAAAAAGATTTAATGAACGCAAAAAAGTATGAGAGAAAGGGGAATTTTACAAAAGCAGAAAGTTTGTATATTAAGGCATTTAGAAAAGCACCCGAAAGGGTTTATTCTGAACTGAAAAGGTTTTACGAAAAAAGAGAAGAATACGAAAAATTGAAGAAAATAACTCTGGAGTTTTTAAAAGAAAATCCATATCACAAAAAGGCTATAAAAACATTGATAAAAGTTTGCGAAAAACTCGGCGATAAATATTCGGCAATCAATTATCTCAAAAAATTAAAGAATAAAATGGTTTACGAAGAAATAGCAAATCTCTATCTTGAACGAGGCGATACTTTAAAAGCACTCAAATATTATAAAAAAGCACAGAACAATTTAAAAATTGGGTTAATTTTGAAAGATAAAAAACCTGAAAAAGCGATAAAATATTTGAAAAAGGAAAAAGGTGATAAAGCGAAGATAGGGCTTTTTGAATGTTATTTAAAACTTGGAAGATTTGAAGATGCCAAAAGAGCAATAGAAGGCACACGCGATGAGAATTATTTTATAGGACTTGTAGATTTTTATGATGGCAATATAGAATCCGCGAAACTACATTTTTCCAGAGTTTTACCATCTTCTCCCTATGCTCGTGAGGCTATGAAAAGAATTTTTTTGATTTCAGAATCTCAATCAGAAGATGATTTAAAAACAATTGCATTTGCCGAATTTTTAGTTTTTCAAAGGAAATTTAGGGAAGCGAAAAGAGCTCTTATGAGTGTGCAGGATAGTACTTTGCGTGATGATGCTTTCCTTTTGCTCGGTGAAATTTATGAAAAGGAAAAAAATATAAAGTCGGCTATATCTGCTTATACTTATATAATAACACATTACAACAATTTTTCAGCACAACTTGCATACCTAAAATTATGTAAAATATTTAAGAAACAAAAGAAGAAAGAAGAAATTAAAAATTTAAGAGAAGAATTTATAAGAAAATTTCCAGCGAGTCCACTTTTGCCATATATAAAAGAAATAACAATGTGAGATGAAAAAGATTTTGCAAAATTATAAAACAGGAGAAATCGAAATTGCAGAAGTACCTGTTCCGGCTGTCAAAAAGGGCTATATTTTGGTGAAAAACCTTTATTCTGCTGTGAGTGTGGGAACCGAGCGTGCCAAAGTTGAACTTGCTCGCAAAAATATTTTGCAAAAAGTTATGGAAAGGAAAGATGATTTAAAAAAATTCTGGATGATGGTGAAAAGAGAGGGCTTCTTATCTGCTTACAGGAAAGCGAAAACTATTTTAGAAACCCCAAGACCACTTGGTTATTCATGCTGTGGAAAGGTGGTTGAGATTTCAGAAGGTATAGATAACATAAGAGTGGGTGACATTGTTGCATGTGCAGGCGATGATGCTCATCATGCAGAGTTTGTGTGCTGTAACAGAGCGTTATGTGTGAAAGTGCCAGAAGAAGTTTTGCCAGAAGAAGCCGCTTTTGTAGCACTTGGTTCAATCGCAATAAATGCCGTAAGAAAAGCAGAAGCACAAATCGGAGATAAAATATGTGTAATAGGGCTCGGATTAATCGGACTTATAATCACCCAAATTTTAAAATCAGCAGGCTGTAAAGTTTATGGAATCGATGTAAATGAAAAACGAATCGAACTGGCAAAAAAATTCGGAGCAGAAGTTAGCAATAAAATAGATTTTGAGAAAATTAAAGATTTTACAGAAGGAGTTGGATTTGATTCTGTTATTTTATCTTTGTCAACATCAGAGGAAGATATAATGGATAAAGCAGGTAAAATTGCCCGTGATAGAGGCAAAATAATAATCGTAGGAGTGTTCCCCATCCAGATTCCCCGTGACATTTACTATTACAAAGATTTAGAAGTAAGAATTGTAAGGTCTTATGGTCCCGGTAGATATGACCCGATTTATGAAGAGAAATCAATAGATTATCCTGTTGGATATGTTAGATGGACAGAAAATCGCAATATGAAGGAATTTATCGAATTGCTGAAGAATAAAGAAATCACTTTAAGACCTTTAATAACCCATATTTTCCCGATTGAAAAAGCAAAAGATGCCTATCAATTGATTCGTGAGAAAAAAGAAGAGTTTGTAGGAGTGTTATTTAAATATCCAGAGGAAGAAAAGGTAATAAGAGTGATTGAGAAGAAAAGGGAATATAAAGGTGAGAAGGTGAATCTTGGGGTTATAGGTGCAGGTAAATTCTGTCAGTCAAATCTTTTGCCCCATTTAAAAGAGAAAGTTTATTTTAAAGCGGTATGTAATGAGCATCCTGAAAGTTCTTTTTATGTTCAGAAGAAATTTGGATTTGAGCGCGCTACAACCAATCCCGAAGATATTATAAATGACAAAGAAATAAATGCAGTTTTGATTGCAACGAGACACGATACACATGCGGAATTGATAAAAAAATCATTATTAAAGGATAAATATGTATTTTGCGAAAAACCACTTGCGATAAAAATTGAAGATGTGTTTGAAATTAAGAAGATAGTTGAAGAAAGGGGTAGTAGATTGCAGATAGGTTTTAACAGAAGGTTTTCGCCATCGGTTGTTGAGGCAAAGAAAGAGATGGGAGATGGTATCTTTTTAATAAATTACAGGGTTAATGCAGGTGAGATTGAAAAGACTCACTGGGTGCAGGATTTGGATGTAGGTGGTGGCAGGATTATAGGTGAAGTTTGTCATTTTGTTGATACTCTTATTTATCTTCTATCCGATAGACCTGTTGAAGTTTTTGCATACTCTACGCCTGATTCTGTAAATTTTGACAATGCAATTATAAATTTGAAGTTCGGGCGCGGTTCAATCGCAAATGTAATTTACGCATCAAAAGGTGATAAATATTTTGAAAAGGAGAGGATAGAAATCTTTGGCAAAGGTAAAGTTATAATAATCGAAGATTTTAAAAGGTTGAGGATTTCAAAAGAAGGTGTAGAAAGAGTAAAAGAGTTAAAAGGTAAAGGTTTTAAGGAAGAACTTCGGGCATTTATAGATGCTGTAGAAAAAGGCAAACCCTCGCCCATAAGTTTTGAGGATATTTTCTATACGAGTTTAACGACATTCGCAATAATCGAAAGCATAAAGAAAAATTCACCAAAAAATATTCGATAAAAATTTTAACACAAATTTCAAAATTTTAACATGTACCATTAAAAATTTTTTCATTTTACCCTTGACAAAAAAACGAGTATATTAAAATAAAAAGGGGGGATATGTTGTTGCTGTTGATTTTAAGTTTAAATGTGGACTGGTTGAAGTATTATGGATTTCCCTGGTGGGGCAAAGACATCGGTAAATGTTCTTTTAAATGTTCAAATGGCTATATTGTGTTTGGTAATTCTGATGGTAAAACTTATTTAGTAAGGATAGATGAAAATGGCGATACTTTATGGACGAAGAAGATAGGAGGCGGGCTTATAAGCGTTGAAGAAGCTATTGACGGAGGATATATTGTAATATGCGAAAAAGCGCCTCATTATTATGCTGAAAAGATTGATGAATTCGGGAATGTGCTGTGGGAAAAGGAACTTCCGGAAACCAGTTACGATTATTATCAACCTGTGATTATACGCTCTGATAGCGGTTATGCGGTGTTGCGTATGGCATTTGATACAGTTAGTGGAGATTGTGGTATGGCTCTGTTGAATGCGGATATGAATTTTAATATTATGTGGGAAAAAATTTATTTCCCGCCACCGGAAACCTCTTTTGGATTCGATAAAGATTTCTGCAAAACAAAAGATGGCTTTGTTATAGTGGGTGAAAAATACCCGGGAGGTACTTTTGTAATGAAAGTCGATAAATCGGGCAATATTATCTGGAATAAAAATTATTATCGTTTTACTCCTTATGATATTATAACTACGAGCGATTCTTTTTATGTAATTGTGGGTGAAAAAGATAAAGACATTTATCTGTTGAAACTGGATAAAAATGGTGATACTTTATGGTCAAAGAGATATGGCGATACTTTGACCGATTGCGGATATTGTGTAAAAGAAATTCCATCGGGATACATAATCGGAGGATTTACAACCTCACAGGATACTGATTTTTATCTCTTAAAGGTTGATAAAGATGGTAACATTATATGGTCAAAAATTTATCAAAGGGAATCAATTCAAAAGCTATACGATGTACTTATCATGGATAATGGCTTCTTACTCACAGGATATTATCGTTTTGATGAAAATCCTTATGAGGAAGTTTATATTATGCTTGTTGATACTAATGGTGCGCCAATGTGGGAGAAGACATTTGGTTATCCACGGGGATGTGAATCAGGTGTTCGAGTGATTCGCACTTCTGATGGCAATTTTGTAATCGCTGGATTAACAGAATTATTTTTTTCAAATTCCCATCATTCACATCTCTGGGTGCTAAAAATAAATGCAGATGGTGATACACTTTTCAGTAAAAAATATAAAATAGGTGAAAATACGGCAGGACTTTATGTCGAAGAAGATAGTGACTCTGGGTTTATAATATGTGGTATCGTTGATACTGCAGAAGATGGAATTGAAAATTATGATTTGCTTATCATGAAACTTGATAAATACGGTAATTTGGTGTGGTACAGAAATTTTGATGCAGGGATGCAGGAAGAAGGATTGGAGATTCATAAAACAAGTGACGGCGGATATATAGTGGTTGGTAACTTTGGACCTTATCTTATAAGTTACGGTGGACCTTACTATAAATCCGAATCTTCCTATTATGTTTATCTTGTAAAACTGGATAAAGAAGGAAATCTCGAATGGTCGAAAACATATTCTTTTGCAGATGATTGGACCGGGTGGTCTGTGGTAGAAGACAGTGGCTTTGTAGTATCTGGTTATATTTTTAGAGATCATCCTTTTCCTTTGCTTTTTAAATGTGATTATAATGGAAATTTAATCTGGTATAAAATTTATGATGATTCATCGCACTCTCCTCGTGGTGAAATCTATCGCATGTTAAAAACAGAAGACGGATATATTCTTTGTGGTAATTCTATACATCCCATGAGTGGCAGTTACAATTTTAGAGTGTTTTTAATGAAAGTAGATAAATTAGGTGAAATCTTGTGGTTAAAAGAGTATGGTCCTGACACTACTCCTATTGCATGCAGGGGACTTGATGTTAGGTTTGATGATGCAGGCTACATAATTTGTGGGTTAAAAGGTTATTTTGAGTGCGGTGGGATAAATTCCCCTGATATTTATATTGTGAAAGTAGATAGTCAGGGTAATCTCATTTCCCGGGGTGAAGCAGGAGAAGATTGGATGTGGATTCAAGCAAATTCAATTCAACCATTTGAAGGAGGATATATCGTTTGTGGTTTCGGACGCAGTGAAATTTACCCATCCGACGGCATCATAGCATTGAGAATATCGAATATAGGAATGGAAGAAAATAAGAAATTTAACGATATAAAAAAATGCATCTTAACACAGGGGATTATAAATTTTGACTCAAAAATCAATTTAAAACTCTATGATATTACAGGTAGATGCATAAAAAATATAAGGGGAACCAGGATTTTGAATATAAGAGATTTACCACAAGGAATTTATTTCTTGCATACAAAAAGAGAAGATAAAAAAGACAAAATAAAAATCATTCTGATAAAATAAAACTGCTGAAAAATATTAACCTTATAGAAATGGGTCGCGGAGGGCGGAGCCCTCCGAAAAATCTCTGGGCGGGTGGGATAAATAAAAATTGAAAAATAAAATTTTTCAGCAACCTCTAAAATAAATTATTGACTTTTTAATTTTTTGCATAAATTAAAAGATGGGGAAAGTGGTGGAGAAGATAAAATTAAAAAATTTATTTGAGCCAGAGAAATCTGTGGAAGTGGATGCAGTCATAGATACAGGTGCAACAATGTTAGTTTTGCCTCAGGATATAGTAGAAAAGCTCGGCTTGCAAAAAGTAGATGAGAGAAGAGTGAGATACGCAAATAACCAAATTCAAATAAGACCTATTTACAGGGGCGTAATACTTGAACTAAAAGGCAGAGAAGGAATATTTGATGTGCTGTGCGAGGTAAAGGTCGCAGAACCACTTGTTGGACAAATAGTATTGGAAACTTTAGACCTAATAGTTGACCCTATCACAAAAACAGTGAAACCAAATCCAAAATCACCAGATATGCCCACGGCAGAGATACTTTGAAAAGAGTCCAAGGGAGGTGGTTTATGAAAAAGAAGAAAGAATTTGACGCTGTAAAGATGATGAGAGAGATTCGAGATAAATTGAGCAAAATATACAGTAAAGACCCAGAAGCTGAGGTAAAAGATTCGCAGAAAATAAGAGCAAAGTATGGAATCCATGCAAGAAGAAATAAAAAGGTTACTTTTAAAGATATTAAATTTTAATTTAGGGAAAAATTTTTGTGGCTTTGACCCCTATGATGGTATTTTTTGTGATTTGGGTTGCAAAATTTTGCGTCAAATCTCGCAACAGACAATCAAATTATCACCCATAAATTTCAGGAAAGCACTTTTAATAAAAGAAAAAGTACATCCAAAAACTCTTGCGCTATTTTCAATGGGTTTATCAAATCTTTATGAAGTTTTAAAAGAAGAAAAATGTTTGGAACTCGCAGAAAATTTATTGATAAAATTAAAAGATTTAAAATCAAAGTATTTTCCGGAGTATTGCTGGGGGCATACTTTTGCGTGGCAAACAAGGGAAAAACTTATTCCTGAAAATTATCCAACTGCCGTAAATACCGCTATCTGTGCATCTGCATTTCTCGATTTTTATAAGCACAAAAGAAAAAAAGATTTTATCGAGATAGCAAAAAGTGCAGGTGATTTTTTGATGAAAAGGTTAAATATTAAAGAAGATAGATTTTATTTGAGTTATACTCCCATTGATAGAAATTTCGTTCATAATGCAAATTCTTTATCTGCTGGTTTTTTATGCAAATTGTTTCATTATACAGGAGAGCAGGAATATTTGAATTTTGCAGAAAAAGTGTTTGATACACTTATTTTTTATCAAAATTCTGATGGCGGATGGAATTATGGTTTAGCACCTTATCAAAGGTGGATTGATGGCTTTCATACTGGTTTTACGCTGTGGGGTCTAAAATGGGCATTGGAATACGGAGGCACTGCGAAATATCAGGAAAATTTATCAAAGGGATATGTTTTCTACAGGGAAAAATTATTTGAGGCTGATTTCCCAAAATATTATTTGCATAAGTTTTATCCCACTGATTCTCATAATCTTGCTGTTGCAATCATTATCCTGTGTGAATTTAGGGAGATAAAAACTGCACTTGACATTGCAAGGTGGGTGATAGACAACTTTTATTGTTCATCAGGCTATTTTTATTTTCGTGATTATGGCTTTTACAGGATAAAAATACATTATCCGAGATGGAGTGATGCATGGCTTTTTTATTCTTTTTCTCTGCTTTTAAAAGAAATTATTTGACATTATGAGGATATGAATATATTAAGAGGGGGTGAGATGAGTACTTCTGGCAAAGCAATAACGAGCCTTGTACTTGGAATATGTGGCTGGGTGCTACCAGTTGTGGGTGTTGTCTGCTCCATCCTTGCCATTATTTTCGGTATTCTTGCGAGAAATGAGATCAGGTCATCTGAAGGCAAACTGAGTGGCGAAGGCATGGCACTTGCGGGCTTCATACTCGGTGTAACAGGACTTGCTGTGAATGTAGGAGTGTGGCTGTTTGTATGGAAATTAATTGTGGAGATAATAAGAGCAACGCTTACTGTAAGTTCTATGTGTTTATAATTTTGTCTGTAAGAAATGAAGTCAAATGAATTTCGCAGAATATTTCTTGAATTTTTTAAAGAAAGGGGGCACAAAATTTGTCCTTCTTCTCCTTTGATTCCCCGTGACCCCACGCTTTTATTCACATCGGCTGGTATGGTGCAGTTTAAACCTTTATGGTCAGGAGAATCTCCCCTTACATTCAGGCGAGCCACTTCCTGTCAGAAGTGCCTGAGAGCAACAGATTTGGAACAGGTAGGTTTTACTCCCCGTCATCTTACATTTTTTGAAATGCTTGGTAATTTTTCTTTTGGTGATTATTTTAAACTGGAAGCGATAAAATGGGCTTGGGAATTCGTTACAGAAGTTATGAAACTTCCCAGAGATAGATTGTATATCTCTGTTTATGAAGAAGATGAAGAGGCATATAATATCTGGCGCGATGAGATAGGCATTTCTCCTGACAGGATTTATAAGTTTGGCAAAGAGGATAATTTCTGGGGACCTGCGGGTGATACAGGACCTTGTGGTCCCTGCACTGAAATTTTTTACGACCTCGGAGAGGAGATAGACCCCGGTAAAACAATTGCAGATGATAGTGATAGATATTTCGAAGTCTGGAATTTAGTTTTTCCTCAATATGATGCCCAGAAAGATGGTACATTAAAACCTTTGAAAAACAGGGGAGTTGATACAGGTATGGGACTTGAGCGCGCACTTTGTGCAATGCAGGGTAAAAAAACAGTTTTTGAAACTGATGTTTTCGAACCAATAATTCAAAATATAGAAGATGAAATAAAAATTAAATACTTTGAAAAAAGAAAAATGTTCAATATAATAGCCGACCATATAAGGGCTTTGACATTTGCCATTTCCGAAGGTGTATTTCCGGGCAATACCGGCAGGGAGTATGTGATTCGCAGGATATTGCGTCGTGCAGTAAAAGAATATTATGATGCAGGGATTAAGGGACCTTTGCTTTATAAGTTTGTAAAATCTGTGGTTGATGTTATGGGTGATGCTTATCCCGAAATAAAAGGGAAAGTTGAGAGTGTATCTCTTGTCATAAAAGCTGAAGAAAAGCGTTTTCTTGATACCCTCTCAAGGGGCAAAGTCATTTTCACTGTTATAAGCAATAGTTTGAAAGAAAAAGGCAAAAGAGAATTTCCGCCAGAAGAGGCATTTAAACTTTATGATACCTATGGATTTCCTTTTGAATTAACAGAAGAATATGCGAAAAAGGAAGGTTTTGAAATTTCCCGCGAGAAATTTGAAAAATATCTTGAAAAACAAAGGGAACTTGCAAAGCGTTATGCGAAATTTAAAGCGGAAAAATTCGAGTGGAATATTTTGAAGGAAATCGAAAAAGATGAATTTGTGGGATACAATACTTTGAAAATAGAAAGCAGGATTTGTATGTGGCGTAAAGATGATAAAAAATACTATTTAATACTTGAAAGAACTCCGTTTTATGCAGAAGAAGGAGGGCAGGTTGGAGATACGGGCAGGATTTATAATGATGATATGGAATTTATCGTTGAGGATACGCAATATTTTGACAAATACAGGATGCATATCGGTATTTTGAAACAGGGGCAAATTACGGAAAGGGAAGTTATCTGTGAAGTTGATAAGGAGAGGCGTTTGTCGATTCAGCGCAATCACACTGCTACTCATTTATTGCAATCTGCGTTAAGAAAGGTTTTGGGCGAGCATGTTCATCAGGCAGGTTCACTTGTTGCACCGGATAGATTGAGATTCGATTTCACACATTTTTGCAAACTCGAAAAGTTTGAGGTTGATAAAATAAGAGAATTGGTTAATGAATGGATAATGCAGGATGTTGAAGTTTTAACTTATAATAAGAAATATTTTGATGCAATTGCAGAAGGTGCAATTGCTTTACCTGGAGCACAGTATGGAGAGATTGTAAGAGTTGTTGATATTAAAGGAATTTCAAAAGAATTATGTGGAGGTACTCATTGTAGAAGAACAGGTGAAATTGGCTTTTTTGAAATAATAGAAGAAAGTGCAATACATGCAGGTGTTAGAAGAATTGTTGCTCTAACGGGATTTTCCTTTTTGAATTTTTATCTTGACAATCAGCGGATTTTATTAAAATTGGCAAATATGATGGGTGTGGATGTTAATAATGTCCTTAAAAAAGTAGAGGGGGTCTTAAGTGAAAGAGATTTGCTCGAAAAAAAGTTAAATGAAGTTATGCGCGAAATGATTAAGTATAAGGCAAATGAATTGAGGGAGAAAAGCAAAAAGGTAAATGGAGTTGAAGTTATAATGTCTGAAGTATCTTTTGATGATATTGAATATGTGAGGTCTTTTGCTGATGTTTTGAGGAAAGAAAACAGTGTAGGAGTACTTGGATTTAAAAAGGGAAATAAACCTTCATTTATTGTTTTTGTAGGTGATAAATTGAAAGATAAGTTGAAAGCAGGTGATCTTGCTCGTGAACTGGGTAAGCTTGCAGGTGCAGGTGGAGGTGGCAAGCCCCACATGGCTCAGGCAGGCGGAGCAGTAGGAGCAGAGGTATCAAAAGTGTTGAAAGAATTTGAGAAAATAATAATTGATAAGATTAAAAAGTTAAATGTTTGATTTTGAGAAATATTTTAAAGAGGAGATATTTGGCGTAAAGCATGAATTATGCATACAGAAGGTTTTCATGAAAAGAGATATTAGGAAATTGATTGAATTTGTAAATAAATAAGGGGGGTGTATGCGTAAGTTGTTGTACTTGTTGTTGTGTGGTGTTTTGGCGACTGCATGTATAATCATAATATCGGGGGAGCCAGAGGTTGCAGAAGTGCACTTGATGGGGTCTGTGCAATACGCTCCGGATTTCGATACATCCGGCAAGTTCTCGATACCAATAATAGCACTGACAGAAGATGGTGATGTGATATCTTTGAAGTCCTCTAATGTGGCAATAATTGTAGATTCGGTTTCTCCTTCGGATGCATATTATGAAGTTACTGTGACGAGCGTTAAAAATACATCTCCTACTTCTAAGAAAATCGCAGTAGGACTGTTGCTTGACTCAAGCGGAAGTATGGAATGGAATGATTCTTTAGAGCTTCGAAAAGATGCAGCTAAAGAGTTTATAAGAAAATTGTTAAATAATTCTACTTCGCATTTGTGCGGTGTGTTCGATTTTGCTGCAGGACACGGTGATGCGAATAACGATGGAATAGATGACTATTATTTCAGAATAATATGCGATTATAGGAGCGTGAAGGATACCGTTGAGCTCTTTGGAGCAATTGAAAGTGTCACTGCAGAGGGCGGAACTCCTTTATACGACGCAATATGTTATTTGCTCGACCATACCAATAATAATGTATCCACTTCTTATGGGAGAGCAATTTTATGCTTAACGGATGGAGAAGATAATGATAGTTACAATGATACTTCGGATGTTATTTCTAAATCTATTGATTATGGGATACCGGTTTATGGGGTTGGCCTTGGTGACACATCTGATATAGACTTTTCTGAATTTAAGGAAACCTGTGAGAGGACGGGAGGAGTATTTGCTTATGCAATTGATCCTGATGCTCTTGATAAAATATTTACTGCAATGGGTACAGGACTCACAGAGGGCTATACATTAGTTGGAGCACAAATAAATCCGGTTCCAGAAGCAGGTCATATAATTTATTGTAGAATTGAAGTTAATTCGGGCGGTTCCTCTGCTTATGCTCATTTTGTAATTTACGCTCCTTAATGGTAGTACTTGCTATAGGAGCACATCCTGATGATATTGAATACGGCTGCGGTGGTAGCTTGTTAAAACATAAGTTCTTGCACAATCACAAAGTATATTTGCTCGTAATTACAAGGGGTGAGATGTCAGGTGGAGCAGAAGTACGGACCAGAGAGCAGGAAGATGCTGCACGCTTTTTAAAAGCAGATGGATTGTTCTGGGGAGGATTTAAAGATACAGAGATTCCCGAAGGTAAACCTTTGATAGAAAAAATTGATGAGATAATATCCAAAGTAAAACCCGACTTAATTTATGTTAATTATCCGGACGATGCACATCAGGACCACAGAGCTGTTGCAAATGCAACAATAGCTGCCTGCAGATATTCGAAAAGAGTTTTATTCTATGAAGATTATACCACAAGAAATTTTGAGCCCAATGTATTTGTTGATATTGCAGATGTACTTGATAAAAAAATAGAATTGCTGAAAATTCATCGCTCACAGGTTGAGAAACCTTATCCTACGGGTCTTGATATGCTTGAGAGTGTGCATTCTATTGCCAGTTTTCGTGGCTTTCAGGGTAAGGTGAAATATGCAGAAGGTTTTGTAGCTTTGCGTTATCTTTTGCCAATTTGATATGGAAAAGTGGATGAGAGAAGCGTTAAAGGAAGCTATTAAAGCGTTTCATGAAGGTGAAGTTCCTGTTGGTGCTGTTGTTATACACGAGGATAGAGTAATAGGGCGTGGTCATAATCAGGTTGAGCACTTAAAAGACCCCACGGCTCATGCAGAGATAATTGCTATAACTGCTGCTGCAAATACGCTCGGTGACTGGCGACTCGATGGATGTGAAATTTATGTTACAAAAGAACCATGTCCTATGTGTGCAGGTGCTATAATGCTATCACGCATCAAAAAATGTGTGTTCGGGATAAAAGATGAGAAAATGGGAGCACTTTTGAGCCGTTATTCGATAAAAAGAGAAGACCTCGAAATTTATTATGGTGTGCTTGCAGATGATTGCTTAAACCTACTTCAGGAATTTTTCCGCAGACTACGGGTGTAATATTATAAATAAGTTCGGTAAACTATTTTTATAGTGCGATTCGTTGTTTTCTCTGTATATTTTTTGGTGCAACTGAATAAATCTCTAAAAAGTAATTCGATTGATATATCTTCGTATTTGAATCTTATCCCAAATGATAAGTATCCCGGGAATTCCATTTGTGGCTGATTTAGTCCCAAATAATATTCAGCGAGTAATGAAAATTCTTCCGTTACTTTAAGAGATACTCCTCCGAAGATATCAAAAGGATTTTGTCCTTTTTTAGTTTCTGTCAGGTTATAGTTTGCACCTGCGCCCCATGTGATTATTTCTTTAAAGTCAGAGCCAGCAACAAGGTAAGCTCCTTTTGATTTGATAAAATATCCTTCATATTCTATTCCGTTTGCGCTGTGAGTTGCCCATTCTTCATGTCCCTGTATATCCAGTCCGATGGCTATTTTTGGTTTTTCCCACAATTTATATTTTATCTGAGTGCCAATCCTTGGATAAAAGCGTGGTTTACCATATCCTATTATTTTTTCGCCACCATAAGAGACACCTATCAGGAAATTGTCAAGTATGCCGACATCTATATATCCAACGAGCCCGCCCTCAGGTTCTGCTCTTAATTTAACTTCTATCTGTGCTCTTTCAAGGGCATCAGGTGTGGGACAATCGATAAATTCGGTCATTGCTATAAAAATTAATGTAAGCATTTTACCCCCCTGCTTCTTTTATAATGCGCCATAGTTCTTCGGCAGAATAGATAAAATTTAAGCACAGAAATAGGGTTATATCGGCAAATCCTCTGTATAATGTGGGATAAATTATAAATGCGTCAAAATAGAGATTTTGACCCCATAAATATCTTATTCCAAGAGCAAATACATTATAACCCGTTACATCTGATTTTAGATTGTCGCAATCAAATTTTAATCTGTGTTCCCTTGAGTATTCAGCAATAAGAGTTATTGCGTTTGTAAGTGATATGTAGCCTGCGAGTCCTGCATCGAAGTTTAATGTCTTTTTTTCCTGTATATCATAACCATCTGTTACAATTTTTGTCCTGTGGTCATAAATTCCCAATTTTGCTAATGCTTTAATTTTGCCGAAATCCTTTTCGAATATCACACCAAGTTCACCATACCTTGCTCCGAGATAAAATACATTTGTCGGAGAGACAGCACTTTCGTAATAAATACTTTCCCAGTGAATAAGGGGAGATAATTTTCCAAAAAGAGCAATAGCCGGTATCATTTTGCCTTTTTCTTCCAGTAATTTTAATTTTAAAATTCCTCCTCCCATTGTAAATGTTTTGTAATATCTTTGTGGTAAGAATTTGCCTGCAGGTAAATTTGTTAGTTTTTCTTCAAAGAAAATGCCAGCTTCAGCGATATTGCCAAAACCTATCCTTAAATTTGTACAACGCATAAAAGATGTAAAAGGATAAATTCCAGAAGATAAATCAAAAAACAAAAACCTATCTGTAACAGGATAAGCTCTTTCCGATAAAAATAATCGAGGTAAAGTTAATTGAGAAAACAAGTTAAAGGCTAAAAATAAAGCGATGATAAAACCCTTGCATTTTAATGCAATGCTAAATTTTTCTGCTTCTTTGAAAGTGCTTTTTAAAATCTGGGAGAAAATTTTAAAAAAAGGTAAATTTCTTTTTTGTAAAATAATCATTTTCTTTTTAAAATTTTCGGCAATTTTTAAAGATATTAAAGTGATGAAAGTAAAATTGTTTTTAAATTTTGTGAAATCTTTTTTCTTTAACAATAGTGATAAAGATATTGCGAATATTATCCAGAAGTAGATTTTTATGCTTTGAAGTAGAGCAGAAGTTAAATCTCCGGTATCGATAAAAATAAACATGAAATTAAAAAGTGGTATCGGACAAAAGATGATAGATGGTAATAAAAATTTTTTCCTGTGAAAGAAGGAAGAGACGAAAAAGATGAAGAAAAGACCAATAAGAGGTTGAAAAAAGAAAAGGGGGAGGGAGGGGAGGATTAAACTAAGATTTATCTTCCTGTTCTTCCTTATATTCTTCATATGCTCTTCTTTCCATTTCTTCATAATAACCTGTTTCTGATAAAATAACACTTCTTCTTTTTTCGTTTATTTCGATTACTTTTAGATTCAGGATATCTCCTATTGAGTATTTTGTGTGTATTTTTCTTGCTTTTTCTACCAGATGCGAATAAGGCACAAATCCTTCGACCTCAGGGACATCAGGAAATTCTATTATTACGCCTTTGTTGTGTATCCCTTTGATTCTGCCTTTAACAAGGTCTCCTATGGGATGTTTCCTCTGGAATTCTTTCAATGGGTCTTCTTTTAATTGTTTCAGTCCGAGTGATATTCTTCTGTTTTCTTTATCAACTTCGAGCACCTTACATTGTATAATTTCTCCTCTTTTTAATATATCAGATGGGTGTTCGATTTTCTTTGTCCATGACATATCTTTTATGTGTAAGAGACCATCTACCCCGTCTTTCAATGTTATGAAAGCACCGAAATTCGTGAAATTCTTTACCTTGCCTTTTACCACAGAGCCTACGGGAAATTCTTTATCAACGGTTTCCCATGGGTCAGGTAAAGTTCTTTTTAAAGATAGTGCTATCTTTTCATTTTCCTTATCGACATTTAATACAACTACTTCGACTTCATCTCCTACTTTTACAGCCTGAGATGGATGCTTTATTTCTCCCCATGATAGTTCAGAGATATGTATAAGTCCTTCTACTCCTGGCTCAAGTTCAACGAATACTCCGTAATCTACAATTGATACAACTTTGCCTTTTACTTTTGAACCAACGGGATATTTTTTATCAACATTTTTCCATGGATATTCCTGTAAATCTTTAATTGATAATGTTACTCTTTTAGATTCTTTATCGACCTCTTTTACTTTTACTTTTACTTTGTCTCCCACCTGCACAACTTCTGATGGATGGGTTACCCTACCCCAGCTCAGGTCAGATATATGGATGAGGCCCTCGAGTCCTCCGAGGTCAACGAACACCCCGAAATCTGTTATGGTTTTTACAGTGCCCTCCCATACTTGTCCTGGTTCTATTTTTTCAAGTATTTCTTTGGCTTTCTTTTGAGCTTCTTCTTCGAGAAGTTCCCTTCTTGAAACTATGATATTTCTTTGTGCTCTATTTGCTTTTATTACTTTAAATCTGAATTTCTCACCGATTAGTTTATTAAGGTCTGTTACTGGTTTTATATCAGCGTGTGAGCCTGGCATGAATGCACGCACACCATCTATATCCACGATGGCTCCTCCTTTTACAATTTTTATCACCCTGCCCTCGACAGGAGTTCCTTCGGCGAATGCTTTTTCAATCTTATCCCATACTATCATCTGGTCTGCACGCTCCTTCGAGAGAACAGGTATGCCTGTTTCGGGTTCAATCCTTTCGATAAAGACCTTTATCTCGTTGCCTTCTTTCAGCTCTTCCTCTTTAAATTCGGTGATGGGAACAACTCCTTCTGCTTTATAGCCGATATCAACTATCACTTCTTTTTCCGTTATCTTTACGATTTTGCCATCCACTATTTCGCCTTCTGATATTTTTCTCAGATATTTATCAACCGATGCAAGGAGGTCTTCTTTCTTTACTTCCATACCCTCACCTCCTAATCTCTTAAAATAATGAAATATGGTTTTCGTCAAGTAAAAATTTAAATTTCTTCAATCTCCTCAGGAGTGCCGTAAACTTCTTCTAATTTTATCATCATTATTCTTGATACTCCTTTTGCCTCGAGGTCAATATCCACGGTTTTCAGCATATTTATCAGCTCTTTTCCTGCGTTTTTATTATCCGTTATTGCGAATATTACCTTTGAGAAGGGTCTTTCTCCCATACCGAGTCTTAATCCTGCGAAAATTGGCACCCTGTAAGCCAAAGCACGCTTCGTGCTCTCTGCATCCATGGTTATGGCGTCTTCAACTCCAAGCTCAAGCAAAGCTTCAAGAATATCATTTAAATATTCTTCACGATGAAGGATTATTATCAAAAGATACATTACTCCTCCTGTTTGTAAATAATCCTTCCTTTTTTCATCTTTACTTTTACTTCTTCTGGTGCGATTCCATCGAAGTCAGCTATCACTTTTATTATATCGTCTTCGGATGTTGCCTTCTTCAATGCTTCTCTCATTATTTTTGATTTCAGTAATCTTGCTATTTTTGCAACTGTTTGTATGTATTCCTTTCTTGCTTTCTCCGGTGCAAGAATCATAAAAATCACATACACAGGTTTACCATCGAGTGCTTCAAAATCGACCCCCTTTCTGGATATCCCAAGTGCTACCTTAAGTTCTTTTACTTCAGAAGACCTGCAGTGAGGAATCGCTATACCTTCGCCAATAGCAGTAGATTCAATTTGCTCCCTTTGCATAACAGCATCTATCACTTTCCTTTTATCTCCTATGACCCCCTTTTTCTCAAACAATTCGACCATTTCTTTTATTATGTCTTCTTTTTTTGTTGATTCTATTTCGAGTTTGATCAAATCCCCATCTATTAAGTCACTTAACAACATCTCCCCCTCCTTTAATATATCTCTTTTTTGGTTTTGTCAATTCTTTTTACCTCTCCTGCTTTTTTAATTGCCCATTTTGTGAGTATGGGACCTACGAATTCCGTTACTATTGTTGTCCCAAGTGCTATTGCTATTATTGTATCTCCAACCTGTGGAAATTCTTTTGCTGCGTAAAGGCATAGACCTATTGCTATCCCTGCCTGTGAAAATAATCCAAAGCCCGTGTATTTGCGAAGAACAGCAGGCGCTTTTCCAATAACTGCACCAAAAAATGCACCAAAGATTTTACCGCTGAATCTACAAAGTAAGTAAACAAGAGCAACGAGACCCAGTTTCATCAACAGATGAATATTCAGGCGCGCACCAGCAAGCACAAAATAAATTACATAAAAGGGAAGTGAGAAATTTTCAAAAACAGTGAAAACAGTTCCCCTGCGTACAGAATAATTTGAGACTATAAATCCGAGCATCATTGCACATAAAAGAGGAGAAAAGCGAATACCCCATGGTTTAGTCTGCAATAAGCCAGAAAACAACATTATGGTGCCGATTGTGACAACAAGAACATTTAATGGGTCTTTTACTTTTCTTAAAATAAAAAGAAGTAAAATCCCGGAGAGCCATCCTGTAAAAAGCGAGAAGAATATCCCCGCTATAATTTTTAATAGTAAAATTCCGAAAGATATTTTCAATTTATCAAAAGCAATATGTGCGATTGATGCAGAAATCGAATAGAGCATGAGACCTATTGCGTCATCCATACCGACGCAGGCAAGGAGAGTTTGGGTTAAAGGACCTGATGCCCTGTATTCCGCGAGCACCATAACGGTTACTGCAGGAGCAGTTGCGCAGCCAATAGCCGCAATTAAAAGCGAAAGCGGTAAAGATAAATGGAGCAAAAACATACCAATAAAGAGGAATAAAAATGTAAATAATGTCTCAAAAATTATTATTAAAATTAAAGGTTTACCAAGTCTTTTAAAAGTCGAAATCTTCAATTCCATTCCGACATTGAATGCAACAAGCAAAAGAGCGAATTCAATGAGCCATGTTAATTCAAGGTTCAATTCAAGTGGAATTAATTTTAAGAAAGATACACCAAAAGCAAGTCCAATTAGAATATATCCCGTTACCGTTGGAAATTTTAATTTAGAAATAAATTTGCCAGCGAAAAATCCAAAGAATAATATTATACCTATTGCAAGAATTTCACTCATTTGAATAATAGCCTGAGAAGCAAAGGAGTAAATATTGCCGTCACCAGCGATAAAATTACGGTTAACGAGAATTCAAAATGACCTATTAGATTTTTTGAAAGCCCGATAGATGCGATTATCAAAGCTACTTCGCCTCTGGGTACCATTCCTACTCCGATTCTCAAAGATGTTTTTGCAGGCAGCTTTGCTATTTTCGCACCAAGTCCGCATCCTATTATTTTGCTCATTATAGCGATTAAAATAAAACAAATGAGGAATAAAACATTGCCCGAAATTTTGTGAATTTGTGCTTTTAAACCTATGTTTGTGAAGAAAACAGGGACAAATAGACCATGAGCCATTGCTTCTAATTCTCGCATTACTTCTCTTCTCATCTCCCTGCTTGAAAAAAGTCCAGCAAGATATGCTCCTGTTATTTCTGCTATGCCCATAGATTTTGCGAACCATGCATAGAAGAGCACGGTAGATAGTGCTATCGCAATAGTTGCACGAGAAGCACGCAAGCGCTTTGAAAATTTATAAGAACGACGAACGAGAAAAAAACCAAGAAAAGATGCTATAACAAAGAAAATTATCATCTTTGCGAAAGAGATAAAAATACGGGTTTCTTTTCCAATTAAACTTAAAACGAATGCTAAAAGTATAACAGAGAGTGCATCGTCAATTACCGCAGCAGATAAAATTGTCCTCCCTTCGATTGTTTCGAGTTTTTTAAGGTCATAAAGTGTCATCACAGTGATTGCCACAGAAGTTGCAGTTAAAATTGTGCCAAGGAAAAGTGACTTATTTACTTCAAAGCCAAAACTTCTTGCAATACAGAAACCAAGAAAAAAAGGAAGCACCACTCCCCATATAGCCGTTGTAAAAGATATGCGAGCTTCTTTGCGTACCTGAGCAATATCGGTTTCGAGACCAGCCATAAAAAGTAAAAGTATCGCTCCAATCTCTGAAAATACTTCAATAACTTCGTTGGAACGCAAAAATTTAAAACCAGATTCCCCGAGAATTAATCCTGTAAGTAATAGACCAAAGACAGGTGGTTGTTTTATTTTTTCACAAAAATGTGATACGATTTTCGAAAGAAAGATGACGACCGCAAGCTCAAATAATATGTTTTTCAACCCATACATTCAAAATTTCGAGCAAATTTATCTCCCCTATTACTCTGTCTTCCTCATCTACTACAGGTGCTTCTTCTATACCGTTTTCGAGCATTTTCTTTAAAACTTCCTCAATGTTATCTTCGTCTCTTACCTTTAAAGGTGCTTCTATCATTATTTCTTTTGCACATCTACCACGAAATGTATGTAAAATTTCATAACCTGTTTCAATTTTTATCACTTCAGGGAAAATAATTTCTACAATGTCATCAAGGGTAATTATCCCTTTTAATCTGTTTTCTTTATCGACTACATAAATGGTTCTTGTTTTTGGATTATCGCAGAATGCTAAAGCGATTTCTGGAAGTGTTTCATCTTCTTCAACGGTCGCAGGCGTATCACAAATCAATTTTCTTACATTTTTCACTTTTATTTTTTGCATTACAAAATGATAATCATTTTGCTGATATGTCAAGGGATAAATTTTATAAATTCAAAAAAATGCTTGACATCTTCTTATTGTCTATAAACTTATTGATAAAGGAGGGGTTATGATTGAACTTGATTTTTTACAGGAAGAAATTAATAAACTGAAAGAAGAAGGCAGGTATAACATAATAAGGACGATTGGCAGTGCTCAGGGTTCGTGGATTATCTGTGATGGCAAAAAGGTGCTGAATATGTGCTCCAACAATTATCTTGGATTCGCAAACGACCCTGTTTTAAAAGAGCGTGCCAAAAAAGCAATTGATAAATATGGCGTGGGACCAGCAGCTGTTAGAAGCATCGCAGGAACACTTGACCTTCATCTTGAACTCGAAAAGAAGCTCGCAGAATTCAAAAAAGTAGAAGCAACCCTCTCTTTACAATCAGGATTTATTTGCAATGTCGCCACAATTCAGGCAATAATGTCTTCACCCGATGATGTTATAATTTCTGACGAACTAAATCATGCGTCAATAATAGACGGATGTAGATTGACAAAAGCACAGCGTCACATTTATAAACATCTTGATGTTAATCATCTTGAAGATGTGTTGAAAAATGTAAAAGGAAGGCGTAAAATGATTATAACGGATGGTGTTTTTTCAATGGATGGAGATATTGCGCCTTTGCCCGATATCGTTGAAGTAGCAGAAAAATATGGTGCAATGGTTATGGTTGATGATGCTCACGGTGAAGGTGTACTCGGAGACCATGGCAGGGGCATTACAGATTATTATGGGTTACACGGAAGAGTTGACATCGAAATAGGCACTTTATCAAAGGCATTTGGTGTTGTGGGTGGCTATGTTGCTGGTAGTTCTACTTTAATCGAATTTTTGCGTCAAACAGCAAGACCTTTCTTATTCTCTTCAGCAGTAACAGCAGCAGATGTAGCAGCATGCATCGCAGCAACGGAAATTTTGATGGAATCAGATGAAAGGGTTAAAAAATTATGGGACAACACAAATTATTTCAAACAAAAACTAAAAGAACTTGGATTTGATACAGGACAGAGCAAAACACCGATAACCCCTGTAATGCTTGGAGACGAAAAATTGGCATGGAATTTCTCAAAGAGACTTTTCGAAGAAGGGATATTCGCCCAGGCAATCTGCTATCCCACAGTGCCCCGTGGTAAAGCAAGAATAAGGCTAATGGTATCCGCTACTCATTCAAAAGATGACCTTGATTTTTGTCTCGAAAAATTTGAAAAGATAGGAAAAGAGTTGAGAGTTATCTAAATTGGACATACTTTTATTTATTGCAATCGCATTAATTTGCGGATATATCGGTGGTAAAATAAGTAACCGTTTTCGTTCGCCTGCCGTTGTAGGATATTTAATAGTTGGGTTATTACTCGGACCTTCTGTCTTTAAAGTTTTCGATTTAAAGACACTCGATAAACTCGGTATTATTTCCGATGTTACTCTTTCTGTTGTTGCTTTCATAATAGGTAGTGAAATGTTACTCAGCACTTTGCGAAGAATTGGCAAAGGCATCGCCATAATAATTTTGAGCGAATCATTTCTTGCATACTTCCTGGTTCTAATCGGTGTTTATCTTTTGACCCATAAACTTTATCTTGCTTTGATTTTCGGTGCAATGGCTCCTGCTTCTGCACCTGCTGGCACTGTTGCAGTTGTGCAGGAATATCGTGCAAAAGGACCGCTTACAGATGCCTTGTTTGCAGTAGTGGGACTTGACGATGGACTCGCGATAATGATTTATGCATTCTCATCTGCACTCGCAAAAATGTTAATAACAGGAAAATCAATATCTGTGGCAGAAGCCATAGGCAAACCTCTACTTGAAATAACAATCGCAATAGCACTTGGTGCAGGGATAGGTTTTCTTATGGGCTTACTTATGCAAAAAATAAGAACAACAGAAGAACTTCTTACAACAACATTTGCGGGAATATTTTTATGCACGGGATTGTCAAAACTCCTTCACTGTTCGCTCATTCTGTCAAATTTAAGTTTAGGTATGGTTTTTGCCAATCTTTATCTTCGCACAAATAGAAGGGCATACAGGGCAATTGAGCCTTTATCTTATCCCCTTTACATTGTGTTTTTCCTTATAGCTGGTGCACATCTACAAATAAAACTTTTACCTGCGATGGGTGCCATTGGTGTAATTTATATAATTTTAAGGTCATTGGGACTTATAGCAGGTGCTTCACTTGGTGCAACTATTGCTCGCGCACCTTCTGTTATGCGTAAATACCTAGGCTTTGGTATTTTATCGCAGGCAGGTGTAGCTGTAGGACTCGCTATGCTTGTAACACGAGAATTCGCACAGCTTGGGGATGCAGGTGCTCATCTCGCTACCACAACCATAAACATAATAGCAGCGACAACCATATTCTTTGAAATTATAGGACCAATCGGTGTAAAATTTGCATTATCAAAAGCAGGAGAAATCGGCAAAAGATGAGAATAACTTTAGCACATGGAGCAGGAGGAAAAGCACAATATGACCTTCTCAAAAATCACATTCTAAAATATTTTGGTAATGAAATACTTACAAAACTTGAAGATAGTGCAATACTTGAAGATATTGTTTTTACAACAGATTCTTATACAGTATCTCCTGTATTTTTCCCTGGTGGTGATATAGGCAAGCTCGCTATCTCAGGCACTATAAACGACATTCTATGTGCAGGAGCCAGCCCCCTATACATAAGTTTTTCAATAATATGTGAAGAAGGTTTTGAAATTGAGAATCTTGAAAAAATTTTAGAATCTGCAAAGAAAGAAGCAGAATTCTCTGGCGTCAAAATAGTTTGTGGCGACTTCAAGGTTGTGGAGCATGGTAAGATTGACAGCATTTTTATAAATACTTCGGGAATAGGCAAAGCAATTTATAATTATTCGCCCGATAAAATAAAAGTTGGTGATAAAATAATAGTTACGGGGACAATTGGAGACCATGGGATTGCGATTGTATGTGCAAGAGGTGAACTTGGTTTGATGTCCGATATTAAAAGTGATTGCAGAGCATTGATTAAATTTCTTGATATTTTTGATGAGAATATTCATTGTGTTAGAGACCCTACTCGTGGTGGACTTGGTGGCATCCTTGCAGAAATATGTGAGGGCAAAGAATGGGGGATAGAAATATGGGAAGAAAAAATCCCTGTAAATGGAGAAGTAAAATCTGCATGCGAATTGCTTGGCTTTGACTATATATATCTTGCGAATGAAGGCAAATTTGTGATTTTTGTTGATAAAGATTATGCAGATGAAATTTTAAGTAAAATAAGAAATTTGGAAGAAGGCAAATATGCAGAGATTATAGGCGAGGTTGTTTCATCGCATCAAGGTAGGGTGCTTTTACATACCGGTGTGGGCGGTGCACGCATAATAGACCTGCCATCAGGCGAACTCCTTCCCCGCATCTGCTAACACAAAATAAAAAGCAGGCATTATTTTTATACTTACATCTTCCTTTATCTCTCCAAAATCTTCCAGAGTTATTAAATAACCCTCTTTTACATCTAATTTTTTCAGAGCTTTTTTAAATTTTCTAACACTCACCTTATCTGCTTTTAATTTGCACTCAATAGGTATAATTTTATCTCCCTTGCGTAATATTATGTCAATCTCTGTTTGATTTTTCCTGAAATAATTTTGTGGGTTTATTTCATTTATGATGAATGTTTCAAGAATTTCGCCTGTCATTTTATGCATGTTTTCCATAAAAATGAAACCTGTCGATGATGGATAAATCTTCCTATTTTTGCGTGAAGAAGTAAGGGTTCCTTTTCTGAAATTTGAAAGTATTTTTATAAGCATCGCATATTTCAAATAATGGATATAATTTGCAATGGTGCGTCTATCCCTGTTAAATTGGTTTGATAAATTTTCATACGAAATCATTAAACCGGGAGAGGAAAAAAATAACTTCAATAAATTTTCGAGTAATTCAAAATCTTTTAATCCAAATTCAAGAGGCAAATCTTTATAAATAATTCTATCTATAACCGAATTTTTGAAATACATTTTTATTTTCTCATCATCCTCTTCAAATGTAAGTTCGGGAAATCCTCCTTTTTTAATAAAATCAAAAAACAAGGGAAGAATTTGAGGGGCAATGAGTTTGGGATTTGATAAATCGAATTCTTTTCCCATCATTTTCAGAAATTCCCGAAAAGATAAAATAGGAAGTGTAAATTCAAAAACTCTTCCTGCGAGACTTTCTGCACTCTTCTTCTGCAAAATAAGCGATGCAGAACCCGTTAAGAAAAATTTCAGCATGGGATAAAGGTCATAATAAACTTTTATTTTATTAGCCCAGTCATCTGCTTTCTGTATTTCATCAAAAAATATATAAACTCTTTCTTCACCTATCTCTTTGTTTAAAATTTCATTGTGATAAATTTTTAAAATATCATCAATTTTTGACCTGCTTACATCAAAGGAAAAATAAAGAATGTTTTTAGGATTTACCTTTTTGAGCAATTCATTTATTATTTGATAAATCAATACTGTTTTGCCGACTCTTCTCATTCCTGTCAGAAGAATTATTTGCCTTGTTTCAATTTGTTTTATGAGTTTATAAAATAAATCCCTTTTGAATTCAAAGAGCAATCCATCCGGAACCCTCCCGGTAGCCCACCATGGATTAAACCTAAAAATCTCCTCCACACATATTATAACCAGAAATAAAATTTTGTCAAGATTTTTTCATCATGATGCACAAAAAATTAAATTATTCGTACATTGCGATGTACAAATATTAATCTTTTGATATTTCTACGATAGTGCCTTCTTTTATCAGGTTGAAAAGTTTTATTATATCTTTATTTCTCATTCTGATACAGCCGTGTGATGAAGGGGTACCTATTAATCCTTCTTCTGGTGTTCCGTGTATGTAGATACATCTCTCTTTTGTATCAACATCTCCTCCTTTGTTGATACCTTCTTCTAAACCTTCGAGCCATATTATTCTTGTAGTTATAATGTCTTCTTCGGAACATCGTTTAAGTGTGCATATTTCTGCAATTTCGTTTGTTGGTCTTCTAAATCTGAATATAGTACCGATTTTGGCATTTTCACCTATTTTCTTATAAACACGATGTGTGCCAGTGGGAGTTTTGAAACTTCCTTTTTTATTGCCTATGCCATATTTAGAAGTAGAAACATCGTAAATTTCTATGATTTTTTTGCCTTTGAGAAGATAAAGCTTTTGTCGTGCTATGCTTACAATGACGAATATTTCGTTTTCTATGCCATATTTTCTTTTGAGTTTTTCAGTCACTTTTCTTATTATAAAAGGAATCTGGGCATCGCTCAACAGAGAGGCGCAACTAATAAATAATATTATTGCAATAATCCTTCTCATAATTATTTTTAAAAATTTGACAGGATTGTCAATAAAAATATTGACAGATTGATTGTGTGATTAACATAATAAAAATGGGGTTTGAAATGATACTTCTAATCTTACTTTTAAAATTGCCGGGGTGGGTTAAATCTCCTCCTTCTTACCATTATGTGGGTGTAGCTGAGCATTCGCGACTTGATAGTGCACTCATTCTCGCAACTACAAATGCAATCAAAGAAGTAATAAAAGCACTTGCGGTTAAAATTGAAACAGAATTTGAAACAAGAGAATTATCGCAAAAAGGTAATTATGATGTTAAAATAAAAGGAAGAACGATGGAGCGTGCAAGGGGGTATATATCTGGTGTGAAAAGAGTTGCTTATCACGATGAGAGGGTGAAAAATGGCTTCAGAGTATGGGCAATGGTGAGGGTAAATCCCGAAGATTTTGAAAAAGCAAAAAGAGAAATTGAAGAATCAAATAAAAGATTGAGAGAATATGCTCAAAAATTGATAGAAGAAGCAAAGGAAAAAGAGAAAAGAAAAGATTTTTATGGTGCATTCCTGAATTATAAAGCAGTTCTTGATGTGTGCAAAGAAATAGATGCAAAAGATCTGGAAAAAATCGCACAAATTGGTATTGAAAATTTGCTTGAAGTAGCAGGAAAAGATATATTGCTCGAGATAAAACCAGAGGATTTTAGATTGAAAGAAGTTTATCTTGTGGATTTAAATGGTGATAAAATCCCCAATCAAATAAAAATTGGAAAGGGTATAAAGATAAAAGTTAAAATCGCAAAGCCATCTTACATTTATATTTTGAGTTATGACAAAGAAGAAGAAAGATTTTACTGGATTCTGCCCTGTATCTATGAGAAAGAAAACTTTTTTACAGGAGATGTTATTTTGCCTCAAAAGATAAAGATAAAAGCTGTGCCACCTGCTGGCAGGAATGAAATTTTGATATTTGCAACCGATAAACCTGTAAATTGCGGGGATATAAAGGAATTTTTAAACGATTTAAAGAGGGTAAAATTTGACATAAAAAAGATAATCTGCTGGCTGGTGGAGGATTAAAGATTATTTGCAATTTTACCATATTCTGTGAAGCATTTTAATGCCTCTTTGTAAGTTAATCTTTCTTTTTCATTTGGGTGATTCATGGCAGACCTTATTCCTTCTTCTGGGTCGATATCCGTAACAGGTGAATCCGAGCCAAAAGCGAGTATTATACCCCTTTTAAAAGCGCTCTTCAACGGGTTTAACCTCATCGCCCTTTCTTTCCCCAATCTCTCAATATACAAATTTTTAAATTTTGTACAAAAAGAAGGTTGCATTGACAAAATTATACCATACTTTGCTACAATATCAAGTTGTTCCTCTGTTATAGCTTCTGCATGTTCTATTCTGTTGCCTGCATTTCCGACTCTTTCGTAAGATTTCACAACCACTTCCACTGCTTTATCACCGATGGCATGCAAGGCAACCCGTAAACCTTTATCATTTGCCTTTTTAACAAATTCATAAATTTCTTCTTCTGTTTTATAAAGAATTCCATATTCACCGGGAGCATCACGGTATTCTTCTTTAAATGCAGAAGTGCGAGAAGATATGGAGCCATCCACAAGTAAACATCCGCCTATCTGTTTGAGACCGAGATTCAAAACTTCATCAATATTCCATGTTTGGATGAAAGGTGTAACTTTTAAATCAATTTTATCTTCTATTTCTTTAAATATCAGGTATTCTTTAATATTCGAAAAGAGACCGGATATTGCCCATACATTTTTTTCTTTGCATATTTTTGCAGTATAAAAAATCGCTTCTTTTATTTTTTCTTCGTCTGTTCTTTCTTTTAAAAAAGCCATTACTTTTTCAAAATCTTTTCCCCTTAATAAACCGTCTTTTGTTTTGATTTTTAAAATTTCCTCAGCTTTTGAATTTATTACACATGAATGTAAATCTTCACGCACTATAATAACAGGTCTTTTACTTTCGACTTTGTCAATTTCGTCTTTTAACGGTAATCTTTTTTCTTTAAGATTATAGGGAATTAGCTGGTAAAACTCGACAAAATCTCTTTCATCTTTTTTGATTTTTTCAAGAATTTCTTCAATACTTTTACAATTTGCGAGAGAATATTTTTTAACGATGCCTGTTTCGACGATATGCACATGTGAGTCTATAAATTTTACCTCAGTATTACTATTTTTCCTCTGCATTTTGCTATTTGTCCTTTCCCTTTTGCTTTTATTTCGTAAAGATAAACACCATTACTTACAATATCTCCAAAATCATCTCTTAAATCCCACATTATTTCGTTAAAGCCGGGATAACCCGATAATTCAATTTTTTTAACTAATCTGCCTTTTATAGTGTAAATCAAAATTTTTACATCAGCTTTGTCTGTTAGATAAAATCTAAATTTCGTCCAGTTGCCCTTTACTGGATTGGGATAATTTAAAGCACGCATAATTTTTAATTCGCCTGTACTTTTTATAATTGCAGTAAATTTGATTACCTTTCTATTGCCGGCATTATCCGAAACTTTAAAATATACGACTGCACTGTCATCTGGCTCAAGGTTCAAAACATAGGAGAAACTACCTTTATAGGGATTATTTATATCATATTTGAAATAGTCAGAAATACACTTGGGATAAGTAAATTGTGAGTCATTTATGCTTAAGCTCATGGCATAAGGTCCTTCTTTTTCTGCGATATTTATTCCCGAAGAGTCCCAGATAACCCCCGATAATACAAATTTTTTAGGCACAATAGCTCTATTTTTAATAAGCTCACCGTTTGCATAGAGTATAACTTCTGGAGGGATGGTATCTTTGGGTCTGCCTTTAACCACAGGGATACTATCAATTCCAAGAGATGCTTCTCCATTTTCGTCGTAAATGTATATCGAAATCCTTCCAAGGTTTCCTGTTATCAGGTTCTGATTCGGTATAAAAAATTTGGCTTTAATTTTGTAATTTTTAATTTTATAGATGCCTTTAAAGAGAACATCGTAAAATCTCCTGTCATAATTTTCAAAAGAAAGGACATATCCCCTTGAGTAATATTTTAGATTTACATCGTAATCAGGGCTGTCAAGATAAGCAGAAGAAAAGCATGTTACTACGGCGTAACCTCTCGGGATAGAAGTTGTTGCTTCAATTGTGAAGCTTTCACCGCCTTTTAAAGTATCACTTTTGTTTACAGAAATGATTTTATGATTTCTTTTAGACAGAACTAACAATGGGTCAGCCAGCAATACCCTATTAGCCCTGTTTGAATGTAATAATGCATACATAAAGGCGTCACCAGCAATTGATATAGAATCGACTAAAATTGCTTTTGCCATATTTTTACTTAATGATTTATAATCCGTTACTGTGCGTGTTGAACCTATTGTTAAGATAGCTCCTTTATTTTCTGCAGTAACAAGATATTCTGCCATACCGTCTTGAGAGGGTCTGTCAAAAGCAGCTACACCACATGCACCAAACAGAAACATACAATACTTGCCTTTATTTGTCAGTGCATCTATACTTTGTGGATTTACAAAAAGCTTTTCAGAAGCTATTTGCTCGATACTCCCATGTCCCCAGTATATCACAATATAACAGCCATCCGAAATTGCTCTGATTAATTCCTTTTGAGCACCTATTTTATCACCGGGGTCCCTTCCAGGATGCCATGATTCATCCTGATTTGTGCCATGATACTCTGTTGGATAAATTTTATAAACATCATAATTTTGAGGAATTAGAGGTACAAATTCATGTTCCATACTATTAGTGAACTCTAGGTTAATGCTTCCTCGCTGAGGGTCATATTCGTCTTCTGCTGTGCATACTATTTTATTTCTGAAATCTCCATAATTTTTTTCAAATTCTTTGATTTTATTCAAAATATTTCTTACTTCTGTTAAATTTTTAGCTGGCAATCTGCCGATACACATTTCGGGATAGTCATCGTCTGTAAATTCTGCGAACCACCAATCGCAACATTTTGAAAGATTCGCAGGAACATAGCCAAATTCTCCAACCACTACACCTGTTTGATATACGGGTATCTTATTTTTAGCAACTTCTTCTTTATAATCGAAAGTCCCTGCACCAAGTAATAGGCAATAAAAAGGTTCTCCCCAGTTCTCATAGGCAAACCTTAAAAAATGCTTCAAAGCATAAGGTGTCCTTATTCCATAAGTGAAGTTGTTTACAATATCTTCAAAATCAACAACACATACCATTAAAGTATCGCCATAAATTTTTTTTCTATAGTTTGCCAGAATTTTTGCATAGTCTAAAAATTCGTGAGGACTCACAATTATATAATCTATCTTTCCATAATTTAATTTCTTAAGATTATCAATCTGTGCTTTTTCAATTGCCAGAGGTTTTTTTAAATTATGAGAGTAATAAAAAACTTCCATTCCATTTGCAGGATAATAAAAAATCAATGTATCTTTGTGAAAAGTTGTGTTACATATTCGTATGGGCTTTAAGGGGTTTGTGATGTTAAAAACAATTCCTTTTTCTTTTGCTCCCGCAATTTTAAACATTACAGTATCCATAGCGTATGCTTTGAATTTTAATTCTCCTTCTCTTACTATGAATTTCCTTCGATAAATTACTTCATAAAAGTCAAAGAATATCTTATCATTTTTTATGGAGTTGCCTTTGAATAAAGTTAATGTAAATTTATTTTCTCCGGCTTTCAATGTATAAGCTGTGGCGGATGTATCGTCGCGATAGACACTTGGACCCTCTTTTGAGAAAGTGAGAAAAGTTGAATCATTTAAAGATAGTTTAATGTTGTGAAGAAGATTGTCATCAATTTCTTTATAATTTGTCCAGTATCTATAATAACCTATTCTGATTTTGCATTCATTTGAATAAGGGTCATAGATATCGAAATAATAATCTCTTTTTACCTCCTGCTGTGTTATTCCTCTTTCTATTAATTCCCAGTATTTTGCGAGTCCACATTTTGTTGTGTAAATATCTTCTTCAATATGTAAAGTATCTAAAAACCATTCGAAATACACGGGATTTTTGCAAGAGCTAGATACGAAACTATCACGCAGACCATCTTCTCCACCAAATGTAAGCCAGTAAACCATGGTGTCAGTATAAGGATTATAATAAAGATTATCGTTTTTACCCCAGCCATGCACACTTTGACCATAAAACAAAATATAAGAATTTTTGTCAAAAGTTATTCCGCTTTTTACATAAATTGGCACTTCTTTGAATTCTACACCATAAGGTATTTCTCTCTGTGGAGAGATTGCATAAATTTTTATAGTTTTTGGGTCTATCTGAGATGGGTCAATTCCGGCCTTTTTCAAGTCATTATAAGTTATTTTATAAATGCCTTCTTCAGTTATTTTTATTTTATAAAAGTCACCTGATATTTGTTTAATTTTCTTTTTTCTTTCTAACTTTCGCCAATATTTTCCCGTCTCATAATTTATCACCGTTTTTTTAAGCAATTTTTCTATTCTTTTATCGGGTGGATTTTTTATTTTTTCTCCTTTTTCAAATTTTATTTCAACTTTTACAGCATCTGTTTTTTGCAAAATTTTTTTGACAGGGTTATATTTTTCGGGAGATATTTTGATTTGCACTATCCTGTAACCTCTAAAGATTCCGTCGTTTATTATTTCTGCAAATTTTTCAGGATAGAATTTGTCTTCTTCTTTGAAAGTATCAGTAAGCCATGGAAGGATATTTCTCTTTAGATTTGCTTTTTCTTCTTTTAAATTTAAGGGGATGGCTTTTAATTTTAATTTTGCTCCATGGGGCGCGATTATGTTTACAATGTAATGAGATGTAAATTCACCGTGAGATGTAATTTCATCTTTTTTTTCCGGGTGATAGATAAAAGTGAGAGAAGAAAGGGAAGAATTAATGATTTTGCAGTAAGTCAGGATTATAAGGGTTAAGCGATACGCCATTCTGCGAGTTTAGTAGCAAGTGCGATTGAAGCCAGTTTAGATTTCTCTGAATCGGCTCGCGAAGTAAGGACACAGGGATGTGTTGTGCCTGTTACAATTGCAGCTATTTCACCTTTGCATAATTTTGTTATAGTTTTGAAAAACACATTACCAGATTCTATATTTGGGAAAATAAGTATATCTGCATCTCCTGCTACAGGGCTTTTTATTTTCTTTATTTCTGCTGCTTCCTTTGAAACTGCTGGGTCAAGTGCAAGTGGACCATCAACTATTGCTTTACCAATTTGTCCTCTTTCTGCCATTTTTGCTATAATGGCTGCTTCGGTTGTTGCTGGCATTTTGGGGCTTACTTTTTCTACTGCTGCGAGTAAGGCAACTTTTGGCATCTCAATACCAAGCGCATGTGCTACTTCAATTGCATATTTTGTGATTGCTATCTTTTGCTCGAGGTCAGGTGCAGGGATAACTGCTACATCTCCAAAAATTAAAAGCTTATGATAAGTTGGTATCTCTCCAACGGTTATATGGCTTAAAATTTGACCGGGTGGTAATAAGCCTTTTTGTTTATCAAGTATGCCTCGCATGTAGGTTGCAGTATCTACAAGCCCTTTCATCAGTATTGTGTTTTTGCTTTCCTTTACAATTTCTATTGATTTGATTATCGCATTTTTGGGGTCTTCTTCTTTTTCTATTTTAAATTTATCCGGGTCAACATTGTGTTCTTTTGCTACTTTTTTAATCTCATCGGGATTTCCCACGAGCACTGCTTCTACAATTTCTTTTTCAACTGCTTCAGATACTGCGGATATCGTGTGAGGGTCCTCGCCTTTTGCTACCACTAATTTTCCAAATTTCTTGCCTTCGACTTCCTTTATTAAATCATCCAAACTTTTAATCATTATCCCCTCCTTTATTTTTATCCTTAATGGATAATTTTTCGATTATAAATTTGGCTTCTTTAACTCCGATTTTTATAATCCTTGCATCATTACCGCCATTATAATAGCCATAGGAATGTATTACATCCCATACTGTGTCAAATGCATCAATAATTTTGCCATCATGAACGGGATATTTTTTCAATATTCCCCAATAAGCATCTGTTGTTTTTGGTAAATTTTCATATTTTACTCCTCTTTTCATCAAATAACCATCAATTGCAGATAGCACAGCTAACCACATCAATCCACATGCTTTTTGAACTTTTTTAATATTTGAATATCTATCGTTTTTTACTTCTATTTCATTTAAAATTTCCTTTGCATTTTCAAAATATTCATTCGCTATTTTAAAACATTCTTCAGGTGTTTTCTTTTTTCTTTTCCATTTTATTTTCATCCTTCCCTTCCTTTGTATTCTTTAGGTTTTTCTTCGCCTCTTAATACTCTCAGTGCACCCATTGCAAGTGCTTCCATCTCTTTTTCACCGGGGAATACCATCACCTTTGCGATGAATTTAACATATTCTTTTATCGAATTTGTGAAATCCTTTTCATTTGCCAGTCCGCCTGTTAAAACTATTGCATCAACCTCACCTTTGAGTGCCGCAGCAAGTGCACCTATTTCTTTTGCTATCTGATAGACCATTGCATCATAAATCAATTTTGCTTTTTTATCACCCTGAGCAATTCTTCTTTTTACTTCTTTAAAATCATTTGTTCCCAAATATGCTACCATTCCTCCTTTTCCTGCCAATTTCTTTTTTAACTCATCTTTTGTGTATTTACCGGATAATGCAAGCTGTATTAAATCCCATGCTGGCAAACCACCTGCTCTTTCCGGAGAAAAAGGACCATCACCGTTTAAAGCATTGTTTACATCGATAACTTTTCCCTTTTTATGAGCACCGATAGAAATTCCGCCTCCCATGTGCGCTACAATGAGATTACATTCTTCATATTTTTTTCCAAGTTCTTTTGCTGCCAATCTTGCTACATATTTCTGGTTTAAAGCGTGAAAAATGCTTCTTCTTGTAATTTCCGGTAAACCTGATATTTTTGCTATTTCTTCCATTTCATCGACTACAACCGGATCAACAATAAAAGCAGGAATGTTAAGAGGTTTTGCAATAGCATTTGCTATCAATGCACCGAGATTTGATGCATGTTCGCCCTGTACCCCCTGGCGCAGATGTTCAAGCATAAGTTCATTTACTTTGTAAGTACCGCCTTCTTTTAAGGGATATAAAAGTCCTCCCCTGCCAACGACTGCCGATAATTCCTTAATATCTATTCCAGCGTCTTCCAATGTCTTTAGAATTATTTCTTTTCTGAATTCATACTGGTCAATTATTCTTTCGTATTTCGATAATTCTTCAACGGGGTGTTCAATTTTTTTATTGAGAATACATTTTTCGTTTTCGAATACTGCGATTTTTGTAGAAGTTGACCCGGGATTTATGACAAGAATTTTATAAACATCCATCTTCCCCCTCAATATTTTAATCTGTTCCTTAATTTGTCAATTATTTTTTGACTTGACAAATTAAAATTTTCAATATAATAAATGAGTGCCGAGGTGGCGGAATTGGTAGACGCACCAGTTTGAGGGACTGGGGCCCGTATGGGCGTGCAGGTTCGAGTCCTGTCCTCGGCACTCCATTTTTATTCCTTACTTAAAAACCAATATAAACCAAAAGTCCCAATGGGATCAGCAATTGATATTTCCTTTCTGTGAAAATTTATTTCCAATAAAAAAGCCAAAGGTATCTCTGATAGCATGGTAAGGTTTTAATTTTAATTTATTTGAGATTTTTCCCTTACAGTGTCTCCCTTTGCTTCTTTTACTGCCAATAAAAATACAAACACAAGCATACTCCCCCTTACTCATATTAACCCTATTTTAAAAATGTCAATATAAAAAATTTTATTACGAGCGAAGCGAGTGCATTACCAATGGGTTGTGAGCCAACACCCCGACTGAAAGGAGGGGTGTGCACGAGGGCGGTGGGGACAGGGAGGCGGGGCTAAAAATATTTGACAAAACAATTATTCGATTAAAATTATTGAATGGTTAATCTTAAAAATATATTGGATAGTTTAGACGCCGGAATAATGATTACCGATATAAATTTAAACATAAATACAGTTAACAAAGCTTTACTAAAAATGTTAAAAAAGCAATCCAGCGAATTGATCAATAAAAATTTGCTTCAAATACCCTTTTTAAAAGATCTGGAAAAAGAAGATGTTATCAGGATTAAGCTGGAAGACAATTCTTATTTAGTTAAGAAATTGCCCATTACCGAAGGAGGAATTAATCTGGGTTTCCTTATAATTTTTAACGATATAACAAAGGAAAAAGAAAGGACAGAAAATATAATTTTTGATTTTATCACCAAAGTATCACATGAGATGCGCACACCTTTATCTGTTATGAAAGGTTATATTACAATGATGCTCACAGACCCAACGATAACAAAAGAAGAAAGAAAAGAAATTTTAAAGACGATGGAGAAAGAATGTGAGAGATTGGAAAGGATTATTGAAAATGTGCTCGATACTGCCAGAATAGAAACAGGACAAATTAGATATAAACCCCAAAAAATTAATTTGAAAGATACATTATCACATACAATTTCTCTATTTGATAGAAAGATAAAGGAAAAGAATTTAAGTTTTGAAGAAAAGATAGAAGATATAGAAATTACGGCAGACCCCACTCTTTTATCTCAGGCAATTTTGAATTTGCTTGATAATGCGATAAAATTTACTCCTGCAGGTGGCAGAATATGGCTTCATGCACAAAGAAGCGGTAATCAGGTGAGAATAGAAGTAGGGGATACCGGTTCGGGCATTCCCAGAGATATTTTACCCAATATTTTTGATAGATTTTACAGGGCAGAAGATAAAGCTCATACATTGCCAGGCTTGGGGCTCGGACTTTACATAACAAGGGAAATAGTAGAAATGCATAGAGGCAGGATAGAAGTAGAAAGTGAAGAAGGTAAGGGGACTGTTTTCAGAATTTACTTACCTTATGAATGAAATCCAGAAGATAAAAGATTTTTTGAAAAAAGTAAAAAAGATAGTTGCATTAACTGGTGCCGGTATTTCACAGGAGTCGGGCATTCCTACATTTAGAGGAAAAGGTGGATTATGGGAGCGCTATGACCCCGAAAAATATGCAACACTTGCAGGTGTGATTGCGCTTTTAACCTTTCAACCGCAGAACCTTGCTAAATTTGCGACAGAACTTTACGAAACAATAATGCATGCAAAGCCTTCAAAAGCACATTATATTTTGGCAAAATTAGAACATTCGGGAAAACTACTCGCTACAATAACACAAAATATCGATAATTTACATCAGGAAGCAGGGCAAAAAAGAGTGATAGAATTACACGGAAATATTTTTGAATATCGATGCGATAAATGTGGCAAAATCGAGAAAATGGAAAAAGAATATTTTGAAGAGAAAATTGAGTTTTTAAAGAAAAGACCTACTCGAAAAAATCTCATAGCGTTTTTGTTTAGAAAATGTGATTGCAAAGGTAAAATGCGTCCCAATATTGTTATGTTTGGCGAAAGTTTGCCACGAGATGCTTTGAGAAAAGCATATGAATTAATGGAAGAAACAGAAGCAGTTCTCTTAATAGGCACATCAGGTATTGTTGCACCAGCATGTTATTTGCCACATCATGCTAAATCTTTTGAAAAAGTCATAATCGAGATTTCTCCAGAAGAAACAGCCCTTACACCCATCTGTGACTTCTCAATAAGAGGAAAAGCATCACAAACTTTATCCTTACTTTTTGAAGAATGATTTCAATCATCATTCCAAATTTTAACGGTAAAAATTTATTAAAAAGGAATTTACCTAATCTCTTAAAAGTTTTAAAAAAAGCAAATTTTAAGTGGGAAATAATTATCGTTGATGATGGAAGTACGGATGGCTCTGTCTCCTTTTTGAGGGAGAACTTTAAAGAAATTAAAGTGATAGAAAAACCGCATACAGGTTTTGCCGATAGTTTAAACAAAGGTGCGAAAGTTGCTTCTTATGATATATTATATTTTATGAATTCCGATATAGAAGTTTTTGAAGATTTTTTAACCCCTTTGCTCTCTCATTTTAAGTCAAAGAAAGTTTTTGCAGTGGGCAGTGCTGCTTTTTCTAAAGAAGGAAAACTTATATCATCTAAATGTGAATTGATTTTTAAAAGAGGATTATTAGATGTAAATCGTGAAACTGTTCTTTCAAAAGATACCTGTGAGTGTGATTGTGTATCTGCCGGGCATTCAGCCTTTTCGAAAAAGATTTTTTTAAAATTAAACGGCTTTGATACATTATTTTACCCATTTTATTTTGAAGATGTTGATTTATGTTACAGGGCAAAAATTTTGGGTTATAAAATTCTTTTTGAACCCAGAAGTAAAGTCATACATCCTGCTGGTACCACCATTTCAAAATATTATAATAGGAGAAAAAAAGAAATCATTCACAGAAGAAATAAGTTACTCTTTAACTGGTGTAATCTGTCTTTTAAGAAATTATTTTTGCATATTATTTTTTTGCCGTTATATTTTTTAAAAATTTCGTTTTTTATATCTTTTTTGTATGCGATTTCGAAGTTGCCTTATGTTTATAAAAGGAGAAGATGGAAATATCTGTAAACATAGTTAATCTCAATCAGAAAGAACTTTTGAGAAAATGTCTCAAATCACTTGAAAAGAATTGCAAAGGGATGGATTATGAAGTATATGTGGTGGATAATGGCTCTGATGATGGAAGTCAGGAGATGATAAAAAATGAATTTAAGAAAGTAAAGTTAATTGAAAACAATGAAAATATAGGTGTGAGCAAAGCAAGAAATAAGTCCTTAAGATTATCTGCCGGAAATTTTATTCTTTTGATGGATAATGATGTAGAGTTGCTTAACGATTCTTTAAAATTGATGCTGGATACTTTAAAAGGGGATGAGCGTGCAGGAGCAGTAACCTGTCAGATTTTGAATCCAGATAAAACGATAAGACCTTCCCACAATGACCGCTTTCCGAATTATTTTGATGTATTTTTTGACATGCTCTTCTTCTGGTCGAATATAAAAAGTTTCTTCTGGAAATCAAAATTGTTTATGAAATACCTTTTCCCTTTGCTATTCAGATGTTATTTTAAAAAACATTATATAGCATGGACGGGTAATATGTGTTTATTGATTAAAAGAGAGATTCTGGAAAAAATAGGTTTAATGGATGAGAATTTTTTCATCTATGGGGATGATATTGATTTTTGTATGAGAATTAAAAAAGCAGGTTATAAAATTTTGTTTTTGCCTTCGGCACAGGCTATACATCATATTGGAAAAGTTGTTTTAGAAAGGAAAGACCTTTATCCTGAAATCATAAAATCTAAAATTTATTTTTTCAAAAAGCATTACAGGAAAAGTATTGCAAAAGCAGTTGAAAAAACAATTTTTTATGGGATAATGTTGCGTAAATTTATCTTAAGTTTTCTTTTCAAGGTAAGGAGGGATGAGCGATGTCAGAAGAGGTTAAAGTCGTATTGTACGCTGATAGCACTGGCAAAATCAAAGGCGGTGGTCAACTGAGTTTATACCATCTTATAAAAAGATTAAATAGAAAAAAATTTGAGCCACAGGTAATTTTACCAGAAAAAGGAGAATTTTATGAAATGTTAAAAGAACTTGGTATAAAGATACATCTTGTAAAAATGCGGGAAATAAGAAAAGGTAATATTGCGGATATTATGAAGACTTCTTTTGATATAGCGAAGATAATAAAGAAAGAAAAGGTTTCTTTAATTCATGTAAACAGTTCTCGTTCAGCGATTTACTGCGGGATTGCAGCTAAAATCACAAGGATACCTTTAATAACACATATAAGAGTGATTCAGAGAGAGCCTCTCTATGACTGGGTTATCGCTTTTTTATCCACAAAAATAATAGCAATTTCAAAAGCAGTAAGAAAAAGATTTGATTACCTATCGGATAAAAAAGTTAAAATAATTTATAATGGCATTGATGTAAATGAGTTTAAACCAGGAGGTGAGAAAAAGTTAAAAAGAGAATTAAATTTGAAAGATGAATTTTTACTTGCTTCGGTAGGGAATCTAAATCCCTATAAAGGGCATGATTATGTAATAATGGCGTTTAAAGAAGTAAAGGCTAAGATAAAGAAAGTAAAGTTAGTAATATGTGGTGAAGGTGAACAAAAATCATATTTTATGAGATTATCAAAAAGGTTAGGATTATCTCAAGATGTCATATTTCTCGGGAGAAGACAGGATATTGTTGATGTAATGGATTCTATTGATGTTTTTTTGATTTCTTCTTTTTCTGAGCCTTTTGGCAGGGTAATTTGTGAGGCGATGGCATGCGAAAAGCCAGTGGTAGGTGTTAAAGCAGGAGCAATTCCAGAAATAGTCGAAGACGGTAAAACCGGTATTTTATGTAAACCAAAAGATATAAAAGAGTTTGCAGAGGCTATAATAAGACTTTTGAAAGACGAAAAATTGAGAAAAGAGATGGGAAAAAGGGGCAGAGAAAGGGTTGAAAAATTTTTTACAATCGAGCGAAATGTAAGAGAGATTGAGAACTTATATGATGAAATCTTAAAATGTTGTTAATTCTTGGTGGAGGATTAACGGGGTTAAGTACAGGTTATCATTTGAAAAAGAAAGGATTCGAAGATTTTTTAATAATTGAAAAAGAAGAAAAACCGGGTGGACTTTGTAAGTCCTATTTTAAAGATGGATTTACTTATGACTACGGAGGGCATTATTTACATTTTCGAACCGAATATGCGGAAAATCTTGTAAAAAATTTGTTGAAAAATAATTTGAAAAAACACGAAAGAAAATCCGTGATATATATAGATGGGAAGTTTATACCTTATCCCTTTCAACGAAATTTAAGAGGATTATCTTTTAAAAAAATATCAGAATGTCTATTTGGCTTAATTTTTGCCAGATTACAGAGGAAAAAAGCTTTGAATTTTAAAGACTGGATAATCCAAAATTATGGCTATGGGATGGCGAAATATTTTTTTATCCCGTATAATGAGAAGCTGTGGGGTGAACTCACTGAAATAACAACAGAATGGACAAAAAGATTTGTACCCGATACTTCTTTTTTAAAAATTTTAAAAAGTTTAGTGAAACCCGATTTAAAAGCAGGATATAATCCTGAATTTTATTATCCCGAAAGGGGAGGGATACAGGTATTGACTGATAAAATTTTTGAATACATAAAAGACAAAGTGAAGCTTAAAGAAAAAGTGGTAGAAATTGATATTGCCAAAAAGGAAGTGAGAACAAATAAAGGAATATATACTTACGAAAAATTGTTGAATACGATTCCTTTACCCGAATTTTTAAGGATTTTGAAAAATGTTCCTTTTCAATTTAAAGAAATAGGTGGAAAGTTGAAATGTGTAAGCGTTTATGTTTATTGTATAGGTTATAGGGGAAAAACGCCACCTTATCACTGGATATATGTACCGCAAAAGGAATTTAAATTTTACAGGGTGGGATTACACAGTAACATTTCTGCGAATCTTTCGCCCGAAAATTGGCAGGCTATCACATGTGAATCGAGAGAAAATTTGAAATTTGACGAAATTATAGAAGGACTCAGAAAAATGAGGGTTATAGGAGAAGGAGAAACAAAAGATAACGGCAAGCTTTTTATAAAATATGCATATGTTATATATGATGAGTATCGCAGGTATTTATCTTTTGTTTTTTCTTTTTTAGAGAGTAAAGATGTCTTTTGTGGTGGACGCTTTGGTAGATGGGAATATTCAACGATGGAAGATTCTTTAATCTTTGGTAAAAATTTTTCGGAATTTTACTTGAGAAATCCATAGTTAAATTTTGCATTAAAAAGCTTGACAGACTTTTATTTTGATTATAATAGGATGATGAGGGAGTTTTTAATTTGGGTTAATGTAATTAGGGAGAGGGGGACACATTTTAAAAGCATAAGAGATTTTATCCTATCCTATCCTATCCTATCCTTGGTACTTTAGTGAAGGCGTTCCCTAGAGGCGTAAATTCATTTAGTGAGCCCCGACCCCTTTAGGGGATAGGGGACGGGCGCCATCCCGACCCGAATGGGGCAGGGCAGGTGAATGGGGTTTGTTCTTTGAGAGGTTAAAATTTTTAAAAGGAGGGTATGATGTTAAGGAAGATAAGTCTTTTGGCAATTATCATAGTTTTTCCTTTGTTTGGAGAAGTAACTACGGAAATGACTACAATAGAAGTGAAAACAGACGAAGATTGGAAAGCTATAATTCAGCAACATCCTGAATGGGTGGCGCTTAAGAACCCCGGTAAAGTTTATTTTGTAGAAATCATATTAAAAAATATTGATAAACTTGCGTTTGATTCAGAAGGTCACCGTAGAGCTTATTTAAATAAACTTAAAGCAGTTATAGCTACAGCTAAAACTCAAAATTGGCAAGGAGTAATTCAAAAGATTGAGAACGATCTTATACCACATGCAAAATCTTGGTTAACAAAAGAAAATCATATAATTGCAGTAGAACTTTTACTTAAATTACAAAAGTTAACTTACGAAAAGCGGGCTACTACTTTATATGTTTGTGAAAGTTGTATAGAAGAGCTCTTTTCAAGAATGCTTGAAGAAGAACTTACGTGTAAAATAAAAATAAAGTTTTATTTCAAATGCAAATGGACTCAGAAAGGCGGTCTTAGTTGCGAGGTAGGAATAACAATTGAATGGGAACGGAAGTGAAAAGCCATGCAACATATTTTTATTAAATGCGCGGTTGGATGTTTAGTTATCCTCTCCGGGTGCTATTATTCTCTGGCTAAAAAAGAAGTAGGATGTGCATGTACTTTAGGTGTTGGAGGAGGAAATCTACAGGTAATAAGTAAAAGTGGACGAGTTTTATCATACCAGAATATTAAAGTATTCTTTAAAGATGCTGATCAAGAAGATAAAGCAAAAGAAGCATTGGAGTTGCTTAAATGTGGTAAAAAAACTATAGAAGAAATTACAGGATTAAAAACAATACCTATAAATGTAAAAATAATTAAAAAGGGGAGCTTTATTGGGAAAGGAGATATCTGGGGTGTTTCGATTAAAACAGATGAAACATTTAAAAGTGATTTAGCTACTGTGATTCACGAGATAACAGAACAGACGATTAGAAGAGAGCAAATTAAGGGCAGGTTTGTTTTTGATGGGATAGCTGAGTATGTAAGGTTAATATTCCAAGAGAAGTACTTACCAACACTTTTTTATAAAGAAAATACAGCGTTTTATTTTTTATTTTATCCTCTTGATAGAGAAAAAAGATTTGATATATGTAAATGGAAGGCGGTTTCTCCTATACTGCTCTTCAAGATGATTTTCTTACCGGGTAAAATGAAGGAAAAAGTAGCAATTAGTCAAGTAATTTATTATTGGATTTCAGCGTATTTTTGGGCCAAAATGGTTGACAAATCAGGCAAAACAGATTTAATTCGTGCTTTTATTGCTAAAGTGTTAAGCTTACCTCCAAAACATCGAAAAATTGAGTCAGAAATTAAAATACTGGAAGAGCTTACAGGATTGGAAGTTCGAAAAGAGATGGTAATTTCTGTAAATGAAATGATAGAAAATTTACCTAAATATTTTTTATTTTTTAAAATACCCAAGAATATGGTACCTATAAAAATAGAAGACGAAAAATATATTTTCATAGATAAGTATGAAGTTACAAATGAAGAATTTGTAAAATTTCTTAACGAATGTGGCAATCAAATAGAAGGGGGGAAGCCATGGTTATGCGAAGAGTGTAATAGGGAAATAGAAAAAATAGGGAAGAGATATAAGGTTAAACCAGGGTACGAAAATTACCCCGTGAGATTTGTTACATGGTACGGAGCAAATGCTTATGCTAAGTGGGTTGGGAAGCGTTTACCTACAAAGGAAGAATGGATAAAGGCTGCTGTTGGAGATAAATATAAGAGATATCCATGGGGTAATAAATGGCAAAAAAATTATTGTAATTGGGGTGAATACGGTAAATATGACAAGTATAAGGAGACATCTCCGGTAAATAGTTTCGAAAAAGGTAAGTCAGAATATGGATGCTATAATTTAGTGGGAAATGTAGCAGAGTGGGTTCAACCTTTTGAAGGAAATTACTTATATTTAGGTGGTTCATATATGGATGATAAAAATTTCGTAAATGTTTATTCTTTCGGAAAAGGCACTCCTAATAGCAGCTATTCATATGTAGGATTTAGATGTGCAAAAGACTTCCCAACAATTAACGAGTTGCGTGAATTACATAAATGAATAATAAAATGTGAGTGAAAGTGAATGATATTTGGCTGCTATTTCTTATTATCTACAATAACTTTAAATTCTCCTCACACTCTGATTTTACAAATACTATATTTTCTTATGATGAAAAAGCTTCTACTATAAATGAATTGAGAAATAAATTTGATGCGATATTAAGATACGATTTTAAAAATATTTCATTGCAAACTAAATTATTTGCTGAATTCAAATATGATTTTGATACGCTTATTAATTATAAAATTCCATTTGATTTAATCTTTTGCTATATGCCAAACAAGAATTATTCTATTGGATTGGATTCACGATTCTATAAGTCTTCGAATGATTCACTAATTAAAATTTATTGGATAAATATGAAATATCGGTACAAAGATAATACAATAAAATTGTCTCAATTGAAATTTCGGGGTGTCAGAACCACAAGTTGTATTTTTGAAGGTAAAACTTATACCCTTGGTTACGCCCGCAAATTTACAGGTGCAAAAACTTATAAAAGTTTATTTGCTTCAAAAAGATTTAAAAAATTTACCATAAGGACGAATATTGAATCAAGAACATTTATGTGCGGAGTTTATGCATCTCACAATACCCCGTCAGGGAAAAGGAAGCTTAAATTTACTTTTACAGGGAATCATAACGAATTTAAATTTTATAAATATTCATCCTGCATAGGTTATGAAACCAGCAAACTAAATCTTGAAATAAACACGCAGATTGATTCTCTAAAAGATTGCAATTTAAAATTAAAATCTAATCTAAAAGAGAAGCGTTTCAAAACAGATATTGCATATAGGGGATTTAGAAATTTTGAATATGGTGGGGTGATTTTTACAATTACGCCGAATGACTGGTTAGAAGCTACTTTTAGGGCTTCTATTACTCGCAGTTTTGATAGGGTCGATTCAATAGGTGTAGAACTTGGTCATTACTTTGAATCACTATTTTTGAATTATGGAGCAAGTCGAATTATAAAATTTAGCGAAGTAAAGAATATATTTTATGAGAATATTGAAAAGGAATTTTATTTCAGCAATATGGGGCTGATTTTTTCTATCATTTTATCACAGGAAATTTGCAAGGAGAAATCATTTATGCATGAAATAAGTATTACTTTTTTCCATAAGGATTTATATTTTGGAATAAATTACCAGAATGACATTAGTTCTGGTAGTTATACATGGCATGATGCATATTTCACATTGGGGTATAATTTTAAAAAACATAAATTTGAACTTTGTTATTTCATTTCGGGAGAGAAAATTAAACATCCAGAAATGAAAACCTTCTCATTCTCATATTTGCATAAATTTTGAAATTTTTCGGAATTTTACTTGACTACTCTCTAATTTGATTAAAATTTTTAATGGAGGGTAAGATGAGGTTGTGGCATTATGTTGTGATTGCGTTGTTGGGGACGAGTCTGATGTGTTCTCGTGCGAAGCCTCCTACGAAAGAAGAAACCGAAGAAGAGTTCCTTTCTCAGCCTCAAAGGATATCCGAAGATGTTGAAAATTCTCTTGCAGGACAGGCACTTGCGGATTTTGCAGAAAAACAAGAAAGTTATAAAGGTAAAGTAAAACTTTTCTCAAAGGAATTCGCACTGAGCTACTATAAGATTTTCAGAAAAAGTAAACAGGAGGAGTCTTATGGAACCTACGAATGGGATACCACATTTCATCAATGGGTGCTTGTTGACTCTACTTATCCTGCTGATGGCTGGCTCTTTAAATGGACATTTACAGATACCGCAGGCAACCCGCATTCAGCTGAATTTCTAATTGATTCTTTAAAATATCAGGTGATAGTTTACGATGAGTATCCTGATTCAATACCAACGAGGGCTCATGCTTCTTTAAAAGTGGATAACTCCGAACTCGCCTGGATGTTATTCCATGCACAATATACAACAGAAGGAATACCCGAAAAAGCAGACCTTACACTTGAATTAGTAGGCGTAATACAAGTTGGAATGGAGTTAGAACTTTCTGGTGTTACAACTGAAGAAATACCCATCGGTAGCGTTCATTTCTGGATGATAGATTATAAACAAAACAATTATCGGATTGATTTAACTATAAAAGGTAATCAGGATTCTTCTATTGACATTACACTTGAAGATAATAATGGCTGGAAACTCGTTATGGATATAAGTGCACCCGAGGCAGTTGTAGAAGCGAGTTATGCTGGAAAGAAATGGGAAGTCACAGGCGAAATCACACGCAAAGGAGCGCATGCTGCGGATATCGAAGGAACTATCTGGGACCCCGATGTGGAACCCGACCATGTATCTGAAATATGGGTTGTCTTTCCTGACGGGACAAAGAAATCTCTTGAAGATTATTTTAGCTTCCTTGAGGAAGAAGAGTAATTATAATTTGCGTGATAGTAAAATACTTATCAGACAACATATTGTTGCGAATATCATTGGAGAAAGCGGGAAAATTCCGTAAATCGCACCGCCTATAAGGGGTCCTGCAATGGAGGAAAGGGAAATGGTCGAAAATGTAATGCCTGAATATGTAGCCCTCTCATCTGTCCTCTCAAAAATATAGCGTGTAATACCTACGAATAAAAAAGACCAGCTAAAAGCAATCAAAATTTGTGCAAAAAATAAAAATTTGTAATGTGTTAAAATGCTCCACAATAAAAATCCGCAAAAAGAAAATATAAAGCCAAGTTTAACAGAAAGATCGCTATCAACTCTATCAATAAAATTCATTATTATGAACTGAAAGAGCGGATTTATACCTGTTATAAAACTTATCCAGAAGTCATTTGCTCCTTTTGACCTTAAATAAATCGCAAAGATAACCCATACCGCTGTTGCACCAAGATGCCTTATGAAAAACGCAAAGAAGAGGTTTAAAAAATTTCTAGGAATCCTTGGAAATAAACCACTTGCTTTTATTTGGGGTTGAACATCTCTAACGGGTAAAAAGAAAAATAGAGCCGAAAATAACAAAATTGCGGATGCAAAGAAACACTTTGTTAAATCTTTTATGAAGCCAAAGAGGAAACTCCCAATAGCCCATCCCAAACTGCCGATGCTTAAAAAAGTACCATATCTAACACCAAGTTCATATCCATAAGCAGTAAAAATCGAAAAGAAACCACCTGCAAAGAAAGCAAAAATCATCCTTAAAATTGTAAAAGAAATGATGTTTCGAGCTAAACCCTGACAGAATAAAAAAGCCGAAGAAAGAATTAATAACACAATAGTTATATTTTTTCTGATTCTGAAAATGTCCGATAATCTACCTGCAAGGTAAGAACCCAGGAAGAAAAATACACCATGTAAACTGACAATGGCACCTATGGTGGAAGAAGGGGCGCCTATTTCTGAAAGATAAAGAGGGGTTATTAAAAATAAAAGAGCATAAGAACATTCCGATAAAAATTTTGAAAGATAAATCATTTAATGAATTTCCATTTTATAAGTGTAAAAATTGCTTTGAAACCATCTTTTACACCGATTTTTTTCCCTTTGCGTCGTGCACTATAAGAAATCGGCACTTCATAAATTTTATAACCCAATCTGCAAACTTTTGCAGTAATTTCTGGCTCTATGTCAAATCTATTTGCTTCTATTTTTAATTTTTTAAACAATTGTGTGGGCATCATTTTATAACATGTTTCCATATCGGTAATTTTTGCACCAAATAATAAATTCGTTAAGAAGGTTAAAAATTTGTTCGCTATATAACTTTCGGGTAAGAATTTTCCTTTGCCTTTAAATCGTGAACCGTAAATAACTTTTGCTTTTTCTTTTTTGGCGATTTCGAACATTTTTATCAAATCTTTGGGATTATATTCAAGGTCTGCGTCCTGAATGACAGCATACTCGCCTGTTGTGGCATTTAAACCCGTCTTTATAGCTGCTCCTTTGCCCATATTTTTTTCATGATGCAAAACTTTTATGCCTTCGATTTTTTTTAGAATTTCATAGGTTTTGTCTTTTGAACAATCATCTATTACTATGATTTCTTTATCAATTGGTAATTTTTTGACATTTTCAATAACCTTCTCGATTGTGCTTTCTTCATTGTAGACAGGTATAAGGATTGATAGTTTCATCTTAAAAGATAATCAAGATTACAATTTGTCAATTCTTTCTTGACATTTTTTGAGATTTAATTAAATTTAATGATGATAATTTATTTGCTTACATTTAGTTTAATATGGCAGAAATTTCTGGATTTCGGTGGTATTGATGAGGCACATGATGTAGCGGTGTCTTCCGATGGCTACATTTATGTGATAGGAGAAGACAGGAAAGATGTTATTTTATGTAAATTGACACCTCTTGGGGATACGGTTTTCACAAAGAGATTTGGCTCATCTGGACAGGATTTTGGTGAAGGGATTGCGATTGATAAGACGGACACTGCGATTATTTCCTGCGGCGGTTATAACGGTTACTCTGATATTTTCCTTGCGAGACATAAAAAGGATGGGAGCAATGTTTTTCTCAATACTTATAATCATGGTGCACTTGAAATTGCAGAAGATGTTTGTGTTGATGCCAATCGTTATATAGTATTATGTGGATGGGTGACACCAGCTATTCTTCAACAACATAATTTTCTTGTTAAAAAATTAAATCAGGCAGGTGCAACAATATGGACTAATACTTTCAAGATAATCAATTGCGACTCAAGATTAAGAAGTATTTCATGTGATAATACCGGGAATTATTATTACGCGGTAGGAAGTGTGTGGGATTCAACTGTTGCTCAATCTGACTGGATAATTTTGAAATTTGATTACAATGGAAACTGTATCGATACTTTGAGATGGGATGGCGGAAGCGATGATGATGCTTATGGGATTTGTGTTGATAAATCGGGTAAGATTGTAGTTGTCGGTGGAACTGAAATTTCCACCTGGGATATAAAAATAATGCGACTTTCTGAAAATCTTTCTATTTTATGGGAAAGAACATTTGATAATGGTGGATTTGATTGTGCTTATGGAGTATGTGTAGATGATAACAATAACATTTATATTTGTGGTGAAACTGAAATCGGGTCAGAAAGACATTTATTTGTCGCAAAATATGATAGTGCAGGAAATTTGCTTGACAATTTAGATATAGATGTGGGAGATAAAGCAAGGGCTTATGGTGTTGCTTACAAAGACGGAGAAATTTATATTACAGGTTTCAGAGAATTAGCAGGTGATACCGACTGGGTTATAGTTAAACTTTCAGATTTCACAATTTTAAAATTTACTGCAGATTTCGATGATACAAACAATTTCTATGCAAGAAAGCGCCTTTATACTATTGAAGTTGATTTATTCAATGTTTCTGGTGGAAATGCAATTGATACTGTGTATCTTGAAATTTTGAAAAATGGAAATGTTATCTTTCGCAGTATTTATAATAGAAAAAGCTCAGACCCTGACTCTTTTGAAATTTTAACAGGTGCTCAATATGTTATTGATAAGGACTCCTGTTACCATGTGATAACAGGTGATACTTTAAAGTGTTATTTCAGGTACTGGTTTGACTGGGATTTCCCCGGAGACACAGGACTTATCCTGCGTACTTATGCAGTTGATACAGCAGGACATAGAACAGCAAATTATAACTTATCATGCGATGTAGATACTGCCATAAAAATCGATACATTTTATATAAATCCAGAAACAACAAATATAGGGGATACTATTATCTGGTATTACAAAATACTTTATAAACTTTCGCAAACGATAACGCCACCTGACTCCGAAATAGACACCGCTTTTCTACTTTTAGAAAATTTAGCACTTTGCAGGGATACGGTATTAAGAAAAGTCGTTTCTACGGATACTACACATGCCGAATATGTGAAAGGTGTTTATATTTATCATCCACAGGTTAAATTATCGCATCAAGGTGGATTTTATGATTTTACACAATTGAAAGATACTGTTTATGTTCTTTCGCCGTTTAAAATAATTTCTTTATCTGCAGATTTTGATGATACAAATAATTTTTATGCGAGAAAAAGACTATATACAATAAAAACACAGGTAACGCATTATTTAGGGGGCGGTGCGATAGATACATTTTACTTGGAGATTATAAAAGGAAATATTATCCTTCGCAGTATTTATAATAGAAAAAGTAGCGATCCGGATTCTTTTGAAATTTTAGTTGGTTCTCAATATGTTATTGATCAAGATTCTTGCTATCATCTAATATTAGATGATACTTTGAAATGTTATTTCAGATATTGGTTTGATTGGGATTTTCCTGGGGATACAGGCATTATATTACGGGTTTGTGCGGTAGATAGCTTCTCGAATCGTAGTAAATGGGATACAATATATTGCGATGTAGATACTGCCATAAAAATTGATACATTTTATATGTATCCTGAAAGTGTATTGATACTTGACAAAGTTTACTGGCATTGCGAAATACTTTACAGCATGTCAAATTCAATCGCACCTCCTGATTCCGAAATAGATACCTGTTTCTTATTCCTTGAAAACTTATCTTCGAAAAGAGATACAGTTTTGAGAAAGTCAATCTTTACAGACAGTTTATTTGCTGAGATTTTACCTGGTACTTATATTTATCACCCACAAGTTGTTCTTGCGCATCAAGGTGGATATTTTGATTTTGTTCAATTCAAAGATACAATTTATGTCTCTTTAACAAAAGTAAATCCTATCTCTCCGCTTGATTCTTCGGCACTCAATACACCCACACCTCTCTTTGTATGGCATGTGGTACCTTCTGCAAATTATTACCACTTACAGATAGCAACTGATACTCTTTTTGTAAAATCTTTAATTCTCGATACAGCAGGGATTACAGACACCTTTTTTGCATTGAAAGATACTTTGGAGGATGGGATTTATTACTGGCGAGTAAGAGCTTACGATACCCTTGGCAATACCGGTGAATTTTCAAATAAAGTTATGTTCTGGATAGATACTCATTCACCTGAAATTTTAAAAGTATATTACGATTATTATCAGGATTCTTTACCTAATTCCGTTATTTTCTATGCTATTGTTCGAGATAACTTTTGTGTAGATTCCGTATGGTTTCACTATCTCCCGGGATGGGAGCAGTGCGATACTTTTAAAATCTTAGAAATGCAATTGGAAGATACGGTGTGGAAAACGCCGCCGATAATTTTTGAAAGCTCTCCTTGTATGATTTATTTTGTTAGAGCAAAGGATAAGGCAAATAATTTTGCATATTCAGATACCGGTTTCATCGATGTTACCTTTGAATCTATCACAAAGCCAGAAATAGAGATATATCCTACAATTGTTAGAAATGTTATCAATTTAAAACTTCCAAAGAATAAAATTGCACGATTTGAAATTTATGATTTAACTGGAAGAAAAATCAAAGAGTTAAAAATACTTTCCGATGGAAAGGTGCAAAAGGTTAATTTGAAATACTTACCAGCAGGGATTTATTTTGTTAAGATGAGATGCGAAAATTCAGAAAGAATTTTCAAGATCCTTGTTATAAAATGATGTTTAATCTCAACTTTCTAACAATTTTTCGAACAGTTCAATAAATTTTCGTGCAATTTTTTCTGCTGACCTTTCTTTTACAAATTTTATCGCATTCTCTCTTATTTTTTTAAATCTTTCTGTTTCTTCAAAAATATCAATCAAAGCATTTTTCAATTCATCAAAGTTTTTATATTTAAATATTTCGTCTTTAAAGTCTTCTGTAAATCCCGATGAGAGCGCGACAATGGGAGTGCCCGAGCCTATGCATTGATAAAGGGTGCTCGATAATACAACCCATCTGGGGGAAGGTTTGTTGAAAATTAGTGCATCAACAGCATGTAAATAATCGTATAATTCAGAAAGACTGGGTGTTTCTTCTTTTATTATCACATCAATTTTACCCTTTGCTTTCTCAAATCCAGATAATGCTTCTTCATTTTTGCTCACCAGCAACAAAGTGATAGGATACTTTTTTGAAAGTTCAATATAAACAGGTATTGTTTCAACAGCATATTTTGCAGCGGGACCGAAAAAGAAAAGGATTTTTCTGTTAATTGGAAGATTAAATTTTTCTCTCAATTTTATTTTCTCATCTTCAGAAACGAGTTTCAAAGGATGACAGGGGTACGGGATGATATATACTCTATCTTTTGGATAAGCGGTTTTGACCCATTTTTCGTATCTTTCGTCAAAACATACGATTGCATCCCAATCAAATTGATAGAAGCGAGGGTCTTTTTTCAATTCACCGTCATGAATAACAGTTACAGTTTTGGCTTTCCTTTTTATATGCGGATAAAATATTTTAGCGAGAAGGTCATAGGGTAGCATTCCGAGGTCTTCTGTTACAAAAATTTCATAATCTGTGGTGAGAAAAGGTCGAGCATCGAGGTCAGGCTCTTTATAATTTGAAGTTGTAAAACATCTTATAACATAATCTTCGTCTTCGCCCACGATCGCAGTACCGTGAAAACTATATCTGTAGAATGTGAAGACAGTAAGATTATGCCCCATTTTAACCCATTCTCTGCCGATAAACTCTGCATGAATCGAGGCTCCAGAATTTGTATTCCAGGCAGACATCAATCCAATTTTCATAGCATTATAATTTAAAGAAAATATCCATTTGTCAACCGAAAATTTAATTTTCCACCGATATATAACTGCAAAATCAATTTTTCTTTACGAGAAAGGATTATAATTAAATTAAGGAGGGTATAGTTTTGTCGTTTTTAAGTGGCGGATTGATACCATTGGAGATACAATATCTGCAAAAGTGGTTTCAAATGAGATTGAATTAAAATGGAAAGACAATTCAAAATATGGAAATAAGAATTTCAGCTTGACAACTTTTTTTTTTTCGATTATAATAAATGAAATGAAGGTATGTCTCAATAAGGTAAGATTAAAAAGGAGGGGGTATGGTAAGGATTAATTTTTGGATGATTTTTATAGTTATACTAATGTCTTATTCTATTCCATTATATAGTGAAGAAAAAGGTAAGAGAAAAGTTATGCAATGGGAAGTGGAGAAAGCAGAACCGCTCTCGCCAGCATTTGATAGGAGTAAAAGGAAAACGAACTGGTTGGGATTGTGGTTGTCATTTTTTGAAGAAGCTTTGGATGAGCGGAAGCGCATTCCAAGAGCGATCAGCCGATGGAAAGAACTTGAAAGTTCTGCTACATATAGCTCACCTTTATATGGAGATGGTACACCGATGTATAAAAGTAAAAATGAAGAAAAGCGGGCGATAGTAGAACTAATAGGTAAAGCTTCGGATAAAAGAGGATTATTTATAATTAAGCAAGCCCTAATCAATGGGGATAAAAAATTAAAACTTTCTGCAATGAGAGCGCTTATAGGATTTAATGATTCTTTAGTGGTAAAGGAGTTCAAGCCGATTTTGAGAAAATTCCTCGAAGATAAAGATGAGGAATTAAAAGTTTCAGCTGCTGTGACATTAGCATTCTGGAGAGACACTGCGGCTTGGGATGTTCTTAAGGAACACCCTAACCCGGATGCTTTAATGGCCTTGGGTACAGAGGAATCAGTAGCTTTTTTAGAGGAAATAAGAAGAAAATTACCTCCTTCTCCTATAGGAAAAGTAAAAGACCCTTGGTGTGAAGTTGTTATGACACACATCGCTGGAGTCATATACCCTTGGCATGAGATTTTAGAAAGGTTAAAGAGTGATAATTTTGTCTTGCGCGAGATAGCACTTATACATTTGATGATGATAGATACGCCTGAGGCAATTGAACTAATAAAAAAGTGTCTCAATGATCCAAATCCTTATGTGCGACAACATGCTGAGGAGGTGTTAAATTTTTTACCTACATGGAGAAAATTTGTGAAAAAGCAAAAAGAATTTGAAGGAGGTGAAAAATGAAGATGAAAGTTTTGTTTGTGGGCTTCTGCATAATTACCAATATCTACGGATATGAAAGAAGTCAAGCGGCCCGCTATGCTGATAGATGGGTAAGAGATTGGGATTATTATCCGGGTGATACATTACGAAATAACGGAGGTCCATTATGCACTCCACATGTAAATTGGCCGTATGCTAATGAATGGCCCTATCATAGTTATTCTCGTCCACGCCCTCAATTAGGTTCAGGTGGTGACTGTGCCAATTATGTATCACAGTGTTTAATAGCGGGTGGGTTAACTTTCTGGAAGCCTCCGCATCTTGACGAGGAGGGTAATATAATTTATCCACCATGGACAGATGACAGAGGTG
>CBEVQO010000005.1:0-180121 GCA_965552055.1 uncultured bacterium
CTTGCAGGTGATTTGAAATGTAGTTTTGTGATTTCTTTTCTCGTTTCATAAATTGCCGATACTTTTATTGAGAATGATAATTCCTTTCTTGTTGTGTTGTAGAACCAGTCTGTTGCTTTGATTATCAAATTGTAGTTGCCCGTATCTTTTGGTGCGGTTAGACCGAGTGGTAGTGAATCTTTAGCAAAGTTCGATGGCTCACTTATTGTGGTGTCAATCAATGTATCTGCTTCTTTCTTTATCAATTTTATTTCGAGTTTTCTGGGTTTTCCCTGCCAGCCCTGATTTTCATATCCAGTAGAATCGCTTATCCAGTAAACCAAGTAGCTAAGCGTATCGTAGCTTTGATTGGGTTGAGGCTTAAAGATGGTTAGGTTTGGTGGTAAAGTGTCTGAAGGGTTGTTTATGCAGACTACGTATCTTACATCAGGTCCTGTAGTTTGCTCTATGAAGCCGGCAGCAACTATTCTTTTTTGATCAGGAGAAATGTTGAAGGTATAAAAGTAAACATAAGCTAGGTTACTTATCCAGTCAGGATAGATAAAGCATTCCCAGATTAGATTGCCGAGAGTGTCTGTTTTTGCTATGTAACCTGAATCACCGCAGACACCGCATACATAGAGAAAGTTGGATGACCTGCTTTGAGGCGAGCCTACTCTGCGTATTGCTTGAAGTCCAGGCCACTTGCCGCTTGCTGTCTGAACAAATAATCCTTTAACTTCTCCTGTCTGGAGATTTACTTCGAAGAAGCTCGGAAGTGGTGGTGCTCTTCCTATATAACCCTTTCCATTCCATATATTGAGATTACCATCAGCTGTTCCAATATATGACCAGACCCAATACCATTCTACTTGGCCTTCAGGATTCCACTTAATTATTCTTGGATAAGGATTCCCTTCAAAGTCATCAACAGTTCCTGTAACGTAGATGTTATTACTCTTATCACATGCTACACTCCAGACAAAATCATTAGGCCATAGGGAATCTGTACCACATTCTCCATAAGTTACTGTGTCACCCCAAATGATGTTACCATCTTCATCTAAACAATAAACTACCCACATTTTAAAGCCGTCTATTAGAGCATTGCCAGCAACAATTATCCTGCCTAGATTATCAGCTGCTATAGCTTTACCCCTAGCTGAGTCAGCATAAGTTTTAGTCCATAGCGAGTCAAGATTGGGAGATAGCTTAGTTAAAATTATAGGGGTATCATAGAAGGTGTCTCCAAGCAGGAAGTGATTTTTGCTTGGAGTTCTACAGAAGCCATAAGAACTGCCCCAATTAGACCCCCAGTAAATCACTTTTCTTGAACATACCTTGCCGTCAAGTAAATAAATTTTAGTAGCAAGAATACCTTCTCGACCATCACCACCGCCAGTAAAAACGGTGTCATTTTCTATGTAGAGTTTAGGATCTAGAGTTCCATAGGTTGTTCCTGGAATTAGGGTATCTTCCCAGAGGATTTGAGGTTTATATGGATTTGGTGTGGTGTGTTTTCTTCTCTTTGTGCATATAATTTTGTATCTTCTGTATATCGTTGGTCTGTAATAAATCAATTTTCTTATTTTGAGTTTATCCTGGATTGTGGGGATGGATAAAGGTTTTATTTCCATCTCATAAGCAAGTGCAGTTATAAAGAAGAGCATACCCATTCTTTTTATTTTAAACACAATATGAGTTTGTCAAGAGAAATCGGCATCCTACTATAGAGTGTGTTTTCCTTTTATTTTGGATTTCTTTGCCTGCATTTTGATGAACTTCCAGAATTTTATTCCTTTTTCTTTTGCTTCTTCGGAGAGCAATTTTCGTGCTATATGTATTTGTTGCAGTGCGAAATCCCCTGGAAATTCCTTTTCAACATCTTTTTGTATTTTCTTTTTGATTTTTTCATCCATATTTTCCTCCTATAATAATTCTGCTGGTGCAATTATTTCAATTTGTTTTAAATTTTTCAAACTGTTTACCATTCGGACAATGTCTTTTGTTTTCCTTCTTACAATGTGCCGGAAATTCCAGCTCAAAAGATAATCCATTTCATTGAGAACGGCTACAGCGATATGATAAGCATCTTCAAAATAGGCTTCGGGTATTGCACCATACTTAATATATTCTTTAGCGAGTTCTTCTACTGATTCGTCAATCTCAAGAATTATGAAATTTTCGATTATTTCTTTCATTTTGCTCCTCAATACAGGTTCAGGTGTTTTTTCTATTTCAGCAATCGTAAGTTCAGAAATATATACGGTGTAAATTTCTATTTTAGAAAAAAACTCTTCTGTTAATGATTTTCTTTCGGGGTTTCTCTCGTCAAAAAGGGCAGATATTACGGATGTATCCAAGTATATTTTCATCTTAAATTTTATTTCAAAATTCGGAAAGTCAAGCGAAAATCTTTTATTGACATTTTGGTTATGTGGATAAATTAAAATGTGAGGGTTGTAAAGGAAATAGAGGTTGAAGGCAAAAAAGTGAATGCAATTTCGTGTTGCACTCGGTGGAAATGTATTTGAGGTTGATAAAGCATGCATTATTCGTGGCAAAATAGATGGCTTGCCTTTTGATACCTATGCTATTCCTGTAAAGGAGCCCGTAGTTGTTGATGGTAAAGAAATTCATGTAATTATCGGTGCGATGACCATGGAGAAATGGGAAATAAAGATTGATTTGAAGAAGGGAGAACTTGATTTATCTGGTCTTAGACGCCGGGAGTTTATTGAGTTTTAGTTAGTTTAAAATTTTAATGCGAGCGTAAGCGAGCACATTACATATGGGTTGTGAGCCAACACCCCGAGTAAGGCACTTTGTAGTTTTAAAGTGAATGGTCGGGTTATTTGGCTTAATACGGGAAGGGCGTTTATAGAGCTATGGCGTTGTCAAGGCTGTGCCTTGCGAGGGGTGTGCACGAGGGTGGTGGGGACAGGGAGGCGGGGCTAAAAATTATTGACATAAAAATAATTTAATTAAAATAAATTGATGGTTGGGATAGGCACCTGGCTATGGGTTTTTGGTAGCTGGTTTATTTTGCTTTCTTTAACTCTGTTTCTTTATTTTAGAAGAAAATGAATGCTGTTCTTATTGGTTTCATAGTATATTTAGTTTTACTTGTAATAATTGGTCTTCTTGCTTCTCGTTTTATGCGCACTCTCAATGACTTTTTGCTTGGTGGCTGGCGTGCTGGTGCTCTTGTTTGTGCAATATCTGAAAGGGCTTCCGGTGAGAGTGCATGGTTTTTGCTTGGGCTTCCTGGTCTTGCTTATGCTTCGGGCTTTTCTGCTTTCTGGACAGTTATCGGCTGTGCTATCGGCATCTTTTTATCGTGGAATTTCATCGCACAGAAATTAAGGGAAAAGACAGGAGAATATAATGCGCTTACAATACCCGATTTTCTTGAATCTGCATCCGGAGATAATACAGGATGGGTGAGAATTGTATCAACTGTGATAATCCTTTTCTTTTACACTTTATATGTTTCTGCACAATTCATAGGTGCTGGTAAAATTTTGAATGTATCTTTTGGCATTCCCCATCTTTATGGTATGATAATCGGTGCTTTAATCGTCATCTTTTATACTTTGATGGGAGGCTTTCTTGCAGTTGCCTGGACGGATGTTTTGCAGGGTCTTCTTATGGCTTTTGTTTCTATTTTCCTTCCACTTATTGCGATTATAAAACTTGGTGGCTTTTCTGCTTTTATCTCAAAAATTTCTTATAAAGGTGCTGATTTTCTTACCATTACCGGTGGCAAAACTGGTAGTGCTTTGATTTTTGGTCTTGCTTTAAGTGGTCTTGGTGTTGGTCTTGGCTATCTCGGTCAGCCCCATCTTCTAACCCGTTACATGGCTTTGAGGAATTCACAACTTGCCCGTCATGGTATGCTTATCGCTATGTTGTGGGTGCTTACTGCTTACTGGGGTGCTGTATTTATCGGGCTTAGTGGTGCTGGCTTTTTCCCATCGATCCCAGACAGAGAAAAAATAATGCCTTTGCTTGCAGTAAAAGTTTTTCCTGCATGGTTTGCAGGGATACTAATCTCCGGTGCAATAGCTGCTATGATGTCAACTGCAGATACCCAGCTGCTTGTTGCTACTTCTGCAGTTTCCGAAGATATCTATCATAAATTGTTGAAGAAAGAAGTTTCTCAGGCGAAATTAGTTTTGATTTCCCGCATTGCGACCGTTATAATGGGAGCGATTGCTTTTATCCTTGCTCTTACAGTTAAGGAGAAGATTTTCTCATTTGTTCTTTATGCCTGGTCTGGTCTTGCTGCTTCTTTTGCTCCACCTATAATTTTGGGTCTTTATGGCAGGTTAAGCAAATGTGGTGCTGTGTGTGGTATGCTTACGGGAACAGCGGTTACAGTTGTGTGGCACAATGTACCTGTGCTTAAATCCGCAATTTACGAGCTTATTCCGGCGTTTATTTTGAGCTTTGTGGTTACTTATTTTTTGAGTAAGAGATAGATCGAAATTGTGTGCTGTATTTTTGATAATTGTTTTAAATTCGGCTTTCGGGATTAAAAAAGAGCCTTTACCTTATACAGTAGTTGTAAAGAAATTTGAAGTTATCGATAAATCATTTTTCAAGTTTTTTGGCTATAAGCATCTGGGAGAGAATTTTTCTCGTTATTTTGCGAATATGTTGTATTTGTCGGGCATTTTTAAAAGTGTAAAATATGGTGCGATGAAGGAGGGTGATTTTGTGATTGATGGTAAAGTTTTTATCAATTCAATTCCATTTTTGAAGGCGAATGCAAGACTTGAAATTTATTTGAAGAAAAATGATAAATGTATTGTGAGTTATAGTTCGGAAAGAATTTACTGGTTGAAGGATGGGGTTGCGCCAGTGAGATTAATTACAGATATTATTAGTGATATGTGGCTGGATTATGAATATTTAAAGGAGTTGAATCTTCCATCAAGAGTTAGATGTCGCAGTATAGAATTTTCTCCCTTTTTAAATAGGGAATGCATGAAATATCAAGCTGTGGAATTTGCCAGTTTGCTGGGAGCTGGTTTAAGTATGAAAGAGTATATAAAACATGACTCTCGTTCCAGTTTAGGGCTGGGCGATTATTTTGTGGGATTATTTTTTGTTTCTGCCTTTTTACATTATTTGAACTATTTAAACATTTGTAGGAGAGATTATCAAATTCCGCCTGTGAGTAGATATTCTCATTTTACTCCTAGTTTCGAATGCGTTGTGCGTCAATTAAATGTGTATTTTAACCCGGATGGACATATGGGTGAAGATATTGTTTTAAAATTTGTGAAATACTTTCATAACATTGGATTAGGTATATCTTTGCGTAATTTTTTTATTGAAGATCCCGCCGGTGAGGAATATCATTCATTTTTTCCTATAATTATTAAAAAGCCTATTTTTGCGTTAAATCTCGATTATCACAGGTTGTTTTTATCTTCTGAAGTTAATTTACTGCCTCCTATCAGTAACACTCATAAAATTTATGCAAATGTGTTTATCGAAGGCTTATTGAACTTTTTATCATATTTCAATTTATGCTTAAGGACTGGTATTTTAGTTAAATATAATCACATTTCTCCTTATTTTGGTATAGGATTATCCATCGGTGGAATTGTTGATACTAAAAAGTATATTAAAATAATGCTGGGTGAGAGCGAGGTTTGTGGTGCTAAATTAAAAGTAAAGATAAAAAACCTATCTCATGAGAAAGTTGAAAGGATAGTTGTTTTTCCTTCGCATTTTGCAGATGGTGTGAAATTTTCGCCAAGTTACAGGATAATAGAGAAAATGAACCCAGGTGAAGAAAAAGCAGCAGATTTTATGTTTTTGAAAAAGAAATATGAAATTTCGAGGGTCAGGTTCTATGTGCTTAACAGTAATTTAAATACAATTGATGTTGCTGATTACTTATTGAATTTGAAGAATGTTTCTAATAAGGGAGAAATTTATTTTCGTGATAGATTTTTGCCAAAATTAGTTTTGTTGCCAATTCACCGGAATCCGTCTTATTCTTCTTTAGTCAAAAAGATTATAATTTATAAAGATTTTAATGCTCGTTTTTTCAGTTGCGTGGATGAAAAACCCTATAGAACTTTTATAGCAGGAAATACTCGTAATAAATTTATAATTCCTTTTAGGCGTTTTTCATTTGGACTTGAGATTTCTGATTTTGACCTTTTTGAATTCAGGTTAAGTGCAATGGTATATAATGCTTCTTTAAATATTGGAAGGCTTTCTGTTGGTGCAGATTATAGAGGCAAATTAATGAGATATGGTTTTATTTTTGATGCTAACAGGTGGCTTTGTGGTGTTGTATTTACGCAAAATAGTCCACACTTTCAATTCATTTTTCTCCCTTCTGAATGGTATAATTTGATTTTAAATTTCTCTCCAGAGCCTTCTTTTGATTTTTATCTTAATTTTCCGAAAGATTTAAGTAATTTTCTTGTTGGAGCCGAATTTCATAAAAATTACTGGCGGATTAAGATTAATATAATGAATCTTGCATCCTGGATTACCTATCAGAATATACTGGGAGGTTTATATTTTGAGGGGGGTCGTATATACTTTAACATTGGATTGGGTATTGGATTGGGTTTTATGTTATAGATAAAATATCGGCCATGGGTGTTCCGGGTATGTTAATGACGGCTTCTATTTTTATTACGAGCGGAGCGAGTGCTTTACATAAGGGTCTTTTGTCACACCCCGACTGAAAGGAGGGGGTGTGCACATGGGAAGGTGGGGACTGGGAGGCGGGGCTAATAATTGTAAAAATAAGTTTGACATTGTAGATATTTCATTAAATTAATAGATGATATTGATAATTATTTCTTTTCTGTTTTTTGGTAGAAAAGTGAAGTCAGAGCCTCCTCCTATTGAAACTCTTTATTTTTATGCAGTTGATACTTTGCATTATCGTGAGAAGATAAAAAGAGAGCCTCCTCCTTTTCGCTTTCTGGGAATACACATTTATTCTGGATACATAAGAAGATTACAGAAATATCTTGCAAAAATGGATAGCACGATACTTAACTGTGCTGTTATTGATTTGAAAGACGATTTTGGACACATAATTTATGATTCTGAAATTGAATTTGCACGAAAAATAGGAGCATTGCGTAAAAGGATAAAAATCGAAGATTTGATAAATCTTTGTGAAGAGCATCATATTCTGCCGATTGCGAGAGTTGTTTGTTTTGTTGATGAACCCCTTTCTTGCTATCAAAATGGCAAATTTGCTCTTAAAAAGTATAATGGCGAAATATGGCAGGATGCTGCTGGAAGATACTGGACCGACCCAACAGAAGATACAGTTGTATGGTATAATCTAAAAGTTATTGAAGAATTGTGTCAGAAAGGAATAAGATATATACATCTTGACTATGTGCGATTTCCTTCTTTTGAAGATACTCTTCCTTTTTATAAATATCGTGGCAAAGGCAAAATCTCTCGCAAAGAAGCGATTTCAAACTTCATATCAAAGGCAGATTCTATTTGTGAGATTTATGGTGCGAAACTGGGTGTTTGTATCTTTGGATATACCGTATGGTGGGGCGAATTGCAGGCTGAGGGTCAATCCCTTTCTCAGGTTGAAAATGTCGATTTTGTTTGTCCTATGCTTTATCCTTCGCATTTTGGTAAAAACTTTTTGAAAAAGAAATATCCATGGGAAAGAGATTATGAGATAGTTTATCAAAGCATTAAATTGTGCGATTCTTTACTGAATAGTCCGGAGATAATAGCGTATATTCAGGGCTTTGATTATAAAGCGTATGATTTTTCACCCGAATATATTGAGAATCAAATTCAGGCGGTTTTTGATGCAGGTGCTTCTGGCTTTATAATTTGGCATGCGATAAGTAAGTATGATGCGGTATGGAAGATAAAGGAACTGAGAATAAAATAAGAGAATATTCAAAAATATCGGGTAGATAAAAATTATTCATATCTTAAAGCTTCTACCGGGTCTCTTTTTGCTGCTTTCCACGCTGGATAAAGTCCAAAGAATATACCCACAAATAACGCAAATAGAAAAGATAATAAGATTGAAGAAAAGGTTATAATTGATTGTCCGCCTGTGCCAAATAATCGCCTTGGTCCGAATGTCGTTGCCCCAACCATGATATTGCCAACAGTATTTGCAAAAATTATACCAAGTAAAATGCCAATGATACCACCTGTCAATGATAAAATCACAGATTCTATCAAAAATTGAATTAAAATGTCTTTGCGACGGGCTCCTACTGCTTTTCTCAAACCTATTTCCCTTGTTCTCTCTGTAACAGCTACAAGCATTATGTTCATTATGCCGATGCCACCCACGAGAAGAGATATAGCTGCTATACTTGCCAGCAGAATTTTAAATGTATTTAATGTTTGTTCCATTGTCTCCCGAAATTCCTCCTGACTGGCTATACCAAAATCTTCAACATTGTTATGTAATTTCAGAAGCAAATCATATAGACCATCTCTTACACTATCCGTTTTGCCTGCTTCTGTTTTCACAAGTATTAAGTCAACATTGTCGCTTCCTGTAAAACGCTTTTGAATGGTTATAAGAGGAACAAATACCCTGTCATCAAACTTTAAGGGTCCAAATGCCCCTTTTTCTTCCATAACACCAACTATCACAAATCTTTTTCCATCTATTTTTATTTCTTTTAAGAGGGGATTTTCATTTTTAAATAATTCATCCTTTATATTTTTACCTATCACACAAATTTTTCTCCAGTATTTTAAATCTTCATCTGTTATAAATCTTCCAAATTCTGGCTTGTGATTTCTTATCTTCTGATATTCAGGTGTTGTTCCTATTAATTGTGCTTCGTATTCCCTATCTCTGTATCTTACAATTACTCCTTTTCTTATTTCAGGAGCCACTGCTTCTACATATTTATATTTTGAGATTTTAATCGCATCTTCATAGGTTAGACCTTCTGACCTTCCTCTCCATTCTTCTGCTTTTTCTTTGCTTGGTGCTCTTCTTCTGTAAACTACAAGTACATTTGCACCGAGTTTTTCTATTTCACCTGTTATTTTGCGACGAGCACCTTCACCAACACTGAGCATACCGATGACAGCAGATACTCCAATAACAATGCCAAGGACAGTAAGTAAAGACCTCAATCTATTATGCAAAATAGCCCTTATCCCAGATAAAAATCCTGTTAAAAAACTTGCGATAAAACTTCTTTTCTTTTTCAGCTCAAATTTTCTATCGGATACATAAATTTTTGGCGATTTCTTTTTATCGCTTACTATTTTTCCGTCTTTAATTTCTATCAATCTTTTACCGAATTCCGCAACTTCTTTATCGTGCGTTACAAGTATTATTGTTTTACCCTGTTCGTTTAGATTTTTAAACATTTGCATTATTTCTTTTCCTGTTTTTGAGTCGAGATTTCCTGTAGGTTCATCTGCGAGTACGATGACAGGGTCGTTTGCGAGTGCTCTTGCAATTGCTACTCTTTGTTGTTCCCCTCCTGATAATTCATTTGGATAGTGTTTTATTCTTTCTTTTAGACCTACCTGTGATAAGAGCTCGATTGCCCTTTTTCTGCGTTGTTCTCTACTTATGCCTGCGTAGAGCATCGGTAATTCTACATTATGCTCCACATTCATTATGGGTAGCAGGTTAAAGAGCTGGAATACGAATCCGAGCCACTGATTGCGTATGAGAGCGAGTTCATCATCCTGTAAATCATTTATTCTTTTTCCAAGCAAATAATATTCTCCATAAGTGGGTCTCATAAGGCAACCAAGGATATGCATTAATGTTGATTTGCCAGAACCAGAAGGTCCCATAATCGTAACAAATTCACAGGGTTCTATCTCAAAAGATACATCTTTTAATGCAACAACTTCAATCTTACCGACCTTATAAATTTTTGTTATCTTTTCAAGTTTTATCAAATAATCTAAAGTCAAATCTATCGCCATGGTCTGAAAAGTCCTCTAAATTCCCTGAGTTTAAATTTGGGTGGATTTAAAACAATGGTATCGCCTTCTGCGAGTCCCTCTTTTATCTCAACATTTAAATCATCTTCCAGTCCTGTAATAACCGGTTGAGGATATGGTTTGCCATTTACAATTTTCAAAACAAATTTCTTTCCATCTCTCTTTATGATGGCAGATTTTGGAATTAAAAGTACATTTCTTGCCTCTCCACAAATTATATCAACATCTGCTGTCATACCTGGTTTTATCAAAGAATCAGCATCAAGGATTTCTATCTCTACTGGAAAAACGACGATGTTTTGTTCTGCCCTGCCACTAACAGATACTTTCTTAACTTTTCCGTGATAAACTTTCCCTTTTATAGCATCAAAATAAATTTTTACATCTTCGCCTTCTTTTACCTTTGTAATATCAATCTCATTCACATTTACCTTCACTATCATTTTTGATAGATTTGCAATTTTCATGAGAATCGTTCCTTCGCCAAATGCCCTTGTGCTCGATGTTATAATCTCGCCTTCTTCAACATTGAGGTCTATCACCACACCTGAAACAGGCGCTCTTATCACCACATAATCCAGATTCTTCGAATTTAGATTTGTATCTATTTTGGTGCATAACAAAATTTCAAGATTTTTCTTCGCAAATTCATAATTTATTTTACAATTTTCATAATATTTTTGGGTTTCCTCAAATTCTTTTTGGGATATAAAACCTTTTTCAAATAATCTCTTTTTCCTTTCGAAATCTCTTTTTGCGATATTCAATTCTATTTTTGCACGATTTAAATTTGCCCATGCTTCTGCGACCTGACGGCGAAGAGAACTTTCAAGTAAAAGAATGCAAAGAGTGTCACCCTCTTTAACTGCATCCCCTTCTTCAACATATAATTTTTTAATCTCTCCTGATAAATCGGATTTTATGCGAACCTGGCTGAATGGCTCTACTTTACCGCTTTCCGTTACTTTTATCACGATATCACCGCGATGTACAACGGCTTTATCGGGCTTCCACTTAATTTTTGGAGTGACGAGAAACAAAAGTAGAAAAATTTTACTCATGTAACCTCCCTATTAATGCATAAAGTTTATATTTCTTTGTAAGATAATCAAAGATTGCTTCTGTGTAATCAATCTGGCTTTCAAGTAAAAATATCCCTGCGTCTTTCAAATCAAGAAAAGATGAAAGCCCTTCTTTATACATTTCGAGTGTCCTATCGTAATTTGTTTTTGCTGATAAAACTTTCTTTTCCATAATTTCAACATTTTCGGATGCAGTTATTAAATTTGTATAAATCTTCTGTATCTCCAGAATTATTTCTTTCTTTGTTTTCTCATATTCCAGTTTTGCATTTTTAAGATAAAGGTTATAAATATCTTTTTGACGCCATAATTTTCCCGCATCGAAAATTGTAAAGGTTAAGCCCAAAAATATTTTCCAGTCATTTTCTTTGTTCTCAACATCATAATCGTAATTTCCTGTGATTGTGAGGTTTGGCAATAAATCAATGATTTTCTGATAAAAATTAGCAGATTTTACTTTTATATTTGCTCTTGTATATCTTATTTCGGGATTTTGTTTCATTGCGAGCATTATGCATGTGTCAATGGGTGTTAACTTTTCCTTTTCGAATTTTATCTTTTTTATTGTGATTTTTTCCGAAAAAGGTAAATCCATTTTTAATTTCAGTTCCATTTCTGCGATTTTTACATTGTTTTGTGCTTCTTTTACTTTTATTTTTGCGGATAAATATTCGGATAGTGCTTTGAGTGAATCAATGGCAGGTCGCAAACCCGCCTCAATAAAGGATTTTATCATCTCATATTCAAATCTTTTTCTCTCAAGATTTTCTCTGTAAAGATTTAAAATTTCCTGTGCTTTTAAAAGATTAAAATATTTTTCGATTACATTTAATATCAAATTTTGTTTTGTTTTGAGATAATTTTGATACTGCATATTTAAAAGATTTTTCTGTGCAACTATTTCAATTATATTTTTGCCACTATTAAAAGGGTTTACAGATAGATTTAAAGAAAGATTATGTGATGTATTTTCGGCGATATTATATCCGCCTGATAGTTCAATTTGAGGAGCAAAGTAAAATCTTTTGTTCCAGAGATTAAGTTTAGCTTCTCTAACATAATTTTTTGCAATTTTTATATCTTCAGCATTTTTGAGAGCAATTTTTATACATTGTGATAAATTTAAGGTATCCGTTATCAACATTATCAGTATCACATAAGATAACGCAAAGGGTGAAAAATTTATTTCAAAAATTTTATTTTCTTGACAAATTAATACTTTACATAATAATAAGCTGATGAACGCAGAGGAAAAATTTTGGGAGGCATTGAGAAGATTGATAGAAAGACAAGAGCAGGCAGAAAAGGAGACAGAAGCTCTCCGGGAAAGAATAGAGGAACTGCGGAGGAGGCAGGAGAAAACCGATGAGCAGATAAGAAAAACGGATGAAGAGGTTAATAAATTGAGAGAATCCCAGAGGAAAACCGACGCACAGTTGAAAGATTTAATAAAAGCCGTGCATTCTGTGTCCAATGGTTATGGCAGATTTGTTGAGGGGATAGTTTTCCCCTCGGCACTTGATACATTCAGGAAAATGGGCTATAAAATACTTGAGGCAAGCATCAGACAGGAGGTTTTCGATGACAACAGAAAAGTTACAGAGGTTGATAACTGGATAGAGGCGATGTTAAACGGCAGGAAATATCTGATAGTGGGAGAGGCGAAGACAACATGCACATCCAATGATGTGAGAGAACACATAGAAAGATTACAAAAATTGAGAAAAATAGAGCGTTATAAAGAATACAGAATAATAGGTTTTGTATCAGCGATAAATTATGAAAAAGGCGTTGAGAGATACATTTTGAAAAATGGGCTATATCTTTTCAGAGTATCAGATGATGTAATGATACTCGATGTCCCCCCTGATTTTAAACCAAAAGAGTATTAACCCAATTTCTTAATCGCAAAAAAGAGCACTGGGTCTGTTATCGAATATCTTTTCTCTTTCTTTTCAATAAAGCCAGCGTTTTGCAGATTTTTCAACAAATTAGACAAATTCTTATCTGTTATTTTTTCTCCATTTAATTTGAGATAATTTTTTATCTTTCCCCATGTATCAAATTCTCTGCTAATTGCGTGCATTATTAGTTTATATCTTTTTTCAGCCTGGAAATGCAGTTTTAAAAATCTTTTAAACTCAGATAAAGAGAGATTTCCTGCTTCTTCCAGCACTTTATCGACATCTTCTTTTTTCAAAATCTTTTTGTTTCTTGTGCTCCAGCCAAGATATGCAAGCCAGCCAACTATTCCGTTCAACTTACTTACCGCATATTCGATGAACTCTTCGGATGGACTGATTCCAAACTGTCTGTATCCTTTAATTAAAAATTTTTTGGCAAGGGAATGAGAAAGGGGCAAAAGATTAATTTCATCAATCACTCTGCCATATAGAGGAGCCTCTGGATTATGCACTTGTAAAAATTGATAAAGCAAACCAACTTCAGAACCTGTCAGCACAACGCATAAATTTTTAAGATTATCATAGATGTATGCAAAAATTTTATCCATGCGATACTTAACAAAACGCCGTAGTTCCTGCGCTTCGTCAAAAATCAATAAAAGGCGTGTAGCCTTTTTATTCGCAATGTCATTTAATTTTTCGAAAATATCGATGAAGTCGAGTTTTTTATCATCAAATTCTACAGAAATTCCATAAAAAGAAATTCCTTTCACTTTTTGCAAAATATCAATAAAAATTTTTCGCCAGCCTGCATTTCTCTTTATGAAGGTGTCTATTGAATTACAAAGTTCAAGTAAAAAACTCCTTTTGTCGATTAAGCCTTCAGATGGTAGCCTCCCGCAATCAAATACAATTCCTTTTAATTTATAAGAGTTTAAGGCAGTAAGTAAAAGCGAAGTTTTACCAGTTCGCCTCAAACCTTTTATGATGAAAAGAGGAGAGGATAAAGCAAATTCCCTAAATTTTTTCAATTCATCTTCCCTGTCAAAAAAATCTTTTCTATTTACCTTGGGTCTCGGGTCAAAATACATACTACCCCCTGGTAGTTACTACCACCTGATAGTATATTCGAAATGTCATTATGTCAATAAATTTTAAACAAATGGGATTTACATCTACAATCAGATGAGCCAAAGTTTTCAACACAATCAAAATATTTTGCCAGATTTTGGGCAATTTTACATTCGAAAGATTTTTCATTTGTCTCAATACAAAAAGCACAGATAGGAACTGCTTTTCTCAAAAGGTAATCGATATGCCAGTGCAATTTCTTATCCCGTGAAAAATGCCTTTTAATACGAGGAAATAAACCCTGTAATGCCGACCCCACATATACATAAAAACCTTTTTCAAAAAAGATTTCACCAAGTTTCCCTATTTTTATCCTCTGAGAGACAGGAAGCCAGATTAAAAGAGCATAAACGCCTTTTATTTTTTCTCCTTTTTCCTCTTCATTATCACCGATTTACCGTATTTGAAAAGGTGTACAAGAGGACGATGGGCAGGACACTGGAAAGCACAGCATCCACATTCAATGCAGTCAAGCAAGCCCCATTCTTCTGCTTCATCAAATTTGCCTTTCTCAACAAAGTCAGCAATATAAACAGGAGTAAGATGCATCGGACAAACTTCAAGACAACATCCACATCTTATACAATTGGTTTCATGTGGTAGATATACATTTTGAATACTTTGAACAAGAATACCAGATGTGCCTTTCACTACGGGTACTTCATCCGATGCCTGAGCTATACCCATCATGGGACCGCCCATTATCACTTTGCCCGGTGTGTCTATGTATCCTTCACAAAAATCAATCAAGTCTTTAAACAAAGTGCCAATTCTACAAATTAAATTTTTGGGATTTATAACATCACCTGTTACTGTGATAGCACGCTCGACAAGTGGCTTTCCATATTTGCATGCTTCATAAATCGCAATGCATGTGCCTACATTTTGCACATAACAGCCGATGTGAAAGGGAAGACCACCAGATGGCACCTCACGCCCAGTTATCGCTTTAATGAGCTGTTTTTCCGCACCCTGGGGATATTTTGTTTTCAAAACTTTTATTTCAAAGCCATCGTCTTCTTTCAATTCGTTTTCCATCACTTTTATTGCTTCTGGTTTATTATCTTCAATTGCTATGTAGCCTTTTTTTGCATTGAGAGCACGCATTATGAGTTTGCCACCTTCGATGATTTCTCTTGGACGCTCAAGCATCAATCTGTAATCACAGGTAAGATAAGGCTCGCATTCACATCCATTTAAGATTACGATTTCAACGGGATATTCAGGTGGGGGAGAGAGTTTCACATGGGTGGGAAATGCAGCACCACCGAGACCAACGATACCTGCTTCTTTAACTGCCTCAACAATATCTTTTGGCGAAAGTTTATCCGTATCTCTCTCTGTGAGGGAAATCCATTCATCTTTTTCATCGCTTTCGATTATGCACGATAAAACTTCCCGGCCAAGTACGGGATGGGGATAGGGGGCAACATCTATCACTTTGCCAGATATTGTAGCGTGAATGTTAGCAGAGATAAATCCTTGCAGTTCACCTATTTTTTGACCTGTTTTAACTACATCGCCTTTTTTCACGAGTGGTTTGGCAGGTGCACCTGTATGCTGTGAGAATGGTATTACAACTTTCTTTGGCAGGGGTGCTTTCTCCAGTTTGCTGTCTTTTGTAATTTTACATTCTGGTGGATGGACACCTCCTTTAAATGATAGTTTACCCATCATCACCTCACATTTCTATAAACTTAATCAATATACAGGTATGTCAACAATTTTTAGCCCCGCCTCCCTATCCCCACCGCCCTCGTGCACACCCCTCCTTTCAGTCGGGGTGTTGACTCACAACCCGTATGTAATAAGCTCGGCTACGCCTCGCATTAAAAATTTTAAAGCCGCTCTAATATTCACCTTTGTGGTGTTTTATGACTTTGCCTTCTACCATAAATATCACATCTTCACAGATGTTTGTAGATAAATCTCCTATGCGCTCTAATGCATGAGAAATTCTCAACAAATGCAGTGAGCGCTCGATGGTAGATGGGTCCGAACACATATAAGTAATTAGCTCTCTTAAAATCTGCTCACCTAAATTATCAACAATTTCATCACTCTGGCACACTATCCTGGCCTTCTCTGTATCTTCGTTTATAAAAGAATCTATGGCTTTCTTTAACATATTTGTGGCTTCTTCAGCCATCCTTGGAATATCAATTAATGGTTTGACAGGCGGTCTTTCTATCAAAAACATGGCACTTTGTGATATATTTACTGCTAAATCGCCGATCCTCTCTAAATCGTTATTCATTTTTAAAATCATAAGAATAGTTCTTAAATTTTTTGCCTCTGGCTGATACAGGGCGATTAAATTTGTGCATAATTCATCTAATTCTATCTCAAATTCATTCATCTTTGGTTCATATTCTTCTATTACTTCTTTTAAAATTTCTTTCCTTTTTTCAATAAGTCCTTTGATTGACTTTCTAACCATATCTTCAGCCAGTCCTGCCATCTCAATTAATTTCTTTTTTAATATATTGATTTTTTCTGCAAGCATATCACCTCCTTATCCAAATTTACCCATTAGATAATCTTCTGTACGCTTATCCCTGGGTCTTGTAAATACTTCTTCAGTTGGACCATATTCTATAAACTCTCCATGCATAAGAAATGCTACATAGTCAGATACTCTTGCTGCTTGTTGAATATTGTGAGTTACGATAATTATTGTATATTTATTTTTCAAGTTTTCAAGTAATTCTTCGAGTTTCGCAGTAGCTATTGGGTCTAAAGCAGATGCAGGTTCATCAAGTAGTATTATTTCGGGCTCAACAGCCAGTGCCCTTGCTATACAAAGTCGTTGCTGCTGACCACCTGAAAGTGCGAGTGCAGAAGTATGTAATCTATCTTTAACTTCATCGAAAAGATTAGCATCTATCAGTGCCTTCTCAACCCTTTCCTGTAATTCTCTTTTATTTTTAACTCCATGAATTTTTAGTCCATATGCCACATTCTCAAATATTGATTTGGGTAAAGGATTGGGCTTCTGGAATACCATGCCTACTCGTTTGCGAAGCTCATACACATCGATGTCATCAGAATATATATCTTTGCCGTCAATAAGAATTTGTCCCTCTACTCTTGCATCATCAATTAAATCTATCATTCGGTTGATGCATCTTAGAAAAGTAGATTTACCACAGCCAGATGGTCCCATTATCGCAGTTATCTTATTTTCCTTTATAGATATGTTATTATTAACCAAAACATGTTTATCCCCGTACCATACATTTAAATTCTTAACGATTATTTTGTCTACCATTTCTTTCTTCTTCTTTTTATTCTTATTAGTATAGCTGTTAAGTTTATTCCCACAACGAGTATAAGGAGCACAAGAGCAGTTCCGTAAGCGATAGGCACCTGCAAATCGGGTTTCGTTCCTTCTGTCATCAATGCATAAATATGGTAGGGTAATGCCATTACTTCATCGAATATTGACCTTGGTAATCTTCTTGTATAAAAAGTAGCGGCTGTGAATAAAATAGGTGCTGTTTCACCTGCTGCTCGCCCTATCCCGAGTATAACACCTGTTAATATACCGGGCATAGCATTGGGAAGGACAACATGGGTTATCGTTTGCCATTTTGTCGCACCCAGTGCATAAGATGCCTCCATGAATGTTTGAGGCACAGTAAGAATAGCCTCTTCACTTGCTCTTATTATCGTGGGTAATATAAGCATCCCTAATGTCAGTGCTCCTGCAAGGATTGATACTCCAAATTTAAACAATTTTACAAAAACCGCAAGTCCAAAAAGCCCAAATACAACAGAAGGCGTACCGGCGAGTGTATTTATGCCTATTCTTATAATTCTTGTTAGTTTAGATGATTTCGCGTATTCGGTTAGATAAACGGCACTCAAAACCCCTAAGGGTAAGGCAAAAAGTATCGCACCTACAGAAAGATAAAGTGTACCAATAATAGCAGGGAAAATGCCTCCTTTTGTCATGCCTTCTCTCGGGAAGTCAAAAATAAAATTTAAACTCAAAACTTTAAATCCACGAATAAAGATAAAAAAGAGTATTATAAAAAGAGAAAGAACCGCTATCAAGCATGCAAACCTGCACATCAAAAAACCTATATTTTGTTTAAATCTTCTCATAACCTTTTTCTTTTATGTAATTTGCCAAAATATTTAATCCCAGAGTTATTAAAAACAGTATTATGCTGATAGCGAATAGTGCGTGATAATGGGGACTTCCTACGGGTGCTTCTCCCATTTCTGCTGCAATAGTCGCTGTCATAGGTCTAACGGGTTGTAAGAATGAATGCGGGATGACCGCTGCACCTCCTGCAACCATAAGCACAGTCATTGTCTCACCTATTGCCCTGCCAAGACCCAGAATAATGGCTCCTAAAATTCCTGATTTCGCAGAGGGTATGATTGCTCGCGTTAGCGTCTCCCATTTGGTTGCTCCCAATGCATATGATGCCTCTTTTATTTCTTTTGGAACAGATGCTATAGCATCTTCTGCTATGCTGGTAATCGTTGGTAGTGCCATAATTCCAAGAAGACAAGACGCAGTAAAGGCGTTCAATCCCACAGGTATTTTAAAAAGCTTTTGTACAAATGGTGCAAAAACTACCATACCAAAGAAACCGTATATTACAGAAGGTATGCCCGCAAGAAGTTCTATCATCGGCTTTATAATTTCTCTAATTTTTGGATGACTCAATTCAGATATATATATTGCCGTGCCTATTCCAAGTGGAACGGCTACCATCATTGCACCAAAAGTAACAATAAGTGAAGCCAGAATGAGTGGTAATATGCCGAACTCAGGTGGCTCATGGGTAGGATACCAGAACTTACCGAAAATGAATTTTACAGGATTTACTATTTTAAAAATTGGGAGTCCTTCTTTGAACAAAGAAATAGCAATTCCAAATAGAAAGATAATTGATAAAGAGGCACAGAAGCGAAGCATATATTCGATGAATTTTTCCTTCTTCAACATTTTATCACTCTTATCATTCATCTGTCGGCTTAACAGGAACAAATCCAGCTTCTTCAACTATCTTTTGTCCTTCTGGGTTCAGAACGAAATCAATAAACTCCTTCGCTAAGCCCTTTGGTTTTCCGTCCGTATAAAAATAAAGCGGTCTTGAGAGTTTGTATTCCCCTGATGCTACTGTCTTTTTAGTAGGCTTTACTCCATCAACTGTGAGTGCTTTAACTTTTGATGAAACATATCCGAGTCCCACATATCCTATAGCGCCAGGTGTCTTTTCCACAGTTGTAGCAACTGCCTTATTTGATGCTAGCATAAGCGCATCTGCTCTCGTCTTTGCACCTTTTAAAACCAGTTTTTTAAAAACTTCAAATGTGCCTGATGCTACATCTCTCGATATCACCACAATTCTGCCGGATTTACCGCCTACATCTTTCCAGTTGCTTATCTTACCGGTATAAATATCTCTTAATTGTGCCATAGTTATTTCTGACAGCGGGTTAGATGGATGCACGATAATAGCTATACCATCGCGTGCAATTACAGTAGCTACGGGATTTATACCTTTACTCCTTGCGGATTTAAGTTCTTTTGTTTTCATTGGTCTTGATGCCATAGCAATATCGCATGTTCCGTCAATAAGAGCAGCAATACCAACACCAGAGCCACCTCCTCTTACACTTATATCCACATCAGGATGCTGTTCCATGAATTTTTCAGCGCATAATTGAGCGATTGGAAGTACTGTCGTTGAGCCAGTCAGCGTGAGAGTTTTTTTAGCGAATGCTGTCTCATACATGAGCACCTGTGCAGATATTACACCTGCACATACTATATTTTTGACCCATCCCTTCATGCTACACCTCCCTTAAAAAGGATTTGTCGCAAATTCCCATCTTAATTGCATTAGAAATTCATTCTCAGCATCTTTATTCTGGTTTTCATATTGCTTTCGTTCGTAATTTACCTGTAGCATCACACCTGGTTTACCTTTTTTACGCCTAACAATGTAATAGTTAAAACCGCATATCATTCTGTAGTGCGCATCTTTTTCTTTATCAATATTTTCATCCCAGTAATCAACTCTGCCTACTAACTCAAGATTAGGGTTGAGTTTTAAAACCGGCATTATCATAGCACCTAATCCGGTAATTTCGGGTTTGCCCGTTTTTGTAAAAACGAGTTCACCCCAGCAATCAATCGGTCTGCGTGCAACTCTACAAACACCAGCCATTAAAAATCTTTTTGATGCTTCTTTTTTCTCATAAAGGAGAGACCCACCGATAGTTAACCCGGGTATGGGTATAAATCTAACATTACCAACAAATGCAGGATACTTATCAACATTACTTTTGCATTTCTTATAACCTTCTCCGTTATAGATTCCGAGTTGCCACTCTCCCATTCCTTTCGGAATATCCGCATTGAAAGTTACGCCGTAGTCAGCACTTGATACTAACTTCTCTTTATCTTCGAATGATTTTTCAATGGTTACATATTTCCAGTCATAAATAGTTCCCCAGTAAGTTTTCTGTAATCCTGCTGTAATCTTACCATAAGGGATGATACTCTTAAAATCGAGATACCCGTATTTAAGTTTGATACCAGCTCCATGTGGGTCTTTATCGCTTGAGAATATATCGACATTTATTCTACATTTGATTTTATCGGTGAATGCATGTTCCCATCGCAAGTAGCATCTCTCCAGTGCAAAATAACTTTCATCCAGTCCTGTAGTTTCGCCTGCCTCTCTGGCTGTATATCTGAACCATGTATATGCTTTGAACTGAGATTCCCCCGGTATCAGCCCAGCGTACGAGCAATATGCATAAATCGTCCCCAAAAGCATCAGCACTTTTATAAATTTACACATCACACCTCCTTTTTGCTTTTCATATTAATCCTCATCTTCCTTATAAGCAGTTGCCTAATTTGTCTCACTTTCTCTCTCCGAATACCTAACTCCTCAGCTATCTGTGATAAAGTTTTTCCCTCTTGAAAATGCAATTCAAATATTTTTTGCTCAAGTTGAGATAAGTTTTTAGCAATAGAAGATATATCTAAATTCATTCCTCTATAATCTTCATTCCTGTTATTATCTTCTAAAATTTCTTCATTTAATTCTAAAAGTCTCATGGTTTGTATTTTTTCTCTCCTGACTGCTTCCACAATTTTTTTCTTTATCCAGTAAAATGCATAAGTTGAAAATTTTGAGCCATTGGATGGTTCAAATCTTTTTTCTGCTTCAAGTAGTCCCAGAAATCCTTCCTGTATTAAATCCTCGAGTGGCACACCATTTCCTTTGTATTTAGTAGCAATTGATTTTATCATAGGTAAATAATCCATGCACAATTTTGTAAGTCTATCGCTTTTCATTTGTTTTCCTCATTAAGTAAATTGCAACATTTTCATTTTTTCTTATAGCATCTTTTATTGCTTCGATATTCTTTTCTGCTTTTATTAATGTCTTCCACGAATAAAGGTGCCAAGGTTCATGGAAATCAGAATTTGCAATATAATTGTATTTCTTTACTCCAATTGAATTAAACAAATCATCGCGATTGGCAACTTCCCAGGCATCAAACATTTCTTTGAATTTTTCCTGATTCTCCCATAAATACCATGATAGATGTTCTTTATCTTCTTTTTTCCTGTCCGGATGAGCAGCAATAACAATGGCATTTTGCTCTTTTACTTCTTTAATAATCTCTTCCACAGGTAAAGATGGTTCAACATATTCTTTTATATCTATGGCAAGAATGTGATATAAATCACGATTATTGGTGATTTCTACTCCCGGAATTAACAGCATGTTGTATTCTTTCCATGCTCTTTTTGCTTCTTTCCATAATGTTTTTAAATAATCCTTAAAATTTTCTTTTGTTATCGCATTTATTTGTTCTCCTTTCCTTATACGCTCTTCAAGGGTATACTTATCTAAAATATGGTCAGTTATTGAAATAACATCAAAACCATGTTTCCCGAATAGATCAACAACTTCTCTAAGTGGTAGTTTGCCGTCGCTAAATTTTGTGTGAATATGGAAATCGCAAAGCAACCAGTTCATCTCACTCACATAATTTATACACAATAATTGTTAAGTGAGTATAAAGGAAATGTTAATTTTTGGTTAAGATGGGAATGTAATTATGAATTCTGTTCCTTCACCTACTTTGCTTTTTACATCTATTTTTCCATTATGTAAAAGCACAACATGTTTTACAATAGAAAGACCAAGTCCTGTTCCACCAAGTTTCTTGGAGCGAGATTTATCAACAACATAAAATCTTTCAAATATTCGGGGAAGATGCTCATCAGGAATGCCAATCCCTGTATCCCTTACGCTCACAATTACTTTTTTATCCACTCTCTTTAAGGAAACAGTCACTTCTCCTTTCTCTGTGTATTTAATAGCATTATCTATTAAATTGATAAACAGTTGCTCCAATTTAAAAGGGTCTCCCTTTATTACAGGTTCGCCTTCACATATCAAATTCAATTTTAGCCCCTTTTCTTTTGCTTTTTGTTCAAATATTTTAAATACATTTTCTACTATGCACCTTAAATTTGCATTTTCCTTTATTTGGGTTAATCCTTTTTCTTCAAGTTCCGATAAGAGAAGCAAATCGTTAACAATATTTATAAGCCGTTCTGTATGCCGTTTTATAACCTCTAAATAATGTTTAGCATTACCTTCTATTTCTTCCTCTAAAGTTTCAATATACCCTTTTATAGCTGTAAGAGGCGTTCTTAACTCATGAGAAACATTTATCACAAAATCTTTCTTTATCCTTTCAAGTTTTTTAAATTCGGTAATATCATGCAAAACAATTATCAGCTCTTCCTTAGAAGGTATAATGACAAAACTCGCTAAAAATACTTTTCCATTCAATTCTATCTCTTCAGAAGATATTCTTTTTTCTCTCTTTACCTTCTCTATCAATTCTGCTATCTTTGGATTTCTTAAAATTTCCCACCAGAATTTTCCTTCGGGATTTGTCTGGACAACTTTTTTGAAAGATTCATTAAAAAGAATGATTTTTCCTTCTTTATCCAGAACTAAAAGCCCTTCTTCAAGAAAAGAGATGATGCTATTTAATTCCTCTTGCTTCAATGATAAATCATTAAACAGACGCTTTAATTCTTCTGACATTCTGTTGAAACTGCGAGCTAATTCTCCTATCTCATCTTCCCTTCTAAACATTACCTTCGTAGAAAAATCACCACCAGACAATTTTTTAAATGCCAAGGCAAGTTCTTTTAAAGGATGAGAAATATTTCTTGAAAAAAGGAAAGCTCCTATTAAAGATAGAAGTGTCACAAAAATTACAATCGCAAAAATTTTAAGCCTGAGGTTATTGAGCAATTTATTTATGTCCTTTAAAAATAAACTTACTCTTAAGATGCCCACGAAGTTTCCTTTTGACTTAACAGGTATCGCGACATATAGCATCTCTTCTTTCACTGTGGTGCTGAATCTTAAAGATTTACCGAAGCCTTTCTCTCTGGCTTGCTTGACCTCAGGTCTGTTGCTGTGGTTCTCCATTTGTCGAGGGTCTTTCTCTGAATCTGCCCAAACTTCACCAGAAGGTGCAATAACTGTGATCCTTGTCTTTATTTTTTTACCTACATTTTTAACAAGAGAATCTAAACCATTGTAATCTTTCCTCTCTATAAAAGGTAAAACTTGAGGTTTAAGTGCGTAAGCTAAATTTTTAAGTTCTAAAGACAGGGTGTTTATGTAATGATGCCTTATCGTTTTAAAAGAAAAAACGAACACAAGGATTGAAATCAAAAAAATGATTAAACAGAAGCAATAAAAGATTTTAAAGAATATGGATTTTTTCATTCTTCTATTTTGTAGCCTATTCCTCTTACGCTTTTTATAAATTTCTTGGCTTTGCCTAATTTTTCTCTTAAATTCTTAATATGGACATCTACTGTCCTATCCAGAACAACTTTATCAATTCCCCATAATTTATCCAGAATCTGGTCCCTTGTAAATACCCAGCCTTTTCTTTCTGCCAGTATTTTTAGAATCCTGAATTCCGTTGGAGTTAAGTCCACTTTTTTATTTTCAACAAAGACTTCATATTTATTGAGGTCTATTACGAGGATATCACCTATTTTAATCTTTTTGCAGGTATCATGCGGTGCTTTCCTTCTTAAGACTGCTTTTACTCTGGCAACTAACTCCCTTGGTGAGAAGGGCTTTGTCACATAATCATCTGCTCCCAGTTCCAGACCCAAAACTTTATCTGCTTCGGTAGTGCGTGCGGTAAGCATAATGATAGGAATAGATTTAAATTCATCTTTTGATTTTAGATACTTACAAACCTCAAAGCCATCCATATCAGGAAGCATGAGATCCAAAATTATAAGGTCAGGTATCTGTGAGGATAAAAATTCGAAGAAATCTTCAGCATTCTGAAAGCATTTAACTTTAAAACCATGCTTAGTGAGATGTAAAGATACAAGCTCTAAAATATCAGGCTCATCATCTATCACAGCTATTAATTCATTCATCGCATTTCTCTAAACTTATTCAATATACAGGTATGTCAACAATTTTTAGCCCACCTCCCTATCCCCACCTCCCTATCCCCACCCCACAACCCATTGGTAATTAGCTCGCTTACGCTCGCATTTTTACTTGACATCCTTAAAGATAAAATTATAATTAAAGGAGATGAATCTAAAGGAAGTTCAAAATAGACTTCAAGAAATTAAAAATAAAGGATTTGTGCCATCTTTAAGAAGAGGAACAACAGGAATTGGATACACCTTTGAGATACTTTTTGGAATAAAGGAAAACAATATCCCAATCCCAGACATCGGCGGAAGAGTTGAAATTAAAACAATAAGAAGAGATTCGCAATCTTTAATAACATTATTTACTTTTAATAGAGGCGTCTGGCATATAAAGCAAAAAGAACTAATCAAAAAATATGGATATGTTGATAAAAAGGGTAGATATGCATTAAAAAATACGGTTTTTTATGGCAAATCCATTCCACAAGGAATATCATTAGAAGTAGATGAAGATAAAAACACTATTCATTTAGTTGATACGAATACAAAGAAAGTCCTTGCAACATGGGATGTTTATGTCATTGTCGGTATATTTATGACAAAATTGAGCAAATTATTACTCGTAATAGCTGATAGAAAGAAAGAGAAAGGTAAAGAATATTTTCACTACAATGAAGCTTACCTTTTGACAGATCCCAGTGCTCGAAATTTTATAAAAGCATTTAAAAATTCCCTAATAGGCATTGATATTAGAATGCATCTAAAAGAAAGCGGAGAAGTTAGAAATAGAGGAACTGCATTCCGTATAAAAGAAAAGGATTTATTAGAACTTTATGAAAATCGCAAGAAACTTATTTAAAAATGCCTGCAATTATGCATAGATTTAAAAAATATAGAGACAAAACATGGGATTTTCGTATGGCGAATACAAAGCAATATACTCATTGTTTTCATTCTTATCCTGCAATGATGATACCGCAAGTCGCAGGACGCATTTTGGATGAATTTGGAAAAAATTCTAAACTTTTATTCGATCCATATTGCGGTACAGGAACTTCTTTAGTAGAAGCAAATTTAAGAGGCATAAATGCTATCGGCACAGACATTAACCCATTGGCTAGATTAATAGCTAAAGTTAAAACAACCATTATTCCTTTAAAATCTTTGGATTTATATATAAAAGATTTCAACGATTTTGTTCTTTCAATACGATTAGGAGGGAGAAAAGTTTCTCCTAAAATTCCTAATTTTAAAAATATCGATTATTGGTTCAAAAAAGAAACACAATATTGGCTCGCTGTCATTAAAGAATATATTGAAAAAATTGATAACGAAGATATTAGGGACTTCTTTAAAGTAGCATTTAGTGAAACAGTAAGAGAAGTATCGTTGACCCGAAATAGTGAATTTAAACTATATAGAATGAGTGAAAAGCAAATAGAGAAATTTAATCCCGATGTTTTCTTTATAATGATGGAGAAATTAATAAGAAATAGAAATGGAATGGCAGAATATATCAAAATAAAAAAGAACAAAGCATCTTCTAAAATCTACGATTTTAACACAGTCTATGAGATTCCATTCGATATAATTCCACCAGAAAGTATAGATATCGTGGTAACTTCTCCACCATATGGTGATTCTAGAACCACAGTAGCATATGGACAATTTTCTCGACTCGCTAACCAATGGTTGGAATTTGAAGAAACTAACGAAGTAGATAAAAAGTCAATAGGTGGAGTAAGAAAGAAAGAATATAGAAATTTTAATGTTGAAGTGTTAGACAAAGTGCTATTTAAAATTGCACGAATAGATGAAAAAAGATTATATGATGTGATTTCATTTTACATAGACTATGAAAAATCCATAAATAATGTTGCTAAAGTTGTTAAAAAGGGCGGTATTGTAGCGTATGTAGTGGGTAATCGCAAGGTAAAGGGCATAGAAATTCCAAATGATGAAATAACCAAAGAATTTTTTGAAAGAAATGGCTTTAAGCATATTAAAACCATAATAAGAGAAATTCCAAATAAAAGGATGCCTAAAAGAAATAGTCCGAGCAATATAGCAGGAATAACGGATACAACTATGAATTACGAATACATTGTTATCTTGAGAAAAGAAAAATAATTCTTTTCACTCATGCTCCTCAAAGCCTTTGAGTAATTCTGCCATTTCTCTCAGTTTCTGGTCAACGAGGTAATTTACGGTATCAGGTTCATAAGTGCCATCGGGCAAAAGTTTTCCCGCTTTTACACCCGTTAGCAATTCAATGCCTTCATCAATGGTTTTTATCGCATAAATATGAAATTTGCCATCTTCAACTGCTTTAACAACTTCTTTATTCAACATTAGATTTTTGATATTCTGATAGGGTATAATCACTCCCTGTGTGCCAGTAAGCCCTTTTGCCTTGCATACTCTGAAAAAGCCCTCGATTTTTTCGTTAACACCTCCTATTGGCTGTATCTCACCCCATTGATTCACAGAACCTGTAACAGCGAGGTCCTGACGGATAGGCAGTCCAGATAGGCACGATAAAAGTGCGTAAAGCTCCGTGCTCGAAGCACTATCACCTTCTATTTCTTCATACATCTGCTCAAAGCATATACTCGCAGAAAGAGAAAGCGGTTTATTATGTGCATATTTGCCAGCAAGATAAGCACTCAAAATCAAAACTCCTTTGCTGTGAATAGGACCACTCATTTCAATTTCACGCTCAATGTTTAAAATGCCCTTCTTACCCATATAAACCCTGGCAGTAACACGAACAGGATAGCCAAAAGAATAATCACCGAGCTCAACAACAGTCAAACCATTCACCTGACCTACTTTTTTGCCTTCAACATCTATAAGTAATCTGCCTCTTTTTATTTCTTCGTGTATTTTTTCTTCTATCAAATTTACCCTGTAGCGCTTTTTCTCAAGTGCCTTTTCAACATGCTCTGCCGTCACATATTTACTGCCATCCTGTTCTGCCCAGAAACTCGCTTCAGTTATCACATCAACAACTTCTATAAATTTTGTGGATAATTTATCCTGGTCTCCCGTTAACTCCGAGCCATATTCAAGTATGCGTGCTACACCAGATGGGTCAAAATGCTTCAAATTTTTATCCCTGCATTGTTTCGCAATAAACGAAATATAAGCATCAATATGCTCCTTTGTTCTCGGCATCTCTGTATCAAAATCCGCTTTCACTTTAAACAATTTTCTGAAATCTTCATCAAATTCATGTAAAAGATGATAAAGCAAAGGTGTACCAATCAAAATAACTTTAACATTATGAGGGATGGGTTCTGGACGCAATGTAACAACAGGTGTCTGACGCAATTCCTCACCTATATTCTCAATCCTCAACTCCTTTGTCCTTATCGCACGCTTTAAGGCATCCCATACAAATGGATTTAAAAGGGCTTCTTTCGCCGGTATTATCAAAAAGCCACCATTAGCCCTGTGAAAAGCTCCGGGTTTTATCAAAGTAAAATGAGTTACGAGATTGCCATCAACACTTTTATACTCAATTCTCCCAAAAAGATTATAATATGTCGGATTTGGTTCAAAAACAAGGGGTGCATGAGATAAATGTGAATTATCAACAAAAACATTAACTTTTAAGTTAAAAAGAAAATCAGGCTCCTCTTCTCCTGAAAGTGATTTTATCTTTTCAGTAAATTGTGCAAGGTATTCTTTGACACCATCAAAATATTCTTTCAATTTCTTATATTTCTGATATTTCGCTTTAAGTTGTTTCACATATCTTCCGACCACATTTTTTACAATCCATTCATCGAGCTGTTTTATTTCTTCTCTCATTACATCGTCAATTTCATGTAGCTTATGGAAGGTTTCGTCGAGTTTTTCCTTTATATATGCTCCTGCTTTTTCAATTTTTTCTTTTTCCTTTTTCGGAAGGGCTTCGAGTTCTTCAAGTGTATATTGTGTGCCATCTTCTTTCAGTGGCACTGCAAAAAGACCTGCAGGACGCCTTAAAACTTCAAAATTATATTTGCGGGCTTCTTTTTGTAATGATTCTAAAATTTCGGATTTCTTAGCTTCATATTTCTCTTTTATCGTATTGACTTCACGAAAATACTCATCGGATTTGAAAAAATGAGGCAATTTCTTTTTGCATGCGATTATTAATTTCTCCATATCTTCTGCAAGTTCTTTCCCTTTGCCTTTATCAAGTTCAACAAAAATAGGTTCTTCTGGCTTTTTAAAATTAAAAAGATAACAATAATCCTTTGGCGGTGGTAATTTTTTTGCGTATTCTTCTACAAATGCACGAACAGTGGAAGTCCTGCCGGTGCCAGGCAATCCCGATACAAATATGTTAAAGCCATCGGCTTTGGTCTGCAGACCAAATTTTATAGCTTCTACTGCACGCTCCTGACCAATGGTGCCGGTAAGTGGTTTGACTTCTTCAGTACTCTTAAATTTAAATTGCGAAATATCATATTTTAATCTAAGTTTATCAGCACTTAATTTTTCCATTTTTAGCCCCGCCTCCGCTGTCCCCACCTTCCCGATTAAGTCAGCCCACTCCTTACCCTTCTTTAAACGCAATCAGAAGATAAAGCGTAAACAACCCGAATAACCCACATCCCCGTAATGGGCTGACATATCAACCCTTATGTAATGTGCTCGGCTGCGCCGAGCAATATTACTCTTTCTTCTCTTCCTCTTTCTTCTCCTCTTTCTTTTCTTCTTCCTTCTTTTCCTCTTCCTCTATCGGCAATTCTTCTTCGGGCTTCTCTTCAAGCAGGTCTTTTTCATCTTTAATCTTAACAAGGACAACATAAAAGAGAGTTTGACCGGCACTCCATGTTGCTAAACCATATCCCGCTACAAACATGCCAATGAAGTGGAAGGATAAACCAGCGAGAAAGCCACCAATCCAGTCAGCCCAGGTAAGAGGCTTCATCCACTCAACGCCCCACAGCAATACAGGAAGATGGAACACTTTTGCACAAAGTATCTCAGCCCATGGTACTCTCGGACAGCGCGGCAGATACCACAAACCATTATTCCACATCACTTCCCACCATCTATAAGCACCGAGCTCCGTATATCTCGTGCCAGACCATAAGTTGAGTGCCCAGTGCATCAAAATGAGTGCCTTCTTAACCAGCCAGCCAAGAATATACACACCTGCAAACGCTGCAAATGCTATGAAAATCTGCCACAGAACTGTACGCCATGTCTGGTCATTCAACACACTGAATACCTCAAAAAGAGTATCAAATGCATCGCTCTCCGTAGTAGCAGTAACAGCAGGAGATACTATAAGCGATAAAAACCATACTATCGCAAGGTAAACAACAAATAGCGCTCCAAATGCTATCGGGATAAAGAGCAAACCCGTTATTATCTGTCCAGCATAGGGAATCCTTCCAACGAGTCCACAGAGAAAACCAACAAGAATCAGGAAGCCAATGAGAAATGTAAGCACAAGAGGAGCACCTATCGTGCCTTTCCACTGCTTCATCGCAAATCTTATAGCCTCTGTTACTTCGTAAAATTCATTGCCCTTTAACTGCTCAAAGGTCATCTTGCTGATAGCACAAACCGTAGTAAGCAGTATGAATACTCCAGCCGATACCCCTATAACCCATATCACCCAGCTCCATGGTCGAAGATGAGTGCCAACTCCCTTTACAGGTATTATCACCCACGGAATATACCTGAACTCACGCCAGACCTCTTTCCATGTCCAGCCCGAGGTAACATACGCTACATAGGCCAGTATAGAGTACACAACCGTCGCACTCAGTATCCCCAGGAACGCGATCCAGATTTTTTTAGCAGAGAACCCAAGACGAGGCGCCCTGACTACATCTGCAAAACCCCACTTCATAATACCTCCTTTTTACCACATTCCTATTGCTTCCTTAACTTCCTTTAAAACCTCAGATGCAACACTCCTTGCACGCTTCGAACCTTCAAAAATTATATCCTTAACATCTTCATCTTTTAAACTTTTAGCCCTCTCTCTAATCTCTCTGAAAAACTCCGATAACTTTTGGGATGCCTCTTCCTTACACGCTACACAACCTCTTTTACCCTCCCTGCATTCCTTCTCAATGATACTTAAATTCTCTGCATTAACAAGGTTGTGATAGGCGAAAACAACACAACCTTCGGGATGACCAGGGTCATTTTTTCTTATCTTCTGAGGGTCTGTAAAAGCCTGCATAACTTTTTCTTTTATAACTTCAGGCTCATCTCTCACCAGTATATAATTTTTCAGCGATTTTGACATCTTTTTACCGTCAATCCCCGGTACTTTCGGTGACCTCGATAGAAGTGGCTGTGGCTCAGGGAATATCTTTTTATAAAGCGAGTTAAACCAGCGAGCAATTTGACGGGTTAATTCAAGATGAGCAAGCTGGTCTTCACCCACAGGTACTTTATTCGGCTTATACATCAAAATATCAACCGCCTGTAAAACAGGATACCCCAGTAACCCATAATTAACTTTTTCCCTCAAACCATAATCCCTTATCATCTCTTTGAGTGTTGGATTTCTTTCGAGCCAAGGCACAGGTACAAACATCGAAAAAATTAAATGCAATTCACAATGCTCGGGAACAAGCGATTGCAAAAAAATTACAGATTTTTCAGGAGATATACCGGCAGAAAGCCAGTCCTTAGTCATTTCAATTATATTTTCCTTCAATTTAGATGTATCTTTATAATCTGTTGTCAATGCATGATAATCTGCCAGCAAAAAATAACATTTATATTCATCCTGAAGTTTCAGCCAGTTACTTAAAGCACCAAAATAATTACCAATGTGAAGCTTGCCTGTTGTACGCATACCAGATAAAATATTCTCTTTCATTTCAATAAGATTTCGAGTTTTTTAGCAAGATATAAGAGCATTAAAAACAAAGCAAGCAGAATTATCAATAATTTGTAGTTGGGCGAAGGACTTTTTCTTTCTGAAAATAATCTTCTCATTATCATACTATAAATTATCGTCAAATTACAAGGATGTCAAGAATAAAATGAAAAATTTGAATTGACATTTTTGTGAAATAAACATAATGGTTAGTGCGTTATATTAAAAAGGGGGTGTGATGAGGTATGTATTGTTAGGAGTGATATGTTTGGGACTGGTGGTAGGATGTGCTCGTAAGTGGATTTCGGATGAAGAAGCGATAAGGGAACTCATAGATGAGCTCGGCTATCTGCTGGGTGCGGGCGAATATTACGGTAAGGAAACAGGGGATACCACTGTTACTCAAGGTAAGGGATATGCCGGGGTGTTCTGGTACAGAAGTGTCGATAGTGTGAGCGTAGATCTTAAAGTGAATATAAATGGCGATTCCGCATGGGTTGAAATAGAAAGAATGATTTACGGAGTATTCCACAGGTTTCCTTTCGATACGATGCCAGCAGGTACTCTGGTTGATAAGCCAAAAGACCTAAAAGATAAAATCACAAGATATGCTATTTTCAGGAAGACAGGTAAGCCGAGGCGTCATCGTGGATGGTGTTTGCATAAATTGTCGGGAGCTATGGCAAAATCACAACTTGGAGGTCCCGATATAAAGATTGATAGTGTGAAGTTGATATTGAAAGGCGATACGATAACGATAAGAGAGCCCTTTGAGTTTACAGATACTGTGAATATTATTGAATGCCAGCAAAATGAAGAAATTGAAGTTTATGCCTATGTATCTCCCGATACTGTTCCTGTTCTTGTATTTTTACATTTTCCAGGTAATCAGCGCCACATAAGGAGGAGATGCATGATAATAAGTGATGGGGTATTTTATGGTGAGTGCAAGGTAGGCAGGAAGGGTTATGGAAGATTGGGAGTAGATGTGATATGGAGTCCAACATTGTTTGAAGATGATGAGAGTACTTATCCTTACTGTTCGAGGGCATGGATTATAAATATAAGGTGCAAGTGAGGAATAAAATTTTGAGATTTTTAAAATTTTAGCTTGACAAATTGATATTTTGAATATTATATAAGTGGGTTCTTTGGATTGAAAAAGTGAAAAAAGAAGCTTGACAAATTGGGATTTTTGATAATATAATAAGAGAGTTCTTTGAAAATAAAGTGTGCTGCTCGGAGGGTTTGATCCTGGCTCAGGGCTAACGCTGGCAGCGTGTCTTAGACATGCTAGCCGAACGGGGAGGCTGGGGCAACCTGGTCTCCCAGTGGCGGACAGCGGAGTAATACACGGGAACCTGCCCCTAAGACGGGGACAACCCTGGGAAACTGGGGCTAATCCCCGATGTGGCGCGTAGAGCTACGGCTCTACGCGTTAAAGGGAGGCTATGCCTCCGCTTAGGGATGGGCCCGTGGCCTATCAGGTAGTTGGTGGGGTAACGGCCCACCAAGCCTATGACGGGTAGCCGGGCTTAGCGGCTGACCGGCCCGAGGGGCACTGAGACAAGGGCCCCACTCCTACGGGAGGTAGCAGTCTAGAAATTTGGGCAATGGGTGAAAGCCCGACCCAGCGACGCTGCGTGGGGGAAGAAGGCCTTCGGGTCGTAAACCCCTGTCAGGGAGGACGAAGCCCAGGTTTAGCCTGGGTGACGGTACTCCCAGAGGAAGCGCCGGCTAACTTCGTGCCAGCAGCCGCGGTAATACGGGGGGCGCGAGCGTTGCCCGGAATTACTGGGTGTAAAGGGGAAGTAGGCGGGCTCGCAAGTCGGGTGTGAAAGACAGGGGCTCAACCCCTGGGGTGCACCCGAAACTGCGAGCCTTGAGGGCGGCAGAGGGGGACGGAACTCCCGGTGTAACGGTGAAATGTGTGGATATCGGGAGGAACGCCGGAGGCGAAGGCGGTCCCCTGGGCCGCACCTGACGCTGAACTCCGAAGGCTAGGGGAGCGAGCCGGATTAGATACCCGGGTAGTCCTAGCAGTAAACGATGCCCGCTAGCTGTCGGGCCCTTATGGGCTCGGTGGCGTAGCTAACGCGTTAAGCGGGCCACCTGGGGACTACGGCCGCAAGGCTAAAACTCAAAGGAATTGACGGGAGCCCGCACAAGCGGTGGAGGGTGTGGTTTAATTCGAGGGTACGCGAAGAACCTTACCCGGGCTTGACATGCCGGTGGTACCGACCCGAAAGGGGAGGGACCAGGTTAATCCTGGAGCCGGCACAGGTGCTGCATGGCCGTCGTCAGCTCGTGCCGTGAGGCGTTGGGTTAAGTCCTGTTAACGAGCGCAACCCCTGCCCCTAGTTGCCACCCCGGGGATTTCCCTGGGAGCACTCTAGGGGGACTGCCCGGGATAACCGGGAGGAAGGAGGGGACGACGTCAGGTCATCATGGCCCTTAAGCCCGGGGCTACACACGCCCTACAATGGCGGGTACAGAGGGTTCCGAACCCGCGAGGGGGAGGCAATCCCTAAAACCCGCCTCAGTTCGGATTGGAGCCTGCAACTCGGCTCCATGAAGCTGGAATCGCTAGTAATCGCCGATAAGGATGCGGCGGTGAATACGTTCCCGGGCTCTGTACACACCGCCTGTCACGCCATGGGAGCCGGTTCCCTCTGAAGGCATCTGCCCCAACCCTTATGGGAGGGGGGATGCTGAAGAGGGGGTCGGTGACTGGGGCGAAGTCATAACAAGGTAGCCGTACGGGAACGTGCGGCTGGATCACCTCCTTTTTTCTCTCCGGGCAGCACACTTTATTTTTTTATGGGCCTATAGCTCAGTGGTAGAGCGCACGGCTGATAACCGTGAGGTCGGAGGTTCGAATCCTCCTGGGCCCATGGGGATGTAGCTCAGTGGGAGAGCGCCTGCTTTGCAAGCAGGAGGTCAGGGGTTCGAATCCCCTCATCTCCATGGGAAGCGATTTAGTTCTTTGACAATCAAGGCAGATGAGCATCGGATAAGCTGGAAAGGGTGCGTGGTGGATGCCTAGGCACGGGGGGCCGATGAAGGGCGTGGCAAGCTGCGATAAGCCCCGGTGAGCCGCAAGCAGGCTTTGACCCGGGGATGCCCGAATGGGGGAACCCGGCTGGGGTAATGCCCAGTCGCCTGCAGGTTTTTCCTGCAGGTGGGAACCCGGGGAACTGAGACATCTTAGTACCCGGAGGAAAAGAAATCAACCGAGATTCCCCGAGTAGCGGCGAGCGAAAGGGGAGTAGCCTAAACCCGCTCCCCTGTAAAAGGCCGCGCCCGTTGGGGGAGGGGTGTCGTGGGGTCCGGTCGGAGCCTAGCGCGGACGGGCTCGGGGAGTTACAAAACTCCTCCCTAGCCGAACCACGCTGGAAAGGTGGGCCGTAGAGGGTGACAGCCCCGTAGGCGAAAGGGAGGAGTCTCCCTGGACCGGATACCCGAGTACCGCGGGGCACGTGGAACCCTGCGGGAATCTGGGGGGACCACCCTCCAAGGCTAAATACCTCCCCGTGACCGATAGTGCACTAGTACCGTGAGGGAAAGGTGAAAAGAACCCCGGGAGGGGAGTGAAATAGAACCTGAAACCACGCACCCACAAGCAGTCGGAGCTCTTCTCTGGGGCTTGGGGCGTAAGCCCTTTAGCTCTGGGGAAGGGTGACGGCGTGCCTTTTGCAGTATGAGCCGGCGAGTTACTCCGCGGAGCGAGGTTAAGGCAGGTGTGTGTAGCACCTGCTGGAGCCGTAGTGAAAGCGAGGGGTAACTCCCCGTTTAGTTCCGCGGAGTAGACCCGAAGCCCAGCGAGCTACCCTGGGCCAGGGTGAAGGTGGGGTAACACCCACCGGAGGCCCGAACCGGTGGATCTGGCAAAATCCTCGGATGAGCCCAGGGTAGGAGTGAAAGGCTAAACAAGCTGGGTGATAGCTGGTTCTCCCCGAAATAGCTGACAGGCTAGCCTCGGGGATGAGTCTCGCGGGGGTAGAGCACTGGATGGGGGAGGTGCCCTCTGGGTGCCGACTCCAACCAAACTCCGAATACCGCGAGATGCTCCCCGGGAGTCAGGGCATGGGGGATAATCTCCATGTCCGAGAGGGGAACAACCCAGACCCCAGGCTAAGGTCCCCAAGTGGCGGCTAAGTGGTAAAGGATGTGGAGCTGCTAAGACAGCCAGGATGTTGGCTTAGAAGCAGCCATCATTTAAAGAGTGCGTAACAGCTCACTGGCCTAGCGGCTCTGCGCCGAAAATGATCGGGGCTTAAGCCGCCCGCCGAAGCCGGGGGTCAGAGAGAGGTATAACCTCTCTCTGGCGGTAGGGGAGCATTCCCACCGGGCTGAAGCTCTGCCGTGAGGCAGGGTGGACTGGTGGGAAGAGAAAATGCCGGCACGAGTAGCGATAAAGTGGGTGAGAAACCCACTCGCCGTAAGCCCAAGGTTTCCTGGGGAAGGTTAATCCTCCCAGGTTTAGCCGGTCCCTAACCTGAGGCCGAAAGGCGTAGGGGATGGGAAGGGGGTCAACATTCCCCCGCCACGGGTGTAGCGTTTGTACTCTGTCGGTGACGCAGGGGTGGAGGTGGGCCGGTCGCTGGACTGCCGGTCTAAGCCTGTACCATAGGTCTCCTACTGGGGGGCCTATGGGAGAGGTGATGGGGACCGGGGTAAAACCCGGGTACCTGCCGTAAGCCCCTGCCGCGAAATAGCCGGCAGAGGAGTTACACCCGTGACCGTACCGCAAACCGACACAGGTGGGCGAGGCGAGTATCCTAAGGCGCTCGGGTTATCCGCCCCTAAGGAACTCGGCAAATTGGCCCCGTATCTTAGGTAGAAGGGGTGCCCCGAGTAGGTGTAGGAGCTTAGCCTCTGAAGCCGAAAGGGGTCGCAGTGACCAGGCCCTGGCGACTGTTTAACAAAAACACAGCTCTCTGCGAACCCGAAAAGGGGACGTATAGGGAGTGACACCTGCCCGGTGCCGGAAGGTGAAGGGGAGGGGTGCAAGCCCCGAACCGAAGCCCCGGTAAACGGCGGCCGTAACTATAACGGTCCTAAGGTACCGAAATTCCTTGTCGGGTAAGTTCCGACCCGCAGGAATGGTGTCACGACTGGGGCACTGTCTCGGGGGCGGGCCCGGCGAAACTGAATTGGCCGTGAGGATGCGGCCTACCCGCGGCAGGACGAAAAGACCCCGTGGACCTTTACTGCAGCCTGGCATTGAGTCTTGGCAAGGCATGTGTAGAATAGGTGGGAGGCTGTGAAGCCGGGACGCCAGTTCCGGTGGAGCCGCCAGTGAAATACCACCCTTGTCTTGCTGAGGCTCTAACCCCGGATGTGGAGTCTGGGGGACAGTGCTAGGTGGGCAGTTTAGCTGGGGCGGCGGCCTCCTAAAAGGTAACGGAGGCGTCCGAAGGTCTCCTCAGCACGGTTGGCAACCGTGCGTTGAGCGTAAGGGTATAAGGAGGCCTGACTGCGAGGGGGACACCCCGAGCAGAGGGGAAACCCGGGCCTAGTGACCCACCGGTTCCGAGTGGGAGGGCCGGTGATCAGCGGATAAAAGGTACCCCGGGGATAACAGGCTAGTCCCGCCCGAGAGCTCATATCGACGGCGGGGTTCGGCACCTCGATGTCGGCTTGTCCCATCCTGGGGGTGGAGAAGCTCCCAAGGGTCGGGCTGTTCGCCCGTTAAAGGGGCACGTGAGCTGGGTTCAGACCGTCGTGAGACAGGTCGGTCTCTATCCGCCGCGGGCGCAGGAGGCTTGAGGGGGGCTGCCCCTAGTACGAGAGGACCGGGGTGGACCGACCTCTGGTGTACCGGTTGTCCCTCCAGGGGCACAGCCGGGTAGCCATGTCGGGAAGCGATAACCGCTGAAAGCATCTAAGCGGGAAGCGCGCCCCAAGATTAGGCCTCCCTGAAGGCCCCGGGTAGATTACCCGGTTGATAGGCCGCAGGTGTAAGTCCCGCAAGGGATTGAGCCGAGCGGTACTAATAGGCCGTTTGGCTTATCCGATGCTCATCTGCCTACTTTGTAATTAACCTGTTTTTAACGCCCCGACCGCCTTCTTAATATTGTCCCTTAGAGGACCTGTGTAAGAATAAGGGGTCGGGGCTTTTTTTTATTACGAGCGATAGCGAGTTTATTACATAAGGGTCTTTTGTCACACCCCGACCGAAGGGAGGGGTGTGCACATGGGAAGGTGGGGACTGGGAGGAGGGGCTAAAAATAATTTTTACTTGACTTTGTGACTTTCCTGTTATAATAAATAGGTGTTGCAAATTCTTTTAATATCTGTAACTATTGAATGTTATGTATGGGGTCAGGTTCGTAATCCCGGTGCTTATGAATTATCTCCCTCTTCTAATTTAATTGAGTTAATATCGCGTGCAGGTGGTCCCACAGATTATGCTGACCTTTCTCGTATAAAGGTACTGAGACACGATAAAGTTTATAAAATCAATTTGAAAAAATTTTCCCGTGATGCTTTTTTTATTCTTGAACAGGGTGATGTGGTAATAGTCCCCCCTAACAGGACATATAAAATTAAAAAATATCTCGAGAATATGATGATACTTATATCTTTTCTTGACATCTTGAGATTTGGTTTAGAACTTTACTGGAGGTTATATGTCGCTAAATGATTTATATTTACTTTTGAAATCGCGTTATAAACTTTTTATCCTATTTTTTTCATTGGTTATTATTGTTTGTATTGTTTATTATGAAGTATCTGAGCGTATTTATGAAGCTAAAGGTACTTTGTTAATAGAGACGACTCCCCGTCCTATTTCTATTTTTACCGAGATAACGGCTTATTATTTACCGACCATGCGAGTTGAAAATCAAATAAACATTATGAAGAGTTTACAATTGCTGGAGGAACTGGTTGATAGTTTGCCATCCGAGATAAAGAGCAAAATTATAAAAGGTAATCCTTCTCCTTCCCGTTTAAAATTGGTGAAGTATATAAGGAAGAGGCTCAATATTTGTCCCCGTCGTAATACAGACATAATAGATGTGAGATTTGCTTCTCATTATCCCGAGGTAGCGCGTGAGATAGTGAATACTCTGATGAGGTTGTATATTGCATTTGATTTGAGGGAGAAAAGGCGTGCAGCCCGTGAGTTTAAGAATTTTATAAAGCAAGAACTGGAACATGCTCAGAAGCAGTTAACAATTATTGAAGAATCTTTAAGAGTTTATAAAGAGAGATATAAAATTTATGAACTGAGTACTTATGCGAAGGGTTTAGTTTCAACGATAGAAGCTTTTGAGCGTCAATTAAATAAGGCACTTATAGATAAAGCTGAGATAAAGAGCAAACTGGATTATTTGGAGTCACAGATAGTAAAGCTTGCTGATACTTCGCTTACTTCTGATTTTAACACTCCTGTTCTTCAGGAGTTACAGTCATCTCTTGCCGAGCTTGAGCGTAAGCGTCTCGAATTATTATTGAAAGGATATAGTGAAGCTGATCCAAAGTATCGTAGCATTTTGAAGCAGATAGAAGAGACGAAGGGAGAAATAAATAAGCGTTTAAGAGAGATAGCAGAGAATGTGTACAGTACGGTGCCTGTGGAACAGGTTAGTGATTTACTCAGTAGTTCTCTTGAGTTGCGTGGTGAATTGATAAGTGAGGAAGCGAAGATTTCAGCTTTGCGTTCTGTTATTTCAGTTTATTCTAGGAAATTGCTGTCTTTACCTCGTCATGAGATGGAGTTAGCGCGTCTTGAGCGTGCTCGTCAATCTTATGAAAATGTTTATCTTTTATTGTTGAAAAAATATCAGGAAGCTATGATTAGCGAAAGAGAGAAAGTTTCAAATATAAGGGTTCTGGAATGGGCGGAGCTTCCCCGTTCACCTGTTCGTCCGAAGTTTTCTTCTGTTTTTGGTTTTGGGATAATAGGCGGTGTTATTTTATCTGTTGCACTTACTTTGTTGATTGCCATTACTGATGTAAAAGTTCGTCAGGATATTGATTTGCGTAAAATAGGTGAGAGCGGTCTTCCTTTGAATGAAATTTTATATAATGTTTACCTTCAGAAGGGTAAAGTCAAAAGGTTACTCATATCTTCTGCTGATGAGAAATTTTCTTCTTTGAAGATCATTTCTTCTTTGCTTTCTGAATTGAAGGTGAAAGATTTGCGTGCGGTTATAATAGATGCTGATTATCTTAGTTTTTCTCTTACGCGTATTTACTCAAAAAATGAGACGAATTTTCTTTCGTTGTTGCGGGGAGATGAATTTAAATTTGATGAGATTTTTTCAAATGTTCATTTTATAGGCATTAAGGATACACATTCTCTATTTTTACCGAGTTATGAAGATAGATTAAAGGATGTATTTCTGGAGCTTGATAAAAAATATGACTGTATTATAATGCATTGTGCTCCGTTATGTAAGAGTAAAGACTTTTATTACTTATCTAAATTTTTTGATGTTGCTATAATAGGGATAAAGAAAGGAGAGGTTAATTTAAACTTTTTGAGAGAAGTGAAATCTAATGTTGAAAATAGTTTGTTTGTACTTGTTGATTAGTCTTGGTGATGCTTTTCTTTTTGAGGAATCCGGTAATTACTCTGTTGCTATAGAAGAATACAGGAAATTTTTGAAAGATGATTTAATATCTGATTTTGCTCATTACAGAATAGGTTTTTGTTTTCAAAAGCTGGGAATTTATGATTCTTCTTTGAAGTATTACAAGATAGTTGTAGATAGTTTTCCTTTCAGTTCTTTTTATATTGATGCTTTGTTAAACATTGCAGAATGTTATTATGCACTTTCCATTTCTGATAGTGCTGTTTCTTATTTTGTTAAGTTGATGAATTTTTCTGATGATTATAAAGATTTATGCTTGTTTCGTTTGGGCACAATCTTTTATCGTCGTAAAGAACCCGTGTATTTAAATTTTTATCTCGAACTTGCTCGAGAATATCCAACATCTCCTTATTGCCTTTATATACTTGATAAATTACCAAGGGACAGTGCATATTTAAAAGCATTGATTTTGTATAATCATAGAAAATATTATGAAGCTCTTAGATTTTTGCGAGGCACCAGTAAAAGAGAGCTTTTGTTGAAAGCCAAATGTTATTTTGGTTTGAAAAATTACAGAAGTGCGCTTAAGTTTTTTGAACTCGCTGGAGATTTTTATAATGCCGGAGAATGCTGTTATAAGTTAAAAGATTATGATAAGGCTTTATCTTTTTATTTGAAATCCGGGACAAAATGTGGTTATGCGAAAGCGGGTGAGCTTTTTGAGAAAAAGGGAGATATTGCATCTGCCATAGAGTATTATGGTAGGAGTGGTCTATCCTATTACCTGATAAGGGCAGGAGTTTTATGTTTGAGGTTGAAAAAATATGAAAAAGCTCTTCTTTATTTTAAGCGTGTAAAAGGCGATGCCGGACTATACTGGCGATATAGGGTTTATAGTGAGATGAAAAAAAGGCGAGCCAGAGCATTGGTTAAAGAGCTAAAGAGAAAATATCCTGTGTCGTATTATACATATCTTTTATGTAATGGTGAATCTCATTTTGATTTGCCGTCGTCTTATAAATTTTCCGGTAGTTCTAATGGTTTGACGCGTAGTGATTATTTTCATTACAAAAGGATGGAAATTTTTCTGCGAGAGGGGCTTCGTTTTTTTGCTTATCGTGAGTTAAATTATATAAAGACGGATGCAGGTAAATTCTGGCTCAAGGTAGCGAAACTTTTGCACCGATATGGCGAAGATAAAAAAGCAATTATGATAGTTGAGAGAAAGGTATATAATGGTGGTATTCCATCGAAGGAAATAGCTGAGATTTTGTATCCATTGAGGTATAATGATGTTATAGATGAGCTCTCTGTTGATAAGTATCTTTTGCTTGCTCTCATAAGGGAGGAGAGTCATTTTGACCCTGTTGCTGTATCTCCTGCGAATGCCATAGGTTTGACGCAAATAATTCCCTCTACCGGTAAACAAATCGCAAAAGAGATGGGTTTAAGATTTTCCATGAGTTTATTATTTGACCCTGTTATGAATATTAAGATGGGTGCGTATTATTTGAAAAAATGTCTGAAAATTTTTGGCGGAGAGAAAATTTTAGCACTTGCTGCTTATAATGCTGGTCCTTTTGCTGTGCAAATATGGCTTTCGAAGTATGGAGGTAGATTGGATGAATTTGTAGAGTTAATCCCTAATTCACAGGCTCGTAACTATGTTAAAAAGGTTTTGAAAAGTTATTGGGGATATAAAATAACTTATGGAGGGTGATATGAAAGCGTTAATTGTTTTGCTTGATGGCGTAGGTGTCGGCGAGCTTCCTGATGCTGCTGAATACAATGATGCTGGTAGCAATACTTTGGGTAATCTTTCGCGAGTGGTTGACCTTCATCTGCCCAATTTCACAAAACTTGGTCTCGGTAATATAATTGATATAAAGGGGGTGCCTCCTGTTTCTTCGCCTCTCTGTTGTTATGGTAAAATGGCAGAAAAATCAAAAGGCAAGGACAGCACCACCGGTCACTGGGAGATAATGGGTGTAATACTTGAAAAGCCTTTTCCTACTTTTCCTCAGGGTTTTCCTCGCGAAATGCTTGAAAAATTTGAAAGAGCAATAGGCAGAAAAGTGCTGGGTGGCTATCCTGCATCGGGTACAGAAATTATAAAAGAGTTAGGAGAAGAACATATGAGGACAGGATATCCCATTGTTTACACATCTGCAGATAGTGTCTTTCAGATAGCAGCACATAAAGATGTTATACCTTTAGAGGAGCTGTACAAAATGTGCGAGATAGCGCGTAAACTTTTTCCGGATATAGGGAGGGTGATAGCGCGTCCTTTTGTTGGCGAGCCGGGAAACTTTACTCGCACACCGGAGCGCAAAGATTATGCCTTACCACCGCCAGAAAAAACAGTTCTCGAAATCTTAAAGGAAAATGGAATAAAAGTAATTACAATTGGAAAGGTTGATCAGATCTTTTGTGAAAGAGGAGTTAGCAAAGCGATTCATACAAAGAATAATCGTGATGGAATGGAGAAAATTTTGAAAGTTTTAGATGAAGAAGAAAATTGTCTAATTTTTGCTAATCTAATAGATTTTGATATGTTGTGGGGGCATCGCAACGATTGTGAGGGCTTTGCGCGTGGTCTTGAAGAAGTAGACAGATGGCTTCCGGATTTATTGTCAGCCCTTAAAGAAGGTGATTTACTTATAATAACATCTGACCATGGAAATGACCCCACTACTCCATCTACCGACCATTCCCGTGAATATGCCTTGTTGCTCGCTATGGTAAAGGGAAAGACAAAAGGAAAAAGTTTGGGAGTTAGGGAATGTTTTTGTGATGTAGGAGCCACAATTTGCAAATATTTTGATATAGAGCCAAAGAGGGGCAAGAGTTTTCTCGATTTATTGCTATGAGTGAGATAAAAAATTATGAGAATTTGAAAAAACTTGCGTTAAATTATGGCATAAAGCTTTTTGGTGTATGTGAGATAACGGAGGATATGCGAAAGGAGTTTCATCCAGAGATTTTAGAAATTTCCAAAAATTTAAAATTCGGGATAGCACTTGGTTATCCACTTGATAAGAAAGTAATTAAAGGGATTAAAGATAAGCCAACTTTGATTTATAAGCATCATTATAAAACGGTAAACTGGCTTCTTGACCAGGCATCTGAATTGATATCTTTATATATTCGAGAACAAGGTTTTAGTGCGCTTTCGATTCCCGCGTCCCAGGTTGTCGATTTTGAAAAACAATTGGGTCATTTGTCTCATAAAATGATTGCAAAGAAAGCGGGATTGGGTTTTATTGGAAGGTCGGGTCTGCTTATAAATCCACATTATGGACCTGCTGTAAGATATGCTACAATATTAACAAATTTTCCATTAAAAATTGATGAAGAATATAAGGGCGATTGCGGAGATTGCATGCTTTGTGCAGATGCATGTCCTGCTGGTGCAATAACAAAAGAAGGTTATGACCGCTGGAAATGCTATCAAAAATTAAAAGAATTTGCTGGAATGAGGGGAATAGGTGTTTGTATTTGCGGTATCTGTATAAAAGTTTGTCCGTATTCAAAGATTGAGGAGTAAGAAAGAGATAAGAGAATACATTTGGGATTTATTGTATAAGAAAGGGGTATGGGATTTTCCTCCGCCTTATGGTCGCATTCCGAATTTTAAAAACGCAAAGAAATGTGCGGATTTAATTAGAAAAATGGAAATATGGAAAAATGCAAAAGTTTTAAAGATAAATCCTGACAGTCCACAATACTGGGTTAGATATTATTGCTTATGTGATAGGAAGATTTTAGTAATGCCGACTCCCCGTCTCAGGGAAGGTTTTTTATTGCTTGAACCACAGACTATACCTGAAAGCGAGTACAGATATGCAGCGAAGATAAAAGGTGCGTTTATGTGGGGTAAAAAAAGTGAAACCCTGGGATTTACCCGAGATAGACCTTATTGTTGAGGGTTCAGTTGCTGTTACGCTAAAAGGTGCGCGTATAGGCAAGGGCGAGGGCTACGGCGAAATAGAATACGCTATTCTAAGACAATTTGGCAAGGTTAAAGAGGAAACACCCATTGTGACAACGATTCACAATTTACAAATAGTTGATGATTTTGAAATAGATGAATGGGATGTTCCCGTTGATTACATAGTTTTGCCAGATAAAATAATAGAAACCAGGACAAAAATAAAGAGACCTGAAGGAATTTTATGGGATAAATTGAAAAAAGAGAAACTAGAAGAAATACCTTTGTTGCGTGAGATAAGGAAATTAAAGTAATTTTTTGACTGCATATACTTTTACTGGTAGTTCTTTTCCTCTTATTTTCACATAACCCAAATCTTCTGCTTCTACAAATCCTCTAACTTCTTTATATGTCATTTCGCTTATTATTATTTCTTTTTTAAACTCTTTTGTTAGGGGTTCTAATCTTGCAGCCAGGTTTACATTATCGCCTATGACTGTGTAATCGAGGCGTTTTTCCGAGCCAACAAATCCGCATACCATTTCGCCAGTATTTATTCCGACTCCTATTCTTATTCCGAGTCTCATTTCCTTTACTGTTTCTACCATTTTGATAGCGGTTCTGACTGCTCTAAGTGCGTGGTCGTGATAGTAGATGGGTGCTCCAAATATTGCCATGATGCCATCACCAATAAATTTATCAACGGTTCCTCCTTCGGAAAAGATGATATCTGTCATTTTAGAATGATAAATGTTTAACATTTTTAAAACTTCTTCGGGTGGCAATTTCTCCGAAAGCGAAGTAAATCCTCTGATATCTGCGAACATTACGGTTAATACTTTTCTTTCTGCTGTCTTTTCGTCTATTTCTCTTTTTTCTGTAAGAATTTGAATAACAGGTTCGTCCACAAATCTTCTAAATAGCCCTCTTATTTTATTTTTTTCTCTTTGTTCCGTTAAAAACTTTTGCAAAGCAGTGATTGCAAATCCAAAAAATATGCAGTAAGTTGGTCTTACTACTTCAATCCATAAATTATATTTTGCGAAGAATAAATATGATATGTAAAAAAATAAGAATCCGAATAATAGGGCAAAAATTCCCCCTCCCAATGGCGGTAGGTTCATTACACAGAAAATAGTTATAAATCCACATAATAAGGATAGTAAAAAGATAAAAGGATTCGAGATTTTTTTGATCATCGAATTTTTAAGTAGAGAATAAAGTGCAGAGGCATGTATTTTGACACCGGGATATCTTCCACCTGAGGCAACCGGTTTTATGTCGAACAGTCCTTTGGCACTACCCCCTATAAAAATGATTTTATCTTTAAAAAATTCTGCAGGTAATCTTCTTTTCAACACATCATAAAATGAGATATCACGGAACTTAAAGAATTTTATAAAAATTGATTTCGATTTTAAAATCTTCAGTGAATCTTTCATTAAATCAATGGCTACTCTTGCTGCTAAAGTTAAATAAGTTGAATCTCTGGTAGAAAAAATTAAAGGATATCTCCTTACTATTCCATCAGCTTCTGGCATTATTAAACCGACTCCTATTCCTTTTGCATTTTCTCGTAACATAGATATGGGTAATTTAACGGCATTTGGCAAAGGTAAGGCTGCCAAGTAAACTTTTCCACTTCTTTTGATAGCGTCTGCAAGAACTTTATCGAAACTAATTTTTCTAAGGATTTGAGAAATTCGCAGTGAATCTGTAAAGTCCGTGTTAGTTAGAAATTCATGAATTATAATTTCCGGAAAGCTATCGGGTTCGGTAAAGAAAACATCGAAAACTATAGCTTTTGCTTTGCCCTGAGATAAGAAATCAATTACTTTTGCGTAAAAAGACCTTGGCCAGTGTCTGAAATTGCCGAGTTTTTCTATGCTTTTTTCATCAACATCAACGATTACAATTTCTTCTATTTGCTTTTTAGGAGCGTTCAAATAGTGGAAGAGGTCAAATATCCTTAATTCAAATTCTTGATATGAAGAACGCCAAAATGTTACAAAAGATAAAATTAAAATTATCGCTATTGAAGGTGTTAAAATATCTTTCTTCAAATAGCCCATATTTTTAGTGATATGGCAAGAAAGATAAAAATAAATCCAAGTGCTAATTTTATCCAGAAATTATTTTTTCTCAGGAATTTTGAAATTTTTTCAATAGAATAAATTTTTGTAAGGCATGCTATTGCTATTAAAGGTGTTATGAAACACACATTATAAAGGACAAGGTAAGAGTATGCTTTGAACTTCAGGGAGGGTACTGCTGTCATATAAATTATAGTCGGCAAGTAAATTTGTCCTGTGCAACCAAATTCCAATCCTCCTATTAATATTCCTGTGATAAATCCAAGAGAAATATTACTTATTTTGCTTTTTATAAGCATATGCATTATTCTGTGTAATTTTCCCGGTAATTTTAAAATTTGCTGACTTATGTTTTTGCGTGAGATATAAGCATCATAAAAACTAAAACCAGCAAAAATTATTAAAATTATAATTGTGATAGGATAAATGTATTTTTTGATAATCTGGTAATTAAGAAGTAAAACTGTTTCGAAAAATCCTATGCCTATTAAGAAATAAATTGTGAAAATTCCGATAATGAAAGAAAGAGCAATAAAAATTATTTTCTTTTCTTCGGTCTGTCTATAGGTTAAAAATGATAATAGAAAGATGAGAGTAGCGAATGCACAGGGGTTAATTCCGTCGATAAGTCCTGCTGAGATTATGTTTATGATTTTTATTTTTTCGAAGACAGCTCTAATTTTCAATCGTGCGGTGTCAAGAAAAGGTGCTGCCTGTTTCCATGGAGGTTCTACTTTCCTATCGGCATATTTTTCGATATAATGTTTTATCCATTTTTCTGATATCTGGAAATAAGGTATATAATTGTATCCCACAAAAATAATTGGCACGACACACATTCTTGGATGCACTTTATATTTTTCGCAAAGAGCATACAACATTTCAATTCCTTCTCTTTCTTTTACATTGTATCTTCTTACTCTGATAAAGGGATATTTTTTCTCAAATTTTTTAAGCATTTTATCAACTTCTGAACAATGTTTGCATCCTGGTTTGTAAAAAAATGCAAAATAGATAACGGATAGTAATAAGAGCAGCTGCATCATATAATTTTAATTGGGATATGTAAAAGTCAATAAATAATAAATGTTGACATACTTTTTATTTCATTAAAATATGGGTGTTTGTTTTACTGCGATTATATTTTCTGGCGTTTTGTGGTAATACTATTTTCTGGATTTTGCGACCACTTCTTACGGTATATGTGAGGGACCTTGGTTTTTCTGCTTTACTTGTTGGTGCTTTATCTTCTGCTTTTATGTCTGGCAGGGGTTTATTTTCTGTGCTTATCGGCATTTTATCTGACAGGCTCAAGAATCGCAAGTTATTTGTTATTGCTGGTTTCTTCATTTTTTCTCTTGCTTCTTATCTTATTTCGGTTTCTAAAAAGAGCTATGAGTTTTTATTGTCTTCTTTTCTACTGGGTGTTGCGTCTGGCAGTGTATGGCCTGTGGTTCAGACGATGGTTGTTGAGAGTGTCGATAGCGTCAAAGCTGGCAGGTCTTTAAGTATTTATTTTAATTGCGGAGCAATGGGAAGAATTCTGGGTAATTTTCTTCTCGCACAGCTGAGTGCACTTTTCTCCAGCAATCGCATTTTCTTCTTTTGTGCATTATTCTATGTTTTGCCATTTTGTATTTCCTGTTTTATAAGTGATACTTATAAAGAGAAGGTGAAGCCGGAATCTTCTTTTGCTTCCGGTAGTTTTTTATGGTTTTTCATTATAATATTCCTTGTGGGATGGATAATGGGGAGGGCTATGATAATTCTTTATTTAAAAGAAAGATTTTTGATGAGCACATCGGATATTGCTTATGTTCTGATGATTTTATCTGTTGTTACAATTCCTTTGAGTTATATTATTTCATGGGTTTTTGACAGGAATATGAGAGCGGGCTTTTTACTGCTGTCATCTTTGCTTTTCCTTGGTGTGTTTTTACCTTTAGCCGGGACTAAATATTTATTCGTAATTTTACTTTCTTTGTGGTTCTCCGGGACATCTTCTTTCTTTTCTATTTCCCGTGCTTATATTTCTCGTATGTCAAAGAATGTTGGTAGTGCGATAGGTGTATTGAATACGGTTTCGAATGCAGGTACTGCGATAGGTCCGCTTTTCCTTGGTTATATTTATGATTTGTTCCCAAAAGGTTCTCCACTTACCATGATAGGTTATTCTATTTTATCGTTCGTTGTATGTGCAGGAATATGGTTGACAATTTTAAAAAAGAGATAAATTAACAGATGAAAGTAGGGGTACTTGCAGGTGGTAACAGTCCTGAATACGATATTTCTTTGATGTCAGCAAGGGAAGTTGTTTCACATGCTCCTTCTGGGTATCTTATAAAGCCAATAATTTTGACAAAAGAAGGTAAATGGAAGATACCTGTTAATTTTACCAGAGAATTTGAAGAAGTACTTAATTTGAAGGAAGTTTCCACAGATGAAGCAATACCATTACTTAAAGAGCTTTCTGTTATTTTCATTGCGATGCACGGCCCCCAGGGAGAAGATGGCAAGATACAGGGTTTTTTTGAAATACTGGGAATTCCCTATACGGGTCCGGATGTGCTCGGTGCATCAATTACCATGAGTAAATCAAAGACACACGAAATATTAAAATTACACGGAATAAAAACTCCTGAATTCATGGTGATTAAAAAATGGGATTATAACAGGGATAAAAATATTTTTTTGAAATTGATAGAGGAGAAAATGGGTTTTCCCTGCGTAATAAAGCCAGATAATCAGGGTTCGAGTATAGGCACATCGATACCTGAATCTGCGAATGAGCTGAAAGAAGCTCTTTCTGATTGTTTTAAATACTCTGATATTTGTGTATGTGAGAAATATATTGGAGGCGAAGAATTTACCTGTTCTGTTTTACAGGCTAAAAAATCGGATAAACCTGTGGCACTTGCTGTTACCAAAATCGTTCCGAAAAGGGGCAAATTTTTTGAATTTTCTGTTAAATATGAAGAAGGAGCGACAGAAGAGTTGACACCAGCACCGATAAGTAAGGATTTAGAGGATAAGATAAAGGAAATTAGTATAAAGGCACATGAGGTATTGCGGGCAGGACAGATGTCACGCACAGATATTAAAATTTTTAGAGAAGAAATATATGTGCTGGAGACAAATTCGATACCAGGTTTAACAAGGTATAGTATTTATCCTAAAGCCGCTGAATATTATGGTATAAGTTTTGAGAAATTGATAAAGATTTTAGTTGAAGGAGCTTTGGAAAATTTTCAAAATTTTTAACATTTAGAGATTTAAGAATTCTCTAATAGCACTACAAATTCTTCGTGCTCCTTCTTTAGTTCTCTCTTCAGGATAATAAGGAAAGTTAATTCTCAAAGCTTTTTGTATTTCTATATCGCAATCCGGTGGATAAAAGTCATAACTTGGTATGAAAGCAACTCCTTTTTTAATTGCGAATTCCAAAAACTTATCAAGGTCGATATCTTGAGGCAAAGTAAGCCAGATGTAGGTGCCTCCTTCAGGTTCATTATAGGTTATCTCAGGGTGTTTTGGAAGTTCTTTTTTCAAAACTTCAAGCATCGCAAGTAATCTTGGATAATGAACATTTTTTATTCTTTTTATTTGTTCATCCCACAATCCTCTTTCTATAAATTCTTTTATTATGTATTGATTTAATCTGGGAGTATTATAATCGCAGAGCTGTTTTATTGGTTTCATTTTCTTTATAAAATCTTTTTGTGCGAGCACATATCCTACTCTGAGACCTGTTGAAAGAACTTTTGAAAAGCTATTGCAATGTATAACGATATCTTTTGCGAGTTCAAATAGCGAAGGGATGCTTTTGCCTTTATATCTCATATATCTGTAAGGTGTGTCTTCGAATACTGGTAATTCATATTTTTTAGCGATTTCAATTATTTCTTTTCTCCTTTGAAGGGGCAAAGTTCTGCCTGTGGGATTTTGAAAATCCGGAATCGTATATAAAAACTTTGGTTTAATTCCTTTCTTTTTCAGTTCGAATAATCTTTTTTCTAAGTCTTCGGGTATCAATCCGTTTTCGTCCATTTTTACGCTTACGATGTTTGCCTGGAACATCCTGAAATTTTGCAGATGAAGTGAATAAAATGGAGTTTCAGCGAGTATGTAATCACCGGGATTCAAAAGAGTTTGGCAGGTAAGAAATCCACCCTGAAGAGCGCCAGTCAAAATTATCACTTCGTCTTCCTCTACCTCTATAGTGTCGTATTTTTTAAGAAAATCTACTATTGTTGGGATTATATCACCGCATGTAGCACCATATTGAAGCACTTTTGTGCCATATTTTGAGAGGACATCTTCTGTAATTTCTTTTATCTTTTCTGTTGGTATTATTTCAGGTGCAGGTTCTCCGACTGTGAATGCAATGAGGTCTTTGACTTCCTTTGCAAGTTCAGTGAGCTTTACGATTGAAGTGAGGGTAGATGTTTCAGCAAATTTCGAATATCTAAAAACTTCTTTCATACTTCAGGAATAGCCAAATCTTGTGGTGTTTTTTCAGAGCATTTTATATCTGGATTCTGTTTCTGTATCAATTCTATAATTATTTCTGCGTATTTTACTTTTTCTCGAGCAAACCATGCTAAAAATTCTGGCGATACCCAGGGTTTATAAAGTGCACTTACGCTTACACCGGGTTCTATTTTGAAATAACAGGGCGAAGCAATTCTGGCTATTTCTGCACATTCATAAAAACGATTAAATCCTCCCCATTGATCAAAAAGATAAACATGGATATCCATTGGGATGTCGATTACCTTTCTTATAGCTGCGAGTGTTGGCAAACTAATATCGCCGATTGGATTGAAAGTATTTGCTCCCAGGTCCTGTAAGACCTTCGCAGAAAAAGGTGTGCCATGACCCGTATAAATCGAAACTTTGAAAACAGTATTTTTGGGAATAATTCCTTCTTCCCTGAGTTTGTTCATAAGCCATAGGACGCCTTCATCCCACACCAGAAAGCCTCTAAATCCAGCATCACAACATCTGAGCACATCTTCGACATAATATTTGACCCAGCGAGTACTGCGAAAGCGCGGACCACAGACCATTCCCTCTGGAGTAACAATTTGACGCCCTGTATCCCAGAAGGCACGGGGTCCAGGGGTTAATATCGCTTCAACACCGTAATCTTTGCATAATTTTGCAAACCTTTTGAGTTCTTCTTTCGATAAAAGAGTAGCTCCCATTACAGTTGATATCAAACGATGCACAGGTACTCCTCTTTTATCAGCTTCGTCGAGCACGGCTTCGCAAACTTCCGGTCTTTCGATACCCGAGATTTCTATCCTGTAATGTGCACCATCCGGAAAGCGCTTATCAGAGGAAGGTAGTCCCCATTCATCGTCTTCAGGCATACCAATTTTTTTAAAAAAATCAGACAAATTCATAACCCCTCCTTACAAATTATAGAGGAAATATGGATTAGTCAACATTTTTCTTGACAAGGGAAAATATAATTTAAAATTTATGATGGTGATTTTAATTTTCATACTGGGAACATTAATTGACTCTGCAGGTGGCAAATGTATAATTTCGCCGAAAGAGGATTTTGTAATTAAGGTGACACCCTTTTTATGGATAAAAATAGAAGATTTACCCGAAATTGTAAAGGAAGCCATAGATTCTGCTCCTTCCTGGCTTCGAGGTCGCTTAACTTTGAATTTTATGAAAATGTACGGTCAATGTCAAGAAGTTTATGCTGGACTTATTCTTTCTGTTGATAAAAGTTATCGTGATGAAATTGCTTTTCAGATAGCAACGCTTGACCCCCTTATCCTTTATCATTATGTAGGTGACCCTTCGCTCTTTGTAGAAAATGTGAAGTTGATTTATAAAAGCGATAGTTTACTCGATTATGTTGAGCTTGTGGAGTATCCAGAATATACAACCTGCAGATATAGAATATCTGACCATGGGAAAGATACTTTTGAGATTGAGATTCCGAAAGAGATTTATTACTGGGATATTGTTCATCCTGTAATTGGCTGGGAGGCTCCTCTTTATATTGACCCGAAGGTACCTGACCCTTATCATACAGGTGCAGGGGAAGCGCCTCCGCCCCGTGGACATTTCTGGCGCGAATATTATCTCTTTTATCCTGATACCGTTGAAAGTACAGTGATATCGGATAATGGTAAAGATACAGTTAAAGAAGGATATGTTTGCACTCCTTTAAAAGACCTGTTAAAGGATGAAAAAATATTATGGGCGATGAAGAAAGATACAATAGAAGGTAACGGTGCAATAGGTAAACTTACTCAATGGGTTAAAGATGTTATGGTTTTTAACTCTGGTAGTGAGCGTCCCTGGCAGCCTGTTCGTGTTTATCACATGCATATGGGGAGGTGTGGTGAGCATGGGCATATTACTGGAGCAGCTGCAAGAGCAGCTCTTATACCTGCAACTTATATTTTGACACTTTGCAATGACCATGTATGGAATGAATTTTATGACGAAGAATGGCATACATGGGAGCCTGTAAACACTTATATAAATCATCCTGAAAGCTATGATAACTGGTGGAGCGGAAAGGCAGTGTTACCCTTTGCTTTCAGAGGCGACGGATGCATTATCGATGTTACACAAAGATACACCCCGCATTGTACTCTTACCGTGTTTGTTGCAGATAGCGTGGGTAATCCGGTTGATGGTGCATGTGTAAAACTTTATGCAACACATATTTATGGTGGGACTTATATATGCGGATGGCATTACACAAATACAGATGGATTGGCAAGATTTATAATCGGTGATAATGTAAGTTATTACATAAAAATAGAATCAGACATTGGTAACTATCCTTCAAGTGGAAGTATGCAGATAATAACGATTTCGCAACCAGATACTCATTATTATTATGAGCATTATTTTGATGAATTTTTACCGCAATTAAATGCAGAAAGTACCCAAATAACAGAACCTGTAGAATATCGAGTTGAGATAACATTTAAACTTGAGGATGAATATACAGAAGCACAAACTTTGTTTTCGAATGAACTGGGAGTTGCGCAAAAGTGGTTTAAAAAAGGGTTGCCAAAAATAAACTTTTTCATTTGTGATGAGGAGAATTATAAAAAATATCTTGAAGGTGAAAATTTTGATGCTGTTTACATTGCAAAAAATGTAGATTCGGGATATGTGTCTTTTCAATTTCCAGTGCCTCATCTTACAAATTGGTACATTGTTTTTATGAATAAAAATAAATGCAAGACTTATGAACTTCTTGAATTTGAAGTGAAGAGCTATCAATTAACTTCAGTAGCACATATTAAAGTTGAGAAAGCAGTTTATGATTTTGGGACAGTTATAGCAGGTAAATTTTCACAGGATACAATGTGGATTTATAACATTGGACTTGGTGACTTAAAAGTTGATAGTATAAAATTAATTTCAAATGTTTTTGATTTTGATGATAATTTGCCTTATATGCTTTCCTCGCATGATAGTGTGGGTGTTTTATTATATTTTGCTCCAGAAGATACAGGTATTTTTTGTGATACTTTGTTTATTTATTCAGATGACATTGATGCCCAAGAGTTACCGGTAGTTTTGGTTGGTGAGAGTAGAGTGCCCGATATTGAGTTTGCAGATAGTGTGTGTGATTTTGGTACGGTATCCATAGGCCAAACTGTTTATAAAAGAGAAAAAGTGTGGAATTGCGGGAGTTATCCTTTAAAAATTGACAGTGTTATCTCGACGAGCAATTCATTTGGTGTTTACTCTCCTTCTTTTCCACAACAGTTAGAAGAGGGTGATACTCTCGAGATGATAATTTATTGTTCGCCACGGGATACGGGAATTCTTGAAGGCGAGTTTTTGTTCTATTCAAATGATCCCGATGAAAATCCAGCTGTGTTAAAATTAACGGCAAGGGGATATGGTCTTCAGGAAAAGTTAGGCAGTTTTTATGTGAAATACAATCCAAATCCCTGTAAGGATTTCTGTGTTATTACTTATTATTTGCCAAGAGAAGAAAAAGTTAGTTTAAAGATATATGATGTATGTGGCAGATGTGTTGAAAAAATTAATTCTTTTGAGAAAACAGGCATTCACAAAATTTTTATTAAAGATTTGCCATCGGGAGTGTATTTCTGCGAGTTTAAAGCAATGAAAAAATTGCATAGATTTAAGATAATCTTTATAAGATGAGATTTAATTCAGAAAGAGAAAGGGAGTGTTATGAAGAAGTGTGTTTTAATACTATGTGTATTTTGGGGTCTATTAATGGCTAATGCCGATGCTGAGAAATGGGTTGTGGATACTTCTGGTGTAGAGGGCGAATCTTTACAGGTGGCGATAGATAAAGCATGGAATGACCCTGGAATTGATACTGTAGTGGTTAAAAACGGGAAATATCATCTTGCTATAAATGGCGATACGGGTTTAATAATGCGAGATTCTGTTGTATTGATAAGCGAAGGTGGTGCGTACAAATGCACACTTACAGCAATAAAAGAAGATTTCAGTGACACTGCATGGCATGTGATTTTTTGTGATACAAGTGGCTTCAAAGATACTGCATCTCATGCAGCACTGATAAAAGGTTTTACAATAAAAGATGGCAAGACAGAGTTCGGTTCTCCACCGCACAACCAAGGTGGAGGCATTTTCTTATACAGGGCTTCTCCTGTTATTGAATCATGCAATATTGTTTACAATACCGCCTACAATGGAGCAGGCATTTACATTGAATATGCTTCACCTATATTGAGGGATAACATAATAGCGCATAATTATGCTTACTATTTTTGCGGAGGCGTTCATATTGCTGACCATTCCTCACCTTATTTAAGCGGTAACATTATAAAAGATAACTCGGGATATTATGCAGGTGGTATTTGCATTATAGGTTATTCAAGACCTGAATTGTGCAATAATATTATAGAAAAGAATTGGGCGGGTGCTCTTGGTGCGGGCATTTATATCCTTGCTTCTTCTTCAGCAACTCTAAATAATAACATTATTAAAAACAATCATGCCGATTATAAAGGAGGCGGTATTTGCATTTTGCAAAATTCTTCCGCGATATTAAGGGCTAGCATTATAAAGGGCAATAGTGTTTATCACCATGGTGGTGCTTTATGCATAGGTAAAAATTCTTGGTGTGTGCTTTCGAATAATGTTATTATCGATAATAAAGCTCGTGATTATGGTGGATGTGTTTTTATTTGTGATAATGCTTCTCTTTTGATGAAAAATTGTGTTATTGCGATGAACAAAGCACTGGAAGGCGGGGTAATATTTGAAAGTTGTTCAAGCAAAACTGTAATTGATTCGTGTTTTATAATTGATAATGGCAGTCATTCTTCGCGCACGGGTCTTGCATTCATTGATAGCACTGCGGATTCAGGTGTGACATTTAAAATTTCAAATTCAAATGTTTATTATAATACCTATCAGCCCGATACCGAGATTTATAACTTATCGAGTGTTATGATAGATTTAAAGAACAATTTCTGGTGGGATACAACCGATAGTGAAATATCATCATTGATTTACGGCTTAAATGACCATTCTAACTGGCGAAAAGATTTTGTGTCTGGTGTGCCAGGTGAGCCTCTTCAAGTTGATTCTGTAAAAGTGTATATTGATTCGATGTATTCTGAATTAGCCGATAACATATGGGAACCATGCACCCTTTATTTGAGATTATTCGGCAGAGATAGATTAAGGAATGTGAAAGAAATAGCCATTGCCATCGTTAAGACATCCATTTACCAGGTAGGGATTGCTGTTAGTTTGTTAGAAACGGATACTTCATCTGGAATATACGAGGGTGAAATTTATGTGAAGGAAGTTACAGGAAAGGATACCATTCAAACTGATGATATTTATCAAAGAATAAAGGTTGATTCAATATGGGATACGATAATTGTTTTTCCTAACATTGATGTTACAAAGAGATACCGTGTAATTTACAAAGGTCCTGATATTGATGTATCTTATAAGAATTATGATTTTGGAAGTATAAATGTTGGAGATAGTGCTGATTTTGAATTTTACTGCATGAATAAAGGTATTGCGAATCTTATAATTGATAGTGCAAAAGTAGATTCACCTTTCTTTGTAGTTTCTCCTGTATTACCTTGCAGTATCGGGAGTGGTGATAGTGTAAAAATGGTTGTAAGATTTATCCCGCGTGATACGGGCAACTATACGGATACACTTAAAATTTATTCCAATGACCCGAATGAACAGGTGATTTATATTTTGCTATCAGGTAGCGCTGTTTCGCCTTTTGTAAAAGAAATAAAACCTGTTAGATTCGAATTTAAAGGCGTGACCCCCAATCCTTTATGCAATCACGGTAAAATTCATTATGCTGTTCCTGAGAAATCGCACATTAATATAAGAATATATGATGTCACCGGTAGATTCATCAAAGAAATTATCAATGAAGAAAGTTCACCTGGCTTTTATGATGTTGAATTCAAAATTAATTTACCGGAAGGCGTTTACTTCATCGTAATGGAAGCTGACAAATTCAAATCGATTCGCAAATTTCTGGTAATAAAATGGTGATAAAAATTGATAAAAATTTTTAATTTTTAGCTTGACAAAGTCAAAATTTGATTAAAATAGATAAAGGAGGTTGTTATGAGGTGGTTAATTTTTATGTTTTTAACTGCAAATCTGTGGGGGGCTGAATACTGGTGGAGGATTGAGGTCGTTGATTCTGGGGTTCAGCGTGGTCAATATACAAGTGTTGTTCTTGATGATAGTGGTAGACCCTGGATTTCTTATTATGATGCCAATAATGGGTGGTTGATGTGTGCGCACTGGACAGGGACTGCATGGGATATTGATACGGTTGATGATAGTGGCAATGTTGGTATGTATTCGAATATTGCTCTTGATAAAGCAGGTTATCCTCATATCGTTTACTTTGATGATGGGAATACAAGGTTAAAGCATGCGTGGTGGACTGGTGCTTTTTGGAAAACAGAGACCGTGAATGACCCTAACTCAAATGATTATGGATACTGGTGCGATATTGCTATAGATTCTTTAAATCGCATCTGGGTATCGTACTATGATGCTGATAACAAAAGGCTTATGTGTGCACGCAAAGTAGGAGCTGTGTGGGATACTATTTATATCGTAGTTGAAGCATTTGGACCTCCGGTCGGGGAATACTCATCAATTTGTATTGATACATCTAATAATCCCCATATATCCTATTATCATCAGATTAATGGGTTATCTCATGCATGGTGGGATGGTTCAAAATGGCAGGCTCAGCAGGTTGATTTTGCAGGCGGTTATTACACAAGCATAATTGCAAGCGAATGTGATACACTGCATATATCTTATTACAATCCTTCTTCGCGGGATTTAAAATATGCGAAAGGTTATTATTCTTCGGGTAGCTGGGGATGGACGACGCAGGTAGTTGATACACAGGGAGATGTTGGCAAATGGACGAGCATAGCTGTCTGTGGAAATTCACCTCATATATCCTATTATGATGCTACAAATTTATGTCTCAAATATGCACATTTTGAGAATGGTAGCTGGGAGATAGAAGTTGTTGATTCGCCGAAAGTCGGTGAATACACATCAATTGCACTTGATACAAATGGCTTACCCTGTATATCCTATTATGACGGAGGTAGTGAATGGCTTAAATTTGCAAGATTGCTTATAAGACCAGAGGTTGATTCAACTTCACCTCTTCATAATGAAGTTAATGTATCGCGTGCAACTCAGATAAATGTCTGGTTCTCAAAGGATATTGAATCTGCAACAATAAATAGTGCGAGTTTTAAAGTAATTGGTTCACAATCGGGTGAAAGGAAGGGCACGATAACTTACGATTCTAATGAACGCAAAGCAACTTTTACATTGAATGCAGGTGAAACTTTCTATACCGGTGAGAAGGTGACAGTAATTTTAACAGATTCTATTAAGTCAGTGGATGGTGCACCACTTGTGCCTTATGTGTTTGAATTTACGATAAAGGCAGCCGAAGGGATTGCAGAGTTTAGTAATGAGGTAAGGTATAGTGTATTGGGTACGCCTGTTGATATAGAGGTTTGTGACCTTGACCTTGATGGTGACCCAGACATTGTTACGCTTTCACAGGATACGATAATGATATGGCGTAATGATGTTGATAGTCTGGTACCTGTGGATACTATTCCCTCGCCTTCTTCACAGTACTGCATTGCGATATTAGACCTTGATTTGGATGGTTTACCTGATATTGTGGTTGATTCAACTCCATCGAGTGCTCCTTATAGTATAAAGTTTTACAAAAATCAAGGTGGATTGAATTTCGCCTGGGGTTTTCGTTGTCAAACTGCTTATGGTGTAACAGATATGTTTGTGTCTGACTTTGATGGAGATGGCGACTTTGATATTGCTGCACTGGAATTAACTCAGGTTGAGATTCTTTTAAATGAAGGATTTTTTAATTTTACATCGAGTGATACGATTGACCTTACATTTTCGCACAATAAATTATATGGTGCTGATTATAATAATGATGGGTTGATTGACCTTGCTGTTACTGCCGCAGCGGGCACTCCCGGTTATGATGTTCTTGCAAATGAAGGTGAAGGCAAATTTAAGCACATTGGAACAATAACTTTAAGTCAGGGTGTTAAGGATATTATTGCATCTGATTTCGACAATGATTACAATGCGGATAATGCTTTGACGGGCGATGATACACTTATTATTTCAGAAGGCAATGGTGATTTTAGTTTTGCACCGGAAGATGATTATGTTGCTACTGGTTCAAATTTTCTTACTTCCGGTGATTTTGATGCAGATGGTGATATAGACCTTGCGGTTAGTGGGAATGTTACAGGTGGTGATACTTTATTTATATTTTTGAATGATAATGCTAGTTTTGATTCTGTTCACAAATTTTCTGCAACTGCGATAGAAAGAATTGTGAGTGCAGATTTTAACCTTGATAGCACAATTGATATTGCATCTATTCATTCTGGTGGAATATTATCAATATTTTACAATACGCCCGATACATTTCCACCTCCGCCTCCTGAAAGTTTAACTGCAAATGGTGGTTCTCCCTCTCCATGGGATTCCAGTGCTCGATTTGTAATTGACTGGATAAATCCTAATGACCCATCGGGGATACTTTTTGCCAATTATAAGATAGGTTCGAGACCTGTGAGTGACTGGGATACAACAGGTCATATGTCTGCACCGTATACTCATCCCAAAGATACGATTTACTGGAAAGGGGAAGGGATAGATACATTGTGGGTGTGGCTTGTTGATGGTAACCTTAACACCTCGAAAGATTCTGTTTCATTTGTGCTTTTAAGAAGGGATACAACACCTCCTCCTGAGCCACAAAAGATTTCTCCATCTGATGGAATATGGGTTGATAGTGCAAGGATAAAATTTATGTGGCATTCTGTTGTTGATTCTCTATCAGGGACAATGAGTTATGGGATAGTGCTTGAATATGATGATGTAATAGGTCCTCCTTATATTAGAACAGCGGGCGATTTGAGTGGCACAACTTACTTTTATACATGTCCTGAGACTGCTGTTTACTGGAGAGTATTTGCAAAGGATTCGGCAACAAACAGGAGTCCGCAATCATTCTGGTGTGTAAAAATAGACACAACTCCTCCAAATAAATTTTATGTTATTTCTCCCGATGGTGTATGGTTGAGGAAACCTCCTTATACATTTATCTGGCATAGTGCAAAAGACCACTGGTCAGGTGTTGAAAGTTATAAATTGAGAGTGTGGAGAGAAGGTTTTGCTGCTAGCAATTGGTCCGGTATAACTGATACCTCTTACATTGTGTTTGGTTTGCCTGGTTTTGCCGAAACTACATACTGGTGGTGTGTTATAGCGTATGATTCTGCTGGAAATTATGTGTATAGTGATACAGGGATTTTCTGGACAGATACTACAATTTTGCCGCCTTCTAATCTCACGATAAATGGTAAAAATCCGAACGACTGGACCAATGATAGTGTATTTACATTGAACTGGACAAATCCTTCTGATTATTCCGGTATCGTTAGAGCATTATATAAGATTGGCAATAGACCTTCTTCTGATTATGATACAACTGGTTCTCTCACAGGAATTCCTCCTGTAAGTATTATCTGGCGGGATGAAGGTGTAGAAACATTATGGCTGTGGCTCGAAGATAAGGCAGGTAATGTTGATTACACAAAAAATGCATTTGCAATAATAAGAAGGGATATAACTCCGCCTCAATCTTTTACTCAGATTTCACCTGTAAATAATTTCTGGCTAAATACCATTAATCCTCGCCTTATATGGCACAGCACTATGGATACTTTGTCGGGCTTGGCTTATTATACGATAAATGTTGATACAGTTCAAACATTTTCAACGAAAATAATTTGTGATACTGTTTCGGATACCATTTACAATGCAAATCTATTTGAAGACGCGTTTTACTGGTATGTTGAGGCATGGGATTCTGCTGGTAATGTATGTTCTACTTTTGTGTGGAATTTCAAAATAGATACAACCCATCCTCCCAAACCTGTTTTAATATCTCCTCCTGATGGCTCATGGAACGGCAAATATGCTCATTTTGTATGGCATAAAGTTGAAGATTACTGGTCTGGTCTAGCTGCTTATCGCTTAAACATTGATACGAATGCTTTGATGCCAAATCCTCTGACATTTTCACTTACAGATACAGAGACAACAATTGTGCTTACTCATGAAGGCAAAACTTATTACTGGATGGTGGAAGCTGAAGATTCGGCATTTAATATATCGCAAAGTTTGGTATGGACTTTCAAACTTGACACAACAGTTCTTGCACCGATTAATTTAATTGCAAATGATAGTTCTCCGTCACCGTGGCAAAGGAGTTCTATGTTTGTTATTAACTGGCAAAATCCATCTGATTCCGCTGGAATAAAGTTTGCATTATACAAACTTGGCACAGGACCCAGTAATAACTGGGATACCACAGGTACGATGCATTTACCACCCGATACGATTTACTGGCAGGGCGAGGGCAAAGAAACTTTATGGGTATGGCTTTGCGATAGTGCAGGCAATGTTAATTACCATAATCGCTCTTTTGTGTTGTTAAGAAGAGATACAACTCCTCCTTTTGCATTTTCAAAAATAAGACCCCAGGATAATGCGTGGATAAGGGTTGTTAAGCCTTCTCTTATCTGGCATAGCACTCAAGATTCTCTATCGGGTCTGAGGATTTATCGTGTTGCTGTAGATAAAGATATGACTCCTCCTTTTATGATTGATTTTGTTTTGCGAGGTACTCTATATGTTACACCCCATTTACCTGAGACGATACTTTACTGGGCAGTCGTAGCAGTTGATTCTGCAGGTAACTTTAAAGAAGCTGATGCGGATACAAAAGTATGGTGGAAGATGAAAATAGATACAACTCCTCCTGATACAGTCCATCCAGTTTATCCTGTATCTAATCAATGGACGAGAGGTGGATTTATGTGGCGTAGTGCTAAAGATTACTGGTCAGGGATTAGATTTTATCATTTTGTGATAGATACAGTTTATCCATTCACTCCCAGTCCCATAAAGGATACAGTTTGCAGGGATACCGTGATATTTATCAAAGGACTTTCTGAGCGGAATTATTACTGGAAAGTTGTAGCATTAGATTCTGCTTTTAATGGAGGTGCTGGTGTTGTTCATCAATGTCGAGTTGATACCACGCCACCGGATAGCGTTAAATTAATCTCTCCTGAGAACCTTTCTTACACGAATGATATACATTCTGTATTTACATGGGATACAGGCTATGATGCGCGTTCAGGTGTTATGGGCTATATTTTCTGGGATTCTTCACTTGCATATGGTGAAAAAATTGATACTCTTATCTTAGGCGTATTTAACACATCTTATAAGCCTTTAAAAGGTTTAAAGGAGGGCTGGCATTGCTGGGCAGTTGTAGCAATGGATTCAGCCTACAATGTTAGTGATGGTCATTATCCTTATTCTGTGCATTTGTTATGTGTGGATACTACTCCTCCTGAGTCCGCAATTGCAACTTCGCCTCTTTATGTTGATAGCCTTGTATTTGTTGTGCAATGGAGTAAAGGTAAAGATACTTTATCGGGCATCACAGATACTTATAAATTGAGATATTCTACAGATTTAGTTTCATGGTATGATACGGCTGTTACGGGTACCGCATTTATTTTCAAAGGAGAAGACCAGACAAAATATTACTTTGAGGTGCTTTCTCGGGATTATGCTGGCAATTTTGAGCGCATCACAGGAGTGCCTGAATGCTCAACCTATGTTGATACTACACCGCCTCAGCAGGTTCAGTTAATCTCACCTGAAGGCTGGATTAAAGAATTATCACCTGTTTTAATATGGCACAAAGCAAATGACTTTACAGGGATAGCAGAATATTATGTGCAGCTAAGTAAAGATATGGGTTTCGATACCATTATTTTTTCGGATACCGTTGCAGATACATTTGCGGTGGTAGGTTTAAATTTAATGGAAAATGTTAAGTACTACTGGCGAGTTAGGGCAAAAGACAACGCAGGCAATGTAAACATGTGGTCAGGTTATAATATGTTTAAAGTGGATACATCATCGCCGCAAATACCTGAACTTGTAAGTCCTCTAAATGATACTCCAGTAACAACGGTTGATGATACTTTGACACTTATATGGAGGGCATCTTACGATGAGCTTTCTGGTATTTATGCTTATCAGGTGCAGATAAGCGAAGTTCCTGATTTCTCATCGCTTATACTTGATACTATTTTGTATCATCCTGATACTATATTGAGGTATCCAAGAGAATTAAATGAAATTAAGCATTATTGGCGAGTATTTGCGATAGATAGTGTCTGGAATGTTAGCGATGGACATAAAGGGACATTTATGGTTGACAATACCGCGCCTGTACTTGTTCATAAGTATCCTGACCTGAATGACACGGTTGACCCGCGTATAAAAATAGAAATTGCATTTTCTGAAAAAGTAGACCCCAAAACGGTTGATACTCTCTCCTTCTGTTTATATATGGAAGCAGAAAAAGTGAGAGGAAATGTTTATCAACATCCAGCTATAGAGACATTGTTTTACTTTGAGCCTAAAGAAAATCTTGAACCCAACACCAAATATCTTGTTGTTGTTTCAACAAAAGATAAAAAAGTTAAAGATATTGCAGGTAATAAGATGTCGATGGTGAGCTGGAGTTTTTACACTGCAGGCAGTGCTGATAATATGCCTCCGGATGTTAAGGAAATAAAAACTTATCCCGAAGTTACTTATGGTGCGCCTTATGTAGTTATAAAAGCATTGCTAAAGGATGATATTTCGCGCATTAAATATGCTGAATATTTCGTTGATTCAGTGGGTTCACCTGGTACGGGCGATGCAATGATGCCACTCGATGGTGCGTTTGATAGCAAAGAAGAGTGGGTGATAGATACTCTATTCACTAAAGATTATAGTGGCACTTTGAGGATATTTATTCAGGGTAAGGATGAATGGGACAACTGGAGTGATGCAGTTAAATCGAAGATAATAGTATGTCCTCCCGATACAATACCTCCGCTTTTTGATATAATGGTTAATGGAAGCCGAGAAGATACACTTCAGGTGACAGATACTATTGTAGTGAGAACTAAATCTTCGGAAATTATAAATCCCGATTATCCCGTAGTATGCACTTTGAAATACAATTCCACAGTTATTGCACAAACTATGAAGAGAGAAGATAGTGTTACCTATACTGTGCAATTTGTAATTACACATCCTCCTTTGACAGAATATGATGTTAAAGTGCTTGGTTACGATTATGGATGGCATTGGGATACTTTGAAGGATAGCATTGTAAGTATGCCAAATCTCGGTGTCAACGAAAAGCATTTTATACTTTATGACTTTGAATCACCCAGTATAATCTCATTTACATTAAAACCAGAGACCCTTGAAATAACGGATAAACTAAATGTGGAGATTACAATAAAAGATAATTATGAGCTTAAAGAAGTTAGATTTTATTTTGACTCCGACACCGTACCTGTGGAAACGATTTCATTGAGTGGCAGGGATACTTCTTTAACAACGAACATACCTGTTAGTGGTTTGACTCCTGCCTCTTCCCATATATTGCGTGCCCTTGCATCTGATATATGTGATAATATTAGCCCTGAAGTTTCTGCTGGCTTTTATATCAGAGAACTCGATGTCATACCACCTGTTTTGATGCTTCAGAGACCGGATACATTTTATCTTGGAGATTCCGTTTTAATAGTAGCAATCGCGAGCGAGAAATTGTCAAGAGATTCAATTCCGGTTTGTTTGATAAAAGGCTTAAGAGGTAATGATACTTTGATAGATACTTTAAAGATGACTTTTGTGGATGATTCTACCTGTCAGACGAAATACAGGGTTCAGGGTTTAAATCTGGGAGTTGCTTACATTGATGTATATGCTTATGATGAAGCAGGCAACCTTGGACTCGTTGAAGATTCGGTTTACATCAGTAAGAGAGGAAGATTATTTGACCCAAGGAGAGATGTGTTCCCGTTTCCTAATCCTGTTAGAAAATCCAACGAGGTGTATTTCCATATTTATGTGAATCAAAATGCCTATGTTGATATAAGAATTTATACGATAGAAGGTCGTCTTGTTAAGAGATTAGAAAGAATATTTGTAGAAGGAGGTCGTCCGAAATACAGCTGGGAGGCAAATGTAATTAAGGTTGACATTTCTAAATTAAAAACAGGATTATATTATGCCAAGATTACGATAAGGAGTCTGGATGGGAAAGAAAAACAGAGTTGCACCAAGAGATTTGTGGTGATAAAGTAATGTTGAAGCAATTAGAGTACTGGATAAGAAAGGTGATAAGAGAAACAAAAGACCTTGAATTTGACACTCACCTGATCGGTGTAAGGACTAAAAAAGAGGATTATCCGAAAGCCATTTTTAATAGGACTTTAAGTGAAGCTGTAAAAAGGAAATATGGTTCAAGGTTTGACCCCAAGAATCCCGATGTTCAGATAATATGCGATATTGATAAAGATGAGATAGAATTTTACATAAAGCCTGTCTTCCTTTATGGTAGATACAGAAAACTTGTGCGTGGTATTCCTCAAACTCGCTGGGATTGTAAGGAATGCGGAGGAAAAGGATGTGAAAAATGTAATTACACAGGCAAAATGTATCCTGAATCTGTAGAGGAGATAATAGGTGATAAGGTTAAAGAATATTTTAAAGCAGAAGAAATAATTTTGCATGGTTGTGGCAGAGAAGATGTAGATGCGAGGATGCTTGGAAATGGCAGACCATTTGTGCTCGAAATAAGAAAACCATGGAAAAGAAGAGTTGATTTGAACAAACTTACAGAAGAAATAAATGATAGTGCAAAAGGGAAAATTGAAGTTTTATTTTTGCGTTATACTGAGAGGCATGCCGTTAGATTGATAAAAGCGGTTCGTCCAAAGAAAGTTTATCTTGTAAATGTGAAGTTCGAGGAGCGGGTTGACAAAAGTAAGCTTCTGATGGCACTGGATGAATTAAAAGGTAAGGAGATAGTGCAAAGGACACCGATAAGGGTTCTGCATCGCAGAGCCAATTTAAAAAGGATAAGAAAAGTTTATGATTGTAAATTGATAGAGTTTAACGATTCTACTGCAAAGATAGAGTTTACATGTGAAAGCGGTATGTATGTTAAAGAGATGATTTCAGGTGACTTTGGCAGGACGAAGCCCAGTTTAAGCGAAATACTCGGCGTGCAATGTGAGGTGCAGGAGCTCGATGTAATAGGTGTTGAGAAGATTCCGTTAGAAGAATTTGGGTTCCTCTAAAACATAATCCAGTGGATTTTTTGGTACACCGTCATATAAAATTTCATAATGGAGGACAGGTCCCACTGTTAATCCTGTTTTGCCGACATATCCGATAATTTGTCCTCTTTTTACTTTATCTCCTTTTTTAACGATAATTTCTTTTAAATGTGAATATTTTGTTTTAAAGCCATTGCCGTGATCAATAACAATTGTTTTTCCGAAGAATCTTTTATAACCTGCGAATTCCACTTCTCCTGATGCTGTGGCTATAACAGCTGCCCCTTCTTTACACGCAATATCTATGCCCGTTGAAATACGCGTTTGGTCTGTAAAAATATCCCTTTGATAGCCATAAGTCTTTATAATCCAGCCATCTACAGGTAGAATCGATGGAACAGTTTCTGAAAGTTTTTTATCTTTACTGATAATATCTTCAATATGACTTAACAAAAATGAACTTAATCTTACATCCTGATACATTTTGTTAATATCCATTGTGAAGACTTCTTTTTTCTTTTTATAATTTGTATAAAAGGATTTTCTTACTTTTTTCGCAAGCGAGAATAATGCTTCCGTTTTTTCCTTTAAGGAATCAAGTTTCACTTTTAAATTTTGCAGTTTTTCTCTTTTAATTTTTAAATCTTCAATAACTTTTTGCGGTGATTTTCTTACAAACTGTATTTTAAACCCAATAATAGGCGTCGCAATCATCGCAGATAAAAATATGATCAGTAATATGAAAAGAGGTAGAGGTATCTTTATTTGTCTTATTTTACCTGAATGATGGGGAATTATTTTTATAACCATTTAGACATTTTTCTGAGCTTCTCGATTGCTCTGTTTTTAATTTGTCTTACTCTTTCTCTTGTGAGTCCCAGCATTTCTCCTATTTCCTTCAAAGTATGAGGTCTATTATCTCCGAGTCCGAAATATTTTTCGAGAACGAATCTTTCCTTATCGGACAATTCTTTTATTTTTTCTTGAATTTCCTCGCGTACCATTTCTTTCAGTGCAACATCTTCCAGTGGCTCTGTATGTTCTTCTATTACTTCCAGCATCTGTAATCCATCTCTTACCGATGCATCTAGTGAGATATCTTTTTGTGCAAGTTCCATGGCATAGAGAACTTCTTTTTCTCTCAATCCAAGTGCTTTTGCTATTTCTTTGACACCCGGTTGCTTTCCTTCTTCTGCCATTATTTTCTCTTCATGTTCTCTTACCGCTTTTGAGCTTATCATTTTGTGTGTCGGATAGCGTACTACTTTCATTTGACTGCATATTAGTTTCAGCATTCTTTGTCTTATCCACCATGCAGCATAGGATATAAACCTCACTCCTTTGTTGGGGTCAAAACTCTGGAAAGCTCTAACCAGTCCCCAGTTACCTTCATTTATCAATTCGGCAAAAGGTATACCTTCTCTCTTATAGAGCTTCGCAAGATTTATTACGAATTTCAGATGAGCGCTTAAGAATCTCTCCATCGCTTTTCTATCTCCTGCTTTGGCTCGTTTCAATAATTCTTTCTCCTCTTCAGGCGTTAAATCAGGGATTCTGGCTATTTCTTTCATATATATGCTTAAAGGATCGTCCCTCATTTTGGCTCCACTGTTAACCAAACTTTCATTTCACCTCTTTTCAAAACAAACAAAATTGGCTTCTCTGAATCTTTATATTGATTGATAGCTTCTTTATAATCTTTAATGTCTTTTATTCTTTTATCTCCTATTCTTATGATTATGTCATCTTTTTCAATCCCTGCTTTTTCTGCTTTGCTTCTTGGTGCTACTTCAACGACTTTCACACCTTCTTCTGTCTGCTTGACTTTGATTCCAAGCCATTCTGTCTCTGCTACTTCTAACTTCTCTGGTCTTTCACCCAATTTTACTTTTATGGTTTTTTCTTTCTTTTCTCTCAAGATTTTGAGTGTTATTTCTGTTCCCGGTTTTGTATACATTATTTTCCACTGGAAGTTATCAGGATTCACTTTTTCTCCGTCTATTTCCAGTATTATGTCTCCTGCTTCGAGACCTGCTTTTTCCGCAGGACTTCCTTTTATTACATCCTGAACAAGTATTCCGTCTTCTTTAACTCCGAGTGCCTCTTTTAAGCTTTTTGTAAGCGGTCGCCAGTAAATTCCGAGGTATCCGTATTTTATCCCTCCTGCAATCAATTCTCCAAGAAATCTTTTCACAAGATTTATAGGAATTGCAAAGCCTATCCCCACATTTCCGCCACTTGGAGTCGCTATAGCAGTATTTACACCTATGACCCTTCCGTAAATGTCACAGAGAGGACCTCCTGAATTCCCCGGATTTATAGCTGCGTCTGTTTGAATAAAGTTCTGATAACGGGGACCCCCGGGTAGTGGCACATGAGAGCGTCCTTTTGCACTTACTACTCCAACGGTAACAGTATATTCGAAACCAAAAGGATTACCGATGGCGATAACCCAGTCACCCACTTCTATTGAATCAGAATTACCAAGTTCAGCACATGGTAAATTTTTTGCATCAATCTTTAGTAATGCGATATCAATGTTTGCATCTTTGCTGACAATCTTTGCATCATATTCTTTTTCTCCCACTTTTACTTTAATTTTTTGCGCTCCCTTAACAACATGATAATTTGTGATGATATAACCATCTTCCCTGATGATAAATCCTGAACCCAAACTTCTTCTTGGTATTTCATACTCTCTGAACAGTTCAGGGAACAATTGTTTTAGCCATTCATCAGCAAAGAAAGGTTCGAAAGGCGACTTATATTTTATCACACTTTCAGCGCTTATGTTCACAACTGCTGGCTTTATCTTTTTAACCGCTTTCGTAAAAGGACTGTGATAGGTAAATACATTCTGCGACACTATTAAGAGTGCCAGCAATACACCCATTTTGCCCTCCTATTCATAACGCTTAACTTCCCCATTATATTTCTTATATTTTTTTCCACATTTCTTACATACTGCTTTGCCATTTTCAAAATATAATTTTTCTCCACATTCACACATGTAACCTATTATCTTTGCAGGCACTCCTACAACGATTGCGTAATCTGGCACATCTTTCGTTACAACCGCACCAGCACCAACAAATGCCCATCTCCCAATAGTTATTCCGCAAACTATAGTAGCATTTGCACCAATAGTGGCACCCTCTTTCACAAGAGTTGGCACCCAATTACCATGTTTCGGATAAGGGGCACGCGGATTAATATCATTCGTGAAAACGGCAGAAGGTCCTACAAAAACATTATCTTCGAGGGTGACAAGGTCATAAACAGATACATTATTTTGTATTTTTACACCGTTTCCAATCACGGCTCTTCTTCCTATAAAGCAATTTTGTCCTATTACACAGTTTTTACCTATTTTCGCACCGCCCATTACATGAGTGAAATGCCAGATCTTTGTGCCATCGCCAATCTCTGCACCTTCATCAACAACAGCCGTCGGATGAATAAAATAATCTCCCATATCCAAAAATTTATTATATTCATATTTTCAATTTGTCAAGTAGAAATTTCTTTATTGCCATTTTAATATTCCGAATAAATTTAATGGTGAAAAGATTTTTATTCATGATAATTATTTTGCTAACCTGTTCGCCACCCAGGGACAACCCCTTTGACCCCAATTCTCCCATTTTTAAATTTGGTTTCTTAAAGGGAAGTGTTAAAAATCATTATCATATTCCTGTTCCTTATCCCGAAATCTATATTTTAGGTTCACAGAAAGGTTGTGGAGATTCTACGGGTAACTTCTTTTTTAAACTCGAAGAGGATTCCTATAAAGTCATTTTTTCAAAAAGCGGATATACATCGTCAACTTTATCTGTATGGATTGCATCTAAAGATACTCTTGAGGTCTTTCCCGTTATTGCAGGGATACCTTATTTTGAAGAAGTCGGTGTTGCTTCTGAATTTTACAAAGGTACAGCGATTCAACCTGATAGATGTTATCTCACTATAAGAGCGGAAGTCAAAGACCCCGATGGATTACAGGATATAGATAGTGTGAAGTGCCTTATACCTGCTGATAATCCATATTATGTAACTCTTTTTCCTTCTGCAGGATACTATGAGGCTACAATAAAGGGCACGAGTATTGTGACGATAGAAAACTGGGTTGGCAGGACTTTTCGCGCTTATGCAGTAGATAAATGGGGGATTAGGGGTTTTTCTCGTGATTTTACACTTGTAAGAGTTATAAAGGAGACAGCGAATCCTTTATATCCCCAAAATGGTGATTCGGTGGAATCTCCCGTGACCTTTGTGTGGAGAAAGCCGGATGTGAATTTTAGCATTCATTATCAGCTGATATTATACGAAGAAAACGGTGCAGAGAGAATTTTCGATACAGAAGATACCACAATTACGCTTTCACTTAATCCTTCACGCTATAGCTATTACATAAGAGCAATAGACGAATTCGGTAATTTCTCACAATCCACTTACACTGTCTTTTATGTTATCTCAAAATGATGAGCTTTTCTACTCTATTATCCTGAGTTCTTACAAAGTAAATTCCCTCTTTAAGATTTGAAATACGAATAATCCCTGACTCATTTTTCAAAGAGCATATTTTTCTGCCTGTTATGTCGAATATTTCAATATTGCCTTTATAATTTATTTTTATGTAATCTTTTGCGGGATTTGGTATTAATTTTAATTTTGAAATCTTATTTTTATTTTCATAGGTTGCTACTACTCCTTCGTTTATAACAACAGGTATCGATTCGTCGAAAGTTGCTGCGAAAACAGTATCACTGATAAAATCAGGTGTATTCCCGTAAATTTTGTATAAGCCCGGAGTTAAACCGGTGAGATAAAAATTACCATAGGGGTCAGAGAGCGTAGTTTTCACACTTTTAGAGTTTCTGGCGATTATAATGCCTATCTTCTGTATCTTACAATAAGAAAGTTTTCCGTAAAGTGTAAAATACCCTGTTTTGCTTCTATTAAGTTTAAAGTTAATGTTCGAAGCCGATGATGAGAATTTAATCGCTTCCTGAAAATTAAAAGTGGATGGATAAAGTACACCTGTATGATTTTTTGCGAAGCAATAAAGATAAACTTCACCATGTAATCCGCTTAATCTGTAAAATCCATCACGATTTGTGATCGCACAATAGAACTTTGAGTTTTCATCAAATGCAAATACAAAAGCAGGATAAATTGGTGCACTGTCTTCTACATAGCCTTCGATTGAAAAGCCTGTATTAACACTATCAAAAGTAAGTATAAGTGATGTATCGTTTTTGAGAAAAATGCTATCTATCGATGGTAGATAACCATTTGCTACCGCTAATATCTTGTAGTTACCCTCAGGTAATAATAGAGTGTCCGTTATATCAACTTTTTTAATGGTGCAATATGTTTTTGATGCTATAAAAACATAAGCTGAGCAATTTGTTGTTAGAGTTAAATTCAATAAGTTTGAAGGTTGCCTATATATTTCGATGTAGTAGTTTTCATCGGGTGCGAGATGTAAGTTTTCTATTTTGTTGATTATAAGGCCTTTGTAAAATGCTTCGAGTGTATAATGTGAGATTTTGCTTGTGTCCGGTGGTATATTATCGATGATGAACTCACCATTTTCATCCGTTGATGCTGTTCCTACCGTATAAAGGTCGTTAAATTTTAATATTAAAGTTGCATCTTTTAAAGGTGTGGAATCCGTGTCCATTACTTTTCCGCTTATAGTAGCCGGATGCCAGTCGGGATTAGGCGATAGATTAAAATTTACATCTGTTATTTCACCTGTGATGATTATTTCAACGGCATCCTCAGGGAAATCCGCATTATACCACCACTGGGGGAAATATCCTCCTTTTTCTGCGTAAACATAAACGGTTTCCCCTGCTCTTAGACCGCTGAATTTATATCTCCCATCAGGAAAAGTATATGTCCATTTGTAAGGATATAAAGGTGCATCGAAAGCATTTTTTAATAGCAGTACGATAGAAAAATTCAAAGGTTCTCCATTACTTTCTACTCTGCCAGTAAGTAATATTCCGATTAAAAAAATCATCTCATTTGTTTTTTAGCAAATTTCATATCTACAGAATTTTGTAAAATTTAACCAATTTCATGCTTTATAAAGATAAAGTTAATGCAAATTTTGCATTAAAATTGCAATTTTTGCTTACTTTAACAAAAAAATAAGATTTATAATGGGAAAGCAAAATGCAAGTGTAAAAGAGATATTACGCACATTATACCATAATTTGTATTTTTTATAAAATCTTTCAATTTCGCTTTCTTCCTTTGCACTTAAATATTTAAGATGAGCTTCTTCGTATTCTTTTTGCGAAAAATAAGAAAATCCAATCAAAAATAATTGTGTTCCCAGCAAAATAAATCCCTTTTTTCTTTTCCCGTTTTGTATGTCGTAAACACCCGGAATTATATGAATTGGTTTCAATACTTTTTTTCTCACAAAAACGGTTTCGATTTTTATTTTTTCGATAACAGGAATTTTAAATTCTTCTTTTGCTTTTTTAAACACTTTTATTACTTTTGGGGGAGTTACTGTGGGGTCGAGTTCGAGTTCAGGATTCAGAATAAGAGCCTCTCCGAACTCCAGCATTGCAAGATTTTCTTTGGATAAAGCAATATAAGAATATGCGAGGATTAAATGTAAATCTATTTTTTCACTTTTTTTCAACTTTTCTTCTTTCAAAATTTTTTTGGCAAGTTCTATTGTTGTTAAAAAATCGCCTTCTTCAAAATGTTTTTTTACTTCACTTAAATCGACCAAAATCAAAAAAATGAAAATCATTTTAGTTTGACTTTTATTCTTACGGTATCTCCTGCTTTAAAATTTATCTCCTTTTCCCACGGTTCAAAGTATGGATTTTGTAATCTTACTTTATGTTTTCCCGGTTTTATCTTAATAGCTTCTGCAATGGGTGTTTGGGTTATATATTCACCGTCTATGAAAACTTCTGCCCATGGTTTCACATTTAAAAATAGATAAGAAACTTCATTAAATAAATTTACTGCAATTTTTTTATTTCCATTTATCTCAACTATTTTTGCAATTTCAGGAAAAGCCGGGTTCTTGAATTTAAGAGTATATTTTCCTTCTTTTAGCCCAAGTTTACAATAATTCGTATTTTTTGCGATTAACTTTTCGTTAAGGTAAATATCGCATTTGGGCTTGCATTCCACTTCTATTTCGTAAATTTTTATCCGCTCTCTTATGATTTCAACTTTTCTTACAGTATCAACTTTTATTATAGTTTCTTTTGTTATTTTTTCCTCTGCTATTTTTCCTTTCCCCTTCTGTTCTTTTAAAAAGAGAATTAAAAATGCGAGCAAAACCGGGATTATATAAAACCATGATAATCTTTTTACTTTTTTCTTTGGGAGTTCTACTTTTAAATCTCTCAAAACTTCATCTGCGGATTTATATCTTTTTTCTGGCTCTTTTTCTATCATTTTCAATATCACATTTGCAAAGTCTTCGGGTGTTTGTTCCTGTAATTCTTTAATTCCTTCTGGTTTTTCTGTTAATATTTTTTTTAAAATCTCTGTAAATGTTTTTCCTGAATAAGGTGGTTTTCCTGTTATCATTTCGAGTGCGCATATTCCCAGTGAATAGATGTCGGATGATGGTGTATAATCACGCCCTTGTAGCACTTCAAAGGGCAGGTAAGCTGGAGTGCCGGGTAATGTATCTTCTGATGTTATTCTTAAAGCTTCCTTTGAGACAGCGAGACCGAAATCGGTTAAAACAGCTCTTTCTTCTGTTAGAATTATATTTTCGGGCTTAATATCTCTATGCACTATTCCACGCGAATGAATATAAGATAATGCAGATAAAATATCTATTAAAATTTTTCTGGCTTCATTTAAAGGAATTCTTCCACGATTTATCCTTTGCCTTAAAGTTTCACCTTTTATGTATTCGAGACAGATGAAATAAGAGTCATCCATTTTTCCGAAATCTATAACCTTGACAATAGAAGGATGATTTAATTTTGATAAAATTCTCGCTTCTCTGTGGAATCTTTTAATCATTTCTTCATTTTTTGAGATGGAATGATGTAAAACTTTTAAAATTACTTCTCTATCAAGTGATTTCTGTTTAGCGAGGTAGCATACGGATAAACCACCTCTTGCTATTTCTTTTATTATTTCAAATCCACAGATGATATTCCCCATTGTTTTAATTTATGATATAAAGTGCGTACGGGAATACCGAGGCTTTCTGCTGCTTTCTTCTTATTACCACCAAATTCTTTAATCCTTTCGAGAATTACTTTTTTCTCAATTTCTTCGAGGGTTCTGGGTTTTAATTCTTTTTTCTCTTCCCATTGTATATGTTCGGGTTTTATAACTGTTCCCTGGCATAATAAAACGGCTTTTTGTATTATATTTTCAAGTTCTCTTACATTCCCGGGGTAATGCCATTCCATCAGTTTTTTGATGGCAGCATCGGATAAAACTAAATTTTCTTTTCCCCATTTTTTACCATATTTTTTAACAAAATAAGACGCCAAAGCGGGTATGTCTTCTTTTCTTTCCCTTAAAGGTGGAATTCTTATGGTTATAACATTCAGCCTGTAATAAAGGTCTTCTCTGAATCTTTTTTCTTTAATTTCTTCTTCGACATCTTTGTTAGTTGCGGATATTATTCTTACATTAACCTTTTTAATTTTTGTATCGCCCACTCTTCTTATTTCTCCAAGTTCTATTGCTCTTAGCAATTTTGCTTGAGTTTCTATTGGTATATCGCATACTTCATCCAAAAAGAGTGTTCCTTCGTGCGCTACTTCGAATAATCCTTTTTTATCTTCGTGTGCACCTGTAAAAGCTCCTTTTTTGTGTCCAAATAATTCTGATTCTATTAAAGTTTCGGGTAATCCGCCGCAATAAAGCGGTACAAATTCTTTGTTCTTTCTCGCGCTGTTAAAATGAATTGCTCTTGCTACGAGTTCCTTTCCTGTTCCACTTTCGCCTAATATTAGCACAGGGCAGTCAACTGCTGCTGTTTTCTTGATAAGGTCAAAAATATGCTGCATCTTCTCACTTACTCCAATCAGGTCACCAAATTGGGTTATTCTTTTTAATCTTTCGTGTTCTTTTTTCAAAGAAGAATAAAGCAAAGCATTTTTAAGAGCTATCGAAACAATGTTTGTGAAAAGTTCGAGAAAGTTAAGAGTATCTTTTGTGAAAAGACCCGATTTAAGACTTGAATCAAGATAAATTATCCCTCTTAACTCTTCATCAATAAAAATCGGAGCAGATATTACAGATGAAATTGATTGGGTTAAAACGGTTTCTGAATCTTTAAATCGTGGGTCTTCTCTTGCATTTACGGACAATATGGGTTTTCTTTCCTTTTCTACTTCCTTTATTATTTTTGTGGAAATATCTTCTGTTACATCTTCTTTCTGTATGTTTCTTCCGATTTTGAATTCAAAAGGAGCATTTTTCTCTTCGCGTAAGAGGAAAAAACCCCTTTCAGCGCCCGTGTGTTCGAGAAGAACATCCATCACTCTGCGTAGCAATTCTTCTATGTCAAGTGTGGAGTTTAGAATCTGCGAAATCCTGTAAAGTGCTTCAAATTGATTCCGCATCAATAATTATAATGCATTTTACGAATTTGTCAATAATTTTCTACATTTATCAAATTTTATCCTTGACATTGTGACTTTTTCATTAAAATGTTTGATGATAGAAAAGATAAAATCTCCGGAGGATATAAAAAGATTATCCATTGGTGAACTTTATGAACTTGCTGGAGAAATAAGGAAAGTGATTATTGAAACTGTTGCGAAAAATGGGGGACATCTTGCACCGAATTTGGGAGCAGTTGAGCTGACGCTTGCACTCCATTATGTTTTTAACAGCCCAAAGGACAAGATAATATGGGATGTGGGTCATCAGTGTTATACTCATAAATTGATAACAGGGAGGTATGGGGTTTTTCACACTTTAAGGCAATATGGTGGGATAAGTGGTTTTCCGAGGCTTGAAGAAAGTCCGCACGATGTTTTTGGTACAGGACATGCCAGCACTTCTATTTCTGCTGCTCTTGGCTTTGCCTGTGCTCGCGACATTAAAGGAGAAGATTATAAAGTAATAGCCGTAATAGGTGATGGCGCCTTAACAGGGGGAATGGCATTCGAAGGTTTAAATAATGCAGCATATTTGAAGAAAAATTTGATAGTTGTTTTGAACGATAATAAAATGTCAATATCAGAAAATGTCGGAGGCTTATCACAGTATTTACGAAAAATATCTCTGTCTCCTGTTTACAATGAATTGAAAAAAGATGTATGGGAGCTTCTTGGCAGGTTGCCCGATAATCTTGGTTCGAGGGCACGCGGTCTTGTACGCAAAATAAAAGAATCTTTAAAAAGTTTTATAGTGCCTACCGTTCTATTTGAAGAACTCGGTTTTCGTTATATAGGTCCTGTTGATGGTCATAATTTAAAGGTTTTGATCGATACTTTTGAAGCTGTGAAAAGGATGAAAGGTCCCATTTTAGTACATGTACTTACAGAGAAAGGAAGGGGCTACACTCCTGCGGAGAGAGCTCCATCGAAGTTCCATGGTATAGGTAAATTCGACCCAAGTACAGGTGAGCCTGTTTCATCTGGTAAATCTTATTCCCGGGTATTTGGAGAAAAGATGGTCGAGCTTGGTAAGAGATACAAGGACCTTGTTGCTATTACTGCTGCTATGGCGGAGGGCACGGGTCTAATTCTTTTTGCTCGAGAGTTTCCCGAAAGATTTTTCGATGTGGGGATATGTGAACAGCATGCTGTTACATTTGCAGCTGGACTTGCTTTACAGGGTCTCAGGGTAGTTTGTGCGATTTACTCTACATTTCTACAAAGGGCATTTGACCAGATAATACATGATGTATGTCTTCAAAAAATACCCGTTGTGTTTTGTCTTGATAGAGCAGGGATTGTAGGTGAAGATGGTCCGACACATCACGGATGTTTTGATTTGTCGTATTTGCGTATGATTCCGAATATAGTGGTTTGTGCACCGAAGGATGCACCTGAACTTTGTGCTATGCTAGATTTCGCAGTGGAATATAAAAAATCGGCAATAGCAATAAGGTATCCAAGAGATAGAGCCATAGAAATTGAGAAAACGCCAAAAGAAGTAAAATTAGGAAAATGGGAAATTTTAAAAGAGGGAAAAGAGGGTTATATAATCGCTGTTGGTAGCATGGTTGCAGAGGCATTGAAGGCTGTAGAAGATATTCCAGAATTTGGAGTTATAAATGCCCGTTTTGTAAAACCTCTGGATGAAGATATGCTTCTTGCTATTATAAATCGAGTGAAAAAGATAGTTACTTGTGAAGAAAATGTTTTACAGGGAGGATTTGGCAGTGCGGTTCTGGAATTCTATGAAGAAAAAGGGCTAAAAGCAGATGTTTTGCGAATAGGGATACCCGACAGATTTATAGAACATGGAGAGAGACATTTTCTACTCGAGAAATATGGCTTAAAGGCAAAGTGCATTCGTGAAAAAATTTTGAAGTATTTTGGAAGGAGGGGCAATGCGTAAGTATGTGTTTTTATTCTTATTTTCAGCAAATCTATTTGCAGAGACATTTGTGGTGGATACTACGGGTAAGGAAGGAGATTCTTTACAGGCTGCAATTGATTCAGCGTGGAAAAACCCGGGAATTGATACAGTATTACTCATGCCGGGAACATATCATCTTTTCATAAATGATACAATCGGATTGATATTTAAAGATTCTACCATTCTTATGAGTCAAGGTATTTTTACATGTACCCTTACTGCGGTTTCAGAAGATGGTCTTGACACTGCTTGGCATGTTATTTATTGTGATTTTGGGGATTCTTCATCGAAAGCGTCAAAGATAAAAGGAATGCTGATAGTGGATGGAAATGCAAAAGGAAGTTATCCGCATGATAGAGGAGCAGCGCTTTTCATCAGAAATGCGTCTCCCATTCTTGAGTCTTTGGTTGTAGAAAATTACAAAGGAACAGGTGGTGCCATTTATTTTGAGAATTCCGCATCAAAATTAATATGGATTTATATGATATGGAATTCAATGAAAAAGGGAGGAGGGTTATACATTACCCATTCAAATATTGATTTAAGAAATGCATTTATAGGGGAAAACACAGCACAATTAATGGGAGGAGGAATTTATATTGCCGAATCGTCCAAGGTTTATTTAAAATATGTGACACTTTCCTACAATATAAGTGATAAGGGTGGAGCAATAGCGGTTGATGGTTATAGTAAAGTGCATATTGATAGCAGTTTAATAGTAGACAACGGTAGTTATGATCCTTTATCAGGAGCATTTTACATTGCACCTTATGCAGACACCTTCAGAGTGAATTATTCAAATATTTATTATAATACATATCAATCTGATACTGAAATTGCGAATTACAGCACGATTACCTTGCCTTTGCAATATAATTTCTGGTGGGATACGCTCGATGCTGATATATCTGCGAAGATAAAAGGGCCTAATGATCATTCGAATTGGTTTACATCGTCAATTGTGGGAGTGCCAAGAGAACCTCCGACTGCCGATTCAATAAAAGCACCGGATACAGTAAAAACAGAAGCACGGATATTGGTTTACTATTACGCTACAGGTTTTTTGAATCCTTATTTTGATGAAGCTGTGGTAATAGTAAAGTCAAGAGCAAATCCTACAGGTATTGCGATGACACTTCATGAGACTTATACAGCTACAGGGATGTATTATGGATTTCTTAACATAAAAGAGACACAAGGACAAGATACTTTGAGACTGGACGATATCAGACAAATAATAAAAGTTAAAAAATGGGACATCATAAGAATTTATGCAAACACCGATACCACAAAGAAGAAGATAGTGATTTATAAAGGAGTGCCAGAAATAGAACTTTCTGATAGTGTAAAAGATTATGGTAAAGTATTCTTTGGGGATAAAGCTTCGTGGGAGGTATGGATTTATAACAAAGGTTCTGCTGAATTAGCAATTGACAGTATTGTCACACAAACACCGCATTTTAATATATTAACATCTTTACCAGACACTATACAGCCGGGAGCTAGCTTAAATATACAAATATCATTTATCCCGCAGGATACAGGAGAATTCTTTGATACTACGAGAATTTATTCTTCGGATCCCGATGAAAGTATAAAATTACTTTATCTTAGCGGCAAAGGTATTATAAGGGATATTATTTTGAGTGATACTTTACACGATTTCGGTGATGTAAAAGTAGGCTTAACATCCGATTGGCGATATTTGTCTATAACTCATGTAGGAAATGATACTTTGATAATCGACAGTATGGTTGTTGATTCGCCTTTTATATTGCTCGACACCTTACCCGATACCCTTTTACCTAACGACACGGTTGATTACATAATAAGATTCGCTCCAACATCACCCGGAGTTTATGAAGAAACGCTTAAAATTTTCTCAAATGCGAAAGAATCAATAAAATATGTAGTCCTCAAAGGTAGAGGAGTACAACGCGACATTGAGCTTTCTGATACTTTACATGATTTTGGAAATGTTTTTCTTTTTGACACTATCGGTTTTGTCCTGTGGGTCATGAATGCAGGAATGGGAGAGACTTTGATAGTTGACTCTATGGAGTTAAAAGAAAAAGGATTTTCTTATTCTACCTCGATTTTACCAGAAACTCTGATACCTTCCGAAAGCTTACAGGTTATAATAGATTTTACACCAGATACAGAAAAAGTATATTCAGGTACTCTTTGGGTCTATTCAAATGATCCTGATGAACCTGTTGTAAAAACCGTATTATTGGGTAAAGGTGTTTTACCTGATATCACTATTCCTTTAGATTCTTTAAACTTTGGTGATGTATGGGTGGCGGACACTTCCTGCATACTTCTCTGGATTATAAATAAAGGTTCGGGTTATCTTGTCATTGATAGTATCTCTTCTTCTTTGTCTTTCTTTGCATTACATACATTTCCCGATACTATGTTTTCTGGTGAAACTTCAGCGATAAAAATATGTTTTGTGCCACAAGATACGGGAAACTTTGCAGAAACTCTTTATGTGTATTCTACAGACCCCGATACTCCTGCTTATCCTGTGAAATTGTGGGGAAGAGGTATAGCATCTGATATAGCTTTGTCCTGCAGTTTATACGATTTTGGGAATGTAAATGTTGGCGATTCCGCATTTTGGACACTCCAGATTTATAATAAAGGAAATGCAAATCTAATAATAGATAGTGTGAAAAATAAAGACACTCTTTTATTTATATGGGAAACTGTTATTCCCGAAACACTTACTCCTGGAGGCACGCTCATTGTTACAGTGAAGTTTAGGCCTTATACTTATGGAGTGTTTGAAGATACTTTTGAGATTTATTCAAATGATTGGGATGAGTATGTGAAGAAAATCGCTGTTAAAGGGTCAGGTTGTCAGCAGGATATAAAGGTGTCAGATACTCTTATAGATTTTGGGGTTGCGAAAGTGCAAACTACTTCAACATATTCGCTGAAAATTTACAATGTAGGATATGCAACGCAATTAATAATTGACAGTGTAAGGACCACGGGGCTTGCCTTTACCCATACCTTTACAGAGCCTTGCACAATTCCTGCTGGCGATAGTGTGATATGTGAAGTTAGATTTACACCGCGGGATACAGGTAATTTTGCAGGCACACTAACAATTTACTCAGATGATCCGGATGAGCAAACACTAACTTTGAGTCTTAAAGGAAGAGGAGTTTTGCCAGATATCGAACTTAAAGACACGATACTGGTATTTGATTCTACATTGATAGGAGATACATCTTATAAGCAAACACTTATATGTAATAAAGGAGAATATGCATTGACGATTGATAGCGTAAAAGTAACACCGCCTTTCTTCTGCAATGTTATAACTCCTTTGGTAATTAATGGGTTTGATAGTGTAAGTATTACGATAGGTTTTGCACCTCAGGATACACTGAATTATTCTGCAGATTTTCTCATATTCTCCGATGACCCTGATGAATCTGTATCGGTTATTCATCTGGGTGGCAAAGGATATGGTGATCTTGTGCCTCCGCCTGCTCCTCAGAATTTAACAGCAAATGGCTCCAATCCTTCACCATGGTCAAAAGTATCAGAATTTGTAATTGACTGGACTAATCCACAGGATCCTTCAGGAATAACAGGAGCATATTACAAACTTGATGCTCCACCTGAATCTGCAACTGATGGAATATTTACGACACAAAAACCATGTACTGTGATTGTAAGTTCGGAAGGCGTGCATACTCTTTATCTATGGTTACAAGATGGAGCAGGCAATGTCAGTCATTTAAATCGTTCAATGGTAATTTTGCGTTACGATTCCACAGCACCTGTTGTATCAGCACAAGATTTGACGGCCAAAGAGGATAGCGCAAAAGAAGTAAGATTTGTAGTGAGAGATGAATTATCAGGGATAAGTGATGTCAAATTTATTTATAGAAAGGGAGGAAACCAAGATTCAATTGTCGTTACTCCTCAAAAAGTTGCTGATACTCTTTATTCTTATGTAATACCCGATAGTTTTGTCACGACACAGGGCATTGCGTACAGGATTTTAGCACAAGATTCAGCATCAAATGAGGTTTTAACATCTTACTATGCAATAGCTGTTGAGATTGAGCAAAAAGAAGCACCATTTGAACTACCAGCAGGCTCTGAACAAACAGCTTACAGAATGATTTCAATACCTTATATCCTTGAAAATCCTGAGCCTTTAACTGTACTTGAGCCCGTATTTGGACAATACGATCCTGCTCACTGGAGATTGTTTGACTGGCAGGGAAAATGGGTTGAGGCAACAGATCCTGCTTTTAGAGATTTTGCACCGGGTAGAGCATTCTTCTTAATAACAAGGGATACAGGTAAAAAGATTGTAGGAACACAGGGAATTACAGTGCCAATAGACTCGCCATTTGTAATTGAACTTGACTCAGGATGGAATCTTATCTCTACGCCTTTCACTTTTGAAATAATGAAGGAAAACATGTCTCTTGGTAACGGAGAACCTATAATTCTTTATTCATATGAGGGAAAATGGGATACTGTTAATTCTATGGAACCATGGAAAGGATATGCGATAAAAGTAAGTAATGCCACTACTCTACAAATTACACCATTTGCCGCTAAGAAAACAAAGGAAAAGATGACAGAACCTGACTGGATAATTCAAATAACAGCACAATGTGAAGAAGCAAAAGATGAATTAAATTTTGTTGGAGTGTATCAAGATGCAGAAGAAGAATACGATAAATATGAACTCTATGAACCACCATTTGTTGGCAAATATGTATCTGTGTATTTCCGAAGGAATGACTGGGCGAAACCTGACATTTACACTACAGATTTCAGACCACCAGCAAAGGAAGGATATAAATTTGATTTCGAGGTAATGTCAAACATTGGCTCACCTGTTAGGCTTACATTAAAAGGTATGGAAAAGTTACCATACGATTTTAAGGCTTATATTTTTGATAAGAATCTCGGTCAAATTTACGATATTACGGATAATCCGGAGTATTATCTTAACTGTGGAAAAGAAGAAAGAAAACTCACATTGTTGATAGGTACAGAAGAATTCATTCAACAAAATGTAGGAAAAACAATACCCGAAGAAATCGCTCTCACAGTGGTACCGAATCCGATGAGAGGTGATGCAATAATAAGGTTCGGAATACCTCAAAGGAGTAGGGTTATAATTGAGGTGTATGATATTATAGGGAGGATGATAAAGAGAGTAGATAAAGGAGAGTTGAATCCAGGTTATTACTTTGTAAAATGGGAGGATAATGAAAAATCTGGTATCTACTTTGTGAGGTTAAAAGCAATGGGTGAAGTTGTAACATCAAAAGTAATTAAAGTAAAATAGGGGGTATTATGAGATGGTTTCTTTTAATAACCATCTTATGTGCAGGATTGATAGGAGAAAGTTACGCTCAAAAACCAAAAACAACTACTACACGAAAAAGAAGAAAGAGAAGAAAAGCAAGGCCTAAGATTATTTTTACAGCACCTGATACGGTGATAGAGAATACTCCTATTGACCTTGCAGTAACAGTAAGATCAAGGTATCCTGTAAAATATGCATTGTTCTATTATATGAACTCTCAGATGACACAGTATAAAAGGTTAAAGCTCTCATTGACAGGGAAGACAAAATACACCTATTATTTTGGAGGACAAATTCCATCCGAAGATGTGATAGTGCCACAAATCTTTTACTACATAAGAGCTATTGATGTAAAAAAGAGAAGAGGTTATCTTTACTCTCGTAGAAAGCCAGGAGTAATCTATGTTAAGAAAAAGAAAAAACCATTTCCTACTTATGCTGTTATTGGAGGGGTGGGCAGTGGTGTAATACTCGGTGGTGCGATAATAGCTGTGCTGATAGGCGGTAAAAAGGCAGCAGAAAAGCTGGAAGAGTTACCTCTGCCACCATCTTTTCCATCAGCCAGATAGGGAGGTTATCACCTGAAACAGATTGTATTTTGTGAAAGGCGAACTCTTATAAATAAAATCAAGAAAAGGACGGATTTTTTCTCTTAAACTATCTTTCGCAAACGGACAGATATTTTGAATCTCTGAAATTCCCTTTTCTTTTAAAAATTTATCAATCAATTCCTGTGTAAATCTATAAATTGGGCGTACAACTTTTATCCTTCCTTCAAAAAAATATTGCACAGGTTTTATCGTTTCAGCACGCGCATTATAAGCCATATTCATAAAGAATGTTTCAATAACATCTTCTGCATGATGAGCGAATGCAAAAGTTTTTATACCTCTTTTTTCACCCCATTTGAAAAGCGTCATTTTGCGTAAACGAGAACACAAATAGCAGGGATGCTTCAAATCTTTAATCTTATTCCAGATATCCTCTTCAATTATGACATAATCAAATCCTCTTTGTTTAAAATATTCTTCAATTTTTTGAGTATCCCAATCGGGCATTTTTGGATTCACATGGGCAACTATAAAATCTATCCCGCCATATCTTAACTTATAAAGATGCAGAATTTCTGTAAGAAATAAACTATCTTTTCCACCCGAAAAGGCAATCAAAATTCTTTCATCTTTTTCAAAAATTTTAAATAAATGAATTGTTTTTCTCAAAATCCTTAAACTTGTTTTCTCAATTTTTTTCATTTAAAAAATGAAGGATAAGAAATCCCAAATCTCTTTTTGTAATAGAGATACATCGAAACCACAAGAAAAGAATTTATAATTAAAAAGACAGGATAAATGCACGAAAGGATTAAAATGAGTATAAAACCTGTTATTCTTTGTGCCATTATGCAATTTTTTCTGTTAAAATTTAAAAGTGGAAAAAGGAAAAGAATGATGCCTGTGCAGGCTACCGTACCCGCAACCCAGTCACCCCTTAATAGCGCGCAAACTCCAGCTATCACAATAAAAATATAAGAAAGTTTAAGAGTATTCCTGATGCCAAGTTTTATTCCCGTTGTAATTTTAAAAACTCTTTTATCACCCTCAATATCGAGCAAAGTTGTCAGCAAAAAAATAGCACCAACACCAAAAAAATAAGGTAAAGAATTCAAAAATGCAGAAAAAGTTATATCTTTTGCAATAGACCAGCCAGCGAGAAAATTCACAATACCATATCCCATTGAATTTAAAAATAAATCGAGAAAAGGTCTATCTTTCCAGCGAAAAGGAGGCAAAGAATAAAGCATTGCCATTATAAGAGATAAGGTAAATAAAATTTTAATCTCTGTAGATTTTTTCATTATCAAAATAAACGCCCCGATTATCAAAAGTAATGTTTGCAAATATGCATGCGATACAGGAATGATTCCTTCGGAAAGGAGAAAAAGTTTTCTATTAATTTTGTCAGATTCAATATCTTCAATTTGATTAAGTATGTATCCAGCGCCACAAAGTAAGGTATAAGCTATGAAAATTATCCAGAAATCTTTTGACAGATGGAAAAACTTTTGAGTTGCCCTATAATATCCTGCAAGTAAAAAGCCCCAAGATGTGATAAGTAAAGTAGGACGCATCAAAAAAATATGGTCTAAAATTTTAACCATCTTTTATGTATTCCAAAGTAATTTTCTAATTTTCCACCAAAATTTGACTTAAAAATTGAAATTGATGGTTTATTTACGCCGAGGAAATCGAGAATATCATAATTATCTTTGTAATATTCAATAATATTGTGGATTAAAAAAGAATTTGCTCCAAGTTTTAAACCTTCGTCTGTACTTCCAGCTAGCCAGTCATAAATTTTATCACGATATTTTAAAATTGCACGAACAGCATGGATTTTTTCACCTATCCTTGCACAAAATATATCACATAAGCCATATTTTGAAATAGTTTCTATGAGATTTCTAATATACGCTTTATCGCAGGGTAATTTTTCCTTTCGTCTTTTATAACTTTGTAAAACAAGATTTGATACTGTTTCGAAATCCGTTGTTTTTCCAAATTCTCCGAGTTTTTCAAATTTTTTGATCTGTTTTCTGGCACTGTAAGTGATGTCCGTATTTTTCAAAGATAAAATTCTTGTGTAATAAATTTTTACATCAAAACCCGACCATAAAAATCCACGCATATCTTTTTCTGAAAGTGGCATAAAAATATCAACTATATTATAGTGTTTCAAAAAATTTGCGATTTTATACTGGGTTTCAAAAAGTCGCCTTTCATAAGAAGAAGGATGCATATCTTTTTTTGTCAAAAGTCCTGTGTATGTCATAAAAAGAGGAGTCCTTGCGAATTTTATCCCGAATTTCGAATATCCGCAGTAATAAAACAGGGCAAAGAGTTCATCTTTAAAATAGATAGCATAATAACTTAAAGATTTAGAAGATGCCTTTTTAACAGCATTAAAGAAAGCATGATGGCAAAAAACATTATCCTCAAAAGATGAAAGCAAATCCTGCCATTTTAAGGTGTTGATTTTTACAATTTCTATCATTTGCCTAAAATCAAATGGAGCAAACTACCTGCTGTGAGAGACGAAACAATCATGATTAAGATTAGGAAAAGTAAGTTTTTAAATCCCAATTCTTTCCATATTGTTATGAAAGTAGCGATGCAAGGGAAAAACATCGTTAATATTACAGAAGCTACGATAAGTTGATTTCGCATAAGATTTAATGGCAAAAGCATACCTATTGCTGCATCTTTTCGTAAAAATCCGATTAAAATAGCGAGAATAGCTTCACCGGGTAATCCAAAAGCTTTTGATAGTACAGGCGAAAATATATGTGCAAGAACCGACATTATTCCGAAAGTGTAAAGAAGATTGGCAAAAAGAACCCCGATAAATACAAAAGGAACTGCTTCAAGAAGGAAACGCTTCATCCTTAGCCATAATTTTTTAAATAGAGTAGGAAAATGAGGCAATCTATAAGGCGGTATTTCCGTAAAGATTTCCGGGCTCTCGCCTTTTAAAAAGCGGTTTAAAATTAAGCCAAGTAAAATCCAGAATAGGAATAAAGTTAAAAATACAATGAAAATACCCTTTAAACCGAGTTTTGCTGATAATCCGAAAATCATTGCAATTTGTGCAGAACAAGGTATGGTTATAGATAAGAGGGCAATTGCTATAAAGCGCTGTCGAAGCGTCTCAAGCACCCTCGTAGCCATAACACCTGGAACATTGCAGCCAAAACCTAACATCATTGGAATAACCGCAAGACCATGTAGACCTAATCTATGAAAAATATTGTCAAGAAGTATGGCAAAGCGGGGTAACCAGCCGAAATCTTCTAAAATACCAAGTATAAAATAAAAAGAAAAAACATAAGGTAAAACCATAGCGATGGGAACATAAATACCCGTTGTTAAAAGACCAAAAGATTCTACAAAATCATCAACGGTTTCGGGCAATTTACCTATCAAAATATCATACAAAATTTTATTTTTCGCTAAAAAGGAAGCAATTTTTTTAAGTAAAGGTAGGTATAGTTCGAATAAAGGATTGAAGACATATTCTATTAGATTTTCACCTATGAATCTTACGAGATAAAAAGTAGCTGCGAGCACGGCAATCCCCAAAATAATGCCAGATACAGGTTTTATCGATAAATCAGCGAGTTTTTCGAGAAATGTATGATGACGATGATAAATTTTTTGCACCTCTTTTACAATTTCCCCGACTTTATCCCATATATGCTCTTCTTCGACTTTTAGTTTGCTTTCTCTGGCTTCGCTCAATCTTTCCACGAGTTCTTTTATTCCTTCGCCTGTTAATGCACAGGTAGGAATTACAGGTATTCCGAGTATTTTCTCCAGTTTTTTAACATCTATTTTAATACCTGTGTGCTTTGTCTCATCCCAGAAATTCAATAAAGAAATCATTTTTTTACCGGATTTTATTAACTGGAGTGTTAAGAATAAACTTCTTTCGAGATTTGTTGCATCCATTACATTTATTACGATGTCAGCGTCTTCGAGCAGTTTTGCAGCAACTTCTTCTGCCTTTGAAATGGGATTTAGAGAATAAATGCCAGGAGCATCTATAAGTTCATAAGTTTCATCACTTACTTTCATTTTTCCTTTCGTGAATTCAACAGTGGTACCCGGATAATTTGAAGATATGATGTGTATCCCTGTTAATCTGCTGAAAATTACACTTTTTCCTACATTGGGATTACCGAACAGGAGAATTTTTTTCATCTTCAACCTCGACAAATATTCGTTGTGCCATTCCAAATCCCACTGCTACAGTTGTGCCGGCTATCTCGACGATTGTGGGACCCCTTAAAGGCATTCCGGCTACCTTTTTCACAGTAGCTCCCGGTCGTATCCCCATGGAAATGAGTCTCATTATCATTCCTCTTCCACCTATAATTTTTGTTACCCTGCCAGATTGACCTGGACGCATCTGAGACAACGGAATTTCCATTACAGGACTTCTACTCCTTCTTTCTGCAATAATTCTTTAAAGCGCTGACTATTCTCAAGCATCGCAGTGTTATTGAACATCACATATGCGGGTTTATCACCGAGCACCCATTTTTTTAATCTTTCGAGCTCTTCGTCTGTGTATTTGTATCTGTATCCTCCGATTCCATGCAATCTATAATATTTTATATCGCCATAGGTTTCGAGTCGTTTAAATGGGTCAACACAATCTATAAGATTCAGTTTTTCGCATATTTCCAGGATTTCTTTGGGATGCCAATCACCACGAGGTTCCCATATAAATACGAAATTTTCTCTTTCTATTTTTTTGAAAAATTCAACTATGTTTCTTTTATGCTCTTCTGCCGGTGTAAACTTTGCAGGTGTTTGAAAGATTATCTTTTGAGCACCGAGTATCTTTGCTATTTTTTTGAATTCCTCCCATGCTTCGAAAACTTCATCTGTTGGTCTGAAAAAACCGTATTTATCTTTTTTATTTTCAGGTATTTCGAATCCCAGTTTTCTATAGGTTGGGCTCGATGGAGGATGTGTTATCAGTTGCCATGCTTTTAATGTAAATTCAAAATGAATAGGTGCTTCATCTTTCCATCTTTTTGCAAGATTCTCAGTGGGAAGTTTATAAAATGTTTGTTGAATTTCTATTACACTGAATTTTTTAAAATAGCTTCTTTTAGAAGTTGGGAAGCCACAGCACCCTACTTTTATCATGCTACAAATTTCTCTATTACCCTCTTCAGCTCATGTTCGGGATATGCACCTATTATCCTGTGAACTTCTTTACCATCTTTAAAGATTATCATCGTGGGTATCGCTTCGATTCTGTATTCTTCTGCGATTTTCCTGCATTCATCCACATTTAGTTTCGCGAACTTCATTTTACCTTCGAATTCCTTTGATAACTTTTCAAGAACAGGAGCCACCCATTTGCATGGCATGCACCATTCAGCCCAGAAGTCCACGAGCACAGGCTCATCCGCCTCCAGAACTTCCTTTTTGAAATTCTCACAATTCAATACTTTCATATTCACCCCCCTATATTTTAATCCAAAACGGGAGATGTCAAGTTTTAAAATTTTTATTGACATTCTTCTATTTCGATTATCTTATAATGATGAGGATAGGTGTTAAATTCATAATTGTAGGAATTGCTATAATTCTCGGTATCTGGCAGTTATCTTATACTTTCAAATATTATAGAATGTCGGAGAAGCAAAAAGAATATTTGTTGCCACAGGAATTAAAAAACATTGAAAAAAGGGCTATAAAATTGGGTCTTGATTTAAAAGGAGGAATGTATATTGTGCTAAGGGCTCAGGTTGAGAAACTGTCTCCCAATGAGCGTGCAGATGCAGTTGATAGAGCGTTTGAGATAATAAGAAATAGAATAGACCAGTTTGGGATAAGTGAACCCCTTATTGCAAAGGAGCCCCCTGACAGGATTGTTATACAATTGCCTGGCGTTATTTCCCGTGAGACAGCAAGGGATATTTTACAAAAGACAGCACAGCTTGAATTTAGACTTGTAGAAAGACCTGAGAAACAGCGAAAAGTATTGGAGCAAATTGATAAAGTGATTTATGAAAAAGAGTTGAAAAAAGCAGGTGGAGACACTTTTGCGGTAATACCAAATCCTGTTACATCGCTGTTTTACAGAGGATTCTTTGTAAGAGAAGAAGATGTTCCTTTGCTTAAAAAATATCTGGAAGATGAAGATGTAAAAAAGGTAATACCCGAGGATTGTGAATTTTTGTTCTCTATTCCTGACAAACTGGATGATGTAATGGTTAGGGAAGTTTTACTTACGAAGAAAGAGCCTTGCTTAACAGGTGATGCCATAAAGGATGCGCGCCCTGGTATCGGGACTGCTCGCGACCCACTTACTCCCCGTGTTGATTTAACTTTGCGTCCAGAAGCTCGCAGAAAATGGGCAATAGTAACGGGAGCAAATGTTGGAAGGAGAATAGCAATAGTGCTCGATGGAGTAATACAATCAGCACCCCGTGTTATTGAAAGGATAGTAACAGGTAGATGCATGATAGAAATGGGTGGAGCTACTGCGGATGATGCGACATATCTTGCCAAGATTATAAGAGCAGGTGCTCTGCCCGTTCCGTTGGAAATCGAAGAAGAATTTATCGTTGGTCCTACACTTGGTCGCGATTCTATAAAAGCAGGGATAAAGTCGATTTATATAGCTTCTGTGATAGTGATTTGCTTCATGTTGATTTACTATGCTGCATCCGGATTGATCGCGAATTTCGCGCTTTTCCTGAACATATTACTTCTGCTGGCTGTGCTTGCAGGGTTAAAGCTTACCCTTACACTCCCGGGTATCGCCGGAATTGTTTTGACTGTTGGTATGGCAGTAGATGCTAATGTTTTAATTTTTGAGAGAATAAGGGAAGAATTGAGAGCGGGCAGGACGATAAAAAGTGCACTTGATGCAGGCTATTCAAATGCTTTAAGAACGGTAGTCGATGCGAACATCACTACACTTTTGATGGCACTTTTACTGTGGTGGAAAGGAAAAGGACCTATAAAAGGCTTTGGCGTTACACTAACATGGGGAATTTTGATAAACCTGTTTACCGCAGTATTTGTGACAAAGACAATATTTGACTTTTTCGTAACCAAATTAAAGGTCAAAAAACTATCAATATAGAAGGAGGAAAATTGAAAAAATTTTTAATTTTAGTGCTGTTACTTGGTGGATGTGTAATTATGGTTACAGAGAATTATTATCCTGAGATACCTTCTGAGGAAAGTAAATCAGCTGGTTTTACAGAAGTTAATTATGAATTTTCGGTTAAAGCAGAAGACCCTGATACCGATGATGTATCTGTTAAAATGGATTTCGGGGATGGCACTGTAACCGAGTGGTCTCCCTATAAACCGAGTGGCTCAATTTTTACATTTTCACATACTTATCACTCTTCAAACCTTTATATCATTTACATAAAAATTAGAGACGAATGGGGGAATGAAACCGACTGGAACAAATTTAAAGAATTTAAAGTTTACGATGTGGATAAAAAAATAATGCCTTCCTCTGGATTCGCAGGTGTTACTTATAATTTTCAATTCGCAATAATAGATCCAGTAGGAGAAATAATAACGCTTTATGTTGATTGGGGAGATAACGATAGCACGACTGTTTCACAATTCGTTGATAATGATTTTAATTTATCTCACAGGTATATGAAAAAAGGAAACTATGAGATTAAAATAAGGATAGAAGATAGTGAAAACAATTTAACGGAGTGGTATACTTTACACAATTTTTCTGCATTTGGCTATGTAATCAAACTAACATGGGGTTCTGTTCCATCTGACCTTGATGCATATCTATTTTTACCTTCAGGAGATACCGTTTATTATGGTAATACGGGGGATACTGCGTGGTATCCTTATGCTTTGCTGAAGGGTGATGTAAGTTCGGGCTATGGTCCTGAAGAAATTGTAATATCGGCGCTGGTATCCGGTGATTATATTTTTGCTGTTAAGGATTATTCAGGTGATGGTACAATAACCCAATCAGGTGCACATGTAGATGTTTATTATACAACTGATCTCACAACACCTGTTTATCAATTTGATGTGCCCAATGTTGACAGCGAACCTTTCTGGTGGTGGATTGTATTTGAGATAGATGGGACAACAGGACAAATCACAGAATTAAATTATGTTCAAAATGCGGGTCCTGTTAAGAGAAAAAAATTCTTGACAAGTGCATATTGTGGTTATAAATAATGTTAAAAGGAGGGGGATATGAAGATAAGAATAGATGAAGATGCCTGCACAGGATGTGGGGTGTGTGAATCCATGTGTCCGGATGTATTTGAAGTTGTAGAAGGTAAAGCAAAGGTAAAAGACCCCGAAGGCTGTAATGGTTGTGATTGCAAGGAAGTAGCAGATAGTTGTCCTGCAGGGGCAATAATAATCGAAGAATGAAATGTCGATAGACCCTGATTTGTTGAAAATATTAGCATGTCCGAAATGTAAAGGTGATCTGGAATACGATGAAGAGAACGATAGATTAATCTGTCGCAACTGCAAACTCGCATACAGGATAGAAGACGGGATTCCAATCATGCTGATTGATGAAGCCGAGCAAATTGAGTAGAACCTACCAGCTGAACAAAGATAGATTCTTTTCATTTTTGCTAAAACTTTCTGAAGATTTTAAAATTTATTATCCTGTTAAAATTAAAGATGGAATTTACTTTGAGAAATTTAAGCCCAACAAATCGCCCGAGCCTTATTTTTCAGGGATAAGAGCAGTTGAGCCTGTATCGATTTTCTTCACGGGTAAGCCAGAAGAGAAAAGAATAATAATGGGTGTAAAAGCATGTGATATCGCAGGGCTTAGAGTTCTTGATAAAATAATAAAAGATGAAAATTACCATAAAATGAGGAAAGAAACAATTCTTGTGACAGCCGATTGCCCTTTTCCCGAGGAAACATGCTTCTGCAATTTAAGAGGAATAGAGCCATATTGCGATGAAGATGCAGATATCGTAATAAGTCCCCTCGGAGATAGATATCTGTTACAGGCGATATCCGATAGGGGTAAAAAAATAATAGATAAAACAAAAAATATCCTTTCAATAGCGACAGAAAGTGATATTGCAGAAAAATTAAGAATAAGAAAAGAAGCTAAAGAAAAACTAAAAGTCATAAATGAAAGAGAATTTAAAAGCATAAAAGAGAATTGTGTTCGGTGTTTCGGCTGTAGATATATCTGTCCTACATGTTATTGTGAAGAAAAAGTTTGTTCTTTTGAAGAGAGAATAGAATGCAAAGCAGAGAATTGCACTGGCTGTGGAAGATGCATATCTGTGTGTCCAGGGATGCTCGATATAAGGAGTTATCTCAAATGAAATGCAGGTTTTGTAATCTCGGTTGTGAACTCGATTTAATAGATAGGGATAATAGAAAAATAATAAGTTATAAAGAACCACTTTGTCCAAGAGGAAATGCGATACCCTTATTACTTGAGTCAGAAAACAGGTTAAAAGAGCCAATTGTAAATGGTAAAGAGGCGAACTGGGAAAAGGCTTTGAGAGAAGTTTATTTGATATTGAAGTCCTATAAAGGTGATGAAATTGCGATAACTTTTGATATAGGGCTGAAGGACAAAGATTATGCTTTGTGTAGAGGATTCGCAAAATCTTTCAATGCAAAAAATGCTTCGTCATTTTTGTCAGAAGAATATTATCTTAATTATTCAATAAAGGATGAAAAAAATGCAGGTCTTGAGGATGTAATAAAATATGAAAATTTTATCGTAATAGGGGATATTTTCTCTTATATTCCTAAGATTGCAAAGTATTTGATAAGGAAAAATCTTTTTGTCATTGACAGTTATTATTCTGCTGTTGCGAAGTTTTCTTCAAAATTTGTGAAAGTGAGAAATTGCACACAATCCATTTTTTTGATGGGATTACTTTCTTTAAAAAAGGAAATAGATGTTGATATTGACCTTATTTGTGATGTTTGTCAGGTAGATAAAAAAGCGATTCTGGATTTTTATAAAGGTTTGCAGAATAAAGATTTTTTGGTAATTTATGGCAGATGGTTTTTTAATTCATTAAATCCCGTTTTTGATGCTCTATTTCCTCGCTATTTTGCGAAAAAATTTGGTTTTAAATCTTTCTGCATACATACAGAAAAGAGCCAAATAGGTGAAAATGATTTTGTCCAGATCTTAAAAGATATTGATGAAGGGAAGATAAAAGTTTTGATAAATTTTGGGGATACCCTTTCTTATTATCAGCAGTTGAAAAAATACTTTGACAAACTTGAGCATCTTATTCTTATACAGACAGAAAGAACCGATTTAAAAGCAGATGTAATATTACCTTTGGAGGTTACCAGAATAATATCAGAATTGAGTTCCCGTTTGAATAAGAAAGTGGAAGAAGTTCCTTCAGGAAAAAAGGAGATAAAAGAAAGCGAGTTAGAAGAATATGGTAAAGAAGTTTTAAAAGGAGTTTTTCCCGATATAATATGCATTGACGATGCATATGGTTTTCGAAAAGTTTTTACAAGAAAAAACAGGATATTTTTATCTCCAACTTTTGCAAAGAAAAATGGAATAAGAAGAGAAGCGCTTTTAAAGACATCCAGAGGTGAATTTGAAGTGGAAGTTGTTTTCAAAGATGAACTGGAATCCGGAATTATAGTGGATACTTCCGATGTTTCCATCCGTAAATTTTTTGAAATGATGATTGACAAAGACAGGGATTTTGTAATATTTAAGATAGAAGGCTTTAAGTTATGCAAAAAGTAATTGGCATAAATTCTTCTCTTTGTATAGATTGTGGTTCATGTGAATCTGCGTGTTATTCTCGTTTTTATGAAAAGCGTCTTCACAGGAATTATCCCTGCAAGCATTGTTCATCGCCACCGTGTGTAATTGTCTGTCCTACAGGTGCTCTTAGAAAGCAAAATGGAGTAGTTTATCTTCATAAATTTTTATGCGTGGGATGCAAAAGCTGTGTTTTTGCGTGTCCCTTTGGTGTGCTCGAGGATTTTGTGAATAAAGGGAGTATTCAGAAGTGTGATTTATGCAAAGATGAGGGCATGCCAAAATGCGTCGAAAGTTGCCCTACTTCTGCACTTTTTCTAAAAAATGAGGAAAAGATTTAAAAAAAATACCTTCGAGAGAATTTTAACCCATTACACTTACAGACAGATACCCTTTTTATTGCAAAAAATATGCGGTAAACTGTCTTTTTCTTATTCTCTTTCTTTTTGTATTGCTGTGGAAAATATCATTGGTATAGAAGTGCCTTTAAGGGCGAAGTTTATAAGGACTATTTTTTCGGAGATTGAGAGGATAGAGTTTCATCTTATATGGCTTTCTTTTCTTGCGAAATTTTCTTTTTCTGAAAGAATTTTTTTAAAATTATTCTCTTTGCGCGATAAGATTAACGAATTGAAGGATTTTTTGTCAAAAGGTGTTGCGATAATAAACACGATCGGCGGGGTAAGGGTAGATATAGAAGCATGTGATGAAGTTTTTGTGAGTTTAAGAGAATTTGAGAGGAATTTTTCTATTGCAGTAGATTTTTTTAATAGCAATTTTTTCAGAAGATTATCGAAAGGTTTGGGTTTTTTAAGTCGAGAGATTGCCGAAAAATATGGTGTGAAGGGGGTAGTTGGCAGGGCGTCGTGCATCCGGGAGGATGCCAGAAAACATTGTGATTACGGGGTTTACGGGTTAATCGAATGGAATGTGGCAACTTGTGAAGGGGGAGATGTATTTTCGAGGACAAAAGTATTGATTCAGGAAATATTTGAATCTTTGAAAATCATAAATCAGTGCTTTAATAAAATCGAAGGGGAAAAAATTTGTGTAACGGTAAAAAAAATACCACCTGGAGAAGGCAAAGGGATAGTAGAATCACCTTTTGGTGAAATACGGCATTGTGTTTTATCCGATGGCTCAAATGTTCCTAAAAAATGTGAGATAATGGATGCTTATGAAAATATGACTCCGTTGATGAAAGAGATAGTAGAAACCCGTGTTTATGAAGAGAAAATGTTAGCATTAAGTTCTTTTTATCCTTTCTTTTACTTTTATCGATATGAAATTTAATGAAAAAAATTGTGTGGGTTGCGGTGTATGTGTGAGGATGTGTCCTTTTAATGCTCGTGAAATGTTCGATGATTTGGAAAATGGCATAAGGAAGCTTAAATTTTATCCCGAAAGATGCAGGAGATGTGGTTTATGTAAAGAAGTTTGTATAAATTCTGCAATAAATGAAGAAGGCGGAGTAGATGAAATTAAAAAAGAGTTAGTATTTTGTGATAAATGTGGTGCTGTTTTGACAACGCGTGCACATTTATTTTACATAATAAATAAGTTAAAAGAGAAGTATTATGCAAATCAAACTTTGAGGAGAATATCAGCGGAAAATATGGGAATTGAAACCAGAGATTTAAAACTTTGTCCTTTATGTTTAATGGAAGAGTATAAGAAAGTGAGGGCGATATGAAAAAATATTTGATTGTACTTTTTGTGTGTTTAAATGTAGAGGCGCTTACCCTTAAGAATCCATTTGACATGCCCAAAAAAGGCATCTGGTATCGCAAACCTGGTATAAAAGCGGTTGACGGGATAGGATTGATGGTGGGTTATCCTCTTTCTTCTGTTCGTATTTTTAAATATTCCCTTGGATATCAATTGAAGTATTTACCGATGCTTGGGGTTGGCTGTGCATTCTGGGAAGGGCTTTGTTACTATAATTATAGCGATTCCCTGTGCAGTTCGCTTTTTCCAGTGTATTTTTATCTGGTAAATGGTTATAGTCCTTATCGTGATAAGAAAGCAAAAGACTGGTCCTGCAGGCCTGTTCTTTACACCTATGTGTCTTTTTCCATGTGGTCAAGTTTGAGGTATCACAGCAAAAGGGATGGTGCTTTTATAAGAGGGGGACTTGCTTTAAGATGGAATTTTGGTACATTTTCTTATGGCTTGGAAGCGGGTGTGTTTAAAATATGGTCTAAAAATGGTTTTGATACCGGTATAAAATTTTATTTTGGATTGATAGGTGGCTGGGGTGGATGGCTGGGTCTTGGTGTTAAGAAATTTTATCCTCCTAAATTTGTGCCAGAAGTTGTAATAGAAGATTCTACAGGAGATGGAGTTTTTACACCATCAGAGAAAGGAAAAATAATTTTAAAAGTAAAAAATGAAGGAAAAGGACCTTCTTTGAAATTGAAAATATTTCCCGAAATTTTAACAGAACAATTTAAAGATGCGATAAAGATAGGCAAATTTAAAATGGTTAAAAGAATAAAAGTGGGTGCTGAACATCAATGGGAAGTGCCTTTGCGAACAGAATGGTTTTTACCTGAGGGCGAATGTGAAATTGCATTTAAAGGTATAGATGCAAAGTTTAATAAAATGGAAGTGAGGACGAAAATCAGGGCACAGAGAACACCTCCTCCAGAGTTATATGTTGAATTCAAAGATAAAACAGGTGATGGAATTTTAACGGGAGAAGAATCAGGAGAGATAAAGGTGAGTGTGCAAAATGTTGCGAGAACAACCCTTTACGGCATAAAATTGATATGCCGTCCGGATAAAGATTTGCAAAAATATATTTCGGTTAAAAAATCGGTGGTAATAGGAAAATTATCACCCCGTAGAAGAAAAGAAGCAAAATTTGATTTAAGAAGTTTACATTCATTACCAACGGGTGAATTTAAATTAACAATTGTTTGCAGGGATGCCCGTGGTAGAGAAAATAAAGAAGAGATTACTATAAAAACACAGAAATTACCTGCACCTGATTTCGAAGTAGAATTCGCCGACCCCAATAATTCAGGCTATCTTGAAGCAGGAGAAGAAGCAGAAATTTTGCTTAAATTTAAAAATAAATCAATAGGCACTAATAAAAACATAGTTGTTAATCTATCTTTAAAAGAGAAAAAATTCGAAAAACATATTGAAATACCCGAAAAAGTGAAATGCGGAGATATATTGAGCGGTAAAGAAAAGAGGATACCCGTTAAAATAAAAGCTGGCTTTTATCTACCCGATGGTGAGATAACAATTGTTGCAAGGGGTAAAGATGACCTTGACAATACTTTTGAAAAAGAGTTAAAAATAAGGACAAAGAGTGTGGTGCTACCGGAAATGATAGTAGAATTTAGGGACGAAAACAAAAACAGTGCACTTGAACCATCTGAAAAGGGTAATATTTTTGTTGTTTTGAAAAATAGATGGGCGTTGCCGAATAGAGGTATAAAATTGAAATTGAATATTAAGGAGTTAAAATTCCAGAAAGAAATTATTTTGCAAAAGTTTATAAATGTTGGTACAATAAAACCGGGTGCTGTTTGCAGTACCAGGGCATTTATCGTTGCGAAGCCCACGCTACCGGAAGGCGAGTTTACGATAAAAATAGAAGGAGAAGATTTTAAAGGTAATAAATTTTCGAAAGAGATAACCATACCCACTCGAAAAATCCTTGCACCTGAGCTATCCGTATCTTTTGCTGATGCATCCGGGGACGGTATTTTTGATGCAGGTGAAGAGGGGGTATTGAAACTGAAGTTGAAAAATGTAAGTGGATTAAAGCATCAAGATGTTGTTATGGAAATAAAGGTAAAGGAACATAAATTTGCTAAAGATTTGAAGTTTCAGGATAAAGTGAATATGGGTGACCTTTTACCTGATGAAGAGAAGGAGAAAGAAATAAAGATAGTGGCTAAAAAATCTTTGCAATCAGGTGAATTTACTTTACTTATAAAAGGAGAAGATAAACTTGGTGTTAAATTTTCGGAAGAACTTACTATAAGAACAAAAGCACTTCCGCCTCTTGCGCTAACACCAAGATTAATAGATGAAAGGAAAGATGGTGTGCTTGAAGCAGGTGAGAAAGCAGAATTTCATCTCGAAATAACGAATTCAACTCCCGTTAAATTAACAGGGATAAAAGTTTATTTAATGCCCGATGTAAAGATAGCAAGGTATTTAAAATTTGTAAAAAGCAAATCTGTTGGCTCAATGGAACCCGGTGCTACAGATAGCGTGAAATTACCGGTTAGAGCATTTTATAACATCAGGGAAGGAGAATTTCCTTTAACATTTAAAATCGAAACCGCAGAAGGAATAAAAGCCGAAGGGAAATACCTGTTGAAAACCAAAAAAGCGTATCCACCTGAAATGTATGTGAGATTTGAAGACGAATCAAAAGATGGTGTGCTTTCGCCGGGTGAAAAGGGAGAGGTAAAAATAAGTTTCAAAAATACATCTTTTGTAAGATTTTCAAATGTTAGGCTAACATTTAACATAAAAGAGATAAGATACAGGAAATTGGTAAAAATTCAATCTTCCAGAAAGATAAAGATAGAGCCACAATCTGAGGAAGAAATAGCAATACCTGTGAGCACGAAGAAAAAAATAAAAGAAGGACAATTTACCATCGCTATAGATTACGAGGATGAATTCCATCATAGAATAAAACGGGAAATAAAAATCGAGGTAAAAAAATAATTTAACCTGAAAAATTGTTGACAAAGAAATAATTTCATTATAATAGGCGATGAAGACCCTGTTCTGTTACAAGGATGTTTTTAGAGAGTTTTTAAAGAAGTTATCCTGCAGATATAAAATTTTTGCTCCTGTTGAAGGCATTTTTGGTACTTCTTTTGAGCAGCTTGATGAAGATAATATTGATAGGATTCGCTTATTTGATGCTCGTTTGTCACAATCACTTAAATGGTTTTTCTATCCGCCTTTTGAATGTGTAACAGAAGAAGCAAAAGCAGAAGATTTTATAGTGATAGGAGCAAAAGCATGCGATATAAAGGCTTTAAAAATACTTGATAATGTGTTTATTGGTGGAGATTATGTTGATGATTTTTATAAATCAAAAAGAGAAAAGGGTATAATAATTGCTTGTGATTGCACTGAGCCTTTGGAATATTGTTTTTGCATATTGCTGGGTGATAAGCCATATGTTGAAGAGGGTGCTGACCTATCGATTTCCGAGGTCCCACGGGGATACATAATAGATGTTTTGACGGAAAAAGGAGAGAATTTAATTCGTGGATTGAATTCAAGAGAAGCAGAAAGGACAGAAATTGAGCAAAGGGAGGACAATAGAAAAAAAGTTATAGAAAAATTAAAAGAGATAAATAAGAAATTCAAATCCCTTGATAATGTTCGTGATATTATAAAAGATTTATATGATAGTGAAGTGTGGCGTGAATATAGTGAGAGATGTGTTGAATGTGGTGCATGCACAATGGTATGTCCATCCTGTCATTGTTTCCTTTTACAGGAGAGTGTTGTCAGGGAATTTGGCAAAAACAGAGTTTGGGATTCATGCCAATATACCGGGTTTGCAAGGGAAGCAGGAGGTGCCAATCCTCGTAAAGAAGTATTTGAGCGCCTGAGAAACAGGTATTATTGTAAGTTCCAGTATAAGCCCGAGAATTTTGACCTTGTTGCGTGCACTGGCTGTGGTAGATGTGTTGCGGCGTGTCAGGGTGGGATTGATATGAGAGAGGTTTTGAGCAAGATGCTATGAGCATTTATAAGCCAATAAGAGCAAGGGTAGAGAAAATAGTTGATGAGACACCAAACATTAAAACATTTACACTTGTGCCAGAAAAGGAGATATCTTTTAAAACCGGTCAATTTATAGCACTTACTGTGCCAAAAGTAGGAGAAGCTCCTTTTACCCCTTCATCTTCACCTTATCAGAAAGATAAATTTGATGTTACGATAATGAAAATCAATTATAGAACAAGAGAAGGATTTGAGTATAAAGGTTATGTTACTAATGCGATTCACAATTTGAAAGAAGGAGATGTTGTTGGAGTGAGGGGTCCTTATGGTCGTGGTTATCCTGTTGATAAGATGTATGGTAAAGAGATTTTGATAGTAGGTGGTGGTGTTGGCATGGCACCTTTGAGGTCTTTTCTTTTGACAGTTTTGCATGATATTGATAAATTTAAGAGGGTTATTTTATGTTACGGAGCAAGGACTCCCAAAGATATAGTTTATAAGAAGCAATTTGAAGAAGAATGGATGAAAAACGAAAGGTTAGAGGTTTACAGAAGTGTTGACAAAGCAGATGAAACTTGGCGAGAAGTTGAAGGAGTAGTTACTGTTTTACTTGATCAGTTTAAACCCGGTGATAAAAAAGCAATAAATCCGGATGAGTGTATATCTGTGGTTTGTGGTCCACCTATAATGATGAAATTTACGGTTAAAAAGCTGGTTGAAGATTTGAAGTTAAAGCCTGAAAATATTTATTTGTCTATGGAAAAGAATATGTCATGTGGCTTGGGTAAATGCGGTCACTGTCAGATAGGCAAATATTATGCATGTAAAGATGGTCCGGTATTTGCATATTCAGAAATAATGGATATACCGGGGATATGGGAATGAAATCAAAAATTGTAGAGAAGGTTCGTTTTACAAATTTTGTTGATAAAGAAAAGGTAGTGGAAGCCGATGCTTTAATTGATACAGGTGCTACTATTTGTGCTTTACCGAAAGATATGGTTGAGAAATTGGGCTTACAGAGATTGAGGAAAGCAAAAGTCCGCCATGCTGATAATAGAGTAGCGGAAAAAGATGTTTACGGTGTTGTAACTATAAGGATTCTCAACAGAGAAGGTGAGTTTAATGTTGTATGTGAGGAAGAGGGTACCCAGCCCTTGATTGGCTTAACGGTTTTGGAGCAATTAGATTTAATGATTGACCCATCGAGGAAATGTGTGATACCCAACCCAAGGTCAGGTGATTTACCTGTAGTTGATTTAATAAGCCATGAAGCGAATATTTATTGATCTGGAGAAGTGTTATAAATGCGAGAAGTGTGTAGCCAGGTGCAACTATCCGTATCATCCGGATAATAATGGGGTGCTGAAACTGATAGAAATGGGTGTGAGGGAAACCGTTTGCAGAAAATGTGAAGATGCTCCCTGTATAAATGCATGTCCAAACGAAGCTCTTGAAAGATTAGAAGATGGAAGAGTTAAAAGGTATAATATGAGGTGTACTGGATGTGGCACATGTGTTGTTGCATGTCCTTTTGGTGTTATTTTCCATGAAATAATAACCTATTATGATTCGCAATGTGATTTCTGTGAAGGAAGGGAACCTTTATGTGTGAAGACATGTCCTCATGGTGCGATAAAATATGAAGAGGTTGAAGAAGAGCCCGAAAAAAGGGTTTATGTTATTGGAGATAAATTTGCTGTTCATGCAATGGGGTGGGAGAGATGAAGTGGCTATTTGATTTTGTGGTATTTCCTGGCTTTGTATTTACTGCGGTAATTGGGTGTATAGTCAAGTGGTTTGACAGGAAGCTTACTGCGAGGATACAGTGGCGGGTTGGTCCACCTTTTTTACAGCAGTTTTATGACTTTATAAAACTTACTGCGAAGGAAACGATAATACCAAAAGGTGCAGGTGCTACATTTGTATTGCCTCCGATTATAAGTGTAGTAGCAGTTACTATTGTGTCAACATTGATATGGAAAGCGATATTAAATCCCGAGCAGACATTTGTTGGTGACCTTATCGTTGTGATTTATTTCCTTATGGTTCCTAATATTTGTGCGATAATAGGGGGTGCTGCTTCTCGCAATCCTTTGGCTTCTTTGGGTGTAAGCAGGGAGTTGAAGCTGTTACTTGCTGACGAGTTGCCCTTTATTCTTGCTGCATTTGTACCTGTTATAAAGGCACATACAATTAGACTTGGAGAGTTACTTACATGGCAATGGAATAATGAATTGTTTATTGCTTCTGCATCAGGTATTATTGCATTTCTCGTAATTTTAGCGTGTATGCAGGCGAAACTTGCTTATCAGCCATTTGACATTCCTGAGGCAGAGACAGAGATAATAGCAGGTCCTTATACTGAGTATTCTGGTGTGCTTCTGGGTCTTTTCCTTTTATCTCGCTGGATGCTGTTATTTGCACTACCCATGTTTGTAGTTGTTATGTTCCTTGGTGGCATTAAATTTTCTGGCTGGCATACTCTCTGGGGTATTTTGAAGTATATAGGATTGCTGATTTTGATAATAGTGGTTAAGAATACGAATCCGAGGATAAGGATAGATCAGGCTCTTAAATTTTTCTGGTGGGGTGTTACACCTCTTGCTATTTTGTCTGTTGTTCTTGCACTATTTGGTTTGTAATGCGAGCGTTAGCGAGCTCATTTCATATGGGTTTTTTGTCGCACCCGAGCGAAGCGAGGGTTGCGCAAATGGGAAGGTGGGGACTGGGAGGCGGGGCTAAAAATATCTTGACAAAGTTATATTTTGATTATAAGAAGAGCCATGGGTATTAAGATTGGTGCTTTAAAGAGGTCTATATGGCTTTTTCATTTTAATTCGGGTTCATGCAATAACTGTGATATTGAGATTGTTGACTGTTTAACTCCTCGGTATGACATTGAGAGATTTGGCTTGAAACTTGTAGGTAGCATTCGTCATGCTGATGTTCTTGTAGTAACGGGTTTTGTCAGCCGTCAGAGTGCTATTCGTTTAAAGAGGTTGTGGGAGATGATGCCAGAGCCTAAGTTTGTTGTAGCAGTTGGTACCTGTGCGTGTTCTGGTGGTATTTTTGCAGAATCCTATCATATGGCGGGTCCTGTTGATAAGATAATACCTGTTCATGCTTATATACCAGGTTGTCCGCCCAAGCCGGAAGCTATAATTTCTGGTATTGTGAAATTGTTGAACACTTTAAAATGAGTGAAATCAAAGTTATGGAGGATTTACTGAAAGAGGCAAAGAAATATATTGAAGAGGGTAATGTTGTTCAGGCGAGCGAGAAGATTTATAAGGTGATAGAGGAAGGCATTAAGTTTTTATCGAGCAGGGATGGAGTTCCTGAATATTCTGTTGCGCAGAAGGAAGGCAGGTGGTGGACGCATTTACTTGGTAAGGCAGCTGTTCGACTTTCTAAAAAATATAATGAACAGATGATAAATGATTGCTGGGCAAATGCCTATGACCTTCATGTATGGGGTTATCACGAAAGGAAATATGATATGGATACGGTTAAACCTAAATTGAGATATGCAGAGTGGATGCTTGAATTTGTAAAGAAGGTGTCAAATGAGTGAGGAGATAAAAGTTATGGAAGAGTTGCTGAAGGAGGCAAAGAAATATATTGAAGAGGGTAATGTTGTTCAGGCGAGCGAGAAGATTTATAAGGTGATAGAGGAAGGCATTAAGTTTTTATCGAGCAGGGATGGAGTTCCTGAATATTCTGTTGCGCAGAAGGAAGGCAGGTGGTGGACGCATTTACTTGGTAAGGCAGCTGTTCGACTTTCTAAAAAATATAATGAACAGATGATAAATGATTGCTGGGCAAATGCCTATGACCTTCATGTATGGGGTTATCACGAAAGGAAATATGATATGGATACGGTTAAACCTAAATTGAGATATGCAGAGTGGATGCTTGAATTTGTAAAGAAGGTGTCAAATGAGTGAGGAGATAAAAGTTATGGAAGAGTTGCTGAAGGAGGCAAAGAAATATATTGAAGAGGGTAATGTTGTTCAGGCGAGTGAGAAGATTTATAAGGTGATAGAAGAAGGCATTAAGTTTTTATCGAGCAAGGATGGGATACCAGAGTATTCTGTTGCGCAGAGAGAAGGCAGATGGTGGATGCATTTGCTTAGTAAGGCATCTCGTCGTCTTTCTAAAAAATATAATGAAGATGAAATTTATCATGTGTGGAGTGTTGCGTATGATTTGCATGTATGGGGCTATCATGAAAGGAAACTTGATATAGAAGATGTTAAGCCAAATATTAAATATGCGGAGTGGATGCTTGAATTTGTGAAGAAGGTGTCAAATGAGTAAGATTGATAAAATAAAAGAAAAGTTTGAGAAAGAGATAAAAAAGATAAAAAAAGTTGGTGAATTTGAATATTTTATTGATATTGACAGAAGAGATTTGCTTAAAGTGGTTGATTATATTTTTAACGATTTAAAAGGCAGATACAATATTTTGTCTGCAACGGATCTGGAAGAGGGTTTTGAGATCCTTTATCATTTTAGTTTTGATGAAGAAGGTAAAAGGGTTACTTTGAGGGTGATGCTGTCTCATGAAAATCCAGAAGTTGAATCGATAAGTAGTATTGTAAAAGGTGCGCAATGGATAGAGAGGGAGATTATGGATTTACTTCCTATTAAATTTTTGAATCATCCTGATCCTCGCAGATTTATCTTATCCGATGATTGGGAAGAGGGGGTATATCCTTTGAGAAGGGAGAAGAGATGAAAAGGGTGATACCGATAGGCCCTTATCATCCATTACAGGAAGAAGCGGAGTTTTTCCAATTATATGTTGAAGGTGAAACGGTAGTTGATGTTGACTGGAAAACAGGTTTTAATCACAGGGGGATAGAGAAAATTTCACAATCGCTTTCTTATGATCAAGTTGCTTTTCTTGTGGAGAGAGTTTGTGGGATATGTTCCACTTCTCATCCGATTGCCTATTGTAATGCTGTTGAAGAGATATGTGGTATTGAGATACCTGAGAGAGCAAAGTATATAAGGAGCATAATAGGCGAATTGGAGCGTATACATTCGCATTTATTGTGGCTGGGGCTCGCAGGTCATTTTATTGGATATGACACACTGTGGATGTGGGCATGGAAATACAGAGAGCCTGTTCTCGACATCATGGAGATGATAACGGGAAATAGGCAAAATTATGCAATGATGAAGCCAGGGGGCGTTAGGAGAGATATCGATGAAGATAAGATACCTGATATTAAAAAAGTTTTAAATAGTTTGAAACCTGTTCTTGAAAAGTTTGCCAAAATTGCAATGGATGATCCTGTTTTGCATGCTCGCACAAAGGGTGTTGGTATATTGACAAAGGAAGAGGCACATAATTTTGGGGCAGTGGGTCCTACTGCGAGGGCATCTGGCTTAAAAATAGATGTGAGGTGTGATTTTCCTTATGCTGCTTATCCTCTTGTTGAATGGGAAGTTATAACAACGGAAAATGGAGATGTTTTTGATAAAATTGTTGTAAGAGTGCTTGAGATGATAGAATCTGTTAAAATAATTGAGCAATGTCTTGATAGGTTGAAAGAAGCGAAAGGAGAGATTGATGCAAAGATAAAGGAAGTTCCACCTGGTGAAGGTATAGGGACTCATGAAGCTCCAAGGGGTGAGGTTTTTCATTATGTAAAGTCAGATGGCAGTAATAGACCTGTGAGGCACAAAATAAGGGCACCGAGTTATTGTAATGTTCCGACATTTAAAGTTACATGCGTTGGATATCAGGTTGCTGATGCGGTTATTGCGCTTGCAGCGGTTGACCCTTGTTACAGCTGTACTGAAAGGATGGAAGCGATAGTTGATGGCAAAAGGATTTTAAAGTGGAGAGATTTGATAAGGATGAGCAGGCAGAAGACAGAAAAGATAAAGGCAGAGGTTGGCAGGGATTTTCTTTTGAAAGAAAAACCCGAATTGTGATGGATGTAATAAAAGAAATGGAAGTAAGTTTATATTGTGACGGAAAAAGTAGTAAAAAGATGAGATTATATTTTGATAGTGGCTCACCTTATACTTTTATAAAAAAGTCGAGTGCAGAAGCGATAGGAGGTATTTTTAAATTACCATCTGAAGAAAGATTCGTTGGACTTGGAGGCGGCGGATTTATAAGTGCGGAAGCACAGCATCTTCATATAAAGGTTTCAAATGTATGGTGCGCGCATTTTGTTTATGTGATTGATGATGCTATTTTCAAAGATGAGTATGATATGCTTGTTGGTCATGATTTTATGCAAAAATATGGTATAAAGGTGGTGCCTCATACAGGTGATATTGAGATAGATGAGGTTAGATTGAAATTATCGCAAACTGTGAGGATGGTATGACGGATATTCTTTATCTATTATTAATACCTGCTGGTGCCGGTGTTTTGAGTTTGTTGTTGCCTCGTCGTGCTAAAATTGGTGCAGAAATAATTGGCTTACTTGGTAGTGCGGGAGCGCTCTTTTATTGTGTGCTTATCTATTTGCGTTATAACTCATTTACCAATGCATGGTGGAGAATCGATGGATTATCCCGTTTTATACTTTTATTCTGTGGTATTTTTGGATTTATAATAACTCTTTATTCACTTCCTTATATGAGGAAATTTAAAAAGTTAAATGAGTATTATGGCTATCTGTTATTTACAATTGCAGGTTCATTTGGTGTGGTTCTTGCCAACAATTTGATTTTATTCCTTGCCTTGTGGGGCTTTTTGGGTTTGACTCTTTATCTTCTGGTAAACATAAGTGATGAAGGCTCGCCTGCAGCGAAGAAGACGATGATAATTGTAGGAGGTGCAGATTGTTTGATGATATTCGGGATAGTTGTATTAATTTTGATGACTTTTTCTTTCAGGATGGACCAGATGAATGTAAATGTTTCGGTTTCTCCTTTAGCGGCTCTTGCCTTTGTTGTTCTTGCACTTGCTGCCTTTGCCAAAGCAGGTGTTATGCCCATGCATACATGGATGCCTGATTATACGCAATGTGCACCAACATCCGTAGCTGCTTATCTGCCTGCGTCACTTAATAAATTGTTGGGAATATATCTGCTTATGAGATTGGTTAAAGATATTTTTAAGTTGAATAATGCTATGCAAATATTTTTGCTTGCTATTGGAGCATTCACTATTATAGCTGGTGTAATGATGGCGTTAATCCAGCATGATGTTAAAAGAGTGCTTTCTTATGATGCAATATCACAGGTTGGATATATGGTGCTGGGGATAGGGACATTGAATTCCATAGGTTTTAGCGGAGGTTTATTCCATATGTTAAATAGTGCGATATTTACAGGATGTTTATTTCTTACTGCAGGGAGTGTTGAACACAGGTCAGGCACAACCGACCTTGATAAACTTGGAGGATTGTCTCGCTATATGCCTGTTACTTTTATTGCATTTATAATATCAGCGCTGGCGATATCAGGAGTGCCGCCACTTAATGGCTTTTTCAGTAAATGGATGATTTATCAGGGGATAATTAAGCTTGGTGAAAAGAGTAAACTTTGGATTTTGTGGATTGCGTGTGCGATGTTTGGTAGTGCGTTGACCCTTGCAAGTTTTATGAAGCTTTTGCATGCAATTTTCCTCGGACAAAAAGCCGATTATAAGAAAGAAATAAAAGAGGTGAATTTTGCAATGTTGCTACCGCAAATGTTCCTTGCTGCTTTATGCTTTGTATTTGGTATATGGGCATTTAATGTTCCACTGAGTAAATTGATTTATCCTGCTGTTGGAAGTGTGCCTCATTTTGTAGGCTGGTGGGAGCCCTGTCTTGCTACGATTTTGATAATCGTGGGAATATTAATAGGTGCTATAATTTATGTTGCTGGAAAAGTGAAGGTCAGGGAAGAGGAGCATCCATTTATCGGTGGAGAGATTTTACCAGAAGAAGCAAGGATTACGGGTGTAGATTTTTATAAGACAGTAGAAGAGATGTGCGTTATAAGGACTTTTTACGGCTTGGCAAAGAAAAAATTGTTCGATATTTATGAATTGTGCAAAAGAATGTTTCTCTATCTTGGAAGTAAGATTTCGAAGTTGCATACTGGTGTTTTGACATCTTATATTGGCTGGATATTCTTTGGTTTTATCATAATTTTATTCGTGGTTTGGATGCTTAAATGGTAGACCTTTATATCATAATTGGGATTATGATTTTAAGTGCCATAATTGCTCTTGAAGTACGGGACCTTATTTCTTCGATTATATGTGCTGGTGTGTGTGGTTTTGCACTTGTTTTTGTGTTTCTGCGTTTACATGCACCTGACCTTGCGGTCGTTCAAATGATTGTGGAAACTCTATCTTTAATAATTTTAATAGCAGCAATTTTGAGGACTACAAGAGAAGATGTTCAGGAAGGGATTTCATTTAACAAAGTAATTTTGTATCTTGGAGGACTATTTTTTGTGATAATATTTATGATATTTGCATATAATGTTATAAATGATATGGCGAAGTTTGGAGAGCCATATTTGAGAATGTCTTATCCTTATATTGAGCAAGGTGTTAGAAGTTTATTCAATGGTGGTCCAAAAGTTGCGAATATTGTGGGAGCTGTTCTGCTTGATTTCAGGGGATATGATGCACTTGGATGTGCTACAGTGCTGTTTGCCTCTGCGATAGGTGTTCTTGTAGTTTTGAGGAAAATAGGTAGAAAAAAGGATGTTTAAATTTGATAAATATTTAAAGGAAGCAAAGAGATATATTGAAAAAGGGGATGCGGTGCAGGCAAGCGAGAAACTTTATAAGTGTGGTAAAGAAGCGATAAAATTGCTAGCTGAAACTTTTGATATTGAAGAAAATAAAGAAGCAAAAGAGATGGGAAGATGGTATACGCCTTTACTTGGAAATGCTGCGATTAGATTGAGTAAAATTGTGGATAGCAGGATATTTGCTTTTTGGAAGACAGTTTATTATTTGCATTGTGAAGGGTTTCATGAGCGTCATCTTGATGTTGAAAATGTAAGAGAAAATCTTAAAGATATTGAAGAATTGGTTGAAATAGCGAAGAAATATAAAAATGAAAGAGGGATAAATGAAGGAAGGGATGAGTTTGATAGTTAAAACAGTTGCAAGGATTTTAAGCTGGGTAATAGCACTTTATGGTGCTTACATTGTGGCGCATGGTCATCTTACACCTGGTGGTGGTTTTGCAGGGGGTGCTATAATTGCCTGTGCTTTTATTCTGCTGTTCCTCGCTTACGGGTCCGAGGTGAAAGAAAGCCGGGTTAAGCTTTTACAGGCGTTATTTGCAGGAAGCCTTGGAGTATTCTTCTTCTGGCTGATTGCACTACTTGGATTATGTTTCGGAACATACTTCTTCTCAAACTTATTTGCTAAGGGTAAAGCATTTTGTCTTTTTAGTGGTGGGATAATTCCTGTTTGTAATGCTACGATAGGTTTTGGAGTGGCAGGTGCTTTGTGTATGATATTCATAGGTTTTGCTGCAATTAAATTATTGGAAGGAAAATGATTTATTATTTGCTTGGAATATTGCTTTTTGCGATAGGGCTGTATGGAGTGCTTACAAAGAGGAATCTATTTAAAATAATAATTGGCTTGCTGATAATAGAATATGCTGTATTTTTGATGTTTGCACTTGTGGGATACAGAGAAGGAGGCATTGCTCCTGTTTTTGTGAAAGGCTTATCAGCAGGAGATGCGATACAAAAAATGGTTGACCCTATTCCTCAATCACTGGCTCTAACTGTGATGATTATTGGATTGGGTGCTATTGCATTGATATGTGCACTTGCCGTAAGGATTTATGAAAAATATGGTACACTCGATGTCAGGAAAATTAAGAAATTAAAAGGATGATGGGCATGGTGGAAGTTAAAATTAAAATGATAAATCCCCAGAATGGTAAAAAAATGTGTGAGTTAAACTTTGTAGCAGATACAGGTTCGATTTACAGTGTGGTATCTGTTGAGGAACTTTCAAAGATAGGGATAACTCCTCGGTATGAGCGTGAGTTTAAAACTATTGACGGTAAAAAGATTCGTCGCAAAGTTGGCATTGCAATATTTAAATACAAAGAATATGAAGGAGGAGCTCCTGTGATTTTTGGTGAAAAAGAAGATATGAATGTGCTTGGTGTTACTGCACTCGAAGCAATGGGACTGGAAGTTGACCCTGTAAATAAAGAATTAAAACCTGTAGAATTATTGTTGCTATGATGGAGTGGAGCATTCCAATATTTGTTGCTATACCTTTATTCTTTGCGTTTATTTTACCGATTGCAGGTAGGAAGTCAGAGAGGGTGGGTGATGTGCTTGCAAATATAGGGACACTTACTACATTAATATTCGCTATACTGAATGTTAAATTTATGAAAGAAACATCGGTATATTATGTCGGAGGATGGAAGTTGCCCATGGGAATCTATCTTGTGCGTGATGCACTTACAATATTTATGCTCATTACGGTAAATCTTGTTGCGTTTATGTCAACTTTATTCTCAATAAATTATATGCAGAAATTTACAGATAAAACAAAATATTATGCATTATTTATGTTGATGCTTGCTGGTATGAATGGTGTGATAATTACAGGTGACTTTTTCAACCTTTATGTTTTCCTTGAGATAGCTGCGATTGCATCTTATGCACTTGTAGCGTATGGGATAGAATCAGAAGAGTTAGAATCTGCATTCAAATATCAGGTGATGGGAAGTGTCGGTTCTGCATTTATTCTTCTGGCAATAATTCTGATTTATTCTCATACAGGTACATTGAATATGGCTGATGTAGGTAAAGTTCTTAAAGAAAAAGGTTTATCAAATCTTTTAATTTTTACAAGTGTTTTATTTATCGTTGGCTTTGGTATAAAGGCTGGTGTTATTCCTTTCCATGCGTGGTTGCCCGATGCACATCCATCTGCACCTGCACCAATATCCGCAATGCTATCAGGAGCTGCGATAAAAGTAATGGGAATCTATCCATTAATCAGAATAATTTATAATGTAATAGGGTTTAATGAATTGTTCTCCAACATTTTGATGATTCTTGCTGTCATTTCAATAATAATCGGTGATTTACTTGCACTGTTGCAATGGGATTATAAGCGTTTGCTTGCATATTCGAGTATAAGCCACATCGGATTCATATTGCTTGCTGTGGGATTGGGTACGCCTCTTGGAATTCTTGCAGGATTATTCCATTTATTTAATCATTCTGTTATTAAAGCGTTGTTATTCCTGAATTCTGGTAGTATTGTTTATTCTGCTGGTACTAGGGATTTAAAAGAGATGGGAGGATTAGATAAAGATATGCCTGTGACAAGTAAAACAAATCTAATAGGTTCTATGTCTATTGCAGGTATTCCGCCATTTAATGGATTCTGGTCGAAGTTGCTGATTATAGTGGCGTGTATTACAGCGGGTAAAGCGGGCTATGCATGGTGGGCGATAGCAGGTAGTATAATCACACTCGCTGTGTTTGCCAAAGCATACAAATATGTATTCTGTGGTGAAAGTAAGAAAAAAGTTAAAGAATCACCTGCATGGATGTGTATAGCGATGATAATACTGGCAATAATTTGTGTTGCAGGAGGATTGTTGCTCTTACCAGAAGTAAAAGTCGCTTTCTTAAATCCAGTAGTGGAAGTGATTAGAGGAGGTTTACAGTATATCGATAGGGTGCTGGGAGGATTGCAATGAGGTATATCGTTTTGTTCATCTTTGCTTATGTAATGTGGATTCTGCTGACCTGTGCCGTTGACTGGCAGCATTTACTTACAGGCGCACTTGTATCTTTACTTATCACAATAATTTTTGGCAAAAGTGCATTCGCCGGTAAGGTTAAATTCTTTGATTTAAGAAGATGGTTCTGGTTTATAGTTTACATCTTTGTATTTTTATGGGAATGTATAAAGGCAAATATTGATGTTGCGTACAGGGTTATTCATCCTCTTATGCCGATAAAACCTGGAATTGTGAAAGTTAAAACAAATTTGAAGTCGGACATTGCGAAAACATGGCTGGCAAATTCAATAACAATGACACCGGGAACATTATCTGTGGATATAGATGGGGAATACCTTTATGTCCACTGGATGTATGTGAGGGATGAAAGTTTGGAAGGTGCTACAGAAAAAATAGTCGGTAGATTTGAAAAGTTACTTATGAGAATATTTGAATAGGAGCAGTTATGATGCCACTAATTTTAATATTGATAGGAATAATGGTGCTGTGCCTGATAAGAGTATGGTCTGGTCCCACTATTGCCGATAGGCTTGTTGCAGTTAATATGTTTGGGATAATTATGGCAGGAATTACAGGGTTGCTTTCGATTCTTTTCTATCGGGAATTCCTTATAGATATTGCTCTTGCATGTATTTTTTTGCTTTTCATAGGCACAATAGCGTTTGCGAAATATCTGGAAAAGAGGAGGTTTGATGATTGAGAAAATAGGTTTTGTAATAATATGCATTGGAATTGCTTTTAACTTCTTCGGGATACTTGGGTTATTGCGTTTACCCGATGTTTACAATAGATTACAGGCATCTACAAAATGTGTAGCTCTTGGCACATGCGGGATAATGTTTGGTGTATTTTTGATGGCACTGGCGAAAGGAATGATAAGTTTGGGTATAAAAGCACTTGTTGCAATACCTTTAATTTTCATTACATTAGCTACCGGTTCACATGCACTCGCAAGGGGAGCACATAAATTTGGCATAAAGCTATGGGAAAAGAGCATCTGCGATAAATATAAAGAAGATAAGGGGGATAAATGAAATTGCCGAAAATTAGAGAATTGGGAGAAGCTTTGAAAGCAATTTTTACAGGTCCCTATACTCTTAAATTCCCGGCAGGTCCGCCAGCAGAAACCACCAAATACTACAGGGGAAAGCCTGTGCCAGACGACGATTATTGCGTGGGATGCACTGCATGCGCATCAGTGTGTCCTTCAAAAGCAATAGAAGTGGAAGATGACCCGAAAAAGGGAATAAGAAAAATAATAAGAAGATACGATAAATGCATATACTGTGGGCAATGTGAAAGATATTGTCTCACAGAAAAAGGTGTTCACCTGACACAGGAATGGGATTTAGCGGGATTCAAGCGCGATGAGATGCGATATGTCCAGGAAAAAGAATTAGTAGTTTGTGATAGATGCGGAGAAGTGATAAGCACAAAGCAACATCTTTTATGGCTTGCACATAAACTTGGAGAAATGGCTTACGGAAATTATCCTTTGATTTTGGTATCCTATGATAAATTACAAATTGTAAAACCTGTTCGCGAAAAAATAGAAAAAGAAAAACCAGTAACAAGGCAGGACTTTTTCAGAATCTTATGCCCCAAATGTAAACACATAGTCATCCTTTACGATAAATACGCGATAAGGTGAAAATAGTAGTTTGTGGTGTAGGTAACAGATTGAGGGGCGATGACGCAATAGGTTTACTTATAATAGAAGAACTCAAAAAAGAAAATTTGAACGCAATACTTATAAATGCAGGAAGTGCACCTGAAAATTATCTTCAAAAAATAATAAATCATAATCCGGATATTTTGCTAATCATAGATGCTGTGGACTTCAAAGGCATACCTGGTCAGACAAAAATTGTTAATGTAGAAGAATTGGAAGATAAGTTTTTTTCAACACATTCCCTTTCTTTAAAATTTCTGACACAATACTTAAAACAATTTTTACCTGATTTGAAAATTTTGCTGATAGGCATTCAGCCAAAAGATACAAATTTAAGAGAAGGAATAACAAAAGAATTAAAAGAAAAATTACCACAAATTAAAAAAGAAATTATCAAAATGCTAAAAAATTATTAGCCCCACCTCCCAGTCCCCGCCTTCCCATGTGCACACCCCTCGCAAGGCACAGCCTTGACAACACCATAGCTCTATAAACGCCCTTCCCGTAAAACCCGACCCATACGCCCCAAAATCACAAAGTACCTTGCTCGGGGTGTGACAAAATACCCATTGGTGATAGGCTCGCTTACGCTCGCATTAAAAATTTTTTGATATGCACCCTCGCTAACAAAATGTGATTCATCTTCCACTGCTCGGGTGTGACAAATATTCTTATGTGAAACACGCTCCGCCCGTAATAAAAACCCAAATCCCCACTTGACAAAATTAGATTTTTATTATAATATTAGATATGTCTAACAATGTTTGGGATATAGAATTAAAAAGGAGGGTGGGATGAGGTGTGTGTTTGTTGTGGTTGTGGGAGGCGGTCTTTTCTTTTCGTCCATTGAGGCTGTATTTGCTGAGCCGACCGTAGGGTGTCCTCACGATGTGGGCAAAGGTAAATTCAAAGTTCGCAATAGAACAGCGTATATTCGGGCATCGAAATGCTACTCTGACGAAGTATGGAAGGCGCTTCGCGATAGTTCACAGTACTCAAAAGATTATGACAAAATGGTGGGTTTGCCAGAGGGCTGGCATATGAAGAAGAACAAAATTGCAATAGGATTGGAGTATGGGATTATTGATAGGCTAAGTGTGGGAATCTTCCTTCCTTATGTGGTGAAAGATTTAAAGAGACAGGTCTGGTCGAAGCAGGCTAATAAAACTGTATGGAAGGAGGTTAAGGATAGTGGACTTGAGGATTTCTGGCTATCGGTCAAATATCTGGTATATTCAAAATCCAAAGGATTACTGGGCTTTAACTGGGAGGATGGGCTTTTTGTTGCCCTCAGCTATAAGCCTTCTGTTAGTTCTGATGAGAAGATTAAAAATGGTATAGGAAGCGGAGCAAATGAGTTTAAATTTGTGGTTCTCTCTCATCCTCATTTTACCGAGAACTTCTTCCTGTGTAGCGATGTATGGTATCAATACAGAGGAAAGGTCAAAGAGATAGATGGCTTTTCGAAGTCTGGCTGGGAACTTGGAGATAGATTTGGGTATCGTTTCTTTTTTGGATATGAGTTTAAAAAATTCGCCATAGTTGGTGGTCCACAGGGTTGGCTTGCCCAAAGTAATAAAGATAAAGACGGAAAAGAAATTGAAGATAGTAATATGTATTCCCACGGAATAGTGGTAAAATTGCGATACCAACCATTTGGGGATGAAGAGGCAGGCTCCATAGACCTTGGTATAAGAATACCTTATGCAAATAAAACCGCTTTTGCTCCTGATTTTATGCCGGTTATCTGTGGAAGAATGAAATTTGGCAAATTTAATTTTTAATTGACTTTTTGAATTTAAAATTATAATTATCTGTGAAGAAGAATTTAACTGCGAGTCTGGAAGATTATTTAGAAGCAATATTTATTATTTCTCAAAGCCATAAAGTAGTGCGTGTTAAGGATTTGGTGAAACATTTAAAAGTAGCAGGTGCATCTGTTGAAAATGCTTTAAAAATTCTAAAAGAAAAAGGATTGATTAATCATGAAAAATACGGTTACATAGAGCTAACGGAAAAAGGTGAAAAGGAGGCACAAAAAATCTATGAGCGTCATAAAGTGCTTCAAAGATTTTTTTCGCAGATTTTAGGTTTGGATGAATCAACAGCACAAAAGGATGCCTGTGCAATCGAGCATTACATAAGTGAGGAAGGATTAGAAAGATTAATCAAATTTTTGAAATTTATAGAAGAATGTCCACAAGGAACTCCAAACTGGCTGAAAAGTTTACACTACTATTTTAAGACAGGAAAAAGACCGGAAGAATGTCCAAAAAGGAAATCCGCCGATTAATTAAATTTATTCAAAGACTGCTTTTACTTCCTTTACTTCTGGGATTTCGTCTTTTATTCTCTTTTCGATAAAGCCTTTAAGTGTCATCTGAGCAAATGGGCATCCAGCGCATCTGCCTTTGAGACGCACAGTAACCACGCCTTCATCCGTTATTTCAACCAGTTCTACATCGCCTCCATCTATCGCAAGATATGGCTTTATTTTATCAACAACATTCTGTACCCTTTCTCTATCAATCATCTTTCCTCCTGTTAAAAAGTTTAGAAAAAGTGTCAATTATTCTTTTTGCATGTTTAAAGCCTTCTTTTATCATCTCAACTCCAACTCCTCCCCTGTAATATCCCAAGATATGCAAATTTTCATGAACAACTCTTAAAGATGCCTGCAATTTGCCATTGTGGGGTGCTTTCTTAAGCCATTCCCAGTATTCATCATAAGAAGTAGGTAGCTTATCTTCCGGACAGCCTTTTGATAGGGCAAATGCATCGATTGCAAGTAATGCAGAGAGATAACCTATAGCACATGCCTCTTTTACAGGTTTCTCATCCGTATAAATCCCATATTTTATTTCAACATTTTTCAAAATCTCTTTTGCATTGTTGAAATAGCGATGCGACATCTCAATCGCCTCTTCAGCACTCGTTGGACGCTTAAATGCCTTCATCATGGATTATAATCTTCACGCTTCTTTTTTCTATCAAAAAGTTTGGAAAAAGTGTCGATTATTCTTTTTGCATGTTTAAAACCTTCTTTTATCATTTCAACTCCAACTCCTCCCCTGTAGTATCCAAAAATATGCAGATTTTCGTAAACAACTCTTAGAGATGCCTGCAATTTACCATTGTGGGGTGCTTTCTTAAGCCATTTCCAGTATTCATCATAAGAAGTGGGTAGTTTGTCTTCCGGACAGCCTTTTGATAGGGCAAATGCGTCAATTGCGAGTAATGCAGAGAGATAACCTATAGCACATGCTTCTTTTACAGGTTTCTCATCCGTATAAATCCCATATTTTATTTCAACATTTTTCAAAATCTCTTTTGCATTGTTAAAATAGCGATGCGACATTTCAATCGCTTCTTTGGCGCTCGTTGGACGCTTAAATGCTTTCATCACGAATTATAATCAAAAAATGAATCTGTCAAGTTTTCAAAAATTAAAATTTTATAACAGCAAGATGTCTGCCTGTTTTGCCTTTATCTCTTCTGTAAGAGAAAAATTTATCCGGATGCTCATAGGTGCACAATCCGGGATTGAAAACTTTAACGCCTATCCTTTTAAGCTTTTCCTCAATTCCTCCCCACAAATCAATGTCATAACAGTTAGGACAGATAGAGGGGCTTATCAGAGCAAATTCAGGTGCTGGCACTAATTTCAGCATAGATTCAATGATGCCAGATTCAAAGCCACGCCTACCAATATGTAAAATGCCGATATACTCGGGATGATAAAGAAAAAGAGCAACACAATCTGCAACATACACTCCAAGTGTTAAATCTTTTTTGAAAGTTATTAAACCATCGCCTTCTAAATCTTCTTTCTTATCCACAATTCTCACAATGTTGCTATGAATCTGCTTTAAAGTGATGAGATTTTCTTCACTTATGCCTATTTCTTTAAAATATCTTTTTCTATTTTCTTTCACATTTTCGGGTAAATCCCCAACATTAAAAGATAAATTTAAACTTTCAAAATTTCCTTCGCTAACCCCTCCCATCCTTGTCGGAAAATACATTTTTACATTTTTGTAAGAGAAGTAAAAAAGTAATAATTTACCTTTTTGTAGCAATTGCATCTTTTATTCTTTTCTGTGCGAATTCGTAATATTGAGGCGAAATTTCGAATCCTATGAAATTTCTGCCAGTTTCAAGTGCAGCTACTGCTGTTGTGCCAGAACCTATAAAGGGGTCGAGCACTATATCCCCCGGATTGCTCGAATACAAAATTAACTTTTTTACAAGCTCGAGAGGTAGTTTTGTTGCAGTTTTTATCTTGCCAGTCCAGTACTCTCTTTTCATAAAAATAACATCTTCGGGATAATGGTCAATCTTATTGAAAATATATTTTTTCGGATTCTTCACTGCAAAAATTATATGATAATGACTTGTTACAAATTTTCGCCTTGTATAAACACCAAATTGATATTTCCATATCAGATGATTTATAACCGTTAATCCTGCATCGTCCACTGCTATCAAAATATCTTTTAAATTAGTCCAGCCAGAAAAAATATAAATGCTACCTGTTTCTTTAAGAACTCTTTTGCATTCAAAAATCCATTTTCTTGAAAATTCGAGATATTTCTCTTTGGGTATTTCATTGTAGTCTTCGAGCACTTTTTCTGCTTTTCTGTGATAATTTGAGCGCTTTGCTTTGAAATCAATTGCAAAAGGCGGGTCTGTTATTACAAGGTCAATAGAATTATCCGGCAATTCTTTAAGAAGAATAAGGGCATCACCGCAATATATTTTATTCAACTCAAACATCATTTAAAATACTTAAATTATAACAATGTCAACAATTTTTAGCCTGCTCAACTCATATGTAATGCGTGCATTCCGTTTGTAATAGAATTTTAAAATTTCGCTTGACATTTTCCGTTATCGATTATATAACTACGATGCAAACTTTGAGACATAACTTGCTTAATTGCATTTTAATGAAAAGAAGCACGGATATGAATAGGGAGGCGCAATTGCTTTAAATGTAAATAAAGGAGGTGTAAAATGATGGGTGCAGTATTGTTGCAAATAGTGTGGATACTTTTAATTGGAGCGATTACTGGCTTTCTGGCTACCTGGCTTGGAATTGGTGGATGCTTCTTAAGAATACCTATGATGATGGCGCTATTGGGCTTACCCATCAAAACGGCTTATGCAGTGAATATGGCTGTTATATCTATCGCCACAATACCAGGTGTAATTACGCATTACAGGATGAAGCATGTGTATAAAAAGGGATTCATTGTTGCTGCTATAGGAGCGGCAATAGGCGTGATAATCGGCACACAAATAGCAATGTATGTTCCATCAAGGACTCTCAAAATAATCTTCGGTATCGCATGTATTGGCGTCGGAATTTATATGACATATTCTTCCATAAAGGGTAAAGGAAAAATGCCTCCAAGAGTGACGGTTGACCAGGTCGAGAAGCTGGAGCATGGGCTGAAACTCGGTGGCTTTATGTTTTTGGCTGGTATAGCAACCGGTCTTTGTGGCTTCGGTGGAGGCATTTACTACATGCCTATTTTTAATGCGTTAGGTTATCCAATGCATATCGCTATAGGCACATCTTCAACTCAGATGATACCTGTTGCAGCAATTGGTGCAACGAACTTGACGATACATGGTTTCCAGAACTGGTTCTATGTTCTAACAATTGGACTTGTGACAATGTTTTTCTCATGGTTAGGAGCACGAGCTACAAAGATAATGAAGGCATGGGTCTTGAGAGGAATATTTGGAGTCCTCATAGGACTTGTTGGACTTTCTGTTGCCATAGGATTAATTTAAATTGTCAGATAAATTTAAATTTACCAAATGATAAGGAAAGCAAAAGATGATGGAGCGGATTTTTATTTTTGTCGGCAGTTCGACTCGAAGAAAAATCAAAAAAAGATATGCGAGAGATATAGGATTAGAAATAAAATTATTCCTCTATGAAAAAGCCAAGATGGAAATTCACTTTATATCTGACCGCCATAGAATGAAGAATGCTATCTTGAAAAATGTGATATAGAACAGCAATTTGAAATTACCCATCAGGTATCCTGTTTAACGCATGGACATCTACGCTCACAGATGGCATGCGGAATCTATGTCCAACTTGGAATTAATCTACTTAAGGGCATGACTCACAGAGAGGCATACGAAAAGGAGAATTCTGAAATATGATATATCAAAATTAAAAGGAGGAGCTCATAAAATCAGATGGTTATGTAGTCAATACACTGGAAGCAAGTTTATGGTGTTTTTTAAATAATGATTCATATGAAAATACGGTACTGGTAGCAGTATTACTCTGGCTTAACTACTGCTTTTATGATGTTTTCCGGCACTTCGTGTTTGCGCAAAAATTCTTCCCTTTCTTTTTTCATCCTCTGCACCCATTCTCTGTATTCATTTAATCTCCCTTTCTTCTCGTAATATAGTCTGGGCTCAAGTATCTCTGCTGGTACTCTTTCGAGTAGCCATGCATTTTCAGGTGCATTAACATCTGGTATTTCATAGCCAAAATCCGGGTCTTTCTTCCATTTTATTTTATCTAAAATCATTGCTTCAAGCATCGAAGAGGAATGTCTTATTTTTACTTTTAGTGCTTCGCCTCGTTTCTCATCGAGTTCATCACCACCGATATATCCCGTATTCATCATCCACACTGTTAATTTTGGTAATTTTTTAAGGAGTTCTGAGAATCTCTCTGCCTGCAAGCGATGTACTCTTGGGAAAAACGGCTGGGTAAATGGTGACCTTTCTTTTCCTCTTTCTTTGCCTGCTGCTGATGTCTTTGTTGTTTCACCGAGCATAAAGTATCCTGCTGCCTGTTCGGGTGATGTAAAGCGAACAATACCGGGTGTCGCAGCATCTCTTCCCTCATCACGATTCAAAATCCCGAGAAACCTTAAAGGAGGCACCTTCCTTGGGTCTGCTGCATTTTCGATAACTCTCATAGGAATGATTGACCTGCCGTTTTGTGTCCACACAACAAAATCCCAGCCATCTTTCGGAACATTGTATTTGTCAACAATTTCTTCAAGCTTGACTTCTCCTTTTATATAACTTTCCACATTTTCCGGAGGTGCACCGGTTTTTATAAGTGTATCGCTCCAGACCGCTACTTCTTCTCTTGATAAAATTTGTTTTGAAAAATCAAAAGTTCCATCTGGTTTCATGAATACATTTTCAACCCATGCATCAGGATGTGTTGTTCCCTTGTAAATGATTGGCTCAGATTCAGGTGTTAATCCAAAGGTCTTTGCGAAGCATCCATTTTCGGTAATGGTAATTTTACCATCCGGCCATATACAAATCATATCGTCCTGAAGAGGCTGTGTTAATTCTCCCTGCTTTGAAAATGTGGTTGTGGTTTTTCCTGTGCCTGACAGTCCAAGTACTGCGAGCATTACGCTCTCGCCTTTCGCATGAACAACTTTTGCACCAGCATGAAGAACCAATCCACCTTTCTGATAAACATATTCGTTTAACATCCTTAATAAACCTTTCTTACTTTCCCCAAAGTAATCTGCATATAAAACATGATGCGACCAGTTTTCAAGGTCAACTATCATCGCCTGATTCCCTGGCATATCTTCGAGATATAAACCAGATGTAAATACCAGTCTAAATAAAGGCTTGAATGGCTTTTTAAGCATGTCAGGGGGTTCTACCATTTCCCTTGGGAAAAGCAAAACCTGTTGCATACCCGCTACATTGGCGCATTCAAAAGTATAAAAGCACTGACAGGGAACAGCATAGTCATATTCAAGCCCAAGATAACCATGTATTTCAATTACTACTCCCTGTTTTTCGACAAATTCCTTTTGACGATTTAACAATTCCTGTGCCTTATCGGGATTTATGATTTTATGGGAGTAAAGATGTGCATCTTCTTCTGGTGCGATTATGTAAGTATATTTTGCCATCCTTGCTTTGTTTTTCGTTATTTTATTAACATTGCCGTATGCCGTGATGAATGTCGCAGGAGTGTACTTCAATGCTATTTTTCTTATTTCCCTCTGGCTCGGATTCTCAATATATTTGACATTGAAAGGTTTTAAATTTTCGTAAGCTTTTTTCCTTTCCCACATCACTCTCTCCTTTTTACTAATTTAATCAAAATACAGCATTGTCAACTATTTTTATTGACAAACTGAAATTATCAGTAAAAATTAATAGTAAAAAGGAGGGAGATATGGCAAGAATATCTCCTGCTGAAATGGCTAAAAAGCAATTAGAAAAAGCAGCAAAGATTATGAAACTTGACCCAAATTTGCTCGAAATATTAAAACATCCTAAGCGAGTAGTAGAAGTATCAATCCCTGTGAGAATGGATGATGGCTCAATAAAAGTATTCACAGGTTATAGATGTCAGTATAACGATTTCAGGGGACCCTTTAAAGGGGGTATTCGCTTTCATCCCGATGTAACAAAAGAAGAAGTTATAGCACTTGCTGCTTGGATGACTTGGAAGTGTGCAGTTATAGATATTCCTTTTGGAGGAGGAAAGGGAGGAATAAAATGTGACCCCACGAAACTCTCTTTAAGGGAATTGGAAAGGTTAACGAGGCGCTTCACTTATACTTTGATGCCGTTACTCGGACCTTCAATTGATATACCTGCTCCAGATGTATTTACCGATGAAAAGACCATGGCTTGGATAATGGATACTTTTAGTGTATTTCAGGGACAAACAGAACCTGGTGTTGTAACAGGTAAATCACGCACAATAGGGGGCTCAGTAGGAAGGAGGGAAGCCACGGGTAGAGGTGTTGCTATCTGCACAAGGGAGATAATGAAATTATATGGAGATGATATAAAAGGAAAAACCGTAGCAGTGCAGGGATTCGGAAATGTCGGCTCTTATGCATCAAAATATTTATCCGAAATGGGAGCAAAAATAATAGCTGTAACGGATATCACAGGTGGAGTTTATGACGAGAATGGATTGAATATTCCAGAATTGATGGAATATGTAAAAGAAAAGAAAGGTGTTAGAGGATTTACAAAAAAATCAATAACAAATGAAGAACTATTCAAACTTGATGCCGATATAATAGTCCCTGCTGCACTAGAATGTGTTATAACAGAAGAAAATATGAAAGATATAAAAGCAAAATACATTTCCGAAGGAGCAAATGGTCCCACAACACCTGAAGCAGATGAATACCTTTACAAAAATGGCAAAATAATAATTCCAGATATTCTGGCAAATTCAGGGGGTGTGCTTGTCAGTTATTTTGAATGGGTGCAGGATAGAATGAGCTTTTACTGGTCTGAAGAAGAAGTTTTCGCAAGAATGGAAGATAAAATAAAAAAAGCAGTAAAAGAAGTTTATGAAACAGCAAAAGAATACAATACAGATTTAAGAACAGGTGCATATATACTTGCAATAAAAAGAGTAGCAGATGCTTATTATGAAAGAGGTCTATTCCCATAAACTTTCGGAACTGAGGTTAGTTGCAAGGGAATTAATGAAAAATTTGAAGAAAAAAGTTTATTACGGGGATTTGCGTCTTGAATACAGGAAAGTATTATCTTTTAAAGTATCGGAAAAGGGAGTTGATTCTCTTACACTCGAAGAAAGGGTATCCGGAGGCGTAAGGGTGTGGAAAGGTGCTTTTTCTTTTGCTTCTTTTGATTCACTGGAGAAAATAGCAGAGTCAATAGAATCGGCGATAAGTTTATCAAAATTATATTGTGAAGATAAAAAATTAACAATTGCTGAAAAAGTCGAAGGAGAATTCTATTATCCGGTGGAGAAAAATCCAGCAGAAGTTTCAGATGGCGAGAAAAAAGAATTGTTTAAAAAATGGGTAAACATAGCACTCGAAGAGATGAATGTAAAATCTGCCATTATAAATTATATCGAAATACATTCTGTAAGAGTTTTCGCAAATACCGAAGGCTCTTTGATTTCACAAATATCACCTTACATAATTGCTTACGGTAGTATAACCGCAGAAAAAGAGAATATAAAAGAGACTATTTATTGCTATTCATGTAAAAGGGATTTCAATAAATTCAAAGATGAAATGGAAAAAGAAATCAGAGATAAATCTGGCTATGTAAATAAACTCGTACTTTATCCAAGGGTTAGAACAGGCATTTATGATATTGTCATCGACCCTGATATTTCCGGCACATTCGCGCATGAAGCATTCGGACACCTTGCGGAAGCAGATTTCCATTATCAAAATAAGGAAATGCAAAAAGTTTTTAAGAAAGGAAGGAAAATTGGTAATGAAATGATAAGCATAGTTGATGATGGCTCCGATATTGCTTATTTCGGTGGATACTACTTCGATGACGAAGGCGTAAAGCCAGAGAAAACTTATCTTATGAAAAATGGAGAAATAACAGGTAGATTACATACCATCGAGACAGCAACCATAATGGGTGAAAAACCAACGGGAAATGGAAGGATAACGGACGCTCGCTTCCCACCTGTAGCCAGAATGTCCATAACCTATATTGAACCTGGCAAAGATAAAAAAGAAGATTTGATAGCGAGTATAAAAAATGGATTCTACTGCGAAGGAGCAGCAGGAGGATGGACAGAATTCACAACTTTTACTTTCACTCCATTAAAAGTTTATAAAGTTGAGGATGGAAAAATAAAATATCCTGTAAGAGGTGTATCTTTGCAGGGTGATATTTTTGAGACATTGAAGAATGTAAGGGGTGTTAGCAGTGAGCTGCGATTTGTAGATGGCTGGTGCGGTAAAGATGAGCAATATCCCTTACCCATTAGCTGGGGTGGACCTTATCTTTTGATAGAAAAGGTGAGAATAAGTGGCGATTGATATAGAAATAAAAAGAGAAGAAGTAAAATCAATAAGATTGTCTTTTTCTGATAAAAAATTGATAAATTGCGAGAGAAGAATTGCGAAAGTGATAACTGTTAGATTAAGTGATGAGAAAAAAAGTGTGATAGTAAGCGGAAGTTTGCCAGAGCAGGAGCTGATATTGAGGGCAAGAAATCTTTTGAAATACGGAGAAGAAAGAGATTTTGAACTATCACCTGCTCAAACGATTTCAGAAAAAATGCAATTTAAAGAACCAGACATTAAAAGAATTTGCGAAAAAATAAGAGAAATTATGCCAGAAAATCTATCATCCGAATTATTCTTTGAAATAGGAGATGTAAGCGTAAATCATGAAAATACAAAAGGTTTTTCAGGTGAATACTCAAAAAGATACTATTCTATATCTTTCTCGATTCCAGTGGAACACGAAGGAGAAATAATTTTTCTGAATTACTCGGATATTTCTACTGCCGATAATTCCAGAGAAATCATAAAAGAATTGTTGAAAGAATATGAAAGTTTTCCAAAGAAAAGAGAAAAAGAACCTGCTAATTTGCCTGTTGTTTTGCATCCGGATGCTGTTTCAGACTTAATCAAAATGTGCACTTATTTTGCAAGGGGTGAGTATATACACAAATGTGTGAGTCCTTTTTGTGATAAATTAGGAGAAAAGATATTTTCCGGGGAATTGACAATTGAGCATATACCTGATGATAAAAATTTCGCAGGATGGCGTCCTTTTGACGATGAGTGTACACCAACAAAGAGATTTAAGTTTATAGAAAAAGGTGTATTGAGGAATTTATTTTTATCGCGAAAGAGTGCAAAAAAGTTATCCCTTGAACCAAATGGGTGCGCTATATTCGGAGAATCACCGTTTTTCAGAATTGAAGAGACAGCACTTGCTCTGGATGTTTATCCAGGTAAAAATTTATTAACTTCATTAAAAGATTTTATTTTGATAAGAGATGCATCTTTTGATATTTATCCAACAGGTGAATTCGTGGCAGATTGCATACTTGCATATCTTTACAGGAAAGGCAAAAAAGAAAAATATTTGAGAAGCTTCCAGATAGCTGGAAACATTTTCGATATACTTGGTAAAAATTTAATCTTTTTGAGCAAGAAAAGAATAAGAATAGGAAATATAATAGCTCCCTATATTGGTTTTTCAGGTGTAAAAATTATATAAATTTTTAGCCCCGCCTCCCTATCCCCACCGCCCTCGTGCACACCCCTCGCTACCAAAAGGCATTGTCTTGACCACTCACGCTCTTTAAAATGCCCTACCCGTAATAAAGCAAGTTCGCAACCGAAACCTCAATCACATCAAAAACTGCACTACTGCACTCTATAACCTCTCCCCATAATGAGTGTAGTATCGCACCTAAATCGGCTCCCGCTTTCATTACCACTACCCTTAAAAATCTCCATTTCTGCTCCCAAAATGCAGTTCAGCTCTCACCGCTCGGGGTGTTGACTCACAACCCATATGTAATGTGCTCGCTTACGCTCGCATTAAAAATTTTACAGGTTAACCTGATACTGATGTGGCTTCTTACCTCCTGTGAAATAATTTGTTGACAGAGGAAAATGTTAATTATAATATGCAAAAGGAGGGAGTGTGAGGCATGTTGCTTTATTATTCATCATTTTTACAGGGACGGCTTTCGCAAAGGTATGGGTTGTTGATACCACAGGTGCAGAGGGCAAAAAGCTACAATCTGCAATTGACTCCGCATGGCAAGACCCGGGGATTGATACTGTGCTGGTAAAGGATGGAACCTATCATCTATTTATAAATGACACTATGGGCTTGATAATGCATGATTCTGTGGTGCTCATGAGTGAAAACGGAGCTGAAAAATGCACATTAACAGCTGTATCAGAGGATGGCACAGATACCGCATGGCATGTCATCTATTGCAGTGGATGGGATACTGCATCGCACGCAGCACTTATAAAGGGCTTCACCATAAAAGATGGCAATGCAACGGGTCCTTCTTCTCACACTTGGGGAGGCGGAATCTACATTTATTCTGCGTCACCCACAATAGATTCATGTATAATCACAAACAATTCTGCTAGTGGCGGTGGAGGAATTTTCATTTATTACTATTCTTCCCCCGCATTATTAGGCAATACAATTACAAACAATTATGCTGATGCTGGTAGCGGAATTTTTATCTGGTGCCATTCTTCTCCCACAGTATCAGGCAATACAATTGCAAACAATCATGCTTATTATGGCGGCGGAATTTTCATATCTGATTATTCTTCCCCTACAGTGTCAGGTAATACAATTACAAATAATTATGTTAATAACTATGGCGGCGGGATTTTCATAACAGACTATTCTTCACCCTTATTATCATGCAACACAATTATAAACAATCATGCTGATGATGGCGGTGGAATTTACATTTCCTTTTCTTCTTTTCCCATATTAACAGGAAATACAATCACAAACAATCGTGCTTTTGTTAACGGTGGAGGTGTTTTAATTGAACTTCGTTCCTCACCCACATTATTATACAATGCTATTACAGATAATCTTGCTTCATATGGTAGCGGAATTTTCATTACAAATTATTCTTCCGTAAAGATAACAAAATGCGTAATCGGAATGAACAAAAGCAATTATGGTGGTGCAATATATGACACACTTCATTCAAAAATTATAATCGACAGTTCGTTCATTGTGGATAATGTAGGTCTCGCTTATATTGCATCTGATGCAGATTCAGGAGTGACATTCAAACTAACATACAGCCATATATATTATAACACTTTACAGCAAGATACCGAAATCAAAAATTTTTCGGGTGTAACTATAAATCTTGAAAATAATTTCTGGTGGGACACAACAGATGCAGAAATATCTGCAAAAATATCGGGTGCAAATGACCATACCCCGTGGTTCAGCCACTTTATACCGGGTGTGCCGGGTGAACCCGTTAGCATTGACTCTTTTAAAAATTACGATAAAGATTTCTCACAAGTTATTGACTCACTTGGCAAAGAAGATACACTTTACATAAGGATTTACGGACAGGATAGGGATGCACATATACATGAAATCGCAGTGGTAATAATAAAATCGAGTGTTTATCCACAGGGAATAGCAGTTGGGCTCGTTGAAACAGATACAAATTCAGGAATATATGAAGGCAAAGCTTATGTTCTGGAAAGCACAGGAAATGACGATATAAGGGATGACGATATAAATCAAATTATCCGTGTTAATCCAGATGGAGACGATATTTTCATCATCAGCAATATTGAGCCACAGAAAAAATTTTATGTTAAATATAAAAAAGGTGCTGGGATAAAAGAAATTTCAGTAGAAAAATTCAAAGTAAGCAATATGCCAAATCCATTCAGCAAATTCACAAAGATTAAATATCAATTGCCAGAAGAAGAAAAAGTAAGGATTGAAATAATAGATGTAACAGGAAGATTGATAAAAGTATTGGTTAATGAAAAGAAATCACCGGGATTTCATTCTGTAACATGGAAAGGTGAAGACGCCAGAGGCAAAACTGTTCCACCTGGAATCTACTTCTATCTCATAAAAGCAGGCAAAAACAAAGCAATAAAGAAAATGATAAAATTGAAATAAAGTTGATTATAATATGAAAAAGGGGGGAGTATGTGCAAATGCTTGATTATTGCTTTAATATTTGGATTGCACGAAGGAGAATTTGGTGGGGGTGTAGGTTTTATTAAAGGTTATTATTTCATGTCTGGAATCACCGGTTTTATGAGAGGACTCTCACCAATGTGGGAAAATATATTTGAAGGTGAAAATATAAGTCCGATTCTCTCCATAACTGGCATTAAGGGTTATGTTTATATAAAACATAGGTTCAAGTTGGGAATAATGGCTAACAAAGGTCTAACAAGGGCAAGCGTTGCGTTTGATACTCTCTATTACTCGTGCTTATTTTCGATTGATTATTGGACATTCTTAATGGAATATTCCCCTGTGAGACAAGTTGGTTTCGAGATGATATTTAATATAGGGCTCGGCACAGGCAATGCTACCTTGAATTTATTAAAAATAAGGCGATTACCATGTTGGGAGGAAATATGTGAAAATGAAGAAGACGGATGGGGCTCTTCTGAACTCTACGCAGATTTTGGAAATCTTACATTGGGAATCGAATTGTTATTCCCAATAATCTCATGCTTTAAAATAGGTTTAGGAGGGGGCTTAATTTACAGTAAAATACCATTCGGCAGTTGGTACTTACATCGAAGAGGATATCGTGTTCCTGATTCTAAAGGAGTTAATCTCGAAGGATTCACTTTTACAATTACAATTGCATTTGATAGACGCAATTTTTAATTATGAATAAATTGCGTAAAATTTTGAATGAGATTGATGGAAAAGGTTATGGTGCTTACAAGCGCCTTTATGGAGAATATAATTTTGGCAAATATACTCTTGAAATTACAAAAGTTCAGCCCGACCCCTATGCTCCACCATCTCGCGCAATTATAAAAATACCACAAAAAATAGCAAGATTCCCAAAAGAGGCATATTCAAATCTTTCGAGAAAAACAGCGTTGATAGATTTTCTGACAAGATTATTTGCTAAAAATATAAAAAATCCAGATATTAAATGTGCGAGGTGCGGACAGGAGATACTTTTGAGGTCATCAGTTGAAATCACGGATAATTTTTTAAAATTTAAGTTAAAAATTGAATTGCCAGCAGCAGGAAGGAGAATCCTCGGAGATAAGGCATACAAAATATTTTTTAAAGATTTGCCACAGATTGTTGAAAAAACTTTAATTTATGATAATATTCCAAAAAATGAGTTGTGGAGACATATTGAGATTTGTGAAGACCAGGATTTTCTGCGTGAAAAATTAAAAGAAGAAGGTCTAATTGCATTTGTGAGAGAAGGCGCTGTCCTTCCCCGTAAATCAGGCGTTGACCCGCGTCCCCTTCCAAATGCAGTAAAATTCATCTCCCCCGATAGTTTAAGAAAAAAGTTTATTTTAAAATCTGGAAGGGAAATTGAAGGCATGGCAATAAAAGAAGGAATAACAATAATTTGTGGTGGTGGATTTCATGGTAAATCAACGCTCTTAGAGGCGCTGCAATTCGGGGTTTACAACCATATAGAAGGTGATGGAAGAGAATTTGTCATAACAAGGGAAGATGCAGTAAAAATAAGGGCAGAAGATGGAAGATACATAGAAAAAGTTGATATATCACCTTTTATTTCGGAGTTGCCCTATGGTAAAGATACATTGCACTTTTCAACAGAGGATGCGAGTGGCTCAACTTCTCAGGCAGCAAACATAATGGAAGCGCTTGAGATGGGCTCAAAACTTTTACTTATAGATGAAGATACAACAGCAACAAATCTCATGATACGGGATAGAAGGATGCAAAAAGTTGTAATGAAGGAAAAAGAACCAATAACTCCTTTCATAGACAGGATAAGGGAATTGTGGGAAAGATTTAAAATCTCAGTTATAATGATAACAGGCGGGCTTGGAGATTATTTTGAAGTTGCAGATTATATAATACAGATGGAAAATTATCTTCCACATGATATAACCCAAAAAGCAAAAGAAGTTGTGAATGACTTTCCATCCGGAAGGAGTGTAGAAGTGAAAAAAGAATTTCATCTACCTCAACCCCGCAGAATAGTTAGAAATTCGGTTGACCCGAGAAAAGGTAAAAAGATAAAAATTGACGCAAAAGGAATAGATACTCTGGTTTTTGGCAGGTATCAAATAGATTTATCATGTGTGGAACAGATTGCAGATGTATCGCAGGTGAAAACCATTGGCGAAATAATTTATTATGCAGTAAAGAAATATGGAAATCTTACAATAAGGGAGATGATAGAAAGGTCTATCTCCGATACGATAAGGGAAGATTTTAAGAATTTAAGGTCAAAGGATTCGTGTGACTATGCCTTACCACGCAAATACGAAGTAGCATCAGCCCTTAATCGCTTAAGAACATTAAAAGTGATATAAATTGTTGACAAAATCAAATAAGAATTAAAATTTTTGATGTCGATTTATGAGGCAGAGATAAGAAGGGGGATTTTCCATGAAGATTTTCTTACTTCGAAAGTTTTCGGTATCTTCAACATTGTAAACAAAAAAATTTTGCTTTATAATTTTTTAAGGTTTCTCGGGATAAATGTTCCGCAAAAGGATTGTGATAGGTTAAAAATAACTTTCTGGCGATTAGAAGGTAAAAGGGTGCCCGATGTTATTATCTCAAATGATAGGATTTTGCTTTACATTGAAGCGAAACTGCATTCTATATCGGAACAGCAATTGATAGAAGAATACAAAGACGGTGTTTTGAAATCGCACAAATTCAAACTAATTGTGATAACTCCGGATATTGTATTACCCGAAGAAATTAAAAAAGTTTTTATGAATTTAAAAGCTACTCGCAAAATAGTTAACATTCAATGGCTTTCCTGGCGCAAATTAAATAAATTTTTAAAAAAAGAAGCGAGCAGAGTTGATTACAATGATACCGAGCGAAAATTGTTAAAAGAAACTGTGAGATTGCTTGACGGACTTGGATTTGGCGAATTTAAAGGTTTTAATGTAAAAATCGATAAATTAAAGTTTGATGATTTTCTCACATTACTTTCTGATTTTTCGCATCTATGTAAAGATGTTGCAGAAAATCTCGATATTGATATTTTGACTCAAATTTCAAAGTCAAGAGAATCGAAGTCAATAAATTTACCAGAAGAATGGTTGCCACATACATTTACGGTTTATCTTTCAAAAGATAAAAGCAATAAAAATGCACTTTTTCTGGAATTATGTTTAAAAACTCCTATCTGCATAAATTATGGAGTTGAAATAAAGGAAGATGAAATTGAATTTGAATGTGTTCGTAAGTTTTTTGATTTGAAAAGATTTAGAGCAAGTTTTTTATCACAGGGAATAGAACTTGATTGCAATTCAGAAGAGGAATTTAGAAATGCTTTATTTTCCGAAACAAAGGGTGTGCGTTTTTTAAGGACATTTTTTGTAAATGATTTGAATGATAAAGATTATTTCAATTTGATGATTTCAGATTTATCACAACTGCGTGATTTATTATGGTGAAAGTGCTGATGATATGCGACCCTTATCCCAATGATGTGAAACCAATAGTTCAGGTTTATTTGAAGGAGCATGTAGAGATGGCAAAAAGGATAGCAGAAGTGAGATTGCTTGCATTAAATAGATTTCATTTTTTATTAGATAATTTTGTGAGATTCAAATACAAGGGTGAAAAAATTGAAGTTTATTTTACACAATTTGATAAGTTTTTAAGTTACATTTTGTATTATGTTATAAGTATAATGCTTTATCTTTTGTATTTTCGCAAATTTTCACCTCATCTTTTGCATGCACACGATGTTTTTCCAGCAGGTTTCCTTGCTTATCTTTTAGCGAAAATTTTTAAGAAAAAATATATAATAACAGTACATTCAACCCATCTGATAACCGATAGAATAAATCCACTGAAAAGATTTCTTTTCAGAAGAATATTCGAGAATGCAAAAAAAGTAATTTTTGTGAGTAACTATTGTAAGAAAGAAATAGGAAAAAGATTGAATTTGAGTTGTTTTAACTGCATCAGTATTCCAAATCCGGTAGGATTGGTGTCTATACCGCATCATGAATCGAATAATGTGATTTTTGTTGGTAGTATTACAAGAAGAAAAGGAGTCCATAATTTAGTAGAAGCATTTGCTTCTTTAGATACCGAAGATAATCTTATTTTAATTGGAGATGGTGATATGAGGGAAGAAATAGAAAAAAAGATACATGATAGAGGTATAAAAAATGTAGTGATGAAAGGTATGCTTCAGCCTTACGAAGTATTTAGAGAAATGGCGCGATGTAAATTTCTTATCTTACCGAGTGAAATAGAGACATTTGGCAAGGTTTTAATCGAAGCTATGTCTCTTGGGAAACCGGTTATTGCTACAAAATGTGGCGGACCAGAAGAGATAGTTAAGCCTTTTTGCGGGATACTCATCCCAAAAGGAGATGTTAAAGCACTCAAAGAAGCGATAGAATATATGTTGAAAAACTACAGAAAATACGATTCTGAAAAGATAAAAAAATATGTGGAGGAAAATTTCTCAATAGAAGCAGTAGCAAAAAAATTAAAGGAGGTGTATTATGAAGCGTGATAAAATTTATATTGCGGTATTATTTTTGTTATCTCTTTTATATTTCGGACGATTTTTAACGGGAAAATACATGATACATGGTTCCGATTATCTTCTGGAGGGTTATGTTTTTCATAACTGGATTGCGGAAGAGATGCGTAAAGGCGTTGTTCCTCACTGGTGTCCTTATATTTTTGGTGGATTACCACTTGGTTCGCATTTAACATTTATCAGGATTATCTATTTGATATTTCCTGTGCATATTGCTTGGAATTGGCTTTTTATGCTATCCATGTTCTTTGCGGGTTTGGGTGTTTTTCTTCTTTTAAAGCAGATGAAGGTATCATCGGAAGTTTCCTTTTTATCTGCTCTTATTTATATGAGCTCGGGATGTGTTCTTTCTGTTACTTATCCCGGGCATGATGGAAAAGCTTATGCTGCTGCTTTTTTGCCTTTTATATTCCTGTTTTTATATAGAGGCATTAAAAAAGTCAATTTGTGGGATTTTTTGATTTTCGGCGGACTTTATGGACTTTCCGCTGTTCACTCTCATTTTCAAATAATTTATTTCTTTGCTTATTTTTGCCTTTCTTATTATATTTATGCATTTATTTTATCGAGACAAAAAAAGAAATTATTACTTTATGGCATTTTGGGAGCTCTTCTTGTTGTTTTCCTAGCTGCTCATAAATTTTTACCGACTTTCAGGCATTTAAAATGGGGTGCAAGAGGTGCATTTGAAAGAGGATATGAGTTTGCAACATCATGGGCAATACCAGTAAACGAGCTTTTAAATCTCATAACTCCACACTTCTCAGGGATACTCGATAATTACTGGGGATACAACTATTTCAGATTAAATACTTTTTATCTCGGAATACTGGCAATCCTTTTGTTTTTCCTGTCCTTTAAATTTTATAAAAAGACGAAATTTTTCCTGATAGCAGCTATTGTTACACTTTTGCTCTCTTTAGGAGGGAACACTCCTCTTTACAAATTGGTTTATTATGGACTACCGGGTGCTAAAAAATTGAGAGCACCTTCTATGTTTTTCTACATCACAAATTTAAATCTTGCTATAATAAGTGGATTGGTAATGCAGGAGATTTTGAATATTAAAAATGAAAAGGAAAAAAGAAGAACACTTAATCTGATATTTGTCTTTACGGGTATTATTTTCCTTTTGTTGTTAATTTTTGGTGCTTTTAAACATGTGATGCTTCCAGCCCTTAAAGATTATTTTACCACGCGTTTAATAAGTATGTGGGGTGCTACGGGTGATGCGAAAATAGCGCGCTTCATAGCTAACTATCCAAATTTCGTAAAGGGACTCACTTTTGCATTTATCATTACGGTAATTTATACTTTTATAATGTGGCTTATTTTGCGAAAAAAATTGGATTATAAATTTTTAATCTATACACTTTGTTTTGTCACTTTAGTAGATGAATGGCTAATTTGCAAGAAATTCTTACAGAAAGCTCCACATCCATCGGAATATTTTAGAAAAGATGAAGTTGTGCAATTTTTATCTTATGATAAGAGTATTTTCAGAGTATTTCCTCTTCATTACGAACATGCAAGAGATGAATATTTAATGTATCATGGGATACAGTCACTGGGAGGTTACACTGCAAATCCCTATTACCGCTATCAGCTGCTAATAGGTGCAGGAAAAAGTGTTATGTTTAATCCGGTGAATTTAATACAATATCCACATTTGCTTAATATTTTAAACACAAAGTACATAATAGCATACAGTATGCCGGAGACCACAAAAGTTGATAAAAGATATAGAAAACAGGTAGCTATGTGGAAAAATTATCTTAAGAATTTCAAAGAAGCATATAGATTGAGGACAAGACCTTTTGTAATTTACCTTAATGAGAAAAGATTCGAAAGAGCATTCCTGTGTCCAGATTATGTTGTTGTTTCGGAAGATAGTGCATTGAAACTTATGTTGAATCCAGATTTCAATCTTAAAAGATATGTAATACTTGAGGAAGATGTGGATTTTGAACATAATGATAGAGTAGAAGGCGAAGTTCAAATTTTAAGATATTCAGCTAATGAAGTTGAACTGAGAGTGAAGACAGATAAAGAATGTTTCCTTGTGCTAACCGATAACTATCATCCTATATGGGAATGTGAGGTGGATGGTGTTCCTGCAAAGATTTATCTTGCTGATTTCGCTTTTAGAGCCGTTAGAGTGCCTGCAGGTGAGCATACGGTAAAATTCAGGTGCAAATCTCCAGATAAACCTTTGCATAGATTAATGTTTATACTTGGGTTAATTGCTTTTGCTTTTGCAGTTTATAAAAAGAGAAAAGAAAAATGATTTATAAAATATACAAGGATTTTATAAAATTTCTGGAGAAAATAAAAGAGAGAGAAGGCAATAAATTAGAGTTTTACAGAAAATATTATCTTGATAAACATTTTGAGTTTTTGATGGCATACTGGAAAAGTATGTTTTCGTATTCGCCGGAGAAATGGCTGTATGAAAGAGTTAATCAGATAAAATATCGGGATTATAAATTTTTAATCGTAAATGTAAAAGAAAATCCACCTGAATTTATAGTAGAGGATACATTGAGGCTGTGTCGGAAAGTGTCGCTTTTTGATAAATTGCCCGATGTCTATTTATTTGTGGGCTTTTTCTCATCCGATGGTGCTACTTTTTTCTTTAAAGATTCACCTGTTATAGCAATTGGTCTTGAGCGCTTTTTTGATTTTGCGGATATGAAATATGTAGTGGCACATGAATATGGACATTTCTGGTTTTTAAGTTTATGTAAAATGGAAACAAAATATCTCTGGCAAAAGATTTTAAAAGAAGGACTTGCATTTTACTTTACAAAATGCGTATTTAAGAATTCTCCTCTTTACAAAATATTATTGATGCACAGAAGGAAAATTAATGCTTGCATTTCTCAGGAAAGCATTATAATAAATTATGTGAAAGGGAATTTTTATAAAAAATTTGATGGAAGTTACGAGAGGGAGATTAATTATTTGAGTTATAAATTGATTTATGATGTTGCGAAGAAATTCTCTTTTGATGTTAGAAGTTTGTTTTACGAGGCATCGGAGAGAGGGGAGCTGCTTTTAAAGGAGGGTTTGTGCCTTTTGAGCAGGTAGCACATACTGCTGACCTTGCTCTGAAAATATGGGCTGATGACCTTAAAAGTTTATTCTGCGAAGCCGGAAAAGCGTTGTTTGCGACGATTACAGATATTAATAAAATAAAAAAAGAAGAGAAGACAGAAATTGAAATAAAAGCAGAGGGATATGAGAATCTATTGCACGATTTTCTCGAAGAATTAATCTTTTATTTTGATGCACGATATAAATTATTTTGTGACTTTGAAGTGCTTGAACTTACGCCGAATTATTTAAAGATAAGGTGCTGGGGTGAGAGCATAAAAGGACATAAAATAGAAAAGTGCGTAAAGGCAGCAACTTATCATGAGTTTGAAATCAAAAAGGAAAATGGTAAATACATTACAACAATCATATTTGATGTGTAATTGGAATTTGTCACCGCGAGATGCTGTAGAATTTCAAAAGAAATTATCGCGAAAAGTGAAGATAACAAAATATCAAGGTAAACTGGAATTAGTTGCAGGTTGTGATGTATCTTTTTTGCGCGATTTGGGCTGCGCAGCTGTCGTTGTGATGAAATTACCGGAATTCGAAATAGTTGAAAAAGAGATTTTTATCGATTTTGTGGAATATCCCTATATTCCTGGATTGCTTGCTTTTAGAGAAGGTCCCCTTTTGTTGCAGGCAATTAATAAGCTGAAAATAAAGCCGGATATTTTTATTTTTGACGGACAGGGTATTGCCCATCCAAGAGGTCTGGGAATTGCTTCTCACATGGGTGTGTTATTAGATATTCCTACAATTGGATGTGCGAAATCGATTTTGATAGGAAAATACCAAAATTTGGGGAACAAAAAAGGAGATTTTTCGCCTTTGATTTATCGAGGCAAGATCGTGGGATACGCTTTGAGAACGAGAGAAAATGTGAAGCCTGTTTTCGTTTCACCCGGTAATCTTTGTAATTTTGAAGATGCAAGGGAAATCGTCCTGAAGTGTTGTAAAAAATACAGATTGCCCGAGCCTTTAAGACAGGCACATATCGAGAGTAATGCACATATACAGGAGGGGGTATGAAAGCATTTGTTTTTCCGGGTCAGGGTGCGCAATTTGTAGGTATGGGAAAAGACCTTTATGAAAAATATGAAAAGGTAAAAGAAATATTTGACAAAGCAGTGGAAATACTGGGTTACGATATTAGAAAACTATGTTTTGAAGGTCCGGAAGATGAATTGACTAACACTCGCAATGCTCAACCAGCAATTTTTCTGCATTCATCTGCTATGCTGCAATTGATAAATGAAAAGCCCGATATTACAGCGGGTCATAGTTTGGGTGAATATACAGCGCTTTATTGTGCGGGAGTATTTGATTTTGAGACAGCATTAAAAGTGGTGGCAAAAAGAGGTGAATTGATGGCTAAAGCAGGAGAAAAGGCAAAAGGAAAAATGTCGGCAGTGATAGGTCTTTCAATAGAAAAAATCGAAAAAATACTGAGTGATTTATCAAAAAAGGGAGTGATTTTGATAGCGAATTATAACTCGCCGCAACAGGTGGTAATAAGTGGTGAAGAAAAGTTAATTGAAGAAGCAAATGAGATTTTAAAGAAAGAGGGAGCAAAAAGAGTAATTCCTTTAAAAGTGAGCGCAGCATTTCATAGCCCTTTGATGGATGAAGCAGGTAGGGAATTTGCACAATTTCTTGATAGGGTAGAATTTAGGGAGCCTGAAATTCCCGTTGTGCCAAATGCTACTGCAAAAGTTACAAAAGATGTAAAAGAAATAAAAGATGCGTTGAAAAAACAAATGACATCAAAGGTATTATGGATACAGTCTGTGGAAGAGATGATAAAATGGGGTGTGAAAAAGTTCTGTGAAATAGGTCCTGGTAGAGTTTTAACGGGATTGATAAAAAAGATAGCGCCAGAGGTAGAAGTAGAAAAGATTGAGCTATGATTTTGTTTTTATTACTTCAATATAAATTAGTGTGGTGTGATAGTGTAAATTTCAGCAATTATGATAGAGCCTTTGCAATAAAATTTAGAGGAAGCGAAATACTCGTTGCGGGATACGGTGTTATAAATCTTGCATATCGTGGAGTTATTTTACATTACGATAAATCCGGGAATTTGTTAAGAATAGATACAATTTACACGGGTGCAGCTACTTACATTTATGACATGGATGTAAAGCAGGATAAGATAATTCTTGCAGGACAGAGAGGTATAGGTTCATCCGGTGATTTACTCATTGTAAGAATGGATACTTTAGGTGATACTCTCTGGACAAAATGTGTTGATAAATTTGGAGATGCAGAAAGAGGCAACGGAATATTTTATGCGAATAATGACACTTTTGTTGTAACAGGTTATGCAAAACTTAATGCCAATAATTATTTTTACACTTTAATGTTAATGGATACTGCTATCATATGGCAAAATAGCGATTATTTAGGACAGGGAGAAGATGTGATTTATACTAATGCTGGAGTTTTTGCATGTGGAGTAGGAGAGTTGTCTTCAAGTGAGGCATTTTTACTTTTAAAATATAATTTCACAGGTAATATTGTAAATATAGATACAATTGATTTCGCAGGAGATGAAGGAGCATATTCTTTGATAAAAGAAAATCAAATTTATGTTACAGGATATGTTGTGCCTTCAGCAAATGCAGATTGCTATATTGTGAAATATAATTTTAATTGCGATACTATATGGACAGGGAAATTTGCTAAAGGCGGTGGAGATTATGGGTATTCTGTATTTTGTAAAAATGGCTATGTATATGTAGCAGGTATGACACAGACAGCAACAAGGGGAAATGATATTCTCATTTTGCAATACGATACTCTTGGTAATTTGATGTATTGTGATTCAATCGATTTAGGGACGGATGAAGAGGCGCACGGTATAATAGTTGACGATTCGCTAAATGTTTACATTTGCGGATATAAAGGCGGGGTTAATACAGATATTTTTGTGCTGAAACTGATGCCGGTAGCTGACATTGAATTGTCAGATACTTTTCGTGACTTTGGCAATGTAAAAGTTGGTGATACAGTAAGATGGCAATATCTTATCATTAAAAATACAGGTTTTAAGTGTTTAACAATAGATAGTATAAAAGTGGATTTTCCGTATTTTGTGGATATTTCTCAAATTGCGATATCACCTTCTGATAGTGTACTACTTACAGTTTCTTTTTCACCAAAGGATTCGGGAGTTGTTGAGAAATTGTTGAAAATATATTCAAATGACCCAGATGAGCCTATAAGTACAGTAAGATTAAAAGGAGGAGGGTTAAAGCCGGGAATCTCTCTTTCCGATACTATTTTGGATTTTGGACAAGTTTTAAAAGGCGATACATCAACGAAAATACTTGTCATAAAAAATGCAGGCAATGATACTCTTTTTGTAGATAGTATGAAAATAGAAGGAAATTATTTTTCTGCGAAGTTACAATCTTTTTATTTGTTACCTGCTCAAACTTACAATGAAACACTTTATTTTATTCCCCAAGATACAGGCGAATTTACAGGTACATTTTACATATACTCAAATGACCCCGATAAGCATGTATCTTATGTTGATTTAATGGGAAAAGGAATTAAACCGATTTTAATAATATCCCAACGAAATATAGATTTTGGAAATGTTGACCTAAAAGACACAGTGATGTCGCAAATTTGTCTCAAAAATGCAGGGAACGCGAATCTCATTATAGATAGTGTTAAAAATGAATTAGAGTGTTTCTGGTTTAGCCAGATTTCTGGATGCACTTTGACACCAAAAGATTCTACCCTTTTAAACATTTATTTTAGTCCGAAAGATTCCGGTGAATTTTCAGATACTTTAAAAATTTACTCTACCGATATTGATAGTCCTTTGAAATTTGTCTCAATTTTTGGAATGAGCATTTTGCCTTATATTTTGCTTTCGCAGAATTTTTATGATTTTGGTCAAATCTTTATAGGTGATAGTGCTGAATTTTCGTTTTACATAAAAAACATAGGTTCTGCAACTCTTATCATTGACAGTATTGCTGGAGAAGAAAATTCGTTTAAAGTATTGCTACAGGATAGTACGATAAGGAGAGAAGATAGTGCTTTATGTGTTATTAAATTTATTCCTCAACGAATGGGAGAGATTTCAGAATCAATCTGTTTTTATTCGAACGACCAGAAAAGAGTCAAAGTTTATTTTTATGCTACAGGTACGGGATTGTGGGCGGATATTGAAGTTGGGGATACCACACTGGATTTTGGTGTAATCGCAATAAATGATACCTTTGAGAAAGAGATAATGGTGTATAATCAGGGAAATTACAGGATAAAGATAGATAGTGTGATTTTGAGAGATTCGGTATTCTGGCTCACTTCTTTTCCAGAGAGTATTGCGGGGTTTGACACTGTTTATCTCAAAGTATATTTTGCACCCAAAGATAGCATTGAATATACAGGGAAGTTATACATTTATTCGGATGATGAAGATGAAGGAATTTTAAGCGTAGCGCTGAAAGGAAAAGGAGGTTTACCTGAAATAAAGGTTTACCCTGATTTCTTAGATTTTGGAGAAGTAAATTTAAAAGATACAGCGGATACCCATATTGTGATAAAGAATGAAGGAGATGCATTACTTGAAATAACAAAAATGACCTTTACGGATACCAGCTTCTGGACACTATCTTCTTTTCCTCTATATATTTCTGGCAGTGATAGTATTCTTTTGGGGATTTATTATAATCCCAAAGATACTTCTTCTGTGCTTTGCACACTTTATATTTACTCAAACGATAAAGAAAATGCAGTTCTCACCCCTATATTGAAAGGTAAAGGCACGATATTAAAAATTGAAGAAATATCACCTGTTTATAATTTTGTAGAGATAAAACCGAATCCGGCAAAAAATAAAATAACTATTTATTTTGAAAAAGAAGTTAAAGTTGATATTGGAATCTTTGATATTTGTGGAAGAAGTGTTAAAAATTATAAAGGGGAATTTAAGAGGCTTGATATCGATTTGAAAGAGTTTAAATCGGGTATTTATTTTGTGAGATGTGAGATTGAGGGGAAGAGATTCGGTTTTAAGTTTTTGAAGATGGGGGCAGAATGAAAGAGATGGTTGTGGCTGTTCCCAATATGGGTCCTCTGGCGATAGTTGCCCGTGGTATTTTTAAGTCACTTGGTATACCGATAGTTACTGTGCCAAGAATTACTCGTGAGATGATAGAACGCGGAGTCAAATATTCACCTGAATTTGCGTGTTTTCCTTTAAAGGCAGTGCTTGGCAATTTTATGAAAGCAGCAGAGATGGGTGCAACTCACCTCTTGATATTCGGTGGAGGAGGACCCTGTAGATTCGGATTATATGGAGTAACTCTTGACTATATACTCAAAGATTTGGGATACGATGCAAAGGTTCTGATCTTTGATACGATAAGAGAAGAATGGAGCAAAGAGATGTATAAAGAAATAGGATTTCTGGACCATAGATTAAAGATAAAAAATATGGCAAGAGCTTTATTTGTTGGATATTATAAGCTGAGGCTTGCGGAATATGCTGAGAAACTTGCAGGAGAATATAGGGCATATCAGGTGGAGAAAGGTGCAGTTGATAGAGTATTGAAGGAAGCTTATCAGATGATAGATGAAGAATTTTCAATTCACAGACTTATGAAGATGAAGAAAAAAATAAAAGAAATGTTCGATAAAGTGGAAAAAGATATGAGCAGAGAAGTTGTAAGAGTCGGGATAGTAGGTGAGATTTATATGACAGTGGAGCCCACCATGAATCTTGAACTGGAACGCAGGCTCGGGGAATTAGGAGCAGTATGCGATAGGAATATAACAGCCTGGAACTATGTGACAGAGACCTTAAAATTAAATAGAAAATATAAATATGTGCAAAAACTTGCGAAACCTTATTTGAAGTATCATGCAGGCGGTAAGAGCAGTTATTCGGTTGGTTTTACAATAGATTATGCATTAAAGGGCTATGATGGAGTTGTACATATAATGCCTTTCGGCTGTATGCCAGAAATTATAGCACAGTCAATAATAAATAAAGTTTCAAAAGATTATAATATACCTGTGCTCGAAGTGGTACTCGATGAGCATGTAGCGGAAGCAGGTTTGCAAACAAGATTAGAGGCTTTTGTTGATTTACTTTTTAAAAGAAAAATTAAAAGGTGATTCTGAGCGCCATAATACTGTGGCATCAGTTAAATACACAAAATTATGTAGTTTTATATCCCGGGGATTATGAAAAAATAGCAATTCAGGTAGCAAAATATCTGGAGACATACAGAATGAAAGTGAAAGAAATAACAGGCGTTAAAAATGAGAAGTTAATCTGTGTGATTGAAGATATGGGGCTTTTTTCTAATGGTTTTGCTTTACCTCCTTTAAATACAATTCATATTTTTACCGGTATTCCTTCTTCTGATCCTCATTTTGATGTAAGGTCGTGGTTTCGCATTGTTACCCTTCATGAGCAAACTCACTGTGCACATATGAGAAATTATACGGGTCTTTCTTTGATTTTTAGATTGCTTTTCGGTGAAATTATGTCGGGGAATATGTGGGTGCCTAACTGGATTGTAGAAGGTGTGACAGTTTATACTGAATCGCAGATAGATAAATATGATGGTAGATTGAACACAGGATACTATAACGCATATTTACTCTGTTGTGCGGCACATAGAAAAATTCCGGGCTTAGCATCTATCGCAAATAATATAGCAAGATATCCGTATTATACTCAACATTATTTATTTGGCGGAGAATTTACACAATATCTCGCAATAAAAGGACATTTGTCTTCGCTTTATAATGATTTGTCATTGTTTTTCTTTCCATGGATAAATATTGAGCTTTCCTTTTTTGTAAATTATTTAAATTTTCCGTTTCTGCTTGCCGAAAGATGGAGAAAAACATTATATCGAAAAGCAAAATGGGTAAAAAATGGTAAAACCTTACTAAAAACAAATAGCGAGATAAAATTTTTGACTATATATGGTGATTATCTTTACTATGTGAAAAAAAGAGTAAATGCAAGTGCACCTCTGGAAATCGTAGAGGAAAGCGGTATTTACAGGTTAAATCTGGAAAATAATATAGAAGAAAAGTTGATAAATGCGTTTGTAGAGATTCCTTTTAAAATAAAAGATGATAAAATTTATTATTGCGTTGATAAAATGAAAAGAGGTTATAAAAATATAACTGCATGGGGATATGGAGTTTACAGAAAATTAATTTCATACGATTTACAATCGGGTGAAAAGAAAAAAATATATGAAGGAAATATAAGAAGTTATGAAGTTTTAAAATACGATAAAATTTTAATTTTTGAAGAAGATAGGTTATTACATACTTCGATTAAGTTGTTGGATAATGGAAAGATTGAAACGATAGGAGAACTTGATGGAAAAATAATTCTTGAGAGTGTGCTTTTTGATAGTTTGATTTTTTGTGTTGTGCATGATGAAAAATGGGGTAAAGATTTGTATGCTTTAGATTTAAAAGATATGGAAATAAAAAGGATAACGAAGACGCCTTTTTCGGAAATGTGCATTTCCAGATATGGTGATCTATTAATCTTTGTAGCAAATAAGGATAATTTTTATAAAATTTATGGATATGATGTTAAAAGGAAAAGATTTTACGAGTTGCTATCCGAAACATTTTCGGCTTATCCTGTTGTATATAAAGATAAAATTTTTTATGTTACATTACATCCCGAAGGTGAAGAAATTTGTGTATCTTTATACACGAAAAAAGATATAGATTATCCTGAATTTTCTGAAGAATATGGTATTCATCCAGAAGAATTTGCGGTTAAAAAGAGTTCCTGTTATGCAAATGAATTGAGATTTCTTTTGCCCGTATTCTATGTCTTGTTTCCGCCTTATGTGTTTTGTATTATAAGTGCTGATGCTTTCATGCAAAAAGCGTTGGGAGTATTTTACACCAGATACGAAGAAAATACTTATATAAACAGCATTGGATATTGCATAATTAAGCCATTTATTGTGTTTGGAAATATAGAAAGGTATAATTTTGATTCGCAAAAGGAATTTGAGAGCTACGGGGCAGGTGTAAATTTAATCGCCAGATACAATATGGGATACGGAGAAAATTTGAGAATATATGGAATTAGAGTGCAATATGAGAAAGATACCCTTGATAAGGTAAAAATTGAAAAAGATGTTTTTGTGTTTTCAAATTTAAAAGGTTTTAACAATTACAAAAATTTAATGTTCGGAGTGTATCAGGTTGATGGTGATATTAAGGTGTATTTTGATTATTTACATGAGGAATATATAAGGTTTTTAAAGGCAGAGTATGGGGTGGGTATGGGATACTGGGGAAGTGGGTGGAGCTGTGAATATCTTTTGCATTTGATAATGCCCGTTTTAAAGCCAAGGTTGAATCTATATCCTCTTTTCTTTGATACTTTTTACATGGGAATATTTTTGGAAGGCAAGTTTAATCATAAGATGAGAAATACCTGGAATACCGGTTTGAAATTTATCGCAGAAACTGGCACGAGTTATGGGTTTATAAAATTAACACCCTATTTAAAAATTTTTTGGGATGAAAATTTAAAATTTGATTATGAGATAGGAGTTGAAAATGTTACGATGTCTTTGTTAAAAGGTAAAATAAATTTATCCAGATTAAAATATTACAGGTTGTTTTATCTTGACAAAATAGGAAAAGGATTATAATTTGTGCTATGGGTAAAGGTAGTGTGCTTGTGGTGGGTGGAGGCATAGCGGGTGTGCAATCGGCTCTTGACCTTGCGGAATCGGGCTATAAAGTTTACCTGCTTGATAAAAAGCCATCAATCGGTGGTACGATGGCGCAACTTGATAAGACATTTCCAACAAATGATTGTGCAATGTGCATCCTTGCACCGAAGCTCGTATCAGCAGGAAGACATAAAAATATAGAATTGTTAACTTATTGTGAAATCGAAGAAATAAAAGGAAAACAGGGTGATTTTAATGTGAAAATCAGGAAAAAGAGTAGATTTATTGATTTATCGAAATGTACAGGGTGTGCTGAATGTGAAAGGGTATGTCCTATAGAGCGTGTATCTGAATTTGATGAAGGTTTATCCTGCAGGAAGGCGATTTATAGATTGTTTCCGCAAGCAGTTCCAAATGCTTTTACCATTGAGAAAGAAGGGATATCAGCGTGTAAAAGTGCCTGTCCTGCGGGTGTAAATGTTCATGGCTATGTTGCGCTTATATCGCAGGGCAAATTTAAAGAAGCGATACAGCTGATAAGGGAAAGATTGCCTTTTCCCGGGGTGTGCGGTAGAGTGTGTCCACATCCCTGTGAATCGGAGTGCAAAAGAAAAGATGTAGATGAGCCTATAGCGATTGCCGGTTTAAAACGCTTTGTAGCAGATTGGGAAAGAAAGAATCCGGTAGAAGAAGAATTTGAGAAAAAGAAAAGGGATAAAAGGATAGCAGTAATTGGTGCAGGACCGGCAGGTTTAACCTGTGCTTATTTCCTTGCAAAAGAAGGATTTGATGTTACTGTTTTTGAAAAAGAAGAAAAACCAGGTGGATTGATGAGATATGGAATTCCTGATTTTAGATTACCGAAAGATGTCCTTGATTATGAAATCGAGAGAATTAAGAAAGCAGGTGTTGAAATAAAATGTGGAGTAGAGGTAGGTAAGGATATAGAATTTTCTCAAATTTTGAAAGAGTATGATGCTGTATTTGTTGCGATAGGTGCCACAAAAGAGCAGAAACTCGGTATAAAGGGTGAAGATTTAGAAGGAGTAATATACTGTTTGTCTTTTCTTAAAGATGTTAATTCTGGGAAAGAAGTAAAAATTGGTAAGAAAGTAGCAGTAATAGGTGGTGGTAATTCTGCGATAGATGCTGCGCGTACTGCTTGGCGACTTGGTGCTGATGTAACGCTCTTTTATCGTCGTAGCAGAGCAGAAATGCCAGCTAATCCATGGGAAGTTGAGGAAGCAGAGGAAGAAGGCATAAAGTTTGAGTTTTTAACCGCACCTGTTGAGATATTGGGAGAACAGGGTAAAGTAAAGAAGTTAAAATTAATAAGGATGAAACTCGGAGAGCCCGATGAATCCGGTAGAAGAAGACCTGTACCCATTCCGGGGAGCGAATTTGAGATAGAAGTGGATACTGTAATTCCTGCGATAGGTCAGAAGGTATCCCTTGATTTTCTGAGAGAAGAAGATTTAAAAAATCCAAAAGTTTTTACAGGCGGTGATTTTGTTACGGGACCTGCCACGGTGATAGAGGCTGTAGCTGCAGGTGTAGAAGCTGCAGAAGCTATAAAAAATTTCCTTGAAGGTAAAATTTTGGAAAGGAAAAAAGAAAAAGAAGAGAAAATAGCAGAACCCAAGATTCCCGAAGATATTCAAAGGATGAAGAGAAAAGAAATGAGAAAATTACCTGTGGAACAGAGAAGGAATTTCAAAGAAGTTGAACTTGGTTTTACAGAGGAAGAAGCAATAGAAGAGGCTAAAAGATGTTTATCTTGTGCTATATGTTCAGAGTGTAAGGAATGCGTAAAAGTATGCGAAGCAGAGGCAATCGATCACTTTATGGAAGATGAAATTATAGAATTAAAAGTAGGAGCCATAATTTTCACGCATGGAGCAGATAGATTTGATGCAAAATTAAGGTCTGAATATGGATTTGGCAGGTATAAGAATGTAATTACAAGCATACAATTTGAAAGATTATTAGCACCAACGGGACCCACACAGGGACAAATTTTAAGACCTTCTGATAATTGTCATCCACGAAAAATTGCATTCATACAATGTGTTGGCTCAAGGGATAAGCAAAAAGGAGCTCCTTATTGTTCCGCTGTATGCTGTATGTATGCGATAAAGGAGGCGATAATAGCACTCGAACATCAGAAAGACCTTGATATTACGATTTTTTACATGGATATAAGAGCATACGGTAAAGGATTTGAAAGATACTACTTAGAAGCAAAAGAAAAAGGAATAAAATTTGTAAAATGTAGGGTGGCAAGAATAGAAGAAGTCGAAAATAATGACCTGGTTATAATTTATGAGGATGAAGAAGGCAATTTAAAATCAGAAAAATTTAACATGGTGATATTATCTGTGGGTTTAAGACCTTCAGAGGAACTAAAAGAATTTGCTGAAAAATTTGATATAAAATTAAATGAATATGGATTTTTTGCTGTGGAAGAATTTGACCCCGTTAAGGTAGCAGAAGGCATTTATACTGCGGGTATCGCGCAGTCACCCAAAGACATACCTGAGACCGTTGCAGAAGCATCTTCGGCTGCATCGGAAGTTCATGAAATTTTAAAACATGAAAGATGGAAAGAAACAGAAAAAATCGAATATCCACCAGAAAGAGATGTAAGTAAAGAACCTGTGAGAATAGGAGTATTTGTATGTCATTGTGGCATAAATATTGCAGGATATCTCGATGTTAAGGAAGTAGTAGAATATGCAAAGACTTTAAAGGATGTGGTTTATGTAGAGGACAATTTATATACTTGTTCACAGGATACTCAGCAAAAGATAATCCAAAAGATAAAAGAATACAATTTGAACAGGATTGTTGTGGCGGCGTGTACTCCTCGCACCCATGAGCCACTTTTCCGTGAGACATTGCGACAGGCAGGCTTAAATCCTTATCTATTTGAAATGGCAAATATTAGAGACCAATGCTCATGGATACACATGGAAGACCGAAAAAGTGCAACAGAAAAGGCAAAAGACTTGGTAAAAATGGCGGTGGAAAAAGTTCGCTTAGCAGAACCTCTGAAAGAAATAGAAGTAGAAGTTAATCCTTCTGCACTTGTGATAGGAGGAGGGCTTGCAGGCATGACATCGGCGTTATCTATTGCTGAGGCAGGATTTCAAGTTTATCTTGTAGAAAAAGAAAAAGAGTTGGGAGGAAATTTGCGACATATTTACTATTCACTTGAAGGAAAAGATGTGCAGAAATTTTTAAAAGAATTAATCCAAAAAGTGGAAAATCATCCAAAAATAAAAGTTTATAAAAATGCGAGATTGAAAGATTTTACAGGGTTTATTGGAAATTATGAATCAGAGATTGAATATGATGGCAAAGTTGAAAGGTTAAAGCATGGAGTGGTGATAGTAGCGATTGGTGCAAAAGATTATAAGCCAAAGGAATATTTATATGGAGAAGACGAAAGGATATTGACTCAAAAAGAATTTGAAGAAATGTTGGCGAAATCTCCCGAGAAAATTAAAACTGCGAAAGTTATTTGCGTTATACAATGTGTGGGCTCAAGGGATGAGAATCATAAATATTGTTCGAGGATTTGTTGTAGTGTTGCTATGAAAAATCTTAGAAAAGCATTCGAAATAAATCCAGAATTGCAGGCGTTTGTATTGTATAAAGATATAAGAACATATAGTTTTTATGAAAAATTGTATGATGAGGTGCGGGAAAAAGGGGCAATATTCATAAAATATGAAGATGAAAGAAAACCCGAAGTTTTTAAAGAGGAAGGTGTTTTAAAAGTGAAATGCTTCGATTATATACTGGGAGATTATTTATTGATAGAGCCGGACTATCTTGTTTTATCTACAGGGATTGAGTGCAATGAAGATGTGTATTCTTTATCGAAGATGTTAAAAGTGCCTGTGGATGGTGATGGCTTTTTACTTGAGGCACATGTGAAACTTCGACCAGTTGACTTTGCTACAGATGGTATTTTCCTTTGTGGATTATGTCATTCACCCAAGAATATTAAAGAGACGATTTGTCAGGCGAAAGCAGCAGCTGGCAGAGCATTGACTATTTTGACGAAAACAAAATATACTACAGAGCCACAGATAGCCAGGGTAAATGAAGAAATTTGTTCAGGTTGTGGAATATGTGTATCGATTTGTCCTTTTGATGCGATAAAACTTATAGAGAAGGAAGAAGATGGCAAAACGATAAGGGTTGCTAAAGTCGAGGATGTATTATGTAAAGGCTGTGGCACATGTGCGGGTGCCTGTCCTTCGGGTGCATTAGAACAGTCTGGTTTCACAACAGAGCAATTGCTCTGTCAGGTAAATGGGGCGCTCTGATAGGTTAAAAATAATTGTGTTTTGTTGTAACTGGTGCTCTTATGCGGGTGCGGACTTAGCGGGTGTATCCCGTCTTCAAATGCCATCGGACTTTAGAATAATAAGAACTATGTGCTCCGGAAGAGTTGACCCCGAAGTAATACTCTGGGCGTTTAAACAGGGTGCAGATGGCGTTATGATAACAGGATGCCACCCGGGTGATTGCCATTATCTTACAGGTAATTACAAAACATTAAAAAGAGTAAAGCTATTGAAGAAAGTACTCGAACAATTTGGTATAAATCCAGAGAGATTGGAATTGCAATGGATTTCTGCTTCCGAAGGACAAAAATTTAAGGAAGTTATAGAGAAATTTGTAGAAAAGATAAAGAAGTTATGAAGCTGTTTGTAGGAATAGGTAATGAAATAATGGGAGATGACCAGATTGGCATTGCTGTTACCAGAAAATTGTATGAAAGATTTAAAGATAAAAAGGGAGTTTGCTTTATCACAGGTAGCTTTAACGGTATGAAGTTGTTTGATGTCATAAAGGATGCAGATGAGGTTGTGATAATCGACAGTATCGTTGGAGAAGAAGAAGGCAAATTACATAAGCTCGATATAGACGAAGTTGATAGAATAAAGACGATTCATCCACATTCGCTCGGTATAGCGTTGCCTGTGAAATTATCACAAAAATATTTTGGAAAACCTGTATCCGTAAAAATATATGCTATTGAAGTGAAGGAGGAGAACCTAAAGTTTTCTGAAAATATTTCGTTTTATCTTAAGGCAAAAATAGAAAAAATTGCAGATATTATTGCAAAGAACGAATTATCAAATGATTGAGGTCAGGAAGAAAGATTTGAATTTTAAATTTGAAGTTTTAAGGGAAAAAGGAGGTGATGCTCTCTTACGCTGTTTTGCCTGTGGTACATGCACCGTTAGCTGTCCTGTTCGCGCCGTTGACGAACGCTATAATCCACGAAAAATAATAAGGATGACAATTCTTGGAATGAAAGAAGAAGTTTTGAAAAATGAATTCATATGGCTTTGTGCGGGTTGTTATTCATGTTATGAAAGATGTCCGCAAGATGTAAGATTAACCGATATAATGACAGCACTTAGAAATATCGCAGTAAGAGAAGGATATATTCCTGAAGGAGTAAAATTGCAAATTGAAAATTTAAAGAAATTTGGAAGACTTTATGAAATTGACGATTTTATAGCGAGAAAAAGGGAAAAAGCGAATTTGCCACAAGTTGAAAGAGAAATTGTGGATATTAAGAAAATATTAGAAAGATGAAAGGAGCTTTATTTCTTGGTTGTACGATACCTGTAAGAGCTCAGCATTATGAAGTATCTGCGAGAGAAGTAGCAAAGCATTTAGGGATAGAGCTCATTGATATACCTCACTTTGGTTGTTGCGGCTTTCCTGTGAAGTCGGTTGATCATAAAAAATATTTGATTATGGCTGCAAGAAATCTTGCACTTGCCGAAAAAGAAGGTCTTGATATATGGGCACTTTGTTCCGCATGCTATGGTTCATTATCAGAAGCAAACCATTTGCTCAAAGAAAATGAAGAAATGAAAAAAGAAGTGAATCAAGTTTTAAAAGAGTTTGGCTTAAAATACGAAGGAAAAGTTGAAGTTAAACATTTTATAAGAGTACTTTACGAGGATTACGGGCTTTCGAATTTGCGTTTGAAAGTGAGAAAAAGTTTAGAAGGATTAAATTTTGCACCACATTATGGCTGTCATTACCTGAGACCTTCAAAAATTCATAAAACAGGGGAAGATGTTGAATTTCCGAAATCTCTTGATGAACTTATCGAGATAACAGGTGCTAAATCTCTTTCTTATTATAACAAGTTAAACTGTTGCGGGGGAGCGGTGCTTGCAATTGATGAGGAACTTGCTTTGAGAATAGCAAATGAAAAGCTAAAAGAAGTTGCAAAATCAGGAGCAGATGCGATTATTCTGATATGTCCTTTTTGTGATATCATGTATGAACAAAATCAGAGAAGGATAAATTCAAAATTGGGTGAGAATTACAAAATACCTGTTTTGTTTTACACACAGATACTTGGGTTAGCACTTGGGATACCTGTAGAAAAACTTGGTTTTGAATTTAACAGAATAAAGCCAAAAGATATTTTATCTTTTTTGGGAAAATAATCTTTCATAGTCCAAGGATTATTTCGATTAATTTGCGTGAGATTTCTTTTCCAAGAAGCTGTATTCCTCGCTCCTCTGTTTCAGTAGAAGGATACTTAATCCAGATGATAAAATCTTTATTCAGTATTTCTCTCTGTTTGCTATCCACTAAGATTATTTTTATTTTGCATGTTAATTTGTATTCTTTTATATTTCCCTGCTCATCGTATGTGAAAGGTATTCTTTCGTAATTTAGGATTTCTCCTTCAATTATTATCTGTGCATTTTTGCGTGAAGTAAGAGTGAAGCGTGGGTCAGATGAAAAAGCAGAAGAAATGGTGTTGTAAAAAACATCTTCAAGACCCGATTTTACCGTCATATTTTTGAAAACAGTCAAAGTAACTTTGCTGTATTTTACTTTCTCAAAACCTGTAAAAGAATAAACACATCCGCCAAAAATTAAAAATGTAAAATAAATTAAACGCATTTCTTCATTTTAACGGCTAAATGAGTGCCATAGAAAGAATTGCCAAAAATAGCGGATAAATAAAAAAGAGGAAAAAATAAACGCAAAAGGAAATTTCCAAGTAATTTATATCTAAAAAATTGAAAATCATAACCAAGTGCACAAATTCTGTTTATAAAATATTTTACTTTTATGATTTTGAAATCCTTAAAAATAGAATAAATTTCAGAGATGCAAAAACCTTTTTTCTTATGACCGAAATTTTTCAGGATTTTTTCTTCTTTTAAGCAAAAGTTTTTTAAAAAATTATAAAAAGGTAATCGCCAGTATTTTGAAGGGCAAATTATCAAAAGAAAGCCATCTTTTTTGAGTACTCTCTTTATCTCGGATGCAACTTTTTGGATATCATCAACATGTTCAAGAATAGCCGAAGCAATTACCTGCTGAAATACATTATCTTTGAAAGGCAGATTTTTAACATCACCCCTTACATAATGAAAATTTTGTGGCTTAAAATGAATTTTTGGAACTAAATCTATTCCTATTTTCTTACAACTGATAAATTTCGAAGCAGTTGCCCATTCACCACAACCAAGGTCAAGAGTGAATAAGTTTTTCTCAATTAATTTTTTCAATATAAATTTATGTTCCCAATAGGAAGTCCATGGTAGGTTGTGCCACAAATATTTTAAAAAGCGCTTCATCATAAATTAAAATTGAAATACTAAAATGTCAAGCTTGACATTTACAAAATTTATTTATAATTTTTGAAATGAATGAAATACTTACATTATTAAAAGAGGTTTCGCAAAAGACGGATACGAAGATATTGCTACTTGTGATAGATGGAGTAGGTGGCTTACCTGTTTCTGGCAAAACCGAGTTAGAAGCAGCCAATACGCCGAATCTCGATGAACTCGCAAAGAAAAGCGCACTCGGACTGACAGACCCTGTATTTCCCGGTATAACCCCTGGTAGTGGACCCGGGCATCTATCACTTTTTGGCTATGACCCGATAAAATGGAATATCGGAAGAGGGGTGCTCGAAGCACTTGGAGTTGGGCTTACTCTTTCTAAAAAGGATATAGCCATAAGGGGAAACTTTGCTACAATCGAAAATGGAGTCATTACAGATAGAAGAGCAGGAAGAATTCCCACAGAAGAAAATAAAAAAATTTGTCAGAGGTTAGCGGAAAATATAAAAAAGATTGAAGATGTTGAAATACTGATAACTCCCGGAAAAGAGCACAGATTTGTGCTGGTATTACGGGGAGAGAATTTAGGTGATAAAGTTTGCGATACCGACCCGCAACAGACAGGAAAACCACCAATAGAGCCAAAAGCAATAGAAGAAGATGAAGGTTCTAAAAAAACCGCTAAAATTTTGAAAAAATTCGTAGAAGAAGCAACGAAATATCTGGAAAAGCCGGCAAATTATATTTTATTAAGAGGAATTTCAAAACCGCCAGATATTCCACCGATGCAGGAAGTTTATAAAATAAAACCATGTGCGATAGCAACCTATCCGATGTATAAAGGAATAGCAAAACTTGTGGGAATGGATGTAGTGGAATGCGGGACCACACTTGAAGAACAGGTAAAAGCTTTAAAAGAAAATTGGGATAAATATGACTTTTTCTATTTTCATGTAAAGAAAACAGATTCAATGGGTGAAGATGGTAATTTTGAGGGTAAAGTTAAACTTATTGAAGAGGTTGATAAAATAATCCCTGATTTACTTTCTTTGAATCCCGATGTTTTTGTGATAACGGGTGACCATTCTACTCCTTGCGTTCTTAAGTCTCATTCATGGCATCCGAATCCTTTTTTGCTTTATTCAAAATATGTGATACCTGATGATGGTAAAAGATTTACAGAGAGAGAATGTGCGAAAGGTATTCTTGGTAGATTTCCTGCACTTTATGCAATGTCCTTAATGCTTGCCAATGCTTTAAAGTTGAAAAAATACGGTGCTTAGTTATTCTCGTTCAGGATAAAGCACGATAATTAAATCTTTTCCACCCGGACCTTTTTCTTTTAAAGGTTCGCCTTTTTCATCGAATCCCAAGATACCGTAAGATATGGCGTAATTCTTGCCTCTTGGTGCATAGTATCCATAAGCGAGATAACCTGGTTTTCCGCGCATTTGACCATTTATGCCTTTGGGGTCCCTATCTTCGCAATCTGCTTCACGGAAATAGGTGAAAAGTTTAATTCCGCATTTCACATAAGTTTCGCCTTTTTTCAATACATATCCTTTTGTTCGAATGATTTTTCTTGGATAAACTTCGCCTTTTTTCAATACATATCCCGCAGTAAAAGTATCGGCTTTGATTACGAGTGAGTCCCCAACCTTTTCCTGTCTGAATTTTATGTAAACATCGCCTTCTTTTAAAGTATCGCCTTCCTTTAAGAATTCTATCTGGACGAGGGTATCGCCTTCTCCTAGAGTATCCCCTTCTTTCAGCACAGTATATTTTGGTAGCGGTTTTCCCGTGTATGGATTTACCGGGTATTCGAAGAATTCTTCGATTTGCTGAATGGATGTTGGATATTTCCCATCGTGGAATGCTGCATACTGTTCGACAGCGGCTTTTAGTTTATACATGTTCAGTTTCACCTCGTATCTTTTATTTTGCAGTTCATACTGTTTGTACTGTGGGATTGCGAGTATGAGTATTACGCAGACCGCGGCTACACCAATTCCAATATCCAGAGCAATTAAAGCCTTTCTACTAATTTTGCCCCCCTTCTTCAAATTTTACAACTTCAATTCCTGCTTCTTTTAGAATCTCTTTTGCAAATTCATCGGGATAACCTTCCTTATAAACTATTTTTTTAATTCCTGCGTTTATCAACATTTTTGCGCATGTAAAACATGGATGATGCGTTATGTAAATTGTTGCGCCATTTAAATTTGCGCCCAATTTTGCTGCCTGAATTATTACATTTTGTTCTGCATGTACTCCCCTGCAGAGTTCCTGTCTTTCACCTGCAGGTATTTTTAATTTTTCGCGTAAACAGCCGATTTCTTCGCAATGTTTTAAATTTTCGGGTGCCCCATTATAACCTGTTGCAATTATTCTTTTATCTTTCACGGCTACTGCTCCCACTTTTCTTCGTAAACAGGTCGAACGAGTAGCAACGAGTTGCGCGATTTCCATAAAATAAGCATCCCATGACAAACGCTTACTCATTCATATTCCTCCAAGACATCGTCATATAAAGGAAATTGTGAACATAATTCCTTTACTTCTTCTCTTACTTTTTCAATCGTCTTTTCGTCATCGATATTCGATAAAACTTTATCTATTAATTCTGCTATTTTTTTCATTTCTTCCTCTTTCATACCTCTTGTTGTAACAGCAGGGGTTCCCAGTCGTATTCCGCTTGGGTCAAAAGGTTTTCTTGGGTCAAATGGGATTGTATTTTTGTTAACCGTAATACCCGCACGCTCAAGCGCTTCTTCTGCTTGTTTCCCAGTAATTCCTTTGTTTCTTAAATCAACGAGCATCAGATGGTTATCGGTTCCTCCCGATACTAACCTATATCCTCTTTTCATAAGTTCTTCTGCGAGTGTTTTTGCATTTTTAACGATTTGTTTTTGATATTCTTTAAATTCTTCGGTCATTGCTTCTTTAAAGCAAACAGCTTTTGCTGCAATTATATGCATATGGGGTCCGCCTTGAAGCCCTGGAAACACCCATTTATCCACAGCTTTTGCGTGTTCTTCTTTGCACATTATTATCGCGCTTCGAGGTCCTCTTAGGGTTTTGTGAGTAGTAGTAGTTACAACATCTGCATAAGGTACAGGTGAAGGATGCAAACCTGCTACAACGAGTCCTGCTATATGCGCAATGTCTGCAACATGATAAGCACCTACATCATCGCAAATTTCTTTAAATTTATCAAAATGGATGATGCGGGGATATGCACTTGCACCCGATACTATTATCTTTGGTTTATGTTCTTTTGCTAATCTCCAGATTTCGTCATAATTGAGCATTTCGGTTTCTGGGTCAACTGTATAGTGGACTGCATTGAACCATATTCCGGAGAAACTTACTTTATGTCCGTGTGACAAATGTCCGCCGTGAGCCAGTGCCATACCCATTATTGTATCGCCTGGTTTTGCGAGTGCAGCATAAGCAGCCATATTCGCAGGCACTCCAGATAAAGGTTGTACATTAACATGGTCACAGCCAAATAATTTTTTCGCTCGCTCAATAGCAAGGCGCTCAACTTCATCAACCCATTTACATCCACCATAATATCTTTTTCCGGGATAACCTTCAGCATATTTATTTGTCATAACACAGCCCATTGCTTCAAGAACTGCTTTTGAAGTAAAATTTTCGGATGGAATTAATTCAAGAGTGTTTCTCTGTCTCCCTATTTCTCCTTTTATTGCCTCATACACCTCTGGGTCGACTTCTTTTAACTTAAGCATAATTCCCTCCGGATGATTTTTCTATTTCTTTTATTTTGTTAAATCTTCTCTCATGTCTTCCGCCTTCAAATTCTGTTTTTAAAAATATTTCTACCATTTTTTTAGCTTTCTCAGCATCAATAAAATCTGCTGGTAATGCGATTATATTTGCGTTGTTATGCTGGCGTGCTCTTTTGGCAAGTTCTTCATCCCAGCATAGTGCGCAATATGCACCTTTTACTTTATTTGCCGTTATCGACATACCGATACCAGAGCCACATATTAAAATGCCTTTATGCGCTTCACCCTTTGCCACGATTTCCGCTACTTTTTTGCCAAAATCAGGATAATCACAGGAAGCAGTAGAATTAGTTCCACAATCTATTATTTCATGCTCTTTCTCTAAATATTTCTTTAGTTCCTCTTTTAATTTATAACCTCTGTGGTCTGCACCCATTACTATTTTCATCTTAAATTTTAAACAAAATACAAAAGTGTCAAGAAAAATATTGACAATCTTAAGAAATTTGTATCATATTGTAGTGAAGAGAGAAATCATAATAAAACCCAGTCGTGGTATAAACTGGCGTGCTCTGAAAGAGATAAAGCACTATAAAGATTTGCTTTTCTTTTTCATCTGGAAAGAGTTTAAAGTTCGTTATAAGCAAACTTTACTTGGTGTTGCATGGGCTATTTTGCGTCCTGTTATTCAAATGTTAATATTCACTTTAATTTTCCACAAATTTGCGAAAATACCTTCTGAAGGGATACCTTATCCTGTTTATGCTTATTGCGGGTTATTACCATGGCAGCTTTTTTCTCTGGGACTTGGTAGGGCAAGCGAAAGTGTGGTGGGCAATGCTTCTATAATAACAAAAGTTTACTTCCCAAGAATTATTCTGCCTCTATCTTATACTCTGGGCGGGCTTATTGATTTTGGGCTTCAGTTTTTTGTTTTGATAATTTTAATGTTGATATTTGGAATAAAAATAGGTTTGAGTATTCTTTTCATTCCTTTTTTCATAATTCTTGCTTTATTGTCTTCTCTGAGTGTTGGGATTTTATTTTCTGCTCTAAATGTTAAATTCAGGGATATTCGTCATCTGATGCCGTTTTTGACTCAAGTATGGTTTTTTGCCACACCTATAGTTTATTCACATGAAATAATTCCAGAAAAATTCAGGTTAATTATGAGGATAAATCCAATGACAGGGGTAGTTGAAGGTTTCAGATGGTCGCTATTAAACAAAGGCAGTGTAGATTTTCAAGCGATTTTATTTTCGGTTATAATAGTTTCTTTTCTGATATTCGTAGGTTTACTTTATTTTTCGAAGGTAGAGCGAGAATTTGCAGATATAGTATAACTTGACAATTTTAAAATATGAATAAAATAAGAGATGAAGACAATAATTGTTGAAAATTTGAGTAAATGTTATAGAAAAGGAGGCTATAATCCTTATCAAAGTTTAAGAGATGCATTTTCTGGCATTTTGAGGAAGAGAAGAGAAGACGGAATTATATGGGCTCTTAAGGATGTGAGTTTTGAGGTTGAAGAGGGGGAAGTTTTAGGAATTATAGGTCCAAACGGAGCTGGTAAAACAACTCTTTTAAAGATATTGTCGAGAATTACGGAGCCAACGAGTGGCAGAGCGATAGTTAGGGGTAGGGTGGGTTCTTTGCTTGAAGTGGGTGTAGGTTTTCATCCAGAGTTAACCGGAAGAGAGAACATTTACCTGAATGGAGCAATACTTGGTATGAAGAAATCGGAGATAGACAGGAAGTTTGATGAAATTGTTGAATTTGCAGAATTATCCGAATTTATAGATACACCGATAAAATATTACTCAAGTGGAATGAGGTTGAGATTGGCTTTTTCGGTTGCTGCTTTCCTTGACACGGATATAGTTTTGGTGGATGAAGTACTTGCAGTGGGTGATGTTGCTTTTCAAAGGAAATGCTTGGGTCAAATGGATGATGTAACGAAAAAAGGAAAAACTGTTCTTTTTGTTAGTCATCAAATGAATCAGGTGAGAAAACTTTGTAAAAGGGCTTTGTGGTTAGAAGGAGGGGAAATAAAAAAGGTAGGATACACTGAAGAAGTTGTAAGCGCGTATGAGAAGGCTTCCATTGGGATAGAAAGGGTAACTACCGTTAGGAATTTTACAGGAGGAAAGTTTTTCAAATGGGAAATAATCTCACCACGGGGTCCGAAACCTAATATTTTAATAGACGACGAGAATGTGAGAATAAAGTTTTGGGTGAAAATAGATAAAGAAATTCAAAGAGGAGTACATGGCATTGCGTTATTCGATAAAGAAGGGAAATTGCTATGGGCATATGGATTCTATAATTTGAAACTAACCCGAGGCGTCCATTCACTCACTTACCATTTTAAAATTTTACCTTTAACTCCTGGTCATTATTTTTGGAAAGTAAGTTTATATGATGAGGATAAAATAATAGATGCATGGGACTGTTTACCTGAAATGATAGTAGCGACAAAAATTATTTCACATAGGTGTGATAAATGGGTTGGTATATTAAATTTAAAATTTGATTTTGAATGTGCTTTAGAAAATGAAAAAAATCTTTATTAAGAAAATAATTAATTTTTTTCCTTTGAATTTTTTAAAAATTTGTCTTTATTTCTTACTTTTAAAAAAGAGAATTATTTGTCTGCAAGAATGGAAAACTGGATTTATAGAAAAAAGAGGTAATATTCTTGTGAAATTACGCAGAATTATTTTTGAGAGATTAAGGGAGAATTTGAATTTCTTAACTCTCCCTTGGTATTATGGAACAAGATTATTTTTACCGTCAAAAAGTGAAATTACTCGAAATTTAGCTGTCGAAAATATATATGAGCCCTGTGAACTTAAATTTGTTTATCAATTTTTAAAAAGGAAAATGACTTTTATCGATATAGGAGCTCATAATGGGGTTTATACCATATTTGGAGCTAAAAAAGTAGGCGAAGAAGGGAAAGTATTAGCAATTGAGCCTAGTAAAAGAGAATTCAATATATTAAGGATGAATGTAAGACGCAATAAATTAAAAAACATTAAATTAATTAACGACGCAGTTGGAGAAAAAGACGAAGAGAGATTTTTAAAAATAGCTCAAATTCAAAAAAGCGGGCATAATACCTTTTACAATTTTGTATACGAACAAACAAAATTAGCATATTATCAAAAGGTAAAAATAAGAACGCTGGATGAAATTATAGAAAAAGAAAAAATAAAACCCGATTTGATCAAAATAGATACAGAGGGAAGTGAATATGATATTTTAAAGGGAGCGCAAAATACCATTAAGAAATATAGACCTGCATTTTTGATTGAAATTCATAAGAACAAAGAGGAAATATTTAAATTGCTTAAAAAATATAATTACAGAATACTACCAGCTGGTCAATGCTTTAAAATACTGCCTTCTTTTAAAACTAGCAGGAGAAAAGGAAAGTTTATTTTAATTACAGGAATAGGACATTGTGGTACCAAGTGGTTAGCGACTGTTTTGAATTCCTTCGATAAAGAGGTGAAATTCTATCATGAATATAAACTGACTGTAACAGGATTAAAATGGGATGAAGCCTTAGAATATGAATTACAAAAAGGATTGGGTGCCATTTTCATACCTTATTTTGATTTTATGGAAGAATTACTTACTTTCTGCAAAATAGTAGGCGATTCAAATTCATGGACTATGCTTATGATTCCTGAAATTCATAAAAGAATAAAGGTTGATTTAGTAATTTATCTTGTGCGAAATGGTATACAGAATGTTCATTCTTGTTATTATCATAATATAAATCTTCCGGAAGATCATTTTTTTTATAAAACTTTTTTAAAAAAATATGCGGAGATAACGGGAGAAAGTGAATTTGATAAATACGATAAATGGGAGAGATGGTGTTTTTGGTGGAAAGTTAATAGATATATGCCTGAATGGTTAAAAGAAAAAATAGGTTCAGATAAGGTGTATGTTTTCCGCCTTGAAGACTTAATTATGAATGTAGATTATTTATTCAATATTTTTAAGCTAATAATTAATGAGTGTAAAGTGAAAAAATCTTATTTGAAAAAAATGCAGAAAAAAGATATTAATAGAAAAATAGGGGGAGATAGAACGCCGCGTAAATTATGGCAAAAATGGTCAGACGAACAAAAAGAAAAGTTCTTGAAAATATGCGGAGATACAATGAGATATTATAGTTACGGAATACCCTAGGATATTACGCGTGGATTTAGAAAAATTGCATCGCCCCATTTGATTCTGAGAGAAGGGGTATACCTTAAATTATAGAAATTGAATAAGAAATAATTTTTCTCGTATAAAAACTTGCAAATGTCATGAAAAAGAGATTGATTTTTATATAAAGGTATAAACATGATTTCTGTGAAAATGAGCCATATTCTCTTTTCAGTAAGCATTCTCTCGGCTCCCTTCAAGGCTTTTAACTCAGCTCCTTGAATATCCATTTTTAGGATATGAATTTCTTCGATGTTTTTATCCTCACAAAATTCATCGAGCGTTGAAGAAAATACTTTGATGATGTTTTTAGTTTCTAAGTCCTTTATATTATTAACAAATTTTTTACTGGACTCCATAACAGGTAATAAAGAATTTGTCGCTTCATTTTTGTTTATAAAAAATTGAGTTTCCCCTGTTTTATCAGAAATTGCAATTCTGAAAACTTTAACAGAAGTATCATTTTTAAATCTTTTCTGCAATATTTTAAAAGTAGAAGGCGAAGGTTCAAAACAGTAAATCGTCGAATCCGGAAAAACTTTTTTGTATATAGCAGTTATATTTCCAATATGGGCTCCTATGTCAAAAATTATGTTTACTTTTACTTGCTTTAATAATTCACGCTGAGCAAGGAAAGGGTCATTAAAAGAAATTCTATGGATTTCAAACCCAAATTTATTAAGAAGTCTTCTAATTGTATCTTTTAAAAATCTTTTCATCCTTTAAATATAATTTTGTTACACTTTTGTAAAGAAATAATTGACAGATTTGAAAAATTTTTAAATAATAAGTAAAATGAAAGTTTCTGTAATAATACCTTCTCTTAACCGTGCTAAATATATTAGGGATACAATTGATAGTGTATTAAATCAAGATTATCCTTATCTTGAATGTATCGTGGTTGACGGTGGCTCAACCGACGGCACTATTGACATTTTAAAGAGCTATGGAGATAAGATAAAGTGGATTTCAGAGCCCGACAGAGGCCATGCAGACGCCATAAATAAAGGCTGGAAGATGGCGCAAGGCGAGATACTATCTTGGCTCAATGCCGACGATGTTTTGAAAATCCCCGACGCAATAAGCACCGTGGTAAATTTATTCAGAGAAAATCCCGATGTTGATGTAATATATGGTGATTGCGGTAAAATAGATTCTTCCGGTCAAAAAATAGGTGTTACTTATTGCTGGAAATGGAATTTAAATTATGCTATTGAGAATTGTGACCATTGTATCCCTCAGCCATCTGCTTTTATTCGCAGAAGAATTTTAGAAAAAGTAGGTTATCTTGACATAAATTTCTATCAGAAAAAAGACCATGAACTATGGCTCAGAATAGGACTTTACGGGAAAATAAAGTACTTTCCTTTTTTACTTTCATATGAGAGAGCAATAAGAGGGATGAGTTTTGATGGGAGAACATCCGCTCCTGCCTGTGTACAAGTTACGAGGAAATTTTTTTCATTAAAGGGTGCGGAGAAGTATTGGAAGTTGAAAAAGAGGGCTTACAGCAATGCTTATTTAAGGGGTATTGATTATGCTTATGTTGGCGGTAAACATTGGGATATAATTTTAAAGTATTTTATAATGGCATTTGTATGTGATCCATGGAATCATAAAAATTTAATCGATAGAATTTACAGGTATTTGCCTTGTTTAAAGATTTATCGTCCGTTCTATCGCTTTTTTATGAAAAATATTTTGAAGAAAAAATTAAGAATTCCAGAGAGGGTAAGAGTTATGGAATTGAAAGTCAATATTGACGATTTAAAAGGGGAAAAAATATTAATCTTGGGTAAAGATGTATTTAGTAGGAAATTGGGTAAAAAATCCACAGTTTTTAATTTTACTGGGGGTAATTTTTTTGAATCTAAATTTGATAAATACGATACGATAGTGTGCTATGAATTTCTGGAAAATCTCGGTATCAATGAAAAATATGGTTTTGCCGCCGAACCCTCTTACTCTGATTTGGAAGCGATGAAAATTCTTCGCAAGATGTTGAGAAAAGGCGGGAAAATGATTCTTGTTTTACCTGTGGGAGAAGATGCCAGTTTCGTTCCATTAATGAGAATATTCGGTAAATATAGACTTAGTATGTTATTTAAAGACTTTAAAATTTTAAAGGAAAAGTATTTTAAAGATGGTAAAGAAGTCTCAAAAGAGTTTGCTTTGACCTATGAAGCGTCCCCCACCGATTATATTGAAGGAGTTTTTTATTTAGCTTGACTTTGTAATATTTCAGTTAAAATTGCAGAAATGATAAGTTTTTTCACAACCACAAAGCCTTTCAAAGGCAAATTTAGAATAATTCAGAGGAATGCAATTAAGAGCTGGAAAATACTTCATCCGAATGTGGAGGTGATTTTGTTTGATGACACAAAAGAAGGAGAGAAAATTGCAGAAGAAATAGGTCTTATTTTGATAAAAGAGATGAAGAAAAATAAATATGGAACACCTTTGTTAAATTATTTATTCGAAAAAGCTCAGGAAATTGCAAAAAATAGAATAATGTGTTACATAAATGCTGATATTATTTTGCTGAAAGATTTTTTAGATGCTGTGAATATGGTTAAAAACAATGAAAAATTTTTATTGGTGGGTAAAAGATATGATTTGGATTTTGACAGAGAGATTGATTTTTCCAGGCAATGGGAAAAAGAAATGATACAATTTATAAGAAAATATGGTGTTTTGCATAGAGGGGCCGCAAGTGACTATTTTGTCTTCCCCAAAGGTTTATTTACAAAAATACCGCCATTTGCGATAGGAAGAGGAGCATTTGACAACTGGCTTATTTATGATGCACTGAGGAGAAAAATTCCTGTTATCGATGCCACTCATTTCATAACCGCTATTCATCAAAACCATGATTATTCGCATTGTAAATGGGGTGAGAGATGGGGAAAAAGCCCCGAATATGAGGAAAATGTTAAATTGGCTGGAAAGGGAACTATATTTGAGCCGAGAGACGCCACTCATATCCTTACTAAGAAGGGAATAAGAATGAATCTTAATTTTACGCAATTGCACCGAAAGATAGATGTGATCGAAAGACTTTACCCTCATTTGTTTGTTTTTAAAATAGTTTTGAAAGGTTTCATAAATATTTTGAAAAAAATGGGAATAAGGCGAAGAAAATGAGGCTGGCAGTTGTAGGTCTGGGCAAACTTGGTGCTCCCATTTCTGCCTGCCTTGCATATAAAGGGTTTGAGGTGATAGGTCTGGATATCGACAAAGAGAAAGTGGAAAAAATTAACAAAAAAGAGCCACCTGTAAATGAGCCGGGTTTAAAAGAATTACTGCAAAAATGTAAGAAACTTAGAGCAACGGTTGATTATGAAGAGGCAGTAAAAAATTCAGAAATAGCTTTAATAATCGTACCTACTCCGACAGATGAAACAGGAGGATTCTCTTTAAAATTTGTAAAAGAAAGTTTAAAAGAAATTGCAAAATATATGAAAGAAGGTTATATTGTAGACATCGTAAGTACCATATTACCCGGTTCCATGGATGGTGAAATTAAACCGCTTTTAGAAGATTTGACGGGAAAAAGATGTGGGAAAGATTTTGGTTTATGTTATAATCCAGAATTTGTAGCGCTCGGTAATGTAATAAAAGGTTTTTTGAATCCAGATTTTGTATTGATAGGAGAATCCGATAGAAATAGTGGTGAAAAAGTGGCGTCAATTTATAAGAAAGCATGTGAAAATAATCCACCGATAAAAAGGATGAATTTTATAAATGCTGAGATAACAAAATTGGCACTGAATACTTATGTTACTACGAAAATAAGTTATGCGAATATGCTTGCGAGAATTTGTGAGAAAATAAAAGATGCAGATGTAGATGTGATAACAGATGCTCTTTCCTGTGATTCGAGAATTGGCGGAAAATATTTGAAAGGAGCAATAGGTTATGGTGGACCATGTTTTCCGCGAGATAATGTGGCACTGATGACATTTGCAAAGAAAATAGGAGCAGATGCAGATATTGCGGAAGCAACACATAAGTTTAATAAAAAAGAGCCACAAAGATTGCTTAATTTGATAAAAACGATATTGGAAAATAAGAAAAAGAAGATAGGAATTTTGGGACTTTCTTACAAACCCGATACGGATGTCATTGAGGAATCTATTTCGATTCATTTAATAGATTTGTTATTGAAAGAAGAAATGGAAGTGATAGTTTATGACCCTATGGCAATGGAAGTTACAAAGAAAATTTTTGGTGAAAAAATTGAATATGGGAAATCGAAAGAAGAAGTTATTGAAAAAGCAGATGTTATACTTATAATGACGCCTTGGGAAGAGTTTAAAAATTTAAATATAAATAAGAAATTAATTTTAATTGATTGCTGGAGGATTTACAAAGGGGAGAAGAATAAAATAGAATATATTGCACTTGGTAGAGGTAAATTAATTTAATTGGGGGGTGAAATGGGCTTCTGGGAAGGTAAAAAAGTTCTTGTTACAGGAGGTGCTTCTTTTATAGGTTCGCATCTTGTAGATGCGCTTGTAGAGAGAGGAGCGAAAGTTCGCGTTGTTGATAATCTCAGTAGCGGTAAACTGGAAAATATAAAGCATCATATAGACAAAGGTAACATTGAGTTTATAAAAGGCGATTTGCTATATCCTGAAGTTGCAAAGAAATCGGTAAAAGGAATGGAATATGTTTTCCATCTTGCAGCTGCTCATGGTGGAAGAGGTTATGTTGACCTGCATCAGGTTGAGTGTTCTACAAATATGATTCTTGACGGGAATGTTTTTAAAGCGTGTTATGAAGAAGGAGTTGAAAAAGTAATTTTTGCGTCTTCTGGTTGTGTTTATCCAAATTATTTACAAAAAGATGTTAATAAAGAAATTTATTTAAAAGAAGATATGGTAGGTCCTCCTTATGATGCTGACAATATGTATGGCTGGGCGAAGTTGATGGCAGAATTAACATTGAAATATTATTATGAAGAGAAAGGAATGAAATCAGTATCATTGCGTTATTTTACTGTTTATGGTCCTCGAGGTGTTGAGAATCATGCAGTAATTGCGATGATAGCCAAAGCCTTTATAAAGCAGGACCCATTCGAGATATGGGGGACTGGGGAGCAAATTCGTAACTGGACTTACATATCAGATATAGTTGAAGGTACGATTTTGGCGGCTGAAAAAATAGACAATGCAATAGCGATAAATCTTGGCACTATGGAGAGAATAAGGGTGATAGATGCAGCCCGTGAGATACTGCGTTATACAGGACACAAGGCGCGCATAGTAACACATCCTGATAAACCAACAGGTCCTTTAAATCGTGTTGCGGATAATTCACTTGCAAAGAAATTATTGGGTTGGGAGCCCAAAGTAAAATTTATAGAAGGATTACACAAAACAATTGATTGGTACTTCTCGACTAAAAATCCCGACGAAGTAAAAAGAAAATTAGATAGAATGCTAACAGAAAGAGGTGAATAAAACAATAGTAGTACTTGGGATGCATCGCAGCGGTACTTCATTGGTAGCCGGGGTTTTACATCATCTTGGGGTGAATATGGGGAAAGAAATGTTAGGTGGTGATAGATTTAATCCGTTTGGTCACTTTGAGAATAAGAAAATTATAAAATTGAATGAAGAAATATTAAAAGAAGCAGGTGGAAGCTGGTATGCGCCTCCTTCGAGTGAAAAGATTTTAAAAGTAAGAGAAAAATTTAAAAATAAAATAAAGGAAATAATTGAAAGCGAAAAATCGAAGCTATGGGGTTTCAAAGACCCTCGAACTTCGTTAACAATAGAGTTATTTTTACCGTTTTTAGAGAATCCGTATTTTATTGTATGCTACCGTAATAAAAGGGAGATAATCAAGTCTTTGATTAGAAGGGATAAAATGAATTTTGAATATGCCAGCAGATTAATTGATTTATATTATGAGCGTATAACAAAATTTTTCGAGGCACATAGGGATTTACGAAGGATTAATGTAAAATACGAAGAGATGTTGAGAAAGCCAAGGGTAGTGCTTGAAAAGATTATTTGTTTCCTTGACATACAGGTTACTGAAGATGCAGTTAAGAAAGCACTTTCTTTTGTGCATTCACGCTTTGAGGTTAAAATTGCGAAAATATTATGCAGGATTAAAGGATGGTGTAGATATTTAAAATGAAAAAGTATGATCCACAAAAATATTGGGAAATGAGGGCTTCTATAAGTAAAGGTGATGTCTATAAAGCAGTTTGCGTTTTTACTCTTCCGTATGAAGAAAATTTAGCTTTGGAGAAAGTTGAGAGATATGCTATGCGGTTGATTTTAAAAGGGATAAATTTAAGAGGAGCAAAAGTTGTGGATTTAGGTTGCGGAGTAGGTCGGTGGACGGACTTTTTTAAAAGAAAAGGTGTATTTTACATTGGTGTTGATGTGTCAAAAACCATGTTAAAAATAGCTAAAGAAAGATTTCCTTCTTCTCATTTTTTAAAAGTAGATAGTATCAGGCTACCTTTCAAAGATAGCGTGATAGACTTGATCTTTTCTATCAATGTGTTGCAACATAATTTTTATGAGCACCAAAATAAATTAATTTCAGAAATGATAAGAGTAACAAAAAAAGGAGGTTTTATTCTATTATTTGAAGGAATTTCTGCCAAAAATTCACAAACTTCTTATAATATGTTCCCAAGGACGGTAAAAAACTGGATAAAAGAAGTAGAGCGTAATGGTGCAAAAATTATTCGTATAAAATTTGTACGCGGGTGGATAATAAAAGATATCATATTAAAAGTGGTGAAGAAAATTAAAATGAAGAAAGAAAAAGAAATGAAATTACGAAGGATTCTTACAAAAGTTGGAGTGATAATTGATAGGTTTTTGTTATGGCTTCTACCGAGGCGATTTGCCACAAATGCTGCAATGTTATTTATAAAGGAAAAATGAAAATAGGTGTATTTTATCCTTCCTATTTACCTTTCAGTATTTACAATTACATTCAAAATGTAAGTAAAATAATGGGGAAATTAGGAGCAGATATAATTTTTTTCTCAGAGAATGAAACTATTCCTGAAGATGTGGATATTTATTGGGATCCTCGAGCAATGGCTGGCTCTTACCCCTATGTTAAAATTTTATCCACAAGGAAACCGATTGTGCTAACACTGCATGGTGTTTCTCCTTTTTCTGTGCCCGCAAAAGAACATTACGATGATTTTAAGAAAATGCTAAAAGGTAAAATAGATAATTTAACGAAGTTTGCAGTATGGCAATTTATTAAAAAGAAAATTTCAACTATAATAACTCCTTCGTATTATGCGAAGTCTGAAATAAAGTATTATTTAAAATTAAGGGATGAAAAAATAACCGTGATATACCATGGAGTTGATTTAAAAATTTTCAAGCCGAAACCAAGAGTAAAGAAAGATTATTTTCTTCACATTTCACAATATCAGCCCAAAAAAAATATTAGAAGGATAATAAGAGCTTATAAAAAATTGCCGTTTCTGAAAAAACCTAAATTAATTATACTCTCGCCAGGCTATCCATATTCTGTTTCGCATAAAGATATATTATTTATTACGAAGTCCTTAAAACCTAATGAGTTAGTTTCGTTATATCAAGGAGCGTTGGCTTTTGTTTTCCCCTCACTTCATGAGAGTTTTGGTATGCCTTTATTAGAAGCAATGGCATGTGGATGTCCTGTTATTACCGCAAATGTTACAGCGTGCCCAGAAATTGCAGGAGACGCTGCAATATATGTAAATCCACGATCAGAAAATTCAATAATGCAAGCCATGCTAAAAATAATGGAAGATAAGGATCTTCGAAATGTGCTTTGTGAGAAAGGTTTAAAACATGTTAAAAAGTTTAGATGGGACAAAAGTGCTGAAAAACATTTCTCAGTTTTTAAAAAAATTGTTTATAATAAAAATGACTAAAATTGCGGTTTTGATTTTAACCTATAATAACAAAGAGAAAGTCAGAGAATTGATAAAAAATGTTTTGAGACAAACTTTTAAATTTAAAGATGTGATTGTGATAGATAATGGGAGTGAAGATAATACTTATCAAATGATAAAAGAAGAATTTCCTGAAATTAAATGTTTAAGGTTAAGGAGAAATATAGGGAGTGAAGGTGGTTTTTATTGTGCTTTGAAACACGGGAAAGAAAAGGGCTATGATTTTTTGTGGTTACTTGATGATGATATAATTCTTGAGGATGAAAGTTTTTTTGAAAGAATCTGGAAAAAGTATGGTATCCTTTTTAAAGATGATAAAGTTGCGGTGCTGGGGATGTGCAGGTTTAAGCCATCTTTTGAGAAACCCTTAGAGCATGACAATTTTTGCTGGGGTGGCGCAATAATAAGGGTTAAAGCGATAGAACGGGCAGGTTTGCCTGTAAAAGAATTTTTCCTTTATGGCGGAGAGCTGGAATATGCTTATCGTCTAAAATATAAATTTGGCTATAAAATTTTCATTTTACCGGAATTTCTAAGTAGAAGAAGTTATGCACATAAGAGATTTAAATTTTTAGGAAGGGAATTTAACCTTTTTATAGAACCTCATCGCATTTATTACGAAGCGAGAAACATGATTTATGTTGAGAAAATGTACAGGAATTACAAGAAATTAATTAAAATAATTTGGGGAAGGATAAAAGCTTTCATTTATATGCTTCTATTTTTTGAATTTAATACCATTCGCCTTTTTTCAATTTTACAGGGCATAATTGATGGTCTTCGTGGTAAGTTGGGAATTAAATTTTAAAATTAACTTAAAATTTTTCTAAATAGATTTTCATAATTTTTTTTGAATTTAGTGAGGGAAAAATTTTCGGCGATTTTTCTTAGATTTTCGAATTTGTTATTTAAAACATAATCGATAGCCTTTTAGGTAAATTGTGAATTAATTTACGCAATTGATTTTTTAATTTTTTTAAAAATCGTGGTAAAAGTAAATTTATTAAAAATGACCATCCTTTAATTTTAAATAAGTTCTGGAATATAGATTTGCTACAGAAATATAAAGATACATTCAAATGATATTTATACCTTTCTGCAATCAACAATAATTTGTCCATTTCTTCGTATTTTTTAAAGTTGCCTTTTCCAATTAACTGAGGATAATTTTCAACAGTAAAGCTGTTTATATGTAAGCGAATTAAAGTTAGATACTGAGGGATGTTTGTTATTTTATAAATTTCCCCTATTCTAATGAAGATGTCTATGTCTTCTGTAGTTTTTAAGTCCTCACGATACCCACCTATTTTTTCAAAAATTTCTTTTCTTATCATAACAGCTGGCTGAAAAAGGCCAGCATAGCCTTTTTTCAAATTTTCTACAATAGTGGCAGAAGAAGTAGGTAAACTCACTTTTCCTATAAACTTATCTTTTTCATCTATTAATTTAACCCAAGTTCCACAAAGTGCGATATTTAAATTTTTTTCTAAGAAATCAAATTGTAATTCCAGCTTTTTCGGCTTCCATAAATCATCATGATTTAGAATGGCTATATATTTTCCGGATGCTTCCCTAATAGCTTTATTTAAGGTTTTCGGAATACCTAAATTTTTCTTATTTAAAATGACTTTTATTCTTCTATCTTTTTTGGCAAAAAAATTAATTATGTTTCTTGTTCTATCAGTTGAAGCGTCATCTATAATAATAAATTCGAATTCCTCAAAAGTTTGATTTAATACACTTTTTATTGTTTTAGCTACAAAGTTTTCGCAGTTATAAGTTGGTAAAATTACACTTATTTTTGGCATCTTTCATAAAAATATTTGATAAATATTTGGGCTATTTCTTTTGATTTTATCAAAACATTTGCTTCTGAATTTTTCATGAGTGCATAATAGCCCCAGTTTGATGAGCCCACAAGCGTATAAATGCTATCAACAACTACAAATTTGCAATGCAAACATTTTTTTGGATTGTCATAATAAACTTTGATGCCATTCCTTTTTAAAAATTCTCCAATTGAAAAATTTTTTTCGTTAACTCTTTCGTTCCAGTTTGAAAATTCAAGTAAAACTTTTACCGATACTCCTCTTTTTCTGGCTTTAATTAAATTTTCATAAACTTTGTAAACTGCATCCCATTTGCCTTTAAATGTGCCTGCCTCAAACATTGCCACAATGATTTCTTTTTTTGCATGTGCTAAAAGAGATAAAAGTGTATCATAATATTCTCTGTCAAAAACAGGATAAACTTCTGCATTTATGTAAAAAATCAGGAATAACATCAGAATACTTTAAAATACTTTTTCGGATGTCTCTTTATATCCTCGATCAATTCCCTTGTATCTTTTATCAGTTTGAGAGTATTTTGATAGAGCGAATCTTCTTTTAAACTATTTGCAAGTTTATTTATATTATCCACTGCATTGAAAACTTTTGTCATCAATGTATCATTGTTTAAAACTTCTGCAAACTTGCTTTTCTCGACTTTTTCAAATGCTTCTTTTGTTTTCTTCATAAATTCTCTAATTTCTCTTATCATTGTATCTGCCGATGCTTTTGCTATTTTTAAATCACTTGATAAAATTGTATCTATTTTCACCAGGATAGTATTTAATCTGTCTATGCTTTCTTCAACTGCTTTTAGTGATTTACCTTTAATTGTATCGCTTTTTAAATGCCTTTCTGATATCCCGCAATGCAAAACCAGTTTGCTTGGTGTAAGAAATTTTGATATGTTCAGCAAAAATGCATCTTCCCTTAATAAATTTTTAATCCTTTTGTCAATCACAAATTCTATCAGAACTTTTGGATTATTACCAAATATCAATTTTTTATCCACAATTCTTCCAATTTCTACTCCTTTGAAGAATACAGGCGAACCTTTTTCTATTCCTTCACCTGTTTCAAAAACAGCCCACATTTTGCATTCATAAGGCGAAAATAATGTGGTTTTTGATAATTTAAACAACATAAATATGGAAAATGATATAAAAGCAAGGATAGCTATAAATATCCTGAAAGCAGATTTATAAACTTCTTTCTGTGACATGTTTTAAGCTTTTTAACTGATTTAGAAATGGTGCGAAGAATTCTTTGTTTTCTTCTATTAGTTTTTCTTTATCTCCGAAGAACTTTTGTTTGCCCTCGCTTATTAATATGAATTTCTCTCCGATAAGCAATGCATCTTCCACTTCTTGAGTTGACATTATTATTGTTTTCCCTTCTTCTTTTATTCTGCTTATGAGCCGAAGGATATCTGCCCTTATCATTGGGTCGAGAGCAGTTGTTGGTTCATCCAGCAGTATCATTTCGGCTTCAGGTGTAAGAACAGCCCTTGCAATTGCCAGCCTTTTTTGCATCCCGCCTGACAGCTCCGAAGGATAATAACAAGAGAATTTCAATAAGCCACACATATTTAGCACTTCTTCTATTTTTTCTTTAATTTTATCGGAAAATCCGTATTTCTCAAGTAGATAAAATCCAGCATTTTCAAATACATTCAGGTTCTCAAAAAGTGCATTGTCTTGGAAAGCAAATCCTATATTTTTTCCTTTAAAAATTATTTCTCCTTCAAATGGTATCAGACCTGCGATTGCTTTTAAAAGGGTTGTTTTACCTGTACCACTACGCCCTAATATCACAAGAAACTCACCTTGATTTATTTCGAAATTCACATCTCTTATTATTTCTCTATCACCGATTTTCACATTTAGATTTTTTACTTTTAGAATTTTCATAACATTGCCCAATCTATCAATATGTCTAATATTAATATAAATACGATGTTGAAAGTAACAGCTATTGCTACACTTTTACCAGAATAGGTACCGCCGAGCGAATGAATACCATACCAGCATGGGATTAGAGGTAAAGCCAATCCCATCAATAGTGATTTTGCAAGTGCTATATACAAATTTGGGCTAATTGATAGGAAAATATCTCTCCAGAATTCCGCTGAAACGACACCGAAGAAAATTTTTGTAATGAAAAAACCGGTTATCACAATTGAGCAGAAAGATATGAAAGTGAGAAATGGAATTATGATGAGTGTTGCTATTATTTTTGGTATAATTAACTTTTTAACGGGTGAGATTTTTGAGACCATTAATGCATCGAGTTTGCTTCCTGTTTTCCATCCAGCGAGTTCTGCTGTTATCTGTGCTGTAAGCCTTGCTCCGCATATAAGCAGGGAGCATAAAGGTGCGAGTTCCCTGACAGCTGCAACTCCAATAGCCTTCGGCAATAATGCAATTGCATTCAATTTGCGAAATTCTATTCCCATGTTATAAGTGTAGCCAAAACCAGCAAATATCCCGATAATGAAAGATAAAAGCAAAGTAAAAGAGCCAAGAGAATCCAGATCACGAATTATATCACGCCACATTTTCATTATTATAGTATATATCAAAATTCATAAAGTCAAGAAAAAATAATTTATTTAATTTTTGTCGAACTTATTGATTAACTTTTTCGTTTTCTTTTCTATGTTTTGCTTGGTTTTTGCAGGTACTCTTTTTCCCAAATATCTTTTGTTAATTTTTCTACTTTTTCTCCATAGGCTATAAGTTTCTCGCGATATTCATTATCGTTCAGAATGTTCATAGCAGCCTCATCTATGGGTTTGGGTTTGTAACACTTTAGGAGTTTATAATATATTCCATAATGGTCTCGGATGATGCAGGGTCTTAAGAGATTTCCTTTCCTGTCCTTAGGCTGTTTATAAGCATATTCATCCTGCCATTTTCTTATTGCTTTAAAGAATTCAGAGTTTAGTATTGTATTCAGATTACCGCCTTTTTTATAAACTTCATTGATATTGTGGACAGCATAAGGCTGGAAAACACAAGGTGCACAGTCTCCGTTCCAGTTTATATAAAAATAACCTCCTGTTCTGCCTGCTGATATGCATCCATCTGATACAACCCCGTCATTCCAGAAATCTGCAATAAATATTTTTCTTTCTCGCACTATTTTTCTAATTTTTTTCCACATAAAAAGCCTTTGTTCGGGTGTGGGCATAAGTTCAATTGTGTAGCCTCTACCTATGGGCATATAATGGAATATCCATGCATAAAAAGCCTTGGGCTCCTTTTCAAAATAGAAATCATAAAACTCATCGCTTGTTATTATATCTACATTCTGAGAAGTCGCTGTTATAGATATACCAAAAGGAACCCCGTTATCTCTAAGATTTTGCATCGCTTTTCTTATACGCTTATACACACCCTTTCCTCTTCGTGCATCGGTTTCTTTTTCAAATCCCTCAACAGAAATAGCAGGTGTGATATTCCCCAGTTCTGCAAGTTTCTTCGCTACCTTTTCATCAATAAGAGTGCCATTTGTATACATCAGGAAGAATGTATCACTGTGTTTTTCTGCTATGTCAAAGATACCTTTGTAAAGCAGTGGCTCACCTCCAGATATAACTACAAAGTGTGAACCCCAGAGTTCTTTCATTTCCTGTATAATTCTGTCAAATACATCAAAATCGAGACTTTTAGCATTGCTTCCTTCTGAACCAGCGTAACACCCGTCGCATCGCAGATTGCATGCTGCAATAGGGCTGATAGTAACAAAGGTAGGCGGATAGAATCCAAACTCGTTGTAGAATTTTTCCTTTGCCTCACTATCTCCCCCACGGAGTATATTGCCGACTAGAATATCCAGAAGCACATCTCTACATTTTGGTGAAATTCCGTGCGATATAGCCCTTTCAATAGAATAAAATAGAGCCCTTGCCATATAAAATTTATCTTCCTGTTGTTTCGGTGGATACTTATCCGATTCTTTTAAAATAAACTCCCTATATAGCCGATTGACAGCATTCTTAAGGAGAAATTTTCTAAGTACGCAAATTTGCACCACAAGATGCGTAACCCCTTTAATAAACCTTCCCACTAAGGCTTCTATTTTAGCCATAACCCACCTCCTTTGGTCCTCTCAGATTTTTTGCATTACACAACAATTTTAATATTAACCTTTTTTCGTTTTCTTTTCTATATCTTCGAGTCTTTTCATAATCTTTTCTACATCTGTGCGTGTGGCAAAACCTATTTTACTCATTGCATTTGCTATTTTTTCGAGTAACTTTTCTCTTGCGAATCTTCTTATACCGCTTATCGATGACATCAAATCTTTGACCTCTTTTGGTGCTTTGGAAATTAGTTCCTCGCCTTTCCTGTAAAGATTTTCCCTCCTTTCTTTTATCGTAGCGACTACACCGAGAGCCCTCTTTAAACTTTTATCAAGAACATTACCAACCATAACACCCCCCTTTAGCTATCTATAATCAAAAATGAAAGAAGTCAAGCTAAAATTTATGAAAAATTTATTTGTTGACAATAGAAGATGTTATTTATAATGAATGATGAAATTTTCTGTCGTTATAATCACAAAAAATAGGAGAGAGTTGTTGAAAAAATGTATTAACAGTGTAAAAAATGCAAAAAATAATTCTGATGTTGAGATAATTGTTGTTGAGGAGACTGATAAAGAGCTGGATATAAATGGAGTTAAGCATGTCAAATTGTCGGGTAAAAATCTGGGGTATGGGGTGCCTCGCAATGTTGGTGCGAAAGTAGCAAAAGGTGATTATGTGATATACATTGATGATGACTGCATAATGGATAAAAATTATTTTGTAAGATTAAAGGAAGATTTAAGAAATTTAAATGCCGATGTTATAACAGGCGGAGTAATTGTAGAGGGTTATAATTTTCTTTCGATTTGTCAAAATGCATTAGGTATTCCAAATGGTGCGCTTAAAAGAATTTTGAAAGCAAAAGGCAAAATTATAAAAACAAATTTGTTTTCAACCTGTAATTGTTGTATAAAAAAAGAAATATTGCTAAAAGAAAAATTCTGGGAAATAAAAAGAAGAGGAGGCGAAGATTATGATTTAGCTCTTCGTCTTGTTGATAAGGGCAAAGAAGTTTATTTCGACCCAGATCTTATTTGCTACCATAAATCTACAGAAAGTTTAAAAGGTTTTATGAAAAAATTTTATGAGAGGGGTAAAAACGAAATAAATTATTTTAAAGTAAGATTGAATTTCCGGTCATCTTTTTTTAAATTTTTGAGGACATCTCTTTTTATTCGTTTTTTGATTTTTGTTTTAATTTTCAATCTTTCTCATTTTTGGGGATTTTGTTTTCTTATCCTGTGGTTTTTAACTTTTTACTTTACCAATGTTTTGAGGGCTTTTCCTGTTTTTTCTTATTATCAAAGGATTTATTTAGTGTTTTTTTATCCATTTTTGAAATGTTTACTTGATTTTTCGTCAGAATCAGGCAGAATTAAAGGGCTTTTTGAGAGGGTTGAATATGTTGAAGGTATCGATTATAGTGCCTACTTATAACAGGGAAGAACGGTTGTGTGATACATTAATGTCTTTGCAAAAAATTGATTATCAGGATTTTGAAGTTATTGTGGTAGATCAAACAAAGCATCATAAAAGAGAAACCGAAGACTTTTTAAAAAAGTTGAAGAACAAGATAAAATATTTTAAATTAGAAAAACCGCATTATACTAAAGCTTTGAATGCAGGAGCTGAGATGGCTACAGGAGATATTTTGTTATTTATCGATGACGATGTGGAAATTTTAACAAAAGATTTTATAAAATATCATGTGAGGAATTATGCCGATAAGTCCATTGGAGGAGTTTGTGGTTGTATTTTGCACCAAAATGAAGAAAAACCTTTGCCTTATAGAGGGGAGAAATTTACCTGGATTAAACCTTTCTTTAATCGAGATAAAAAGATGGAAATAGAAGTTGCTCCGTGTGCTAATTTTTCGGTTCGTAAAGAAGTTTTTGAATCAGCAGGCAAATTTGATGAAAAATTTGAGGCAGGAGGTTTTTTACACGAAATAGATTTTTGTTTCAGGTTAAAAAAATTAGGTTTTAAAATAATTTATGAGCCAAAAGCTATATTAAGACATTTTTATGGTACAGAGGGAGGAGCACAAAATAAATTGAGGTTATCTGCAGGCATTGAGAGTTTTAAATATTTTGTTTATTTTTTTCAGAATGTTATCTATTTTTTATTGAAACATTTTAAAGGTTTTTCTTTTTTAAAGTATTTATGGCATTATTTGAGGGAATACTGGTTGAATCGTCCTTTGTTTATGCGAGGTGGTTTTTTCTTTTTATTTCACAGGGGATATTCTTTTATTCTTGGATTTTTACGAGCTGTTAAAAAATATCGGTTGACATATTGAATATGTGTTTAAATTTAAAAGATGAAGTGGATTATTTTGATAGTTTCTTTACTGATGGGTGGCTGTGGTTTTATTTTGATATTTTTAAATAAACCGCCCGAGCCCGTTATTGAAGGGATAACAAAGTCCCTGACGGGTTGTGTAAAGGTTTCTGTGTTTGCTGATGACCCCGAAGAAAGCAAAGTTGCAATAAGAGTTGATTTTGGAGATGGGTATGTATTGTGATACAGGTGTTTATGTGATTCGTGCTCAGGCAAAGGATTATTATAAGACATCACGCTGGTCTGAAGGTGAGACAGTGAAAGTGGAAAGTGTAGGCTGTATTGACACAGCAGGTCTTGTGCTTTATCTTACATTTGATGAAGGCACGGGTGATACTGCTTATGATTATTCTGGTCATTGCAATCATGGAGTAATATACGGTGCAAAATGGGTAAGCGGTGTTTCTGGTTATGCACTTGAGTTTGATGGAGTTGATGATTATGTGAGGATTCAGGGTACTTCCTCTCTTGATTTTTATGGCAGGGATGAGCTCACGGTATCTGCATGGGTTTACCGAAAGGGTGAAGGCGGTGGAACATGCTGTCCCCCTATTGTTGCCCAAAGAGAAATAAAAAGATGGACATTCAGATATGATAGGAGAGACAGTTATGAGGGAGAAGGTTTGGAACTTGTTATTACTACGACTGATGGGACATGGATAGGTGATAACGATGGTACCACTTTTCCACTAAACGAATGGCTTTTTGTATCTGCGGTATACGATGGCTCATGCATTCGCATTTATAAAAATGGTAAACTGGCAGTAGAGTATCCTGCATCTGGTGCATTTATCCGTACCGGGACACAGACCGAAATAGGTGGCACAATAGATGGATATTTCGATGGCATCATTGATGAAGTTTTAATTTATAGCAAAGCTTTAAGTGAGGAAGAGATAAAAGCTCTTTATAATCGCTATAAATGAGGATAGCACTGATATATCCGAATCGTTATGCGAAATATAATGTGAAAGAGAGGGAGTTTTATAGAGTGCCCCCTTATAATCTTCTGGTTCTTGCTGGATTGACTCCCCGGGATTTTGAAATTGAGATAATAGATGAGCGTTATGAAAAAATAAATTTTGATAAGAAATATGACCTTGTGGGCATTACCGCACTTACCTGCAATGCACCCCGTGCTTATGAGATAGCTTCAGAATTTCGTCACAGGGGCGTGAAAGTAATTCTTGGTGGCATTCATCCCACTTTTTTACCTTATGAAGCCATAAAATATGCAGATAGTGTTGTGCTGGGTGAAGCGGAATCTATCTGGCGTGAAGTTTTGCAGGATGCACAGAGAGGTAAATTACGCAAGTTTTATAAGGGAAAACTCTGTGATTTGAAGGATACTCCTTTCCCAAGATGGGACCTTCTCAAGAAATTAAAAAGGTATGTCTTTTTTGTTCAGGCAACAAGAGGTTGTCCCAATAACTGCAAATTCTGTTCTGTGCCGAAATTTTCGGGAAGAAGATTAAGGGTTAAACCTATTGAAAAGATAGTTGAAGAGATTAAAAAATTTGGTAAAAAATTTGTTATCTTTGTAGATGACAATATTTTTGCCAGAAAAGAATATGCTTTTAAACTTTTCAAAGCTTTAAAATCATTGAGAATAAAGTGGGGAGGCGAAGCATCTATCAATACGCTGTGTAATTTTGATTTAATAAAGGAGGCAGCAAAAAGTGGCTGTAAGGCGCTTTTTGTTGGTCTTGAAACGATAAAGCAAAAATCCCTTGAATTTTTAAATAAAACTTTCAATGCTTTGATAGATTTTAAAAAGTTAGTTGAAGTTTTGCATAGAAATGGGATAGCGGTTATTGCATCGATGATGTTTGGTCTTGACCATGATGATGCTGGGATTTTTCGTCGCACTGTTAATTTTCTTGATGAAGCAAAAGTTGATGCTGCGATATTTTCAATATTAACGCCACTGCCTGGCACCGATTTATTTGAGCAGTTTCAGAAGGAAGGTAGAATTTTGCACTATGACTGGTCGAAATATGATGCACTTCACTGTGTTTTTAAACCGAAAAGAATGACAAAAGAGCAGCTTGAAAATGGCTTAAAGTTTGTGTATAGGGAATTTTATTCGCCGTTGCGTGTGCTGAAAAGGATACCCCGTATGTTGAAAGTTTGTCCCTTTATGATACCTGTTAATATAGGTTATATGATAGGTGCGAGGCGGGGCATCTGTCCTGACTGGCGTAAAAAAATCCCCAGGTGAAAGTATTAGTTGCTACAGGGATAGAGCCAGATTTATCAGGAGGTACTCAAAGGCGTTTGTATTATCTTATTGAGAAGATGAGGGAAAGGTTTGATGTTGATATTTTTTTATTGCGAGGGCGTAGCCCGAGCCAATTACAAATGGGTTGTGAGTCAACGCCCCGAGCAAGGCACTCTATTTTTGTAGCGGATGCAGGCTGGTTTATTCGACTTATTACGGGCAGGAGGTTAAAAAGCCACAGCGAAGTCAAGGCTGTGCCTTGCGAGGGGCGTGCACGAGGGCGGTGGGGACAGGGAGGTGGGGCAAATATTTTTTATAAGATATGCTTTCCTTTTAGAATAAACTGGAATTTATTGGAAAATTTTTGTAAAAGATTGCAAAAAAGGGATTTTGATGTTTTATTTTGTGTTAAGATTTTGCCTTATTTTTACTGGTTGATGTGTGAGAAATATCCTTTGAATAGGGATTATAAAGTTGTTATCGATGAAGGTGCTCTCTTTTTTCTTTATTATTACAGATTGTATTTGTATCATCCTGATTTTTATCAGAGGATTTTGAATTATTTAAGATTTTTGAGATTATATTTTTTTACCCGTAAATTTTTGAAGTATTGTGATTTTGTGACTTATGTGAGTGAGGTTGAGCGTGAATGGTTGTGCCGGCTGGGCTATTCGGGTAAAGGTGTGTATTTACCGAATTATATTGATGTTGATGCTATTCCTTTTTTGCCAGTTTCTAATTGTAATATTCTGCTACTAGGACCTTTTGATTATTATCCCAATTATCATTCTTTGTGGTGGTTTTTTAATAGAGTTTTTCCTTTGTTGCGTGAGATGGGATATAGGGGTGAGATTTTTGTTGTTGGCAGGTGTGTGCCACGCTGGTGTTATTCTTTTTCTGATAGATTTAAGGGGATAAAGGTTTTGGGCTGGGTATCTGATTTATCTTCTGTTTATTCTCGCTGTGGTATTTTTGTTTTGCCTGTGTGGTGTGGAGGGGGACAAAGGACGAAGCTTCTGGAAGCGATGGCTTATGGCAAGGCGTGTATTGTGAGTGTTAAAGGCAAAGAAGGGGTATTTGCAAGGGATGGAGTTGAGTTTTTTGTTGCACACAATGAGAGGGAATTTGCAGAAAGAGTAATGTATTTGTGTAAGAGGAAGGAATTGATTAAGATAGTGGGTGAAAATGCCCGCAAGTTTGTTGATAAACATTTTTCTTTGAGAAATCTTGATTTGAAATTTTTATAACTTGACAAATTTTATTTTCATTTATAATCAGTGATGGGTGGAAGTGCGGAGGAAAAGTTTTGGGAGGCGTTGAGGAGATTGATAGAGAGGCAGGAGCAGAATGAGAAAGCGATAGAGAAACTGCGAGAAAGGCAGGAGAAGACAGACGAACAGTTAAGGGATACAGACAGAAAGATTGAAAAATTACGCGAAAGGCAGGAGAAAACGGATGAACAGTTAAGGAAGACGGATGAACAATTGAGGAAAACAGACGAAGGGATGAAAGAATTACAAAGGCTCATTAAGGATTTATCGAACAATGTAGGTGGTCTTAATCGCTCGTTTGGCAAGATACCCGAAGCATTGAGCGAGCCACAGGTTGAAGAAAAGTTTGAAGAAGCAGGATTTAGGGTGCTTGGTGCATATCCCAATATATGGGGCAAATACAACGATAAGAAAAAAGAGATTGACCTCCTGATAAAGGCAAAGCGTAAGGGTAAATCTTATATAATCGTGGTTGAAACCCAGGTGCAGTTCAGAGCCAAAAAGGAAATAGATGATTTTATCGGATTTTTGAAAAAAGATTTCAGGAAATATTTTGACGAATATGCAGGGATGAAAGTAATAGGTTGCGTCTGTGCACTTAAATTTAGCAGAGGAGTTGATGAATATGCGATGGAAAAAGGTTTATACTGCATGAAACCGGTAAAGGGCATAATGGGATTAGTAAATCCAAAAAACTTCAAACCTGAAGAATTTTGAAAATGAACGCAGAAGAAAAATTCTGGGAAGCATTGAGGAGATTATCGGAAGAAATCGATAGATTAAAAGAATCGCAAAAGAAAACTGATGAACAATTGAGGAAAACGGATGAAGGGATGAAAGAATTACAAAGGCTCATTA
>CBEVQO010000006.1:0-134393 GCA_965552055.1 uncultured bacterium
TCAAAATTCGGTATAAAGATAATAAAAGGATTGGAAGAAATAAAAGAATTTCTGGATTGAATGATAGGTGTAATTTGCGAATGGAAAGAAAATGATTTCCATAAAGTATCCTTTGAACTCATAGGGAAAGGCAGAGAATTAGCAGATAAACTTAATAAGAATTTAATTTGTTATGCTATCGGAAAGGGAGTAGAAGCAAAGTCAGAAAAATTAATAAAGCTCGGTGCCGATATAGTTTACATTTGCGATGCAGAAGAACTTGAAAAAATAACACCCGAGACCTGTGCAGAGATTTTAACCCGCATGATTTCAAAGGAAATGCCAGAAATTTTGTTATGTGGAGCAACATTGTGGGGCAGAGAAGTAATGCCAAGAATAGCCGTAAAGTTGAACACAGGTTTAAGTGCCGATGTGATAGATTTAAAATTAGACGAAGAAAATAAATTGATACAGGTGAAGCCCGCTTTCGGCAGTCAGATAATGGCAGAAATTTATTGCGAAAAAAAGCCACAGATGACAACAGTAAGATATAAAGTTTTTGAAGAGCCAGAAGAAAAGGATAGAAAAGGCAAAATAATAAAATTTGAACCTAAAAAAGAATATTTTGACAGGAGAAAAGAGATAATCGAAGTGATTGCAGAAGAAGGCGAAAAAGTAAAGCTGGAAGATGCAGAAATCATTGTGGCAGGTGGCAGAGGTTTACAAAGCAAAGAAAATTTCGAGAAATACATTTTTGGACTGGCAGAGGCACTGGGAGCAGCTGTAGGTGCAACAAGACCACCGGTTGACGAAGGCTGGATATCCTATCATCATCAGATAGGACAAACAGGTAAAACAGTGAGACCCAGATTGTATATAGCAATAGGGATATCGGGTGCAATTCAGCATACAGCAGGAATAATGGGTTCCGGCAAAATAATAGCGATAAACAAAGATGAATCAGCACCAATCTTCAAAATAGCAGATATAGGAATTGTTGGAGATTTATTTAAAATTATTCCAGAATTACAAAAATTGTTAAAAAAATAATTTAGCCCCTCCTCCGCTGTCCCCGCCTTCCCGATTAAGTCAGCCCACTCATACCGCTGAAATATGCAAACAGCAGATAAAGCCACAAACCCTGCTATAACCCACATCCCCGTAATGGGCTGACATATCAACCCTTATGTAAAGCACTCGCTTCGCTCGTAATAAAAAATTAATTAAAAACTTGACAAAGTTCTAAATCGATTATAATAGTAAAAAGGAGGGATGATGTGTTGTAAAAAGTTGGTGTGGTTGTTGCCTGTTATAATTATATTAGCCACAAGTTGTAAGAAAGCGAAGGAAGAAGCTAAAGAAGCTACAGGTGAAGTGATAGTTGCGATGACAGATGACCCTGGCTCAAAATCTAAGCAAGTTGCAAAAGTTTATTTCAAAATGCAAGTTGAGCTCTCGAAAGATGGAAGTGAGTGGGTAAAAGTTGCAGCTGGCAGTCTTTATGTAGAAGCAGGTGATCCCGCACTGACATACTTCAATAAAGATAATCCTACAGAAATAGATACAGGAGCTTACAAAATGTTGAAACTCGTAATTGAGAAATCTACAATTGTCTCAACCACAGCACTTGACCTTGACTTTAACATCACGCATGATATAGTGATAGATTGTAGTAATACACCGATATCAGTACCACCCGCAGATACTATAACTCTGGTAATTGATATAAACACAGAAAAATGGTGGAGTGATTTTGGTACCCTTCCTGATACAAATTGCTGGCAGAATTGGGCAAATTGTTTCTCTGTTTCTGTAATAAATGAATAGGAAAATAATCAGTAGTTTATTACTTCTGCTATATCCTGCTATTATTTCTGCGAGCTGGTTGGATGCAACGATAAAGTTTAAGAAAAAAGTAAGAGTAAACACAGATTCAACAGGTGCACAGTATCATCCACTTATGGTAAGAGATAAATATCTAAATTTTTATGTGGTATGGGAAGATGACCGTGATGGTGATGGGAATTATGAAATATATTATTCACGCTCAACAGATACAGGTAAAACTTTTGAACCTGAGATAAATCTTTCGCAAAATCCCACGATGAATAACAAATATCCGTGGATTGCAATAGATGAAAGTTCTCGCGTATATGTAGTGTGGCAAGCATTACGAGCTGATGGTTTTTGGGATATTTATTTCACACGCTCCGAGCCTTTTGGAGTAAATTTTAAGACACCAGAACCTGCTAAAGGTGTTATTGTTAACAACAATCAAGATTCTGAAGTGAATTTCGGACCTCAGCCTAAAATTTTTGTTGACGATTTTTCAAGTGATACCACATTTTTATATCTTGTTTGGGCTGATGGTGCAGGAACAACGCCTACTAAAATATTACTTGCACGGTCAATCTCTCTGGGAGATACATTCGAAACTACCGGGGTAGAGGTAAGTCATGGCACAGGTGTATGTCGCCATCCGGCTATTACAGTGGATGATTCAGGAAGAATTCTCTGTGTATTCGAATCGGGAAGCGGGATAAATACTGACCCTCATCCGAACATTGCTTTTGCATATTCTATAGATAGGGGCAAAACTTTTATGGGAGATATATTGGTAAATGATGACCCAGAAGCTTCTCATAGAAGGTTACATCCTGTTCTGACATTTCGTGCCAATAAGGTATTTGTAGTTTGGGAAGATTCTCGTCAGCCTCCCGCTCAAGCTGATGATAAACCTTATCTATTTATGGCTCACTGGAAATTCGGTGATACTGCATTTTCTGAAAATATTCAGGTAAATTACGGGAGCGATGTAGAAAATTATAGACCTGCGATTTCAATAGATCCTACCGGATTGATGGTAGTAACATGGCATTCGGGTAATAGCACCGACGGTATATTTAGCATCTATGTAGCAGGCTATAGTGATACACTTAATCAATTTTCATCTTCAAGGAAGTTTGGAGAAACAAATACAGGCAATAGTGGGGCGAATTTTGGCAATATGTTTTATCCGCCTTGTATTGTTGTTGACAGCTTTGGTGGAGTTACGAGGTTTTTCATGTGCTGGCAGGACTATTCTGATGACCCTGATGGTGATATTTTCTTCGTTGAAGGTTATGTGACGATTACGCTTGCCGATGTGGACTTTTTCCCGGATAGCCTTGATGCAGATACTGGGGTTGTGTGTTTTGAAAATCCACCCCTTGAGGAATGGACTTCTAAATTGGCACTCCTCATTAATACCGATAGCATTACAAATCCCGATACGATGGATGGCCCTTCAAATACCCGCGTGTATCTGTCTATTGATACTTGTTATCTGTCATCTAAAAATTCATCAATACTTTTGAAAGCAGTTTTGACTAAGGATTCACTCGAAATAGGTGAATGTTGTGTTTGCACTTTAAAAATAAAGCCATCCAAAAATATAGCAGGTGGATTATACAAAGGACTCTTAGTAGTAAAGGCAATTGATCCAGATACTATCTATGAAGATTTTGATTCAATAAAAATAGCGGTAAATATTGTAAGAGGAGACATTGACTTTTTTGACGATAGTTTGGATGTAGATACAGGGGTAATGTTTTTTAATAAGCCTTATATAGGAAAATGGAATAGCAAGAATGCGCTTATTATAAATACTGATGATAATGTGAATCCTGATACCTCGGACGGGCCCTCGAACTCGCAGGTGTATGTATGGGTAGATACTTGTTATCTAAAATACGAAGGCAAAGTAAAAAAGAAACATTTAGAGAAATCAACCACAAAAATACCAATTGAAGCAATTTTGGCGAAAGATATTCTTGAAATAGGTGAAAGTTCTGTCTGCACGGTTAAACTGAATCCACCTAAAAATGTGTTAGGCGGTTTATATTCTGGGATTTTGGTGATAAAAGCAATTGACCCCGATAGCAATTATGAAGAATCTGATTCGATAAAAATAGTGGCATATATCGTAAGGGGTGATATTGATTTCTTTGATGACAGTTTGGATGCGGATACCGGGGTGGTATATTTTAACAGTCCGTATGCAAATGAGTGGACTAATAAGTATGCAATGTTTATGAATACCGATGCAACAGCAAATCCAGATACTTTTGATGGACCCTCTAATTCAATGTTATATGTAGAGGTTGACACTTGTTATTTACAACATGTGAAATCAAACAAAGAGATTCCAATCGAAGCAAGTTTAAGCAGAGATTCAATAAATATAGGAGAAATTTGTATTTGCACTATTAGAATAAATCCACCAGCAACTGCAGATGTCGGATTGTACAAAGGATTACTTATTATAAAAGCATGTGATCCAGATACTACTTACGAAGATTTTGATACATTAAAAATTGTTGCTAATATCACACGAGGTGATTTTGATTTCTTTAACAATTTGCTCGATGCTTCAAATGATACTGTAAAATTAAATGCTCCTCCCAGCGAGCAATGGGTTTATCGTAAAATTTTATACATTAATTCAAGTGATGAAAGTAATCCAGATGCTGATGATGGACCGGGTAATGAAACAATAATTTCGTTAAAAGTAGAAACCTCTTATGTTTCTCTTGGAGATAAGGTGTATTTTGTGCATTATAGTTTAAGAAATTGTACTTTAAAAGTCGGTGAAAAAGACACTTGTAATTTATGGATAAAATTACCTGATGAAGCAACTTATGGAGTTTACAGTGGTAAAATAGTTGTTAAAGCTATTGACGAGAGGCATTATGAGAGCAAAGATTCAGTATTCCTTGTGATTACTGCTCCTTGTCCTCGCACTACACTTAAATCAGCTTATGTGTATCCCAATCCGTTTCGTTTGTCTTCCGGACATAAATATATGTGTTTCACAAATTTAACTGAAGATGCTAAAATTATAATAGTGGATGAATCAGGGCATATTGTGAAGCGCTTAAGGGCAGGAAAAGATGGGGGATGCAGATTTGAGCCCGATTTACCCAGTGGTGTATATTTTTACTACATCTATGATTCAAAAGGCAACAGAATATGTGGAAAATTTGCCATAATAAAATAAAGGGGATTTTGCTTTTAATAGCAAGTACTAAACTTTATTCAGCAAGCTTTAACTTTTTGAAGATTGACCCAGACCCTTTAACTATTTCGAGCCAATGTGCCAGTATAGCTGTATCTTCTCCTCATTTCGCCAAAAATCCTGTTCACTACGCAGCTTACAGGTTATCTCTACATAAACGCAAAAATGTAAAAGAAAAAAGAGTTTTGAAAATTAGCTTGACTTCATGTAACTGGCTTGTAGGTTCAAATATTTTTACCTTGAATAGTTTTTATAAATTTAGGAATTATGTAATAGGTGCGAATATTTTTTATCTTGATTTTGGAAATTTCTCAAAAAGAGATAGTATGGGCAATCTTATAGGAAGTTTTACTGCTAATGCTGGTACTATTTCGCCCTTTTTTGTGTATTTCTTTAATAATATCGCAATAGGAGGAAGATTAGGTTATGCTTTTGAAAGGATATGCGATGTCTCTGCGTTTACTATTTTTATGGATTTCGGAATAGCAGGTATGACAGAGTTTAAAAATTATAATTATAAAATAATTTATCATCTGGGGATGAAAAACTTGGGCTTAAAAGTGAAATTTGAAAATGAAAAGAGTTTTATACCATTTGAATTACTTACAGGTGCCTGTATTTACAAAACAAAAAAGTTAGTATATTCAGTTAATTTATTATTGCGAGACGATACAAATTTATCATTTGGTATAGATTACAGGATTCATAAATTAATGAATCTACGGGTGGGTTATGTTATAGGGCAGGATTTTGGGCTATTATCAGGCTTAAGGATGGGCTTTCGAATTAGATATCGAAGATATTTTTGCATGGATTACGCAATGCTCCCTTTGGGTCCTTTTGGCTACAAACATGTAATTGGAATAACTTACTGGTCAATTTTTGACTAATACTTATCTGGTAAGTGTATTTTTAACAACTTTATTAAAATTTTTAAATTTTTTATTAAATTTTTTAACGATGATATTAAAATTTTTAATTTTTATGTTAAAATTTTTGAAATTTGTGTTAAAATTTTTAATGCGAGGCGTAGCCAAACACATTACCAATGGGGTTGTGGGGTGGTGGGGATAGGGAGGCGGGGCTAAAAATAATTTGACAAATTAAAATTTTGAATACCATAAAAGGAATGTGGGATATTGAAATCATAAATGTAAAAAAGCGTTACAAAAGCAAAAGAGAAGGTTATGTTGAAGCATTAAAAGGCATAAATTTGAAGATAAAAAAAGGAGAATTGTTTGGTTTGCTTGGTCCCAATGGTGCAGGCAAAACCACCCTTATAAAGTGCATTTCTACCCTTCTAATACCCGACGAGGGCGAAATAAAAGTTCTTGGTAGAGATGTTCAAAGGGATCCGATTTTTGTTCGACAAAATATAGGACTTGTGATAGGAGGTGAGAGGACACTTTACTGGAAACTTTCTGTAATTGATAATCTTATGTATTTTTCATCACTTTATGGTTTATCTCCCAAAAGAGCGAGGAGAAGGGTAGAGGAATTAATCAATTTAATGAATCTTGAAGAGAAAGCCCGAGAGCGTGTTGAGCGTTTATCTACGGGTATGAGGCAAAAGGTTGTGCTTGCGAGGGCTCTTTTGCATGACCCACAGGTGCTTTTGCTCGACGAACCAACTCTTGGGTTAGACCCTTCATTTTCCCGTGTAATCCGTGATTTCATAAAAAATTATTTGAATAAGGAAAAGAAAAAGACAATTTTGCTAACAACGCATTATATGGAAGAGGCAGAAGAATTATGCGAAAGAATAGCATTTATAAACGAAGGAAAAATTATAGATTGTGCATCACCCGAAGAGTTAAAAACCAAAATACCTTTTGATAGAGTACTCGAAATTAAATTCACAGGAAATGTTGAAAAATCGCAAATTGATTTGATAAAATATGTCGAGAAATCCTATATTTTACAGGAAGATTCACATAAAATTTTAAAAGTGCATACCCAGGAGCCAGAAGAAGTTTTGAATTCTGTTCTCGATGTTGTACGCCGTGATGCCCGCATATTGCAGATAAGGTTACATCAGCCGACACTCGAAGATGTATTTATCCACTTAACAGGTGCAGTTTTGCGATGATTTATTTAAGAGTTATATGGGAAGAATGTAAAAAGCATTTGAAAATTTTGTTATCTTATCCTCTTGAAATCGTTTACTGGATTTTCTTTCCGATAATATGGGTTATACCTTTTATTTTTCAGGGAAAAGCTTTTGTTGGTGGCTTAAGCAGTCAAAGTTTTATGAAATTAACGGGTAGCGGGCAATTTATTCCATTTGTGCTAATAGGTGCGATTGTATCGACATTTATGTTTTCTGCGATGTATGGTGTGGCAAATTGTTTCCGTATGGAGAATTTCTGGGGAACCCTTGAATATATTTTGATTGCTCCTGTTAGTAAATTCATGTTATTTGCTGGTAAATCGCTTTTTGAAAGTCTGTTTTCAATTGCGTATGCATTGATACAGGCAGGCATCTGTGTATTCGTTTTTGGTGTGGAATTAACTTTGCATAAAATTTTACCTGTTTTGCTTATAATGTCATTACTTATAATAGGGCTTTATGGATTGGGTATCGCTTTGAGCGGTATTACACTGATAATAAAAGAATCACATGGATTGATTCACATGCTCGATAACATTTTTTATCTATTTTCACCGATAAGATATCCCGTTGAAATAAATCCCGTGACAAGGATAATAAGTTTGGGAATACCCCTCACATACGCTTTAATTGCTATAAGAGGCATAATCCTGCTCTCAAAACCTTTATCTGCTCTTATAAAGGAAATATTGATTTTAATTCTCATAGATGTAATTTTGCTCGGGATAGGAATTTACAGTTTTTATATCTGTGAGCGCAAAGCGAGATTAAGTGGCACTCTGGGGCACTACTGATGAAAAAGTTTTTACATTATTTAAGGGCGATAAATGCTGAAAATGTCAAAGAATGGAAGATTGAGATGTCATATCGTTTTGATTTCATTCGTGGATTTATTGAACCAGTTGTTTATATTTTGCCTTATGTTTTTTATGGAATTGCGATTGTTGGTGGCAGGTTTTCGCAAACTTTACATGATTTAACAGGCTCTGGTGATATAATAACTTACACTGTTATAGGTTGGGTTGTTATGGGCTTCTTGAACACTGCCTGCTGGGCTATGGGTTTTGCGTTGCGTAAAGAGCAGTGGTTCGGCACACTCGAAACGGTATTTGCTGCTCCTGTTCCACGCTGGGTTTACATAGGAGGGATGGCTTTTCATTCGACTTTACATCAGGGTGCAATGATTTTAATTCAAATTATGGCAGTGCACTTAATTTTTAGATTATTTTTTAAAACATCTGGCTTATTGCCGGCACTATTTTTTATAGGATTGATGGTAATAGCACTTTATGGGCTTGGCATTTTTGTAGCATCTTTAGCTTTGATTTTCAAACAGGGCTGGATGATAGCAGAAATTTTACATAGTTTAGTGTCTATTGCGACACCCATTGCCTATCCGCTTGCTGTTTTGCCAACTTTTTTGCAAAAGGTAGCGAAAATTTTCCCCACAACCTATGGAATAACACTTGCGAGGCATTTCCTTCTAGGAGAGAGGACGATATGGGGAGTAGCAGAGGGCACTTTTCGTCTCATACTTCTTGGTTTCTGCTGGATTCTCTTTGGTTTAATAGTATTCAACATGATAGACCGCAAAGTGAGAAGAGAAGGCACCCTCGCCTACTATTAACATTTTAATGCTTTGACGCTTTAACTTTTTGACGCTTCGGCGTCTTGATGGCTAAAATATTGGGTGAGGATTTCTTCGAGCAGGTCCGATATTCTCATTCTCCTATCAACAGCCTCATGCTTCAACTTCTTTGAAACTTCCTCGCTCAAATAAACCGTATGCTTAATTTTACGCTTTGATGTCTTGACATCTTGACTCTTTGATGTTTTGACGCTTTGCTGTCCTATCCAATCAAGTGGGTTCTCGCCAAGTCCTCTCTTCTTCATCCCAGCCTCCTCAGAAATTCATCTGCCAGTAGCTTAAAATCTTCTGCTCCTGAACTGCGGGGGTCATGATGCAAAACAGATACCCCAAAACTCGGTGCCTCAACTATTCGAACAGTATCTCTTATCATAGTAGAAAATAACTTATCACCAAAACGCTCTTTTAAACTATTCACCACATCATGACAGATTTTTCTCCTGCTGTCAAACATGTTCGCTATTATCCCAAAAATCTCAAGAGAAGGATTTAACCTTTCTCTTATCACCTGAATTGTATTCAAAAGCTTACTCAAGCCTTCAAGTGCAAAGAATTGTGTCTGCACAGGTATTAAAACCCAGTCAGCAGCAGTAAGAGAATTCACAGTGAGTAAACCAAGAGATGGCGGGCAATCCATAAATATAAAATCAAAATCATTTTTGATATTCTTAACTGCTTCCCGTAAGAGCGTCTCCCTTCCGATAACATCCGCAAGCTTTAAATCGGTACCTGCAAGATTTATGTTTGAAGGTGCTATAAAAAGATTTTTAACATTCGTTTTCATTATAACATTTTCCATTTTTTCTCCATCGAACAAAATATTTGCCACTGTTCTTTCGAGTTCATGGGGTTTAAATCCCAGATGAATGGTAGAATGTGATTGAGCATCCATATCTATAATTAAAACTTTTTTATCATGAAGCTCTGCAAGACATACTGCGAGATTCACAGATACAGTTGTTTTACCCGTGCCACCTTTCTGGTTTGCCACCGCAAAGACATTTTGACGCCAAGACATCATACCATCATAATTATTCAATCCAGATTTTTAAAGTTCTTCTGTTTCTTTCTGCTATCATCCAGAAAAGACCGGTGAAAAAGCCAGCAAGGTGGGCAGTAAAGGCTATCCCGGATACTGTAACAACAGAAAGCATAGAACCTATAAGCTGAAGTATAACCCAGTAAATGAGGTAGATAAAAGCAGGTATCCATATTAGTCTGAAAAAGAAAGGAAAAAGTGGCACCAGTGTTAAAATCCTTGACCTCGGATATAAAACAAGATACCCTCCCATTACCCCTGAAATAGCTCCACTTGCACCAACCATCGGAATCCTGGAATCCCACAGGGCTACGCTCTGAACAAGAGCAGCAGATAGTCCGCATCCCAGATAAAAAATCAAAAATTTAAAATGCCCAAGAAAATCCTCAACATTGTCGCCAAAGATATACAAAAAAAGCATGTTGGAAGCAAGATGAAAAAGTGAACCATGTAAAAACATGGAAGTAAATAAAGTGTGCAATTTTTGAAACTTTATTATGTTCGACGGAATACATCCATATTGATATATCATAAATTTCTGTCCGTTTATCATTTCGAGAATATAAACATAAACATTTGAAGCTATAATCAAAATCATTATTATTGGGAAATGTCTGGATGGGGTATCGTCTTTTAAAGGAATCACTATCCTCCGAAATAGGAAGCTCTTTCTATATCTTCGGGTCTAATTGCATCAAGGTCAAGTGAGTTGAGATTTTCCATAAGTTTATCAAGCACATCGTCGAAACTTTCTTCAACTATTCTTTTACGCTTTATCGGATTGACCAGCGAAATCACATATTGCCTTATAAATGGATGCTTTACTCCTCTATTTCTCAATTCAACTATAATCTCATTGACTTTGTTGTGTAATTCTTCGATTCTATCTGCCATTGCTTTTCTCTTTTCTATCGCGGTTACAAGTGGCTCTGTGAAGAACATATCTACTTTTTTAATTATTGGCTCATAAGCGGTTCCTGAGAATTTTTCTCCCTTTTCCATCTTTCTCTCATAAACTATTCCAAATGTAATGTAATGTGCTGAGTCAAACTGAGGAGCAAAATCTGCTTCTATTAAATCGGGATTCTTCTCCATCAAATTTCTATACATTCTTATCACTTCCAGACTTTTATCCCTCAAATCCGGAACTTTTTCTGTGTTTAGAGCAAGGATGTAAGATGCTACTTTTTCATCAGGGACAAGTACTGCTGTTATTTCTGATGCATTAAGTTCTCTCATAGCAACTAGACGATGATGACCATTAGGCGTCCAGTATTGCCCATCTTCCGTTCTTATCACAAGGATTGGGTCTATAAACCTTTGGGTCTTTGCTATCACCATTTTCAATCTTTCGCAGTGAGTTTCCGAGATATCCCTCTGGAAAGGAGCGGGTTGAATCTTATCAATGGGAGCCACGATAAAGAATTGCCAGTAGCCGTTTAAGGGTTCTCTGTAAGCAGCAAGCACTTTTATTCCGTCGGCTTCTACCTGCTCTATTATCCTTTTCGTCTCCTCATCCAAAACTTCACCCCTTGGATAAATCGCCACATCCATAGCAAAATATTATATTCAAAATTTGGATTTGTCAAGAACAAAATGAAATGGCTTGACAATTGAAAAATTTTATTATAATATATCAAAATGATTTATTTTGTCTTGATATCTGCCATAATAATGGGGAGGGTAACAGATAAAGAAACTGGTAAGCCCATTTATCTCTGTACGATTTCACTTGAAGGTACGAGATACTCGGCGTTGACAGATGAGGATGGCAGGTTCAAATTAGAAGGCGTTCCTGAGGGCGAATATGTTATAAGGGCAAAGAGGATAGGCTACGAGACAGCAAGAAAGAAGATCAAATTAAATAAAAAGATTTTAAAGTTAAATTTAAGTTTAAAAAAGACGATATATCGTATGCAGAAGATAACGGTTAGTGCTCAGAGGCAGGCTTTTAAGACCGAGATCGAGGTCAGCACAAGGACTGTTTTCACAGAGCAATTCCTAAGGGCACCTGCTACTCTTGAGCCTGATGTTATGAGGGTGGTGCAGGCTCTACCCGGTGTTTCATCTGTAGCCGATTATTCCGCTGCTCTGTTCGTAAGAGGTGGTCGTCCCGATGAAAATCTAGTTTTGCTCGATGAAAATGTTGTTTTTAATCCTCAGCATTTCGGTGGCTTCTTCTCTACTTTCGATGCAACAGCTGTGCGTTCGGTTCGCCTCTATGCTGGCGGTTTCCCAGCAGAATTCGCAGATAGACTCTCATCCGTTATGGATGTGAGAACAAAAGAAGGAAGAAAAGATAAAATATCGGGAGATATAGAGATTAGTTTATTATCGTGCAAATTAAATTTAGAGGGTCCCATTTTCAAAGAATCAAATTTCATCTTCACCGTAAGGAGGACATATTTCGATAAAGTCCTTCCTTTGTTTCATTACAAATTTCCTTATTACTTTTATGATTTATATTTTAAACCGACATTCAATTTTAAAGGAGCAAAATTAATGTTTTCAAATTTCATTTCACATGATAGATTAAAACTTTCCGAAAAAGATTTTTATCTGTCTTTTGACTGGATCAATGCTGTAAATTCGTTTCACTATTTTAAGAAGTTAAGCGAAAATTCTTTTTTACATCTGGTTTGCGGGCATTCATATTTTAAAACCAGCTGGGATGTGCTATCCTCAATAGGACTTGATAGCGAACTAAAGGAGAAATTAATAAAATTTTATGTATCAAAAGAAAAGGGTGCTGACAAAATAAAAACAGGGGCAAACATAATTTTTGACAATTTTTACTATTATCAGTATGTACCCGGAGAAGGTTTTTCTTTTAAGGAAAGTGCTTTTTATCCTTCCCTATTTTTGGACCTCATAAAAAGTTTAGGTAGCCCATTTTTGATGCGACTCGGTTTAAGAATAAATTACTTTAAAACCGAAGAAAAGAGATTTAATCCTGTTTCTCCCAGATTTTCTTTAAAATATTTTATAGATGATAATACTGCGATTGCTTTTTCAACTGGCTATTATACTCAATTTTTCGTGGCTCCTTCACCCAGGCGAACCGTTATGCCGCCTTTTATAACCGCATGGATGCCAGTTGTTGGCAAATATGAGTATGAGAGGTCAATCCATTTTGTTTTGAGTTTCGAAAAATGGATAGGGGATTATAATTTATCAATTGAAACTTATTACAAAATTTATCCTTATATCCTTGATATGAAGGAGATGCAGAATATCAATTTGAGAGATTGGGAAAATACTTTGTTTGATGAGGGTAAAGGCGAGGCGTACGGAGTTGACTTTATGATAAAGAAGAACATTGGCAGATTAACTGGCTGGCTCAGTTATTCACTTTCTTTTGTTAAATATAAATTTGATACACTTTCTTATTATCCATCTCATGACAGGCGTCACAATTTAAAGATTTTATTGTTTTACAACTTAAAAGGTGGCAAAGTTTTATCTTTTAGTTTTACTTATGCATCAGGGAATCCCTATACTGCGATTGTATCTAGGTGTCGCAAATGGCTTTACGATTATCAGCGCGATAGATGGGAATGGGAGTGGGTTGACCTTGAGGGCAGTTTCAACTCTTCACGCTACCCTGCTTATCACAGAGCAGATGTATCGATATCCATCCCTCTCAATAGATTTAACTTTAATTTAAGTTTTATAAATATTTATAACAGGAAGAATGTTTTCTTTTATTACTGGGATTACTCAAGGGAGCCTCCTGTCAGGAAAAGGGTCAACATGATTCCTTTCTTCGTCTCTGTTGGAATTAAAATAAAATTATGAGAAAGCTCTTATTGATACTTCTTTTCCTATCCTGTGCTGTAAGTGAAGAAAATTATCAGAAAAAATATGTTTTGTATTGCGAACTTGACCCCTATTTCAAATATCAGAGGATTATTTTCGATAGCACTTACAGGGTTGATGCACCAATTACGGATACCGCAGGGATTTCAGGGGCTGATATTTTCCTAATAAGTCAGGAAGGAGAAACAATTAAATTTGAAGAAATACAGGATAGCATTCCTGGAGTTTATTTCAGCAAAGATACTTTTTGCATAAAACCCTCTCAAAAATATTATTTGTATCTTCAATATAAAGAATTTTCTCTCAAGGATTCGGTTTTTATCCCGGGTGATTTTAAAATTTTAACATGGAAAGATGGGGATACCATTTCTGAAGACAGTATTCCCAAGCTTTTATGGACTCACAGCGATAGTGCAAGCATTTACTATCTCTTAATTTACCCGGAAGATACTTCTTTGTGGTTATTTATCCATGAAAATATTGCGGAAATTACAAGCAAGGACACCTTTGTTGAGCCACAATTTGTAAAGCCATATCTCGAATCGCTTCCATCGAATACTCAAATGATCTTAAAAATAAGGGCAGTTGATAAGAATCTGGAAAAATATGGAACAGGATTTTATTCTTATGATTGCATACCAAATCCACAGGTCATAGGGGTAATCGGTGCATCACTCACAAAAGAAATAAAATTCACCAAGAAATAATATCTTCGCCAAAAATTAATTCTGTGAGATGATGTTCAACGATTTTATCTTTCATTCTTTCCCTTTCTTTTAGCATTTCTTTTAACCTTTCTATCTCCCTTTCGAGGCGCTTTATCCTCATCTCTCTCAATCTTTGCCTCATTTCAAATATTTGATATAATAAATCCTTTAACTCTTTTTTTATCTTTTCTCTCTTCTCTTCTGATTGCTCTCTCTTATATTTTATTGCCATATCAAAAGCCTTTCCTTCCAATCTTGCTATTTTTTCTGCAAGTTTGTAAGCTTCCGGGTCAACTTCTTTCAGGTGCTCAAGTTTCATCATTATTTTAACAATACATCTTATCTGATGACCAAATTTCATGGGTTCTTCTTCCTTCATCTTCATCATCTCTTCGTATTTTAAGGGAGCATATTCTCTTATGAAATTCAGAGCTTTTTCTATAATTTCTTTACGCTCCTCAGGGGGTAGCATACCTGGATGGGGTGGCTCATAGGGATGATGGGGGCAGTGCGGACCCCTTGCGATTAAACCAAGCATCAAAATTACTCCTGCCATAAGCCCTCCTTTTTAAATTCTTTTACCAGATCTTCAATTTCATATTCGATGAAAGTTATTTTTGCATCGATATCTTTATTTTTCCCCGGATGATAAAATTTCAAAAGTGAAAACAAAATTCCAGCGCATCCGGCTCCTATCAGTATATATTTTGTTATTTTTGGTAATCTCTTTTTTCTGTAAAGGCGTAAAATTTTTGCGAAATCCTGTAAATCTTTTTGACAGGAAGGACATTCCTTTAAATGTTTCATAAATTCTTTCTTTTCTTTGCCTTTCAATTCACGATACAGGTATAAAATCAATTTTTCCTTATCGCACTTCATAATCTTTTAAAATCTTCCTTAACTTTTGCAAAGTTCTATACATCTTTGATAAAACAGTTCCCAGAGGCAATCCCATAATCTCTGCAATCTCTTTAAATGATAATCCTGAAATCTCTTTTAAATAAAAGATTTCTCTTTCGTCAAAAGATAACTTTTTAAGTGCGTTCTCAATATCTATTTTCAATTCAAAGTTAATCTCATTTGCCGGAATGTCTTCTGTTAATTCTTTTTCTTTTTTTCTTTTTCTATGCATATCGATTATTTTTGTTCGTGCTATTTTAAAAAGCAGGCTTTTAAATTTGCCCTTATCCTGATAATTATCACGATGCTTTATTACGGATAGCCACACTTCCTGCAATATATCTTCTGCATCCGCTTCATTATCAACGAATTTCAGAATAAAATTCATCAGAATCTCCCTGTATTTTTTAAAAAGCTTGCCGATTTCATCTTTCTCCATCATATTATAACGATTTTTCTATCTTTTTTATTGCATTGAGAATTAAACCGGCAAAGATACCTGTTACTGCACCTGTACCGCATCCCCACAGGATTAAAAAAGGCAAGAGCGAAAAGATAGCATCTGACTTTATAAAAATAAAGCGCGCAACTAAAATCTGGGATAAATTATGGAAAACAGCACCGATTATACTTATTCCTATAAAACTGAAAAATTTACCAAAAAATCTTATAAAAAGCCACATAAAAAAAGTAGATGATAAACCTCCTGCCAGTCCGAACACCAAATTTGGTGAGAATAAAAGTCCTGTTAAAAATAAGCCAAGAGCAGTGCGAAGCAATGATACAATTATGCCTGTTTTTAAATCATAAAGATAAAGAATGCAAAGTATGAATGCATTTGATAATCCTATACGCAAATAGGGGAGAGGTTTTGGTATTAAATTTTCTGCAGAATAAAGGAAAATAGAGAAAGCGGTTAAAGCCGATATTTTCGCTAAATCTCTTATTTTAATATGTGATGGCATCGACTTTCGCTTTACCTTCAATTTTAATAATTATGCGATTCGGGATGCAAACAATGACTTCACCTGGTTTAGAAATTGGAGACATTTTTTTACAAATTTTCAAAGGACAATGAGTTTCACGGACATAAACTTTTCCCTTTTTTATTTCGACAACATATTTGCCGTAGCGGGCATCAAAAGTGAAAATTTTATCATGCCAAAGTGGGGAAGATGCCAAAATTTTTCCATCTTTGTAAATGACGACCTGTAAATTTTTCTGTGAAGATTTTTTAAACAGTAAAAAAGCGGATAATGAAACCAGAAAGCAAATGAGCAAAATATCGCCTATTTTAATTTTTAGGCCCAAGGCCCTATCTTTTCCAATGCATCGAGCAATTTTTTATATGTTTTTATTATTTCTTCATTCTTATTTTTATTAACATCCGACATCTCACCCCCCCTTCCACCTTATTTTTAACAAACATTGTGTCAAACTTTTTTATTGACATCCGAATGATTGAATTAAAATTTATGATGGGAATTTTAGCAATAATTATAAATTTCTCTTCGCTTAATAAAGATTTATTATATTGCGATATATCATTTTTTTGTCTTAAAATTTATTCTTTTGAGACGGTTGAGGTTCCTCCTCTTATTATTTGTTCTATTGCGGACATTCGTCCTTTCAAGTTTAAATTCAATTTTGGAAAACTGGATTTAGGAGTAGGGACACTTGAACTTCCTCCCCTTCCTTATTGGCCTTCTACCCTCTTTTGGATGGGATTAATACCTCTCGATTTTTCTTTTAAATTTTACAAAGATTTTTATTTTAAATTAAAGATGAATGCCGTTGAATATTTCTATCTTTACTTCAAAGATGAATTTTTAAAAGGTGGTTTTCAAGTAATCTGGTTACCTTTTGTCGGATGGTATGTAGAAGATGAACCTAAACTTTTGGGCATTTTACATAAATTACAAAAAGAAAGGTTCTTTTGTTATATAAATGCTGTTTTAGGAATGAGATTACCTGAAATAAAAAAAGGAAAAAGTTATAAAACAATGTCCCCTGAAATTCTTTTTTCACTAGCTTTTCATCCTTTTCGATCAAACGCTTCTTTTATAAAAAAATTTGTGATTTACATTTTCTTCAGTACAAATATAGAATGGGGTAGGAGGTTGTAATAAAAATTTTTAATGCGAGGCGTAGCCGAGCCCGTTACATATGGGTTGTGAGCCAACACCCCGAGCGGTTAGAGCTGAACCGCATTTTGTTGGTGTGTTTGTGGTTTGTTTCATTTATTGGGTTTTGAAAGCGTATGAGGGTATTGGTTGCGAACCTGACTTTTTATGTGTGAGGCGTATAAAGTGCGGTGGTGCGGTTTGTGGTGGTTAAGGATTTTGCAGGAGAATTTGACTAATTACGGGAAGGAGGTTTAAAAAGCCACATTGGTGTCAAGGCGGTGTCTTGCGTAGCGAGGGGTGTGCACGAGGGCGGTGGGGACAGGGAGGCGGGGCTAAAAATTATTGACATTTTAAAACATCGATTATAATTTAGAGTGAAAGTTTATAATTATTTAACGAGGAAAAAGGAAGAATTTGTTCCACAGGAAGATAAGTTTGTGAGGATGTATGTTTGTGGACCTACTGTTTATGAATACTCTCACATAGGTCATGCAAAATGTTATATTTCTTTTGATGTTATTGTTAGATACCTTAGATGGCGTGGTTATACTGTGAAGTATGTTCAAAATTTAACGGATGTAGGTCATATGTTTGGCGATGTAGATATTGGTGAAGACAAAATAATCTGGCAGGCGAAAAAGGAGCAGTTACATCCGATGGAAATAGCGGAAAAATATATAAGAGCGTATTTCGAAGATATGGATAGGTTGAATGTTTTGAGACCTGATATTTCTCCCCGTCCCACTGCTCATATCCCCGAGATAATAGAAGCTATCAAAATTTTGTTAAAAAAAGGGTATGCTTATGAAGTGAATGGCTCAGTATATTTTGAAGTTGCCAAGTTTAAAGATTATGGTAAGTTATCGGGCAGGACGCTCGATGAGCTGAAAGCAGGAGCAAGAATCGCTCCCCATCCTGATAAGCGCTCGCCTTTTGATTTTGCATTGTGGATAAAGGCACCAAAGGGTCATATTTTACGCTGGCCTTCACCATGGGGAGATGGATACCCAGGCTGGCATATTGAATGCTCTGTAATGTCAATGAAATACTTAGGACCCACTCTTGATATACATGGTGGTGGGATAGACAATATTTTTCCGCACAATGAATGTGAGATTGCACAATCAGAAGCACTTACAGGCAAACAATTTGTAAGATACTGGCTGTTGAACGGAACTGTATTTGTAGAAGGCGAAAAGATGAGCAAATCGAAAGGAAACTTTGTAAGAATAAGGGATGCTTTGCAAAAATTTCAACCAAAAGTTTTGAGATATTTTATATTGCTTTCACATTACAGGAGTCCTACTGATTATTCTGAAGATGCAATAAAAGATGCAGAAAAAGGCTTGCAAAAATTTACAGAAACGCTTTTCTTTGCAAAAGTGAAAAAGGAAGAAGCAGAAAATAATATTTTTTCAACGGAAATGGAAGAAAAATTGAAAAAGTTTAAAGAAAAATTTGTTGAAGTGATGGATGATGACTTTAACACGCCAAGAGCAATTGCAGTGCTTCATGATGCTTTATCCGAATTTAACAACTATTTGAAAGAAAATCCGTCAAAATCAACGATAGAATATTTTGAAAACTGGATAAAAGATTTAGGAGAGAATGTTCTTGGTATATTGCCGGAATTACCGAAAGAAGAGTTATCAGCAAAAGAATTTATAGACCTTTTGATAGATGTTCGTAGAATTTTGCGTCAGAAGAGGGAATATGAGTTAGCGGATTTTATAAGGGAAGAATTGAGAAAAAGAGGAATAGATGTTTATGATTTGAAAGACAGGACCATCTGGAAATATGCGAGTAATAAGTTGAGATAAGAAGTTATAGATGATGCGAGTGCTATTCCCGAGGCACCCATTTTTTTGGATAAGATGAAGGCGAGGAGAGCGAAGAATGGAACACAGATTGCATTGATTAGCAAAGGTATTTTTAATTTTTTCATGGCGTAAAATACGCTGAAAATGACGCGTGATAAACAGATGGCAGGAATTCCAATGGAATACATTTTGAGGCATAAAGATGTGTAAAAGGTGTCTGTCTGCGTGAAAGCACCTCTCTGATACAGGATGCGACACAAAAAGGAAGACGAAAAATACCAGACCACACCAAACAAAATCGAAAAAATTAAAGTTAAAATTAAAGATTTTTTAATTATTTTTTTAAAGTTTAAATAATCTTTAACAGCTAATTTTTGGGAGGCGAGGGGCAGTGTTACATTGAAAGCTGCTACTCCTATTATTGCCACTGGTAAGTGCATCAATCTGAAGGCATATTCAAGATATGAAATCGAACCTGTTGGTAGAAAAGATGCTATTAAAGTTTCTATAACAGAACCTATTCGACGCACAAAATATGCACCGGCAATAAATAAAATTGATACCAGAACTTTTTTAACATCTTCAGAAAATAGATGTGGAGAAGAAAATCTGAAGCCCAATTTCATCGAGAAAAATAGCAGAAATAAAAAGTATAAAAAGGTGCCGAATAAAACCCCAATTGCAATCCCGTAAATTCTTATGAGTGAAAAGAATAAAAAGCCGAATAAAATTATACCAAAATTAAAAAAACAGGGGGCAACACCCGTAATGAAAAATTTTTTGTAGTAATTCAAAATTCCCATCAAAACAGAAATTAAAATCACTATTATTAAAAATGGGAAGATTATCTGTGTTAATCTTACCGATAGCGAAAATTTATGCGGTTCTTTTGTAAATCCAAATGCCACAAGTTTTACGATTTGCGGTGAAAAAGTAATTCCAATGATGGAAATTATAATTCCGACAATCATCAAAGAGAAAAAGACATCCGATGAGAATTTGAAAGCTTCATTTTTTCCTTTCTTTTCTTTTTCTGCAAAAATGGGTGTGAATGCAGGGATTACTGTTCCTTCTGCTATTAAGTCTCTTATTATGTTTGGTATTTTAAAAGCGACACGGAATGCATCCATTTCATAGGAAGCACCGTATAGATAGGCGAAGATGATTTCGCGTAAAAGACCTGTGAGCCGAGAAAAAGCAGTACCCAGTCCGAAGCCAAAAATTCCCCGAAGTATCTGACGCACAAGCTATTATATGCGGATTATTTTTATGGCAAGCATTTTTGCTGATAAGATTTGGGATTGTCGATCCCCAGGGGTTTCGGGGTTATTGGGGGTCGACAAGGAATTTTTTCAAAAAATGAGCTTGACAATCTACGAAAATGATTATAAAATAATGAAAGAGGGCTCTTTGAAAAACGAGTTTCTAGCCTACCTATAAGGGATTGAAATCTAATGACAAGAGCTTTCGCTTCATCACTCATGGGTTGTTTCTAGCCTACCTATAAGGGATTGAAATCATAAGAAGCCAATCTTATCGTTTCAACTGCACTCGCGTTTCTAGCCTACCTATAAGGGATTGAAATTGGATCATGAGCATCTCCGGAGGTTTTGTGATCTGCACGTTTCTAGCCTACCTATAAGGGATTGAAATTTAACACGCTAAACTTTTACAACCAATAACGCGCCCCGAGTTTCTAGCCTACCTATAAGGGATTGAAATTCCCTCTTTTTATCGGCATGCCATCCCATTAACGACGACGTTTCTAGCCTACCTATAAGGGATTGAAATACCGTTCGCGTCTCTTACTGTTTCTCCAATTGTAAGTGTTTCTAGCCTACCTATAAGGGATTGAAATTTTTGATCCCTGATACTCTCTCCAATGACTAACACTCTGTTTCTAGCCTACCTATAAGGGATTGAAATCCCTCATTTATCACAAGCACTTCGTTTCTATTGGCGGTTTCTAGCCTACCTATAAGGGATTGAAATGCGTTCGTGCCGCTTGTATGTCCTTCACCGTCTGCTTCGTTTCTAGCCTACCTATAAGGGATTGAAATGTTCAAATTTGTCTAATTCAGTTTTATTTTTAACTTGGTTTCTAGCCTACCTATAAGGGATTGAAATGAGGCGGAAAAACGAAGACAAGAATTAGAGCTGCAGAGTTTCTAGCCTACCTATAAGGGATTGAAATCTTGTTTTTGCTTCATCTCCGAGCTTTTTAATGATTGTTTCTAGCCTACCTATAAGGGATTGAAATTTAGTCAAGTTATTTATCATAATCCTCCAAAATCCAAAGTTTCTAGCCTACCTATAAGGGATTGAAATTTTCGATGGCGTCCTGGACTTCGTCGATCGATGCAACGTTTCTAGCCTACCTATAAGGGATTGAAATTCAATAAGCTTGTTGAAAACGGGATCGTCGTTGAGGAACGGTTTCTAGCCTACCTATAAGGGATTGAAATACTTTCGTTTGAGCTGAGATTCGATGAGCCATTGCATGTTTCTAGCCTACCTATAAGGGATTGAAATAAAGTGAAGAAAGAAGCAGAAGATTTAATCAAAGACGTTTCTAGCCTACCTATAAGGGATTGAAATTCGTGCAGGCTGGATGGTGGTGGTGTTCAGATGTCGCGTTTCTAGCCTACCTATAAGGGATTGAAATACAGAAACTGAAGATACGAATGAGCCCCCTCCAACTCCAGTTTCTAGCCTACCTATAAGGGATTGAAATAGTCATATCCAATCGCTATATATTCCTTCTTTGCCGTGTTTCTAGCCTACCTATAAGGGATTGAAATCGCGTGTATTATCGAGTGAAGATTGATAAACTATATGAAAAGTTTCTAGCCTACCTATAAGGGATTGAAATATTTATCTGCTATTTCTTTGATACTTCTTATTTTTGCCAGTTTCTAGCCTACCTATAAGGGATTGAAATGCGGTGATCTAAGTAATCGCGGCTCTGTTGGATGTGTGTTTCTAGCCTACCTATAAGGGATTGAAATTTCCGATTGGTCTGGAAAACTCTTCACTTGACCATGTTTCTAGCCTACCTATAAGGGATTGAAATATCTATATGTACTGTAACGTTTTCAAAGGGGTTAAAAGTTTCTAGCCTACCTATAAGGGATTGAAATTCAATGAGCAATTTGACTTTCTGTATCGTATATGTCTCTGGTTTCTAGCCTACCTATAAGGGATTGAAATATATCATCTCCTGCGACAGGTATGGCATAAAAGCGTTTCTAGCCTACCTATAAGGGATTGAAATGTAGGATCAACGAGAATTATTTCGTCGCTCAGACATTGTTTCTAGCCTACCTATAAGGGATTGAAACGATTGGGACCTGTTAAAGGTATCAATCGGCGATTTGGGTTTCTAGCCTACCTATAAGGGATTGAAACCTTACTATTGGCAGATTCGGTAACAGCACTTTCCCAGTTTCTAGCCTACCTATAAGGGATTGAAACCATTGAATTTGCGTGATTTGACGATGGCTTTTTTCTTGCCAAGCCAGGTTTCTAGCCTACCTATAAGGGATTGAAACATAACAAAACTTTTAAACTGAAAGGTTTATATAGGGTTTCTAGCCTACCTATAAGGGATTGAAACTCGAAAATTTGACTTTTTATTACGACACGAAAAAACAAGTTTCTAGCCTACCTATAAGGGATTGAAACAATCTTGTTAACCTGTCTTTATGTTCTACAAGCAAGATTGTTTCTAGCCTACCTATAAGGGATTGAAACTTTTCAGTTAAAAAACCTTGTTCTTTCAATTTCTGACGTTTCTAGCCTACCTATAAGGGATTGAAACATGTAATGACATTCCCATACGACATCAAATTGTGTACGTTTCTAGCCTACCTATAAGGGATTGAAACAGAATTGAGATTTCAGCTGATACGGGAACGAGTTTCGTTTCTAGCCTACCTATAAGGGATTGAAACGCTCATTTAATCCTCCTTTTTGATGCCCATTTGTTTGTTTCTAGCCTACCTATAAGGGATTGAAACAATTGTTGGGCAGAGAATTCGGAAGTAGATTAAAAGGTTTCTAGCCTACCTATAAGGGATTGAAACCAGTATCAATCTCAAAAGAGCACCTGCCATTAACTTATGTTTCTAGCCTACCTATAAGGGATTGAAACTCAGGAGGCAAAAATGAAGTTTGAGTTAGAGGTAACAAGTTTCTAGCCTACCTATAAGGGATTGAAACTATATTCAAACAGATTTTGATTATGATAAAGAGCGTGAGTTTCTAGCCTACCTATAAGGGATTGAAACGTCTGTTGTTTTGTTTTTTTCAGCATAAAGTAGAATTGGTTTCTAGCCTACCTATAAGGGATTGAAACTCTTATCATACTGAACGACTGCCCCAAGAGGATATAGTTTCTAGCCTACCTATAAGGGATTGAAACTAAGCCCATGCCTGACAGCCTCCTTCATATCCAAATCCCGTTTCTAGCCTACCTATAAGGGATTGAAACTGGAAACCACCAGTGATGTATGGATCGAAGAGGCCGCCCGTTTCTAGCCTACCTATAAGGGATTGAAACTGTGATAAAACAGCGACTTGTTGAACTTGATCTTCGCCTGTTTCTAGCCTACCTATAAGGGATTGAAACTTTCATACAGCAGGAATTAAAAATGCTGTCTTTTGTGAAGTTTCTAGCCTACCTATAAGGGATTGAAACATCTTTTAAGAGCATATTCCCTTAAACCCTCTTTTGCTTGTTTCTAGCCTACCTATAAGGGATTGAAACGCGTAACAACGAATGGAAAAAGATCGTTGACGGACCTGTTTCTAGCCTACCTATAAGGGATTGAAACGTTTTACTGTGCAATATCGTGTTTCTGGATACTTCAAGTTTCTAGCCTACCTATAAGGGATTGAAACAGAAATTGCACAAGAAAAAGGTTATAAGTTCGTAAAAGTTTCTAGCCTACCTATAAGGGATTGAAACTAAATTGTTCGTGACCTGATAAATGCTTTCATTTGAGGGTTTCTAGCCTACCTATAAGGGATTGAAACTTTTTTCAATTAATTTCTTTTGATCGGTAATATCTAGTTTCTAGCCTACCTATAAGGGATTGAAACTCTTTTTTCATCTGTTCAATAATCTTTTCAGCATGAGGTTTCGAGCCTACCTATAAGGGATTGAAACCACTATCATTTCAATTTTCTCGACCAATTCTTCATTGTTTCGAGCCTACCTATAAGGGATTGAAACTGCACTCAACCCATCAAGACAACAACGAAGGTAAATGTTTCGAGCCTACCTATAAGGGATTGAAACATTATCGAATGTCATGATTATTCCGCCTATTCCCTCCGTTTCGAGCCTACCTATAAGGGATTGAAACTGTTGAACTGCGATCTCCAACGCTCGAGTTCTTAAATCGTTTCGAGCCTACCTATAAGGGATTGAAACAATAATTCTTTCTTACTCATTAATCCCTCCTTTTTAGTTTCGAGCCTACCTATAAGGGATTGAAACTTAATAACTTTCGTGACTTGCATATATACAGGTTTTCGTTTCGAGCCTACCTATAAGGGATTGAAACTTTTCCATCATCAGCGTGCCTGCTCTTGCTATGTTAAGTTTCGAGCCTACCTATAAGGGATTGAAAGCTCTGCACTAACAAAATTATTTTGCCATTCAGGTAAGTTTCGAGCCTACCTATAAGGGAGTTTCGACGTAGCCAAGTCCTTTCAGCAAATAGTAAATCCTTCTCTTGTTTCGAGCCTACCTATAAGGGAGTTTCGACGCGACAGACGCAATCGCTCTCGACAATATCAAAGATGTTTCGAGTCTACCTATAAGGGATTGAAAGGCAATCGCATTTTGTGAAATAGCTTGACAACAAAATATTTTGATTAATTTATTTGATGAAAATTTATGTAACAAGAAAGCTGGCAGATGACCTATTGCAAATTTTAAAAGAAAAATTTGAAGTAGAGATAAATGTAAGAGATGAGGCACCTTCGAAGGAAGAAATCATTGAAAAGGTAAGGGACAAAGATGGAATAATTTGTTTACTGACAGATAAAATAGATAAAGATGTTATTGATGCAGGCAAAAATTTAAAAGTTATTTCCAATTGTGCAGCGGGTTATGATAATGTGGATGTTGAATATGCAACGAAGAAGAAGATTATGGTAACGAACACGCCAGGTGTCTTAACAGAAGCCGTTGCTGAGCTCACGATAGGGATGATGATAGCCATTGCACGCAGATTTATAGAGGCAGATAAATTATCAAGAGAAGGACGTTTCAAAGGATGGGACTTATACTTCATGCTTGGAACAGAATTAAATGGCAAAACACTCGGGATAATTGGAGCTGGTAAAATTGGAAGTAGTGTTGCGAAAAAAGCAAAATGTCTCGGAATGAATGTAATTTATTACAGCAGAAATAAAAAAGAAGAACTCGAAAAAATAGGAATACATTTTAAGCCGTTAGATGAACTTCTAAGAATTTCGGATTTTGTCTCCATTCATACACCTTTGACAAAAGAAACCTATCACCTGATAGGAGAGAGGGAGTTGAATTTGATGAAAAAGGAAGCTTTTCTGATAAATACCGCGAGAGGTGCTGTTATAGATGAAAAAGCATTGATAAAAGCATTGAAAGAAAAAAGGATAAAAGGAGCAGCGCTCGATGTTTATGAAAAAGAACCCCATATTCCGGAGGAATTGAGGAAGTTAGAAAATGTCCTGCTTTTGCCACATATAGGTAGTGCCACATGGTCAACCCGCTACAAAATGATGAAACTCGCAGTTGAAAATTTAATAGATGCTTTGTCGGGTAAAATTCCTCGTTTCTTGGTGAATAAAGAAGTTTTAAAATGATTTATGTTAAAGTTTATTAAGGTTGAATGCACCGGAAATGATTTTATTTTGCTTGACAAAAGGGTAAATCAAATAAATTTAAATGTGTGTGATATTAAAAGATTGTGCGACAGGCATAAGGGGGTTGGTGCAGATGGTGTGATTGTAGTTTCGCAATCTGAAATAGCCGATGCTAAAATGGAATATTATAATTCTGACGGAAGTTATGCTGAGATGTGCGGTAATGCTTTGATGTGTGCAGGCAGGTATCTTGGCGAAGGTAGAAAAAAAATTGAAATTAATAAAAAAATGTATGAAGTTTTGGTGAAAAATGACGAAGTAATAATTGAAATGCCTGATTGTATTCTTTTGGGTGACAAAAAAATATTATGCGGTGTGCCTCATTATATTATTGAAGGGTCTTTTGATAAGGAATTTGCTAAAAAGGTAAGGGAAAAAGAGGATGCGAATGTTTCTTTTATTGAGAAAATTTTTGAAAATGGTGCAGAAGTTAGGGTTTATGAGAGAGGTGTTGAGGATGAGACACTTGGTTGTGGTACAGGTGCAGTTTGCGTTGCGTATTATCTTAAAGCTTTGAAAGGTATGAATAAAGACGAATTTCTGATAAGGATGAGAGGTGGAAATTTAAAAGTAATTTTTGGTGAAAAAATTTATCTTTTGGGTTATCCTAGGATAATTTTTTATGGGGAGATAAAGGGAGGGTGATATGTTGCTGGTGTTAATTTCACTTGCTATAGGTTTTTGTGATGGTGGTTACTTCTATGGAACCTCTGTTAATTTGATAAGAGGCACCGAAATATTCGCTTACACCACAGTAAATCCTGAGTCCGTTGCCACTATGCAAACCTACGCGGGATTGAACTGGGCTCCAGTGGAAGCTGTTGAAATATTTGTATCTGCACCGATAATGCGATTGGGTAACACATTTACGGCTGGGTTGAGAGTTGGAGGGGGTACACCTGCTTTTAAGTTAGGTGCGGAAGGAATCTTTTCTTCATCTTTTACAGATTATCAGGCGGATAATACTGCAAAACCTCTGAAATTCCCGGTAAAAATGTTCGGAGGGATAGGGATAATAGATCTCATTTTCAGTAAAGTGTTCGAAATAGGGTTAAATGGCGGATATCTTTATTCCAGTTTAAGTGGAACAAATATATCTTACAAAACTTTACCTGCTGGTGGATTTTTGAGAATAAGTCCAAAGGATATCTTTGCTTTTGCAGGTGGTGCGATGGTATTTATACCGCTCGAAAAGGGAGTCACTACCAAAGACCTTTATGCTGGTGGCGAATTTATAATAGGTGTAATACCTGGTATGAAGGTTCATATAGGTGGTGGTTATTACTCTTTGCTTGGTGCAACGCCTTCTGTCTCTAATTTCTTCATTCATGGTGGTTTTTCGGTTCCTGCTGGTGGCTGGTTGCCTGCGGTTACCCCTGGTCGTCCAAAGGGCTTTGGCTTATTACAGGGTGAAGTTATTGATGGTGAGACAGCGGAGCCAATAAAAGCAGTTATAATGTTTCCAACGCCCATTACAAAGGTAGAAACAGATGAATCAGGTAAGTTTATGGCAAGATTACCAGCAGGCAAATATATCATCAAAGTACAGGTTGAAGGATATAAACCCGTTACAAAAGAGATAGAAATTGTACAGGGAAAGCCAACAACCTGTAATCTTTTGCTTTACAAGCTTTATGAAGAACTGACACCAGAAGAAGAGATGCCAGAGGAAGAAATAACACCAGAAGAGGAAGAAACACCAGAAGAAGAAATACCCGAAGAAGAGATACCTGAAGAAGAATACGAGGAATATGAGGAATATGAGGAATATTAATGCAGATATGCATGCTACTATTCTGGGATGTAACGAAGGACCCGAGAGTTAGAAAAGAAAAAAATTCACTCGAAAAAGCAGGTCATACAATCGAAATAATAGATAACAAAATTTCTAAAAACTTATTTTTGTTCAATCTTAAAGCTATTTTTTATGCGCTTAAATGTAATTGCGATGTTTACCATGCGCATGACCTTTTTACTCTTTTTCCATCGGCTTTGGCATCATTTTTTAAAAATAAAAAACTGGTTTATGATGCACATGAATTGGTGCCAGAGACAACTTATGGAATTAAAAAAATTATATTGAAAATTTTAGAAAAGATATTGATAAAAAGAGCAACAAAAATTATAGCATCAAATCGATTGATAGCAGAAGAAATTGAAAAAAGGTACAGAGTAAAAGATGTAAAAATAATCCCGAATTACACGGACTTTGAAGAAAAGTTTTGTGACCCCGAAGAAATTAGATTTGTCTATTATGGAACGATATCAAAAGACAGGAAGCCGGAGATTATTGTGAAGGCGATGCAAAATGTGAAATATGGGAAATTATACATAATAGGCGAAGGAGAGGCTATTCCTGATATTAAAAAATTAATAAAAAAATTGCATTTAGAAAATAAAGTAGAAATTAAAAAAAGAATGGAAAAGGAGAAATTAGCGGATTTTTTGTCAAAGTCCTATCTTGGTTTGATTATTTATCCACCTTATCCTTACAACAATTATATCTCTTTACCCAACAAACTATTTGAATGCATCTGCTGTGGTCTCCCGGTTATAGCTTCTAAATTGCCACTAATAAGTGAAATAGTGCAGAATAAAGCAGGGCTTTTATGCGACCCTTTATCGCCCGATGATATCGTACAAAAAATAAATAAACTGGTTGAAGATAAAAATTTGTACAGGAAATTCAAAGAAAATTTAAAAGATATGGCAAAACTTTACAGGTGGGATAAATGCGAAAAAGAACTAATCGAAATCTATCAAAACCTTTAAAAATATTGTTTATCTCTTATTACTTCCCACCTATGGGAATGGGTGGAGTGATTTTCCCTTTAAAAATATGTAAATATTTAAAAAAAGAAGGAATAGAGCCAATAGTTATTACTGTGAAAGATATTTCGTATTATGCTTATGACTATTCACTGCTTTCTGAAATTGACTTTAAAGTTGTTAGGACAGAATCTTTAGACCCTTTACGCATTTTTAAAAAATCAAAATTTGAAGAAATAAGAAGATTTTCGAAGTTTTCAAGATGGTTTATTCCTGATAATAAATTTTTATGGTTGCCTTTTGTAATTATGCAATCATTACTCTATATTCGGGATGTAAAAGCAGTATTTGCGACTTCACCGCCTTACACAGCACTTTTAGCAGCGCTCATTTTAAAATTTCTTTTTAGAAAAAAAATAATTCTGGATTTCAGAGAAGCTTTCTGTGATGCACATTTTATGCAATTTCCTACAAAATTCCATAAATTTTTCTGTCAGTTACTTGAAAAAATATTCATAAACTACGCAGATGTGATTTTTTGTGTAAATGTTTATGTTAAAAAGATTTTTGAAAGAAAGTATGGTAAAAAAGCATATATTTTGCCAACGGGATTTGACCCCGAAGATATTAAATATGAAGAATTAAACAAGAAATTTACAATTTTTTATCATGGTAGTTTATTAGAGAAAAGAAATCCAAAATATTTTTTTGATGCGGTTAGAGATTTGAAAGAATTTGATTTCGAAGTTAAAATTGCGGGTTATGTTTTACCTGAATATAAAAAAATGGCTCCAAAAAATGTTAAGTTTCTTTCTTATTTATCCCATAAAGAATCGATAAAAGAAATGATGAAATCCCATCTTTTGTGGCTACTTATTGGAAAAAATGAAGGAAAAGAAATGACAACGGGTAAAGTTTACGAATATCTTGCGTCAAATAAATCCATTCTTGCAACAGTACCCGATTGTGATGCTAAAAATTTATTGAGAAGTTTTGAAGGAGTAGAAATCACAGAACCTGATGATAAGGAAAAAATAAAAGAAATTATAAAAAAATACTATCATGAATGGGAAAAAGGAAAAATACGATTTTTTAAAAGAAATGTAAGTGAATTTTCACACCCAGTTATTGTCCGGAAAATAATAAGCTTTTTGAAATGAGATTATTAAGGAAGGCAGAAGCATATTTTTCGTGGATAACAGGGAAGATAAAAAATATACCTTTGCCGGTGCATTTTCATATTGAATTGACAAATAAATGCAATTTGAGATGTAAATTTTGCCCTTATAGGGAAATCGAATTCACAAATTTTGGTTTTATGGATTTAAAATTATTTGAAAAGATTTTAAGAGAAATAAAGGAGATACCCGAACCCGTAAAGGTTTCGCTACATCTTGGTGGAGAACCGCTTTTGCATCCTCAATTTGACTTGTTTATAGCGAAGATAAATGAAGAATTGAAAAAGATGCCAATGATGGCAACAAATGCAACTCTTTTAACGATAGATAAAATAAAAAAGATAAAAGAAGCAGGAGGAGCATGGCTTATGATTGTATTCTCCAAAAACAAGAAAAAATTCGAAGAATGGAGAAATGGAGCGAGCTGGGAAAGAGTAAAAGAAAATATAAAAAATGCTCTGATACATGGATTAAAAATTCATTTAAGTTGTTTTGATACTGCAGAAGAAGATATAAAGGAACTTTTTGGTGAATCTCCCAATTTGAGTTTTTCCTTTTTTAGGTTGCACAATGTAGGGGGACATTTTGCAGAAGTAATAGAAGACGAATTTGGTTTACATTTTGAGCGGAAAAGATATTTTCACTGTACTCATCCTTGGTTTGGGATGGCGGTTGCATGGGACGGTAAAGTGGTGTTATGTTGCAGAGATGTGTTACATCAACATATTCTCGGAGATATAAAAGAGCAAAATATAGAAGAAATATGGAATGGCGAAGAATTTCAAAAAGTGAGATATAATTTAAAAATAAGGAATCTGGATGAATTACCATTGTGTAAAACCTGTTCGAGACCATGGGAAAAGAAAAATCAACCACTTTATATATTGAGGCATTACATTAAATTTTGATTGACAAACTTAAATTTTATTTATAATAAAGGATGAACGAAGAAGAGAAAAAGGTAACGATATTTTTGAGTATCTGTCTTATTATCGGAGCTATAATCTTATTTTTGAAAAACAGAAATCCATATTTTGCAATAGAAATTAAGTGTGATACGATTCCGAATTCTAAATTAAGACGGGAAATGAAGGCAAACATTTTTGAAGAGCAATATTATCAGGTAGATTTGAATACAGCGTCGATTGAGGAACTTATGAGATTACCGGGGATTGGCGAAAATACAGCGAAAAAGATAGTGGAATACAGGGAATTGCATGGTGGATTTAAATCGGTAGATGAGTTACTGAAAGTCAAAGGGATAGGTAAGAAGAAATTTCAGATGATTAAAGATTTTGTAAAAGTGGGGTGGGAATGAAGATAGTTTGCAGATGTGAAGAAGTAACAGAGGAAGAAATAGTAGAATTGGTAAGGAAGGGCTATACGAGTATAGAGGCGATAAAACGCATTACTCGTGCAGGTATGGGGCACTGTCAGGGTAGGACATGTCTTCGCCTTATAGCGCAGATAATAGCAAGAGAAACAGGTAAGAAAATGGAAGAAATGGACTTTCCTTGTGCGCGTCCACCTGTAAAGCCAATTCCATTGAAGGCGTTAAAATAATGGGTATTCCTGTGAAAAATACGATAATTTATGGACCTGTACCTTCAAGAAGGTTGGGGCGTTCACTCGGTATAAATCTTTTATCAAAGACGAAAAAAGTTTGCACATTTGATTGTATTTACTGTCAGTATGGAAGGACATCAAAGGAAAAAGAATTTGCGGAATTTGAAGAAGTCATAGAAGAAGTCAAAAAAGCACTTGAGACCTATAAAGAGATAGATTATCTCACATATTCTGGAAACGGAGAGCCAACCTATCATCCACAGTTTTATGAAATTGCAAAGGAAATAAAGAAATTGCGTGACGAAATTAGACCGGATGTCCCGATAGCATTACTTACAAATTCAACGGGTGTTATCCATGATAAGGTTAAAAAAGCAATAATTGAGTTTATAGATGTCCCTATTTTTAAAATTGATTGTTCAAATGAAGAAGATTTTAAGAAAATAAATTGTCCTGTGATAGATATAAAATTTATAGATATTATTAACGGGATAAAGGAACTACGCAGATTTCTGGATAAACTTTATATTCAATCTTTGTTTATAAAAGGCAAAGTTTCGAATTTTACGGATGATAGTTTAAATGAATGGTACAGAATAATGCGAGATATAAAGCCTGATTTTGTGCAGGTTTATTCACTTGATAGACCTTTTGATGCTAAAGGTATAGAAGAAGTATCAATTGACGAATTGAAAACTATTTCCCGTCGTTTGAACAATTATGGTATAAATGCAAAAGCATATGGAAGGCGTAATTCTCAGGGATAAAATTATTGCGAGAATTTTTTCATTTTTTATAATAGTGAGTTCGATTTCATTGTGTATCTATAATAAATTTTTGAAACCAGTGGGATATGAGTATGAAATTATTGCTTTAAATCTACTGAATAACAGGGGTTACAGTGGTGCTTTTTTGACAAATAGACCTGAGCCAACTGCTTTCATGTGCCCTTTTTATCCATTTTTATTATATTTGAACTTTAAATTATTTGGTAAAAATAATTACTTATTTATTCAAATTTTACAGACCGTTTTGATTGCGATGATACCTGTTCTGGTCTTTCTAACATTTCGCCTACTTTATCGTAAAAACAATTTCTGGATTTTGGTGATGTTCTTGCTTGATTTTCCGTATTTTCTTTTCAGTGGATATATAGGGGTTCCTGTATTGCTTTCGTTTTTAATTGCTTTAACTATTTTTCTGACTGCAAAGTTATCGCTGGAATCCTCACCTAAATTGCAGGTATTAATGGGCATCATAGGTGGATTGGGTTTGCTTACCGACCCTGTTTTTTTATTAACTCTTGTTCCGTGTCTCATTTATCTATTTATAAAGATGAAAGAAAAATGGAGAATAAGCATTCCTGTTATTTTAATACTGATAATAATATTTCCATGGCTTTATCGCAATTATAATTTGTTTAACGCAATTATTCTAAAAAATCAGGCGGGTCTTAATTTATTTCTCGGTAATAATCCCTATGCAACAGGTGGAATATACGATAAGGAGGGAGATGGTTATCCTTTAACGGTGAAGAAATGCCTGAAAGAAGATACCCTTGAATTTTATAAATTAAATGAGTATCAGAGAGACCGTATGCTATACAAATTTGCTCTTAAGTACATTAAAGAGACGCTGAGAAATGAACCTTTGAAATATTTTTCTTTAAAATTAAATTGCCTTTTAAGTTACTGGTGCGGGAATGCTTGGAGAATTAGATATGAGGAGATATTAAAGAGTAGAGGTATATCACCATCATTTAAGAAATTCTTTTTATTAGTATTGCTTTCTTCGATTTTGCTTTTTATCACAATGGTGATAGGAATAGTGAAGCGGGATTCAGTGGAATTTAAATGGCTTCTTTTGAGTATCATTATTTTAAATATGGGTCTTTATACTTTGACGCATGGTCATACATTTACGAGATACAGAATGTATATTGATTCCATCATAATAATTTTTTGTGCCCAGGGTATGTCTTTTCTTTGTGGATGGTTAAAAAGGAGGGGAGATGTTTATTAAATATGAGTTAAGTGAAGAGCAGAAAGAACTGGTAGACCTGGTAAAAAGGATTTGTGAAGAAAAAATAAAAGATAGGGTAAGGGAGCTCGATGAGAAAGGCGAATTTCCCCATGATATAATAAAAGAATTAGCGAGAGCAGATTTATTCCGGATATTTATTCCAGAAGAATACGATGGGCTTTCAATGGGAACTTTTGAATTGTGCCTTGTAGTAGAGGAGTTATCAAAGGTAGAACCCGGTATTGCTACTACTTACGCTGCTAATGCACTTGCATCCACACCAATTATCCTTTTTGGAACAGAAGAGCAAAAGAAGAAATATTTGCCACAAATAGCATCGGGTGAGAAACTTGCTGCTTTTGCGCTCACAGAGCCAGAAGCGGGCTCTGATGTAAGCGGTATTAAAACGCGTGCAGAAAAACAGGGTGATTCTTATATTTTGAATGGAGTAAAGCAATGGGTGACAAATGGTGGTGAGGCTGATATTTATGTTGTGTTTGCCTTGACTTCACCGGAAAAGGGTGCAAGGGGTATGAGTGCCTTTATAATTGAGAAAAATTGGGAAGGCGTATCTTTTGGCAAAAAAGAAGATAAAATGGGTATAAGGACATCTGCTACAAGGGAGATGATTCTTAACGATGTAAAAGTGCCGAAAGAGAATTTACTTGGAAGAGAAGGCATGGGCTTTATAATAGCGATGCGCACATTTGAACGCACAAGGATAGGTGTTGGTGCACAGGCAGTAGGCATTGCTGAATCTGCTTTTAAGCATGCTGTTAAATTTGCGAAAGAAAGGCATCAATTTGGCAAATCGATATCCTCTTTTGAGGGAATACAATTCATGCTGGCTGAGATGGCAACGAAAATAGAGAGCGCAAAAGCACTTGTTTACAATGTTGCAAAATATATAGATAGCGGAGCAAAGGACATAGCTACACCTTCTGCTATGGCTAAGTTATATGCGTCAAATGTGGCAATGGAGGTAACCACACAAGCCGTACAAATAATGGGAGGATACGGATATATGAAAGATTATCCCGTTGAAAAATTAATGCGCGATGCAAAGATAACACAGATATATGAAGGCACAAATGAAATCCAAAAGCTCGTAATTTCAGCCGATGTATTAAAAAAGATTTAATTATCTTTGTTCTTCAATCTTTAATCTTTCTTCTGCTCTTTCTCTGTATTCCTTTATTTTCGAATAAAGATTTTTGGCTTTCTCAAAGTATTGTGTGCTATCGGGGTGTATCAGGCATCCATCTTTTCCTATGATTTCAATTACCCTGTCCCATAGCTGTATTGCTTCTTTAAATTCATCCTTAGCATAAGCTCTAACTGCCTCGGTATGCAAACTATCTGCTAAATTCATTCTTTGTGGCAAGAAATAGCCCAGAAATTTATTTATTTCTTTGTTCTTTGGATATTTTTCGTAATATCTTCCCAGAGTTTCGCAGAATTTCTGAAGGTCATCGGGTTTCTTTGAATTTTCATAATCTTTTAATCTTATTTTTAGTTCGGTTAAATCGATTTTTTCTATTTTCTTTTTCTTATGTTTTGGCTTGGGTTTTGGCTTTGGTTTTGGTCTGATATAAACCGGTTTTTCTTTTACTACTACTGCTGTTTCTACCACTACTTTTTCAATTCTGTGGATTATGAACCAGCTTAAAGCTATCCCTGCACGCGGATAATAATAGTCGGAATTTACGGCATTGGCGAAGCCCATTCTTAATCTCCTTTCTTTTAAATTTTTCATCTTAAGCATCAGAAAACCAGAGAAATCAAGGTCTATATTTAATTTTGTGAAAAAGTCGCCTGAAGGAGATTTTAAAATTTCAAGAGTCGTATATTGATAAATTCTTAATGGCTGGGTCATTAGTTTTGATTTTACACCGAAGTGTAAAATGCCAAAAGGCTTATTCTTTTCATTTTCACATATTCTGTAGCCTATTTTACCTCCTATGGATAAAGAGTATCCGAGTTGATAAAAATAATCATAGGATAAACCAAGGATAAATAAATGGGTTTTGCCGAGCCTATCGACATCGAGATTAAAGTATCCGAATTCGTTTTTAAGGTCACCTGAAGGATAGCCTACTTCTGTGTGCAGTAAACCTCCCTTACACCAGTTAGAGTAAGCTATATCCATTTTCGCAGAGGTTAAACCTGGAAATCGCAAAGAGCCTATGGATAGCCATAAGGTGCTTTTGGGTGGTAGAGGACTGGCTTTTTTTCCTCTCATCCAGCTATATTTGGTACCAAAAACTATTTGCTCATAGTTTAAGCCGAGTAAAAATTCAGCCTCCAGATTTTGCATATTACTCCTGTAATCGCAGCTATCGTATAATCCTGTATAGAGAAATCTGAAGTCAGTAAGTCGATTTAGCCACAATCTTCCTCTGATCGCTTCATAGCAGTAAGCGTCTCCAAACAACATTAACGCAACTAAAATGACTATTCTACGCATAGCTCCTCCTTTTACTTTGTTTATCCAGAAATTTTAAGAAAGCGATGTAAGATTGAGAGCCTGTTCTTATTTCTTTTTCCATATCATAAAGCATGCAAATGACATTTAATAAATCTTTCAGCATCATTCCTTCTGTAAGTGTTCGTCCAAACCATGAAGGCTCTTGTTTACCAAGCAAATAATTTAAGCCATCGAGATACCATCTTTTAACTTTTATAGTAATCTCCTCTGCCTTTTTACCGCTTTCATGAAGATTATGCACTATTTTAAAGGATTGTTCAAAGTCCCCTTTTTTCAAGGATTCTGCCAATGCAAATAAGCTTTTTGTTCCTTCAAAAAGTGGCACATTCTCCCAGTCTTTAATCTGGATTTTTCTATCGGGATAAAAATGCAAGCGCAATATATCGAGGGTTGATTCAATCATTCCGATATCTGTTCCAACGATTTCTATGAGTTTTTTCATCGTAGTATTATCTATTGAGATTCTCTTTTTTTTGGCGATTCTGCGCATAATTTCCATTGCTTCATTCAATCGCAAGTCCCAGCATTTGCAAAATAGCATTTTATCGCCCTCTATCGTTAAATTCTTACGCGGATTAATGAACGCAGTTAATATCAAAATTATCCCTTTTAATGGCTTTTTTAATTGCTCAGCCACAATTTTGATTAAATTTTCCGAAAGTTTGTGAAACTCGCGCAAAATTATCAGATGACAATCAGCACCCATCGGAATACTTTTTAAAGTTTGGGTAAACTTATCCACTTCTATTTTTTCATCACAATAAACTATTGTTTTATGCACTTTCTTTAATGTTCTCAATTTGTTTTCAATTTCTTTTATCAAAAATTGAATCAAAGAGTAATTTTCACCCATAAGGAGATAGGATGGACGAATTTTTCCCATATCAATTTCCTGCAAAATTGTCTGAAATTTAACTTCCATGTTTTTTACAGATTGCCAATAATTTTTCGACTTCCGGTATGAGTGTGCTCTCCGGGAATTCTCTTTTTACGCTTTCGAGATAGATTTCCGCTGCTTTCCATTTTTTCTGCTTCATATAGAATTTTGCTGTTATAATTTCTTTTTTCGCAAGTTTGTTGATGCATTTTATCCTGTATTTCTTTGCATCTTCCACATATTTACTTTCTGGATATTTTTCTATGAATTTTTCAAACATTCTCAATGCTTTCTTTGTTAAAGACTGGTCGAGATTGACATTTGGTGACATTTTGTAATAACATACAGCGAGCTCAAATTCGGCGTCATCAGCATATTTGCTTCTTGAAAAATGTTCCAGAAAAAATTCATATTCAGAGGATGCTTTTTTGTATTGTTTCATCATAAAATAAGATTTCGCAAGATAATATTCTACAACATCCATTTGTGATTTACCGGCAGATTCATAAATAAGTTCTTCAAATATTTTCGCTGCCTTTTTGTATTTCTTTTCTTTAAAATAACTGCAACCAAGTTCGAATTTGTCCTCATAGCTCATTTCTATTCTTTTGACTTTTCTGTGGCATGCGGATATTAGAAATAATATCAGAATTAAATTTATTTTTCGCATCATAATTTAGCAACTGCTTTTTCAATCAGGCGTGTCATAAGTGGTTCTGCTTTTTCTGCTGCTTCTATAACTACTTCGTGGGAAACAGGCTCAAGTGCATCTGGTAATCCCATATCTGTAATTATCGAAATTCCCATTACTTTCATTCCCATCTGGCGAGCGACGATTACTTCGGGTACTGTTGACATACCTACGGCATCTGCACCTATTGCTCGTAAAAAGCGATATTCAGCTGCTGTCTCAAAATTCGGTCCCTGCACAGCTACATACACTCCCTTTTTAACAGGGATTTTCTCCTCAAGAGCAGTTTCTTCAAGTAATTTTACTAACTCTTTATCATAACAGTTATACATGTCAACGAAACGCGGTCCAAAAACTCCATCAGGTTCTCCTCTCAAAGGATTATCTGGTTGTAGATTTATATGGTCAACTATTATCATTACATCACCGCGTTTGAAAAGGGGATTTAACCCTCCTGCAGCGTTTGAAACGATTAATATTTTGGCACCAAGATATTTCATAACCCTGACAGGGAAAGTTATTTCCTTTGCAGAATATCCCTCGTAATAATGGAAGCGTCCCTGCATTGCTACGATTTTTTTACCCGACAGATAGCCAAAAATCAGTCTGCCTTCGTGACTTAACACCGTTGCCTTCGGGAAATGCGGTATTTCTTCATAAGGTATAACAATCTCCTTCTGAATGCTCTCAACGAGTTTACCGAGTCCCGTACCCAGAATGATTGCAATTTCCGGCTCAAAAGCTGTCTTTTCCCTTATTTTGGCAACTGCTTCCTCTACTTTTTGCTTTGTATCACTCATTTTTACCTCCATTCTTCATCTTACACCCATATTATATTTCTTTTATAGTTCTTAAAAATTCAAGAGGTCGCATTTTACCTATCCTGCCTGCGGGCTTTACATCACCAGCTAAAAAATCTATCTTCTTCCACATGTTTTTATGAATCCTTACATCTGCAGGAGACAAAACTAAACCTTCATAGCCATCTTTTGCCACGGGAATATGACCTTCTTTCAACAATATCCAGCCTTTTTCCTTCCTGAAAATATAATGTTCCCTTAGAAGATATTGCCAGTCTTTTTCATCAAGTATGTAAAAGTCGCGTTTTCCATTTTCAAAATCAACAAAAATTAAGAGAGTATTTTTCCCTTTAATCCCTCTAATACCTCGCCAGACTTTCCCCTGTTTTGCTTTAACCTGCACCTTTATGACTTTACCGTCTTTTTCAACAAAAATATCCGTCTGCTTATATTTTCCCATTGTTATTGAAACACTATATCCTCTCAATAAAAGTTCTGATGCAACAGCAAATTCGCCTGCCAAATCCAGAGCATCTTTACTCAACCTTTTGCTCATTTTCTTTCTCTTCGCTACCTTCTTTTTCTACTTTCTCAAACTGATATATGCCAACTTTCTCATATTCTTCCGGTGTAATCTCCACTCCCTTCAACATTTTATCAACAACTTCTGTCAATGCTTCGAGTATTGCTTTTATTTTATGCAAAAAACTATCCCTGTAAGCTTTCAAAACTTCGCAATCTTTTTCGATTTCCGCACGCTTCAAATATGCCTCCTTTATTATCTTATCCGCCTCTATTTTTGCCTTATCAATTATTTCCTGTGCCTGCTTCTCCGCTGTCCTTTTTAATTTCTCCATAGATTCTTTTGCAGATAAAATTGTTTCCTTTAATAAATCTTCCATCTCTTCATAAGTTTTTACTTTTTCTTCGTATTCTTTATTTTGTAGCATTAATTTTTCGAATTCATCGGCGATTAATTCGAGCCATTTATGTACTTCTTTCGGGTCATATCCTCTGGCTTTCTTTTTAAATTTTAAATTTCTAATTTCTGCTGGCGTTATAGCCATATCACCTCCTCTCACCAAAAATTGCCCTGCCTATTCTTATCATATTTGAACCTTCTTCAATTGCTATTTCAAAATCATCGGTCATCCCCATCGATAAAAATTTCATCTCTACTCCAATTATATTCAAACTATCAATTTTGTCAAATAATTTTCGAAGAGTTCTAAAACTATCACGGGGCTCACGCCCCAAAGGTCCTATTGTCATCAAACCCTTTATCCTTATCCTGTCAAATTCAGAAACTTTTTTAACAAAATCGATTACCTCATCGGGATGCAAACCAAACTTTGTTGGCTCAAAAGATGTGTTTACTTCTACTAAAACATCGATAGGCTGTGTGGCACGCTTTTGAATCTCTTCAGCCAGTCTCAAGCTATCAAGCGATTGTATACATTTAAAAATTTGAAGCGCTTTTTTGACTTTATTTCTTTGAAGATGACCAATCATATGCCATTCAACTTTGTCTCCGATGATTTCATATTTTTGCAATGCCTCTTGAACCCTATTTTCACCGATTATTTTAATGCCACAATCTATAGCTTCCAGAATTTTTTCAGGAGGAACAGTTTTTGTAGCTCCGACAATTATGATTTCTTCGGGATTTCTACCGCATTTTTTACAAACTCTGTCAATGCGTTCTCGAAGTTTTTCGATATTTTCTTTAACGCTCACAATAAAATTTAATCTTTATATAGCAATGTCAACCATTTTTGAATTGACAAAGTAATATTTTAATTAAATTGTGGGAAAATAGGGGGGAGGATGATAAAATATCAATCGCCAGAAATTCCTGAAGAAGTCAGGAAAATTATCGAAAGAGACAGGAAAGTGATGTACGGTGCTCACACGAAGACACCTGAAATTCCTCTTGTTGTAAAGCGCGCAAAAGGATGCTGGATTGAAGATATTACAGGGAAAAAATATTTGGATTTATGTGCTAATTTCTGTGTTGCATCCACTGGTCACTGTCATCCTGCTGTTGTGCGCGCGATACAGGAACAGGCAGAGGAAGTATTACATGTAGGGGCTTGCGATTTTTATCATGAAGCACAGATAAAACTCGCTGAAAAATTGGTGGAGATTACTCCGGGAAATGAACCCAAAAAAGTTTTTTATCCCAATACAGGGGCAGAATGCCTTGAAGCTACAATGAAAATGGCAAAATATTATACGAAAAGACCGAAAGTTATCTCATTTTTTGGTGCTTTTCATGGAAGAACCTATGCAGGTATGACACTGAGTGGAAGTAAAAAGGTGCAGAGAGCAGGTTTCGGACCACTTATTCCAGAAGTTTATCACACTCTTTACCCTTATTGCTATAGATGCCCCCTTGATAAAAAATATCCAGAATGTAAAGAGGGAGAACCCGAGCGCTATGGCGTCAAAATGTTACCTTGTGTTAGATTTTTGACAGACGAAATTTTCGAAAGATTGGTAGACCCTTATGAAGTAGCAGCAATTTTCGTAGAGCCGATACAGGGTGAAGGAGGATACATAGTGCCTCCTCCTGAATTTTTAAAACTGTTAAGAGGAATTTGCGATGAATTTGGAATAATTCTCATTGCCGATGAAATACAGTGCGGTTTGGGTAGAACAGGCAAATGGTGGGCAGTAGAGCATTTTGGTATTGTTCCTGATGCTATCTGTATTGCGAAAGGTATTGCTTCGGGCATACCCATGGCAGCAGTAATAGCAAAGGCAAAATTTATGGACCCATCGGTTGATAAAAATGCATGGGCTTATGCATCACATGGTAACACTTTTGGAGGAAATCCAGTTGCATGCGCAGCAGCACTCGTTACAATAGAACTTATTGAAAAAGAATTCATGAAAAATGCAAAAGAAGTTGGAGATTTTATTATATCAGAGCTAAAAAAGATGCAGGAAAATCATAGAATAATCGGAGATGTTAGAGGATTGGGACTTATGATAGGGTTTGAGCTGGTTAAGGATAAAGAAACAAAAGAACCTTTCCCACCGCAAGTGACAAAAGATGGCAAAAACATAAAAGAAGTGTTCATGGGAATGGCATTCAAGAGAGGGCTTATAATGGAAGGATGTGGTAAAAGCGCGATGAGAATATCACCGCCATTGAGCATCACAAAAGAGGAAGCACAAAAGGCACTCGAAATAATTGAAGATATAATTACAGAAATCGAAAAAGAAATTTAAATTGAAAATAGGAATAGACATTGTAAAAGTGTCTCGTATCCGACAGCTTTTAGAAAAATATGGAGATAAATTTTTAAAAAGGGTATATACGGAAAAAGAAATAGAACAATGCAGTAAAAAGGGGTATTTTATTGAATCGCTTGCCGGGCGTTTTGCAGCAAAAGAAGCAGTACTTAAAGCACTTGGCACAGGCAAAGCAATTGGTATCAGATGGCGCGATGTGGAAATTCTGGATACAGGACATAAACCACCAGAAGTAAACCTTTATGGAATACCAAGAGAAAAATTAGGGGAGAGGCATATAGAGATAAGTATTTCACACGAAAGAGAATTTGCAATAGCTGTTTGTATAATTTTTTAAATAGAAAAATTATCAGATTTTTTAAAAACAAGTGAGTTTAAAGGTAAATTAGTTTCATCAGCTACTGGCTGGCATTTCACTTTAAATAAAAAGAAAACAGGTGCTTTAACTTCAGAAAGAGCCTCGAAATTTCCTTGCCCTTTACTTATTATCAATTGTGATGAGAAAAATAATTCTTTAAAGGAATCAGAGCAATATTCCAGCAGAATACCCGGTGCATCGCATCCTGAGTTTATGATTTCACAAACTTCATTTAAGCCGGATTTCACAGCATCATCATAGGTAGCATCATTCAAGACAGGCACCCCTTTCACAACATATAAAACCTTTTTATCAAGACGATTTAATTCTTCAATCAAAACCCTATCAAAAACAGTCTCACCGGCATTATCTCCGAGATAAAGTATTACTTTAACATTGTTTAAGCATTTCTTAAACTCCTCATAATCAAATACTTTAAATTCACAATTTAAAGTTTCTTCAACATCTTTGAGGGGGTCGAATTCTTCACCTCTTCCGAAATCAATGACATTCCCCGCTACTGCTATTTTTATAGCACATGATAAAGGATCTGAGGATTTTTCCACATCCTTTTTTAGTTCACAATATAATTTTTTGGCAATTTCAATGTGTTTTTCTTTATCTTTTTTATAAGGGTCATAAACTTTTGTATATTTTTTCGGTAAATTATGTACAATTCTACCTGCGTGTGTAGGGGTTGGTAAACTCATGAGAGTGGGGAGTAAATTTGCTACATCCATCAAAACTTTTCGTTGTATTTCAAGGGAATTCGTTGCTTTCTTTGTGGTTGTCAATGCCTGTCGAAATAAACAGGGAACACAATCAATCTTCAACTTCATAGCCAGCGAATTTTAAAAATTCCTCAACATCTTCGTATCGCACTTTAAATTTACCTATTTGAGGATATTTTGGTACATCTCCATGACTATCCGAGCCCCCTGTCATTAACAGGTTATATTTCTTGCATAATCCCTTCAAAAATTCAACATCTTTATCATCATGAAAGGGATGCCACACTTCAAGACCCTGTACTTTCGCATTAATCACTTCATAAATCAAATTTTTATTATCAAGTTTACAGGGATGAGCAAGCACAGGTATACCACCTGCGTCTTTTATCGCTCTCACAATGTCTTTAGGTTCTGGGACAATCTTGGGAACAAAACACGGTCTATCTTCACCCAGATAAAGTTTGAAAGCTTCGAGACGCTCTTTTACAACACCAAGTTCAACAAGTGTCTCTGCAATATGAGGACGGCCAAGTACATGTGGCTTTGCATATTTTAAAACATCCTCAAATTTTATTTTGACACCATGTTCGTTTAGTTTTTCAATTATTTTCTTCGCTCTTTCGATTCTACTTTTTCTTATCTCACAAAGTAAATCATTAATGGCAGAATCATGGTAATTTATGTTATATCCTAAAATATGGATGCTTTGTCTATTAATACTTGCAGATACTTCGACAGCAGGTATTACTTTAATTCCCAGATTTTTTCCAGCTTTGAGTGCTTCATCTATACCATCGATTGAATCGTGGTCAGCGATTGCAGCAACCACAATGCCATGTTCTTTCGCACGAAGAAGTGACTGGGTGGGAGAAAGGGTGCCATCAGAAAAGGTTGTATGAATATGTAAATCAACCCATTTCATTTAGTTTCTCCTTCATTTTTTTCCGAACAATTTCCGGAACAAAACTCGAGATGTCTCCACCGAGGCGCGCAAGTTCACGCACTAAACTTGAACTTAAAAAAGAATATTTCTCACAGGGCATAAAAAATATCACTTCAAAATCAGGAAACATCCTTCTATTTGCCATAGCCATTTGAAATTCAAATTCAAAATCCGAAACAGCTCTCAAGCCCCTTATTACCGTATTTAAACCATGAGAACGCAGATAATCTACAAGCAAGCCCTGTAATACATCGACTTCAACCCTTTTTTCTTCTTTAAAAATTTCTTTAACAATTTCTACCCTTTCTTGAAGCGAGAAAAATGGATTTTTTTCTTTTCTTTCAGCAACTAAAATGATGACTTTATCAAAAATTTTTAAAGCCCTTTTAACGACATCTACATGACCGTTGGTTATGGGGTCAAAAGTCCCGGGATATACCGCTATTTTAGCGCTCAATCCCATATCTTTCCCTTAATATCAATCTTAAATAGGAAAGAGAGGTCTTTAATCTCCTTATTTCACTGGTTAATAAAATTCTGGAAGCATCGAGGATGATGATTTCCCTTTTCCAGTGATTTATTTCGGAATGCAATTTCAAAAGCCTTATTAAGCCATATTTACTGAATACAAGAAAATAAATCGCCAGAAGCAAGAATATAAGATTAAATAATTTTCTTCCTTTCATAGCACTTAATCTAATCAAAATTTCAAAAAGTCAAGATATTTTGTTGACAAAATATTTATTCGATTATAATAAAGGATGGCGAGGAAAGTTCCAAAAACAGATATTTTTATTCAGAATGTGCAGAGATTTTTCTATAAATTAACGAAATACAGAAATTATGTGTTTATTGGAATTGCTGGGCTAATTGTAATATGTGCGGTTGCGGGTTACATAAAGAAAACGAATTTTGAGAAAGAGCTCGTGGCTAAGAGGCTATTTTACAATGCACTTTCTGACTACACTGCTGGAAATATTCAAAGGGCTTTGGAATCTTTCAAAGAAATTACAAAGAGTTATGGAGGGACAAGGGTTGGTGCAAGGGCTCTTTATTATCTTGCGAACTGTTACTATTATCTCGGGAAATTTGAAGAAGCCAGAGAATCATTTGAAAAAGTATTGAAAAAGACGAAAGATGAAATTTTTTGTCAGGGTGCGTTACTCGGCATAGCAGATTGTTATCTTCAGGAAGGCAAAATTTTAGAAGCAAAAGAATACTATGAGAAAGTCAAAAAGAGGTTCCCGGGCACACCTGTAGCGGAGCTCGCAAAAAGGCGACTCTCCCTCATTTCTACCAATGTCCAATAAGGTCTCTTATGTAAACTTACTTATTATATTGGGTGGGTGTTTCAGGCTCGCCGATGTAAAGGCTTATTTCAACACAATGTATATGGCTCGAGAATATTATAAAAAAGGCGATTACAAAAAATGCATCGAAAATTGCGAAAGAATAATAAAATATCATTCAAAATCTAAATATGTGCCCGAAGCTATCTATCTCATAGCAAAATCATCCTTCCACCTCAAAAAATATAGAGAAGCCGAAAAAAAATATTTCGAATTTTTATCTCTATACCCCGATCATCCTCTCAAATTAAAAGTGCTCATCGGTTTAAGCGAGGTGAAAATCGAAAAAGGCGAATTCGATGACGCAATCTATTACATACAGAAAGCACTCAAAGAAGCTAAAGGATACACAAAGAAACTAATCTATATAAGACTGCTTAATCTTCATTTCAAATTGAAGAATTATGAAGAAGTACTTAATCTTGGGAAATCTTACTTAACCTGCAAAAAGAACCCTTTTAGATTAGAGATAATGCTACTGATGGCTAAGGCAGCGGATTCTCTGCAAAATTTCGAACTCGCATTGAACTATAAAAAGAGAATTTATAAGAAACAAAAATCCGATTCACTTCTTTTCAGTATCGCAACAGATTTGCAAAACCTAGGAGAAAATGAAAAGGCGATTAAATACTTCAAAAAACTTTTAAAATCTTTAAAGGATAAAAAACTTCTACCAAAAATCCATTATCGTATGGCAATCAGCTACAATGCAATGGGTTTAACGGATAGCGCTATACATCACCTTGAAATAAGTAAAATACCCGAAGCTTACTTCTTGCTCGGAAAAATATACGAACAGAATAAAAAATTCGAAGAAGCCTGTAAATACTATCAGAAAGTCCCAAAAAATACTAAATTCAGTAAAGAAGCGATATTGAGATTTTCGAGACTTAAAAGATATCTGGAATACCGTAAAGATACACTTATAACGGCAAAATCTACTTTTATACTGGGAGAAATATTCTGGATGGAATTTAATCAACTCGATAGTGCTATTTATTATTACTCAAAGGTATTAAATGAGTTTCCCGAATCAGAATACGCTCCAAAGGCTTTATTCTGTATCGCATGGATTTATGAAAAATACAAAGCAGATACCGCAAAAGCACTAGAAAGTTATACAAAACTATGTGAAATGTTTCCGCAAACAGATTACGCAAAAGCAGCAAGATGCGCAATCGAGAGATTGGAAAAAAATGAGAATAATATCAAATGAAAATATAGGAAAAAATATTTATTTGATGAGATTAGAAGGTTTAAAAGGAGAAGTTTATCCCTTCCAGTTCTTCATGTTCAAAATAAGAGAAGAAGATACACCCCTCTTGCGAAGACCTTTCAGTGTTCACAATGCTTATCTTCATTACTTAGAAATACTTTACAAGGTAAGAGGAAAGGGAACAGAGTTACTTTCGCGAAAAAAACAGGGTGATTATTTAGATGTTGTGGGACCTCTTGGTAAGCCTTTTCTCCCTTCTCCCGGCAACTATACGCTTATAGCTGGCGGAATGGGTATAGCACCTCTGCTTTTTCTCGCAAAATTTATAAAAGGAGAAATAAAATTTTTAGTGGGATGCAAATCGTATGAACTTTATCCTGTTATTGAAAAATGCAAAGATTATGGAAAGGTATTTGTATGCACGGAGGATGGTTCTCTTGGAGAAAGAGGTATAATAACTGACTTTTTAGAAGAAATAAGCAAAAAATCAAAAGTAATAGCATGTGGACCAATTGAGATGTTGAAAAAAATTAAGAAATATTGTGAAGAAAGAAAAATAAAATGTTATCTTTCCCTTGAAAGAAGGATGGGTTGCGGGATAGGTGCATGTAAAGGTTGCGCAGTAAAAGCAGAAAAGGGAGGTTATTATTATGTGTGCAAAGATGGACCAGTGTTTGAATCTACCACAATCAGAATTTAAAGAAAGACAGGAAAAACTGAGAAAAATGATGAAAAAAATAGATGCACTTATAATCATGAACCCGATAAATGTTTATTATCTAACGGGATTCGAAGGAGCAGGATATCTCTTAATAACGCCAACACAAACCCTTCTTTACACAGGCTTTATAGATAAGGAACCAGCAAAAAATGCAGTTTGCGACGATGTTATAATATTGAAAGGAAAATTGAATATCGGAATGATAAAAACTGCTCCCTTTAAACATCTTAAAAATATAGGTATAGAATCTTCAATTTCGTATGCGGAATTTATGCATTTGCAGAAACTATTGAAGAAAAAGAGAAAAAGATTAATACCTGTAACAGGAAAAGTTGAGACATTGCGATTAACAAAATCAGAAGAAGAAATAAAATTAATAAAAAAAGCTGCAGAAATATCGGATGAAGTTTTTGGGGAAATACAAAAGATGATAAAACCCGGAATCACAGAAAGAGAGATTGCAATTGAGATAGATTATCAATTAAAAAAGAAAGGTGCCAGAAGAGCGTCTTTTGAAGTCATAGTAGCTGCAGGTGAGAATGGAGCTCTCCCCCATGCCATTTCAGGCGATTATAAAATAAAAGAAGGAGATATGATAACGATTGATATGGGAGCACAATACAAAGGATATTGCTCTGACATGACAAGAACATTTGCGGTTGGAGAGCCTTCTCAAGAGATGAAAAAAATTTATAAAATCGTAAAAGAAGCTCAGGAGAGAGCAATCGAAGCAGTTAAACCCGGTATAAAGGTGCGTGAACTCGATAAAATAGCGAGGGATTTTATAAAGAAAGAGGGATTCGGGAAATATTTTGGTCATTCGTTGGGACACGGTATAGGTCTTCAGGTGCACGAAGCTCCGAGAGTATCATGGCTTGGCAAAGGAGAACTTAAAGAAAATATGGTGATTACAATAGAACCAGGGATTTACATTCCGGGAAAGGGCGGGGTAAGAATAGAAGATATGGTGGTTGTAAGAAAAGAAGGTCCAGAAATTTTAACTAAATCCGAGAAAATCGAAATCCTTTAAGATTAAATAATTTCCTCTTACTTCGTAAACGATGTTTATTACAGAGCCCCTGCGAATTAAATAAACTGCGTCCCCTAAACCTTTCGCGATACATCTCTTAACAACACCCTGTCTGTCTTTTACACTGAATTTGACGCCTCCTTGAATTCTCTCAGGATAACTAATAACTTCAACACATTTTGTTAAAAACAAAGGAGCTTCATTACCTTCTCCAAAAGGTCTCATTTTATCGAGAATTTCTATAAATTTGTCTGTGAAAATCGAAAAGTCGGTTTCAAGGTCGACATATAATTTTGGCTCCAAGTCTCTTTCACTTAAAGTTTTTTCTACATATTCCTTAAGTTTTACTTTAATAATGTTAAAGTTTTTTCTATCAATGGTAAAACCGGCTGCCCTTGTGTGTCCGCCGAAGCTCAGGAAGAGCGGACGAAAGCGAGAAAGTGCACGCATGATGTTATAATCAGGAGTGCTCCTGCAGGAAGCCCTACCTACATCACCCTCAAAGGAGCAGAGCACAACCGGACGGTAAAATTCTTCACAAAGCTTACCTGCAACAATGCCTATCACACCGGGATGCCACTTATCACTATCAGCAATTATTATCTTCTCAGAAGCAAGTTCCTCGTGTAATAACTTCTTCCTGAAATCGTTCATAATAGCCTCTTGTATTTTCTGTCGCTTTTCATTTTCTTTATTCAATCTATCAGCTATCGCTTTTGCACGCTCTTCCTTTTTTGTGCAAAAGAGACGCACAGCATCAATAGCATCATCGAGTCTTCCAAGGGCATTAATACGAGGTGCAAGAACATAAGAAACATAGAAAGTATCAAGAGTTCTACCGGATAAAGAAGTGACTTCAAGCAACTTACGGATACCCAAATTTTCACTGCACTCAATTTGTTTTAATCCGAATTTCGCAAAAAGACGGTTTTCATCAATAAGTGGACATACATCTGCAATTGTACCTATGCTAACGAGGTCCAGAAGTTTATAAAGATTTTTTTCATCGAAACCCGCTTCTTTGTAAACAGCTTGAAGCAATTTGAAAGCGACACCACATCCAGCGAGTTCCTTAAAAGGATAATCACATGTTTTGGGATTTATAATGGCATAAGCGGGTGGCAATGTATCTCCAGGTTCATGATGGTCGGTTATTATCACATCGACTCCCTCTTCCCTCGCCTTTTCCACCTCCCCCACATCCCTCACCCCACAATCCACAGTTATTATAAGGTTTACATAAGAAGAAATCTTTGACTTAATTTTTGAGAATTTAAAGCCGTAGCCTTCTGAAAGGCGATGCGGCACTACACAATAAGATTTCACGCCTAATTGCTCGATCCCGAGATAAAGAAGAGATGCTCCCGTTACACCGTCTGTGTCATAGTCACCGTAAATAACAATCTTCTCACCGCGCTTTACTGCCTCCACTATTCGCCGAGACGCTTTTTTCATGTCAGGAAATATATAAGGATTATGCATCTGTTTCAAAGAAGGATTCAAAAAATTATAAATTTCTTCAGCTGACTTAAAACCTCTTTTCAATAAAATTTTTGCAATTTCTAAAGGTAAACTCAATTCTTGGCTTATTTTCTTTATCTCTTCACGCCGGGGTACAGGTTTTAAAACCCATCTCATCTCATACTATATTTGCATCCACAATACCTTTGCCTGTATAATGAAAATTTTTTACTTAACTCAACGGATTTTTTAAATCCATCTTCTTTTTTAAAGTCATAAGATAAAAAAGAAAGGGAATATTCTTTTGCAATCCTCTCCCCCACTTCAAAAATCACTTTAGCATTTTTATGGGGACTTATCGTTAAAGTAGTTGTAAATTTTTTAATACCCAGTTCTTTACATTTTTCCGCTGTTTTTCGCAACCTTATTTCAAAACATATTTTGCATCTTTTGCCTCCTTCAGGCTCTTTTTCATATCCCCTTATCTTATTATCCCATTCCTCGTTATCCCATTCTCCCACAATTAGTTCAAAATCCATTATCTTTGAAAGTTTTAAAGCATTTTCTAACCTTCTATCATATTCTTCTTTTGGAAAAATATTTGGGTTATAGAAGAAAAATATAGGTTCAAATCCTTCTTTTCTCATTTTTTCACAAACCCATGTAGCACAGGGTGCACAGCACATATGAACTAAAACTTTATCCATACCTTAAGTAATACTTTAATATAAAGTAATACTTTAACAATGAATCTTTCCTGTAATACTTTGCCGTTAACCTTTGTCACTTTTCCAAGAATGTCTTTAAACTTAATTTTCTCAATTCTGCAGGAATTATCACCACAGCATATTGCATAATCTTTGATTCTAAAATAATACCTGTGCAAAATTAAATCTCCATTCTTTTGATAAAGGATGATGTCTCCCGGAAAAATTCGTGTTTTTTCGATTTCCACTTTATCACCATCGCTTATTAAAGGGGACATTGACCTGCCCTTAACTTCAATGGTAATTCTTTTAAGATTTTTTATTAACTCTGCAATTTTTTGCTTATTTCTGCCATCCAGCATGAGCTTAAAGCTTTTCCCCTTAAATCTCCCGATTCTATAAGTGCAAGACCGGGACATCTATTACAATAAGGTCTTAACTCACATTTTAAGCAATCTTTTAAATCTTCTGCTCTTATGTTTCTTAACATATTTAATTCTTTAGAGTTTTCCCAGATTTCTTCGATTTCAGTATCTCTTATATTTCCACAAATTAGAGGCATTTGTATACAGGGTTTTATTTCACCGAAGGGTGTTATTGTGAGCGTGGTGATACCTGCACCGCATAATAAGTTTTCATTGTCTTCAAATTTATTACTGCATCTTCTTAAAATTTCTTCATTCTGTTGCGCTAACTTTATTATAGCCTTTTGCGATGCTCTGTATTGTAAAGGTGAGTTATCACCATTATCTTTTGGGGTTATAAGTGCATCAACCTGATAATTTATCTTCAAATCCTTTGCAAATAAAATTAAGTTTTCAATCTCATCTATGTTATATTTTGTAATTATGATTTTAAGTGTGATATTAAAATTATTTTCTTTCAACAATTTTATCGCTTCCATTGTTCTACGGTGTGAGCCCTTTACACCAGTTATTTTTTCATGGGTTTTTTCTTTAAAACCGTAAATGCTGATTCCAATTTCCACTGGATGAATTTCTTTTAATTTTTCAACGATTTTTTCATCTATCAATGTTCCGTTTGTTATCACATAAATTGCCATTTTTTCTTCTCTTAATTTTCGTGCAATTTCGAAAAAATCTGTATAAAGTAAAGGTTCACCTCCAGTTAAAGTAACACTTAAAGTGCCTAATTTTCGCAATTTTTCTATTAATTTAAACCATTCTTCTAATGTCAATTTTTTACCTTTTCTCCTTACAACATAACAATGTTTACAATGAAGGTTGCAATCATAAGTTAATTCAAAAGTTGCTTTCACCGGAATTTTATTCCTGTAGGCAATCTTATAAAGTTCGTTTATAATCATCAGATATAATAATCGAGTTATAATTTTGGCAACATTTTAATTGACAAATTTGTAAGATAAATAAAAAATAATAACAGGAGGGGAAATGTTACAAAGTTTTGCAAGAAGTTTGGGTGAAGGACGGATTGAGAAGTTAAGAGACGGTACAAAAATTTTTATTCTTTCTCATTTTGGAGGCAATCCCGTTGTAAAAGATGAGCATCTCGGGATAGAAGGAGCGGTTTTTAATCCAGGTGCCTCACTCTTTGAAAATAAAGTAATGCTGTTGCCAAGAGTACACTGGGGATATCAAAAGAAAAAAGTATTTGACGAAAAATTGGGAGTCGAAAGATGGATAATGGAAAATTATATCTCACAGGTATGGGTGCTTTATAGCGAAGATGGCAAAAATTTCAAAAGGTATGATAATGTCGTGATAAAGAGTGAAGAAAAAGATTTTAAGTATGGGATTGAAGATATAAGGATTGTAAAATTTAAAGATTTCTATTTGCTTTGTGGATGTGGTAAACTGATTCCTCCCTTTAAAGGTTCGGGTGGCGATAGAGTTGCTATTTACACAACAAGGGATTTCAAGGAGATAAAATATCACGGGATAATAAAAGAATTCGATTCAAGGAATGCTTTTCCTTTTCATCGTGAAGTCAATGGCAAACTTTTAATGTTTTTTAGATTCCATCCGAATATTCATCTTTGTGTACTCGAAGAGGGAATTGAACAACTTTTGAATCCGGAGAAATATTCAAAATTGTATCAAAAAATTTTTGAAGAAAGAGAAAAAAGTTTGCTGATAAAAGCAGGTGAATTTCCTCATGAACATGAGAAAGTAGGAGCAGGTGTTCCTGTAATAGAAACCGAAAAAGGATTTTTATTCATTTATCACGCAGTTGGTGAATATCCAGAGGAATTATGTGAAATTTATGGAATTAAAGAAAGAATAAAAAGAGGTTATTCTATCTGTGCTGCTTTACTCGATCCTGAAAATCCCCAAAAAGTGATAAAAAGGACGAAATATCCGATTTATATCGCGCACAAACCCTACGAATTATTTGGCGGAGATGGCTTTGAAGTGGATGTTCCTTGTGTTAATTTTCCCGTAGGCTATGTCCAGATAGGTGACAAAATTTTACTGTATTGTGGTGCCGGTGATAAATATGTTGTGCTTTTAAGTTTCAGTTTGCAGAAGCTCATTGACTACTTATGGAATTTGTCGTAGAGTTAAAAAATGTGAAAAAATATTTTAATGACATTAAGGCAGTTGATGGTTTGAGTTTTTCCATACCGAAAAATACATGTTTTGGTTTGCTTGGACCTAATGGCTCGGGTAAAACAACAACTTTAAGAATGATACTGGGGATATTCATGCCGGATTCTGGAGAAATAAAAAGGGGCTTTAAAACCGCTGGTTATCTGCCTGAAGAAAGAGGACTTTATCCCAAGATGAAAGTTTATGAGATAATAAACTTCTTTTCCATGATGTTCGATGAGCCTCGAAAAGTTCGCAGTAATGCTGAAAAATGGCTTGAAATAATGGAGTTAAAGGAGTATGAGAAGATGGCAGTAAAAGAGTTATCAAAAGGACTTGCACAGCGTTTACAGCTTGTAGTTACATTAATGCATGACCCTGATTTTATAATACTTGATGAGCCATTCTCGGGACTTGACCCCCTCTCTGTTGTGCGTCTGAGAGAAATAATAAACGATTTAAGGAGAGAAAAAACGATACTAATTTCGACTCACTGGATGGACCAAGCGGAAAAACTCTGTGATGAAATTTGTCTGATAAATAAAGGTAAAGCAGTTTTAAAGGGAAAATTAAAAGAAATCAAAAGAAATTATCGCACAAACAAAATTTATGTGGAACTGGAAAATGAAATAGATTTTTCAAATTTTAATTTCATAAACTCTTATCAAAAGAGAAATTCGGGTTATTTGATTGACATAAACGAAAACTTTAATATAAATGATGTTTTGCTTAAACTGGCTAAAAATAATAGTTTAAGGAAATTTGAAGTTGTTGAACCGTCACTTGAAGAGATATTCATAAAATGCGTCAGTTAAAAGCGATATTTCTGCGTGAATTCCGGGAGCAGGTTAAAACAAAAAGTTTTAAATGGTTTTTAATCTTGCCAGTAATAATAGCCTTGATAGTGAAAATTGCGACTACAAGAGGAGAAGCCTTTTCTTCTATCTTTCGTAAGATTTTTTCCTCCTGGTTTAAACAAAAAATCATCGGAGTGGTTGATAAAACAGGTAAAATAAATCAAAGTGAATTTGAACTTAAAGGATATCGCTTTATTGTTGGCGATAGTGCATATTGTGTAAAAATGGTAAAAAATGGCAAATTCAAAGGATTTTTAATCATGAATGAAAATAAAGTAACCTTTTTCACACCGAGACCCTCGGATTACGATGATGTGGATAAAATCAAAGAGATAGTGAATTACTTGCAAAGGGTCAGTAGAATGAAAGAGATAGGATTATCCGATGATAAGATAAGATGGATACTTGAAAAGCCTGATTTCATTGTAAGGAGTATAAAAGGTCAAGTTAAGGAAACAGGTGTGCTTTTCACTGCGTCTTATTTCATAACTTTTATTCTATTTTTCGCAATTACTTTTTCTGCACAGATACTTGCTCATACCGTAATCGAAGAAAAAATAAACAGGGTAACAGAGTTAATATTGCCTCATTGTAAAATAAATCATTTATTGATGGGCAAGCTTTTTGGCGTGATGCTCGCTGTTTTTATCATCTTATTTGTATGGCTTATTTCCGTTTATTTCCTGTTTCGGTCGCTAATCAATTTTGTGTTTTCGGGGTCTTATTTGTGGCTCTCTTTAGTTTGTTTCATACTCGGGTATATCTTTTACGGGACGCTTATAATGGCTTTTGCTGCTCCACTTGATAACGAAAGAGAAGCACATCAATCTGCTTTGATACCAATGTGGCTTATGATAGGAGCATTTTATCTCAATATATTTTACATCGTAAAATCACCCGATACAAATTTATCTTTTATTTTTTCACTTATTCCGTTTTTCACACCGATAGTGTTGCCTGTTCGCATTTTCTTAGTGCAGGTCTCACCCATTCACATTGTCCTGCCGCTTCTTTCACTGGCTATCTTTGCAATTCTAACACTCCTATTTGCGAGTAAAGTTTATAGGGTGGCGATTTTTATGTATGGTAAAAAGCCAAGGATAAAAGAGATATGCTCAATCCTCTTTCGGAAATTTTAAAGAAATATAATCTATCACAAAAAGAACTCGCTCAAAAAGCAGGAGTATCAGAAGCTGCTATCTCTCTCGCAAAATCGGGTAAGACAAAAATCCCAAAGAAAGTCATTAAATTTTTAGAAGAAAACTACGGGATAAACAGAAAATTACTGGAAAGGGCACAGGAAGCTTTTATCGAGGAAGTTAAAAAGAAAAGAGGAATTAAAGAAAAAAATCAAATAATAGAAGAAATCGTGACTTCTTTAAAGAATATGGAAAAAGAAAAAATTTTATCAATATTGAAGGAATTTCTGAAAATGCTGAGCGAAAAAGAATTAATGAACTTTCTTTCGCTTTTTTTAAGAGAAAAATAAATATGATAGAAAAACTTTACTTGACAAATCAGGATTTTTATTATTAATATTGGCTATGGGTGGTGTTATCTGGATAACAGGCTTACCTGGTTCCGGTAAGACGGCGATTGCCCGTGCTATATGCGATATGCTGAAAAATGTGGGCGAAAAAGCAGAAATACTCGATGGTGATGAAATAAGGCGACTAATATCTTCAGAACTTGGTTTCTCAAAGGAAGACAGAATATTGCACAACAAAAGGGTGATTTATATCGCAAATTTGCTTTCGAGAAACGGTGTGTGGGCGATTATTTCTTTAATCTCTCCTTATAAAGAGGTGCGTGAATTAGCGCGAAAAACTTTTCCTAATTATCTGGAAGTTTACATTGAATGTCCGATAGAATATTGTGCTGCGAGGAACTGGCGTGGACTTTTTGAGAAGGCGTTCAAAGGAGAGATAAAAGGGTTAACAGGATATGATGCTCCTTATGAGCCTCCCGAAAATCCAGATGTTGTCGTTTATGCAGATAAAGAGCTTCCAGAAGAAGGTGCACAGAAAATATTCCAAAAACTGGTAGAAAAAGGATGGGTTAGCCCTTATAAACCGGAAGAGGAAGAAGAAATTAAGAAACATTTGTCCGACCTTGGATATTTGGGATGAAAGTTTTTCTCCTTGGACTCGATGGTGTTCCATTTTCCCTTTTAAAAAAATTTGTAGATAAAGGGATTTTCGAAAATTTTAAAAGTTTATTAAACGAAGGTGAAATAAGAGAATTGATTTCATCCCTCCCTCCTGTTTCGAATGTTGCATGGACTTGTGTTTTAACTGGCAGAAATCCCGGTAAACATGGAGTTTATGGATTTATCGATAAAGACGGAGACAATGTTTATATTCCCTTTTCAAATCATATTAAAACCGACACAATTTATCATATTTTGAGTAAAGCAGGTAAAAAAATAATTTCTGTTAATGTGCCTCCCACCTATCCCCCATTCCCCATAAATGGTGTGCTTATATCGGGCTTCATGTGCACAAAACTCGAAAAAGGAGTTTATCCAGAAGAATTGTTACCAAAATTAAAAGAATTAGAATATAAAATAGACCCAGATGTATCACTGCCACACAAAGGAAAGTTTAAAGAATTTTTAGAAGATTTAAACAAAACTTTTGATGCAAGGATAAGAGTCACAAAATATTTGCTTCAAAATTATGATTGGGATTTCTTCCATCTTCATGTAATGGAAACAGATAGAATTAACCATTTTTTCTTTGAATGGGGAGAATATAAAGAAGATTTTGAAAATTTTTACAAAAAGGTGGATAATTTCATTGGCGAATTAAAGCAAATCTTACCTTCAAATACAAAATTGATTATAATGTCCGACCATGGTTTCTGCAAAGTAGAAAAGGAAGCAGATACAAATAAGTGGCTTATAGAAAAAGGTTTTCTGAAGCTAAAAGAAGGAGAGCAAATGAAATTGAATTATACAGATGATTCAAAAGCAATAAGTTTGATTCCCGGAAGGTTTTATATTTTAAAAAATGAAGGGACAAAAGAAGAACTTAAAGCAAAGCTTGAGGAATGTGATTTTATAGATAAAATTTTTGATAGGGATGAAGTTTATTGTGGTAATGAGATAAAAAGAGCCCCGGATTTTATCGCTTTACCTGTGAATGGAATCGACCTTAAAGCATCACTTAAAGAGAAGGAAAAAGTTTTTTCCGATACTATATTTAAGGGAATGCATACTTATGAGGATGCATTTTTTTACATCAACGATGAAATAAAGGTAAATAAAGTAAAAATTTATGACCCTGCTGCAACCGTTTTAAGGCTTTTCGGGATAGACATTCCGGCTGATTTTGACGGGAAATGCGTATTTTAGTGATAATACCAACTTATAATGAGAGGGAGAATTTACCCAAAATAATAAGGAAGATACAAAATCTCGGGATAAAAAATCTGGATATTTTGATAATAGATGATAATTCGCCTGATGGTACAGGCAAACTTGCTGATGAATATTCGCATAAATTTAAGAATATTTTTGTAATTCACAGGGAAAAGAAGATGGGACTTGGTACTGCTTATAAAACGGGTTTTAAATATGCGATAGAAAAGGGATATGACTATGTTTTTGAAATGGATGCTGATTTATCCCATGACCCTGATGATATTCCTCGTTTTTTAAAAGAAATACGGAGAGTCGATTTAGTGATAGGTTCGCGATATTGTAAAGGTGGGAAAGTTGTTAACTGGCCGAGTTCCCGCAGACTGTTATCTTTTCTGGCAAACTTATATGCAAAAATTTTAACAGGCGTACCCATAAACGATATGACATCGGGCTATAAATGTTACAGGAGAAAAGTAATAGAAAATTATGACTATGATAAATTACGGGCAGAAGGTTATGGCTTTCAAATTGAGACGGTTTTTTATGCCTTTAAGAAAGGTTTTAAATTAAAAGAAATTCCAATAATTTTTCATGATAGAGTTGAAGGCAAATCCAAGCTTGGCAGGAAAATTGTCTATGAAGCATTTTTCAGGGTTTTGTCTTTATGTTTGCATGATAGAAGATGGTTAGTGCGATAATAGCAGCTGCTGGCGTTGGAAAAAGACTTGGAGCAAATGTTCCAAAAGCATTTGTTCAATTTAAAAATATGCCTTTACTTGCTTATACAACAAAATTTTTTGAAGAAAATAACCTGATTGATGAAATAATCTGGGTTGTTCCAAAGGATTTCATAGATGTTGCAAAGGATATACAATTAAAGTATAACTTTAACAAAGTTAAAGCGATAGTTGAAGGCGGTGCTACTCGTCAGGAATCGGTATATAATGGGTTGAAGATGGCAAAAGGAGAAATTGTGATGATTCATGATGCTGCAAGACCGCTTCTTACGGATTTTCCTTTTGAAAAAATGATAAGGTTGGCAGAAGAAAAAGGAGCAGTTGTGCCTGTTGCACCGCTTACAGAGACATTGAAATTTATATCAAGGGAAAAAGTGTTGAAAACCATCCCTCGTGAAAATCTTTTTTGTGCAAAAACTCCACAATGTTTCAAAAGAGAATTAATTTTGAAAGCACATGAGAGAGCGAGACATCAGAAAAAAGTTTTTACAGACGATGCTACACTTGTAGAAGATATGGGAGAAGAGGTTTATGCAATTGAAGTTTCTACTTACAACATAAAGATTACGACGCAAGAAGATTTAAAAATTTGTGAAAAATTATGCGAATAGGGATTGGCTACGATGTTCATAGATTTGTTGAAGGAAGAAAATTTATACTCGGTGGTGTTGAGATTCCCTACAAAAAGGGATTGCTTGGTCATTCTGATGGTGACGCTCTTTGCCATGCAATAGCGGATGCTATTCTGGGCGCCAAAAATCTTGGAGATATAGGCAAATATTTTCCTGATACTGATTCAGAGATAAAAGGAATATCGAGTTTAAAAATTCTTGAAAAAGTGAAAGAAATTTCCAATGCCAAAATTATAAACATCGATGCGGTTATTGTATGTGAGGAGCCAAAAATTTCTCCTTATCTTGATGTAATGAGAGAGAAAATTTCGGATGTTTTAAAGGTTGACAAATCAGCAATTTCGATAAAAGTAAAGAGAGGCGAAGGGTTGGGGTTTGTGGGAAAAGGTGAAGGAATTGTCTGTTATGCCGTTTGTCTTATAAGTAAATAGGGGGACAAATGATTCCCGAAAAATTAATTCACGGGGTAAAGGTTAAAAAATTGAGACTGATTCCCGATGAAAGAGGCAGATTGATGGAAATATTACGCTGTGATGATGAGATTTTCCAGAAATTCGGACAGGTCTATATGACAACGGCTTATCCAGGGGTTGTAAAAGCATGGCATTATCACAAAAAGCAGGCTGATAACTTATGTTGCATAAAAGGTATGGCTAAAATTGTATTATATGATCCACGGGAAGACTCTCCCACAAAAGGTTTAGTTAACGAATTTTTCTGCGGTGATTTTAATCCTATTTTAATTCATGTACCGCCTATGGTTTATCACGGATTTAAATGTGTTAGCACAGAAGAGTGTATCGTGATAAATGTACCAACAGAGCCTTATAACAGGGAGAATCCAGATGAATATAGGATTGATCCTTATGATAATGACATACCTTATGATTGGCGTAGGAAAGATAGATAGGAGGTATTATGAATTTACTTGTTACAGGTGGCGCAGGATTTGTTGGTAGCCACTTTGTTAAATATATACTCAAAAATCGTAAGGATTTTAAAGTGACAGTAATCGATGCTCTCACTTATTGTGGAAATCTCGATAATTTCACAGAAGATGTGTGGGACAACGAGAATTTTACTTTCGTAAAAGGAAATATTCTTGATAAAGGACTAGTATTCGAACTTGTTAAGAAAGCAGATATTATCGTGCATTTTGCAGCTTACACTCATGTTGATAGGTCAATCGACCTTTCAGATCCATTCATCGATACTGATTTTAAGGGAACTCAGGTTTTGCTCGAAGCTGCTCGGCACTATCCTGTAAAAAAATTTATTCATATTTCGACATCGGAAGTTTATGGAAGTGCTCAATATGTACCCATGGATGAAAATCATCCACTTTGTCCACAAAGTCCTTATGCCGCGGCAAAAGCAGGTGGAGATAGATTGTGTTATTCTTATTACATTACCTATAAATTGCCAGTGATTATTATAAGACCTTTTAACATTTTTGGACCAAATCAGTATCCCGAAAAAATGATACCGCTTTTCATAACGAATGCAATAGATAATAAAACATTGCCAATATATGGCACTGGTGAAAATACCAGAGATTGGACCTATGTTGAAGATACGGTGAGAGCCATCGACAGGGCAATAGATGTTGATGCATTTGGTGAAGTTATCAACATTGGCACAGGAAAAGATTATAGTGTAAAATTTATTGCAGAGAAAATCTTGGAAATACTCGGCAAACCAAAGGAATTAATGGAATTTGTGGGAGATAGACCCGGTCATGTTAAGCGGCTTATAACATCTTATAAAAAGGCAAAGGAAATTTTGGGCTGGGAACCCGAGATAGATTTTTTAGATGGCTTAAAGCGAACAATAAAATGGTATTGTAAGAATGAATGGTGGTGGAGGAAGTTAAAAGAGAGTCCAGAATTTATAGAATGGGAAAAAAGATGGTATTCTAAATTGAGGGAGCTGAAAGGATGCAAATCCTGATTTTGTTCGCCGTTTACAAGTTTAATGTTGGAGATGAAATTCTTATAAAAGTCAGGAATAAAAACAATCTTTTTTATTATACATATAGCGAAACGATTTTACCCAGTGGTGAGGTTAATATAAAGCTACCTGTTACCCGCTTTTTCATGAAAGGAGGCAGTGAAATAGAAGCCGGTAAAGAGTTCATTTCGGTTGATCTTGCAAAAATAGCTGGTTATACCAAACGAGAAGCAGATTCTATTTTGACTTATGCGTTTTCTAAATTTTTAAAAGACCCAGTGGTCGATGTTGCGCTTTTAAGCAGTAAATTAAAGATAGTGGTAAGTGGAGCAGTTAATGATACAGGTAAATATCCTTTTATTCCGGGTAAAACAGTTCTTTATTATATTACACAGGCTGGAGGATTACTTCCCTGGGCTCAGGATTATGCTTATATAAGAAAAAAGGGAAAAGATGAAGAAATAAAAGTTGACTTCTCTTATGTTGTAGAAAGGGGAGATATTATAAGAATTCCTGAGGCTTATGTTTATGTAAGAGGTGCGGTTGAATCTCCGGTATCTGTTCCTTATCGTCCAAACTTTACCGCTATGGATTATATCAATGGAGTAACGCTTTTACCGGATGCAGATATAAAGCGAAGCTATGTTATTAAAAAAAATGGCAAAAAAATAAGCATCAATAAAGCAAAAATAGACAAAGGAGATATCATTGTTATAGGTTGTAAAAAGACAAGTTCTCTTCAGGAATGGCTTAAGATAACAGGTGGAATTGCCAGCACAATTCTTGCTATAATAGCCATTAAATCGGCAGTTTTAAAATGAGTATCGCAGATTACATAAACATCTTCAGAAAACAACGAAGAATAATCTTATTCAATGTAATAACAATCACTTTGCTATCAATCCTTATAAGTTTAATTATTCCAAAGCGTTATACATCTACTGCAAAAATATTACCGCCCGCAAAGTTATCGATGTATCTCGGTATCTCCCCGCAGTATTCAATGCAGCTCCCCAGTTTGCCCGGCTTGCAGATGTTCGGTGCTTCTCCATCCTTTATTCTTAAATCGATAATAGAATCGAGAAGCGTAAAGGAAGCAATCATTGATAAATTTAACCTTATGGAAGTTTATAAATGCGATAAGAAAGTCGATGCTATAGAAAAATTAACAAAGCATACAAAAATAGAAATATCACCTGCAGGTGTTATAGAAATCAGTGTCACAGAAAAAACACCCGAACTTGCGAAGAATATAGCAGATGAATATATAAATCAGACAAACAAAGTTCTAATAAGAATCTGTAAAGAAAGTGGTAGATATGAAAGAGAATTCCTTGAGAAAAGGCTAAAAGAATTAGAAAAAGAGATGAAATGCTTGGAAGATACAATCGTAATGCTTCAGAAAAAACATGGTGTGCTTATTGGAGGTAAAAGCGAAATGTTTGCACTTGGAACAGAAGTAGAAGCTGCTATAGATATACTTGCCAAATTAAAAAGTGAATTAATAGTTGCGGAAATCGAAAGAGATTATTTAAAAACGCAGATGAAAGAGGATAACCCTCTGGTGAAAGAGAAAGAACTTTATATAGCAAATTTACAGGATAAGATAAAAGAGATAGAAGAAAAAGGCAAAGGTTCTTTTGGTATCGGATTTTCTTTGCCGCTATCTGATGTGCCTCCTGTTGCGATGAAATTAACGGATTTACTTTTTAAACTAAAAGTAGATAATCAGGTTTATATAGCTTTAAAAAATCAGTGGGAACTTGCGCGCTTAAATGAAATTAGGGATATTCCTGCTTTACAGGTGCTTGATTATCCTGACCTACCCGAAGTAAAAAGTTTTCCCCGTCGCAAACTTATAGTGATGCTATCTTTTGCTTTCAGTCTATTTCTCGGTATGGTTCTTGCGATAATAAACGAAAAAATGGAGGGCGGAGATGTCAGATTTGTCTAAGAAGATAGAGGATAAGAAAGCGATTGTTGGAGTTGTAGGACTTGGGTATGTCGGATTACCTTTACTGATAATGACCGCAAAAAAAGGGTTTAGAGGCATAGGATTTGATATCAAGGAAGAAAGAGTTAAAATGGTGAATTCTGGCAAATCCTATATCGAGGATGCAAAAGAGGAAGAGCTTGAAGAACTTGTTAAAAAGAAAAAAATAAGGGCAACATCTGACTTCGATGAAATAAAAGAATGCGACATTGTTTTAATTTGTGTGCCCACGCCTCTTGACAAAAATAAAGTGCCAGATTTACGATATGTAATTGCTACATCCAATGAAATAAAAAAAAGGTTAAGAAAAGGTCAATTGATAATACTCAAAAGCACCTCCTTTCCTGAAACTACTGAGAAAGTTTTATTGCCTTTATTGTCGGAATCTGGCTTAAAAGTTGGGCAGGATTTTTATCTTGCTTTTGCACCCGAAAGGATAGACCCTGGTAATCGCCGGTTTACAGTGGAAAATATCCCTGTAGTGGTTGGTGGAGTTACCCCTGAGTGCACTCGATTAGCATGCAAATTTTATGATAAATGCGGGATTAAAACTTTTGCAGTTTCATCACCCAGAGTCGCCGAGATGACAAAGCTTCTTGAAAATGTTTTCCGCAATGTTAATATTGCTCTTGTGAATGAGATGGCATTATTATGCGAAAGGATGGGAATAGACATATGGGAGGTAATAGAGGCAGCAGGCACAAAGCCCTTTGGCTTTATGAAATTTTATCCCGGACCGGGTGTCGGAGGGCATTGCATCCCGATAGACCCCTATTATCTTCTGTGGAAAGCACAGGAATACGATTTTCATACGAGTTTTATTGAGCTATCTGCCAGGATAAACGATAGCATGCCGTATCATGTTGTTCAGCTTGTAATGGATGCTTTAAGTGAGAATGGTATCTGTCCGAGAGATGCGAAAGTTCTGGTGCTGGGAGTTGCATTTAAGCGTGATGTAAAGGACAAAAGAGATTCCCCCGCATTAAAGGTTATCCAACTTTTAAAAGAAAAGGTTAAAAAAGTATATTACAATGACCCTTATATTACGGATTTAGAAAATGAGAATTATGTTGTGTTAACAGAGGAGAATTTAAGAAATGTGGATTGTGTTGTTATTACCACCGATCATTCACTTTACGATTATAAATGGATAGTAGAAAATTCAAAAATTATAGTTGATACAAGGAATGCCACCAAAGGGATAAATGCTGAAAAAATTTACAAACTTGGATGTGGAAAAATTTAAATTAAAAAGATATTTCTTTTTGATGATAATTTTAGGTATTATTTATTCTTTCCTAAGCGCATATCTAAAGTTCAGTTTTTCTATAAAACTTTTTATTATCCTATCATCTTTGGTGTGGAGTTTTCTTAAAGATTTTCGGCATCGTTTTTTTTATGCTTCGCTTTTACATTTTTTATTTCCAATTCCTCTTTTTAAGTTTAAAGTTTTCAAAACACCCATCACAACTATCGGAATACATAGTTTTCACTCAGCTGATATTTTGTTTTTTGCCTTTTTCTTATTCGTTTTACGAGACTTTCTTGAAAAAAAAAGCCATAAAGACATTTTTTCATTCGCTATATTTTTAATGTGGTGGGGATATTTGCTTGGTACCATAGTTTCTCATCAGAAACTATATTTTTTGACCTACTGGCTATCTATGTTAGGAGGCTACCTTATTTATAAATATCTTCTCTTCAATTTTGAAAATCTAAATCAAACTCGTCTTATTTTTTTAATTCTTTTTGTTTTTGTCTTAATAGCATGTTTGCACGGTCTTGCTGTACATTTTAAAATTATACCTGCTCCTGTTGAAGAATCATACCAATTTCGGGCAAGAGCCTTTTTTGCTAATCCTAATGCTCTTGGTGCAATGATTGCATTTTTTACACCATTGCTAATTTGTTATACTCTTGCATTTAATACATATTGGTTATTGTATTTTTTACCTTTCTATTTCTTGGCATTATTACTTACATTTTCAAGATCCAGTTATCTAGCATTTATTTCTGGATTGATCGTTTTAACTTTCCTCATTAGGCGTAAGCATAGAAAATCTTTTCAAATTCTTGCTTTTTCTTTATTTTCTGTATTGCTCTTTCTTTTGACTTATTCACCTACATTATATCGTATTTTAAGTAGTTTTAGTTTAAAGGAAGATATAGGAATTATTTGTAGATTAAAATTATGGAATCTTTCAATTAAATTGTTTTTGCATTCACCTATATGGGGAAATGGGGATTTTCCCACTTTTTGTGTGAAAAGCGGTCTTTATACTTTTGGCGATCCTCACAATTTATATTTGCATCTTCTGTCCACAATGGGATTGATTGGTTTTACAAGTTGGATTTTACTTTTCGTTAGCATATTTAAGGGGCTAAAATCAGCGATATACTGTGAAGATAAGAAAATTTCATTTCTTGCGATAGGATTTATCTGTAGTTGGATATGCTTTCTGATACATAATTTCTTCAGTATAGAATGGACAAGGATAGCGCATTCTACTGAAATGAGAATTTTATGGATAAATCTTGGATTAACCAATTTAATTATTCAATGGTCAAGGAAATGAAGAACATTGTTTCAAATAAATGTAGGTGTCGTTTATTTATTGGCTAAAAGTGTTGAAAAGGATTAAACTTATATTTTTGTCTCTCTTGTCTCTTATTCTATTTCCGATTCATTTACTTTCGAAGAAAGATAAAATCAATCTTCAATATGTTAGAAATATTCTTATTTTTTATTTATCCGGTATCGGCAACGCTGTAATGCTAACACCCTTTTTAACTAATTTGATAAGAATTTTTAAAAATAGAAAAATAAAATGCATGTTTTTAAAAAACGGCTCCATAGATTTAATTAAGCATTTAGGGTTGAGTATCGAAGAAATCTCAAAAAGTGATTTCAGTAATCCTTTTAAATTTATTCTATTAGCCTTAAAATTGAGAAAGGAAAAATTTGATATTGCCTTTTTACCTTATCCGAATCAAAAAATGAGAGGAGCTATTCTGATGAAATTAGCAGATATTCCTGTTACCATAGGACACATGTATAAAACAGGATTTATTAAAAATAATCCTTGCTTTCTTACATTTCCGGTAAAACTGGAAAACAAACATGATGCTGAGAAAAATTTGGATTTGCTTCGAATATTAGGTTTAAAAATTGAAGAAAAAAAATTATTTTTGAAAATTATTAAGAATAATCGGATTGACGGCTTTTTGAAAAAATTTAATCAAAGGAATAAAAAAATAGCTTTACACTTGGGTGACAAAGAATACAAAGACTGGGGGGAAGAAAATTTCGTTAAATTAATTACATTGATAAAGAAAAATTTTAATTGCGATATCTTTTTATTAGGTAGCGGGAAAGATAGATATGTTGACGGAACAATTGATTTACGAAATAAAATGAATTTAGAAGAAGTAACTTACTTTATAAGTAGGATGGACTTAATTATTGGAAATGACACGGGATTAATGCATATTGCTGAAGCAGTGGACACTCCTTTTATTGCAATTTTCGGTCCAACAGACCCAATGAGGATAGGTCCTTATACAAAATCTAACAAATTTGTGGCTGTCTATAAAAACCTGCCTTGCAGACCATGTTATAAAATAGATGAGCCTATCGTATGTAAGTATAAAAAGTGTCTCAAAGAAATAAAAGTTGAAGAAGTTTACAAAATAGTATCAAGTATTCTAACAAACTCAGAATAAGTAGCATCTAAAGAGAATTTCAATGCTCTTTTTTTTGCTATTTTTGAAAGTTTATCATAGATTTCCTTATTCTCAAGTTGACGAATAGCTTTTATCCATTCTTCCACTTTATAAGGCTCACTGATGGGAATCCCTGCTCCATTTATTGGTTCCCTTAATCCCTCAAAATTCGAATATATTACTGGAATTCCATTTACCATAGCTTCTATTGCGACTCTACCAAAAGAACCGGGATTTGCAATTGGAAATAGTAGACATCGGGCATACTTGTAAACCTGTCGCATATCTTTAACATATCCCTTATATTCAACATTTGGAGGCAAATTTTCTAATTTCTCCCCTACTAACATAAATCTACATTCGGGTAATCTTTTAGCTACTTCTAAAAAAATATCATATCCTTTATCTTTAGATTTGCGGGGCAAAATATAAAGAATATAACGAGGAACTTTTTCTGAGACCCTATATTGCTCGAGGTCTATAAAAGGATAAATCACATCGGAGTCAATTTTATACCATCGGTAACATAGTTTTTTCATGTAATATGTGTTTGATATTACTCTATCTGCTATTTTTAAGCTTAATCTATGCCAAAGTAATTTCAAGAAATATAAAGGATAAAAAAATTTTTGTTTACCTTTTAAGCACTTGTAACACCTTCTATCGCATCTTTGCCAATTCATAAAATCAATTGTCATGCAAAAATGCTCATAACTTCTTAAAAATACAATAACAGGGATTTTGAAAATTTTCGCAATAGTAACTCCCAAAGGAGTATAAGCTATTTGTGTGATTATTAAGTCAGGTTTTATTAACTTTACCTTTTTAAAAATTGCGAAAAACCATTTAATTATATTCACAAAAGTTAACATAGGGAAAAATTTGCTTGCTGTTTTGTAGTTTCTATAAATTATTTTATACCCTTCGATTTCTTTTTCTTCATTACGCTCTCCGTAGCATATTGCATAAATTTCTACTTTTTTGTCTTCCCTTAGTTTTCTTAACAAAGTTAGCAGAGAGATTTCTCCCCCTCCTTTCGGTGGAATGAAAGATTTAGCTATAACCAGTATTTTCATTTTAACTCTAAAAAGCTTAAAACTTTTTTATAATTTATTTTGAACATATTTATTACTTTTATTGTAATTAATCTGCGAAGAATTAATACAGCTACTACTCCCGTTAATGTATAAGAGATTGAGGAAGCAATTGCAGCTCCTACTACCCCGTATTTCGGTATCAGCACGAAATCGAGAGGTAACATTGTAAAACAACTTATAACGCTCAACAAACTGCCATATTCGGGATGACCCTTTCCATGAAATACACTGCTTGAAATTTTAGCAATACTTATAGCTATAACTCCCGGAAAAAGCCAGAGCATAGGAGAATATGACCCTAAAAAGGGTTTTCCCCACAGGAGATTGATTAAAAATTTCCCCGCTATGACCAGTAAGAAAATACCGATAAAAAGAATAAGAATAACACCTCCCATTGTTTTTTCGGTATAGTTACGAATTTCTTCATCGGAAGAAGAAGCTACTCTTGGTAATAATGAGGTGGCAAAAGCCCCTGGCAAATGCCATAGCATTTCAGCAAGCGATACACTCACGGAATAAATACCAACAGCCGATGCTCCTGCGAAATAATTTAAAATAAAATTATCCGCCCGTAGATTGATAAATCGTATAAGAACACCTACCTGTGCCCGTATCCCGTATGATAGCATTTGCAAAAGCAGTTTAAAATCAGGAAAAAGGACGGGCTTAATTTTAATAGATAGCAAAATTAGGTTTAAAATACCTGAAAGGAAAAAAGCAGAAGATAAAGAAATTATGGCAAAATTTATCCCCCTTTTCGCAAATATTGATACAAGTAAAAATGTGAAAAAAGCTACAGATATGTTTGATAAAAAATATAAATTAAAATCTTTAAGACCCTGAAAATAAGCAATTGCACATCTGGTTATAGTAAAAGCAGGAATACAAATTGTTCCTAAAATAAAAAATTTTTCATTTAAATTGCGAAGAGGATGGGAAATAAACCATTTTGTTTTTGAAATGAGTATAATTACAAAAATGATTCCCAAAAGTATTGAAAAATAAAGAATGTTTGTCAAAATTTTTTTTCTCTTTTCTGGATACTTACTTACATAATAAGCGGTGGCTTCTTCCATTCCAAATGCGATAAACAAAGAACCAAACCAGGGAATAAGTTTGACAATTTCAAAGATTCCTTTACCTGTGGTTCCCAATGTCCTTGCTATTATAATTGATGTTAAAAAACCAAAGAAAAAACGAGTAAATTGACTTAAAAAAACTTTTGTGCTATCTTTTATGAACCTCACTTTTTAATTTTAAAAATTGATGAATCAAGGTTTAATTCCTCCTATTTGTACCGCTTCTTTCCCGACGATTTCTCTCAATTTTGATAATAATTCTCTTGTCGGATTTACCTTCAATTCTTTCGGTTTAAACACTTTTCTACCTTTTTCGTTTTCTCTTAATTCTATCAACACATCGCATAATCCTTTTGATTTTTCCATTGTTGATTTTAATTTCTCGAGTAAATCTCGTGTTAGACCAACCGGTGATAAAGTTATTTTAACCCATCTTACAAATCTTCGTCTTACATCTTTTAAAGGTATTACATCATCTGCCACAATGTATTTTGAATTTTCTCTTTCACTTATTTTGCCCTTTATAAGTAGCATTTTTTCATTTTCAATTGTTAATCTTTTATCACGCAATAAATTGGGTAAAATCAAGACTCTACAATCACCTGTGAAATCTTCCAAAGTAAGCCACATTAATTCTTTTTCTGGAACTGGTTTTGTATTTATGACCATTCCAGCTATAACAACTTCTGCCCCATCTTCGTAATCTGTGATGGTTGAAGATATGGGTTGTGCAAATACATTTATTTCGTCTTCATATTGATCAAGCGGATGCCCTGATAGATAAAATCCAAGCACTTCTTTCTCATGTGATAACATTTCTTCAAAAGTCCATTTTGCAGGATGGGCTTCCTGTGCACTACCAAAAAGTGAGATTTGTGGTGTCATCTTTTTATCAACCATTGATAATAATTTTGCCCGGTTCTTATCGAGGCAATCGAAAGCCCCCGCTTTTATAAGAGATTCGAGCGCTTTTTTATTAATCTGGGTTCTTGTTAAAAAGTCAGAAAATGATTTAAATGGTCTTTTTCTCTTTATTTCTTCTGCGTCTTTCATACCTACATGTTTTATAGCAGCAAGCCCATATCTTATACCTCCATTTTCAGGCTTAAACTCTCCGTTACTTTTGTTAATATCAGGTGGAAGTATTTTTATTCCCATTTTCTCGCATTCTTTAACGAGTCTTGCAATTTCATCTGTATTCGTTAATTCACAATTAAATGTTGCTGTCATAAATTCTATAGGATAATGAGCTTTCAAATAAGCCGTCTGATACGACAAAAAAGCATAAGCAGTTGAATGTGATTTATTAAATCCATATTCGGCAAATCCTTCTATGTCTGCAAATAATCTTTCGGCAAATTCTTTATCAAAACCTTTTTCGACTGCACCTTTTATAAATGACTCTCTTTCTTTTTTCATGATATCTTCTTGCTTTTTGCTTATCGCTTTTCTCAAAATATCAGCTTTGCCCATTGTATACCCTGCAACAACATTCGCTATTCTCATTATTTGTTCTTGATAGAGCATCACTCCGTAAGTTTCTTTTAAAATGGGTTCAAGTGCAGGATGCGGATAAACTACTTCTTCTTTTCCTTTTCTTCTTTTTATAAACATATCTTTAAATACTGCAGGACCAGGGCGATGTAAAGCGATTACTGCAATTAAATCTTCGATGCTTTCTGGTTCTACTTTCCGTAAAATATCGCGCATGCCTTCACTTTCGCCCAGCTGGAAAACTCCAATGGTATCACCCCGCTTTATCATATCAAAAGTTTTTTTATCATCAAGAGGAATTTTTATTTTTTTACCTATCATTTTCAATGTTTTATCAATTATGGTTAATGTTTTTAAGCCGAGTACATCAATTTTAAGCAAACCGAGTTGTTCGAGTGAATCTTTATCAAATTGTGTTATTATTTCGTCATCCTTTGTTTTATAAAGAGGTACATATTCTGTCAATTCTTTTGGTGTTATCAAAATACCAGCTGCATGTTTTGATGCATGGCGTGCAAGGCCTTCAAGTTTTAAAGCAATTTCTATTAATTCTTTGTATTCTTTCTTTTTCTTTATAAGTGCTGAAAATTCAGGGTCATCAAGTGCTTCTTTTAAATTTTTTGCAGTCTTAGGTATTGCCTTTGTTATTCTATCAACCTCACTATAGGGTATTTCGAGCACTCTTCCGACATCTCTTATTGCTGCTTTCGCTTGCATCGTATCAAATGTTATTATCTGACAAGTTTTCTCCTGACCATATTTTTTCACGAGATATTCAATAACTTCATCGCGCCTGTCATGCTGGAAGTCTATATCAACATCTGGCATAGATACTCTTTCGGGATTCAAAAATCTTTCAAAAAGTAAGCCATATTTCAATGGGTCTATTTCTGTTACTTTTAAAGCATAAAGAACTATACTTCCCACTGCTGAGCCTCTTCCCGGTCCTACCCTTATTCCTTTGGCTCTGGCAGCATCAACAAGATCTTTTATTATAAGGAAGTATCCGGCGTAACCCATTTCCTTTATTATCTTCATCTCGTAATTGAAACGCTCAACCACTTCTTTTGGCAAATCAGGGTATCTTTCTCTTAATCCCTGCCATGCGATATGTTCAAGATATTCATAGGTGGTTTTAAAGCCTTCTGGTAAAGGATATTCCGGTAATTTCACTTTTGTAGGGTCTAATTCAAGATTTAAATTACATCTTTCTGCAATTTCTATCGTGTTATAAATTGCCTCAGGATGATCGGAGAATAAATTTTCCATTTCTTCCTGGGACTTGAAATAAAGTTCTTTACTTTCAAACTTCAACCTGTTTTGGTCTCTCCTTTTTGATTGTGTTTGAATACAAAGCAATACATCATGTGCATCTGCATCTTCTTTATGTAAATAGTGACAATCATTTGTAGCTACAGTTTTTATCTTCATTTCTTTTGACCATTCCATTAATTTTGCATTTACAATGTCGTTCCCTTCTAAACCCAATCTCATTAACTCAAAATAAAAATTATCCTTTCCGAAAATTTCAAGATATTCTTCTACCGCTTTTTTTGCCCTCTCTTCTTGTCCATTCAGAATATAATAAGGAATTTCTCCATGAAGACAACCCGATAATGCAATTAGCCCTTCTTTATACTTTCTAAGGTCATTTTTATCAATTCTTGGTTTATAGTAAAAGCCTTCGGTATAACCTATTGTAGCTAATTTCATCAAATTTTTATATCCTTTTTCATTTTCTACAAGTAAAGTAAGATGAAATGCTGGTGTTCTGCCTTCTATCGTTCTTTTTTCAGTTTTATCAAATGGCACAAGATATGCTTCCATCCCGATTATTGGCTTGATTCCTGCTTCCTGCATAATTTTATAAAATTGTATTACGCCAAACATATTGCCGTGGTCTGTTATAGCAACTGCACGCATTTTGTATTGTTGGGCAAGTTCAGCTAAATCTTTAAGCTTACACGCTCCATCTAACAAACTATAAGATGTATGAACATGTAAATGTACAAACTCAGCCATTATAACTCCATTATTTTTCGATAAACTTCCTCTGCTAAAATTTTCCTCATTTTTGCATCTGTCTTTGAAGGTATCGTAATTTCCTTTCCGAATGCCAATCTATATCTTATTCCATTTTTTTCGATTTTCACGGGTAGAATTTTTGCACCTGTTTTTGAAGCAAGATAAATTGCCCCGGGTTTCGGTGTTACTTTCTCACCCGGTTTTACCATTTTGCCTTCGATAAAAATAAGAAGGTTTCCTTTTTTCAGAATCTCAATTAACTTACGCATAAGCGAAGGCTCTGGTTTATCACGGTCTATAAAAATAGCACCAGCTCTCTGTGCAAAATAAAGAAAGGGTTTCCTCAAATCTTTAACAAGACCTTTAACCGCAAAGAAATAGAGCTTCTTCGGAAAAACAGTACACCCTATTAAAATTGGGTCAAGATGGGTTATGTGATTCGAGACAAATAGCAAATTTTTATTTCGTTCAGGAATGTTCTCTAAACCTTTAATTTTTAAAAAGAAAAGACGATAAACGCGATAAAGAATATAAATTATTGCAAGCATAAACTGGAAAGTGAGCTCCATTTCAGGATTTGTCTTCTTTGAATAAATCTAAAAATCTATCTTCGTATTTTTTAAATAAATTCCATTTGTCTAATTCTTTTTTCAAAATGTATGCTTTGCTTCTATCTTTTTTTGCTTCTTCAAATAATTTTTCAATTTTTTCAAGTACAGATTTTGGAACATCTTCTTCAGAATAAGTTTCAATTTCTTTTTCCACTGGTGGAATTGCCTCTGATGGTTCCGGCTTTTTTATAAATTGAGTGAACTTTTCTTTTAATGATTTGAGTTCTTTTTCTAATGATTCAATTTGCATATCAAGTTCATATGTATCAATTGTTATTCCTATTATTTTGCTCATTGTAAGCACAACTGCTTTTGATGCTTTGGGATTTGGTATTTCGATAGCAAATTGGGGCATGGTGGCAAGAAAACAGGCAGCGTCTATATCCCAGTCCCTGGCATAGCCTATTATTAAGCCGTTCATACCACGAATGTGTCCTCCCTCCATTATTCTTATCTTATATTTATCATACAATAAATTTCTTAATTGTTCAGAATTTGCAACAGCATAAACCACCGAGGGATCTTCAAATGTCTGATTTAACTGGGGGAAAGCAGCTCCTGTCATAATCATTCTTACTTTCATCTCTTTTGCGAATGATAAAATTAAGTTTAAAAAGTTTTCACCATCCTTACTTCGCAATTGAATGTTGCTTTCAAATAATATAATGTCGGGATTTTTCCTATAATAAAAACTATTCATAGGTGGGGGTGCTTTAAAAGTGACCCCATTTTCTACTTCCACATAATCATGCGTAAAAACATCGCTAATATCAACCTCTGCAAATTTTTCACAATTCAATTTTCTGCGCAGAAAATCAACAGCTCCAAGAGCAACATTGCCCATACCCGGCCAGCCTGCTATCATTATCGGAGACCTTACATCTATTCTTTTTAACACTCTAATATCCATTTCTTTTTAATTTAATCGAATATCTCAATTGTCAATCAAATTTTTTATTTTTCCGTAAGAGATAGATAAAAAATGGAACACCAAATAAAGATGTAACAACACTTATCGGAAATTCTATAGTCCATATCCTTGAGAGAGTATCTGAAATTAACAGTAGAGAAGGTCCTATTAACAAAACACTTTTTAAAACTTTTTTATAATCCGCACCGATACAGAGGCGCGCTAAATGAGGAACACAAAGACCAACAAAACCAATCGCACCACATAACATAACAGTCAATGCTGTTAAAATACCCGATAATATAAAAATTTTGAAACGCAACTTATTAACATCCACTCCGCACGATAAAGCTTCATATTCACCCAGCGATAATAAATTTAATGCTTGAGAATATTTGATAAACAAAAAAATGCAAATAAGTAAAAAGAAGTAGGAAAAAGTTAAAGAAATATAAAATAACTTATCGGGAATGACCGATAGCCTCCCCATAAGAAAATAAATTATCTGGGATAAACTTTCGCCATGTAAAACCATTAAAATCATAGTTAAACTGCTGACAAATGTGCTAACTATTACTCCCGACAGAATCAAAGTGTGCGGCAAAGCAACTCCTCTTATGCTTCCTAACCTGTAAATTATAAAAATAGAAATAACAGCAAATAATAAGGAAAAAGGTTGGTAAAAATTTAAGAATAATTTCCCAAAGATAGCACCCAGACATGCACTACCGGCTACACCAAGGATGTAAGGGTCACATAGGGGATTGCGCAAAATGCCCTGCAATACAGCACCTGATAATGATAAAGAAATGCCACAAAAAATTCCCAAAATTAATCTCAATACCCTTAACTTCAATATCAAAGTATTTGATAAGAAGCTAGCAGGTCCTGTGAAGATTTCAAGAAGAATTGAAAAAATTAAAAATAGTATTAATACAATGATTTTAAGATATGTGCCAGTTTTTCTTGAGTTTGCCATTGCCCGTATAATACTCCCTGACCTGCCAACCTACCGAGAGCACTTTTTGTTTCATTATCAATAGGGTTCAATTTAGCATTTTGGAAAGGTGTCCCCGGAAGTGGCATAAAAGTATGTGCATGAATACGCGCACCCATTCCCGAGAGCTCCTCCATAACCCTCACGGTTTTTCGTCTATCTGCTTGAGTCTCCCCCGGTAATCCAAACATAAAATCAACATGCGGGGTAAAACCTGCCTTTAAAGCATTTTGCACCGCAGTATAAACATCAGAAACCGTGTGACCCCTCCCTATCTTTTCAAGCAAACTATCACTGCCTGTCTGTGCACCTATTATCAGATATTGATTATCTACAAATTCTTTTAATAATAAAGCAATGTCCTCTGTCAAAAAATCAGGACGAACTTCTGAAGGAAAATTGCCAAAAAATATTCTGCCCCTTCTTTTAACCACATCTCTCACCGATTTTAGAAATTCATATAGCATGTTGTAATCTGCTTTAAATCCATCTGTGCCATACGATAGGGCATTTGGTGTGATAAATCTTATATCCGTTATTCCTACAGCGAGTAAATCGCAAACCAGATCACAAATTTTTTCTATACTTCTATGTCGCACATCCCTACCAAAGAGATAAGTTGTCTGACAAAATTTACAACCCCATGGACAGCCCCTTGTTATTTCAATTGCTCCGTATTTCCCGTATTTCTTCACAAAAGGATAAAAATCATCGAGATTTTGAACTTTTTCGCCCTGTATTATTTTCTCCTTTATTTCTTCTCCTTTTTTCAGTTTTTCGATTAATTTCGGAAAAGAGATTTCTCCTTCACCTTTTATAATGTAATCGAAGCCTCTCCTCAAAGTATTTTCAGGTAATGCACTTGCATGAGGACCACCTCCTATTATGATTAGTTTATCACCATAAGTATTTTTCAAATCTTTTACAATTTTAAAAATTTCTTTTGCCTGTGTTGAGAAAAAAGATATTGCCAAAATTATTTTTTTGTGTTTCTTAAAAAGTTTCGCCAGTTCCCATTGCAAATTTTTTGTTATAAATTTAATTTCATAATCGGGATTTTTTTGCAGAAGCGAAGCCGTAATCGCCCTCAATCCATTTCTATTCGGTTTTGGATAATATATGCAAAGCACAATAAATGATAATTATAATTTTAAGATGTCAACTTATAATTTTTAGCCCCGCCTCCCAGTCCCCGCCGCCCTCGTGCACACCCCTCCTTTCAGTCGGGGTGTTGACTCACAACCCATATGTAATGCACTCGCTCCGCTCGTAATAAAAAATTTAATAGAGTTATTAAAAATTATTCGCATCTACCACCGAGATGTTTCGCAAGAAATCTTTCCACAGCTTCATAAAATTTTAATCTATTTTCCTGAATCAAAAGTCCATGTCCTTCGTTTTCGAAAAGCAAATATTCCACTTCTTTGCCTCTTTCTCTGAGTGCTTTAACGATTTGTTCGCTCTCCTCTCTCTTTACCCTTGGGTCATTTGCCCCCTGTCCTATGAGTAATGGTATTTTAATTCTATCTACATGGAAATAGGGAGACCTTGACTTTAAAAATTCTGCTTCTTTATCGGGGTCACCCACCCTTTTCCTTTCTATTGCCCAGTAAGTTTTCCAGTAAGGAGGGATTGATTTCAGATGCGTAATAAGGTTACTGGGTCCACATAAAGAGATTGCACATTTGAAAAGGTCAGGTGTGAATGTGGCTCCACAAAGTGCAGCATATCCACCGTATGAAAAGCCCTTGATTGCTATCCTTTCGGGGTCTGCGTAGCCATTTTCAATGCACCATTTAACTGCATCAACAAGGTCATCATGCATCTTGCCACCCCATTCCCTATCACCTGCGTTCAGAAACTCTTTACCAAATCCCATTGAGCCACGAAAATTAACCTGCAAACATAAATAACCCCTATTTGCGAGCCATTGCACCACAGGGTCAAATGCCCAAAAGTCCCTATCCCAGGGACCACCATGCACCTCGAGTACCATAGGCAGATTTTTTCTCGGTAAACCTTTGGGGAATGTGAGATAGCATAACATTCTGTAGCCATCCCTTGTTCGTATAAATACCGGCATTTTATTGGAAAAGGTATATTTTTTAAGTTCGGGCTGGGTTGAAAATAAAAATTCCAATTTCTTATTATCCCTTTGATAAAGATAAAATTCCCATGGTGTATCATCTTTACTAAATGCTATGACCCATATGTTATTATCACTGCTCTGGCTGGTTATCACATAATCGCCTTTCAATTTGTCGTTTAAAAATTCGATGTCTTCCTTTACTTCATCTGAAACTGCTATCAATTAGCTTTTTCTTTATAAATGCAAACAGCAAGTAGCTCATCGGTATAAGGATGGAATAACGCCAAACTCCGCATTGGCAAACAATCATATGAGTATTTCATCAGGTCGCGAAGGATGGGCACGAAGTATGCTCGCCTAGACACCCTCAAAAGGTGTGAGGTCTTTTATCTCGCCTGTTAAAGTGTCTATCCTGTATATGTGCCAGTTTTCGTCACCATCGTAATCTTTCATGTATATTATGTGTCTGCTGTTTTCAGCCCAATCGTAATTGATTATGCTTCTTTCTTTCTCAAAGGTTAACTGTCTTTCGCCTTTTTCATCTTTCAGCCATATGTTAAGCACATCGTCAGTTCGCTTTAGATATGACATTTTCCTGCCGTCGGGTGAAACCCCGGGATATGTTATTTCCTCTAGCCCTATGAGCACCTCGCGGGGTATCAGCTCGGGCAATGCCATTTCCCCTCCTTTTTGTTATCTTGTAATCTAAACTTAGATTTGTCAATTAAAATTTTGGTTAAACTGACTTGACAAATTTTTATTTTGGATAATATATAAGGGAGCTCTTTGGGGGCGAAAAGGATTCGACGGGGGTGACCGCAGCAGGAGGAGCACGCCGGGAGGGGTCCCGTAAACCCTTAAATAAGTGCGGAGTATGCCTGGGCTGCATAAGGGCTAGCCCCTGAACCGACGCCCATAGGTTCAGGGGGACGGGTATGGGCTCTTCTGCTACCCTTGACCCCGGGGTGGCAGAGAAATCCAGGGGTCTGGCTCTGCACTACCGTGCCCCATCCGGGGTGCAGGGCGAGATTAAAGATGGGGCTAAGCGTGTAGTGCCCCTGTTGTGGCACTCTCGGACGTGGGTTCGATTCCCACCGCCTCCATGCCCCCGTAGCTCAATGGTAGAGCGACGGGCTGTTAACCCGGAGGTTGCAGGTTCGAATCCTGCCGGGGGCGTGCCCCTGTAGCTCAATTGGAAGAGCGTCGGACTTCGGATCCGATTGCTGTGGGTTCGAGTCCCACCAGGGGTGCATACTTTTCATTTTTCCCTTTCTTAATAATCTTTCAATTGACAACTTCAAAAAATAAATTATAATTGTCAATGCAATTTTGTAAGAAAATAGGAATAGCACTTGGTGCAGGTGCTGCTCGTGGTTTAGCTCATATAGGTGTGCTTCAGGCTATCGAAGAGGAAGGCATAAAAATTGATTTTGTAGCAGGCACAAGCATGGGTGCAATTGTTGGTGCTTATTTTGCGAAAAATGGCACAGTAAAAGGACTTAAGGAACTTGCGTTGCTGATGGACAGGCTAAATCTTATACGATTAGCCGACCCCAATATCCTTCTTATGTTCAAGGGATTCATTTCAGGAAAACGGGTTGAAGATTTTTTAAAAATAATTGTGGGTGATATTTATTTTGAAGATTTACAAATTCCTTTCGCGGTAGTAGCTACTGACTTATATACAGGAAAAGAAGTGGTGATAAAAGAAGGCAGGGTTATTTCAGCAATTAGAGCAAGTATTTCTATTCCTGCAATTTTTGTCCCTGTAAAATGGGAAGAAACTTTTTTAGTAGATGGTGCCCTTTCTAATCCCGTTCCCGTAGATATTGTACGCAAAATGGGTGCAGATATTGTGATAGCAAGTAATGTTATCCCTGCACCTTCTCACGATAAAGCATTAAAATCTTCGGATATAAAAACAAAAGAAATCAAAAGTAATGCAAATTCCGAAAAGATGCAAAGAGAAATAAAGAATCTAGTCCAAAAAGATACAACGAAATTTAATTTACTGGAAAATCTTATAAAAAAGATAAAAGAAAGCAAAGCACTGGAAAAATTAAAAGAAGAGATGCAAGTTCCTAATATTTTTGAAGTATTAATCCGAAGCCTAGAAATAATGGAATATGAAATTGCAAAATTATGTGCTGAAAAAGCAGATATTGTTATTACACCCGATTTAGAAGGAATAAGTGCACTTGATTTTAAAAATGCTGGCGAAATAATTAAAAGGGGATACGAAAAAGCAAAATTTCTGTTGACAATATTAAAAAGAAATTATAATAAATGATGGAAAAATTTATATCCGAATTTTTAATCTATATGGATGGAAAAGGCTCCAGTCCTCATACTCTTATTAACTATGAAAGTGATCTTAAAAACTTTGCAGATTTTTTGAAAACAAAAAGGATTAAAGATGTAAAAAAGATATCACCTTCAATAATCCGCGAATATATAATGGAACTCTATTCTCTTTCCATGAGTAAAAGTTCAATTCAAAGAAAAATATCGTCATTAAAGTCTTTTTTCAAATTTTTGTTGAGACGCAAGATAATAGAGAAAAATCCGATGTCAGATATAAAAACGCCAAAAAAAGAAAAAAAATTGCCAGAATATGTATCGGAAAAAGAAATGGAAAAACTTTTTGATTTGCCAAATGTTTCTCTCCGTGATAGAGCGATACTCGAGCTTTTGTATGCTACAGGCATGCGAGCATCCGAACTCATCAGATTGAATGTGAAGGATATCGATTTCAATAGAGGAGAAGTAAAGGTTCTTGGCAAAGGCAGAAAAGAAAGGATAATTCCGCTCACAGAGAAAGCTAAAGAAATTCTTAAAATGTATCTCGAAAAAGAAGGACGAATTGATAATCTTAATTCTCCTTTATTTTTAAGTAAAAGGAAAAAAAGATTAAGTCAAAGGACATTGCAAAGGATAGTAAAAAAATATTTGCAGATGGTATCCGAAGTCAAAAGAAAGAGTCCCCATGTTATAAGACACACTTTTGCTACTCATTTGCTTCGTGCAGGTTGCGATATAAGGACTATAAAGGAACTGCTGGGTCATTCTTCAATATCCACTACGGAAATTTACACCCATATTTTGCCTGATAAAATTTTTGAAGTTTATAAAAGAGCGCATCCGAGAGCATGATTTATCTTCTTTTGATAATGTTATTAAAGGTTGACTGGGGAAGAGATGAAGGAATTTTTGAAAATCCTGCAACATCAATGGAAGGTGTTCTTTTTTCCTATCAAAGATTATTTAATGTCATAGATTTATTTCAAATAGATTATGGTGGAAAATTTGGAGATACAAAAATTGGTGCAGGAATTGAAGCTTTGACCGAAAGTCCTTATAATGAGTTAACACTTTCTTTTTCTTATGGTAGATTTATTCACGGATTATTATGGGGAGCAGGTTTTAATTATTATTTTGTTAACTGTGAAGAATATGGGACAGGTGGAGCAATAGGATTAAATATGGGGATAAAATATCAGAGAAGTAACTGGGATTTTCATTTTTCAATATTAAATTTCAATTCTCCCCATTTGTGGAAGTCGGAAATACCTGTAAAAATTGTTGGAAAAGCAGGTGCAAAAATTACAGACAGATTTTATTTTTCAATTTATTCTTTAAAGGAAGGTGGCTTTCCACTCGATGTCCATTATTCTGTAAATGCAAAATTATCTGAGATTATAAATTTGAGATTTCGAATTGGCACAAATCCTGTTTCTTTTGGCATTGGTTTTAATTTTCTCTATAATAAAATGTGTTTCGATTTCTTTTTCAGGTTTAATCAATTTCTTGGATTTTCGGAAATCATAACGATTAAACATTCATTATGATTTATGTTTTTTTATTTCTTTTTGGGATTCAGGAATTTGAAACGGAAACTCCTCTTCCCGAAGACCTTGCAGAAATTTTAGCAGAACTTAAAGAAAATCCAGTAGATATAAATAGGGCAAATGTAAAGGAGTTACAAAAGATTCCATGGATTGATGAGAGACTTGCGAGAAACATTGTGAAATACAGGAAAAAAAGACCTTTCAAAAGGAAAGAAGATTTGCTAAAGGTAAAAGGTATGTCTATGCCGATTTTGGTTAAAATTTCTCCTTATATAAAAGTGGGTAAAATAAGCGTAATAAGGGTGAAGAAAAGGAAAAAGCCATTTTTAAAACAAAGATTCAGGATAAAAGTAAAAGATGGTGAATATAAATCTTATTATAAATTGCAGATTTTCAGGGAAAATCTAAAAGCATTTTTATTATCCGATGAAGACCCCGAAGAAAATGGTGTTGTAAATTATCTTACTGGAAAATCAGAAAAATTTGTCCCGGATTACCTGAATTTTGGAGTGCAGATAGAAAATCTTTATAATCTTGATAAAATAATAATAGGTGCATATACTCTTTCATTTGGCGAAAGACTGGTATTGGGCTCACCTGCGATGTCTGTAAAAGGCACAGGTCTTGTTAAGTCAAAAGAAAAAGGTGCTTTGTTATATGCCCTATCAGGAGAAAATCTCGGATTGTTCGGACTATGTATGCAGGGAAATATAAAAAGAGTCCTCACATCTTATTTATTTCTTTCACTTAATAAAATTGATGGTGAAATAGAGGATAACAAAATAGTGCCTTATTTTCTTTACGAAGCAGACCATTCCACAATTTCTGGTGAAGAAAGGAAAGATGCTTTAACAGAAGGATTAATGGGTTTTAGAGCAGAATATCGTAAAATGAATAAAAAATTTGGCTTAACTTTTTATTATTCGCAAATCGTGAAAGATACTTTTACATTGAAAAACTATCCTGTTGGTTTAGATTATCTTTTTGATTATGATGATTATAGAATTTTTGGAGAATTTGGCTATTCAAAATCTTTTGCAAATATCACTGGCTTTGAATATTCCTATAAATCTATCGCTATTCGCTTTCTTTATCGTAATATTCCATATAATTACACATCTCCACATGCATCTCCTTTTACCGATAAAAAGCCAGATAAAGAAGGGAGGATATCCGATAAAGGATTTTACATAGAAACAGAATTTAAAACAAAGAAATTCGGCATTCTTGCATATTTTGATGTATTTTCGTATCCCCAAGCTGTTGGAAAATATTTGATGCCGATGATGGCAGGATTTGAAAGAAGAATTATAGCAAACTTTAAGCCATCAAAAGGAATAGAATTGCAGATTAATTTTAAGTTTAAACAAAAAGATAATGTTAAAGCAGAATGGAAAAGGTTCGAGTTTTCTTTTTCACCTCTCCCCCATCTTTCTTTCGATTTTAGAAGCGAAATAATGAAACAAGTTTCTGACAAAGTAGAAAAAGGAGATTTATCTTTTGTTGGTATAAGATATTCATTTGGTAAATTTTATCTTAAATCAAGGTATATTCTTTTTGATGTTGAACCGTCTTATCCATGGAAAATTTATGAATTTGAAGATGAAATTCCCGGCAGTATGACTACAATGGGCTTGTCAGGCGAAGGTAAGCGCTTTTATTTTGTTTTTGGAATAAAAATAATGAAAAATCTCTCATTTCATTCAAAATTTGGAATAACAGAAAAATGTGGAGAACCTTTAAGCACATCTTTAAGTTTACAATTAGATAATGTATTTTATCAATGAGATGACAAAGAAAGGATATCTTGAAACACCTATCGGTGTGCTTGAAATTTGTGTTAAGAATGATAAAATAAAATCAATACAATTTTGTGAGAAAAAAGGAAAAGAAGATAAAGATAAGTTAATTGAGAAGACAAAAAAAGAGTTAAAAGAATATTTTGAAGGAAAAAGAAAAGAGTTTGATTTACCCGTTGATTTTGAGCAATTTACAGAAAGTCAAAAAAAGGTTTACAAATCTTTATTACGGGTAAAATATGGTGAAGTGACTACCTATTCAACATTGGGTAAGGAATGCTTTTTGCATCCGAGGGCTGTAGGTCAAATTTTGAAAAGGAATTGTGTATTTATTCTGATACCCTGTCATAGAGTTGTTGATGTTAAAGGTAATCTGAGAGGCTTTAGTGCTGGGCTATGGCGGAAAAAGTATCTATTAGAATTGGAAAAGAAGAAGTAAAGCATATTGCAAATCTTGCAAGAATAAAATTTACAGAAGAAGAGCTCGAAAAATTTACAGAAGAATTTAAAAAAATAGTCGAATACATGAACAAAATAAGAGAAGTTAGCGAAGAAATCGAAATTAAATTCCCGGAGAAAGAGACGAAGTTAAGAGAAGATAAGCCCGTGAACTTCGGCAAAATAAGGTTACCCCATCAGAAAGGTGAATTCTTTAAATCGCCAAAGATATGGGAAACTTAATAGAAAAATCGATTCCCGAGCTTCATAATCTTTTAAAAGAGAAAAAAATTTCGGCAAAAGAATTAGTCAGTGAAAATTTGAGAAAAATTAGAGAGAGTGATTTAAATTGTTATATTTCTGTATTTGAAGAAGATGCTTTAAAGATAGCAGAAGAGATTGATAAAAATGGCAAATTTGAACATTTATTGACAGGGATACCTGTTGCTGTTAAAGATAACATTTGTGTCGCCGGTCATCCTACTACCTGTGCTTCACGCATACTTGAGGATTTTGTTCCACCCTATGATGCTACGGCGGTAGAAAGGTTAAAGAAATGTGGTGCGATAATTATCGGCAAAACAAATCTTGATGAATTCGCAATGGGTTCGTCCACTGAATATTCTGCATTTTTCAGGACATTAAATCCGAAGGACAAAGAAAGGGTACCTGGCGGTTCGAGTGGGGGTTCTGCTGCTGCTGTTGCAGGTGGGGTAGCTGTTTGTGCACTTGGTTCAGATACAGGTGGCTCTGTTCGTCAGCCTGCTTCTTTTTGCGGAATTTTGGGACTTAAGCCAACATATGGCAGGGTGTCGAGATTTGGACTTGTAGCTTTTGCATCTTCTCTTGACCAGATTGGACCCATGGGAAGAACATGTGAGGATATTGCGATTTTACTGAGTGTAATCTCAGGCAAAGATGTAAGAGATATGACATCCGCAGATGTGGAAGTGCCTGACTATTATAAAAATTTGAAGAAAGAAGGAAAAGGACTTAAAGCTGGCATTCCAAAAGAATATTTTGAAGGTGCCGATGAGAGAGTTTTAAAAGTGTTGGAAGAGCGGATTGAAGATTTAAAAAAGAGGGGGGTCAATGTAGTGGAAATAAGTTTAAAATATACTGAATATGCTATCCCTACTTATTATTTAATTTCATCTGCTGAAGCTTCTTCGAACCTTGCGAGATACGATGGAATAAGATATGGATTAAGGGTAGAGAAAGGAGAGCTTTTTGAGCTTTACTGTGAAACAAGGGCAAAGGGTTTTGGTAAAGAGGTCAAAAGGCGTATTATGCTGGGCACTTTTGGTTTGCAGGCAGGTTATTATGATGAATATTATTTAAAAGCGTGTAAAGTTCGTGAATTGATAAAAAGAGATTTTTTGAAAGTATTTGAAAATGTAGATTTTATTTTAACTCCTACCTCTCCCTTCCCTGCTTTTAAATTTGGAGAGAAATTAGATGACCCGATAAAGATGTATCTGTCAGATATTTATACTGTTGGTGTAAGTTTAGCGGGTTTACCTGCTCTTTCCTGTCCTGTTGGTGATGTAAATGGTCTTCCTGTGGGCTTACAGATAATAGGCAAGCATTTTTCTGAGCAAAAAATTTTAAATTTTGCAAAATTTTTACTTGACAGATGAGATATTTGCTATAATATAAAAAGAGGGTTAAGAAATGACTCAAGGAGACGAAAATAAGAAAAAAGGAGGAGAGAGATGGATGTAAGAAGGATAGAAGGCTTTGGACCGCATGAGATTTCACAGGAGCCCCAGAAGGCGAAACATTTGCGTACGGAAAAACTGAAAGATAAAGTTGAGATTTCGAAGAAAGGCAAAGAATATGGAAGAATTTTCAGAAAAGCGCTCGATGAGCTTAAAAGAATTTATCCTGTGAAGGAGAAAAAGCTGGAAGAAGTGAGGCTGAGAATCGCCGAGGGCTTTTATGATAAACCAGAAATTAAGGAAAAAGTAGCCTCTGAATTAATTTCCAGGGGCATCCTGTGAAAGAAAGAAGGAAAATCGATGTAGCAACATTATTCGGTATTATAGGAGGATTAACATTAGTATTTTTTGCGATAATAAAAAGGGGTCAGGCGATAGGGACTGCGTTACCACGGGGGATACTCGGTGCTTTTGCTGACCCTGTTTCTGAAGTTACTTCCATTCTTATAACAGTTGGAGGCACATTTGCCGCTGTTTTTGTTAATTATCCGATTCAAACCGTTGGAAGGATGTTTAAAGTTATGGCAAGAGCTTTGTTTTCAACGGAGCAGGACCCAACTGATGTTATCGAGCAGCTCATTAAATTCTCGAGAATCGCGAGAAAAGAAGGACCTCTTGCACTTGAGAGAGAATTAAAACATGTTGAAAACAAATTTTTAAAGAGAGCGATACAACTTGTTGTTGATGGAGCTTCTTCTGATCGAATTCGTGCCGAATTGTATACTGAAATTAATTTTATGCGTGAGCGTCATAGAATAGGTCAAGAAATGTTTCAGATGCTAGGAACTTATTGTCCTGCATTTGGCATGCTTGGCACAATAATAGGTCTTATAATGCTTTTGGGTTCTGTTCAGAATCCTTCCCAGGTGACCGCTGGTATGTCTGTTGCTCTTTTAACCACATTCTGGGGAGTTCTTATGGGTTACCTCATTTTCCTGCCGATTGCAGGTAAATTGAAGAGGCGCTCCGATGAAGAAGCTTTTATAAATCAAATAATCATTGAAGGTGTTTTATCAATACAGGCAGGAGAGAACCCTATGATAATGGAAGGCAAGCTAAAAGCTTATCTTGCTCCTCATCTGCGAGAAATACTTGCCAAGCGTAAAAGAATTAGAGTCCCTCTGGTTAAATAATGTTATCAAGAAGGTCACCACAGCCTCCTCCTTCACTTGTAGAAGGTGAAACAATAGGAATAAGGGGTGCTCCACCCTGGCTTACGACATACGCCGATTTGATGACCCAAATTCTCATCTTCTTTGTAGCATTTTTTGCATTAACTCCAGTAATGGAAGAGGCTCAAATTCATCAGGTTAAGAAGAAGCTTCAAAAATTTTTAACAGAAAAAGGTTATAGCGAAATGGTTGATGTAACTTTAAATGAGAAAGGACTTGTTTTATCGTTAAAAAGCGAATACATGTTTGACCCGGGAAGTGCCGATTTGAAGCCCAGAGCAAAAAGAGTTTTATCCGACATCATTGAGTTTCTAAAACTTGTACCCAATAAGATACGAATCGAAGGTCACACCGATAATTTACCTCTCGTGGGCAGGATAAGGGAAAAATTTCCAACAAACTGGGAGCTATCGGATGCCCGTGCTACCAATATTCTGCGTTATTTCGTTGAAGAAAAGAATTTCCCTCCTTACAGGGTATCAGGTGCAGGATTTGCCGAATGGCAACCAAAAGTTACTTTAGCAGAAGCTATAAAATGGGTTGACAGTAATATCCCAAAACTGAAGAAATATAAGTATAAATTTCTGGCGATATTAAGTAGAACACTGGAAGTAAAAGCCAATAACACAAAGAAACTTCTCGATAAGAAAAAAGATGAAATTTTGAAATTTCTTATTGTTCCGGAATATGGATATAACGAAGGTGGCTGGATGGAGATTCTTCGTGGCAGTCTCTACAAAGAAATAGGCAGGAAAAAAGCGGACAAACTTCTTGATAGCTTAAGGGTAATAGAATTAAAATTACTAAACGATTTTAACAATGAAAGGTATCGTGAGCTTGTAAAAAAGATGAACTTAAATGAAGATTTAAGGAAGTTTAACCGGCGTGTTGAGATTGTGATAGAGCGATTTGGCACTCCCATTTTGCGTGGCACCCGTGCAACTCTTTTAAAAGGTATCGCTGTTTATGGAGAGAAAGTAAATGTAAATTTAGCAGGAATGGACGAATTAAAAGACCTACCCGGATTTAATGAGAAGATCGCAAGTGAAATCATAAATTACAGGGATGGTGAAAATCATCTATTTAAATCACCCGAAGATATTGCTAAAGCAATAAAAGAGAGCGCGTTACGGGACTCGGTGGAGAAGCTATGTAAAACTGTATTAGCACCGATACTCACAACTAAACTCAATCTTAATGAAGCAAAGGAAGAAGATATAAGTCATCTTATATTTAAAGCAAAAGAAGCAAAAGTTATCACGGGATATGGGACAATAGAAAGTAGATTGTCTGAAACTATTGTAGCACTAAGAAAAGAAGTAGGTGGATTTGAGGATTTAAAGCAAATTGAGAATTTGTTAAAGGAAAGGGGTGAAAAGGAGTTAGCAAAAGCATTCAATGACCTTCGTCCCTATTTTTGTGTTGAATAAATTTTTTACCCTTTAGGTTCATCAATTTTTGGGCAATTTCTCTCACATATTTATTGGTTGAATACTTCAATCTGAATAAAATTTCGTCTTCCGGTAATTCGAGTGTTCTCTTATCGATATTGAATTTTTTAATTTCGAGTGCTGTCTGATATGCTTCTACGAGTTTCTGAAAATCTTCCTCTGCTGTTGGTGATTTATTGTGGTCTGGATGACATTTCAAAGCTTTCTTTTTGAATGCTATTTTAATCTCTTCAATTGAAGCTGATTCACTTATTCCCAGTATTTTGAATGGGTTTTGCATTTTCTTTTCCATAATCTTTTATTTCAATCGAATGCTGTGCTCCTGTATCCATGTCCCTTGCACTTACTTTTAAGATGCCGTTAGCATCTATTGTAAAAGTTACCTCGATTCTTGGCTCACCTGCTTTAGCGAGCCTTATTCCTTTCAGTTCGAAATATCCTATAGATACATTTTTTGATGCCTTGTCCGATTCTCCCTGTAGCACATGTATTTTTACACTTGTTTGATTATCGGCTACAGTGGTAAATATCCTTGAATTTGAAGTTGGTATTACGGTATTTCTCGGTATTATCGGTGCGAAGCCATCGTTTTCTATTTCTACTCCGAGTGTAAAAGGTGTGACATCTATTAGCACCACATCTTCCAATTCGTTTTCAATAATTGCTGCCTGTATTGCTGCACCCAATGCCACGCACTCATCTGGATTTATATCCCTGACAGGCTCCTGACCTTCTAAAAATTCTCTCAGCTTACGGCGAACCGCTGGTACACGGGTTGAACCACCTACCAGTATCGCAATATCAATATCTTTCTTGTCAATCTGTGCATCATTTAAAGCACTTTCCGCAGGAGGTATTAGCTTTTCTAACAGGTCAGATATTAAATCCTCAAAAAGTTCCCTTGTTATCTCCATATCAAGGTGTTTTGGTCCTGTTTCATCTGCTGTTATAAAAGGCACGCTTATGTGCGCTGTTTCTTCTTCTGATAAAGTTATTTTTGCCTGCTCCGATGCCTCTTTTAACTTCTGGAGAGCAGCTTTATCTTCTGAGAGGTCTATCCCTGTCTCTTCCTTATACTTCTCAATGACATACTCCATTATTCTCTGGTCAAAATCTTCTCCTCCCAGTTTATTATTTCCGCAACTTGCTTTTACTTCAAAAACACCTTCACCTACTTCAAGCACCGATACATCATAAGTGCCTCCTCCGATGTCAAATACAATGACATTCTTTATCCCTTCGCGCATATTTAATCCGTAAGCCAGGCATGCTGATGTAGGCTCGTTAATCATTCTGATGACATTAAGACCCGCGAGTTCTGCGGATTCTTTGACCTCTTCTCTTTGCTTTTCATTAAAATATGCAGGCACAGTGATTACACAGTCTTTTACTTCTTCATTTAGAAAATGTTCAGCATCTTCTTTTAATTTGCGAAGTATTATGGAAGCAATCTGTGGAGCGGTATATTTTTCTCCATCTACTTCGAATACGAAATTTTGACCCATAAATCTTTTTATTGCGAAAACAGTTCTATCTGCGTTTACAATCCTCTGAGCCTTGGCGGGTTCACCTACCAGTATTTTATCTTTTAAAAAGCAAACAGCAGAAGGCGTTAATCTATTTCCTCTTCTATTTGGTATTATTTCAGGATGACCATTTCTAAAAATTGCAATGCTTGAATTTGTTGTCCCGAAATCTATGCCAACAATTTTGCCCATGGTTTCCTTCTTAACATTTTCGATGCAACTTTCACAAGCTCTGGAACATCTAAAATCAATGCTACTCTACCATCGCCCCTTATTGTTGCACCAGTAACATAAGGAGCTGCCCTCGCATGTTTTGATAAGGGCTTTTTAACTATTTGCTCCTGACCTATTAACTCGTCCACCTCCAGTGCAGCCAGTTTCTCACCCTCCTGCACTATTACCATGTATCTACCAAAGGATGTGTCTTTTTCTCTTTTCTCAAATTTCAATTCAAGTAATTCATCGAGTTTTATAACAGGGATTATTTTATCGAGATATCTTAGCACTTCTTTTCCTTCCATTGTAGCGATATCATCATCAAAAGCTTTTACAGTTTTGTAAATTGAAGATATAGGTATTGCATAACATTCGGTTCCAACTTTTACAACAAGTGATTTTACTATTGCGAGGGTTTTTGGGAAAATTAATCTGAATTTTGTTCCCTTATCTTTTTCTGTTTCGATTTCGACATTTCCACCGAGTTGCTCAACATTTGCTTTTACAACATCCATACCAACGCCCCTTCCGGACATGTCATCAACTGTTTTGGCAGTGGAGAAACCAGGTTCGAATATAAACTCGATTATTGAGCGCTCATCTAGTGATTCTGCTTCCTTTTCGGATATTAAGCCCTTTTCAATTGCCTTACGCTTTACCTTTTCGATATCTATGCCCCTGCCGTCATCCGCTACTTCTATCACAACATTTTCACCCTCTGCATAGGCAGCTAATGTAATCTTACCTATGGGAGGTTTGCCCTTTTTCACCCTCTCTTCTTCCGACTCAATTCCATGGTCTATGCAATTTCTTATCATATGCACAAGGGGGTCTTCTATGTTCTCTATCACTGTCTTATCAAGGGTTGTTGATTCTCCTGTTATTTCGATTTGCACCTTTTTATTCCTTTTTCTGGCAATATCTCTTACAATGCGTGGAAAACGATTGAAAACTCTTTGAACGGGTAACATTCTTGCATCCATAACAAGATGTTGCAACTCTTCGATTAATCTTTCTGTTTCACCCAGCACCGCTCCAAACCTTATTATCGCAGGGTCTTCATATTTTCTCTCAAGCTGGTCATGAATATCTCTCAATGCATTATATCTCAACATCAGCTCACCCATCAGGTTCATTAAATCATCGAGTAAATTCACATTTATTCTTACTGTCTCTTCTACCTTGCGTTTAAGAGAAGGTTCTACTTTCTTCTGGGCTTCTGGTTTTACTTCTACTTTTTCTTCTTTTTTCTCCTTTATTTCTTCTTTTTTCAAAATTTTATCCAGTTTTTCGATCAATGCAGATGTATCCACTTCATCTACTCGATTTTCTTTTACAAGTTCAACCATTACACGCAGTTTATCAAACGATTCAAGAAGTACATCTACCATTTCGGGTGACAGTTTTAGTTCTCCTTCTCTCAATTTGTTAAATACATCTTCAAGTTTATGACTTAAATTTGACATCTTTTCTAATCCCAGGAATGCGGAAGAGCCTTTTATTGTGTGTGCAACTCTAAATATTTCGTTTAAAAGATTTGGGTCATCGGGATTTTTTTCGAGTTCGATTAAGATTTCATTTACTCTTTCAAGTAATTCCCTTGATTCTGTTATGAATTCATTTATTATATCACCGAGTTCCTGAGCCGTTAGACCTGATTCAACTTTCTCTTCCTTTTCTACTCTTTCCTCTTTTTTTTCCCTTTCCTCTTTTTTTTCTTTTTTTTCTTTTTTTTCGTGTAATGTTTCTTCGAGTTTCTTTTCGAGTTCGGAGGTATCTGTTTCTGTTTTGCCTTTTTCAGCCACTTCTTCTATCAGTTTTTTCAGCATATCTATTCCTTCAAATATTATGTCGAGTATTTCTGGTGTTGGTTTTAATTTACCGTCCCTTATAGCTCCCAGCAGGTCTTCTACTTTATGGCTAAATTCCGACAGCTGATTTAATTCCAGGAAAGCGGCAGACCCTTTTATCGTGTGAGCAGCTCTAAATATCTCGTTTACCAGCGATATATCTTCTGGTGATTTTTCGAGTTCCACCAGCTTTTGTTCGGCATTTTCGAGCAGTTCCCTTGATTCTTGTACGAACTCTTTTATTATTTCGTCCATTTCGCCCATTTTGCCTCCTATTTCATCAATAGACTTTTGACTTTAAATTTCAAAAGATGTCCAGGAACAGGCTTCACAAGATATAAATTTGCACCTGCCCTGTATGCTCTCTCGGCTTCGTTCGGCTGTGTTGTAAGCATTATTATCGGTATATCCGCATCCTTTTCCCTTATTGCCTTTGTCAATTCAATTCCATCCATCCTCGGCATATTAAGGTCAACTATCATCAGATGTATCTCCTCTGTTGCCCATTTTTCCAGTGCTTCTATACCATCCGATGCCTCGATTATGTTGAAATCCTCATCCTGTAGCATTCTCGCTACCATCTTTCTTACAACCGCAGAGTCATCTACAACAAGTATGTTATACATTTCCTACTCCTTCTTATATCCAAAAGCTTTTTTAAAAAACACAAGTTTAAAAGCCCTTGTAACATCGTGCAAAGATTCTGCATGCCCCAGCAAAAGGTATCCACCAGGTTTCAATTTTTCATAAAATTTGCGAACAACTTCCCTTTTTGAATTTAAATCAAAATAAATAAGGACATTTCTACAAAATATCACATCCTGTTTCTCAATCAGTTGTATCGCAATTTTATCATTTAAATTCAGATATTTAAAATCAACGAGTCTTCTAATATCCGGACGCACTTCAAAGAAGCCATTTTCATGTCTCAGGAAATATGTCCTTTTATAGTAGTCAAGGGTAAACCTCAGAGAATCGCTTTTATAAATCCCCTTTTTTGCTTTTTCCAGTGCAGTTCTGTTTATGTCCGTTGCAAGTATTTTTACATCCCAGAATTTTATTTCGTTACCCATTTTCTCATTTACCAGTATTGCGATGGTATAAGGTTCTTCACCTGTAGCACATCCAGCAGACCATATTCTTATTTTTTTTTCTCTTTCATTTCTTTTCATAATCTCAGGCAGTATTTCATCTTTAAATGCCTCATTCTGGGGTTCTTCACGGAAAAAATAGGTCTCCCCTATTGTTACTATCTCAAAAAGCTTCTGCATCTCCCTGTATCTCCCTGAATCGTATTTTAAATAGAAGTAATATTCCTCAAACGATTTAAGCCCGAGTTCCTTTAATCTTTGAGATAATTTCATCTCAAGGTAATATTTTTTTGTATCGGGAAAAAATATTCCGCTCTCCTTGTATATCAGGTCTCTAATTTCTTTAAAGGTATTGGTATCGAGTGCGGTTTTCATTCTTTACTTTCTAATCTCTTTATCACCTCCATTGCTATCTTTCTCACTTCTGCGTCAGGACTCTCTTTAAAATCGATAATTTCTTTTACCGTATCTTTATCCCCTATTATCCCGATGGTTCTGAGACCTGCAATCTGTAAGGGTATGGATGGACGCTTCACCAGTTTCAAAACATGTTTTAAAGCTTCTTTTATCCTCAATTTACCAATCTGTTCTACTGCACGATATTTATGCCAGATATCAAAATTTTCATCTTCAAGAATGTTTATCAATACTCTTGCCAATCTCTTTTTCTCCACAGGGTCTATTTGTGATAAATCTTCTTTTTGTATTATTTCAAGGATAGCCGTGTAAATCATTCTCTGTATATCTTCGAGTTCATCGTATTTGCTCATGAGAATATTAACAGACTTATATGTTCCCTTTTGCATTAAAGCCTCAATCAAAGCAGATATCACCCAGTTATCCTGTTCTTCCATCAACCTTTCTTTTAGCCATTCTTCCACTTTCTCCTCTTCACAATTTAGCAAACCATGTATTGCTGCACATCTTACATTTGGATGCGTATCCCTTAGCTGCTGCAATAAGAAAGGAACAGCTTCTTTACCAGCATATTGCAATAAATCTGTTAAAAAAATCCTCAAATTGGTATCATCTGATTTCAGATAAGTAGCAATAGTTTTCAATTCCTTTTTTTCTTTTAGCATTTCCTGTAATATCTCAAAAGCCATCGATCTTTTGGTTGCATCTTCTTTTTGCAAAATTCTTATACAATTTTCAACAACATAGTCATTGCCTATTTTCGAAAGATTTATTATTGCATTCTCCTGCAAACCCTTATTATCGGAATTCAAAAATGAAAATAAAATATCTATAGCCTCCTTCGTGCCTATTTCACAAAGATTATTGCATAACATCATTTTCTCATCTAAATTTAAATCCTTCTCCATTTCTTTCAATTTTTCGAGCACCTTCTTTTTTATCTTTTCATCGGCTTCATAGATAGATATCCCTGCGATATCTTCCGACAGGAAATCTACTTTCCCTTTAATTTTTATATCCTCAAATTCTCCTTCGATTATGCTTCCTTCACTTACTTTGTCTTCAATGTAAAAACTCGCAGTAATTCTAAACTTTTCTTCAAATTCCTTTGCTTCTTTTACATTCCTCAATTTTCCGAGTAATGGATAAATTTTATCTTCAAAAATCTTTTTCATAATGCATCTATGATTGCCTCTGGTATTTTTTCCAGTGGTAAAATTTTATCTGCAAGATTTTCTTCTATCACAGCTCTTGGCATACCGAACACCACACTTGTTTTCTCATCCTGTGCAATTATTATTCCTCCTTTCTCTTTTATAGCTTTCGCACCTCGCACACCATCATTCCCCATACCCGTTAGAATTATACCTACCGAATTGGAACGAAAAACTTCACCAACAGATTCCATCATGACATCAACAGAGGGTCTATAAAGAGTATTTGGCGTTTTGGATAACTGTATCACGACATCTTTTAACACCCTTTTCACCGTTAAATGAGAATTGCCGGGAGCTATATATACATGTGAAGGCTCTGCACGCATGCCATCTTCTGCTTTTACCACATTTAACTGACTTAATTTATTTAAACGCTCAGCAAACAATTTTATAAAAGCATCGGGCATATGCTGAGTAACAAAAATGGGAGACGGAAAATCACCGGGTAAACTTCGCAAAATCGTCTCTATGGCTGAAGGTCCGCCTGTCGAAGCTCCTATCGCTACTCCCTTCTCTCCTTCTACTTTAAACTCTCTCTTTATAACTTTTGGTTCACCCGATACCTTTACAACACCTTTCCTTGCTATCGCTTTTACTTTCTCTATTATTTCTTTCTCCTTCTTCAAAACATCAAGAGGGCTCCTTAAAATATCCTTATAAATAACATCTGCTGCTCCTGCCTCGAAAGCTTCGAAAGTAATTTGTGCACCTTCGTATGTCAATGCACTTATCACAACCACGGGTACGGGATGCTCTCTCATTATCCTTTTCAAAGTTTCTATGCCACCCATTCCCGGCATATCAAGGTCGAGTGCTATAATATCTGGATTCAGTTCTCTGTATTTCTCGAGGCATTCTTCTCCTGTTCCTGCTGTCCCTACTACTTTTATCTCCGGGTCGCTTTCGAGCATCGAGGTTATAGCTTTTCGCATAAAAGCAGAATCATCCACTACCATTACTTTTATCTTCCTCATTTAACAACCTCCTTCAGTTTTTCTTTTTCTGCTGGAGTAAGCAATCTATCGAGGTCCAGTAAAATTATAAGACCTTCATCTAGCCTGCAAATACCGCTTATGTATTCCGATTCAATACCGGCAATTATCGGGGGCGAGGGCTCTATTTGATCCTGATAAATCCTTTTTACACCTGTTACTTCATCTACCATAAAGCCAACCATTGAATCGTCTTCCAGCCTGTAGTCTATTACTCTTGTGTACTTGTCAGATGGCTTGGGCTCAAACCCCAATCTTCTCCTCAAATCAACCACAGGTAATATCCTGCCCATTCTGTTTACCACACCGATAATATAATCGGGAGCCTTGGGCACTTTTGTAACCTCATCTTCTTTGAAACGATTTATCCTATCTACTTTATGAACATTTATCCCGAATTCCTCATTCTTTAACTTAAAAGTAACAAGCTGTATCTCTTTTCCTGCTTTAACTTCTTCCATAATGCCCTCCTACTCAACCAATTTAATCTCTTTAATTCCTTCAAAATTTATTCCCTCTAATTTTCTGTGTAAATCTTCTACTTTTTGTGAAAATTCCATCAATATACTCATTATTTCCCTAATTTTTGTAGCGTTTTCTTTTGATAGCAAAGAAATAGCCTCAATTTTCTTTGACACTTCATTTGCAGCAGTTGATTCTTCCTGGGATGCTATTGCAATTTGTGTCATTACTTCATTCATCAATTTCGCTCCTTCCATTATCTTATCGAGACTCTCGCTTGTTTCTCTTGCCAGTATAGTAGCTTCATCGGATACTTTTGTAGATTCTTCCATAGCCCTTGCGGAATTCTCGGCTTCCTTTTTAATCTGCTCAATTATTTCTATTATCTTAGTTGTAGCATTCCTCGAGCTATCAGCAAGTTGTTTTATTTCATCCGCTACAACAGAAAAACCTTTACCATATTCCCCTGCTCTCGCAGATTCTATTGACGCATTGAGTGCAAGTAAATTCGTTTGATCAGCAAGCTGGGTGATTATTTTTGCCATCTCACCTATTTCCTCGCTCCTCTCACCCAATGCCATGATATTTTGAGCTGCTACTTTTAATACTTCATTCAAAGCGTTAACTTTCCTTATTGCTTCTTTAACTTTTTTACTGCTTTCTTCTGCTAACATAAGAGCATTTTGTGTTTCTTCCTGTGTCTTCTGGGCATTTTGAGCAGCTGATAGTATAGTTGAAGACATTTCTTCCATTGCATTAGCAGCATCAGCAGATTCTGTCTCCTGTTTCGCACTGCTATCAGCTACTTGCCTCACACCTTCAAGTATTTTCTTCGACATATCAACAATTTCCCTAGAAGATAAACTTATCTCAAATAAAAGCTTGGAAAAAGTTTCTTTAAAACGACGAGCAGAGCGAAACATATCTTCAAGTAAAGGTAAAGAATCATCACATCTTATCTCATAATTAAATCTACCTTCACTCCATTTATCAAATAACTCCTTCACCACAGAAATAGCCTTTCGCATTTTATCAATCTCTTCTTCCAAATTTAATTTTATCTCCTCTATTGACCTCAACCTCTCTTTAATAACTTCAGCAAATTCCTTCAATAAAATCCCGACTTCCGATACCTCATCATTGCCATCGAACTCCACATTAACCTCGATATCTTCTTTTAACTCCTTCAAATATCTTTTCATCTTGGTTAATTTATTAAGAACATTCCTTGACATCAATGTAAGCAACCCTATCCCTATAAAGCCTATTATCATCACCCACATTCCAAAAGAATTAATCCTTTCTATATTTCTTTCCCCCCATTTTGTCATTTGATTTTCAAATCTATAAATCGATTCTAACAATTCATCTTTCGTTGTCTTATTTTGCATCACGCTTATCATCTGATTTCTTATTTTCTCGATATTTATTTTCAAAACCTCTGGTGCTTTACCTTCCATTTCTTTTAATTTATTCAAAATTCTCATATAATCCTCGGTGCTACTTGCATTTTCCAACGCTGATTTCAAAAAAATCAAACTGCTACGATAGCTGGCATAAGTCCGCATAAATGAACGCACTCTGTAATTATTAAACAATAATATCAATAAAATAAAAATGCCAAACAAACTTAACTTGAAGGGTTCCTTCTTTAAACTCGACAATACTTTCATCATTAAAAATAAATGAAGTATTCAATTTGTCAAGTCAAATATTTTACAAAAGAGAAAACTTTTTCTTTGCCTCTTTTTTTAATTTCTACTTTATCCATTAATTTTCTGATGCAATATATTCCCAGTCTTAGAGAACCACTTTCTTTTAATGATTTTTCAATGTATTCCCTTGTCAATATATCAGGGATGTTATCGAGGCTGAAAATACGCCCCCTGTCTATTACCTCGACTTTTATCCTTTTGGGATTACCATCGAGCACCACTTCTAATTTCTTTTCTTTATCATCGGGTGAATAGGCATGATGAACTACATTACTGCAGCTTTCGTTTACGGAGAATAGTATCCTGTGAGTATCCGATTCGCTTAATTTCATCGCTTTACAAAATGATTTAACAACATCTTTTATAACTTTTAAATTTTCGGGATATGCTTCGGTCGTAATTTTAATCCTTATTTTACTCATTAAATATTGTAATAAAATTTCGAAATTGTCAAGTGATTTTTTTATACGAATTTATTGAAATTTTTCCATCGTCTGTTATTGTGAATATGACCTCGAGGCGAACATTTTCATCTGTCACATTTACATTTATGCCCCTTTCCTTTAGCTCTTTGGCTGTGCCAACTGTCCTGAAAATAGGACGGGGATTACCGGGTCCAAAGGGTCCCCTTTCGATAACCGATTGAACAAATTCTTTTGTGATATCCTCTAATTTTATATCACTAATTTTTTCTGCAGGTAACTTCGGTTGTTCCTTAAAAATGTATTTTTCCAATCTTTCCCTAAATTTCTTCACATTTTCTTCTGTTATTGAGAAACCACAGGCAAGTTTATGTCCTCCAAAATCTTCAAAAAGGTCTCTGTTTTCTTTCAGAATATCCAGCAGATTGATATTCACAAAAGGTGTCCTGCATTCACCGCATAATATGCCATTTTCTCTCCTGCCGATAACTACCGTTACTTTCTTGAACTTCTGTGCAAGCTTATAAGCACAGGAACCTATCAAAAATTCTGGCAAATTAGTGGTATAAACGAATAATACCTCTCCACAAACTCTTGCCCTGGAAATGCATTCCTGAATGGCATTATTCAACATACTTTGCCATGTTTCCTGCAATTTCTTAAGCTCCTTTATCCTCTTTTTGCACTCTTCTTCATCCTCTATTATAAAAAGGTCAAAAGCGGGATTCCATTCTTTACACATTCTACCGGCAGAAATTACAGGTATAATGCTACTCAAAATTTCATAAATTTTAGTTCCTTCAATTTTCATCTCCTCTTTCAAAGCTCTCAGCCCCACTATCTTTGGATTCTCCATTTCTTTTAAGCCAAGTTTTACAAATTCTCTATTTTCATCAACAAGGGGTGCTTTATCTCCGAGTATCCCTATCATTACCAATGGAAGCAAATCTTTTCTCACAGTTAGCCATTGGTTCTCATTTATACCTATCTGACGCATCGCAACCGCCTGAGCAAATTTAAATGCTACAGCAGCTCCACATAAACCTTTAAATTCATAGTCAATCTTGGGATTCACAATAAATTCTGGTATTTTTTCCTGTAACTCATGATGGTCGGTAACTATTATTCTCAAGCCACTTTTTTCTGCTTTCTTTATTATATCGTAATCTGATGTGCCACAATCAACGGTAACAACGAGCCTCACTCCATTTTCCATGAATTCCATTAATCTTTCGTAATTGAGACCCACTTTCTCACAGTATCTCCTGGGGATATAATATTCTACTTCATAACCGAGGTCTTTCAGCACGGTGTATAAGATGGTGGTAGATGTTATTCCATCGGCATCCTCATCGCCCCACACAAGTATCTTTCTTCTACTATGCTTGAAGAACTCATCAACACATTTTTCCATATATTTAAGAGCAAAAGGAGACCTCATTTTTTGAATATTATTTTTACTTTATTTATCCTGCTACTTAAGCCCTCCGGTATTTTAATTTCCGCCTCAACAGTGTCTCCGGGTTTGCCCGGTTTTATCTTCTCGGTCCTGAGTATAACGGTTGCATTGAGTTTGCTTAGTGTTCCTTTCAGGGTAATGGTATCTGGTATTACTTCATACCTGTATTTCGGACGAGCAGTGAATCTTGGAATTATTCTATATTTCCTTGATGCTATCTGGTCGATGTCCAGAAAGAAGCTTTTAGGATTAATGTCCACGATTTCTACATTTACCCAATCTGGCAATTTTATATTCTCTTTGCTTATTTTAATATATTTCCTGCCTCTTTTAACGCCTTTAAGGTCGCAATATATTCTCCTGAGATTAGGTGCGAGCAGTAGTCTCAAAATATCCTTACCCCTGCCCCTCACCCTCACCCCGATATAACCAGGACCTTTCACAACATAATTTTTCTTTAAATTTAAATAAATTAAATTAAACTTTAATTCCTTTTCTGTTTCTCTTTCCGTTTTTGCGTGTAGCCATATTACTATTGATAGGAATAAAGCAACTGCCTTAAGTCCCGGATTTGTGCGTAAAAATGCCCTTAGCCTCTGTTTCACATTCATCCTTTCCTCGCAACCTCTGAAAAATGTATTACCATCTCCTGCAGGGATATTCCACCATGTTGAAATGTGCCTTTATACCTTTGTGTATATTCTCTCTCTTTCGTCGGGAAAATCAAATAATTTATGGATTTAGCGATGGCTATCTGTGCTCCTCTCATTATGCCATATTCTTCCGGATGCTTTATCAAAAGAACCGCTCTTTCATCGCATTCCAGTTTTTTATCTATTTTAAACCTTATTTGAGGCGAAGGATGCAAACCGGTTTTTATTATCTGCGCTTTACGCACAATTATAGAACCATGGTCTGTCGTAACAAATATTTTCCTACCGGTCTCCCCCATCTTTTTGAATAATTCAAAAATTAAAGAATTTTCGAACCACACTTTTGTTAGGTTCCTCAAAGCTTTTTCATCGGGTGCAAGCTCCTCAAGAATCCTTTCGCCCTTTTTTGAATGCAAAAGAAAATCAAGAAACTGAATAACAATAGCTACCAAACTTTCCTTATATTTCGGTAAATCCTTTAGCAATCTCTCTGCATCTTCCCTCCTCCTTATCAATATGTAATTCGAATCTTCCCAATTTATTTTTAAAAGCTCATCTTCCGATAAATTCGGATAAAGATTTTCTATTTTTAGTGGCATCATTCCTGCAAATATTGCTCTCCTTGAATACTGAGTCGCACTGGGCAAAATCGCACAACAATACCTGTCTTCAATGTAAAATTCCTCTTTTAAAACTTTCTTTATAGCAAACCACTGATCTAATCGCATACAATCAAAAACTATAAGATAAATTTTCTCTCCTTGTTTTAACAAAGGTAAAATAAATCTTTTCAAAATATCCTTCGTCATAATTGGAGCATTTTCTCCTCTTAGCCACATTAAATAATTTTCTTCAACAAATTCAGAAAAATAATCTTCACATAACCTGATTAAATCTCTATGTATTTGATGCATTTCAGGATAATTCTCAAATTCAATGTCCCACCTTATAAGTTCAAGATAAATTTTTACCCACTCTGAAAAATCTCCTGCTTTTTCTATTTTTTCCTTTATTTCGCCATAAAAAGCAGAATATTCTCTTGGCAAATTTTCTCTCTTTATCTCTTCCATTTCAATCAATTTTTTTATCGTAGCGAGTAACTGCTGAAACTTTATTGGTTTAACCAAAAAATCATTTACTCCATACCTGTAGGCATCATCTATTAGTTTTTCGTCTTCGCTTTTCGTAAGCATTATCACAGGAGTTGCTTCTGTGAGCTCCCTGATCTCTGACACTGTTTCAATACCTGACTTACCCGGCATTATCTGATCGACTATTATTAAATCATAAGTCCTTTTAGAAAGTAATTTAAGCCCATCATAAGCACTAGCAATACCCGTTACATCGTATCCCCTTTCTTTAAGTAAATTAATTAAAGGTTTCAAAGTATCTATCTCATCATCTATCCACAAGATTTTTTTCATCTCGGTATTACAATTTTAAACTTCGCAGGTTTCGATTTCTCAAGTATTATCTTGCCGTGATGATATTCCACTATCCTCTTTGTAAGTGTTAATCCCAAGCCCCATCCGTGTTCTTTTGTGGAAAAACCAGGTGAGAAAATCCTTTTGCCATCTTTTATCCCGATACCATTATCCTCAACGGTTATCTCAACTTTGCCATCGTGTTCAATGCAATCTATTTTGATAACATCTGCTTTGGCATCGAGTGAATTTTTTAAAATATTTTCAAGCCCCCATTTTAACAGCTCTTTGTCTACTCTCGCTTTAACATCATCACATTTTAACAAAAATTTGACATTCCCGGGACTCCTCTTTCTCATATAATCGATGATTTCCGATAAAATGTTTTTTAAATTTTCTTCTTTCAACCTTAACTTTGTACTTAATTTATTGAATCTCTCTGCAACTTTTGCGATTTTATCGAGGTCTTTTTCTATTTCTTTCCTTATTTTTTCATCCTGTATTTGTGTGAGCCATGCATAAAGCGAAGATAGCGGTGTGCCCAGCTGATGTGCAGCTTCACGCAGTATACCGGAGTAAATGTGGTCTTCCTCTGTCCTTTTAAGAGTTCTAAACCAGATAAATCCTACGAATAGAAGGACAATCGCTATAGCAAGCTGTAAATACTCGGCAAAACGCATTATTTTCAAACTTCTTGGCTCACCATAATAAATGTAAGATAAAACTTTGCCACCGTAAACTAATTTCACCGGTTTATTTATTTTCGCCAATTTTTTTAACATCGCACTATCCGGCTTTTCAACATTTCTATAAGAAATTATATTACCTTTGGCATCTGTAACGATAACCGGAAAATCTATTTTCTTTATGATTTCATCGAAAATTATAGATGTCTCATTTAACGGCTCTCTGCAAAATCTTCCGTAAATTCGTGTAAAAATATTTATCCTTTCTTCTATCTTCTGCATCATAAAATTAGAATAGATTAAAAATCCAGAAATCACTATCAATGCACAGAGTATTACAAAAATTTTCAATCTCCCGTACATACCATTGAATTTATTATCTTTACGAAGCGCTCGGCTTTCTCCTCGATAGGTAAATCATTTTCAACATCTATTCTCATATTTATATGAGGCGAATTTAAAAAACCCATTTTCATTTTGGCAGATACCATCGCACTGAAAATATCGGTGTCTTCATTAAAATCAATACTTACAGTTGGCTTTATATTTTTTATCTCCTTTTTCAATTTGAAGAACTGAGAAGAAAACGTTCTTAATTTTCCACGATAAACTATTACTTTATCAAATAAATTATAAACATCTTTTGATAGGTCTCCTTCTTCGCAAAAAGCGATAAATTGTGAATTTGAGAAAAGATTCTTTAACCGCTTCAAAGAGCCAAAAATTTTATCAAATGTATTTTTGGGAATTATTACAAGAATTTTTTCCGGATGATTCAAAATCTGAAGGGGTCTAATTTTCTCCATCCTATATTTTAAACAAAAAATTTCTATGTCAATATTTTTCTTGACATTTTTACATTCGAATTATAATACATAAAGATATGAATGAAGAATTTCAAAAAGACCTTCTCCAATTTCTTTATGCCAAATATCCAAATCATGCTACACCTTTTGAACTTGCTGATTTTTTTGCAGAAAAAAATGTAGACGCTGACACAGTATCTAAGACAGTTGAATATTTGAGAGAAAAAGGGTACATTATAAAACTATGGAACTTTAGTTTAAAAATTACAGCACAGGGTATAGATTACTTTTTAATAAGAAAATCGCTCGCAATTAGATGAAAAAAAGTTTTTTGCTTGAGATAGGGACAGAGGAGTTGCCTTCTTCATTTTGTGAAGCAGGGGCAAAAACTCTTTGCAATATAATTACAGATTTCTTAAAAGAAAATAAAGTAAATTTTGAAAAGTCAGATTATTTTTATACACCAAGAAGATTAACTTTATTAATCGAAGGACTTCCCGAAAAGCAACCCGATATTGAAGAAGAAATCGTGGGTCCACCTAAAAAAATCGCTTTCGACGAAAAGGGTAATCCAACACAGGCGTTACTCGGATTTATGAAAAAATATGGAATTGACGAGAAAAATATAAAAATCGTAAAAAAAGGCAATAAAGAATTTGTAGCAGGAAAGGTAATCAGGAGAGGAAAAAATTTAAAAGAACTTTTTGAAGAAAATCTCCCCGATTTACTTAAAAAGCTGAAATTTCCCAAGGAAATGGACTGGGGTAAAGGGATAACTTTTGCACGCCCTGTAAGATGGATAGTATGTCTGCTTGATGAAAATATCATAAATTTTGAATTCGCAGGCGTTAAATCTGGAAAAATATCAAAAGGATTTAGATTCGCGGGAGATGTTGAGATAAATCATCCATCTGAATATTTTGAAAAACTCAAAAAAGTAGGTGTGATAGTGAATCAAGAGGAAAGGAAAAAGAAAACTCTGGAACAAATTGAAAAAATATGCAGAGAAAATGACCTGGAATGGGTAAGGGATGTAGAATTACTGGATGAAGTTGTAAATTTATGTGAGCATCCTGTTTGTCTTCTCGGTAAATTTGATGAAAAATTTTTGTCACTTCCATGTGAAGTTATAATTGCAGCTCTTAAAGAGCATCAGAGATATTTTGCACTCCAAAAAAATGGTAAATTGAAAAATTTCTTTATATGCGTAGCAAATGTGATTGAGGGTAATAAGGGGAAAATAATAGATGGACACGAGAGAGTATTAAAAGCACGCCTTCAGGATGCAGAATTTTATTATCAGGAAGATACAAAAAGACCTTTATCTTCTTACATTGATGAACTTAAAGGAATGATATGGCAGACAAAACTCGGTAATATGTTTGAAAAGAAAGAGAGATTAAAAGAGATAGCCCTTTATTTACAAAAATTTGTAGGCGGTGATATCGAAAAGATTAAAAGAGCATCAGACCTTTCTAAAACCGACCTTTTAACAAATATGATTAAAGATGGAAAAGAATTCACAAAATTGGCAGGATTTATAGGTATGGAATATGCCAGAAAATCAGGTGAAGATGAAATAGTTTGTAAAGCAATTTTTGAACATTATTTGCCGAGATTCACTGGTGATTTGCTTCCCGAGACAAAAGAAGGAATATGTTTATCGCTCGCCGAACGCATAGACAACCTTATAGGTGCCTCCCTGCTTTCTAAACTGCCGACAGGAGCAGCTGACCCAATGGGAATAAGAAGAGGATTAACAGGTCTATTCACAATCTTAATCGAGAAAAAAATATCTTTGAGTTTAAAAGATATAATTAAAAAAGCGATTGAAATTTACAAAAGGAATTTCGAAAAACTTTTTGAAAAAAAGAAAGAAGAAAACCTTTTTAAATTTTTAAGTCAAAGAATAGAGGCATTTTTTACTGAAAAAGGATATGATATCGACCTTGTTCGTTCGATGCTTATTTTTGATGATATTTATGGAATTTATTTGAGATTAGAGGCACTCACAAAACTAAAAGATAAAAAAGAATTCAATGATTTATTAATTCTTGCACGAAGAGTGCAAAATATCCTTGAGGGATACGATGAAAAGGAAAAACCAGACCCATCTTTATTTATCGAAAAAGAAGAAAAAGAACTCGCAGATGCTGTTAATAGAATAGAAAAAGAATTTTACGATAATGTGAAAAATAAAGAATTTGATAAGGCGATGGAAAAGTTGTTGAGTATTGAAAAAGAAATTCATTCGTTTTTTGATAATGTACTCGTAATGACAGAAGATATGAAATTGCGTCTAAATAGAATAAGGTTGCTTACACAGTTAAGCAAAATGTTTTGTGAAATCGCCGATTTCAGTAAGATAACACCAAGATGAGAGTACTTTTTATTACACTTTCGGGACTCGGTGATACACTGATGCATGTTCCAATGATGGAAATTTTAAAGGCTAAAATGCCAGATGCCGAAACTCATGCTTTAACAAAGTTTATTGGCTCAAAAGAAGTTCTCGAAGGCAATCCTGCACTCGATAAAGTTATGCATTTTGACTTTGAGAGAGAAGGAGTTTTCGGCACTTTAAAATTTGTTAGTAAGTTAAGAAACTATTATGATGTTACGATTACCTGTTATCCTGCGAATCGCATCCATTATAACCTTTTTCAGTTTTTGATGGGCGGGAAAATAAGATTAGCCCACTCTTATCGCCACTGGAACATTCTAAATTGCTGGTTCTTAAATCACACAATAATGGAAGACGATAATTTACACAATGTCGATGAAAATATAAGGTTACTTAAATTTCTGGGAATAAATTATGACAATAGCGATAAAAAGTATGTGCCAAAAATTTATCTGTCAGAAGAAAATAAACAATTTGCCAAAAAGTATGTCGAAAAGTTAAGAAATGGAAAATTGTTGATAGGAATGCATACATGGAGCACAGAATTTAAGAACATGCATAAAAAATGCTGGGGACAGGAGAAATTTGCAAAATTAATTGACCTTCTTTATGAAGAATTAAATGCGATTACTTTAATTTTTGAAGGTCCCAATGATAAAAAAGCAGTGGAATTTATAATGGAGAAGACGAGACATAAACCGCATGTGGTAAGAGATTTAAAGATAAAAGATATGGCGGCAATAATTCAGCAGTGTGACCTTTTCATAACGAATGATTCTGGTATAATGCATGTTGCAGAAGCAGTAGGTGCACCTTTATGCGTTATTTTCGGACCAACGAACCCTGCATGGTCAGGTCCTTATGCAGGCAAATTCAAAATCATAAGAAAAAATCTAAAATGTATGCCATGTTTCAGATATTCGCCTGAACCTTTAAAATGTAAAGTTTACGGAGATTTCAGATGCCTGAAAGACCTTGAAGTTGACTATGTCTTTGAAGAAGTAAAAAATTTCCTTGACGAAATGAAAAAATGATTAAGATTTAAGATATGATGGTGATGAGGAAAATAAGGAAAAGTGTTAAGTGGATGTTTTATGCTGTTGCGATTGCTTTCATTGGATTTATTTTCTTAGAATGGGGGATGAATGTTCAGCGTTCTCTCGGCGTATCGATGCTTCAAAAAGGCATAGTTGGGCGAGTTAATAAAACCTATCTTTCGCTTACTGATTTCAGGAGGGTCGCAGACAAATATCGATGGACAAGAAATGCAGATATGCTTGCGTTCGAAGAAATGGTACAAAATGTATTGATATCGGATCTAATAAGGAAAAGAGGGCTTGAAATGTCCGAAAAAGAGCTTAATGAATTTATAAGAGAAAATCCACCGCCAGAACTTTTAAGAGATACATCATTCTGGTTACCAGATGGCTCTTTTGACTTCGAAAGATACAGAAATCTTATAACAAACCCGAATTTCCGGAGATTTTTTGAATATTATAAACAAAGAACGGCTTTCACATTACCAAGACAAATTTTAAGATTAGATGTACTCAACATGATAAGACCCGTAACTTTTGAAATCTATCCAGAATTTCTCGCAAACTATACAAAAATGAAGATAAAATACACAGAGTTAAATCTTGAAAAAATAGGGATAACTTATAGTGAAGAAGACCTTCGCAGATTTTTTGAAGAAAATAAAAAGAAGTTTACAATTCCTTTTAGGCAGAAAAAATATTATGTTTTCTTTGAAGTATCTCCAACTCATAGAGATACTATTGAGTTTTTAAGTACCCTGAAAGATGCTCTAAACGACGCAAAAAGGGGAGAAAGTTTTGATACACTTTCAGCAATGTATAATTGTGGATACATTGACACAGTATTTTCACCCGATGCTGGTACTCTCTGGAAGTTCGTTAAAAATCTGAAAGAAAATGAAATTGGTGGATATTATAACATCGGTCGCGATTATTACATTGCAAAAAGAAAAGGTAAAAGATTGCAGATTTTACATTTCATTCTTATGCCTTCAGATGAAACATTTGAATCAATAAGAGAAGAAGTTGAAAGCTTTTACAATATAGCAAAAGAAGACTTTTTCCTCGCAGTACAGCAATTTAAAATGAAAGTCGAATCAACCTATTCTGACACTTTTGGAGGTTTTCTCATTCATTTCTCTGACAGAAAAGAAGGCAGATTAGTCGGTCCTGTTGAGACAGATTACGGTTTTTATCTAATATTACTCGGTAAAAGAGAAAAGAATATTGTTCCCTCCTTTGAAGAAATTAAAGCTAAAATTGAAAGTTTGTATGTATCAGAAATGTTCGCTGGCAAGCGCTTTATAATTTACAATGATTTTAAAAATGATTTCGATAAAGCATCAAAGAAATACGGAAAAGGAGTAATAAAAACAGGCTGGATTAATATCAAAAATTGTCCGGAAGGGGAAAAGTTTTTCAAAAAAATCGTAAGATTAAAAGAAGGAGAATTATCTTTGCCTTTTGAAGTAAATCGCAAATTTTATATTGTAATGTGTCTTAAGAAAAAAGAACCTTCACAGGATGAGATAAAAGAAAACTTTCCAAAATTTCAAGCCCAGTATTTTGACAAAATCAGGACGGAATTTTACAGAAACTGGCTTTTATCTTTGCGTAAACATGCTAAAATTGTAGATTATAGATGGTAATAGAGAAGAAGATAAAATTGCGTGGTTCAAAAGGCGAAAAAGAATTAACCGCTGTATTTGATAGCGGCGCAACTTATTCCTGTATTCGCACTGAAATTGCTAAAGAACTCGATACCTTACTTGCTTTAACTGAACCTATAAAATTTGTGACTGCTGAATCGGATAGGCAGATAAAAGCCGAAAGTCGGGTTTTACTTGATTTTTACATTAATGGATATAGATTTTCGGACGAATTTATTGTAATTGAAAACTTATCAGAAGATGTTATAATCGGTGCAACAACGATGCAAAAATGGAGATTAAAACTTGATTTTGAAAAAGAAGAAGTAATAATTGACCCAAAAGTAACAAAATTAAGGTTATTATAATCCGAGTTGTTTCAGCTTTTTAGATGTGGGTATGCCGTTTTTATCCCATCCTCTTAACTCATAGTATCTGGATAACTTTTTTTCAAATTCTTCTTTGTCTATTATCCCGGGTTTTGCCTGTGGTACTTCCATCTTTTCTTCGAAGAAGCGCTGAGGGAGTGTATCGTCTTTGCGGGAGATACCTTCTCTAACTGCAAATAGCCGTGCAAGATTCCAGATTCTTTCCCCCATCTCAATGTAATCTTTTTCTGTTAGGTCAAATCCTGTTGCAAGATTTATAAGTTTAACCACATGGGCAGGTGTAAGTGGAACAAAGTCACACAATACTACAGAAAAACATGAACACCTTTCATCCTGCACTTCTTTTACAAATTGTTCATAATTTTCTTTTAAAATGCCATAAAGTTCTGCACGGGGTGTCCAGCAGCGCTGATGACAGCCACCTCTATCTGCTGTGGCAAAAGCAATCGCCATACCCCAGGAAGCACGGGGGTCAACTCCAGCCAGCTCGAGTCCTTTCACATGGATTGCAAATTTATAAGAATCACCCCCTATTTTCTCACTCGCACGCTTAACACCATCAGCAAAAAGGTCTCCTATACCTTCTCTTTTACTTACCAGATCAATGAATTTAAGCAAACTTTCTGCATCACCAAATCGTGGAGCATCTTTATCTTTTATCAAACCTTTTTCAACGCATTCCATCGCAAAACCAGCAACATTGCCCATAGAAATAGCATCAACACCCACATCGTTACACATTATATGAGCCGAAGTTATATAGTCGAGGTCATAAATATCACAGTTTATACCGAGTAAAGCTACAGGTTCATATTCCGGTGCTTCGTATTTCTTACCTTTATAACTTGTTTTCTTAACTTCAGATATCTTTGTGCACTTTATCGGACAGGCAAAACAGGTTGTCCTTCCTTTGTCTATTCCTTTCATTAAAAGATATTCTGGAGCTGTCTCAACAATGCGATTGGAAAATTTACCACTATAATTGCGAACAGGAATTATACCGCTTTCAATTCCCTCCCATATGCATACCATTGTACCAAAGATATGTCTTTTATGTTTTGTTGGATGAGTTTCAACATATTTATGAAGATTTTTCGCATATTCTGTAAACTCTTCTTTCTTATAAAGATTGGGACGCCATTTTCCCTGAGTTACGCAAATAGCTTTTAAATTTTTCGAACCCATCACTGCACCAGGTCCGCATCTACCAGCCTGACGCCCCTTATCAAAGCTTATACAGGCGAATCTGCAAAGCTTTTCACCTGCTACACCAATAACAGCTGTTGATACACCTTTGTGTCGCTCTTTCAAAATGTCATCAACTTCAAAAATGTTTTTACCCCAGAGGTCACTCGCATCTTTTATCTCTACCTTGCCATCATCTATCAACAAATATACCGGTTTATCCGCTTTCCCTCTTATTATCAAAAAATCTATTCCCTGTGATTTAAACTTTGCTCCAAAAAATCCTCCAACATAGCCATCTGTATGTATGCCTGTTAATGGTGATTTTGTAACGACACACAATCTTCCGGCAGTCGGCGTTATGGTATAAGTAAGGGGACCTGTAAGAAATATCAATGCGTTATCTTCCGATAACGGGTCTGTTCCTTCTTTTACTCTATCGTAAAGAAGTTTTATACCGAGTCCCTTTCCTCCGAGATATTTTTGTAGAATTTCTGTCTCCACATAAATTTCTTCTATTTTGCCCGATGATAAATCAACTTGCAGTCCCTTTCCTGCGTATGCGTAACTCATTTTCAAGCACCTCCTTCATTGAATATAGACCAGGTTTTGCTTTCACAACAAATCTTATAGCCGGTAATGTGCCTCTTGCAAAAACTTCCCTTGCATGTACTTCATGGGTTATCGTGAGTGTTTCTGCACTTCCTGCAAAAATTATGGTGTGAACACCTCTTATATCCCCTGCTCTTACAGAATGAATGGGTATTTCTTTGCCTATCACTTCTTTCAATTTCAAAGCAGTACCACTTGGGGCATCACGCTTCGCTTTCCTGTGCATCTCTATTATCTCAATGTCATAATCTTCCATAAGGTTTACAAGGTCTGGCAAAATCCTGAAAAGGATATTTATTCCGAGAGACATATTTGGCGATAATACAATTGGAATTTCTTTTGCAGTTTCTTCAATTTCTTTCATTTCATCTTTCTTAAATCCTGTAGTTCCAATAACCATTGGTATTTTATATTCTTTTGTTTTATGAAGATGAGAAATTGTTGCCTCTGGAGTTGAGAATTCAACAAGGCAATCCATATTTTCCGTTACTTCTGATGTTAATTTCACATCGAGTTTGCCTATTCCCAGTATTTCTCCTATGTCCACTCCCAGTGATGGATTTTCGGGTGATGCTATAGCTGCCGTAAGCTTCATATCCTGTTCCTGTGCAATTATTTTCACAAGTGTGCTGCCCATTCTGCCTGTTGCACCAGATACTCCCACTCTTATCATGCCAGCTCCTTTTTAAACTTAACCAAAACAACATAATTTAAAACAAATACCCCAAAAGATATTAAAACAGTTCTTACAAAATAATATTTTATGATTTCTGGTGCAGTCATATAAATCCAGTGGCTATATTTTGCCACATAACGCATTGTGAAAATAAACAATGCATATCCTATGAATGGCGTTATTAATTCTTTCTTTTTATCCCAGATTAATCTTGCGATATCAAATCCTATTCCCATACAAGTAATACCTGCAAGATGACACCAGTAAGGAGCGGTGCCCATTGCTTTAAATCCTGCGGATATTAAGCCCAGCAGTGTACCGGAAAGAGGAAATTCTTTCACATAGCCCCACAGTATTAGCATAATAGCAATTATATTGAGATAAACCGAACTGAATTTGACGCCAAAATGGTAAAGCGCTTTACCAAGAAAAAGCTCGCACAGTCCCCAGATAACACCCGCAATTAGAAACTTACCCCATTTATTCATATCTCCCTCCCTATTTTATATACCACCTCTTTTATTTTCTTTTCCGCCTCATTTTTATCCATTTCATCTGTCTCATACACATAATCTTCTTTTATTTCACTTTTGCCACAAATTACAAAAAATCTTTTCCCATATTTATCACAGAGTGATTTTAATCTTCCTGTTATTTTACCGTAAAAGCTTTGTTTATCAAACTTTCCTTCACCTGTTATTACAGCATCACATTCTTTTATTTTTTCCTCGATATTCCATAGTTTAAAAGCAAAATCCGTTCCATTTATTATTTCTGCATCGAAAATCATTTTAAATCCAAAAGGAAATCCACCGCACGCACCCATACCCTTCTCTTTTGATATTATAATACCATTACTAAAAAGTAAAGCAAAATTTTTCAATCCTTCATCAAGTAATTTAACTTCTTCTTTACCGGCTCCCTTTTGTGGTGCATAAACATAAGCTGCTCCTTCTTTACCATAAAGAGGATTATCTACATCAACAAAAATTTTAAACTTTACATTAAAATTTTTTTCAATCTCATAAGAACTTATTTTGATTAAATCTCTGCCCACTGGGAATTTTAATACTTTCCCTTCGTTGTCTTTAAATTTCACACCGAGAGCAGATAGTGCTCCTGCACCTGCATCACAGGTAGCACTGCCTCCTGCACCTATCCACACCTCTTTTGCACCATTTTCTATCGCAGACATTATAACCTGTCCGACACCATAAGATGTAGTATTAAGGGGATTTCTCCTTTCGGGTGGGATTAGTGCTAAACCACAAACTTTTGCATATTCAATAACAGCAATTTTGTCATCAAATAAATAATAAGTTTCAAAGTCATCGAGCAGGGGATTTTTTACCTTTAATTTTATCTCTTCAAATTTGAATTTTTCTTTTATCATTTCGATAAATCCATCCCCGCCATCCGATAAAATCGCTTTTTCAACGATAAAATTAAATTTTCTTAAACATCCTTCGATTATTTTTGCAACCTCTTTTGCTGAAAGAAATTCTTTAAAAGAAGCAGGTGCTACCAGTATCTTAAAATTCATATTTTAGTAAGGAAAAAGTATCTTTTTCGATGATAAATTTGACTGCTCCGATATTGGGAGAAAGCCATACAAAAGAAGAATCGTCATTAAGAATTATCGTTAATTTATAGCAATTTGAATATTGATAGAACTTTCCAACAAAATCACATCTTCCTTTCAGTTTATAATCGTAGGATATGGTATCACCGAGCAAGGTAGTTATGCCTTTCACACTATCCGACCACACAGCACCATCACACAAAGGAAGTGGACACAATTTAATCCAGCTTTTAACAATATCGTAATAATCGCCATTTATATTGCATCTATCCCATAACAAAAAATAAATTTCTTTATCTTCTTCGCAAATATAATATTTATCAAAACCAATTTCAATGACTTTAGCATTTTTGCCCAAAATTTCTTCTTCTGATATAACTTCAACTTTAATCGTATCTCTGTCTATTAGATAATACCATTTATTGTTTAATGAAAGCGGGAAATAATCTTTCTCGAGTTTTTTCAACAGTGTATTGGTTGAGCATGAAATTAGCAGTATAAAGGTTATTCTGTAAATTCTTCCCATGCAATAATTTCTTCTAATCTTTTGCGGATTTTAGGACGCTCTGGTTCGGCTGGATAACCAAGGGTAAGCAATGCCACTACTTTATATTTTTCCGGTATTTTTAGAATTTTCCTTACTTTATCCTGTTCAAATGCACCTATCCAGCATGTTCCCAATCCCTCTTCTACTGCCTGAAGTGCCATGTGCTCTACTGCGATAGCAACATCAACCGCATAAGACGGCACACCGCATCTCATTTGCCTTTCGGGATTTAGTCCAACAGCTGCTATCACAACGGGTGCTTCTTCGACAAAATGCTGATTTAATGCCGCTTCCCTTAATTCCCTGCGCCTTTCCTTATCCCTTACTATAACGAATTTCCATGGTTGTAAATTCCTGGCAGATGGAGCAAGCCTTGCGGCTTCCAAAATACGCATGAGCTTATCCTCTTCCACATCTTTATCAAGATACCGTCTAACACTATATCTTCTTTTTATTGCTTCAAAAACATTCATTTTACCCTCACTATTGCAAGTGCTATATCATCATTACGCTCAACTCCTTTTGAAAACTCATTAACATCTTCTATTATTTTTTGAGCAAGTTCCTGTGGCGGACTTCCATGGTATTTCATTATGCAATCCACCAATCTTGCTTTGCCGTAAAACTCGCCTTTTTTGTTAAGTGCCTGTGTAAGACCATCGGTGTAAAATACTATGGTATCCCCGGAATCAATCGTTATTTCTTCAAAATTTATTTTCTTAAGGAATTCTTCGTAAGGCAATATTCCGATTACTATTCCTTCGGTTGTTAAAAATCTGTATTTTCCGTTTTTCGCGCTTATGAATACAGGTGATGGCACACCACCTCGCATATACTTTATTTTACCTTCCTTTGTGTCAATCATAGCAAAGAAAAACGCTATAAAAATTTCAAAAATCGATTCCTTTTTAAGCACAGTATCTTCATATATCAATCTGTTTAAATTAGCCAGTATTTTATCTGGTGGCAGTCCAAGTTTTGTCAATGTCTTAAATGCACTCCTGAATTCTGCCATCAGCAAGCTCGCAGGTATACCTTTACCTATTGCATCACTTATGATAACATAAATTTTACCGTCACCTGTTTTCACAAAATCATAATAATCTCCTCCTACATGTCTCGCCGGTAAGGTTAAGCCAAAAACTTCAACATATTCATCTTCGGGAAATTCAACGGGTAACAATCCTTCCTGTATTTTTCTCGATAAATTAAGTTCGTGCATTAATTTTTCGCTCTCCGCTACTCTCTGGGCATATCTTTTTATGTAATCTTTTAAATCTTCTTTCATTTTATTCATTATCTCTGCAAATTCACCGATTTCGTCTTTACTCTTTATTTCTATTTTGTGGTCAAGGTCACCGAGTCCTATTCTTCTGGCACTTTCTGCTAACCTCCTTATTGAAGATGTAAGCCATCTTGTTAAAAAGCCAGATGCTAACATACCGCACAGCATAATTATCAAGCCAACATAAAGTATCTTTGATATCATCGAATACACAGCATTTACAATCTTTTGAGAAGAAAAACCTACTTCTATTTCACCAAATTCTTCTTTAAATAACGGGTCTTTTAATTTACTCTTCAAAATATAAATTTTGCGTCCTTCATATTGTCCGAAGATAATCTCATAATTTTCTACCTGCTTGCTACTGCACATTTTCACTTTAAGATAGTCTATTTCTGTTTCAAGTAATGTTGCACCATCTTTAGTCGTTAGTTTAACAAACAAAATATCGGGATTATCACAGATTGTTTTCATCTCGTTTTGCAACCTTACAAAATTCGTAATGCTCCTTTCTTTTAAAAATCGAAGAATTGAAAATTTAAAGAACTCGGTTAATTCTCTTGAATTATTCAGGAACTCCATTTCCATTTTCTTTTTTTCAAATCTTATAAGTACTGATGTGAAAATAAAGATAACCACTGCTATCATTCCAGCGGATGAGAGAGCCAGTTTCCATCTTATTGAAATACTTTTCATCTCTTTATCTCATAAGCGAATATATACATGTCCTGCCTTGGCTCCCATTTTATGCCTTTTCGAACAATATATAAAGGAGGAAAACTCAACAAAGGGATAACAGGGGATTCTTCTCGTAGTATCCTCATACAATCCTGCAGGATGCGTAATCTTTTTAACGGGTCTATCTCAACCTCGCTTTCTTCGATTAATTTATCTAACTCTCTGTTAGAATAACCACCATCGTTAAGAGTCCCGTAATTACCCTCGGGAGTATGACAGTTCCTTGCAAGGAAGTCCCATACATCTGGTATGGTGAAAGCCCAGCCCACATAAGCAAGTTCATAATCCCTTTTTCCCAATTTTTCCCAGAACTCGTTGAAATCCGCGTAATCTAATTTCAATTTAATATTGGCTCTGCCCATTTGCCCTTTTAAAATATCGAGCCATCTTGTTAAGCCCTTTGCTGCCATCAGAGTTATCTTTAAAGTATCAATCCCTGCCTTTTTCAGCAGGATTTTTGCGGAATCAGGCATATACTTTATCTCAGGCAAACGAGGATTATAACCAGCGATGCCAGGCAACGCCAGCTGATTTGCCGATACTGCCAATCCCTTATAAATTTTTTCACTTAATTCATGGCGATCAATAGCATAAGAAATCGCTTTCCTCACTTCTTTTTTACATAAAACAGGTATTTTAAAATTGGCAACTATATAACCAATAGTAATAGCGCTTCCCCTTTTTAAATACGCTTCTTTTATCTTTCCTGCTTCTTTAGTAAATCTGCCAGAAATCCTTGCAATATCTATTTTTTTCCTTCTAAACTTATTAAGCAAATCTCCGGATGACCTTCCTGATACAAATATTACCTTTTTAAAAAATGGCTTCTTTCCCCAGTAATCTTCAAATCTTTGAAGTATAACCACACTATCACCTTCCATTGCTGAAAGCATGTAAGGTCCTGTTCCATACAATTTGCCATTTTTCTCTTTAATTATTCTTATCGCCCTCAAATATTGCAAAAGCATAGGTGCGGGTTTTTCTGTGATTATATCCACTGTAAATGAATCTATAACTTTAACATCCTTTATCAATCTAACAAGTTCTTTTACCTGTGAACCTTTTAATGTCTTTGCTCTCATTATGCTTTTTCTTACATCCCATGCTGTCAATATATCACCACAATGGAATTTCACTCCTTTCCTTATATAAAATCGCCAGCAACAAGGATGTTTCTGCTTCCACTTATATGCTAAACACGGTAATAACCTCATCCTTTTATCAAATTCCACAAGTGCCTCATAAATGTTATACAAAACCTGATTCACAGCAAAAAGTGAAGAACAATGAGGGTCAGTCGTACGCAAAGTGCCTCTTATCCCTATCTTTATAACATCATTTTCTTCCACCTGTTTGCAACAAAAAGTTAACAGCAGAAGTATAAAAAATCTTCTCATTTTTTAAACATTTTGTAAATCAAAGCTTTCTGCACATGCAATCTGTTTTCTGCCTGCTCATAAACAACCGAGTTTTTACCATCTATTACATCATCCGTTATCTCTTCTCCTCTATGTGCTGGTAAACAATGCATCACAATAACATTTGATTTAGCATGTTTCAACAATTCCGAATTTATTTGAAATTTTCTAAAAATCTCCCTGCGCTTCCTGGCTTCATCTTCCTGACCCATCGAATACCATACATCGGTGTAAATGACATCTGCATCTTTCGCAGCTTCTAAGGGGTCATTTATAATTATATGTTCTGTTACTTTTTTATACTTATCTTTTGGTTCATAACCTTCTGGAGTTGCTATTGTCATTTTAACGCCAAGAATTTGCGTAATCAACATGAGAGAATGGCAAACATTATTACCATCACCGATATAAGCGAATTTTATTCCTTTAAGTCCTTTTAACTTCCAGATTGTATAAAGGTCTGTGAGTGCCTGACATGGGTGTTCGTCATCAGATAGTGCATTTATAACGGGTATGCTTGCATTTTCTGCAAGTTCTTCAACTTTTGAATGCTCAAATACTCTTGCGATTATTAAACCTGTCCAGCGTGATAAATTGCGTGCAACATCTTTTATGGCTTCACGCTTGCCAAGCCCTATATCCTGTGGAGAAAGATAAACAGGATAACCGCCCAGATCATATAACGCCGTCTCAAAAGTTACCCTTGTGCGTAAAGAGGGCTTCTCAAAGATTAAAGCACCTACCCTGCCCTTTAAAATATTCACTCTTTTACCTTTTAATTTATCGGTAAGCTTGAAAATCTCTAAAATCTCTTTTTCGCTTAAATCACTTGCAGATAAATAATCCTTTTTCATTTCCCCTCCTTCTTACCTGCTTCGTATCTTTCCATAAATTTCTCCAATCTTCCGGAAGTATCCACTATTTTCCTCTTACCTGTTGAATATGGGTGACATTTTATACAAACTTCCACTGTCAGATTTTTCCTCGTTGACCTTGTTACTACTTTGTTACCGCATGCACATGTTATCGTTGTTACTTCATATTTTGGATGAATCCCCTTCTTCATGACCCCTCCTTTTTTCTATTTTAACTCTTTTACAAATTTGTCAAGAAGAATATAAGCATTTTGGACAGATTAATTTTTTGCCTTTTCTTATCATAAAAGGATTACCGCACTCGGGGCACTGCACTGCCACGGGTCTTTTTGTGATTGAGTACTTGCATCCTTCTCTATTACATGCATAAATCAGGTATTTTCCTTTTAAAAGTTTTGCCACAAGTTCGCCTCCACATTGCGGACATCTTGCACCTGTTTTTATCTCGGAAAATTCTCCACAGTTTGGACACAAAAATATATCACCGCTTTTTGTAGAAACAACCTGAATATAAGCACCGCATACAGGACACGGCAACTTCGTTTCTTTACCCAAATCATGAGAGTATTTACACTCAGGATACCTTTCACACGATAAAAATCTACCGTAGCGACCCCATTTTATCAAAAGATTGGCTCCACAAAGAGGACACTTTAAATCTGTTTTCACTTCCAACAAACTGAGTTTATCCGCTACTTTAAATCTTTCGAAATTTTGTTTAAATTTTTCGTAAAAGATTTTAAGCAAGGACAGAGAAGAATTTTTGCCTTCTTCTATAAGGTCGAGATTTTCTTCCATCCATCTTGTGAACCTAACATCAAATATATCCGGGAAAAAATGTAATAAAAGTTTTGATACTGCTTCGCCGAGCGCTGTTGGAACGATTTTGCCACGCTCTTTACGAACATACTTGCGATGAAAGAGCTTGCTTATTATTGTCGCATAAGTTGATGGCCTGCCTATTCCTCTCAATTCCAGCTCCTTTACAAGTGAACCCTCTGTAAACCTTTGAGGAGGAGATTCTTTTTCTTTTTTGACTATTATCTCTTCGGGAATTAAAATTTCTCCTTCTTTCAATTCAGGATATTCTTCGGGCAATATCTCGTATTCCGGTACATAAACTTTTAAAAAACCATCAAAAGATATTCTGGGAAAGGTCACTCTAAATGTTAAATCCTTTGCTTTTAATTTATAAATCTTTGTCTCATAAATTGCAGGGGTCATTTGTGATGCTACAAATCTTCTCCAGATTAAAGTATAAAGCTTAAACTGGTCTTCTGACAAATATCTGTAGAGTAGCTCCGGTGTGTAATCGACATAAACAGGTCTTATTGCTTCATGCGCACCCTGTATCTTACCCCTTTCTTTATAAACATTTGGATGAAGTGGAAGATAACTTTTGCCATAAGTTCTCTTTATAAAATCTCTCACTTCTTTTAATGCTTTCTCCGATATTCTATAAGAATCTGTTCTCATGTAAGTTATCAAACCAATTTGTCTGCCTTCTATTTCTACCCCTTCATATAATTCCTGTGCTATCTTCATCGTATATTGTGGTGAAAATTTTAATTTTTTGGCAGAATCTTCCTGTAATGAACTCGTAGTATAAGGAGGTAAGGGTTTTCTTTTCAAAGTTCTTTCTGAAATTTCAACGATTTTAAATTTCGCTCCTTTCAATGACTCTTTAATCATTTTTGCTTCTTCCTCTTTATGTATTAATTTTTCGGATATCGCCCAGAATGCTGTTTCTCCTTTTTTAAACTTGCATTTTATTTTATAATATGTTTTTCCCCTGAATTTTCTTATTTTTTCTTCTCTCTCACATATAAGTCGCAGTGCTACACTCTGCACTCTGCCGGCTGACAGGTCATTCTTACGGAAGACACGCCACAGCTCCGGGCTTATAAAGTAGCCCACAATCCTATCAAGGATGCGACGGGACTTCTGAGATTCTACCTTCTTCATATCAATTTCTCCTGCTTCCTCCAGAGCATTTAATATTGCTTCTTTCTCAATTTCGTATAGCAAAATTCTTTTTGCAGGTTTTGACAAAAATTGTGAAATATGATAAGCAATGGCTTCTCCTTCTCTATCCGGGTCTGTTGCTATAAAAATTTCATCCGATTTTTCGGACAATCTTTTTATTTCTTCAATCTCTTTCTGTTTATCGGGCAATATCACATAGCGTGGTGTAAAGTTCTTTTCGATATCTACTCCGAGTTCATTTTCCGGCAAATCCATTATATGACCCTTTGTTGCTATTACTTTAAATTCTTTACCAAGAAAACCCTGTATTGTTTTGGCTTTCCTTGGGGACTCACAGATTATCAGCTTCATGCCCTTGCAAGCGTAGATGCAAATATTTTGCCCGCACCATTTTGCAACAACATACGAGCACACTCAGATAAAGTACTTCCCGTGGTTATAACATCATCTATTAACAATATACTTTTTCCTCTTATTTTTTCTCTATTTTTTACTTTAAAGGCATTTTTTACATTTTCGACTCTTTCTATCTTCGTCAAATTAGTTTGCGATTTTGTGTTCGTCCTCCTGACCAGTATTTTATTCAGTAGCTCTTTTTTAAAGTAATGGGATACTGCTTTTGCTATTATTTCGCTTTGATTGTATCCCCTTAATCTTTTTTTCGCAGGATGTAGGGGCACAGGAATTATAAAATCAAAATTCACAAAATTATTATTTGCCATGCATTCTGCTAACAATACACCAAGTTTATATCCAAGCGACTTTTTGCCAAAATATTTCAATTGATAAATTAAATCATGTAAATTTTCGTATCTGGCAATACTAAAAACTTTCTCAATATAAGGTATATTCTCTGTAATTATGGCTTCTTTTTTTATGCCTGTAAAACAGTTTTTACAAATCACATCTTCATCTTTCAAATATCTACCGCATCTGATACAAAACGCAGGGAATAGGAAATTTACGAACGCTTCAAATAAAGATATCGCAGACATATTATACTCACTATTATTACGATTATGGATATTATCTGTGTTTCTACGAGTGGTCCTATTCTTACCTGTTTTTCATAAAATCTCAGAAAGTCAATGGAAAAACGCCACACCCCGTATCCACCTGTAAATACGAAAAAGAGAGCACCTCGAGGAAGGTTAACGCGTTCAAGCCTCCTCAAGACAAAAAACATAAATAAACCAAATGCCGATTCATATAATTGAGTGGGATGAATTTTCTCACCCGGAAAGTAAAAATAAGGAATACTACCTGGCGGAAATTTAACCCCAAGGAAAAACTTGGTGGGTTTACCGAAGCAACATCCGTTTAAAAAGCAACCTATACGGGTTAGACAAAGACCAAGTGCAAGAGCAGGTGCTATTATGTCCATCATCAAAGTTATAGAAATTTTTTTCTTTTTAAGATAAGCAATAGACCCAATTGTAGCCAGTATAAATCCACCGTAAAATGTGAGCCCACCCCTCCATATTGCCAGGAAGTCAAAAAACGAACGAAATTCTTTTGGATGCTCAACAGCGTAATTTATTCTGCTACCTATAATCGCACAAATTAAAATTACAACAGCAAGGTCAGGTACTATCTGGGGATTTATACCCTGTAATCTGCATCTACGCTGAGAAAGCCATATCCCCAGTATGAATGAAATGAATAACATCACCCCCCAGCTCCTTATTTCAACAGGACCTGCAGAGAAAAGTGTAGGATACATCACACACCTCCTTTTTTAAGCAGGTAATACACTATGCCACCTATAATCGAAGTGCTCAAATTATCGTCAATACCCAAAGGCAAAACTTCAATTAAACCCATTACAAATGATATGAGCAAAATTTCAATTACTTTAACAGGTAAATAATGCAGGAGAACAGTACCTATCGCAATACAGGAAGATACATAAAATAAAAAACCTTCAACTGTTTTATGAAATAACTTTCTTTTGCCAAATTTCAATCCAAAATATTTTGCAAACATGTCTCCAAAAATCAGATAGACAAAAATAGTATAAGCAATTTCTTTTTCAAATAGCAAAAATAAAATTGTGCCACTTATCAAAAATAAAGTCATAGAACTGAATCTGTGTTTTTCTGTCTCCTTAAATCCGAGGACAAAATTTTTGAAAAGAAAAATATTTACTCCCGAATGCAAAAGACGAACAGCTTCCATTATCAAAAAGCATATCGTCACAGCACCTATTAAAGTAACTGCAAATACTTTTCCGAATAATTCATAAAATAAAATGAAAAGCAAAGCAAAAGGACGCAAATAAAAACGCCAGGGCTTTAAATGAGCGGATAAATCAGCAAAACTCAGTAAATTCCTGTCTATAATCTCATAAATACCCATGATGAGTATATATGCAATTACTATTGCAGCGAATATCAGTAAAAGCGATGAAGGTTTCCAGAAAATTATATCATAAAGCAACAATGGAAGGAAAAAAGCCCATGTTATAGCACCACTGTGAGTTATAGAAATAAGACAGAGAACAAAAGGCACCAGCATCGAAATTTCAACATAAGGCAATTGATTTTCTTTTATCATCAAAAAAATATTCCTTAGCAATATTCCGACTGCAGCTGCTACACCTTTTCCTCCTCTAAATCCCAGATAAAATGGAAAACGATGCCCAGCAATCGCACATAAGCCACTTATATACGAAATTAAAGGAGTAGCGCCTATTTTTCCACTTAACCATATTGCAATTATTCCCTTCAATGGGTCATAAACAGCTGGTATCCATGCCCATCTCCAGCCAAGCACATGCGCACAATTCATGGTACCAAGATTGCCAGAACCATGCTCCCTCAAATCAATCCCTCTAACAAGTTTGCCAAGAAGATACGAAGGATTTAAAGAACCAAGAAAATATCCAAGTAAAATTGATATAACATCCACATAGCTCATGTTTTAAATTTTTTAAAGGCAAAGATATTTTCTACTATTGAGAACACATTATAAGCTGTCCAGTATAGCACTATTCCTGCAGGGAATCTGAAGAATATTATGGTTATGAGTATTGGCATCATGAGTGAAAATAGGCGTTGATTGGGGTCTTGAGGTGTGCCCTGTAGTTTTTGCTGTAAAAACATTAATATACCCATAATGATTGGCAGGGCAAAATAAGGGTCGGGTTGCGAAAGGTCATTTATCCAGCCCTTGATGAATACTGCTCCCCTTAATTCAAGTGTCGATTCAAGCACAGCGTAAAGAGCAAAGAAGATTGGTAACTGTATTAAAAGAGGAAGACAGCCGGAAAACGGACTTACACCATATTTCCTGTATAAATTCATAACCTCTTCATTTAATTTTCTGGGATCTTTGGCATATTTTTTCTGCAAAGCTATGATTTGAGGCTGTAATTGTTGCATTTTTTTCATAGACCTGTAGCTGTAAAGCGTAAGCGGTATGAAAACAAGGTTCATTATAAAGGCAAAAACTATTAGCACAACGCCGTAATTCTTTATACCTTTATGAAGGAAGATTAAAAACTTAAGAATTCCTCTTGCTATTGGTCTTATCCATTTCCATCCGAAATAGCATGCATGCTCTAAGCCGATTTTATATTTTTTGAGCTGTTCATAATCAAGGGGGCCTACATAAATTTTATAATTAAAAATTCCTTCTCCTTCTGTTGCTACATGGTATGCCATTTTATAATCTATTGGGCGTAATCGGGGCTCAGGTGCACATCTACAGCCACCACCAACAAACCTCTTTGTAAATCGTTTAAATCCATAATAAGAAACTGGATTCTCAGGTATTATCGCTGACAAAAAGTATTTATTCTTAATACCAACAAAGTTTATTTTGCCATATTCTTTTGAAAAAGAAGTATCAAGTTTAGATAAAGATATCTGTTCAGCTCCCTTACCTATTCCTATAACCGCAGAAAAATATTTGAATTCTTCTGGAGTTTTCTCTGTCTTCGACAGTCCACAATCCCAATAAATATCATACACATTTTTGCCTTCAACTTCTATTTTTAAATCCACAATGTAATCTGTATCATTAAAAGTATAAATCTTTCGATAAATCTTATCTCCTGCTCTTGTCTCGTAAATATATTTTTTATCCTTCTTCAGAACAAGTTCAAATTTCTTATCTTTTGTATTTTTATCCGTAAGTGCAACACCGCTTTTTATCAGATTTACAAAATTTCCTTTGTAATCTTTGAACTTTTTAAGAATAAAAGATTTTAATCCAGCACCTTTCCGTGTGATAACAGCAGTGTAAAGGGGAGTTTCAATTGTATCTTCTTTTGCTTCAATTTCTTCCATCACTTTTTTCTCTACAATTTTTTCTTCTTCCTTTAGTTCTTCTCTTTTTATTCTCCTTTCTACTTTTGTAACAGGTCTCTTTATTTTTCCTGTTTTTTCAAGATAATACTGCCATACCGCTACAATCAGGAATATCAAAACCATTGCTATTAAAAAGCGTAGATTCATCTTACAGGGTCGTAGCCCCCTTTGCTAAAAGGATTACATCTTAAAATCCGCCATAAACTCATAGCTCCGCCCTTTAAAACACCGTATTTCTTAATCGCTTCTATGGCATAATTTGAACATGTTGGATAAAATTTACAGGAAGGCGGTAAAACATTTCCCAGAGTCATCTGATAAAATCTTATCATCTTTATTGCGATATCCTTTAAATCAAACTTTTGCCATCTCATTTTTTATCTTCTGCAATGCTTTTAAAAATTCTTCATGAAAATCCCAGAAAGTCGCACAAATCGCATTCTCATTCACCAAAACAACTATATGTGCATCCGGGAATTTCTCTTTATTTTTTCTAAAAATTTCCCTTATCCACCTTCTTATTTTATTTCTCACAACAGGTCTTCCTACTTTTCTACCCACTCTTACTGCTATTTTCTTATGTTCCGCTGGCAAATACTTGAGACAAAAATATTTAGCACCAACAGTTCTACCATTTCTCACAATCTCTGAGATTTCTTTATCACCTGTTAATCTATATTTTTTTGGAAATCCTTCTTTTTTCTCTAAACCGTTAATCTCCATCTGCCTTTCCTTCGCCTCCTGCTCAGGATTTTCCTGCCAGACCTCGTTCTCATTCTCTTCCTGAAACCATGTTTCCTTTTCCTCTTTATCTTACTGGGTTGATATTCTCTCATTGGACTCATGCCATCCTCCTTTCTTTGTAAACTTTGTAAATCGGCTTACCACTGCCTGTTATTACATCCTCTGTAATTATACATTTTCTTACATCGGGAATTTGTGGCAATTCGTAAGCTATTTCGAGCATTTTCTCCTCGAGTATTGTTTTCAAAGCCCTTGCTCCTGTTCCCTTTTTATAAGCCAGCTCAGCAACCTTATCCAGTGCCTTTTCTTCAAAAATAAGTTCCACACCTTCTAAACTAAATAATTTCTTATATTGCTTACAAATTGCATTCTTCGGTTCTACCAGTATTCTTTTCAAATCCTCTTTTGTCAAAGGAGATAGCTCTACAACCACCGGAAATCTGCTTACAAATTCTGGAATAAAGCCATACTTTATAAGGTCATCCGGCTCTATTTTTAAAGGTTTTTCTTCCTTCCCGTCATCAACTTCAAATCCTATTCTCTTACCTTTTACCCTTTTTTCAACAATTTCTTTTAAGCCACTAAATGTCCCTCCTCCGATGAATAAAATATTTGTTGTATCCATCGTTATGTATTCTTCTGTCTGGCGTTTCCTGTATGGCACATTTATCTTTGTTCCTTCAATGATTTTAAGTAATGCCTGTTGAACGCCTTCACCAGATACATCTCTGCCTGTGTCCGACATCCCTGCATTCCTCCTTGCTATCTTATCGATTTCATCGATATAAATTATTCCAATTTCTGCCTGTCGCAAATTAAAATCGGCAATTTGAAGCAAACCAGCAAGCATATTTTCAACATCTTCACCTACATAACCTGCTTCTGTATAACGGGTAGCATCGGCGATGAAAAAAGGCACATCGAGCATCTGGGCAAGAGTACGCGCTAAAAGCGTCTTACCAACACCAGTAGGCCCTATCAGCAAAATATTTGTCTTCTCTATTTCTCTACCAGCTTTGCTGAAAACCCTTTTATAATGATTATAAACTGCAACTGACAAAACTTTTTTCGCATACTCCTGACCTATTACATACGAATCAAGGTATTTTTTAATCTCATGTGGTGGGGGTAAATTTCCTATTCTCTTAAATGCAAATTTGCCTTCTTCATCTTCTATTTTATCTGCAAGAAATTTAACACAATCCCAGCAAATAGCACCATCACGACCTATTATCATCCTGTCATAAACTTCATAGGATGTTCTTCCACAAATTATGCATCGCTCATTTAAGGACATCTTTCCTCCTCACAACTATTTTATCAACAAGACCATATTGTAAAGCTTCTTCTGCACTCATCCAGAAATTTCTATCTGTATCCTTTTCTATTTTCTCAACAGGTTGTCCTGTATGATAGGCTAATATTTTATTTATCTCATCCCTTGTTCTCATTATTTCTTTCGCATCTATCATTATGTCAACTGCCTGACCAACTGCTCCTCCCCTCGGCTGATGCAGCAAAAAGCGAGCATGCGGTAATGCATAACGCTTACCCTTTGTGCCAGCTGCAAATAAAACAGCTGCCATGGAAGCAGCTATACCCATACAAATCGTAACTATATCGGGTCTCACATATTGCATAGTGTCATAAATCGCCAAACCGGCTGTAACATAACCACCGGGACTGTCAATATACATGTATATGTCCTTATGAGGGTCCTCGGATTCAAGAAAAAGCAGTTGCGCAATAACAGAAGCTGCTAACTGGTCCGTAATCTCACCGCCTATTATTATGATTCTGTCTTTCAACAATCTCGAGAATATATCGTATGCTCGCTCGCCCCTACCTGTTTGTTCAATAACTATTGGCACAAGATACATCTCTCCTCCTTTAAAGTTATCAGACATAACTTATCTTGGCATTTTCAATCAAAAAGTCAATCACTTTCTCCCTGATAAAATAAGACCTCGCTGCACTTTCCAATCCCTTTTGCCTTATCTCACGCTTCAACTCCTGTAAAGTTTTTCCTTCCTCTTCAGCCCATTCTTTTAATTTTTCTTCAAATTCTTCTTCTGTTAATTCTATCTTCTCCTTTTGTGCAATTTTATCAAGTATCAGCCTTTTCCTTGCATTCCATACGCTTAATTCCTTTATCTTATCTTCGGGATAGCCCTGTTCTTTAAAATCATCTTCATAAATTTTAACAATAGATGGAGGCGGTTCAAATTTTGTTTTCTCAATTAACTTATCGATTATCTCCCTTACCGCATTCTGACGAAATTGATGTTCCTTCCTTTGCTCCAGTCTTTTCCTGACATCTTCCCTCAATTCCTCAAAATTGTTATATCCTATTTCTTTCGCCAATTCATCATCCGATTGCAATAATCTTTTTTCCTTTATCTCCTTTATTTTAACACTATATTCGGTGCCTCCCACATTCACCTTTACATTATCTCCGGGCATCTTTCCAATCACTGCCTGCGATAACTCCGGTGCTATCTTTTTATCACCAACGATAAAAGCATAATTATCAACTTTCTGGGGTCTGTAAATTCCTTTCTCTTTTCCATAAAATTCAAGGTCACATATTATCATATCTCCTTCCTTTGCTCCTCTCGTCATCACAGGAAAATACTGAGCATATTGCTCCCTCAAATTCATAATCTCCCTTTCTATCTCTTCTTCTCTAACATCCTTAGGAGGAACTTTAACTTCGATTCCCTTGTAATCTTTCTCATCAATATCAAATTCTGGCATTATCTCGTATCTTACTTTAAATTTTAAACCTTCTTTTTCATCGAATTTCAATTCCTTAATCTCTGCCTGTGTGAGTGGGCTTATTTTCTCTTTTTGCAATGCCTTTTGATATGCATCCTGCACAACATTATTTATTGCCTTCTGCTGTATCTCTTTTCCAAATTTCTGATAAATTATCTGTGGAGGAACCCTGCCCTTTCTAAATCCTTCAACCTGCACCGTTGCCTGATACGCAAAGATAAGATTCTGAACCTCATTCTTCACCCTGTCCACAGGTACCTTTATCTCCATCTCCTCAACGCAATCGGATATTCTTTTCCTCAAAACTTCCATCCTTTTATTTAATCTTTTTCCCAAATTGTCAAGGGTAAAATGAAAAAAATGGATTTTTATGTTTGTCATTATTATTTTGTCATTATTATTAAGTAGAAAAGGGAGGAAGTATGAAGTACTTAGGAGTAGACGCGCATAAACGATATGTGGTGATATGTGTTGTAGACGAGTACGGTAAAGTGCGAGGATTTAAAAAACTTTACTCGCGCGAAGACATTGTGAACTTTGTGCGATCAATTAAAGATGATTGCAAGGCCGTTGTAGAAGCTGGTAGATGCTGGGGAACTATTTACGATTTACTCGAAAGAATTGAGAATGTAAAAGAAGTAGTACTTGCTAATCCATTACATGTAAAGCTTATAGCACAAAGCCAAAAGAAGACCGATAAAATAGATGCCCACACACTTGCACAATTACTCCGGGTTAATTTAATTCCAAATGTTTATGTTCCTCCTCAAGAAACACGCTTATTAAAATATTTGTTAAGACACAGATGTTTTTTAGTCTGGCAACGAACTACAATCAAAAACAGAATTCATGTTATAATTGATAGAAATCATGTTTCTCCGCCCCCTGTCACTAACCTATTTGGGAAATATGGGATGGAGTTTTTGAAGAATGTAAAATTGCCTGATTCTGAACGATACCTTTTAGATAGGCATTTAGAATTACTTAACATTCTAAATAAGGAAATTGAGAAAACAGAGAGAAAAATTTACAAATTTCTCCTTAAGAATAAAACTACAAAATTATTAATGTCTGTTCCCGGGATAGGAAAGTTTTTTGCTGCTCTCATTCAATTGGAGATACATGATATTAGAAGATTCCCTTCGCCTCGAAATCTCTTTTCTTATGCAGGATTGGTACCCTCTACCTATGCTTCAGGAGGTAAAATTTACCACGGAAGGTTAATTAAGTGTTGTAATAAATGGTTAAGATGGGCTTTTATAGAAGCTGCGCACTCTGCAATTCGTAGTTCTCCTTATTTTAAGAATTATTATTCAATAATGCGTGCAAAGAAAGGCTCAAGTACAGCAATAATAGCTACTGCAAGGAAATTAGCAAAAGCAGTTTATTATGTGCTTAAAGATGAGAGACCTTATGAAGAAATATATAGCCCTGACCGCCTTCAAATTTAGTTGTCCCTTAGAGGACCTGGTCAAGGATAAGGGGTCAGGGCTCGCATACGATACGATGCGCTACAAGCGCCAAAAGAAGAATGAGCAAATTAATCATCATTATAATTGTAATCGGGAAAAGGGGATGTCAATGAATTTTCAGCTTGACTTTTTTTCAAAGAAGCTAAATCATTAATCAAATCCTTCAATCATTATAAAGTTAACCTTCGGTCTTAAACTTTTATCATAATCAAATCCGAAACAAATTTTATATTCCCTCTTATTACGCAAAAATTCATAATTAAAAAAAGCACCAAAATAAAGTTTGCTATCCCTGTATCCATCAAGCAAAGTCCAATAGTTTGTATTCTCCTGATATTCAAATAAAAAAGCAAAACTCATCTTATCCCTGAAAATATCCAGAGAAATACCATAAAAGCCACTGTTAAATTCTTCGCCTCTCAATTCCCCTATCTTCGCAGAAAAATTACACCCATATCTATTAAATGTGAAATCATAGAAAAATCTCAACATCTTATCGTAAAGGGATAAATCCTCCGAAATTAAATCAATTTTGCCAAAATCATATTCGAGCGAAAAACCATCAAAAACTTTTTTCCTGAAAAATAAATAATTTTTGCGATAAATATCATCATACGAAAATTTATATCCTATCGCCTCTTCTCCCAGATCAAGCATCATCCTGTTATTCATCTCGACAGGAGACAAGTCCGAAAGATTCATTTCACAATTAAACCTTAATTTTTTTAATTTGAAATCACACCATAAATGTGAAAATTGTGAACTATCCTGTGGATAGGAATAAAGATGCAAAAATTTATTCCTTAAGTTTAAATAATATCTCAATCTTTTACCCAGCAAAATTGATAAAGCACTTTCTCCTCTCTTCAATGTAAAAATCTTAAAATGCCGTGTTCTACAGGCTTCTATTACATTCGTCCCAGATTTTATCGCTATGCCCTTCATATCACTTGATTGCGAAAGAGAAAATGTAAATTCGGGGAAAGTAAGAAAAAGAGATATTCCCCTGCTAATCTTCACAACAAAATTATCTGTGGCAACTTCCGATACAAAAGAGCTTAAATCTTCATTCCTCTTTGACTTTAAATTAAATTTAAATTTATTCCCACACAAAAATATACTTCTCTCTTCAAAATCATACCTTTTCATAAAATTAACCTTACATTTTACATTTTTGAAATAAAATTTTTTTGAAAAATCATATTCGTAAAGAGCGTCACCAAATTTTAATCTATTCTCCTTATAGCCAAGAGTAAAAGAAATATTTCTCCTGCATCCTTTGTAATGAATTTCAATTACATCGCCATCTTTCAAAACAATATGAGGATAAATTAAAAATTCACCTTTGTCATAATCGATCTCATAATCTTTACCCTGAATTAATTTTTTTGAATTCAAATAAATTTTTTCGCTACCCGGAATAATTTTTTCACGCAACGAATACTTTTGTTTGCCACACTTTGCTCTCACAATTTTTACATTCTCTATCTGCGAAAATTCTACACCCGTTGTGAAATTATAAAAAAGAAGCGATACACGATTATTGCGAAACTCAGCACACTTCCTGCCAGAAATTATCTGTAAACCACCGGATAAATCTCCAGGTGAGAAAGTTTTTTCTCCTTCACTTATATTATCAATGTTACCCCTTATAATGCAATTACCGTACCTGCCTTCCAGTGAAATCGAAGTATTGTTGTAAATTTTTAGACCTGCATCATATCCTATACCGATTGACTTACTGCCACAAATTTTTATTTCTCCTGCTTCCGATCCATTACTTTGACAGGTCGTATCTTTAACTCCTGCTGGCTTAAAAAGAAAATATTCCTTTCTTAACCCCAAATCCAGACCTTTATAAATCACAAGAACCGTATCCCCCGGATAAATCCTTTCTTTAAAAAATATCTTATCACCTATTAATGCAAAATCTTTACCCTCTTTCAATTCTCTATGGTTTAGCAATATCCTCAAAGAATCCTTGCAAATTATAAAATGAAAAGGATAAGGTCCTCTTATTCCTTTTCCTATTATCGTATCACAAAATATTATCTGGAAAAGAAGAATATACCCCATTTTCCGTAATTATTTTGCAAACGAAACTCAAAGGTATTTTTTCGAAATAAAAATTATAAATCCTTATATTTGTATCTTTTACATTCCAGACCTCTTTTTTATCCTTCTCATCTTCATGAAAAATAAAACTTTTTAGAAATTTATCTTGTTCTGCAACGATATAAAACTTTTTATCGAATTCCTTTGACATAACTGCAAGAGCATAAGTTCCTATTTTATTTACGAAATACTCAGATGTTATCGCATCAGCACCTGTTACTACACAATCAACTTCTTTCAGGAAATTAAAGATATAAGCATCCACACAAAAATGAACTTTTTTACCACATTCTAAAAGCTTTTGCGCTAAAAGCCTGCCTTCGCAAACAGGACGACCCTCAGAAAGATATACTTCGCAATCCAAATTCTTCAAAACTTCCAGCACCGTCCCACTGTAACTGTATGTCAAAATTTTCTTATAACTTTTTAACTCTTCCTTCGCATTCCTTATCAAATCTTCAATGCTTTCTTTTTTGCTTAAAAACTCAAGAACTTTATCATACCCTTCTTCAATCAACCTCTCTACATTATTACAGAGATTCAACAAAGGCGCCATCGGTTTACTTTTTCTTATTTCTTTTAACAGCTCTCTCAATTCTTCCTCTTTTATTCCCTTCTCAACCAAATTTTTCAAAAATTCTTTTGTATATCTTTTTATTTCGGATGCACCCGATTTATTATCGCTCTTTAACTTATTTAAAAACTTTTGATACATCTAACTGCAATTTTTCTGCCCAATTTTTGATGTAATTTTTATCAATTTTTTGCACTTCTGCGATATTCTTTGCATCTATAAAATCATGTTCACGACCGCTCATTAATTTTAACAAAATTATATCTTCTGGAGTGGCTATCTTAATCTTCTTGCCCTCAAAATCTATTTCCCTGCCCCTATTTATCACATTCATAAAAAAATCTTCATCTGAAAAAACAAAATCAACCGTTATAAAATCATCACCAACAGGATAAAGAGCTCTTAAAAATTTCATTCTTCTAAATTCCATAATCTCATCGTGTGTTAAAAATTTTTCGCTTCCCAAAATGTCTATCAGTTTTTTGAAATTTTTTGATTTCATTGCAATTAAAACATCTACATCAACGGTAGCACGGGGACGAGACCACACACTCACCGCTATCCCGCCAATTATGGCATAATCCAGATTATTATCCTGCAATAACTTCACAACTTTTAACATTACATCAATTAAATCATTTGACTTCATCTATTTTGCATCTTCTCATAATTTCTTTCTTTATCTCTTTTTCTGTCCAATCTTTATTTTCCGATTTTATCTGTGCACGCATAAGATTTATGCACAAAGATGTTATTTCAGCCCATTTTCTTATTTTATCTTCAGGATTATTTTCTGATTTTCTCCGTTGCATTCAAAGCAGCTATTGCACCTTCTGCACAGGCACAAACAACCTGTTTCACAGAACCACTCCGCACATCACCACATGCAAATACATTCTCCAAATTCGTCTCAAATTTATCGTCCGTTATTATAAATCCTTTTTCATCAAGTTTTATTTTATCTTTTAAGAATGCGGTATTTGGAGATACTCCGATATAAACAAAAAGCCCATCAACATCGAGTTCGAGCTTTTTGCCTGTATCAAGTTCTTCAATTACAACTTTCTCTAATTTCTCTTTGCCTTTCAATTCTCTTATTTCATATCCAAGATAAAATTTTGTATTTTCTTTTTTCTTTACTCTATCTGCTAATAACTTATCTCCTGCTATAAATTTGTGAGATGCTACAAAAATAACTTCTTTTGCGAGTTCAGAAAGATAAAGACCTTCCTGAAGTCCTGAGTTACCGCATCCGCGCACCACAACGCGCTTGCCACGATAAAAATGACCATCACAAACAGCACAAAAAGAAATGCCCCTGCCTATAAACCTGTCTTCCTCGGGTAAACCCAGCTTCTTCGGACTTACACCCGTAGCAATTATCACACCTTTTGCTTCAATTTCTTTCTCATAAGTTTTAACAAGATAAAAATCACCTTTGGGGACCAAATCTATAACTTCATCCATCAAAATCTCTATTTCAAAATATTCAAGCTGTTTTCTCATATTTTCAGCAAGTTCAAATCCTGTTATTCCCTGCGGGAAGCCAGGATAATTTTCAATCTTATGGATTTTCGATAGCATACCACCGATGCCAAGTTTCTCAATCAAAATAGGCTCAACACCTGCACGCTTTGCATAAATAGAAGCAGTTACACCTGCAGGACCACCGCCTATAACGGCAAGCTCTACCATTTTAACCCCCTCAACCATTCTTCATCAACATTAAAAACTTCTTTAACACGATTTATCAACCAATCAGGCACTTCTACATCTAATCTTTCGTATTTTTTATATTCTTCCTCTTTTAATCCCAATTTTTCTGCAAATTCCCTTTCTGTAAGATTTAATTTCTCGCGTAATATCCAGAGACGAACAGATGCGCCATCCCTTCCATGCCATACATCATTCAAACGAAAACTACGGGATGACACATTGCGTGAAACAAATTTAAGGAATTCAACAAAATCTTTAAGCATTTTCAATCTCCTTTAACTTTTCTATATCATTTAAATCAATAGGTCTGCCTGCTTTTTCTTTCAATTTTATGAGATTTGATTTACTTATCACCCATACTTCAAAATCGTTTATCTTTTTTCTCTCCCTTTCAATTTCATCATACTTTTCTGTTAAACTCACATCTACCTGAAGTGGAAAAGGGAAACCAGATAAATCAACAAAATTTATAACCTTTGCACCTTTCCATTTTATCCATTCCTCTCTTTTTTCTTCAAACATCAAATCTTCGGGATTTATGGGAACTCTCGGCTTTAAATTAAACTTTTTAAGGATTTTCAAAAATTTTTTAACATTTTCTTTTTCAAAATTTATAATTATATCAATATCTGCGGTAAATCGTAGCACACCGTGCAATATAACCGCTATCCCGCCAATTAATACATATTCAACTTTTTCTTCTTCAAGTGATTTTAAAAATGAAGTTATTTTTTCTGTAAAACTCAAGCAGTTACGAGAGCTTCTTCTTTCTCTGGTACAGGGATTCCGTTTTTCTCCATATATTCATAATAGTATTTTCTATTGAGGATGCATCCAGGGTCAGGACCTTTATAATCGTTGAAATAGGCGTATGCCCTTGCTCTACAGCCTCCACAAACCGCCTGATACTCGCATTTGGCACAATGACCCCACAAACCTTTGGGGTCCCTTATCTCCTTCATTATTGGATGTTCCCACAGCTCTCTGAATGATTTTTCTTTCAAATTACCGATTGTCAAATACGGCATGTAAACACAGGGTGTTAAGCGACCATCTGGCTGAATCGCACAATAAGACCTGCCTGCACCACATCCACCAACTATATGCGCTATTGTACCCAGTTCCTTTGCTTTCGCATCAGCATAATGAGAGAAAATTATCGTATCTCCACCCTGCTGGATGCAGTATCTAGCAAGCTGTGGAGCAGTTGACGCTACACAGTGATAGCCCATATCAAGCTGGTCATACATTATTTTAAATGCTTCTTCTCTTTGCTCGGGTGTAGGGTCAAATTCAAAATCTCCCCTCCCAACAGGTATATAATTGTAAACTATCAATTTATATGCTCCAAGTTCTCGCAGTAATTTAAACATACCTGGTAAATCTTTATAACTTTGTCTCGTTAATGTAAACTGAATACAGGTTGTTATCCCAACATCTATAAGGTTTTTAATCCCCTGCACCGCCTTCTCCCACATTCCAGGTACACCTCTAAATTCGTCGTGACGCTTTGGATCAGGCGAATCTATACTAACAGCGATGTAGCCAAATCCTATTTCTTTTGCCCTTTCAGCATATTCTTTATTCGCAAATAATGTTCCGTTTGTCGCTATTGAAATGTAAAAGCCACGCTTTTTCGCTTCCTCTGCAATCTCAAAGAAATGAGGATGTATTAAAGGCTCTCCCCCAGAGAAAAATATCGTTGGTACCCCTTCTTTATCCAGCTCTTCCAAAACTTTATATTTCTCTTCAAGGGTTAATTCATCCTTTTTACCTTTTCGCAAAACTCCTGCATCTTCATAACAGTGTTTGCAACGCAAATTACACATATAAGTGAAATTCCAGACAACCATAACAGGTGAATAAAACCACTGGGGAGTCCTCAATCCATATTTATCAAGCGACTTAAATGAAAGCAACAAAATTTTTCTTATCGTTCTATCTTTCAGATATTCTTTAAATTCCTCCTCTGTCCTGTTAAACGCTCTCCTCACTATATCAATGACCTTTCGCAACGGATAATCCCTTATCCTTTTGAGTATGTTCCTGTTTTTGTGAGAATCGTTTATATAATCATCAAGGATATGCTCAAGCCGTGTCCTTCCATCGGGTTCAACTTTTACGGCATCCCTTATTATAGACTTGGATAGTGCATTCTCGAGCATAAATTTTACCCTGACTACATCGAATTTACGCTTAGATACTACCCATAAACCCATAACCCCTCCTTATCATTTTTAATAATCAAATGACAGGTTTGTCAAGTATAAAATGAAAAAATTTTTAATGCGAGCGTAAGCGAACCTATTACATATCTTTCAAAAAATCAAAATCTTCATCCGATGTGTCACCTACTGCTGAAATCGAATATTTTGAAGGCTTTAATACTGCCTGACAAAGACGAAATAAAAGAGAACAGATTAGAATAAATTCGTTTCAAGAGTTAATGCAAATACTTTGATTTTTATTTGATTTTCACAACCTTTATCGCCTTCGTCTCGGTTCCTTTCTTTAC
>CBEVQO010000007.1:0-105004 GCA_965552055.1 uncultured bacterium
GGCGGAGGCGGGACAACAATCTCCGGTTTCTCAGCAACATACTTATGCACAAACTTAAGTAAGAGAATAAACATAGTAAGCACAATAATAAGCAAAATTATCTTTGGTGCATTTTCTGCCAGAATCTCACGCCAGCTCTTTTCCTTTGGTAAACTTATTTCAGGTGCCCCAAAAGGCACATTCTGAACAGATATTTCATCACCCCTCGCTTCCTGAAAACCTACAGCACACTTTATAATCTCAGTAAATTTCTTCATCTCTTCCTCTGACCTCGGGAAATATTTTATTACCTTTTTGCCCTCTTCTTCAACAACTTTATATATACCATTTATTACGGCAGCACAACTCAAATGCTTTATAACTCCACCATCCCTTAAAATATGCTGGACGGTTCTCGATATTTCATAATTCGTTATAACTCTTTCCCTTCTGTCATCCGCAGGTGTGGGAGTAGTTATCTCCTCTATCCTTTCTTCACTCCTTATAACCTGACCCTTCGGGTCATAACTTTCTATCAACTGCTGAATTTTTGAATAATCCAATTCGACATCTACTCTCACAATGGCATTACCGGGTCCAAGAACAGCGGATAACATTGTCTCTGCTTTCCTCTGTAAATAACTTTCAAGCGCTTTCTTAATCTCTAACCTATTTGTAGCCTCCACAATCTCATAATTTACTTTTCCTCTCTTCAAAACTCTACCTTGTGAATCAATTATTGTAACATTCTCTGGTTTTAACCCTTTTACTGCACTCGCAACCATATACGCTATCGCATTCACCTGCTCACGAGTCAAATATTCTCCTTCCTTTAGCGTAAGTACAATGGAAGCTGAAGGTTCCTCCTGCATCTCTTCAAACAAAACAGGCTCAGGTATTACAATGTGTACCCTTGCATCTTCTACAGGTCCAAGCGATAAAATAGTACGAGTTATTTCACCTTCTAACGCCCTGTGATAATATATTTTCTGAATAAAATCTGTTATTCCCAGCTTTGGCTTATCAAAAATCTCATATCCCACTACTACTCCTTTCGGTAACTTTTTCTTAGCAAGTGCCAGTCTTACTTCGTAAACTTTCTCTTTCGGAATATAAATCCTTGTGCCTTCATCACCCAGCTTGTAAGGAATCCCCATCTTCTTTAATTCCTCTACTATCAACGAAGCATCTTCTTTTGTCAATTTTGCATAAAGTAAAGAATACTCAGGTCGTTTTATATATCTTATCGCAACAATCAGAGAAATTATGAAAAACAAAAATAAAGCAGATAATAAAATTTTACGCTCAACAGGTAAACCCTTTATCTTCTCATAAAGATTTTTAAAATATTCACGAAAATCCTTCATACTCTCATTTTCATAAACTCTCTATAAGCATCAAGAATTTTATTCCTTATCTCCATTAATAATCTAAAACTTATATTGGCTTCCTGAGCGGCTATCACAACATCTTCTATCGATGCCTCACCTGCTATAAATTTCTCAATCATAGAATCTGCTTTCTTCTGTAACTGATTCACCTCCTTTAAATATTTCATTATAGTTTCTTTAAAACTCGGATATTCTTTTTTACCTTTTGCCTCTTGCAATACCTTTTCAAATTCTTTCTGTAAATCTGGTATTTTTATTCCATCAACTTCTGCCATTTACCCTCCTATGCTCTCAAAATAGTCAATGTCTGCAATGCCATATGTTTTGCAGTGTTAAAGGCAGCTAAATTAGCCTCGTAAGCCCTTGCAGCTATCAACATATCTACCATCTCCTTTACGATATCAACATTTGGATACTTAACATATCCGTTTTTATCGGCATCTGGATGATCAGGGTCATATACAAGTTTTAAAGGCGTTTTGGTATCTTCAATTATCCCTTTCACCTCTACTCCGTCTCCTATTTCAACACCATAAGGAGGGCTCTTAATATGACGCCTTTGGGTACGCTCTAACTTAACTTTTGGAGTATATGGAAGCAAAACCCTAAAAGGCACACTTTTCTCTGCGAGTACCACTTCTTTCCTTCTGTAAGGTCCTCCCTTTTTTGTTCGCGTGGTCTCGGCATTTGCGATATTAGAAGATATCACATTCATCCTTATTCTTTGTGCTATCATCCCTGTTGCTGATATCTCCATCGAAGTCATAAGAGATGCGGGTCGCATTTCACCTCCTACCTGCCTGTAATCGCGCTCATCAATTTTTTATATTTGTAATTCAAAAGTTGCACCGCTGCGTCCCATCTTACACCTGTCATAGCCATTTGAGTTATTTCTTTATCAACATTTACATTATTTATCCTGCCGGGAGGTATAGGAGACCTGTCAACACCCACTCTTGGCACTTCATTTGCTATTTCACGGAGAGTAACCCTACCACACGGAATATGACGGGGATGCGTTCGTTTACCCCTTATTTTAAACGCCTGTAACCTCTGACGCAATATTTCTTCAAATTCCACTCTCAGTGCCCTGTATCGAGGTGTCGTAATATTGGAAAGATTATGGGCAATAACCGTTTGCCTTACTTTATATGCCTCTATCCCTTTTTTAAGTGCAAAGAAACCAGTATCTTGGAAAAGTGCTCTCATCTCACCTCACCTTATTTTAGCAAGTTTTGTGTCAGTTTGACGATACAAAGCAAGTTTATTCCTCAATGTCCTATCTGTTACCCCGAGAATCTGCGCCGCTTTAACTTTGTTCCAGCCAGTTCTCTCAAGTGTCTTCAAAATAAGCATTTTCTCAACCTCATCTATCGTCTTACCAACAAGCACATCTATCGCTCTATCAGCATCTAATTTCTTCTCTCTTTCATCTTCAAATTTATCGCTATCAAACACTATTAAATCTTCTGTTATGTATTCACCGGTGCACATTATAACTGCACGCTCTATCATGTGCTCAAGCTCACGAACATTGCCAGGAAAGTCATACCTCATCATCTTCTCTATCACACCCTTAGCAAAGCCCCTTATATTTTTACCATATTCTTTCGAATATTTCTTCAAAAAGTGCTCACATAACAAAGGTATATCTTCTTTCCTTTCCCTCAAAGGCGGTAACTTTATTCTTATGACATTTAATCTATAATAAAGGTCTTCTCTAAATTTACCTTCTTTCACCAATTTTTGCAAATCTTTGTTTGTCGTGGCAATTACTCTTACATCAACTTTTACTGGTGTCGTCCCTCCTATCCTGTAAAATTCAAATTCTTGAAGCACTCTTAATAACTTTGCCTGCAAATTATAACTCATTTCACTTATCTCATCGAGTAAGAGAGTTCCACCATTTGCGAGCTCAAATTTACCTTTCCTTTGAGTAACAGCACCTGTGAAAGCGCCCCTTTCATATCCAAAAAGTTCTGATTCTAACAAAGTCTCAGGTATGCTTGCACAATTTATCGACACAAAAGGTTTTGATGACCTGCTTGAATTATAATGTATAGCACGGGCAACGAGTTCTTTACCTGTACCACTTTCCCCTTCTATTAAAACAGTTGCTTTGCTATTGGCTATAATCCTTATCACCTCAAAAATGCGCTGCATCTCAGGAGTTTTACCCACCATATTGCTAAAGCAATGCTCCTTTTTTACAAGATATTTCAGCAATTGATTTTCTTTCTTCAACTCTCTCCTTTCTAGCACATTTTTTAACCTTAATTCAATCTCATCTATCGAAAATGGCTTTTTAAGATAATCCTCTGCACCTTCCTTTATTGCTTTTACCGCATCATCTATCGATGTATAAGCAGTCATCATTATAACAGCGGTTTCAGGAGAATTTTCTCTTATTTTTTGAAGACACTCGATACCGTTACCATCAGGTAATTTCACATCGAGCAAAATACAATCGTAAATCCTGTTTTGTAACCTGTCAAAAAGGTCAGAAATCCTCGAAACCGTCTCTACTTTATATTGACCATTTAACCCTTCTTTTAAAAATTCACATATTGTATCGTCATCATCACAGATAAGTATCCTTTTCATTTCCCCCTCCCGTTTGGCAAAATTATTGTAAAACGAGCACCGCGCTCTGTATTTTCTGCAATTATTTCACCTTTATGTGAATGAATTATTTTTTGAGTTATAGCGAGTCCCAATCCTGTTCCTTTTTTCTTTGTTGAGAAAAACGGGTCAAAAATTTTCGGTAAAATGTTCTGCGGAATTCCTGGACCTGTATCCTCAATAACAACTTTAACTACAGGACCAAGTGGATGTCCGTTATGATAAGAATAAATCCTCAGTTCACCTTTGCCTTCCATAGCCTCTACTGCATTCAAAATCACATTCAAAATAGCCTGACGAAGTTTAACAGGGTCAGCCTTAACCTCAACATCACCATAATCTCTTTTTATTTTTACATCCTTTGCCTTATCACCGAGCAGAGCAAGTGCTTCATCGATCACATCCTTTAAATTTATTTTTCTAATTTGCAATTCACATGAGCGGGTAAAATCTAATAATTCGTTCACAAGCCCTTCAAGGTCTCTTACACATTTCAAAATCTTCTCAACCCATTTTCTTCTGTTATCATCCTCTGGTAAACTCCTCATCAAAATACTAGCAAAACCTTCGATACCGCACAAAGGATTTTTGAGCTCATGTGCGATATGAGAAGAAAGTTCTCCAAGTGCCCTTAATCTCTTGTCGAGCTCATTTCTTTCGCCAATCTTTTTCTCTTTCGTAACATCCCAGAATACAATAACCCTGCCAAGGTCTTCAGCACCATTCCGCAAATCATTCGCCAGATACCTTATCACCTTCCTATCATACTCAAATTCACCACAGCCATTCAATTCTTTTCCGAATATTTCCGAATAGTGGAGATTCAAGAGCTTCTTTTTGAACATATCTTCTGCAAGTTTATTCGATGCGATTATTTTTCCTGATTTATCGCAGACTATAAGTGCATTTGGAAGAGATTCGATTATTTTAAGGAGTTTGACATTTGTTTCTTGTAGTTTCTTTTGTAATATTTCGTAGGATTTTCTGATTTTTTCGGATGCTTCTGAGAATTCCTTAAAAGCTCTTGCGAGTATTTCGGCATCAGGCCCCATACCCCCTCCACTATATACCTTAGCAATATCTGTGTCATTATTCGGAAATTATCGGAAAATATTGGGAATTTTTTGTCGTACCTGTGCGCTTTATTAAGCCAAGTTTTACCAATTTCTGCAAATCGTTCCTCAATGTCCTTTCACTAACATCTCGAATTTTATTTCGGAAATCATGCATGGTGCAAACGCCCTTTTCCCTTATCATATCAAGCAAAATGCGCTGCCTTTTGGACAATTCGGAAATTTTTCCTTTTTCTTCCGAATGAAATTCTCTCTTTTTTAAGGTGTAGTAAGAATCTCTGGTTTTTCCGAATTTTATTATGTACCCTTTTCTCTCAAGTTCAACCAATTCCTTGCGAATTGTTTTATCAGATAAATTCGGAAATATTTTCCGCAAATCTCCTGTCTTAATTCTTCCGGATTTTCTAAGTAAAGACAGGATTTGTTCCTGGCGTTCCGTGAGCTCTTCCCTCTCCACTCGCACAAGGCGAGGCTCCACTTTTTTAACAACTTCCTCCGGTAAATCTTCTTTATCTATCTTTTCTCCCCTGCCTAGTGCAAACGCCCGCTCTATTATGTTCTCCAATTCACGAACATTGCCAGGATAATTATATTCAAGCAATATCTCTAAAGCCTCATCTGTTATGCCTGTTTTCTTCTTCTCAAATCTTTGATTGAATTTCCAGATAAAATACCTTATAAGCAAAGGAATATCCTCCTTCCTTTCCCTCAAAGGCGGAACAATTATAGGTATCACATACAGCCTGTAAAAGAAATCTTCCCTCAATTTACCGGATAATAAAGCCCTTTCAATGTTTCTATTCGTAGCAGCTATCAATCTAACATCTACCTTATAAACTTTCTCAGAACCAACGGGCCTCACTTCTCCTTCCTGCAGAACTCTCAACAATTTTATCTGAAGATCAGGCGGTAACTCCAAAACTTCATCAAGGAAAAGTGTACCTCCATCTGCTTCCCTAAATAAACCCTTTTTATCTTTCAAGGCGCCGCTAAAAGCACCCTTTACATAGCCAAATAGTTCACTCTCAAGGAGCGTAGGAACTATCGCACCACAATTAACAGGCACAAAAGGCTTATCACGTCTTTTCGAATATTTATGAATAGTACGCGCTATCAGCTCCTTACCTGTACCAGATTCACCCTGTATAAAAACAGTGCTATCAGTTTCTGCTGCTTCTATTATCTTCTTAAACAAATCTTTCATTTTAGGTGACTCTCCTATTATCTCGCCAAGACCGGGAAATTCTTTAACCTCGGGCTCCCCTATTATCTCCCTTAACCTATCTTTTATCTTTTTGAGCTCCTTATGTGATAGATAATCCGTTACATTATATCTTATTCCTATAACTGCACTTCTAACATTCATCTTTGATGTCGTTACTAAAATCTTCAATTCCTTATCAACATCCCTTATCAAAGGTAAAAGGTCAAGCCCTCCTTTATCTTCATTTAAAATCACAACCTCCGGAGATTCCTTTTCTATTTCCTCAACAATATTAACACCATTACTTATACTTTTTAAGTCAAATCTCTCTTTTCTTAACTTTTCCGCTAATTCTTCGTTATTCACTACGAGTACTCTGCTCATATTTCAGCTCTATTCTTATTTTTTTACCGCATACACATTGAACTTCTATCCTCTTTACAACACCATCTTCTTTATGAACAACCACATCAGGTACCCCTTCTTTCACTTCTCCCCATCTTACAGGATTATAATAGTCAACACTCACATCCTTCGCTTTTATTATCTTACCCCTCATACTTTATTTTAATACATTTTTCAATTTTGTCAATAAGGAAAATTTTCGGAATTTTTTCCTTTATCTTTCCCAAAAATAAATAGTAATTAATATCATCCGAAACATCGTATTCCATATAAACCTCCTCAACTTTGAATTCTCTCAAAAGTCGTGTCAGTAACTTATAATTTTTAGAAGGTTTGTGAATTATCACCTTCAAATATCTTACCCCCTCTCTGTGAAGCTTCTTCACAATGTCAAAATCAACCTCCTTTATCTCGCAAATCGCCAGCAAACCTTTATACCAAAAACGATTGGCACCTGCACTTATCTCTCGATAGCCCATAAAAATAAAACTCCAAACATAAAAATTAAAACAAAATAGTAAAAAAGGAAAAATAAATCTTCCCTTAACAAGAAGAAAGAGACCCAGATAATAAAACACAAAAAATAAAATCGATGGACTTTTAACCCAAAAATATGCAAAAGGTAACTTCGAAAGTAAATTTAACGAAAAATATAAAGTCTTTGATGTAAGCCAGCAAACACCAGCAAAGAGAGAGGGTAAAAACGAAAATTTAAGTAAAGAAAATAAAATCATCAAAATTCCGTTTATTAAAAATACGGCAGTTAAAGGTATTGCAAACAGATTCGCAAAAATCCCGATTAAAGAAATTTTGTTGAAATAAAAGGCTATAAATGGATAAGTTGCAATTTGTGCAGACAAAGAAACAGATAAAGGTTTTAAAAATAAATTATTAAAAGGACTATCATAAAGCGCATATTTATCGACGACGCATTTCTCAAAAATTCTGAAAAGAAAATTATGAACAAAAGGATAAAGCAAAACAATACCTGCAACAGCACAAAAACTCAATTGAAAACTGATGGAAAATAAAAGTGATGGCTCAAATATGAGCATTAAAAGACCTGCAAAGCATAAAAGGTTTAGAGTGTCCGGTGAACGCTCCAAAGATATACCCAAAAGAAAAAGCGAACTCAAAATCGAAGCTCTCAAAACAGGCGGCAAAAAACCAACAAGCCCACAATATAGAAACAAAAATACAGAACTTAAAAGAAAATTAAAAACACCGCTTATCCCGATGATTCGCAAAAAGAAATAAATAATTGCACAAATAAGTCCAGAATGCAAACCACTAACGGCAAGTAAATGAATAACACCTGTATTTTGAAAAATTTTAATATCTTTTGGTGTCAAATCTCCTCTATCACCCAGAAAAATTGCACTCAAAAATCTCGCAGGAAAACCCGAAAGATTCGAAAAAATAACATGCTTTATACTTTGTCTTACTTTCCATAAGAAATATAAAAATCTATTTCTGACACAAACCAGCTTTAAATCAGAAGTATCTTTAACTTCAATATTGTAATAAATGCCTCTCAATGCAAATTTTTCCTCCGCTGGAAATATTTTCCCATGTATTATCAACTCCATACCTGCAGGAACCTTCTTCCGCCTTGATGAGAATTTACATCTTACTCTGCATAACGATTTCCCTGCTTTCAAATAAAAATGCGTTTTCAAAAATCTCGTCTGTGGATAACTCACAACAACACCCCGTACACAACCAGAAAATTCCTCTTTTTTAAGTATTCGCCACTGCTTTAATCTACAATTAAACTTAACACTGTTATAAAATACAGCTGATGCAAAGAAAAATAGAAGATAAAGATATCTATAGCGGAAAATAAAAATTACAATTATTGAAACAATCAGCAGAGAAAATGCTATTAAAAAATTTATTTTTAAACTTATTATTTCAGCGATTATAAAAAGAATAAAGAGGAGTAAAGCGGGTCTCCTCACAAAACAGGAAGATATTTTTTTATCTCATATTCTGTAACCTGTGCTCTGTATTTTTCCCACACTGCTTTTTTATTTCTCAGTAATTTTTCGAACAAATCTTCGCCCAATGTTTCTTTTAAAAGATTAGATTTTTCTGCTTCAAGGATTGCCTCTCCGAGACTCCCTGGCAGATGGTCAATCCCCCTTCCTATTCTCTCTTCGAAATCGAGTGAATAAACATCAATCTCTGTTGGGTCTCTGAGCTCATATTTCTCTTCGATTCCCTTTAACCCTGCTCTTAAAATACATGCAAGTGCAAGATATGGGTTACAAGCAGGGTCAGGGCTCCTGTATTCTATCCTTGCTGCTTCTTTTTTGACGAATGCAGGAATCCTCACAAGTGTAGACCTGTTCCTCCTTGCCCAGCAAATATAAACAGGTGCTTCATAACCAGGAACAAGGCGCTTATATGAGTTCTCCCACTGATTCGTAACAAGGGTTATTTCCTTACAGTGACGCAAAATACCTTCAACAAATTGCTTCCCCTCTTCACTGAGCTCACCTGGAGAGCCTCCCCAAAATACATTCTCATCATTTTTGAAAAACGACAAATGTACATGCATGCCACTGCCATTTATACCATAAATAGGTTTTGGCATAAAAGAAGCAAAATAGCCTCTTTTTTGAGCAACGATTTTCGCAACAAGTTTAAATGTCATAATCCTATCTGCCATTTCAAGTGCCTCGGTATAAGTTAAATCAATTTCATGCTGCGAACCGGACACCTCGTGATGAGATGCTTCCGTCTTTATGCCCATCCGCTCAAGTATGGATATCGTCTCCATTCGCAGTTTATCACCAATATCAGGAGGCGTCAGGTCAAAGTATCCACTCTCATCCAGCTTCTCTGGTTTATCTTTTGTTTTGAAATAAAAATATTCGAGCTCGGGTCCAACATAAAATTTATATCCTCTTTTTGCTGCATACTCCAGATTTTTACGCAAAACATAACGGGGGTCACATTCGTAGGGCTCACCTGTCGGCAAAAGTATATCGCAAAACATTCGAGCCTGTAAAAAGTCAGGCTCACTCCAGGGAAGAACACAAAAAGTATCGGGGTCAGGCATGCATATCATATCACTCTCATCTATCCTCGTAAAGCCTTCTATCGAAGAACCATCAAAACTCTTTCCTTCATAAAGAGCGGGCTTCAATTCAGAAAAAGGTATGGTCACACTTTTTAAATTGCCTATTATGTCTGTGAACCACAATTGAATAAACTTCACCTTTATATCTTTGGCATACTCGAGAACCTCTTCTTTTGTCATTTCAATCTTCTTTTATATTCTTTATACAGAGATTTGTCGTTCCTTTTTATATCTTTCAAAATATCCCAGAATATTTTTTCGGAAAACATCTCTTTTTCTCTCTCAACAAATTTCAAGCATTTTCTTAATCTTTCTGTCCTTTTATTTTTCTTCATCTCAAGCCAGCCTTTAAGCATCTCAATGGCAAATGTATCCCCGGGAATGTATTCTTTAATCAATTCATCTATATTCCCTCCGGAAAGATAATTTATGTAGCAAAGATTTATCCTGTTTATCCTGCTAGAACTCAATTTAACTGCCATACGGGCATCGCTCAATGCCTTTCTCAGGTCACCGGCATAAGCATACGCAAGACCTCTATAAGAATAAGCATCACCATACATTAAATTCATCCTTATCGCTTCTTCAAAATCACAAAGCGCTTTTTTTACATTACCTAAATTAAGATAACACTTACCCCTGTAGTAATACACTTCATAAGTTTTATTCTTCGAAAGATATTTCGTGAAAACCTCTATAGCCTTCTTAAATTTCCTGCAGTAATACAGAGACTTTCCATACATAAGATAAGCAGGCACATAACCGGGTTCGAGTGAAATGCCTTTCTTAAAATATTTTACAGCAGAACCATATCTTCTCATCTTATAATTAATACGGGCTATGTTGAAACAGGCTTCCGAAGAAAAAGGATTCAAACTCAAAGCCTTTTGAAAATTCGAAAGTGAAAGGGATAATTTGCCCATACTCTCATAAACTGTGCCAAGATGAAGATATACCTCGTATTTATCGGGTAATATTTCCTTTGCTTTATTTAAATCCGCAAGCGCTGAATCATACTTCCCTTTATATGAGTAATATACGCTCCTGTTGATATAGGCTTCGCCACACCTCGGATTTAACTCAAGCACCTTCTTCAAATCAAGATACGCCGAATCGTATTTGCCTATCTGCAAATAAACACCTGAACGACCAAGATACCCCCTGAAATCAGAAGGATAATCCTTAATATACTCACTGTAATATCCTAAAGCCGTTAAATAGTCACCCCTCTTAAATGCATCCTCGGCTATCTCAAGATAACCCAAGAAGATAAACAGCACCATCATTAATTATTATAAATCAAGTTCGTAAATTGTCAACAATTTTTTTGAATTTTTTCTTGACTTTTTATAAGAACAGATATAAATAATGATGATTGTGTTATTAATTCTCCAGATAAGTGAACATTTGCTTGCTTCTGCATTTTTACCGGGTCTCGGTGAATACATGCTGGATGAAAGAAAAATGGCAGGCAAATTCTTTATCGCAGAAGCAATATGCTGGGGTGGCTTTCTCACACTAAAATATTATGCAAATAAATTGAACGAAAACGCAATTGATTTCGCAATACTCAAAGCAGGAGCAAAAAAAGGATTAAAAGAAGATTATTACCTCAAAGTTGAAACCTTTATGTCAAGCGAAGATTACAACCAGCATATCTGCGACGAAGCAAGATACCTATACCCAGAGAATAGAGATTCTCAACTGGCTTATATTAAAAGAAATACAATAAAAGGCGATTCAACATGGAAATGGGGATCAGAAGAAGACTACTTTAAATTCAGAAATATGAGAGCAGAAGCAAGAAAAAGGGAGATGCTAACTTCATGGTTCTCAAACGCCCTGTTATTCCTGAGAATACTAAGCGTATTCAATGTAATTAGAATAAAGAAAAGAATAGAAGTAGGAATAGCACCTTGCAAAATTGAAATCTCCTTTAAATTCAAATGACATTATTCTTATTCCTCCTCATATTCGGAGAATTCGGCTACAACAAAATACAATACAAAAATTTTAAATGGGAATCAATAGAAACAGAACATTTCACCATCATTTATCAGAAAGGAAGCTTCCCGATAGGTAAATTCGCATCATCCGTTCTCGAAAAGCATTATAAAAGACTAGAAGAAATTTTCGGAAAACTGGAAAGAAAAGTCCCCGTGATAATATACAACTCACACATCGATTTCCAGCAGACAAATGTGATCCCCCTTATTATAGAAGAAGAAATAGGAGGTTTTACCGAATTCTTCAAAAACAGAATCTGTGTGCCTTTCGATGGCTCATATGCAAACCTTAAAAGGGTATTACAACACGAATTGACACATGTATTCCAGAGTAAAAGAGAAACAATACCACTACAGGAAATTTTCCAGACGATAAGATACCCATTATGGTGGATTGAAGGAACAGCAGAGTATTTAGGTGAAGGATGGTCACCTGAAGCAGAAGCATTCTTGGCTGACCTCATCTACAATGAAAAATTGAAACCATTAACAGAACTATCTGAAGATGATGGATACCTGCTCTATAAAGAAGGACAGTCATTTGTTAAATTCATAGCCGAAAGATACGGCGAGAAGAAAATCGGAGAAATACACAGACTTATACCAATAAAGGGGATGAATGGAGCACTGAAGGCTACAATTGGATTGGGATTGAAACAGGCACAAAGATTATGGAAGGAACATCTAAAAGAAATTTACTGGAAGAAAATCTGCACAAAAGAGGAGATACCGAAAGAGGCAAAAAGATTGACACGCCATAAAAGAAACTTCTTCAACATCGCACCTGCAATATCTCCAGATGGTAAATTGGTGGCTTTCCTGTCGGATAGGAAATACTCACACGGAATATACCTGCTCTCAACAACAACGGGAGAGATAAAAAGAAAAATAGCAAAAGGAGGAAGAAAAGGGGGATTCGAATCCTTACACATGATGAGAGGAAGATTGGCTTTCTCAAAAGATGGAAAAATAGCTTTCATCGCACAGAAAAATGGAAAAGATGTGCTTTACATATACAGCATCAAAAGGAAAAAAATAATTTTAAAAAAGAAATTCAAAATGGACGAAATCTATCACCCATATTTTTCACCCGATGGAAAAGAGATAGTATTCAGGGGAATAAAATCGGGCAAAGCAGACATTTACATCTATGATATCGAAAAAGATATCATAAGAAGATTAACAAACGATATATTCGACGATAGAACACCATCCTTCTCACAAGATGGAAAATGGATATATTTCGCATCGGATAGACCGGATAAAAACTGGAATCCCGGATTTTACACGATTTACAGGATAAACAGAGAAGGGAAGATAGAAAAAGTATTGCCATTGCGAGCAAAAGTTTTAGAAAATCCAATAGAAATAAAAGGTGAGATAATATTCTGTGCCGACTTCGATGGAGTATCAAACATATATTCTTATAAAGACGGGAAATTTAAAAAAATAACAAACCTAATAGGAGGAGTGGGCTCATTCTCACTTACCCCTGATGGAAAATGGATGGCTTTCTCATGCTACAACAACATGGGATGGGATATTTTCCTGATGAAAGAACCTTTGGAAAAGGGAAAAGAAATAAAAGTCGAAGAAAAGAAACCCGAGGAAGAACTGGTGGAAGTACAATTCGAAAAAAAGAAATTCGAAAATAAATTGACAACGGATTTCGGAGGAGGGGGATTCACTTTTACCTTCCCGGCTGGTGGATACTACGGACAGATGTATGGACAGATATCGGATATACTCGGAAATATTTGCCTGCAATTCTTCATACATTACATATCAGAAGATATAAATTCGATCACAATAGCCCTCTGGAACCTGAGAAGAAGAACGGATTACGGGATAGGATTCCAGAAGATATCAGATGTTTTCCTCGAAGAAGAAAGCAATTACCTCTATAACATCCACCTATTAACATATCTATCCCTTTCGCTCCTCCTCGAATATCCTTTCTCAAAATTCGAAAGACTGGAAGGATTGTTATCGGGATATTACCTTTATGATGAAATTTACCTCTATGACTATAAAAACGATGCGATAATGGATGCAGATACCTTTTCTATAGTTTCTCCATACCTTTACCTTGCTCTCGTAAAAGATAACTCAATATGGTCGAATGTGGGACCTATGCTCGGCGAGAGAGGAAAAATATGGGTATCAGCGAATTTAGGAAAAAATATAATTTACGGAGCGGATCTGAGAAAATACTTACTCTTTGAGAAATTCACCTTTGCACTCAGGTTTAACTATTTGAAAGTAGAAGGAAAAGAAGGGTGGGATAAGATAACTGTATCTTCGGAAAGATTAAGAGCAATAAGGGATTATTACAGGGAATGCAATAAACTGGTATCTCTCAATTCAGAAATAAGATTCCCCTTCATAAAATTGCTTTATCTCTCCTTTCCTGAGATTAAAATAAGAAACATAAGGGGAGCTCTCATTTGCGATGCGGGATTCATAGACGAAGAACCTTTAATGGCAATAGGATTCGGAATAAGATTACCATTTCTATTACCTGTTATAAGGGTAGAACTGCTTTGGGAGGTCGATACAAAGACATTCAGCATAAGAAAAGAAGGAAACCCATTCTGGAGAATATCATCTCTTCCTGAATTTTAAAGTGAATGGCGCTCTACGAATTCTTTGGCGAGTTCCATATAAGCCTTTGCACCACGGGATGAAGAATCGTATAGGAAAACGGGCTTACCATAACTTGGAGCCTCTGCAAGAGCAACATTGCGGGGAATAAGAGTATTGTAAACCCTTTCTCCCAAATGCTTTCTGACTTCGGCTACCACTTCTTGGGATAATTTAGTCCTCGGGTCATACATCGTCAGCAAAACACCATCTATCTTCAAATCGGGATTGAAACTTTTCCTCACCCTCTTTATAGTATCAACGAGTTTACCTAAGCCTTCCATAGCTAAAAATTCACACTGCAGGGGAATTAAAACGCCTTCGGCAAATGTAAGAGCGTTTACGGTCAGCAAACCAAGTGAAGGAGGGCAGTCAACGAATATGACATCAAACTTCCCCTTTAAACCTTCAAGAGCCCTCTTCAAAAGGAATTCCCTCTTCGGTAAATAAACCATCTCTACGGCTCCTCCTGCGAGCTGAATGCTCGAGGGTAAAAGCCACAAATTTTTAACAGGAGAAACCAAAGCTTTTTCAGCAGGAACACCCTCTAAGAGGACTTCATAGATTGTAACCTCTGGCTGGACACCGAGACCTACTGTAGCATGTGCCTGTGAATCCATATCAACGAGCAAAACCTTCTTATCCATAAAAGCCAGAGCACAGGATAGATTTATGGCTGTAGTGGTCTTACCTACCCCGCCCTTTTGATTAGCGATGGCTATCCTCAACATGTTTCATGTGAAACATATTTTTTATTCTCTTATCATACTTATAAAAATGATAATCGTTATATGTTAAAATTAAGGTGAAGATATGTAAAAAAATCTGGAAATTTTTAGCCTTTTCCTTATAGCCCCTCAGTCCTTCAGGCAACTTGTATAATCCTCCGGGTTCCTGCAGGATTACGGATGATAAAAAGAGTGCGTTCAGGATGAATCCCTTCTTATGTTCCCCAAGGTAGTGGTGTCCCATACCCGGTATCAAAGAAAGTGTCATCGCGACCTTCAAATCCTTCGTCAGCAATATCAACAGCAGAAGCATAACCTTAACCTCCCATCGTAAACGGCATAATTACCTATCTCCCATCCAGACAAAAATACTATCTTTTTATCCCCAATTTCAATTTCAAATGCCTTGTGATAATGTCCAACTATTACATAATCACAATTATTTAATCTTCTCTTAGCTTCCTTTATCTCTTTCTCTAAACTTCTTCTCTTCGGTAAATTTTCGAGAAATTTTGCAAACCTTAAACCAAACCAGCCAACAAAATCAGGGTGCAAAAACTTTATTATGCCTCCCAAATATTTTACTGGGGTATCCTGAAAGCTGTGAGCTAAATAAAATATCTTCCCTTCTATTCTGTAAAACCCAGGTGTTATAACATTGACACCTATATCCTTCAAAAATGATATCTTAAAAGGGTCATGATTGCCGTGCATATAATTAACTTTCACCCCTTTTTCTATAATCTCTCTCAACTTCCTGAACACATTAAAACTCCACTTCGGTATGTAATATTTAAACTCATAATAAAAGTCAAACAAATCTCCTAATATAAATAATTCTCCTCTCACTTTGTCAAGGAAAGATAAAAATTTTTCTTCATTTTTCGGTAAATGCTGGTCAGAGCAAAAGTAAATCATTTTCCTATGCAAAAATTCCTAAAAATCAAATCAAGGATATCTTTCCTTTTCTCTTCTCCGAGCAATATCCTTACCCTTTTCAAAGTCTCCTTCACACATTCTGCTATGAGTTCAAAATATCCTTCACTTAAACCTTCTTCCAGAAACCTGACCCCCTCTCTCAAAACATCATCAGTAAAAGTATGAGAAGTTACCTTTTCAGCTTCAACTTTCAAAGAATGCAAAAGCTCATTTATCCCTCTCCCCTCCTTTGCGGATACTTTCAAACCGTCGAACTCCCTATCTTTCAAATCTATTTTGTTCATACATTTTATTATCCTTTTCCCCTTTATCATCTCCATCATTTTCCTATCCTCTTCTTTTTCTCCTTCCACAGCATCACAGAGATATATCACAATGTCTGCAGTACGCAAAACCTTCAATGTTTGTCTTACGCCTTCTTTCTCAATGGGGTCTTCTGTCTCCCTCAATCCACAGGTATCTATTAACTTCACAGGTATTCCATCTATCTTTATCCAATCTTCTATCGCATCTCTCGTTGTACCAGGATATGATGTAACAATTGCCCTTCTCTTCTTCAGTAAAGCGTTGAACAAACTGGATTTACCAACATTCGGTCTACCTGTTATCGCAACACTAACACCATCGGAATATAAACTGCGTCTCTCCTCTTCCCTCATTAAATCCCTTATTTCTTCCAGAACTTTTTTCATTCTATCTTTCACATTCTCAACTTTGACTTCCGAAACTTCAGGAAAATTTATATCAAGTTCAAGTAACATCTCTATCTCTTCTAACTTCCTTTCTATCTCCTTCAATTTTTTAGTAACTTCTCCCCCTAATTTTTTTACGCCTTCTATCAATCCTTTCCTGGTTCTTGCTTTAACTATCTCGAGAATCGCTTCTGCTTTTGTTATATCTATTCTTCCGTTTAAAAGGGCTCTCCTTGTGAACTCTCCTGGTTCTGCCTGTCTTGCTCCTGCTTTTATCAAAACTTTTAAAACTTCACGGGGGGCTGCTAATCCCCCATGGGTACCTATTTCAACCATGTCCTCCCTTGTATATGTCCTTGGAGCTCTCATAACGGTTAATAAAACTTCATCTATCTCTTCTCCTGTTTCTGGGTCAACTATTTTCCCATAATGAACAGTATGCGAAGGTGCTTCTGATGGCTTTATCTTACCTTTAAAAACTTTATCAGCTACCTCCAAACATCCTTCTCCCGACATCCTTACAACGGCTATCCCTGATTCGCCAAGCGGTGTGGATATCGCACAAATTACATCCATCTTAAATTTTAATCAATTTTTGAAAATGTCAACTTGACAAAGGAACTTTTAAATTATAATTTATGATGATTTTCTTCTTACTCATCTCCCTTTACGAGCTATCAAGATGGGGTGAGGGCATATCTTACGCTATCCATTATCGCAATGGAAAAGCTTATATCGGAACAGGGACATGTGTGAAAGTTTATGATGTTAAAAATCCTCTTTCACCTTCCCTTTTAGCATCAAAAAATTTCTCATATAAAATAAAGGCAATAACAAGCGGGGATTATGTTTTCATCGGCTCCGAATATAAAGTTTATGTAACCGATTCCAATCTTAATGTGCTCTCCACAATTGAGCTCTCTTATCCCTTATGGTGTCTCTATTACTCACCACCTTATCTCTATATTGGTGGCAAATACTTATCAAAATGGGATTTGCACGATGTAAACTCTCCTTCTCTTGTGAAATCAATAGATGCCGGTACAGAGATTTATGACATCAAAGTACAAACTCTTTATGGTTTACCTGAAAAGGAAAAGAAAATTTTATGCGCCACTTTTGATGGGCTTAAAATTTTTGATGGTGATTTAAATTTATTATCTTCTCTGTCTCTCCCCTATGGTATATCCCTGTGGACTGAAGGAAGTGTAATTTACTTTTTAACACTCGCAGGTCTATTTACAGTTGACCCTTCCGGGGGCGATGCTCCGACGATTGTATCACTGCTATCTCTACCAGGTGTCTCCTATAAATTGGTAAAAAAAGAAAATTATATCTTTGTAACAAATTCCGAAGGGATAAAAGTAATCGATGTTTCAAATCCACAGAATTTAAATCTCCTCTCTCAAACAAATCTACAGGGCTTTGCGATTGACACAGCAGGTTACAATCTTATTACATCTTATTCTGACTTCTCAATTATAAATGCATGTAAACCCGAATCACTCTACTTGATTCACACAGAAAAATTACAAGGATACGCAAAAGATTTAGAAAAAGACTCATCTTACATATACTTCCTGACACAAAATTTCTTCAATATTCTGGATACAGCTCTGAATCTGATTTCTTCAGCACCTGTAAATTTTAATGCAAATGCTTTTACAGTACATGATACTTTCGCATTTATAGTTGGCGATAGTTTAAAAATATTAAACATTTCATCTATTCCTCCTCATTCCATTTACTGTGGCAATCTTGAAAAAGAAGGTCTTTTCGCAAAAATAAAAGATACATTGCTCTTTATTTGCGATGGAAATATTGAAATTTATAATGTTAAAGATCCACAAAATCCTCTTAAAGTATCAGAAATTACAACTCCCGGTAAAGCTAAATATCTTGCGTTAAAAGGTGATACAATTTTTATCTGTGATGATATAATAAGGGTTTACGATATTTCTGAAATTTCTCTCCCTACGCAGATAGCACAATACGAAATATATAACCCCATAGAGGTCAAAATATCAGATAGTATTCTTGCTGTATCAAATGGCGATTTTTATTTACTCAATATATCGAATCTTTCTTCGATTACTCCTATTGCAGAATACAATTTTGATAATGCCTCTTACTTTGATTTTATCGTCCCATCAGATTATACAGATAGATGCTTTGCCATAATTCGCGGTAATTTGATTTATTTAAATGTCGGATTTGATGAAGATGCGCATAAACCTCCATCACCACCTGTTGATTTGCTACTCATACCCCATTATCAAATCTGTTTCTGGTATCTGGAGATTTACTCTGCTGAGTACGACTGCGGGATAGCGAAATATAAAACAAAAGCGTTTCAGATACAGGAAAAAAGGCAAAATTATCACTATCCAAAAACTTATTTGATAACCGATGCAAAAGATTTCAAAAAATTTGATAAGATTTATGACATAACCGGAAGAATTGTGAAAGACATCAAAAAATCAGGAATTTATATAGGAGAGAAGGCAGGTTTTAAATTTAAAATTATTTTCATAAGATGATTTTATTAATCTTTCTAATATTACCCTCGATAAAAGATACCTTAATTCCGGAAAAATGGAATGCGATTGGACCTTTTCTGATAGGTGCAAGAGAAGGAGTTGCAGAACTCCCTCCCGCTGATAGCCTTTTCAAATACAAAAAATGGCGAAATTTCTTCTGTGATTCTGGAATCGTAAAAGAAACTACGGTGATGGCAAAGGACGGTTTTGTAAAAATAAATTTCAAAAATATTAAATGGGATACGATAATGAACATTTATGGGATAACAGGGCTTTTATGTATCACTATTTTTCGCACAGAAGTAAATTGTCCTGAGAAATGCAGAGCACTTGCTGTAACCAAAAGATTGGGCTCCTTTAGAATAAACGACAGAAGATACCTTGCAGAACCTTATTCTTTTAACTTTTTCTTAACTCCATGTGTGCTTGATTCCGGTAAAAATATAATAAGATTAACTGCAGGAGGATTTGGAAACCCTCAATTTTACTTTAAACTCATCCCTGTGAAACATAAAGTAATCATTTTAAAAGATTTCACATTACCTGATTTGATAAAAGGCAAAAAGGTATATCCTTTGCTGGGAATTCCTGTTTTAAACACCACTCAAGAACGCCTATCTGCGAAACTCATCATCAAAAAAGATACCTTTTTAATAAGAAATTTATTCCCGTTGTGTGTGAAAAAAATTCCTATCACTTTAAGCGATAGTTTAACAGTAAAAGATTCCATTTTAAAATGCAAAATAATCTGCAAAGGAGATGCTTATAATTTTGAGATAAAATTTAGAGTCAGGAAACCTTATGAATCTTTCTGTGAGACATTTCTTTCAAAAATCGATTCATCTGTGCAATATTATGCCGTTTTACCGCCGAAAAATTATAATCCCGATAAAAAATACGCTTTGATATTGTCGCTTCACGGTGCAGGTGTTGAAGCAAGAGGTCTTGTAAATGCCTACTCGCAGAAAGATTGGGCATTTATAGTGGCACCCACAAATAGAAGGAGATTTGGGTTTGACTGGGAAGATTGGGGAAGGTTAGATGCACTCGAAATTTTAAACATCGTAAAGAAAAAATATCCAGTTGATACCTTAAGAATTTATTTAACAGGGCATTCTATGGGTGGTCATGGCACATGGGCGATAGGTACCTTTTATTTTGATAACTTCGCAGCAATAGCACCGGAAGCAGGATGGTGCAGCTTCCACCTTTATATTCCTTGGACTTTCCATCAGAGGAATATTTTCTGGAAATTCACATCGCCTGTTAAAGATATCTTAATAAGAGAAGATAATCCAGTTGCTTACCTTGAAAATCTGAAAAATACACCTGTATTTATCGTGCATGGAAGAGAAGATGATAATGTTCCTGTTTATCACTCAAGAATTTTCTCAAAGCGCTTACATTATTTAAAATATAATTATGAATATATAGAAGTGCCGGGTAAAAAGCACTGGTGGAAAGGATGCGTTGACCTCCCTGAACTCATGAAATTTCTAAAAGAAAAGAAATTAAATCCATATCCAGAAGAAATAGTGTTTAAAACGCCCTATCTTGGGCTTAAATCAAAAGCATATTATTTTGAAATAATTGAGCAAAAATTGCCCTATCATGATTCTGAGATAAAATCAAGTTTAAAAGGAGATACTTTAAAAATAAATTGTGAAAATGTCAAAATTTTAAAAATCCATCTAACAAAAGATTTGGTAAAAGGCAAATCCGCAATTTTTAAGATAGAAGGGCAAACTTTAAAATTTAGATTTATAAAAGATTGTGATGTTTATCTCAAAGAAATAAATGGTAGATTTTATTTTGTATCAAAGCCAAAAGTTCGTGATAGGTTAACCTATGGCGGGATAAAGGTTGCCTATTTCTCTCCATTTATAATAGTTTATGGGACAAACACAGAGAAAGGGATTATCGAGAAATATAAGGAGATGGCGAGGTTGCAGGCAATGAGATGGTATAGAAGAGCAAATGGCTACTGCGAAATATTGCCAGATACAGAAATTACAGAAGATTTGATGAGAAGATATAATCTCATTCTGATAGGAAATGCCAATACAAATAAAATAATTCAAAAAATAAATCCATTTTTGCCGATAAAATTTGAAGATGGTAAAATCACTGTTGGTGAAGAAAAATTTGAAGGTGACCTTTGTTTAACTCTTCTTTATAGAAATCCATTTTATAGAGATAAATTGATTTTGCTTTATTCTGAATTGACAGAAAAATCTCTCCCCTATTCTCAGTTTTTCTTACCTTTATATTCTGGTGCGGGTGTTCCTGACTTTTTGATTTTCGATGAGAAAGTGCAAAATTATGGCTTTGCAGGAGTAATATTGTGCGGCTTCTTCGACCAGAACTGGAATCTTAATAATAGTTTGCTCTGGCATAAATAAACTAAATTATATCTTAAACAAATATCTGAACTTTAAGAAAATTTGATGCTCCTGGAATTCTATCTTTTCGGGGTGTTTTAAAGCGTTTACATTGGCACCAAAATAAAAAACAGTAAATGGATTAAGCTGATAAGTAAACAGGGGATAAATCCCGATAATCTCCTGTCCTGTATAATAAAATAAAATTAATCTGTATGAAAAAGTGTTCGTAAATGAATAGTCCTGTGACAAAGCATAATTCTTAACATCATAAATTAAATCTTTATACTTCTTTCTATAAAGAACCTCACGCTCCATCATCAAACCAAGTAGAAGTTTTTCCAATTTTAAGCATCCATTTATGTAAAAATCTTTCTCATAAGCAGGAATAATTTCAGAATAATATATGGTTTTGCCTGTGTTAAATCCTGTAGCAATTTGCAGCCATTTCAAAGGAAAAGCACTTATTGAAGCAGATAAATCATAAAGACCTTCAAAATATTCAAAATATTTCTTATCGTAAAAAGATTGCTCTATTTCGAGATTTGTTTGCCAGTATGGAAGACAGACATTTAAATCAAAAGAAATCTCTTTCTTCTTTAATTCTTTTGAGAAATTCACTTCACGCTCATATTCTACACCAAAAGTAAGTTTATCGATACCATATTGACTTAAATAAAAAATAGGATTCATACTGATGCCATAATTTTTATATCCATTCTTCGCAATATATCCGAAATCAGAGCGAAATGTGGGAGATAGTTCTCTATACCATAAGGATAACCAGAAATTTTTAAAAAACGAATTAAATGAAAAACAATTCATATTGCCACTGAATTTCTCACCATCAAATTTATCTGTATGATTATCAAACAAAAAGCCAAAACCACTGAATAAAGAACTGTCTTCTGATTCTTTTGTGTAAGATAAAGCACCCTGATATTTGATTGTATAATGCTTTAAAAATCTTATTTTTGCATCAATGCCAAACACAGAGCCATACCCATTATCAAAAATGCTATCTCTCAATGCCCATCTATTACCTAAAAGAAATCCAATATAAGATTCTCTGCCGGGTAAATCCATTTTAAATCTTAAAAGATTTGTGAAACCCTTTTTATAGGTTGGCAATTTAAAACTGTAATCTTCAAAAGGCACTATGTAAATCAGATTTTCATCATAAGCAGAAAGGAAATAAACATCAAAATTTGAGACCCTGCCAGTAAGTTTTATCGCATAAAGTGGATTGTTTATCATCCTGGTGTATATAAGTTTTATCGGCATCTTAATGATTTGTGCACCTTCCATAAAGAAAGGTCTCTTCTCTGGATAATAAAGTGCAAAAATTGTGTTAACATCTATCTGGGGAATGTCTGTCTCTATCTGTGAGTAATCGGGGTTTAAAGCAAAGTCGATTATTAAATTTTGTGCCAACCTGTATCTGCCGGATATTCCTGCATCAAATCCTTTAAAAGAATTAACATAATCACCATCTTCTCTCGTACCAACATGTGACGAGATAAGGAAAGGCAAAAGAGACAATTTCTTCTCTTTTGCTACTATTTTTTCTGGAATTATAAGGATTGCACCCTGTTCGAATATCGCTGGATTAGAAAGACTAAGTTTCGGGAAAGAGTAAGTCTCAAGACTGCCTCGAGGTCTTACCCTCATTACAAGTATTCTCCACTCCTGCTTTTCTTTGCTTTTAAATCTCAAAGAAGAGAAAGGTATTTTAAATTCACATGACCAGAAATCCCTACCGATAAATGATTTCACAAACCATTCTGTATCAAAATTATAATCTTCAACATTGCTGGGTGGAGGACCCTTTATTCCATCGTATTGCACGGATAAAGGGTTTGTACCGAAAATGTAACCCTCTCTGCATTTCCCATAAGTATCAAGGAAGATGAAAATCATATCGTCCATAGCTATCATATCCCTTTTTGTAAGAGTTTTGCGAATCTCCTGCACATTGTCATAACACTTTACCGCTACATAGAGATTACTTTTATCATAGCCAATATATAACTCTGTTTTTACAGGAGGTATTTTGTCTTCTTCAGGCTGGAATTCATAAAAATCTGTGAGAGGAGTAAAATCACCCCATTCTTCCTTCGAGATAATACCATCAAGCTTTATTCCTCTGTCAAACTTCTTCACCACTATTGTGGGCGACTCCGTTATTAAAAAGAAAACGAGCAAAATCATCTCTCCCCCCTTCGAACGAATTTAGCCATAACATTTGATATTATATCAAAAGATAATTTTGTCAATTTTTATGTTAAAATTTTTGAAATTTATGTTAAATTTTTTATTACGAACGAAGCTAGGCTAAAAATAACCTCTTGACATTCTTCTTTTTTCATTAATTTAATATGATGGAAAAAAATTTGAAAGAGTTCTTGATTAAAGAAATCGAAGTAGTTCAGGACATAATAAAGAGGATGGCATTTAATTCCTTTATGATAAAAGGATGGGCTATCACGCTTATTGTCGTTGTATTGCTGTTTCAAAAAGCAACCCAGCATATTTTCCTTGCATTCATTCCTTTAATCTCATTCTGGTTCCTTGATGCCTATTTTTTACGATTAGAAAGAATGTATCGCAAATTATACGAATGGATAATAAAAAATAGATTAAAAACAGATGAATATTTGTTTGATATGAATCCTTACAGGTTTAAAAAAGAAGTCCCAGGGATAATCCGCACAATGTTCTCAATTACACTCGCATGGTTTTATCTATCAATCGCTGTAATGCTCGCAATTTACTGGATTATAGTGCATTGAAAATTTACACAGTTACAACGAATCCGGGAATTGAGGATATAGTTAAAGAAGAAATAAAAGAAAAACTTGGTAATGTAGAATATGTAAATGTTTACAATCTACCTGGAAGGATAAGTTTTTATTATGATAATCTTGAAAAAATTTTAAAATTGAGGTCAATTTATCATGTTATGAGATTTGTAACTTCTTTTAAAGTGGAAAATCTTTCTGAACTTTATGAAAAAATGTTTGATGTTGATATCGAGGAGATGTTGGATGCAAAAACTTTCAGGATAACAGGTAAAAGACGGGGTTTACATGTTTTTAAATCGGTTGATATTCAAAAGGTAGCAGGCAAAGCCGTTCAAGAAAAATACAAAAAAGAAGTTTCACTAAAAAATTTTGATGTTGAAATTCTTGTTGAACTATTTGGCAAAGAATGTTATATCGCTGTGATGAAGACACGGGATAGTTTGCATAAGCGCTATCCAAAAGTTGTAAACCACCCAACTGCTATAAAGCCGCCGCTCGCCTACGCGATGATAAAACTCGCGAATGTAAAAGAAGGAATGAAAATACTTGACCCTTTCTGCGGAAGTGGAACAATACCAATAGAAGTTGCACAGATTTTCGGTAACAAAGTGAAAATATACGCTTCTGATATAATGGAATACTGGATAAATGGTGCAAAAGAGAATGCAAAAAATGCAGGCGTTGAAAATTTAATAGAATTCAAAGTAGCAAATGCAAACAATATCCACAAACATTATGTAATAAAATTTGACAGAATAATAACAAATCCACCCTATGGCGTGAAAATCGAAAAAGAAGATTTAAAATGGCTTTACAGGAATTTTATGGAGAATGTTTATCAAATTCTGGAAGATAATGCAAAACTTGTGATAATAACAACGAGGGCAAATTCTTTCCGTGACCTCATAATGAAAACAAAAAAATATCTTATAGAAGAAGAAAGAGTAGTTGATGTGGGTACCCTATGGCCCCATATCTTTGTATTGCGAAAAATTTAATCAATATAAGAGACAGGTAAATTTTTGTTTAAAGTGCCTTTCAATTCTGGATGCTGTAAATCTTTTGTTGCGGTTTTCACTCTGTCATAAACATATTCGTAAATCTCTCTCAAAGTTATTATTTTATCTTCATTTTTATCTGCTTTCCCTTTTAATCCTTCTATAAGGTAATAGGTAAAAACTCCGTGTGATAAAGAAGGGCTCTCATAAGATAACTCATCTGCTGAGCTCGCAGTAAATAGCGCAATTCCTGGACGAAAACGCAATAAGTTTTCAAAAAATTGTGCACTGCCACGAAAAGATAAGCCAAGATACCCTCCATGACAAATATCTGCAATTATTAAAATCTTACAATTTAAGCCACGCAATAATCTGTTAAAATCTACTTCTGATAAATTACCATCATAAAAAGATAAATACAATTCTTTACCATCTGTTAAACCATGTGTCGCAAAATATAAAATCAAAAAATCTTCAGGTTTTAAAATTTTCTTTAAATCTTTCATCATTTTCATAAATCTTTTTGATGTAGCATCCCTGCCTTTTAACAATGTAAATCTTCCTTTTTCAAACTTCTTTTTCAAAAATCTATAAAATTCTGTTGCATCCTTTTCCGCATAAGTTAACTTTCTCAAATTTTCATCCGAAAATTCATTTATTCCACAAATTATCCCGTAAATTTTAGGTAATTTCTTCACCCTGCAATAAACTTTCAATATCTTCTTTGCATAGTTCCCGCTATAATCCCATGCTTCGATTGTTATTTGATTTTCACCGGGTATAAGTGTGATTTTTTGTGCAAAATAAAGCGTATCCCTCGCGATAAAGTGCAACTTGCGGATAAGACGCATGCCCCTTACACCTCTACCCTGTTCCGAATTTATCAGAAAATTTGATACTCCAAAATCATCAAGGATAAAACCTTTTACAGTAACCGTATCTGTAAATATTTCTTCTTTATTTTTCGGTTTCTCAACTATTATCACTGGTGGATTTTTATCGTCTCCTTTTTTCAAATAAAAATAGGGATCAATTTTTGTGATGCCACCTTTTTTATCAATTATTGTAAATCTTTTATCATCCGTAAAGCGAACGATTTCGCCTGATTCTACTTTCTCAAAATGCAAAGGAGTTTTACCACGAAATAGAATCGCAACACCATCAGACCATAAAACACAGAAAAATTTATCACCTATCTTCAAATCTTTTACAGGTAAATTCCTTGAATAGATTTTTTTAAAAGATAAATAAACAGAACCTGCTCCATCACCGCACAAAACACCACTACCTGCATCTATCGCCATTATACCGTATCTGCCAACTTTTCTACTGCCAAGAACTTTACCAGAAAATACATCAAAAATTATTAAATTGTTTGATAAATCACCGCAATATAATTTTTTATCATCCTTTGAGAAACAAAGAGCAGAAATCCAGTCATTTAATTTCTTTTCAAATAAAATTTCGCCATCTAAATTTACAACTTTTACCTCACCCAAAGATGTGCCTGTAGCTACAAAATTCCCTGTGTTACTAAAACAAAGTGCAGTGATATGTCCCAAATGCTTTACGGAAACCTCCCTCCCACCACTATAAAAAGAAATTTCTCTACCTTTTATCTCAAAATCAGGAAAACCTAAACCCAGTTCAACACTTAAAGGATAAATATCAAATTTTTTAACAGGAATTTCAATTTTTTTAATTTTGATATTAAATTTTTTAAATTTTTGTTTAAAATTTTTAAAATTTGTATTAAAAATTTTTATATCGTTTCCTTTTTTTATTATGATTTTGTTTTCTCTTACTGCAATGTGTTCTTCTCCCCCACTGTAAATTGTTCTGGATATTTTTCCTGTTACGGGATTGAGTATTTGCACCCTGCCATTTGCAGAAAAAATAACCTTATCGTCGCTGGTAAATGCAAAAGAATTTGCCCGAAATTCACCCATTCTGACGAAGTTAGAAGTGTTAATCACATGGACTTTGCCGGTTGATGAAAAGGCAAGCATTTTACCATCCATACTGAATTTTATCTTCTCGGGGATATTTTTCAATTTTTTACTTCTCAATAATTTGATTTCGGGTAATTTCCACAATTTCAGGAAACAATCTTCGCCACCTGAAGCAAGCAATTTGGCATCGGGACTGAAACGCAGAGTAGTAACACGACCTTCATGTGCCCTCCATTCTCTATATTTCTCCTCTTTCAAAACATCAAAAAGAACAACATCTCCCGATGATTTGCCGATGGCAATTAACTGACAGAAGTTATCACAATCAACAGCACTCGGTAAAAAATCTATTTTTCGGGAAAAAATTTGCTCACCACCACGGGAATAAAGAGAAAATGCATCCCTGCCCCATAACAAAATTTTATCCTCAAAGCCTGTAAAAAGTCCACCTATTACTTCAAAAAATACCCCGAAATTGCTTATTATCTCATCTTTTTCTGTATCAAAAATTTCTACCTTACTGCCTTTAATCTGTGCAAGATATTTGCCAGATGGACTCAAAATTGATAATTTCCCTTCTAATCTTATTTCCGATGGAAAATCAATATAAGGGTCAATTTTAAAAACTGCTACATTTTCGCTGCGATAGATGCCTGCATCAACGGCTAAAAAGCGTTCAAGAGGTGATATTGCACAGGTGCTGGGTACACCGGCAAGACGGGTGATATAGACCTGCTCCCCCTTCATATTGTAAACCATCAAATTATTCTCTGCATTGGTAAGCACTATAAATCTGCCTGATTTAACAAATTTGCATGACAATAATTTTCTGCCAACTTTTTTGCCCCATAAAAATTTAGACAGGGATACCGACCACAACCTGAAACTGCCATCTTCACCACAGGTGCAAATAGTATCACCAAAAATATCAATATCCGTAATTTTCCCTCTGTGAGAATAGAAGAAACTTTTTATCTCCTTTATCTTTCTGTAATCAAGGTCAAAAACACGAATCTTTTTTCCATCGCATAAAACGAAATATTTTGATGAAAAGTCAGCACATGTTATTTTCTTAAAATCCGAAAGTGTTTTCAGTGGATGTAATTCGGGTACAGAGAAGACATAAATTTTCCTCTCAGTAAGACAAACGATTTCCCTTTTTGTGGGATGGAACAGTATCTTTATGATTTTTTCAGGAAGCAAAAAATGGGATATCAATTTCCCTGCAAAAGAATAAATTTTTATTTCTTTTGTATGTGCTACAGCTATAAAGTTTTTAATATCTGCTGATATTACGGGCTTTCCGACATTTATTTTATATTTCAGGGTAAAATCGGGTATTTGCCACAGACATATAAATGTGTCTGCACCATAGGATAAAAGATAATTTTGCGAAAAAGAAACACCTCTTACCCAGTTTTCATGTGCACTAAGATTAAAATCAGGAGTGGATTTCAGGAAAAATATGAGGAATATCACTTCCAAATCACACAAGTAGCATTCTCATAGGTTTTAGTTCACGCTTAAAAGGGTCGAATACAAGACCTAATATTTCCAGTGTCACGACACCAAGTACGGCTACATCTCCTTCTTCTCCGAGGATAACGGGTGTATGGGCTTCTCCCTGTGGCAAAATGATATAGCATTCTGATACTTTTCTATTTATCTGGGTGCCATCAGCAAGTATAAAAGTGTGCTCACGCTTGGGTTCCAAACCTATTTTCTTCCATATTTTCAGAGGCAAAAGAGTATAAATAGCACCACTATCAACGAGGAAGCGAACACTAACTTCGCCCTTGGAACCCCTTACTTTCCCATCAACATAAGTCATTCCCATCATTATATTTTATTTCGTTTTATAAATTGTCAATAATTTTTTGCCCCGCCTCCCTGTCCCCACCGCCCTCGTGCACACCCCTCCTTTCAGTCGGGGTGTTGACTCACAACCCATTGGTAATTAGCTCGCTCACGCTCGCATTAAACATTTTCTCTTGACATTCTTCAATATTGATTATATAATTATGATGCAAACTCTAAGGTATAAAACAGCAAAGGAAAGAAAGGGCCGAACTGTTCGCATATCTTCCAGATTTTGGTATATATCCGAACTGTTCAGATATGAACGAGTTAAGTGAAATGCCCGCCGTCTCCAAGAGGTGTTTAAATCATGAATAGACAAACTTTAAGAGATATTTTGAAATCAAAAATAGAGCATCTGTATGGAACGCAATTCAACGAGATAGTTGATGGCATTTTTTCCATACTTTATGGAGAAAATTATAAATCTATTAAACAAAAAAAAGATTTAGGTAGTGATGGAATTATTGAAACTGAAAAAGTATGTTTGGCATGCTATGCTCCTGAAAGATATGATAAGCAAAAATTTGAGAAAAAAGTGGATGAAGATTATAGAAAATATGAAAAAAATTACATGAGATTAGGATATAAATGGCGCTTTATTACCAATCAAAAGTTATTAGGTAGTATGGTTACCTACATCAAAAACAAGATTACCAATGCTGATATTTGGGGGATAGAAGAATTAATAAACTTTATTTTAAACTCGCTCCCCAGCAAAAGAAGAAAAATATTATCGGAGATATTTTCTTTATCTCCTGAACTTATTGAATTCGACTTTGTGGAAGAAGTAATAGAAGAGATCTCAAAATTGAAGGATGAAATATCGGATTATCATCCCCAATATGACCTCCCTAAAGACACTTTGAAAAAAATAGAAAAGAATTTTTCAGATGAAGATATTGAAATAGTAAAAAGAAAATTTATCCATTTTTATGCGGAACATATTGGTTACTTGCAAAAGGTTTTAAAGTCATTAGATGATGATTTCATTTCAAATTTAAAAATGGCGGTTTTAAGAGAATATCAAATTCTTGATGAGAAATTGACTTTTAAAGGAAAATTTGAGTATTTAGTAAATAGATTTTCCTCAAAATATCCTAACGACCAAGAATACAAAAATTATGTTGAACTCATTTTATTATATTTCTTTGAACAATGCCTTATTGGGACCAAACCGGAGGTGAATAAGTGATACTTCCCGAACCTGAGTCAGATTTGCGAATGAACATATTAATATTAGGCAATGAGATACTTGGTGAACTTATAAAAAATAATAATGCAATGTTTATTGAGGATTTACTAATAAAATTTTTGAAAAAAGATATCAAGAGAACGCCCAAATTATTCATGGATGCAATAACAACTTTGTATGCCTTGGACCTGATTGATATAAAGGGTTACAAGATAAAGGTGGTGAAGCATGATAAGGCTCAAAAGACTTTATTCTGAAACGGGCTTGTTTGATGAAGTTAAATTCAAAGAAGGACTAAACATAGTTTTGGGAAAATATTCATCTACCAGAAAAGAAATAAATGGCATAGGAAAATCAACTCTTATCAGACTGATAGATTACTGCCTTCTTTCCCAGACCTCTAAAAATAAATTTTTCAATGTGAAAACATTCCCATTTTTGGATAACCACAATGTAGTATTGGAATTTTTCATAGGAAATGAACTTTATTTTATAAAGAGATGGTTTAATAAAAAAGAAATTCTTTTTGGTAAAATAGATAATACAAATGTACATGAATACTCCGAAAAAGAATTGAAATCGGTATTGGGAGATATCTTTTTTAAGGCATATAATAATACCTACTATGAAAACAAATGGTTTAGAAGTTTAATTAAATTTTTTATAAAAGACGATCTTAACCATCAAGAAAGAAAAGTCCCATACAATTTCTTGCATCCAAATCTTACTAAAAATCTTATTATTGTCTACAATTTCTATTTAATCGGCCTACCTAACAAAAATCTATACCAACTTGAAATGTTAAAACGAGAATTACAAGAACGTAAAAAAGTCCAAAATAGAATAATTGAAGGATTAGAAAAAGAAACAGGAAAACATCTTCAAGAAGTAAGGTCAGAGCTTAGAGAAATAAAAGAAAAGATCCAAGCACTTGAAAATGCGATAAAAGATTACAATTTTATAAATACCTATAAAGATATTGAAGATCAAATCAGCTATTTAACTAATAAAATTTCTAAAAAATTACTTGAAATACAAAAAATACAAAGAAAATTGGACCTTCTCCAAGAAAGTTATTCTGTCAATATTGAAGTGGATATTAGAGAATCTATAAAATTTTATAACATGTTGAATGCTCAATTAGGGAACTTTTTAAAAAAGACCTTGGATGAAGTTATAAGATTTAGAAAAGCTATCGCAGATAATAGAAAAAAATATTTAGCAGAACGAGAAAGAGAGCTTAAAGACAAATTAAATGAACTTTGGAACGAATATTATAAGCTGGAGAATGAACGCAGGAGATTATATAAAATTTTAGATACAAAAGGTAAATTTGATATAATTAAAGAAACTTACAAAAAATTACTTGAAGAAGGAACGGCTTATCAACACATAGAAAATGTTATTAGACAAATTGATAAGTTAAGTGATGAAATTTGGAAAATCGAAGAGGAAATGACCGAGTTACATTTTACAATTGTAAAAGAGTTGAGAGAAAACTCTGAAGAGATTAATAAACTTGGCGTAAGTTTTAGGGAAACAGTTAAAGATTGCACTGCTACAAGTGAAGGTAGTTATCTGGCTATAGAATACACAAACAAAAAAGAAAATCCTGTTGATATAAAGGTTGATATCCCCAAATCTCTCTCCTATGGTAGAGAAAGGCTAAAAATTTTAGTTTATGATTTAACCATCTTTAAAGAAAGATTTAACCATCTTTAAAGAAATTTTAAAACATAAAAGACCCATGCCGCATTTTTTGATTCATGACGGAGTGCTTCATGGCATAGACCTGAAGACTAAAATACGAATCCTTAACTATGTTTATAAATTATTAAAAACGAGCAATAATCAAGCACAATATATACTAACACTCAATGAGGGAGATGTCATGAGTGAATACGAAGAAGAAAAATTATTATTTAACTTAAATGAACATATCATCATCAGGTATGAAGACAATCCTGAAAAGATGATATTCAAGAAGGAGTTTTGATGTAATGGATGATACTAAAAACAAGATTTTTTATATACTTTTGCGACGGCGGGCACTTTCGCAACCCTTCGGCTTACGCCCTCACTTAACAAGCGGGTATCTGGTTTTGCTACGCTTCGCCCAAATCCTTCGCTGCCGCTCAGGACCTCGAATACCCGCTTACCGTTAGGTGAAATAGATAGATATTAAATAATAAAATCAAAGGAGTTTAATGAAAGCAATTTTTATATCTCAAGAATTATGATGTCAAACCAACCAACACTTACTGGCACTTTTTCGATTGAATTAAAAGGGAAAAATAAAAAATCTGTTTTTATAGAAGGTGCCCCTGATTTGCTTAATTTAATTGCTAATATTTTGATTGATAAGAAAGGAAAAGCTTGGAAGGAGATAAAAGAAACACTTATTCCAGAGAGTATGCCTATTCTCAATAAACATAAAACAGAAATTATAAATAATGTGCAAAATATAAGAAGCACAATTTCACAACTCAAAAATGAAATAGACCAAATAGTTTACCGCCTTTATGGAGTGAATAAATCAGAAATTAAAATTATAGAGGGAAAAAACTAATGTACTCATCAAAGTTGTCGAAACTATAACTCCCTTGACTTTCCCACATGGGGAATAAATTTATGGATGATATTGAGAAGGTATATTTTCTTTGAGTTTTTGCCAAATTTTTTTCTGGGTGTTTTTGTTCTTACAGGTATCCTTATAATGAGTCAAATTTTCTCGATTATATGGGAGATTGTTGGGAAAGGTTTGCATGCTTTTACCGTTCTTAAAATCCTCTATTTTGCTTTGCCTCAAATTCTTTCTTTTTCTATTCCTTCTGCTGTTATGATTGGTGTTGTCATGGGTATCGGTAGATTATCACATGATAACGAAATCGTAGCAATGGAAGCTGCAGGTTACAATCCCATCAACCTTTTCATTCAGGTATTCACATTTTCCTTTTTTATCTTTTGTTTTTTAATATGGTTTTGCGGATTTTTTACACCAAATTCAAATTATAAATTGAGGTCTCTTTATTTTGAAATCGCAAAGAAAAAACCTGTTTTCAGATTAAAAGCTTTCTGCAAATGCGAAAATTTATCGGGATATGATATCTTCCCGAGAGATGTAAATTACAGAACTCAGGAAGTTAAAAACATAACGATTTATGATAGAAAAGAAAAAAGATTTATTTTTGCAAAATACTGCAAAGTTTATTCTTCTCCTGATTTTATAATTTTAAAACTGCGTGATGGATGGATCGAAGAAGGAAATTTTGAAGAATTCGAAAGGATAAGATTTAAAACTTACACCCTGAAGATAAAATACGGCGAAAAAGAAAGGAAAACAAAGTTATCGAAAATTGACGATGAACTTACACTTTTTGAGTTGTGGAAAAGAATTAAGAAAGAAAAAAAGAAAAGGGGTCGAATTTTCACATATAGATTGAGGAGATATTTTACAGAATTTCACAAAAAAATATCCCTTTCTTTCAGTGCTTTTGTTCTTGCTCTTACCGGTTTATTACTTTCTTTGAGGTTTCGTCGTGCAGGTAAGATTTATGGCTTTGGAATATCCGTTCCTTTCTTTTTGTTTTATTATTCTGCTTTCGTGGGGATGGAGGGACTCGGGGATAGGGGGGTCATCTCCCCTGCTTTTGCAATGTGGTTACCAAATTTAATTGTGCTAATTTTCTCCTTTATTCTATATAAGTGGAAAAGTTAATCTATCTCAAAACCGTATTTTTGTGGATTTTCCATTAAATCTTTAATTGCTTTCATGAATGGGTTAAAATCTTCCAATTTTTCTCTTAATATCTTGTAAATTTCTTCTGGGGTTATATCTGCGTAAAAGTGGGTTAACCTGTTTCTATATCCTGCCATTTTTACGAGTTTATCTTTTGCATAATCTTCATCAACTATCCCCATTTCTCCCAATTTTATCGCAATATCTTTGTAATGAACCACTCTGTTTCCTGTTTTGCGTGAAACAATATGAGCTCCTATATTGAAAACGCCTTCCAATGCTCTTCTCAAATAAAATTGTGCTAATGCAAAGTTATCCTCTTCTTTGAATTCCTCAAAATCTTTTTCTGCTAACTTTTTTAACTTTTCAAGGTCATGCTGTATTCCATCCAGTCGAGGCAAAATTACTTCTTTCTTAATTTTCATTTTATCCTCTCGAGTATCGCTTTATCAAATATTTTTAAAATAGGTTGAAAGTCCGCAAATAATAAGATAACTCTATCTTCGTATTTCACTCTAAAATCAAAATCTTTTTCATAAATTAAAATTCCTTCTGCAACAGCTGCTGACTGAATGTTTAAAGGTGCTTTTTGAAGAAAAACTATATCTATCTTATCCTGATATTCTGGCAAAATATCTGTTAAAATATCGTAAATTTTGGCATACAAATCAAAAGAACTTTGCAAAATTTTTTTATCGGTGAATACTATCCCGATGTCTATGTCGGATAAAGGGGTTTGTGTTCCTTCTGCATAAGAGCCGAAAAGATAAATCAATCCAATTTTTAACTCATCTAAATTATAATTTTTAAGTCCCTTTTTTAATTTTTCCACTATTTCCATCATTTATTATAATTATGATTTTGAAGTGTCAAGTTGATTTACATTTTATCTTGACTTTTTCAATTAGCATGTATAATAAAGGATGGGAGTATTGATTTTCATAGGATTAATTTGTGCCACTGAACTCGATAGAATAGAAAAACGATTGGAAAGAATGGAAGAGAAAATGGTTACAAGAGAGGAATTCAAACTGTTTGTCGAGATGACAAACAAAAGATTTACTGACCTGCAAAACTATATGGATAAAAGATTTGAGGATATCTATAAAAGGTTTGAGGATATGAACAGGAGATTTATAGACCTTCAGAATTATATGGATAAAAGATTTGAGGATATGAATAAAAGGTTTGAGGATATTATGAAGATTTTGAGTGCGATTATTGGGCTTATTGGTGCCATGATCGGGATACTTATTTATCTTGCTGTCATGATTGGTAGAGTATCGAGGGAGATTGCCGAAATAAAGAGGATAAAGCCCATCGACAGGGAAACTCTGCGTGAATTCCTGCCACGCTTCATCGAAGCAATAAAAGAATATCCAGATATAAGAAAAGAACTCGTTGAGGCATTGAAAGGATGATGTGTGCATTTATCCTGATAGGCTTAATTTTAGCAAACGAACTCAATAAAATAGAAAAACGATTGGAAAGAATGGAAGAGAAAATGGTTACAAGAGAGGAATTTAAATTATTTGTTGAAATGACAAATCAAAGATTTATTGACCTTCGAAACTATATGGATAAAAGATTTGAGGATATGAATAAGAGGTTTGAGGATATTATGAAGATTTTGAGTGCGATTATTGGGCTTATTGGTGCTATGATTGGAATACTTATTTATCTTGCTGTCATGATTGGTAGGGTATCGAGGGAGATTGCCGAAATAAAGAGGATAAAGCCCATCGACAGGGAAACTCTGCGTGAATTCTTACCTCGATTCATTGAAGCAATTAAAGAATATCCCGATATAAGAAAAGAACTCGTTGAGGCATTGAAAGGATAATTTGCGAGGGCTTGCCCGAGCACATTACATATGGGTTATAAAGGTAGGCTAAAAATAATAGATAAATATTTAATCAGAGAATATTTTAAAGGTGTCCTTATTGCTTCTTCTGGCATAACTCTCATTTATTTAATTTTTGATGCTTTTGAGCGTATCCACTATTTTATCTCGAAAAATGTCAAATTTATTTATATTCTTGAGTATTATGGACTTTTATTTCCCTGGGTTTTATTTTCGATGATGCTACCACTTGCATCTATCCTTGCCTGTTTTATGTCAATCGGTGTTCTTTCGCGCAATAGAGAAACAATTGCTTTGCGTGCACTCGGAGTGCGTAATTTCCGCATTTTCTTACCCATATTCTTTTGTGGTGCCATGCTTTCTCTTTTGAACTTTGTGCTTCTTGACAAAGTAGGTGCTCCTTTTTATCGTCTTTCTTATGAATTTGAATTGAGAAGGATTAAAAAAATTCGCCGTCCACGCTTTATGAGGAGATTCAATGTTTATTATCAGGGTGAAGGAAGATTTTATAGAATTAGGATGGTTGACCCTCAAAAGAACAAACTTTCCGATATTACGATTTGTGAGTTTGACAGTGCTTTTAATTTGCTACGCAGGATTGATGCCAAAATCGGGTATTTTGATTCTACTTTCCTTGTGCTACAAAAAGGTGCTTTGCGTGAAGTTTATGGAAACTCCGAGAAAATAGTTGAATTTAAGGAAATGAAATTGAGAGTTAAAGAAAAAATTACCGATTTTTCTAAAGAAACTTTGCCTGTTGATGCTATGGATTTAAATGAATTACAGGAATTCATAAGAAGGATTAGATTGAGCGGTGAAGAGCCATCTAAGATTTTGATAGATTATTATCTGCGATATGCTCTGCCCTGTACATGTGTCATCTCTGCTGGCTTTGGTGCACCTCTTGCCGATATGGTTTATAAAATTGGACTCGGTGGAGGAATTGCACTTTCTCTATTTTTCGCCTTCCTGTACTGGGGAATAATTCAGCTTGGCAAAGCGTTATCGAAAGCCGGCTTTCTAAATCCCGTGTTAGGTGCATGGTTACCCAACTTTATTTTTTTACTCGTTGGGATTTTCATTTTAATAAGAAGTAAGGAAATAGGATGAAGTGTCCTAAATGTGGCTTTGACAATCCTTCCAATTTTAAGTTTTGTGGAAATTGTGGTACATCGCTGATTGAAAAAGAAATCCCCCGTATGCCTGTTGAACTTAAGAGGAAAATTGATTTTGAGCGTGAAAGATTAAAGGGAGCAAGGAAGAAAGTTGCTGTTATGTTTGCAGATGTTTCGGGTTTTACCTCTTTATGCGAAAAACTTGACCCCGAAGAAGTAACAAATTTAATGAACAATCTTTTTGAAAGATTCGGCGAAATAATTTACAGATATGAAGGATATATTGACAAATATATTGGTGATTGTGTTATGGCACTTTTTGGTGCTCCTATTTCACATGAAGATGATGCACTTCGTGCGGTACTGTGTGCAATTGACATGATGTCCGAGGTAAAGCAATTTGAAGGCTTATCTTTATCTATCGGGATAAATTTTGGTGAAGTAGTTGCAGGTGGAGTAGGTTCACATCACAAACTCCAATATACTGTTATGGGAGATACAGTAAATCTTGCTCAGCGCTTACAATCTGTAGCAGGGGCAGGCGAAATTTATGTGAGTGAAAAAATTTACGAACTTACTAAATCCGAAATAGAATATGAAAAATTGCCTCCTTTGAAGTTAAAAGGAAAATCTTATTTAATAACTGCTTTTAAACCCGTTAAGGTAAAAGCAAAACATATGCTCAGAAGGATAAAAGAAATACCAATGATAGGCAGAGACAAGGAAATGGAAATTTTATTGAAGCTTTATGAAGATGTTAAAAGAGGCGAAAGTCGTGTTGTCTCAATCACAGGTGAAGCTGGTATTGGCAAATCCAAACTTGCTAATGAATTTGTTAATAAAATTTTGGAAGATAAAATAACTCTCATCGAAACAAGAGGAATTGATTATTTAAAAAATGCAGAATTATGGACTTTAAAGGATTTTTTACGCAAACTCATTAAAATAGAAGAAAAAGACCCTTCAGCAATATCACAAAAAATCGAATCGTTCATCAAAAAATACAATCAACCTGAAATTCTCACAAGAATTTTAAAATGGATGCTCGGCGGAGAAATAAGCGAAATTGAAAAGAGAAGTATTGAACAGATAGAAAAAGATAACAGAAATTACATTCTTTTCAGAGGATTATCACTAATTCTTAAAAATATCGCAAAATTTCCCCTTATTTTAATATTTGATGATGTGCAATGGATTGACATTAATACAAGAGAATTTTTATCTTTTCTTATTAAATCAATAGAAAAATCAAAAATAATGCTGATATTGATTCAGCGTCCATATTCTGACTATATCCTTCCTGAACTTGAACATTGTGTTTATATAAATTTACAACCACTGAAGAAAAAAGAGGTTGAAAAACTTGCTTCCGCCATTATAAAGTCAAATAAGATAGACGAAAAATTGGAAAAAATTCTAATAGAAAGAAGCGAAGGAAATCCTTTTTATCTTGAAGAATTTGTTACAATGCTTTTAAACAGTAATCTAATTGATATAGAAGGAAATGTAGCAAAGTTAAAAGGAGAAATCAAAAATATACCAATTAAACTTGAGGAACTAATTCTCGCAAAAGTTGATAAACTGGACGATGAATCAAAATATATTCTTGAACTCGCTTCGGTAATAGGACATGAATTTTCTACAAAATTACTCGAAAATCTAACAGAATATGCCATAAATATAAAAAGCGTTTTGAAAAATATCGAAAATAAAGGTCTTATTGAAAATATAACAAAAGATTTATCAAAAATTCTCGAAGGCGATGAAGAATATGCTTTCAAACACATAATAATCCGTGATGTTATTTACAATACAATCTTGAAAAGTTTAAGAAAAGATTATCACAGGAAAGTGGCAAATGCCATTGAAAATATTTATAAAGATAACATCGAAAATTACTACGAGTTGCTAATCCATCATTTTAAAATTGGTGAAGAAAAAGAAAAGTATATGAAATATCTTTTGAAATTCGGTGAAAAAATGTCAAAAGAAGGAAATTACAAAAAGGCAGAGGAATTATATGAAGAATGGATGCGGAACTATGGGAATCTACATGCCGGAGAAGAAGGCATAAGTAATTTGATAAAATTAATAGGAATTAAGACAAAATTAGCAAAATATAAAGAAGTTGAAGAGATATTCGAAAAAATTGAAAGAGATTATAAAGATTTGTTAAAAGACGACATCCTTATTGAATTTTTGCTGGAAAAAAGCTGGTTTGAAGGTGAAACGGGTAAATACGATAAAATGCTGGAAACAGGTGAAGAATGTCTCAGATTAATAGAAAAATCGAAGCATAATGAAGAAACAAAATCAAATTGTCTTAATAACATTGGAAGGGCTTATCGTCTCAAGGGCGAATACAAAAAGGCTATTGAATGCTATGAAAAAGCACTTGAAATAAGATTAAAAATAACAGGTGAAAATCATCCAGATACCGCTACAATTTACAATAACATAGGGGAAGCATATTATTACAAAGGAGAATATGATAGAGCAATTGAATTTTATAAAAAGGCAGTAAAGATAAGGGCTCAAACATTGGGCGAAATGCATCCTGATATTGCCACAAGTTACAACGATATTGGAATGGCTTATTTTTACAAAGGAGAATATGATAAAGCAATAGAATGTTATAAAAAAGCGGTAAAAATAAGAATCCATACATTGGGTGAAATGCATCCTTACACTGCTTCAAGTTATAATAACATAGGAGTAGCATATTACGGAAAAGGAGAACATGATAAATCTATCGAATATTACCAAAAAGCTTTAAAAATAAGATTAAAAACATTGGGAGAAACACATCCTGACATTGCTGCGAGTTATAATAATATTGGAGGAGCATATCAATCAAAGGGTGACCATGATAAGGCAATTAAATATTTTGAAAAAGCAGTTGAGATAGAATTGAAAACATTAGGAGAAATTCATCCGAATACTGCTATAACCTATAATAATATAGGTGAATCTTATCATTTGAAAGGTGAATATGATAAGGCGATTGAATATTTTGAAAAAGCCCTTAAAATAAAATTAAAAACAATAGGAGAAGCACATCCACATACTGCTATCTGTTACAACAATATCGGTGAAGCATATCATTGCAAAGGCGAATATGATAAAGCTATTGAGTATCGTGAGAAAGCGAGAGAAATATGGGAAAAGGTGCTGGGAGAAATATTAATAAAAGTGGGCAGAAAGGAAGAAGCAAAGCAAAATCTTAAAAAAGCACTTGAGATTTTCATGAAACATAAATTGAAAGATAGAATAAAAGAAGTAGAAGAAATTTTGAAAAATATTTTATGACAAGGGAAGAATTAATAAAAATCTTGTCGTCGCTGGGTATGAAGCCTTTAAAGTCGCAGGGTCAATGTTTTTTGCTTGAAGAGAGTATTGCAGACAAAATGGTGGAAGCTGCTGAAGTCGGGGAAAATGACAAAGTTCTTGAAGTGGGACCAGGTCTTGGCACATTATCACGCAGAATTATACCAAAAGGATGCAAATATATAGGTGTTGAGAAAGACCCGCGATTTATAATCTGGCTAAAAAGAAATTATGAAAAGGAAAATGCCAAATTCATAAGAGGAGATGCATTATTTATGTCGCCAAAAGATTTATTTGATTTGAAAGAAGACGAAAAAATAGTTTTGATATCAAACACTCCCTTTTCCATAACATCACAATTTTTATTGTGGATTTTGAAGAATAAAGAATTTATAAAAAGATGCGTTATAACATTGCAAAAAGAAGTTGTTGAGCGCTTACTTGCGAAACCGCTTTCGGAAATTTATTGCGCTATGAGTGTGATAATGCAGGTGCATTTCGATATTGAATTGCTTTTCAAAATAAGAAGATTATATTTCTATCCCCGTCCAAAAGTTACACCATGTGTAATAAGGATGTTTCCAAAAGATTTAAAATTTGATTACGGTTTTTACGATTTCATGCATAAAGTTTTCAAACACAGGATGAAGCTTTTAAAAAATGTTATAAGATGTGAAATCAACCGCAGGGTTTATGAACTGGAACCCTATGAATTTGTAAAGCTTTATGAGATAATGAAAAAGAAAAATTTAAAAAAATAATTTGACAATTTAAATTTTTAGCTTACAATTAGAAATGGAGGAATTATGTTTGAAGATAAACTTGAGAAGTATTGGTCGGTATTGGGCTGGGATACGAGTTTGCTTGAAAAACACTTCACCCCCAAGAAGCGTCCCCGTAAGAATTTAAATCTCGTTGAAGTAATCGATAAAATTAAAGATTATTTTATAGCAAATAAAGAAGTGCAAAATAAAGTTCGAGCAGAAATAGAAGAAGATGCATTTGAAAGCTTTGACACATTAACTGAACTCATTTCACTTGACAAAGGTTTATCTATAAGTGTTATAGGATTGTATAAACGCCTTTACGATAGCGAAGAAGAAAATTTAAGAGAAGCAGTAGGATATCTGGGTTCATGGAGGATAAGAAATCTGGTAATAATAAGGTCACTGCTTAACGGAATAAAAGAAATAACCGAGGGATTGGAGAAAGAAATCATCGAAGAAAAAGAAGATATTGAATTGAAAAAATATGTAAGGATATTCTCGCTGACATCTTTTTTAATGGCTAATGCATCCAATATTATCGGTAAAGAGTTTATTGAATCTTCTGACATTGATTTTTTCACACTTGGTTTGTTGAATCGTCCCGATGAATTAATAATTGCATCTATCATTGATAATCACATATCAAGAGCAAGAACCTTTGCCAACCTCATAAGGGAGAAATATCATGTGAACCCTGTTAACCCAGAGATTCGAATCTTCAGTAAAGATGGTGAAATCCTGGCTATATTACCACGCAAAGAGTTTATCTTTTCTGTCTTAACAAAATGGAAATATAGTTTGATTTTCTCGGTTGCTATATCTTCTGATATGAATCTATCGGAAATAAACTCATTTTATTCCTTGTTTAACGATGACGAATGGACTTTTTTAGTAAAATGTTGTTGCATAATTGATTGGGCACGCCATATTTTGAGAAAAATACTGGCTAAAGATATATTTTCAATTGATGACAAAAAACTATGCATGAGAGAACTTTTACCCGTCAATGATTTAGATGAGATAATGAAAAAGCTATTTTTATCTCACAGACATCTTCGGGAAATCGAAAAGACGATAGAAAGCCTTCTACCACTATGGATAAGAAAGCACAAAGAAATAACTGAAAATTTCTTATCGGAAAAAAGTTGACAACAGGATAAAAAGAATAAAATAGTAAGATGATATTTCTTATTGTTTCAAGGATAATCCTTGGACGGATAGAGGGCATTATAGACCCTCCGACGACTGAATATTTTAACAGAGTTTGTGATTATGCTGAAAAAGTGAGAGCTGAATTAATTTTATTTACAATGGATACTCCTGGTGGACTTGATAAATCAATGAGGGAGATAGTAAAACGGGAGCTCGGCAGTAAAATCCCGATATGCATCTATGTGTATCCTGATGGTGCAAGATGTGCATCAGCCGGTGTATTTATACTTTTAGCGGCTCACTATGCTGCGATGTGCCCGGGCACAAATATGGGTTCAGCACATCCAGTAGCGATAGGAGGTAAAGTGCCAAAAGAAATGAAAGAAAAAATAGTAAATGATGCTGCCGCATACATAAAAGCCATCGCTGAAAAAAGAGGAAGAAATGAAGAGTGGGCAGAAAAAGCCGTTAGAAAAAGTGTAAATGTAACAGCACATAAGGCACTGGAATTAAACTTAATAGATTTCGTGGCAGATTCAGTTCAAGAATTGATAGAAAAAATTTCTCAAAAGATTGAAATAAGAGACAAAAATATAGAAGAAGTGAAATGGCTTTTCAAGGAGCGTTTTTTACATACAATTACAAATCCCAATATTGCGTATCTTTTGCTGGTCCTCGGACTTTATGCTTTGATATTCGAGCTAATGCATCCTGGTGCAATATTTCCCGGTGTATTCGGTGCTGTATCGCTATTACTGGGGCTATATGGCTTGCATATTTTACCTGTAAATTACGCAGGCATAGGGCTTATAATACTTGGGATTGTTCTGTTCATACTCGAGGCATTAACACCAACTTTTGGACCGCTTACCATCGGTGGTATAACCTGTCTTATCTTTGGCTCTATGATGTTAATCCGTGTAAATGTGCCTTTTCTAAAAATTTCCCGCTCATTGATACTGACGGTGGCAATTTTGCTTGGTGGATTTTTCAGCTTCGCTCTCACGATGGCACTCCGTGCAATGCGTCGTCGCCCGGTAACAGGGAAAGAAGGACTTATAGGTCTTGTGGGAGAATGCAAACAACCTATAAAACCGGGTAAAGAGGGGGTCGTAATGGTGCAGGGAACTTTATGGCGCGCAATTGCAGATGAAAGCATAAAAAGAGGAGAAAGAGTAGAAGTAATAGAAACACTTCCCGGACTTATTTTGAAAGTAAAGAAAACAAAAAGAATAGCTTAAAAGGAGGGGATATGTCAGGTGCAGTTATAACCCTTATAATAATATTTGGGATCATTTTATTGGCAAATGCTATAAGGATTTTCCCGGAATACGAAAGAGGGGTGCTGTTTCGCCTGGGAAGATTCGTTGGGGTAAGGGGACCCGGCATTGTGCTCATAATACCTATAATCGACAGAATACAGAGAGTGAGTTTAAGGATAGTGACGATGGATGTACCTCCACAGGAAGTTATCACAAAAGATAATGTTTCAATTTCTGTAAATGCAGTTGTTTACTTCAAAGTGGTTGACCCTGCTAAAGCTGTCCTCGAGGTACAGGATTATCTTTACGCTACATCACAAATTGCTCAAACTACTTTGCGAAGTGTTCTAGGTGCAGTTGAACTCGATGATGTGCTTGCGAGAAGAGAGAAATTGAATGAAGAATTAAGAAGGATAATCGATGAAGCAACAGACCCCTGGGGGATAAAAGTTACTGCTGTTGAGATAAAAGCAGTGGACCTACCTGAAACGATGAAGCGTGCAATGGCAAGGCAGGCAGAAGCAGAAAGAGAAAAGAGAGCAAAAATCATAAGCTCTGAAGGTGAATATATGGCGGCAAGGAAATTCTACGAAGCTGCAGAAACCCTATCAAAACAGCCAATAGCTGTGCAATTGAGATTCCTGCATACTTTAACCGAAATAGCTTCGGAAAAGAATTCAACAATCATATTCCCCGTACCAATCGAATTATTCAGAGCATTTATAAAAGAAAAGTCATGAAAAAATTGGTGATAATAGTTTTGATTTCTTTGTTTATAGCGGGTTTACTTTTTAAAGATTTTAAAATGATTTTCATCTATGGCTCTAAAATTTGCCTGTCTTGTCTTGGCTTAGGATAAAAAGGATTTACTGGCAGTTAATTTCCTTAATTTTATTGAATTCGAACTTTTATCGTCCATTTTACAGTCCGCTGAAGTACTTCCCGTGTCCCATCTTAAACTGCCATGCATGCCCCTATGCCCAAACAACATGCGCAATAGGAGCACTGCAGTTTTTTATCATGATGAAAAGAATCCCATATCTTATCCTTTCTGTGTTTTTATTTTCTTCCTTTTTCTTTGGCAGATTATTCTGTGGATGGATTTGCCCGCTCGGTCTAATCCAGGATTTATTTTCAAAACTGAGGAAAAAACATTTTCATATTCCGCATTTTCTTCGGTACCTCAAATTTTTTGTTCTTTTTATGATTATTATAATCCCACTTTTTTACTACATCACTCCTTTTTGTAAATTCATTTGTCCTATGGGAGTAATTGGAGGGAGTTTTGCTTTTCTCTTCGATAAGAGTTTATTACAATTACCCTTAAATTTATTTAAATTCAAAGTATTTCTCACTTTAATTTTTCTGTTAAGTTTTATATTCTGGCGCCGTCCTTTCTGTGCAGTTTTTTGCCCTGCAGGTGCTTTACTTTCCTTCCTTCATAAATTTTCAATTAAGAAGATAACTTTTGATGAGGATAAATGCACAAAGTGTGGTGAATGTGTTACAAAATGTCCTGCTGGTTTAATTCCTTACAAAGATTATAATAGTTTCGATTGCATCAGATGTTATGAATGTGTAAAGATTTGCAAATTTAATGCCTTTAAAATTTTGTGAAAATAATCTTGACAAAATGGAAAATCAATTATTAATAATTGAGGACGCCGCTAGCTCAACGGTAGAGCACCGGATTCTTAATCCGGGGGTTCTGGGTTCGAATCCCAGGCGGCGTATTTTATTATGATTTCAAAATTGATAACTGCTTTTTTATCTTCATTCCTCATCGTATTGATACTTACACCCATTTTTAAAAAATTAGCACTAAAATTAAATGTGGTGGATTATCCAAATGAAAGAAAAATACATAAGAAACCTGTTCCCCTCTTTGGAGGGATACCTGTTTTCATCTCCATTACTTTGTTAACATTTATCTTTGTAAAACCATCCAGAGAATTAATGGGGATTCTCATCGGTAGTGTTATTGCATTTATTGATGGTTTGCTTGACGATGTTATGGAGCTTCGTGCATCTTTCCGCATATTTCCGCAAATACTGGCAGCTACTATCTGTATATTTTTCGGTGTAAGAATGACATTTTTGCCACACAACATATGGGGGACAGCTTTGGAATTCATACTTTCTTATCTCTGGCTAATTGGATTAACCAATGCAATGAATTTCTTCGATGGTATGGATGGTCTTGCTTCGAGTTTATCCGCTGTTATATGCTTTTTCCTTGCTGTAATCGGTTTTTTAACAAATCAATTTACACTCGTAATAGTATCAGTGATTGTGATGGGTGCTACTCTTTCTTTTCTTATTTACAATCATCATCCTGCTAAAATTTTCCTTGGAGACGCTGGAAGTGAATTTCTCGGCTTTTTCATCTCTGCTCTCGCTATGAATGCTGAATGGGCTGAAAAGGGACCTCTTTTTGCACTCGCAATTCCTGTGTTAATTTTCGGAGTAATGATTTTTGACATGATTTACATATCGATAAAAAGGTTCGTTAAAAAAGAAGTAAGAACTATAAGAGAATGGCTCGAATATACAGGTAAAGACCATTTGCATCACAGATTATTTAATCTCGGTTTTTCTCAGCCCCAAACGGTATTTTTTATAGTGGCTGTCACCATCTGCCTTGGTGTATCGGGCATCATCTTAAGGCTTACTTTCTCGAAAACAAATGCCATCTTACTTGTATTACAGGCATGTATAATCTTATCTTGCCTCTCTGTTTTGATGATAAAGAAACAGAATGTATGAAAAATACTGGGGATTTAAAGAAAAGCCATTCGAAAATGTATGTAACCTTAAATATTTCTTCAAAAGTGAGTCACATATCGAAGCAATATCAAGGATGACATATACGGTAAAAGAAAGAAAAGGAGCAATGGTGTTGACAGGAGATTACGGAACAGGCAAAACACTTACCTTAAGATGGTTTATCGAAAATACAGAAGAAATAAAGTTTTTATTCATCGATTATCCCGAAGGAAATCCAGAGAACTTTATGAAACAAATTCTTATTTCTGCAGGCGAAGAGATAGAAGAAAAAGACAGATTCTTACTGTCACAAAAAATAAAGGAATTAATTTTGAAAAATACAGAAGAGGGCATAAATACGGTCATGATAATAGATGAAGCACAAACTCTGGAAGACCCTCTATTTGAAGTGATAAAAATTTTGCTAAATCTCAGGGAAACATTTTCTGCTGATTTTTCTGTAATTTTAAGCGGAAGTGAAAAGTTGATTCATAAGATAAAACAAAACGAACAACTATTACAAAGGATACCCGTTTATTTCCATTTAACTGCACTATCCTATGAGGAAACAGTGAGATACATAGATTACAGACTGGAAGTAGCAGGTGGCGATACCGACATTTTTGATGAGACAGCCAAAAAGAAAATATATGAATTGTCAAAAGGAATACCCCGCAAAATAAACAACCTGTGCGATACCGCATTACTCATTGGCTTCGGTAAAAAGGAGAAAAAAATAAATGACAAAATAATAGAACTGGCTGAAAGAGAAATTTTGCCTTGAACGAAAAAATAAAAATAAGCGAAATTTTAAAACTATCTGAAGAAAAAATAGAAAAAAGAGAAAAATATTCACCCGAAAGGGTAATCCTTAATTTAAAAGAAAATATAGAAAATACGGATTTCGGTGATATAATATCGAAAATGAAAGAAGATGACCAGCCATTGTTATTCCATGCATTGAAAAAAAGCAAAGAAGGGAAAGCAGAAAAACTTATCACACAAATTCTCATAGCAATAGCAACAGGAATTGAAATGGGATTGGAAGAAGAAGCAATTAAACTGCTTGCAAAAAGTATAGTGCATCTCAAAATGGGAATCAATACAGAAGATAAAGAAATAAACTTCATTATAAACGAAGTAAAAGATAAAAAAACAAACTTTAAAAAAAGCAAAATTTCCCAGATAATAATTTTATCTGAAAAATTCTGTAATATGCTTTCGCATAAAGGAACATCTCTGTTTAATGTAGTAAATACCATTATGGATTTGAGTGCAAAAGAGTTACCTTTTGAAGTTGTAAAGAGTTTTGTAAAAAGAATAGGAGTGTATCCTTTGACATCAAAAGTCGTTCTTTCAACAGGTCAGGTTGCCGAAGTAATCAGGCAAAACCCTGATTCGCCCCTAAACCCGGTTGTTGAAATACAACAGGAAGCAGACGGAAGATTGTTGAAAAAGAAATATCAAATTGACCTGAGCGAATCAAATATTGAAATTAAAGAAATTTTATGAAAGTCTACAAAATCTGCGATGTAAAGATAGCAATAGATACAAATAAAGAAATAGATTTTTTAAAAGGCTTTGAAGATGTTAGTCCTTTTGACTTAAAAGTTGATTTTATTGCGGATAAAGTTTTGCTTGAAAACAGAATAAGAGAAGTTTTATCGAATTATCTTCCCCATCATAATGGTTTTCTTCTGCATTCTGCTGGCTTACTGATAGATGATATGGCATTTTTGCTGTGCGGTGGAACAGGTTCCGGAAAAACGCATTTCGTCAGATTATATGAAGAGTTATCCATGGGAGATGAGATAATGGGCGTGAGGAAAATCGGTGATAAATTCTGGGCTTACAGCACTCCTTTTGGAGGAGAATTCCCTGCAAAAAACAACATAAAAGCAGAAATAGAAAAAGTAATCATTTTGCAAAAGAACAAAAGACCAGAAAAACTGAAAAAAGATAAAGCTTTATGGGAAATCTTAAAAAATGTTATAATCTTTAAAAACGATAAAATTACATCGCAAAAATTACTTGACATTCTGAAAGAATTTATAGAAGTAGTAGATGTCTATGAAGGAACACCTTTCGTTATCCCCTGATACCGTTATAAAGCGCTCGGAGAATATCGCATGGCAAAAATTTGAAGATAAAGTTTTTATAATCACTCCTGATGATTCAATGTTACACATGCTAAATGAAACAGGAACAAGAATTTGGGAAATTATTGAGAAACCAAAGAAAATTTCGGAAATAGTAGAAGAGATTTTAAAGGAATATGATGTGACAAAAGAAAAAGCAGAACAATCGGTAAAGAGATTTATTTCTGAATTGATAAAGAAAGGAATTTGTGAAATTTCAGCTTGACTTTTCGTAAAAATTGAATAATTATAAAGAAGTTATGAGGGTATTAACTTTAAAGGAAGAGTTAGAAATTTATAAAAGGGAAGCCAAAGAAAATTGGGATAAATATTTGCGTGCACTCGCAGAGCTTGATAATTTTAAAAAGACAATGAAAAAAGAGATGGAAGAGGCAATCGAAAGGGCGAACGAGAAATTTATAAAAAATATTTTACCGGCACTCGATAATTTCGAAGCAGGAATAAAAATGCTTGAAAAAATGAAATCAAAAGACGATGAATTCCTTAAAGGTGTTAAAATAATATATAAACAACTCCTTGATGCATTGGAAAAAGAGGGTCTCGTGCAATATTCTGCACTCGGTCAAAAATTTGACCCAAAACTCCATGAAGCAATATCTGTGAAAGAAACAGATGACTGCGAAGATGATACAATTATAGAAGAGATAGCAAAAGGATATCTTTTTAAAGGTAAAGTTATAAGACCTGCAAAAGTCGTCGTAGCAAAACAAAAAGTTAAAGGGGAGGTAAAAAATGGCTAAAAAAGAAAAAATTATAGGAATAGACCTTGGGACCACAAATTCTTGTGTTGCAATAGTTGAAGGTGGTGAGCCAAAAGTTATAGTCAATCCAGAAGGCGGAAGAATTACTCCATCTGTCGTTACCTTTAAGGATGGTGAAATAATTGTTGGAATACAGGCAAAGAGACAACAAATACTTAACCCCGAAAATACAATTTATTCAATTAAAAGATTTATGGGAAGAAGATACGATGAAGTTACAGAAGAAATAAAAAGAGTTCCTTATAAAGTAGTAAGAGGTCCCCATGACGACGCAAGAGTAGAAGTACAGGGCAAAGTTTATTCTCCGCCCGAAATTTCTGCAATGATTTTGAGATATTTGAAAAAGGCAGCGAGTGAGTATCTTGGGGAAGAAGTCAGGAAAGCGGTAATAACCGTTCCTGCTTACTTTAACGATGCACAACGCCAGGCAACCAAAGATGCAGGAAGGATAGCAGGACTCGAAGTCGTAAGGATATTCAACGAGCCCACAGCAGCAGCATTAGCGTATGGACTTGATAAACAGGGGAAAACACAAAAAATCGCAGTTTATGACCTCGGAGGAGGCACCTTTGATATTTCAATTCTCGAAATAGGTGAAGGTGTATATGAAGTGCTTGCAACAAATGGAGATACACATCTTGGAGGTGACGATTTTGACCAGAGAATAGTCGAATGGATTCTCGAAGAATTCAAAAAGCAACACGGGATTGATTTGAGGAATGATCGTCAGGCGATGCAAAGAATAAGGGAAGCAGCAGAAAGAGCAAAATGTGAGTTATCAACAAGATTGGAAACAACAATCAGTTTGCCTTTCATCTATGCAGATTCTTCGGGTCCAAAGCATATAGAATTGACATTAACGAGAGCAAAACTCGAAAGCATGGTTGAAGATTTGATAGAAAGAACAAGGGGACCCTGTGAGCAGGCTCTTAAAGATGCGAAACTGCGTCCAGAAGATATAGATGCCGTTGTGCTTGTGGGTGGTATGACGCGTATGCCAAAGGTTCAGGAATTCGTAAAGGAATTCTTCGGTAAAGAGCCCTATAAAGGCATCAACCCTGATGAAGTGGTAGCAATAGGTGCAGCAATTCAGGCATCCATCCTTGCTGGCGAAATGAAAGAAGTGGTATTGCTCGATGTAACCCCTCTAACACTTGGAATAGAAGTACTCGGTGGAATAATGGAACCCATAATTCCGAGAAATACAACTATACCTACAAGGAAATCAAAAATCTTTACCACTGCGGAAGATAATCAAACAGCAGTTACAATTAAAGTTTATCAGGGTGAGCGTAAAATGGCAGCGGATAATCGCCTTCTTGCACAATTTGACCTCGTTGGTATACCTCCTGCTCCCCGTGGTGTACCCCAAATTGAAGTAACATTTGATATAGACGCAGATGGAATTTTGCATGTATCTGCAAAGGATTTAGGAACAGGTAAAGAGCAGAGTATAGTCATCAAATCAAGTAGTGGATTGACCGAAGAGGAAATCCAGAGAATGGTAGAAGAGGCAAAGAAATACGAGGAAGAAGATAGAAAGAAGAAAGAACTTGCAGAGACAAAGAACAAAGCAGATATGCTGATATACACAGTTGAAAAAAGTTTAAAAGAGGCAGGTGATAAAATACCTGAAACAGAGAAGAAAGAGATTCAAGCAGCTATTGAAGAATTAAAGAAAGCAATGCAGGGAAATAGCAAGGAAGAAATAGAAAGAAAGATGGACGAATTACAGAGAAAGTCCCATAGGATAGCAGAAGTGCTCTACAGAAAAGCAGCAGGAACAGGTGGAACTGCTACAGGAGGTGGTACACAAACAGAAGGAAAGAAAGAAGAGAAAAAAGAAGAAAAAGTGGATTATGAAATCATAGAGGAAGAAGATAAAGATAAAGGTAACTGATGCCTGCAACAAAAAAAGATTATTACGAAATACTTGGAGTAAGTAGAGACGCATCCCCCGAAGAAATAAAAAGAGCATATAGAAGACTTGCAATGAAATGGCATCCCGATAAGAATCCGCATAATCGCAAAGAAGCAGAAGAAAAATTTAAAGAAATATCGGAAGCTTACGAAGTTTTGATGGACCCTGAGAAACGCAGATTATACGATATGTATGGGCATGCAGGCGTGGAACAGCAATTTGGACCACAGGGCTTTACATGGGAACATTTCACCCATTTTGATGACCTTGAGGATATATTTGGAAATCTTTACGATAGTTTTAGCGAAAGCTTAAGAGATTTCTTTGGTGCAGATATTTTTGATAGATTTTTCAGAAAAAGAGAATCACCCTATGTAAAAAGAAGAGGCGAAGATATAAGAGTGAGATTACATTTAAAACTTGAAGATATAGCAAAAGGCGTTAGCAAGAAGATACAGATAGAGCGTTATGAGCGCTGTAAAGCATGTGGTGGAACGGGTGCAACAGGTTACAGGACATGTCCCGAATGCGGAGGAACCGGCAGGATAAGGCGTCAGACGCGGTCTGTTTTTGGCTTTTTATACATGGATACAACATGCCCGAGATGCAAAGGAACAGGAAGGATACCCGAAAGGAACTGTGCACAATGCGGAGGAACAGGTAGGGTAAAAGTAAAAAGACAGATTAATTTGAGGATACCACCTGGTGTAGAAGATGGTGCAGTTTTCACATTGCATGGCGAAGGTAACGCAGGGTTAAATGGGGGTCCCCCGGGTGATCTCATTATCATAATAAAAGAAGAACCACATCCAGTTTTCAAGAGAGAAGGTTTAAATTTAAGAGCAAAGGTATATATTCCTTTCACAAAGGCAGTTCTGGGAGGCGAAGTTGAAGTGCCAACACTTGATGGCAAAGCAAGGATAAAGATTGCCCCAGGTACACAATCGGGTACTGTCATAAAATTAAAGGGAAAAGGATTATCAGCAGACGGAATGAGAGGAGACGAATATGTAGAACTCGTGGTATGGGTGCCGAAAGATTTACCACCTGAAGCAAAAGAACTACTCAAAAAATTAGAGGCTTTAATAGGTAAACCTCCAGAGTATAAAAAATAATGCCTTATTTTTACGCACCTCCGGAAAATATAAAGAAAGATGTTATAATTTTTCAGGATGAAGAATCGCATCATATAAAAGATGTTTTGCGTAAGAAACCGGGCGACTCTATATGGGTGACCGATGGAGAAGGTAGATTGTGGCTTTGTGTCATAGAAAAATCTTTTAAGAAAAGAGTAGAGGCAAAAATAATTCAGGAAATAGAAGAAAGAAATGACCCCGAAGAAGAAATCACATTAGCAGCACCCATCCCAAAAGGCAAAAGAATAGATTTTATGATAGAAAAAGCAACAGAATTAGGAATTAGAAAATTTATACCGCTTATAACCCAAAGGTCCGAAATAGAGACATGCAGAAGAGATAGATTAAGAAGAATAGCCATAAGTGCAATAAAGCAATCGGAAAGAACCATTTTGCCAGAAATAGAAGAACCTACACACTTCGGAAAAGTACTCGAACAAATAAAAAATTACGATATAGCCATTATGGGATTTAAAGAAAGTAAAGAAATACTCGATGGAATAATTAAGGGCAAAAAGAAAATACTTGTGATTGTTGGTCCGGAAGGAGGGTTCACCCAGGAGGAATATGAATCTGCCCTGAAATGCGGGATAATACCTGTGACGCTTGGTAAAACAACTTTAAGAATAGAAACAGCAGCAATTGCTCTTTTAAGCATAATAATGAATGAAATAACAAAAAGTAAGAAGGAGCGAGGATGAAACTCGAACAGATTTTTGCAAACATTGAATTGAAATTTAAAGATAAAGTCAAAAGAGTAAAATTAATGGTTGATACCGGAGCAAGCAAAAGCGTAATTTCCCGTAAAATTGCAGAAGAACTCGGTGCACTCACATTGCTTGAAAAACCTTATTATCTTTATACTGCACAGAAGGACGGAAAGATAAAAATCATAGGATACTGTAACCTTGATATCAAATTCGAAGGAGTTGAAATTCCCGGTGGCACAAGGTTTGAGGTAGCAGAAGATGTTAGAGAAGATTTCACAGGTGTAATCGGCAGACCAGAGATTGATTCATGGGATATAATTTTTACAAAGGAAGGACCAAGGCTTCGTAAAGTGCCCGTAGAATTTAAAATAATATAAAAAGGAGGGGAGAATGATAACAGTAGAGGTACAGGATGGTGAATCTTTTGAGAAAGCATTTAAAAGATTCAAAAGATTATGCGAAAGAGAAAGAATATTGACAGAGATTAAAAAGCATCAGTATTACTATAAACCAAGCGAAATAAGAAGACAAAAATTGTTGAAACTTAAAAGAAAGAAAAAATAAATGCTGAAAATCGAATCAATTGACTGGAAAAAGATTCGTGAATTGGTGGCTAAAAATACACAAACAGATAAAGGAAAAGAGAAAGCACTTAAAATATTGCCATATAAGGACAGAAAAACCGCAGAGAAAGAAATAAAATGGATAACCGAATTGAAATATCTTTTGAAGACAAAAAATCTTACACCTTTCCCCGATAAAGAAATAAAAGAAATATTTGAAAATGTTAAAAAACACTTGTTGATAAAACCGGAAGAAGCGGTTAAAATTCTTTCTTTCCTTGAACATGTAGAAAAACTGAAAAATAATCTAAAAGATAAAAATCTCGAAATACATGAATTTATCAAAAATTTTGACCCTCTCCCCCATCTTCAAAATGAGTTAAAGAACACATTTACAAAAGACGGCAAGATTGATAGAAGAAAAAATAAAAGATTATGGGAACTTGAAATAGAAATTGCAGAGATAAAAGCAAAACTTGAAAAAGAAGCAGAAAAACTAATTAATAAATACAGAAAATATTTGCAGGATGAATTCTGGACATTGCGTAATAATCGCTTTGTAATTCCCGTTAAATTAGGTGCACAGGGAGAAGTTAAAGGAATAATACACGATGTATCAAATTCAGAAAAAACAGTTTTCCTCGAACCACTTGAAATACTGTCTCTAAATAATGAATTGCAGGAAAAAGAAATAGAAAAGAAGGCAGAAGAAGAAAAAATTTTAAAGAAAATAACAAATTTGTTGAGAGAAAATATAAATACGCTTGAAAAAAATTTAGAACTCATGATTGAGTTTGATTTATTACTCGCTAAAGCAAAATTATCTTTGATTTATCATTTTACAGAACCAATTTTAAAAGAAGATGGCAATTTATTGATAAAAGGAGGTCGTCATCCTGTATTGATGCTTCAAAAGAAAGTTATTCCTCTTGATATCGAAATTGGTAATGGATTTACAACGCTTCTGATAACAGGTCCAAATATGGGTGGTAAAACATGTGCACTTGAGACAGTGGGCTTTATCGTATTAATGGCGATGTCAGGAATGCATGTACCGGCAGAATATGCGGAAATACCTTTTTACGAAAATTTATTCTTTGATTTAATTGATGAATCACGCTTTCAGCATGAGCTCTCTACATTCGGAATGCATCTGCTAAACATGAATGAAGCACTTGAGTGTGCCAGTAAAAAATCTTTAATTCTAATTGACGAAATAGGGAGAGGAACAGACCCAATTGAAGGTAATGCTTTATCCTGTGCTTTTCTTGAGCGCTTCACAGAAATTGGTGCACATACAATTTGCACAACACATCAGACACCCCTTAAATACTTTGTAAAAGCAAGTAAAGGGATGGAAGCAGGAGCAATGGAATTTAAAGAAGGAAAACCAACTTATAGATTAATAATAGGTGAAATCGGGACTTCAAGAGCAATAGAAGTAGCAAAAAGCTTGAAAATAGACGAAAAAATAATAAAAAGAGCAGAGGAAATTATGGAGAAAGAAGAGTTAAAAGCATCGAAATTGATTAATAAAATGGAAAAAGAGATACAAATATTGAAAGAAAGAATAGAGAAGTTAGAAAAAGAACTTGAAGAAAAGAAAGAAGGAAAAATTGAAAGAGAGGAAAAGGCAATAAAAGTTGAAAAAGCCGAAAGGAAAGAATTAAAAAATAAAAAGAAAGAAGAAAGGAAATCTTCTCTTGGCATACTTGATACATTGAAATCGGTGCAAAAAGAAGTTGTAAAAGATAAAATAGATTTTGAAGATGAAATAAATTTGATGGGATTACATCGTGAAGAGGCTCTTAAAAAGTTACAGAAATTCATAGATGACGCAATTGTCGCGGGATTGCCAGAAATAAGGGTTATTCACGGTATAGGAGGAGGTGTACTCATGCAGGCAGTTAGAGATTTTTTAAAGAAAGATGATAGAATAGAAACATTTTACACACAGGGCGGAATAACTTATGTAAAGTTTTATGAAGATTAGTCCTGAAAAAATAAGGGAAATACTTGAAGCAAATCCCATCCTGGAAGTTTTAAGCGAATATCTTGACCTTAAAAAAGTAGGAAAACAGTATAGATGCCTTTGCCCATTTCACCACGATACAAAACCTTCTTTCTATGTATCACCTGATAAAGGTCTATTCCATTGCTTTGGATGTGGCAAAAGCGGAAATGTTATTCACTTTTTAATGGAATACAAGGGAATGACTTTCGTTGAAGCTGTAAGATATCTTGCAGAAAGGCGGGGTATTAAGTTAACATGGGAGCCTTCCGAAAATAGAAGGTTATATGAGCTTTGTGAATTTGCGGCTAAATTTTATCACAATCTTTTATTTTCTAAGGATGGTATGCTCGCAAGAAAATATCTTGAAAAAAGGGGAGTCAGTCAGGAAATAATTGAGGAATTTAAAATAGGTTATGCACCCGCATCCGGCAATGTATTCTTTGAAATAGCAAGAGATGAAGGCTTTTCGCCAGAAGAAATAGAAAAAGCGGGTCTCGCAATAAATGCCGATGGAGAATACATCGATAAATTCAGAGGAAGAGTAATGTTTCCAATAAAAGACGCTTACGGCAAAATAATAGGTTTTGGTGGAAGAGTACTTGATGATAGAGAGCCAAAATATATGAATTCACCTGAAACCCCGATTTTTAAGAAAAATCAGACACTTTATGGACTTGATATTGCGAAAGAATACATAAGACGGGAAGATTACGCTATACTTGTCGAAGGATACATGGATTTGATAAGTTTGCATCAATATGGGATAAAGAATGTTGTTGCGAGTTTGGGCACATCTTTAACAGAAGGTCAGGCTCAACTCCTTTCTCGCTATACGAAAAATGTTTATATTTTCTACGATGCGGATGAAAGCGGTAAAAAAGCAGCAGATAGAGCAATTGATGTGCTACTGAAAGCAGGTATTTATCCCAAAATCCTTTTACCAGAAGAAGGCGACCCCGATGAATTTATAAGAAAAGAAGGTAAAGAAGGATTTGAAAAATTGTTAAAAAAGGAGCTTGACTTTATCGATTTTCGAATATCTAAATGTGATACATTGGAAAGGAAGCTTCAGATATCTCATCGTTTCGCAGAAACATTATCGCAAATCCCCGAAGGAATACAAAAAGAAATACTAAAAAAAGAAATAGCAGAAAGATTGGGAATTCCAGAAAATGCGTTAACAATTACAAGATACATCCCGGAGAGGAAAAAAGGAAACATAAAAATTGACCCGGTTGAAGAAATAGAAATAAAAATGCTCGCACTCGCAGCAAGAGCAGAAAATCTATGTAACTTGATAAAAAATAAATTTACATCAAACAATGAAAAAATAATGGAAATAGCGGAAAAAGTTTTTAGCGGAATGAAACCAGAAGAGTTAGTAAATGAACTCGAGGAAGATAAAAGAAACATTTTTATAAAAGCAATGTTTGAAGACAAAATGAAAGAGGACGAAGAAGTATTAAATCAGCTTATCGAAAGAAAAGAAGAATTTTTAAACAGGAAAAGATGCGAAGAGATTAAAAAATTGATTCGCGAAAAAGAAGCGAAAGGAGAGGAAATTCCTTTGGAATTGTTGCTTGAGCTTAATAGACTGAGAAAAAAAAGGGAGGGGAATTATGGATAAAATTAGAAGAATTGTTGAAAAACTTGTCAATATAGATGGAACTGTTAGCTATGAAGAGATAAACGAAGCAATGGGTGAAGAAAATCTCAGTCCGGATGAACTCGAAAAGGTAATAGAAGAACTGCAGGCAATGGGAATAAAAATAGTAGAAGAGAAAGAAAGGAAAAAGAAGAAAAGGGGACCGAAATCGAAGCTATCGGAACTCCTTGATAAAATTGAAGAATTAGATAAGGATGAATTCACATACGAGGAGCTCGGCGAAATAGTTGGAAAAGAAGGATTAATGCAGGATGAGCTCGAAGAATTTATGGACGAATTGGATAAAAGAGGGATAAAAGTCATAAGCAGTGAAGAGCGTAAGAAAAGACATAAAGGAGCAAGGTATGAGGATTCTGTTGGATTGTATTTAAATGAAGTCCAAAATTTAAAACTTCAATCAAGAGAACAGGAGCAAGAAGCAGCTCGAAAAATAGAAGAAGGATACAGGGAAATAACAAAAGCTATCTTCGGAACATTGCTCGCACCAAGAGAGCTACTGAAATACAAAGAAAAAATAGAAAAAGATAAATTAAATGTCGAACATTTTATAAGATTGGGTATAGCTAAGCCAACGCATGCACATTTGAATAAAGAAAAGAAAAGAATTTTAAAAATATTATCACAAATAGAACAGAAATACAATGAAATCGAAAAAATGAGAGAAAATAATTGCCACGCAAAAGATTACAAAAGGAAGAAAAAAAGAATTAAAAATCTGGTAATAGCACTTGACCTGCAATTCAAATACCTCGATGAAATAGTCAAAAAATTGAGAGATGCATACGCAAAAATGATGGAATATGTTGATAAAATTAAAATAACTGAAGATAAAGAAGAGATAGAACATCTTAAAAATGAATTACGCAAAATTGAATGGGATGTGGGTATGCGTCACTGGAATCTTAAAAAAGTTTTGGAGGATGTAGATAAATGGCAGAAAATTATTGAAAAAGGCAAACAAGAAATTGTTGAAGCAAATGTAAGGCTCGTAATCGCAACCGCAAAGAAATTTGTAAATAGAGGACTCGACCTATCAGACCTTATTCAGGAAGGAAATTGTGGACTGATGAAAGCGATACAGCGTTTTAATTACAAAAAAGGATATAAATTTGGCACCTATGCAACATGGTGGGTGCGTCAGCAGATAATGAAAGCAATCAGTGAACACTCAAGGGTTTACAGAATACCTCCTCATATGTCAAATCTTATGAGCAAAGTGCAAAGGGCAAGAAAGGAGCTACAGCAGTTAGGCAGGGAGCCCACACTCACTGAGATCGCAAGAAAAACAGGCTTGCCAGTTAAAAAAGTAAAAGAAGTTTTCAGAATGGAACAGGGACCTATCTCACTTGATAAACAGATTGGAACAAGGAGCGATGGAACACCCATAGGAGACCTTGTGCCCGATACCGATAAAAAAACTTCACCATCAAAAGATATACATCTGAAAATAATAAGAGAAAAACTGGAAATGGCATTGAGAGATTTGCCAAGAAAGGAATACGAAATACTCACAATAAGATACGGATTGGTTGACGGAGTGCCAAAAACTTTAGAGGAAGTAGGAGATATGTTTAATCTTACAAGGGAAAGAATACGACAAATAGAAAAGAAAGCACTCAAAAGATTGAGATGTAAAGAGAAAAGCGAAATTTTAAAACCTTTGCTCGACTTACTTGAATGAAAAATATAAAGAGGATCATCGATGCTAATCTGAACAGGCTCGCAGAAGGATTAAGAGTGCTCGAGGATTTTTGCAGATTCTCTCTGGAAGATAAAGAATTTGCAGATAAGTTTAGAAATTTACGCCACAAAATCAGAAAATTGCCAAAATATTTTATCGAAGAAAGAGCATCAGACACAGATATGTATAGAGAACCCGAAGAAGATAATCAAAATTATGAGGATGTAAAAAATCTGATAGAAGCAAATTTCAAAAGATGCGAAGAAGCATGCAGAGTCATCGAAGAATTTGGTAAACTAATAAATGGTAAACTGGTAAAAGAGATAAAACCCGTTAGATTTTCTCTTTATCAGATTGAAAAAGAATTGTGGGAAAAATTAAATTCTGGCTATACGCAGTAATCGGACAATACACGGGTAGAAGAAAATTAGAATGGATAACAGAAGAATTATGCAAAGCACAGGTAAATGTGATACAACTTCGTCTCAAAAATGTAACTCAAAGGCAATTTTATGAAAAAGCTGTCAAAGTAAAAGAAATCTGCACAAAGTATAAAATTCCCCTGATAATAAATGACAGGATAGACATTTGCCTTGCAGTTAATGCAGATGGTGTACATCTCGGTGAAAAAGATATTCCCCCTGATGTCGCAAGGAAAATTTTGGGAAAAGAAAAAATTATAGGGCTAACTGTGAGAAGTCTGGAAACTGCTTTAAAATACAAAGATTTTGTCGATTATTTCTCTGCCGGAAATATTTTCCCATCTAAAACAAAACCCAAACCACCTGTATCTCCACAATTTGTTAAAGAAATAAAAGAAAAGACAGGAAAAATATGCCTCGGTATAGGCGGAATAACGCTTGAAAATGTGGATAAAGCGCTTGCATATGGCATAGATGGCGTCTGTATCGCAAAAGATTTGCTCGATAGAGAAAATATAAGAGAACATGCAGAAAAATTGTTAACGAGAATACTTCATTATCTTTCTCAAAGAGGATAAATCTTTTAAAACTTCGCCTGCTATTTTGCGCTTCTCTTCAAGAAATTCTTTTAACTTCTTATTCTTCTCTAAAGCACTCTGCATCATACTCTTTGCAAAGGACTTTATTTTTCGATTATCCTTATGCTTTTCGAGGTATTCTATTATTTTTTTTACTACCTCTCCCCTTTCTTCTATCAATTTGCCTGCTTCCTCTAAATTATATTTTTCGATTTCTTTTTTTATTTTTTCCGTTAGATTTTCAAATCTCCTGAATAACTCTGTTATTTCTGTCATTTCTTTGCTTTAATTTCGTTGATGATTTCTCTAATAAGTGTCTGCCATTTTCTTAAATGTGGTGCGAGTTCATATTCCAGCACATCGCTCAAAGCAAACCAATCCCTTTTTGTGTGCGCTTCTTCAATTTTCTCAACTATTGTAGCAAGTTCGTCACAAATTTTAATGATTCGTGCACCATCCATACGCAAAATAGCACGCGGACCTTGGATAACATAGGTGAGCCACCACAAACCATCTGCAAGCGAAGCAAGAAGCTCATGGGCTTCCTTTTCTTCACCAACACGATAAAGCAAAGCAATATGTTCAACGCTCGGAATCAACCTGTCAAGATATTCATCGGCGTCATGTAAAGCACTCTCCACTACCTCCTTCGGTGATTTCAGCTCAAATTCGACATCAGAAAGTTTACCAACTTCTTTCTGCCACAGCTCAGATTCGCTGCCTATATAAAGGTCTTCATCGCCCACTTTTACCTTTGTCAAAACTTTACCTTCGGCATTCGCTTTTAATTGCATCTCAAATGTCAGGTCCTCAAGGCGTTTTTTGTCGTCTACTTCTATCTCCCTTTCACCAAATTTCACAAACATATCGCCCCCTCTCTACAAGATACTTATAAGTTAATACAGATACAAAACGCAAAAATCTAAATGAATGCCTCAATCTCAAAGACAAAGAAACAACATCACCTTTGTCATCCTGCTCAAGTAAAAAAGCATCAATTATGGGGCGCAAAAAGTAATTGCGCCTCAAATTCAAAATCCCTTCACTTACCCTCTTAATTTTACCCTCAACTTCCTCAAATTTCAATCTTTTACTTCTCAAAATGGAACTCAACAAATAATCGCAAATTTTTTCGCCTTCAACACTCAAATTATGTAGATGGTATAAACCCATCTTCTCCTCCACAAATGGTTTATCAAAATTCGTGTCAAAGGAAACTTTTTCTTCAAAATTTCCGGATAAAATTTTACGCCATGTAAACATATAAACTTCATTATAAAAATCATAAAGTGTTTTCTTATGCAATGGTAAAAGATGTAAAAGCCCGTCTTTGTGCCTTGTGACATAAACCCTTACTCCTTTCCATCTTGCCTCAATTTTCTCCTTTTTCAGCATCTTTTCCATAATTTCGATTATAATTTCCGGTTTTATTTTATATTTGCATGCAAAAGATTTACAATTTGTATCTGGATGACAGGGATAACATGGAATATCTGGTTCCACAACTATATTATCTGCGCTATAAGGAGCTGTTTCATAGCTTCTTGCTGTACCCATACAAAGGGTAAGGCATGGCACCCCTACTCTGCTCGCTATATGCATCGTGCCTGTATCATTTGTAAGTAAAATTTTGCATCTCTTCAGAATAGAAATCAATAAACCTAAATCAGTTTTACCAATCAAATCAATTACCTGTGCTCTCTTTTTTATCGCTTCACCAAGTGGCTTTTCTTTTTCCACGCCAAATAGGACTATCTTTGCCCTATTTTGAAAATGCTTCGCTACCTGTGCAAAATAATGTGGCATCCATATTTTTTCGGGTCGGGATGCACCGGGTTGAAAACCTATCAGAATATCCCCTTCTTTTACACGATTTTTATACAAAATTTCAACGGCTTCCTTTTCTTTTTCTTCCTTAACACGAAGCTCAGCATCAATTTCCGCTTCTACATCGCTTATCCCGGCAAGGATATCTGTTAGATTAAAAGGATTAAATTTTCTGTTTAAAACCGCATTCATTAAAAAACGAGTCCAGTTATCAATACAAAAAACATCCCCCTTTTTATAAATAGCACCTCTTTTCTCTTTTGCCTTTATCATGTTCGCTAAAAGAGCACTCACAGCTTCTGGTACAAAATTTATAAGCAAATCATAATCTCTTTTATTTACTTCTTTTACAAAGTCACTGTAATATTTGTAGAATCTCGGAAAAAGAGCGTTTAACCGAGATAATGATGTCACAAAATCGAGTCGCTCAAATGTATGGATGAAATCACAATAAGGTATAAATTGAGTGATACCAGCAAATTCCTTATTTACCAGCAAATGTACTTCCGAAAATTTTCTCTTTAATGCTTTAAGTACAGGTACACTTTCGAGAATATCACCCATTCGTGTTAAATTCATCACAAGTACTCTCATACCTTCACTCCTTTTGCCCAGCGTCTTATGGCATCCATAAGTAAAATCACACCTTCTGCTACATTAAACTCATCCTTATTTTTATCTATCACCCTCACAAGGTCATCAAAACTTATAAATTCATCGTCCTTAAAATGTTTAAGCAATGCCCTGAATTCTTCATCTTGAATTTTCTCTTTCAGTTCACTAACTTTATACTTCTCAGAAACTGCAAATCTTCTTTCTCTTTCGAAAATAAATTTTAAAAGTGCCTTTGCTCTTTCTTCATAAGTATGATATTTCAAAACTTTTTCCCTCGCCTTTAGCGCTATTTCTTCCCTCTCTGCATCTGCCTTTAAATAATAATCTATTTTCTTTTTCAACTCCGATAATGTTTTAAAACTGACAATTTCGTCTTCTTCAAAAAATTCCCTCAAATATTTTCTTTCGTCCACAAGCTGGAATGCCCCACATGATGCTATTTCAAAAGTCCTCGGATTCAGATAATCGCCTTCGGGATTGATAACGGGATAAAATTTTGAAGAATGTAGATTCAGGTTAATCTTTGATGAAGAGTAAATTTTTACATATTCTTTATCTTCAATTCTTCCCCTTTTACCCAATATTTTTGCAAATTCCGGATACTCTTCCCAGCCTTCACCCCATACTTTGAAATTGTAAGAAAATAATTGACGAAATACATTTACACGATTGAAATAAGGAGCACCTACAAAAGATATATCACTTCCGTAAAATTCTTTTTCTTTTTCATTCAAATCTAATTTTTTATGAATTTGTGGGTCTGCAGCGAGTGGCAGATAAAAATAATTTTTAACACCGATTGACTCTAACTCTTCAAAAAATTCATCCTTTTGTATTGTGAAAAAGTAATCGTATAAAGGAGCGACTTCTCTCCAGTATCCCATTGTTTTGTAATCTTCAACAAACCAGAAAGCAGTTGGCACTCCTTTCCTTCTGCATGCGGTCAGTGACTTTACTCCCAAAGGCGACTGCGCTACACCAAGAACAAGGTCTGGCTGAAAACTATCGATCTTCAAAATGATAACTTCCTCACAAAAATTCAAAAATAAATTCTGAGCTTTCCTTTGCAAAACAGAATCTTCAAATTTTGTCTCAATGTCGTCAAAAATATTCTTAAAAATGGAATTATCAAAAATTTCAACATTATGACCAAGTTTTTTCAATGCATTTGCAAGATAATAAGCAATTGGCAATGAGCCACCATAAATGGGGGTGATAACCAAAATTTTTAAAATCAATTCTTTGTTTCTTAAATAATTTTGATGCAGTTTAAATTTTTCGAAATAATTGTGAAAAATTTTTACTTCGGCTGGAAGTTCAAAAATTTTTCCATGTAAAAGCGGAATTTTTTCTGCATCATCAGAAATTATTTCAATTTTTTTCAGTAAATCTTCTATATTCCTTTCTTTTCTGGCAAGTTCTACTATTTCTCTTTCGGGCTCAATGACTGTGATTTTCTCTGGCTTTTTCTCCAGTAATTTTTCAATGTGATAACCAAATCCAAATCCCAGAACTATCACTCTATCACCTTCTTTTATATTGTGATGTTTCAAAAGTAATTCAGCTTCCTTGTAAGGGTCGGTTAAACTGTGTAATGCAATTCCCTTTACTCTTGGGATAGGAAGACCTTTTATAGTTTTCGTTATTTCTATAAACTTCCCCACCCTTCATTTTTTAGCAAGTTTTATATCTTTTCATATTAAATTTTAATGAGAATAAATAATCATTCTCTGCTTTCTAAAAGTTGTACGGTTTTTCCATTTTCCATCACAAAGACAGTAATGTTACCTATTGGCATTTTCACCACCTTTTTAATATCATGCAAGTGTAAAATTTTCTGACATTCATTTTCAAGATTTTCACGATGCTTCCTTATCCTTTTTATAAGATTATTTACTTCTTCCTCTTCCCAGTAATATCCTTTCCATACTTCCAGTGATTTCAAAATCTCGTTTAAATACCAAATAAATCGATGCGCTACTGTATAATAGCCGGCTTCCTCACTAAATTGTTTTTCTATCTCCTTAGAATGTAATTTTATAATCAATAGCCCTTCTTTTATCATGTTAAGATTCTGCTTAACATCTTTGCCAATTATATTTATGCACTTCTCCATAAATTCCTCGTCCGTTAGCTTACCATAATATCGCTGGAAAAACTCATTTTTATTTTTTTCACTCAATTCCCTTCGATTACACATTTTCTCCTTTATTTCCTCTATCTCAGGAGCAGAGATGCTTTTTAATATATTTTCACAGCACTCGGACAAATCCTTTAGCCATTCGAGAGATATAAACATAAAGTTATTTATCATCTTATATTGCTTTCCTTTATCTTCTTTATCTTCAATTTTTCGTAATATAAATTCGCAATATGCTATCATATCATCAATGGATATCTCAATTGCTTCAGCCAAAGATATTTTCTTTCCATATCCAGATGAAATCGGGATTTTCTCTTCCTTCAACTTATAGACAGTTACGCCATTAAAAAGATTTACCACTTTACATATGCCTGCTGAACGAAGAATTTCCCCACATTTCTTTACAAGGATTTTATAATCTTTTTCCATTTTTCTTTCAAGGTTCTTTACTTCTCTTTCCTCCCAGAAATTTCCTTTCCACACATTTAATGTTTTTAAAAGGTCATCCAGATACCCTGCAAATGCATGCATCGTGGCGTAATTCTTCGAAAGTCCACAGGATATCTTTGATAGTTGATCAGAATAAGACTTTAATGTCAATAAACCTTCTCTCAATACATCCATATTTTGTCTCACCTCTTTACCGATTGTTTCAATAAACTTTTCTCTATATTCTTCATCGTTCATCTTTCTTTCACAAAGTTTCACTCGCATATCTATTTTTTCTTTCATTTTTCCCAATTCGGAGATGCCCAGCAGTGAAAGTCTCCAGCAATGAAAAGATGTAATTTTTAGTAAACTTAATGAAATATATAAATAACAGGATATAAAGTCATATTGTTTTTCTTTGTCTTTTATATTTTCTATTTTTTGTGAAATGAAGTCACAATACGCTATCATGTCATCAATTGCGTTCTCCAGTGCCTGAGCGGAAGTAAGTTTACTTTTACATCCCATTAACCCAATCACAGATGAAATGAAAATCACAAATAAAAACTTTTTCATTTCACTCTCCTATTTTCCACATCAAATTTTAATGAAAATATAAATTCGTCAATAAAAAATTTCTTTGAAGGTCTGGAGCAAACGAGGAAGTGCAGAAGGCACCCTTATAAGGTATTCGCAGATTATCCTGATATCTGGATGGGATGTAAGGGCTTTCATCGCCTCTAAAAATTTCCCTTCACAATTAATAAGCACTTCCTTTAAAATTTTAAATCCTCCCTGTAATTTGAATTTCCCGCATTTATAATCTGGATTGAAAAATTTACGCCAGAACTCAAGCCACAAATCCTTTTCACCATAATACACACCATATTCATCTAAATGCGCAACTAACTTTTCAAAATTTTTAACATCTTTTCCTTTTATCGCATTCAAAACATCAGCTGGATTTAAAATTTGCTTACATAATTCACAATCAAAACTCTCTTCACAGGGATAACAGGGTAAATTCTTAATTTTTAAAACTATCGCTTTCTCTGTATAGGGACCAGTTTCATAAGGATTCGCTGAACCAAAAAATATACAAATTAATTTTTTACCTAAATAAGAAGCAAGATGCATTAAGCCTGTATCCGGTGATATTACCCATTCACATTCCTTCATTATCTCAACAACCTCTTCTAATTTTGTCTTCCCCACAAAGTTTTTTAAGTTATTATCATCCTTGAAATTATAAATTTGAGATTTTCTGCCAAATAGATAAACTTTAAATCCTTCTCTTACCAAAATTTTTATTAAATTTTTCACAAAAGCTGGTGGTAAATCTCGCTTTCTATGTCCTGCATCACAAACAATGCCACAAATACTGCTTTGAACCGAATCGCTGCAAACTTCAAATCTTCCCTTAATTCCAAAAGAATATCTGTAAACATCTGCTAGATTTATTCGCGCATATCTGCGATAAATTGCCTGGGAAATCACAAAATTATAATCATAAATTTCAAAATCACAGGATAGGATTTTTCCAAGAATAAAAGACTCTGGAAGATAATTAAGTGAATAAATTTTTTCAACTTCTCTGTGAAATTTTTTTATCTCAGTGCTTATTTTCTTAAAATCTTCTGCAAAATTTTTAAGATTATAAGGAACTGGTAATATTTCTTTTGCTATTTTCATCTTCTTTACAAAATCGGAAAAAATTTCATTGCAGATTAAAAGAACTTTTTCTTTCTTTTCAAAGTGTTTAATAACAGGCAAAGATTGTAATATATCTCCTATTCGTGCAAGCTGTATTATGCCTATCACACTTAAATTTTAACAATTTTTATAACATTATTCCGGAAACAAACTGGGAATTTTTGGTTTTTTCTCAAGATGTGATAATCTAACACCAAGCAATCTAACTTTTTTCTTCAAATTTTTATAAAAGTCGGTAAATAGTGATTTTATTTCCTGCCAGATAACATTATAAGAATCTGTGTAAAATGGCAATGTCCTTTGACGGGTATGGGTGACAAAATCTTCTAACCTTATTTTCACACCCACATTTTTACAAAAATATCCATTTTCTTTTAACACAGAATACACTTCTTTTGTCAATTCTTCCAGTGTTTTAATCAATATCTCAAAATCACTCTGGTCATATCTGAAGGTAATCTCCCTGCTAAAAGATTTGGGCTCTTTACGCTCTTCCACTTCCTCACTCCCTATCCCCCGGGATAATAAATAAAGAGAATAGCCCCATTTGCCAAAAGTATCCAACAATTTTTTCAAAGGTGTTTCTCTCAAATCTTTAATCGTATAAATTCCCATTGAATTTAAAATTTTTTCTGTCTTTTCCCCAACTCCTATTATTTTACGCACAGGTAAAGGGTCAAGAAAATGCTGAACATCTTCTGGCTTTACAACCGTCAACCCGTCTGGCTTCTGCACATCAGATGCTAACTTTGCGATAAATTTATTGGGACCTATACCAACGGAACATGTCAAATCTTCTTTTCTCTTTATCTCTGCTTTTAATTCTTTTGCAATATCAACTGCTTTATCGAAACTTCCTGCTCTCTGAGTAACATCAAGGAAAGCTTCATCGATACTAACCTGCTCAAATTTATCTCCGTATTTTTTTATTATCGTCATTACCTTTTTTGATACTTCTTTGTAAAGTTTCATGTTTACAGGTAAAAATACGGCATGCGGACATAGTTTATATGCTTTTGAAATGGGCATCGCTGACCTAATTCCATATTTCCTTGCCTCGTAAGAACATGTGCTGACAACACCTCGCCCCCTGCCTCCTTCTGGGTCTGCACCCACAACAACGGGTTTACCCCGCAATGATGGATTCTCCCTTATCTCAACAGATGCAAAAAACGCATCCATATCAATATGAAGGATTATTTTCACATGTTATTTATATCCCAAAAAATTAAAATATCAAGCTTTTTGCTTGACAAAATTAATTGCCGATTAAATTTAAAGATGAAATTAGAATTAGAAAAAGTAGAGATTAAAAATTTCCGAAGCATTAAACATGCTATAATCCCTTTAAACTCTTTCAACATTTTCGCAGGAATAAACGGAAGCGGTAAAAGTAATTTTATTAAAGCAATAGAAGTAGTAATTCAAAGGGTAGAAATTAGATATCCCGAATTAGTTAAATTAATCTTTCTTTTACCAGAATTCCCTTGGTCTTTAAATAAAAATATTGTTTACTCAAATCCATATCCTTTCCCTTTTGAAAAAGAAAATGATACAGAAATTAAATTGTATTTTAAAGAAGGATACATTCACACTGTTTTTCGATATAAAAAAGAAAGTATAATCCGTGAAGATACTGTCAAATTACCCGGTTGGGAAATTAAGAAGGATTCTAAATTTATAGAAGTAAATGGGCAAAGGTTCTCGCTTAAAGAAGGGGAAGTTCTTCTTTCGCCCTTTAATTTTCAAATAACACAAGATTTAAAGAAACAGATAGAGAATAGCATAAAATTTATAGACCCTCAAGATAAATTAAACAAAATTTTATGGATACCAAAATCTTTTTTAAACAAGTTAAAACAGAGCAAAAATCCAAGATTGACAATAAAGAACGCAATCAAAATGAAAAAAATTGATAGAGATACAGGATTACTTCTTTTATTCTTTACCAATAAAGAATTAAGAGAAAACTTGTTAAGCATTTTTAGGGAAGCTTTTACTTACACAAAAATCTCGAGGATGAGTTTAAAATCTCCTTCTTTTTTCTCTGTTTCATTATCAAAGGAAGAAGAAAAATTTTATGAAATAATTTTTGTTGAGGAATTTATGGATAGAGAAGTTCCTATATCTTTGATGGATTTACCCGATGGTGTCAAAACTTTTCTAACTATATGGCTGGAAATACTGGATTGTCCAAAAAATGCAACTCTCATGATAGAAGAGCCAGAGAATCGCTTACATGTAACGGCTATTCGTAAGCTCGCAGATTTGCTCATTGAATACGCTGAAAAGAAAAATCTAAAGTTTATAATAACCACTCATTCACCAGATTTTGTAAGAAGATTTTTACCGCAGGATATAATAAGGGTTACTCGTGATGTATGCGGAGCATCTCATTTTCATAGAATAACAGACGATGAAGCATTATCTCAAACAATAGAGAGCTTAGCCGAGATGCCATCCGAATGAAAGTTATCTTTTGCGAAGGTACAGATGACGAAATTTTTCTTAAACGATTTGCAAATTTTCTAAATATTCCTCTCTCAAACTTTTATATAAAGCCATTATCGGGTTCTGTTGGAGAGGAAGTTCCTTTAAGAATATTAAAAGACAAATTAAGAGAAGGACACATTCATAAAATGGAAAAGATAATCTTTTTCCTTGATAACGACCATAATTATTTTACCGAATATAAGAGTAAATCAGTTTTCAATTTAATAAGAAGTGAATTCTCAATCCCAGTTATTTTTATAAAAATTTGCCCTTCGAGAGATATTTTCTATTTTTACAATGAACAGATTACTTCTTTGCTTTATGGTAAAAAAGCATGGCAGGATGTAAAAAATTTAATTAGTAAAAAGAAAGCCAAAGAAATAAGGAATATTTTAAAAGCAAAATATAAAGCGAAGATACAAAATATATTAAATCCACAAAGTAAGCGAAGTAAATTTAGGACATTTTACTCAAAAATTGAAAAACATTTCACACCTATTGCTGAAGTTATGAAATGCAAAAAGATAGAGCTTAACCTTCAAATCAAAGTGGGATTTGCTCAAATAGAGATAATTTCTTATTAAAAGATTTTAACATCTATTTCGCCTCTTTCGCCTTCTTTCCCTTTTATCTTTATTTCTACATCTTTAAACTTTTTTATTACCCATATATTTGTGAGTAGATGCAAGGTTATTTCGGATGTCGTAAATCTGAATTCTCCCTTACCGAGTGTTAAAAAGTTTATTATCTGATCGGCAAGATGTTTATCAAGCGCTCCTCCTCTTTTTTCATGTTTCAAAAATTCTTCCGTTGCTTCCTCGCCTACTTTTTCTGCGGGCTTGCCAGGTGCACCGAGTGAGGAAAATCCACATATACTGTTCTCGTATTCCGCAACAAGAAAGAAAAATGTACCTTTACTTAAACCTTTAACTTCCCATATTTCAATCTCTGGTGAATATCTTCTTAAAAGATTATAAGATGCCTTTCTCTGGCGTTCTGCAATATGCCGCGGCAAATCACACACCACAGATATGCCCCATAATTTTTGTAATCTTCCTCTTTCTGTGAAATCGCAATTTTTAATTTCTTCTACAGGATTTATCTTTATATAAATTTCGCCTCCACCACGCGGATAAAAGCCCCATTTTTTGAGTTTACTCTCAATTTTTATACCAAGTTTTTTAAGCATTGGAAACAGCACCCATTCGAGATAATGATAAGGTGGACTCCATTCGGTATGTGTCCCTCCTTTAAGAATTATTTCCGAAACATTTTTTGCTTTGAGGAGTGGCACCATTATTGCCTGTAACACAAGCGCAGTTGAGCCAGCACTACCCCTTTCTTCTGCCACATCAAATATAAATTTGCCAGATTTTAAAGTTCTTGGACGAAATTCAAGTTCTGTACTACCATATTCTGCACCCTTTACATCTGCATCGGATATTTCTCTTGCCGCCTTCACAGAAGTTAAATGCTGTTGCATCAAACCGGGTTTTTTACGACCTTTCCTGATGTTATAAATATGAAATGCCTTACCTGTTATGCAACTCATACAAAGGGATGACCTTAAAATTTGACCACCGCCTTCGCCATAACTACCATCAATTACTATCATTATCTTACTATTATTATCTTATCGCAGTAATCAAAAGATTTTATTCTCACAAAATATACCCCAGATTTTAATTGTGCTTTTTCTCTAAAGTGATTCTTGCCTTCTTTTAATTTCATATAAAAAGCTTTTTGTAATCTACCTGCTACATCATAAATCTCAACTTTAACATTTTGACTTTCCGGTGTCTCAAAATAAAAATTAAGGATACTTTTTGATGGATTTGGATATATGTGAATCCTTCTCAATTTTTCAACTTGCTCTTTTTCTTTAATGGTATCACCTATGAGATACATAAGTTTAACATCATCCACAAAAAATCCAGTACTTACTTCACTATCTCCATCTGCTACAAATCTAAATCTCAATTGCAAGGTTTCTCCTTCAAACTCACTTATATCATACTCCGCATAGCACCAGTCATGACCCATGGTAAGTGAATCAAGAGCACCACCTGTTCCTGTGTAATCAAGGGTTGCAAAAGGCAAAGAGTCATCCTTCACAAGTTCAACATACATTCCATCGCACCCATAAATCGGCACATCAAACTTGTACCAGAAACCAATTTTTGAATCCTTTGTCACGATAAAAGAAGGAGATACAAGAGAGGCATCCATATTGTCTCTGTATTCCTGCGTTACTTCATCACCACAATAATAGCTGTAAGAACCTGAATGAGATGATAAATTTGTCCTGTGCCACAAACAATTTTTGCCATAAACCTTCCATTCAACAGTATCTTCAAAATCATAAACTTTTATCCTATCCCCAACAAATATGTAAAAGGTAATTGTGTCAATTTCGCATCTTACAAAAGAATGCAAACGCCAGGGAGGAGAACCCGTTTTATCCACCCATACAGACAATGTGCAGATTTGATAAGGTAATAATTTTACGATTAAATCATGTGGCGAAACATTCGCATCGGATACACTTATTTCTAATGTGTCAAAAAGCGTATCAAGCCCTTTATTGCTTATCACCACATATAAAGAGCCAGAATAATCAGGAGTGATTCTTTCATTCAGATAATCAACAAAATGCAAAATCGGTTTCTTACCCACATATTTCAATACAAATTCTTGATTTAATTTATCAGAAGTCAACATCATCTTTATAAGATAAATCTTACCATTTTGAATTTGTGATAATAAAAATCTGATGGAATCTGTTTTCGATTGACCTGATGGCAGAATTCCTATTTCTCTCAAGGTATCCAGTAGAATAATTGAATCTGCATAAAAATGACATTTCACATTTCGCAAAGTGTCTCCTTCATTCGAAAGGTTAAAGCGTATTTTAAATGTATCCCCTTCTTCTATCACATAATTTAAAGACACAAAATTTACCTGTTTTATGTATATTTTCTTCTGACAGGGAATATAATTTCTCTTCAGACATGTGACTATCAGAGTACCCGGCGAATATGTTGTGAAACTGAAAACTCCTGAACCAGATAATGTATCAACGATATAAATTTCCGTATCCTTCAAAATACAAATTCTCACATTGTTTAAAGGCCTATTTTCCGAATCAGTCACCGCAATATTTAGAGTGATATCACCTTGCGGTATTGTATCCTGTGTTATAATTTGCATCCCTTTTGGTTTTTCTGTCCACACTTTCATTGCCGGGTCGCCAAATAAATTTATCTGAAATTGATGCCACCTATAAACATTCGAATCATGTGATAAAGGAACATAATAAGATTTGGCAAAAGATAGCACATCACCTATTCTTTCAACAGAATCTTTGAAAATTTCATAAAAAATCCTTTTGTCAAACTTGTCAGAATATCCATAGCCGGGATTACCGGGAGAACCCCATCCATACCTTGAATTCGCAATAAAAGCAACAGCTCCGCCTTTACTTGTCTTTGTATAACATTCGGCAATAGAAACATAATCAAGCGCCCCAACCCAGCATCCAATCGACACCCACACAACAGGCATATCAGAATTTGTAAAAGATAAGGTATCTCCATTGAATAAATAATCTTCACCTATACACATTATATACCACCAGCCATGTCCATCGTGATTTACAAAATTCTTACCGGAATTTATAGATGAAAAGAAATGTGCAGAATCTTCATTACCATAAGATTGATATAGTTTATCAATCTCAAAATAAGGTGGTAAAATTTCACAAATCATATCTTTGCCTATCCCTGCATCGGTGTAAGGTTCATACCACAAAATTTCACCCAACATCAATGCTTTATTTTTTGAAGATTTGTGCGGATACTTTTCATATTTCAGGATTTTATTCACAAAAGTAACAGCTTCCGAATAGTTCCTTACCGGAGCCCTTCCGATACTCAAATCAGGATACAAATCAACGCTATCTTCTACCTCACCAAAAACACCATCTCCATCTCTATCCCAATCGCCATCAAGGTCAGCATAGTAAAGGTCACAGGGAATATCATTTTCGTTTGGCATAATGCCTGCCTGACAATCAAAAGCATAAGCATACCTTACAGGGATAATGGGATGCGCACCACCCAGCAAAACATATTTTACACCGGAATCTTTAACTGCTTTTAAGTAATTCCTTATCTTTTCCTGCAAATCCCTTCCATGATAATTTTCCTCAATCCACTCAACGGTACGCAAAGCACAACGAAAACCCTCTTCCTCCCTCCACTTCAACAAAGGCAAAAAAGCAAAAGATAAACTATCACTCGTTATAATAAGATAATCAATCGAATTCAAAGTTTTATTTTTTGACTTTTTAGTCAAAATTTCGAATTTAAGGTCAGATATTTTTATTAAGGTGGATTTTCTGGGGTTGTATTGCACAGGATACAGTTTCAGTAGCAGGTAATTCACATTTTTGATTTTTGCTTTCTCGTATTCGTAGATTTTCCCGGGATACAGGGTATCTTTTTCGTATATTTTTGCTTTTTTCACTTTTTTTGGTTTCAATTTTAAAATTACCTGTGGAGTTACGGGAGGAATTTCACCTTTTATTTTCTCTGTATCTGCTTTTATTTCTATTAAATTTATTTCGGTCAATTCTTCTTCTCCCAATTTTATCATTTTTATTACGACAGGAAGATTTGGATAGCCCGGTTTTGCTATCTCTTCTCCTTTTATATTTTTGCCAAAACTTATCTCGAGTATTTTAAAAATCAAAAAGGAAATCATGAGTAAAATTCTTTTATTTTGTCCGTGATAAAGTGTATCTGTTCTTCTGTTATTTCGGGATACATTGGTAGTGATAATACTTCTTTTGCTAATTTTTCAGCAACAGGGAAATCTCCCTCTTTGTATCCAAGATATTTGTATGCTGGTTGAAGATGTAAAGGTATTGGATAGTGCACAAGTGCAGATATGCCGTTTTCATTCAGATACTTCATCAGTTTATCTCTATCTTTTGCTCTTATCACATAAAGATGATATACATGTTTTGCGTAATCTGCTTCTCGTGGCAATATTACATCTGGCAAATCTTTTAATAATTCCGTGTATAATTTTGCTGCTCTCCTTCTTTTTTCATTCCATTCATCGAGATATTTTAATTTTACAAGCAAAATTGCAGCTTGCAGGTCATCCATTCTTAAATTGTATCCCTCAATATAATGTTCGTATTTTGTTGTCCTTCCGTGATTCTGTAGCAAATTTATTTTATCTGCAAGTTCTTTATCATCCGTTAACACCATTCCTGCATGTCCATAGGCATTTAGATTTTTGCTCGGATAAAAACTAAAGCATGATGCAATCCCGAAGCTTCCGCATTTTTTACCCTTGTATTCTGCTCCATGGGCCTGAGCTGCATCTTCAATCGCATAAAGCCCATATTTATCACAAATTTCTAAAATCGGATCAATATCTGCTGGATGACCATATAAATCGACAAAGATAATAGCTTTTGTATCTTTTGTTATCGCTTTCTCTATAAGGTTCGGGTCAATACAAAATGTTTTTTCCTCGCAATCTACAAATTTTATCTTTGCTCCTGCATGCGTTATTGCCTCTGTTGTTGCTATAAAAGTAAAAGGAGTTGTTATTATCTCTTTGCCTTTGAGTTCAAGAGCCATTAAGATAAGGTCAAGTGCTGCAGAACCCGATGCTACACCCACTCCATACTTCCTTCCGCAATATTTCGCAAATTCCTCCTGGAACTTTTTAATGTATTCGCCCGTGGTAAAGGCACCTCGCTCTAATATTCCACATATCGTTTTATCTATTTCTTCTTTAATCTGCCTGTATTGTGCTACAAGGTCTATTAAAGGTATTCTATCCATGATACACCTCCTCAAGCACATTTGTGCCAATTTGTGATGCATGAAAGTTTATCCTTTCAAGGTCACTTATAAGGTCCATATGCAATCTGCTTGTCTCCAGACTTTCTTTTAAGCCCCTTCTCAATCTTTGTAGATGTTTATTATGCAATTCTTTTAATAACTTATTCCCTTCTTCTCTTCTTTTTGCAAGATTTTCAGCAAGTGTTTTATCAAAAGATGTTAAAACTTCTGTTGCCATTTTTACGGATTGCGTGCAAAATGCATGAAATTCTTCAATCTCCTTAAATCCTTCTTTTGAGAAGACAAGTCCCAGATCTATTTTCTTCTTGGCGTAGTGCATCAAACTGTCGCTTATTATATCACCAATATGTTCAAGCTCATCAACAGCATAAAGAAGGGTTACTCCTCTTTTTGAAAGCTCCTCTGATATTTCTTCCTGTGATACTTTTGTTAGATATTTCCTTATTTCAATTTCAAGGATATCGACATCATCGTCTTTTTTCAATATTTCTTTTAATAGATTTTCATCGTTGTTTTTAAACACATCTATTGTTTTTTGCATCATAAAGTTTACTATATCACACATTCTGTGTACTTCTCGCATAGCAAGTGCAATTGCAGATGGCGGACTCGAACTAACAATGGCTTCATCAAGATAAACAGGTTTTACTCTTTCTTCTTTTTCTTTTATCAATCCTTTGATTAATTTTTCGTAATATCTTAAAATCGGCAGGAAGAAAATCGCAGCCATAATGTTAAAAATAGTGTGTGCATTTGCTATCTGTCTTGGGACAGATTTTGCAGTTAGAGAAACTAACTTTGTAAATTGTGGTAAAAACGGGAAAACAATTGCAACGAAAATTATTTTGAAGAGAAAATGTGCGAGTGCTACCCTTTTAGCTTCCGATGACTTGCCTATAGCAGCGTTTATAGCGTTTATGCATGTCCCTATATTTGCACCGAAAATTATTGGTATTGCAGAATTAATATCTATAAGTCCCTGGAATGCAAAAGATAGTAGCATTGCTATTGTTGTAGCAGATGACCTTACTATTGCCGTAAGAATTAATCCGATTAATAATCCCACGAAACTGTTTTTGCAGAAATCACATAGAATTTTGCGAATATTAGGATGATAGCGAAGTGGAGAAAGCGAAGAGCTCATTAAAGAGATTCCAAAGAATATCATTCCAAATGCAAATATCACTCTACCGAGATAATGTAAATTTCTTCTTTTTGAAAATGTCATCAGGAAAAATCCAATTGCCAGTATTCCGAGTGCATAGTTGAAAATTTTGAATGCGATTATCTGGACTGTTATCGTTGTAGCGATATCTGCACCGAGCAACACTCCGAGTGATTGAAACAATTTTAAAAGACCTGCATGTGCAAAAGATACGAGCATAACCGATGTGGCAGAACTCGATTGCGTTAACATCGTTATACCTATCCCAGATATTACACCGAGCAAAGGAGTTTTTGTCATCTTCCATAATATTTCCCTTATTTTACCACCAGCGAATTTCGTAAGCGATTTGCTACCAAAATTCAATCCATTCATAAAGATGGCAAGTCCGCCGAGTAAAGCAAGGAAAGATAAAAGTTTCCATAATTTATGTAAAACTATGAAGGAAAAAGATAATTTATTTTTTGCATTAGGACTCCATGCTTCCAGGAAATATTCTCCTGTTGCCTCTCCTGTGTATACACGGAATAAAGCATATCCTCTTTCGTCGGTTTTGCAAACAGCAGGCACTATCTTTGTCTTTTTACCCGTTATCAAATTATCAAAAGGTTCTCCTTTCACCTCAAGATATACAGGGATATCTGGAACAGGTTTTCCTTTTTCATCAACAGCTTCAATAACTATTGGCTTTGGAAGATAGGATAAATGATGCCCAACCTGATGGTCACCCGATATATCTCTTCCTGTTACATCGTGTGCTTTTTTTAAAATTACAGCATTTATTATGATGAGTAAGATAACCATTTTTTAACTCTTTTCTCCAGCACTTCATAGTGTGTGCCTTCCCAGTAATATTTATCACAATTTGGGCAATATGCAAATTCCTCGTGCGTCCGGTAAACAAAAAAGGGAACTTTGCCCTTAACTTTGCTTTTATCAACAATTTGTAACTTTGCATTACATTCTATACATCTTGTAAATGGCTTTAAAACAGGTTTAAATTTTTCGATAATTTCCTTTATTTGTTCATCCACTTTTTCCGATTTCAGGACAAAAATTTTGTCATTTTTCGGAAGATTATGTGCCCTTGTTAGAATTATCCTTCCTTCTTTTAATGCGGTTTCAAATAATTTTTTTCTATCGGGTTCCCTTATATAAATTGTGTCTATTCCGAGCAATCTAAGGGCTTTTGCTGTTTTGCCGAGCATGAAATCTGCTGCAAACTTCGGGGAATTATTCATCAACTATTGGTCTTGTTCTCCTGTTACAATATTTTGCAGCTTCGTCTATTCCTTCTTCGATGTAAAGTTTTACTGTATTTACTGCAAGTTTTATAACATCCTGCAATATTTCTTCTTCCTCCTCTGTAAAATTTTGCAAAACAAATTCCGATAAGCTTCCGATTACAGGACCTATCCCGATTCTTAATCTTGGAAATTCTATGGTTCCAAGTTCATAAATCACGGATTTAAGCCCTTTATGTCCGCCGCTCGAACCTTTTGTGCGTAAGCGTGCCCTCCCGAGCGGAAGCGAAGCATCATCGAGCACTACCAGAAAATTCTCAAGGTCAATACCTGTTTCTTCAACAACTTCCCTTGCAGCAAGACCACTGAGATTTACAAAAGTCATGGGTTTTACAAGTAATACATCTGAGCTCTCCCCGTAAACATAATTCCGTGCCATGCGATTTACAGGAATGGAAAGCTCCTTTGACAATGCATCTATTACCCTGAAACCAACATTGTGCCGTGTAAACTGATATTCTTCGCCAGGATTGCCAATGCCAAAGATTACTTTCATTCTTCTTTCTCTTCCTCTTTCTTTTCTTCTGCTTTTTCTTCGGGCTTTTCTTCTTCTGCTACTTCTTCTTTCTTTTCTTCCTCTTCAACTTTTCTCGGTGCAATGATGGTTGCAACTGTTTCGTCCGGAGGCGTTAATAATCTCCTGTTCCCAATATCTATATCTTTTACATGTAATGCTTCTTCAAGGTCAAGATGCGATACATCGACTTTAAATTCATGTGGTATATCTTCTGCAAGGCATTCAATTTCTATTTCGTGCAATATTTGTTCTAAAATGCCTCCTTTCTGCACACCAACAGGCGTACCTTCGAGTATCACAGGTACTTTTACTCTTACTTTTTCACCTTTCTTCAGATGCTGGAAATCCACATGTATCACCTCATCCGTAACGGGATGGAACTGCACTTCTTTTATCAATGCATCTTTTTCCTCACCATTTAAACTTATCTTTACGATTTCATCACCAGCTTTAAGTACTTCCATAAACTCCTTTTTATCAATGGCAATATGAACCGTTTCTTCGCCGTGTCCATACATCACAGCAGGTATTTTGCCCTGTCTGCGTAATCTTTTTGCTACCTGTTTGCCAACATCACGAAATTCAGCTTTTAACTTCATATCACCCCCAATCTATATATAATCCATTTATTTCTTTGTCAAGCTTTTATAAAACTTGACAAACTGGTTTTACAAATAAAATTTTCTGTGTTAAAGGATAAAAAGAAATGAAGGTATTTTTAATAATTATGTGCATGGAATTTCATTTTATTCCAATAAATTTAGATTTGGGGTTTTATGTTTCAACTGCGTATTTTTCAATTCGTTTTCTCCGCACAGATTTTAAGATAAAAGAAAGCACATTTAGTATCTCAGCAAATAGATGGGATGGGATTATTCACCATGGTCTTTATGAAAGTGTTTTTCCTTTGAGATATATGTTTAGAAACTTTAATATAGAAGTCGACTGGCTTTACTATCAATTTGTATTGGGAGACGAATTTCAATTATCTGCTTATTTATGTCACGCTATCAGAGCAGGGATATCAAACCAATATATTTTTGGAAAGAAAGTTTACTTTTTGATTTCACCTCATATTAACATCATTGTGATTTATAAGCCATATTGTAATGATACGGATTTTGGAATTTCAGCGGGTGCCGAAATATTTATTGGTGCAAGAACAAGGGAAAAAGGAACTGCAATTCGGCTTTTGATTACACAATATTGTAGTTGCATCCTTTTCTGGCTTTGCAATCTCTAATTTTTATAAAACTTGACAAACTGGTTTTACAAATAAAATTAAACGATGGTGCTATTGTTTATAAGCGTGGTTGAACTGATACCCTATGAATTTTACCTGAATTATAATATCGGATTTTATGACAAAAAGCGTTTGGAAGAAAGTCCATATGAAGTGCATCCTTTTCCATTAAGCATAACTATCAGCAAAATGCAATATGAAAAAGGGAAATGGGGAATAGGTGCTAAAGTTTTGGAAATAGGTGGCACTGATTTGCCCTGGATTGGCTTTATGAATGTCCTCCTGCAAACCAAATTTCAATTTCTTAAACTGGAATTAGAGTATTCACTCCTTTATGGAGTATGTCTTTGGATAGTTTATAGAGAACCCGGTTACGCGAAACTTTCACTTATTGCTGCGTATAAAGAGGGGATGACAAAAAGCATATTTTACAGGTTTCTGTTAAAATTTACATATATTTTATCCTATTATGATGAAGATTACAGGATATGGGCGCACTGGATTTCGTTAGGAGTGGGCTTAAATTTCGGCCTGGAGGTTAAATGAAAATATTTTTGATAATTATGGCAACCGAATTTCATTTCGTTCCCATAAACTTTGAGTTTGGATATCAATATTCTTTAAATGAAAATTTTTCATCTTTTAATTTTTCGCTTCGCCTTTTGCGTACAGATTTTAAGGTAAAAGAAGATGTGTTCAGTATATCAATAGTAAAATGCGGAGCACCCGGTGCCCCTTATATAAGTCTTTTGCCATTAAGGTGTATGTCCAAACATTTTTATGTAGAAATCGAACCTTTTTCATGGTACTGGATTGAGCCATTTGAAGGTTCTCGTTGCCCCTCTTTGACAGCAGGGATATTTAATAAATTCAATCTTGGCAAAAAAGCTTTCCTTTCGGTTTTGCCTTATGCTAATTTTCGTATGCTTTATGATATTGAATATGGAGAGACATTCCTCTGGTTTTTTTCAATTGGTGTTGAATTTGTGCAGGTGCCAGAACAAAAGATAAAGATGTGGCAATTCCTTTCTTGATTTTATACTATCTTCCTCCTCTCATTATTTTGCTTTTACTTTATAGCTCTTAATTTTATCTTTTCTCCAACTTTTGCGTTCAAAAATTTACTGCAATCACCATTTGGCAAAGCGATTTCAAGCATACCACAACTATCAATTATGCAGATAGGGGAATCTCCCTCATAACATCTCTTCAATCCTTTTATTTTAACTCCCTTTATCTCAACTTCAACATCTTCATTCAGCAAATTTTCCGAAATGTTTGTTATTAAATTGCCGAATCTGTCGATTGCTATTATTTTTCCTTCTATTTCATTTTCCCTGATTTCCGGTTTCGGAAATTCAATTAATTTTATTTCCTTTAAGGGTTTGCCCAATTTATGGGGAGGTATGTCTTTTGCAAGGCGGGCTGATGCCGGTGCGAACACATCCCTTCCGTGAAAAGTATAACTTATTTTGCCACGCACAGTTATTTCAAATGCTTCAAACTCTTTTTCTTCCGATAAAACATAGCCAAAAAGTCCGTTATCAGGTCCAACAAAATAATATTTCCTTGTCTTTACGATTATGGGTTTCCTTTGTGTACCTACTCCTGGGTCAACTACACACAAAAATACGGTTTTGGCGGGGAAATATCTGTAAGAGCGCCATAGGTTGAAAGCCCCAAGATGAATATCTCCCTGTGGTATCTCGTGTGTCAAATCAACAATTTTTACATCAGGAGCAATACTCAAAATTACCGCTTTCATTTCCGCAACATAGGTATCTTTTTGTCCAAAATCGGTCAATATCGCTATTATCCTGGATTCACCCATTTTTATCTAATTCTTCAAGATTTATAAAAGTGAGGATTGTATCACCAACTTGCCGTTGTTCACCGCAATTTATTTTCTCAAATTTGCTGTGCTCTATTATCAACAATCCTTTTTTGTCTTTTAATTTTTTCAAAATTCTTTTAGCATATCCTTTGTTATAGGGTGGGTCTGCGAAGTAAATATCCGCATCGGGTATTTTAAGTTTAAAAACATCACCAAAAATTACCTTTGAACTTCCTTCATATCCCAATTTTCTTATATTTTCGTTTAAAATTTTTGTTATTTCTCTATTGTTTTCGATGAAATAGCAAAAATATGCGCCTCTGGAGAGTGCCTCCAATCCCACATTTCCCGTGCCTGCAAATAAATCGACAAAAATTTTGCCATCCACATCTTTCAGTATATCAAATAGAACTTTTTTAACCCTTTGAGATGTAATTCTTATATCCTTTGTGATTTTAAGTTTAAATCCTTTCTTTTCTCCGCCTATTATCGTCAATTTATCCCCAGTATTCTGGCTTTTCGCTTTTCCTCACTTTATCAAGTGGGTCATCTTTACTTTTATTCTTACCGCCATTTTCTAAAATTTTTATATGTCCAACTCTTATTTTTGGTTTTCTTCTCTTTATTATTCTTATAGTTTTAACTTTAATCATCTTTAATTATAAACCAATTTTGCCTGTTGTCAAGGTGATTTTTCCCTTGGGTGGTATTCTTTTAAATCTTCTTTTAATCTTTGTCTATCTATCTGCGTATAAATTTCAGTGGTTGATATTTTTTGATGTCCCAGCAATACCTGTACTGTGCGTATATCTGCACCGCCTTCCAAAAGATGTGTTGCGAAACTGTGTCGCAAAGTATGGGGATGAACATTTTTCCTTATACCTGCTTTCAAAACATATTTCCTTAAAATCTTCCATACACCCATTCTTGATAATTTTCTTCCATCTTTATTCAAAAATAAAGTTTCTGTCTCCCTTCCTCTTTTTAAGAAAGGTCTAACATCACGAATATAAACAGATAGCCATTTTTTTGCTTCTTCTGTTAAAGGAATCATCCTTTGTTTTCCGCCTTTGCCAAAGCATCTTATAAATCCTTCATCAAGGAAAACATCCGAAACTTTAAGGTCAATTAATTCCTGCACTCTTACTCCTGTTGCATACATAAGTTCTAACATAGCTTTATCACGCTTGCCAAGCGGAGTTCCAGTATCTGGCTGGTCAAGCAGTTTGAAAACCTCCTCAACATCTAAAACCTCTGGCAATTTCTTATATTTCTTCGGTGGCTCAATTATTTCCATAACTTCGGAATCAATCCCATATTCTTTTTCCAGAAATTTAAAGAATAATCTCAAAGATGTAATGCATCTTGCAACGGTAGATAACTCTGAATTCTTACGCAAATCCGAGATAAACTTTAACAAAACTGCTTCATCCACCCTCTTTAAAGATATTTCCTTATCTTCAAGAAAATTCAAAAATTTTTTAATATCATAACAATAAGATTCCACACTTTTCTCGGACAATCCCTTATCTATTTTCAAATACATTTCAAAATTTTTTAAAATATCTTTCATGGCATGGGTATCGATTTTATACCAAGTTTTCTTTGGATTGCACGCGCAAGGGAAGGTGCATCTCCAACTCTGTAATTGTCGGTTATCACAAGGGACGGAGAACTTTCTTCAACATAGTGTAATAAACCATTAAAATCCGCATGGTCACTTAGAGCAATCTGAAAAGTTTCATCTTCTATTTTTTTAACCGGCACATCGAATTGCCAGCCACTTAAAATTATCTTCAAACCTTTAAACTTCCTGTATTTCGACGACATATGAAATATCCCTATAAATTTGCCAGATTTCAAAAATTCTATACCGTCTTCGCTCTTATCAGAATAATAAAGAGGAAAGTTAAAACCAAACCTTTCGTAAACTCTCATCAATCTAAAAATTTTTTCTGTCGTCAGAATTGGTATTTCTAACCTTAAATTTTTAAAAAGAGAAAGTACTTCCTGTAACTTTCCATGATAACCAAAAATCAAAATAGGTAAATTTTTTAAATTTTCTTGGATAAAGTTTAAGAAAATTTCTTCAATTTCATCTTCAAAGTATCGCTTCCAGCGTGGATTCCCATAAGTGGCTTCCATCACCAGAATGTCGCATTTTAAAGGCTCTGTCCCCTTCTTAAAATCGCCTGTGTAAACTATTCTCAAATCTCCCTTTTGATAAAAGACCTGTGCAGCTCCCGGAACATGGCTGGATGGATACAATTTTATCCTTTCATCATCAACTATAAATTCTTTCTCATATTCAAGTGGATGAAATTTTGAAGAATTATAATTTTTCATTTCTTTGATGATTTCTATTGTTAAAGGAGTTGCTATTATTTTTTCGCATTCTCTTATACTGTCTTTCAATCCCCACATATGATCTGCGTGTGCATGGGTTACTATTCTTATTTTCTTCTTAAAATGTGCATCTGCCACAAAATTTTCACCAAGTAAAATTGCACCATTAAAATGTATGGAAGCAGGAAGATTATGGAAGGACACCTATTACTCTAAAGTCAACCCTTTGATTTTTGATTCTTCCTTCTTTTGTCAATTCAGAACCCAGTGGCTCTGTATTTCCATATCCTTTAACGGTCAATCTGCTTGCATCCACTCCCTTTTGCACCAGCCAGTTATATACTGACCTGGCTCTCCGTAAAGATAACTCTGGGTCGCGCTTCTCCTCTGCTCTACAGGTGTGACCTCCTATTTGTATCTTCAATTTAGGATGTTCTTTCATAAATTCCATCAGTTTATTCAAAGCATCATATTCTGTTGACCTTACTTTATCGCTTAAAGTGGCAAAATAAACAATCATCCCGGGCAATCTTTTACCCAGAGGAATTAACTTTATATCAAGTGGTGGCATCACACCGCCAGGGAGTTCAATCTCTTTTTCGTAAGGAACATAATCCTTTGCAGTTACTGTTATTTTTGTTTTTTCTCCTTTAAGTTCCATTTTAAATCCTTCTTTTGTGCACTTCATTTTTACTCCCTGGGGATGAGCCAGAATTTCTGCTTCTATGGGTTCTCCTGTGCAATAATCAAATATTTTACCAACTACCAGTGTCTTCTTATAAGCAGGTGTTAATGCTATTTTCATTACAATTGGTTCTGTTTTCGGTGTTATCATTTCGCTATAGGTCTCATATTCCGGCGCTTTAATAACAATCTCGTAGGGCTCTTCTCTCAGAGGCACACTTACTTTGAATAAACCAAGGGTGTCGGATTTTGTTTTAATATTTGTACCCGTGATAGTTATTTCAGCGGATAAAGGTTTATTCGTTTCTTTGTCAAAAATTTTACCACTTATTACACAAATTCCTTTTTTCAGAGGGATTTCAATTGCATTTTCACCTTCTTTGAATTCTATTTTCTTAACATAGGGGATATATCCTTTTACTTTCGCTGTAATAGTGTAGATTCCCGGCTTTAATCCGATTGTGAAATTTCCGAGTGAATCGGTTTTTATTTTCTTTTTGACTTCCGGGATTTCGATTTCCGCCATTAAAGGAGATTTTGTCTCTTCATCAATAACATGACCTTTTATTATTGCTCTCGCAATTTGCAATGCGAAATTTAATTCTTTTTCTTTTTTCTTTTTAATTGTAACTATCATTTCTTCTGATGTCTCATATCCTGCTTTGCCGCACATTACGAGCACTTTCCCTACCGGTAGCTTTACCCTGTATTGCCCTGTTTCGTCGGTATATGCAGTTGTATCGAGCTCCGGGAATATTATCATAGCAGCAGGAATAGGAGCACCTGTTTTTGCGTCAACGACTTTTCCATAAAGAATTCCTGTTGGCTTTTCTTCAGGAATAAAATAGAATTTGAAACCGAGTGCTAAATCTATTACCCACTTGGGAGCCGAACCCCATCCTCCTTTTACATAATACACAGTATCATTTATCAAAGAAGGTTCTTTGCTCAATCTCAAAGGAGTATTTATCTCAAAATTTATTTTCTTACCTATTCTGAAACCTGGCGTAAAGTAAAATGCTCCATCGTTCAAATCCCGCTTATTTCTTCTCCACCAGTAAAATGTAAACATCGGTTTGAATGCACCGTAAAACATGGATAGCCTACCTGAAAGGAAGAATTTATCTGCATCGGATTTATTAAAGAAATAATGGATATATCCGCAGCCTGCGTTCACTCCGACTGGAACTTTTTCACCGAATATAGCAGAAAGAAAGAGTGCACATCCTATAGCCTGCTTCTTCGCAGTAAAATAGCGTAAACACCCGCCCTTGTAGTCCCAGTAACCAGTGTGATGCTCCTTCACACCCATTTTCTCACCGGATGGGTAACTATAATAAGGACAAATTGAAACATAGAAAGGATGAAAAGGCATGCAAACCGCGGCTTCTAAATCTATATCACCAAATCCATAAGCCAGAGTCTCTTCCTTTGTCCCCCAATCGGTTATGTAATCAAGATGTCCTTTTGTTTTAAAAGATAGAGAAAGCCATTTTGCGAATGTAAATCCAATGCCTGCTTTTAAATCACCCAATATGAGGTAGTATTCATCTTTGCCCTTTACGGCGCTCCCAAGTCCGAATCCGATATCAAGACAGCCAGCTTTTTGCTCGTATCCTTCTACGATTACGAGATTTAAAATAAAAAGTAGCACGCTCATCAAAATATTTTATATAATTTTTCCGAATGTCAAGGAAAAAAATTGCCGAATATTCTAATTGACATACCCACCCCCCATATATATATTAGATGATAGTCCTTATTCAAAATATTAGCAAAAATTTAAGATTCGGAAAGTGCTGGCTCGGAGATGTAGAAAATATCTTATTTAAAAAATGCCCCCCTCTCAAATTAAAATCAAAATCTACAAAAATTCCTGTGGATAAAGGTGTGGATAACCCAGAAAGTTATCAACAATGGATACTTTAAAAGAAATATGGGATAAGACATTAAAAGTAATAAAAGAGAAGATGCGTGAAGAGACATTTAAATCCCTTTTCGCAGAAGAAACGATAGCACCGGTGCTACTAAGAATCGAAAATGGTAAAGCAATCGTTGGATTGCAACACAATTTCTTCTCTGATTTCTTTAAAAAGAACAAAATGGACATTTTAATATCTGATGCAATATCTTCAGTAGTTGGTAAGAGGTTAGAAGTTGAATTTAAAGTTCATGAAGGAAAGAAAGTTGTTCCCAGATTACCTGAGAAAGATGATGGTAAAAAGGAGACAAGTTCTTCTTTCCTGAAAAGATTCACTTTTGACAATTTTGTGGTAGGTGAGGGCAATCGCCTTGCTTATAGTGCTGCTTTCGCAGTATCTGAGAAGCCGGGTGAAATCTACAATCCGCTTTTTATTTACGGAGGAGTCGGGCTCGGGAAAACTCATTTGCTCGGTGCAATTTATAACCACATTAAGAAAAACAGACCCGATATTAAAGTAATGTATGTAACATGTGAAAAATTCCTTGACGATTTAATCGATGCAATACAGAAAAGACAGCAATTGATATTTAAAAGAAAATACAGAAAGAATGACATTTTACTCATAGATGATGTCCATCTTGTTAAAGATAGGTCAGGATTACAGGAAGAGCTATTCCACATTTTTAATGAATTTCATTCCGTTGGTAAGCAAATTGTTTTCACATCTGACAGACCTCCTGTTGAGATACCAAATCTCACGGAGAGAATAAGGTCGCGCTTCCTCGCTGGACTCGTTTGTGATATCCAGCCACCCGATTTCGAAACAAGAGTCGCAATCCTGAAGAAAAAATGCGAATTATTTAAAGTAAAAGTTGACGATAACATACTGAAAAAAATAGCAGAAAGAGTTAAAGGAAATGTTAGATTATTAGAATGTGCATTGCAAAAGATAAAAGCAATACAAAGTCATATCGGAAGAACCATCACCGAAGAAATACTTGACCTCATATTAAAAGATATAGCCCCGGGTAGAAAAACAGTAAGTCCAGAAAGAATAATAGAAGAAGTTTCAAAATTTTACAGAATACCCGTTACCGATATAAAAAGCAGAAAAAGGAATCAAATAGTGAGTCAGGCTCGTCAAATTGCAGTTTACTTAATGAGAGAATTGCTCGAATTATCTTTCCCTGTAATCGGAAGAATAATCGGAAGAGACCATTCAACAATAATCCATGATTATAAAAAAATAGAAAAATTAAAAGAGGAAGACCCCGATGTAAAGGAAGTTTTAAAATTGTTAAAAGAAAAACTCGGTTATGAACAGGAAAAATTTTAAAAGATATAACAAAAATAAGCATTATCAACATTATCAACAGATTATCATCAACAAAAAGGAGGTAACATGAAAGTAGATTTTAGAAGAAAAGATTTAATAGATGCATTAGCTGTGGTTATGCCGGTAGTCCCGAGTAAAAGTCCGCTTCCTGCTCTTTCGAGTATTCTTATCAGAACACATGAAGATGAAGTTGAGATAATAGGAACAGACCTTGATATATGCGTATCTGCAAAAGTAAAAGCGACTGTCGAAGAAAAAGGAGAAATAACACTTGAAGCAAAAAAATTTTATGCTTTATGCAGACAGATAAAAGAAGATATAATATCTCTGGAGGGCACAACTACGCCTGTTATTCGTGCAGGAACAGGTACTTACGAAATACCGGGTGCACCTGTTGAAGATTTCCCAGAGCTAATACTTATTGAAAATCCGATTGGCAGTTTTGAAACAGAAGCCGATATTTTGAGAAGAAGTTCACAGAAAACGAGTTTCGCAGCAGCTAAAGATTCTACTGAATCTATCTTTAAAGCAATTTTAATGCATATCAAAGGAAAAGAACTGAGATTCGTAGCGACCGATGCTCATAAACTTGCTCTAATAAAAAAGTACGAAATGGATTTTGAAAGCGAACAAAAATTTCTTTTGCCAAATAAATTCTGGAAAGAAGTTACTAAATTAACAGGAGATGTAAGTGTCTTTTATGACGATACTAAAATATCATTTGCAACAGAAGATTGTGCTATTACAACAAGATTGGTTGAGGGTGAATATCCTGATTACGAATCCGTAATCCCTGTTGATAACGATAAAGTTTTAACGGTATCCCGTCCATTGCTTGAAAGTGCGTTAAGAAGGGGGATGATTTTTGCACACGAAGAATCGAAGATGTGCATTTTATCGCTTTCTTCCGATGTTTTAAAAGTATCCGTACAGGGAGAAGGAAGTGCGGTTGAGGAAATACCCTGCGAATATCAGGGAGAAGAAATGGAAATAGGATATAACATAAGCTATCTTCTTGAAATTTTAACTCACATAGATTCCGAAGAAGTGCAATTTTTCCTGAAAGACCCGATATCCGCTGCTATTATCAAACCCGTCTATCAAAGAGAAGCAGAAGAATTAATGTATTTGTTGATGCCGATTAGATTAGAATAATTTCGAATTTAATTCTTTTCTCTTTTGCTTTAAATATTCTATTTCTTCAGGTCTTAATTCAAAATAAGGATAAACTGTGTTATTCTGCAAAAGTGGGTCTTTTCCTTTTATTTTGCAGTTTTCCCAGTCCTTTGTACCGGGTATGGGCGAGTATTCTGTTAGGTAAATTTTTGCACCTAAAGAATTTACAAATTCCATGGATTTTAAAACTTCGGAAACTGTCTGACCTGGCAAGCCATACATTACATATACACCTATATCTTTTGGGGAATATCCAGCATAACATAAATTCTCAATGGCTCTTATTAGGTCTTCGTTATAAACTTTACCACCTGTTTCTTTTTGGCGCGCAGGGTCGGAGCTTTCCAAACTAACTCTTATCGTTTTGAAACCCGATTTAAACATTGCAACTGCAACTTCTTTATCGATAAAACGAGCATGTAAGCCATTTGGAGTATGAAAATTTATCTTCAAGCCTTTATCTATTATAAGATTAAGTAATCTCAAAATGTGTTCTTTTGCACGAAATAGAAGTGCATCATCATAAAATGCAATGTTTCTGACATTAAATTTTTCATAATAATATTCTATCCAGTAAAATATTTTTTCGATATCTAAAAACTGCATTTTCGGGAAAAAATAAGGGGTTGAGCAGTAAGTGCAGCGAAAAGGGCAGCCAATGGAGGTCATAACACCGATATGTCGCAAATCAGGATATAAATCATACAGTGGAAAGTCGTCCTCTACTTTCAAATCTTTACCAATTATTTTTGATAACTCTTTGCTTACATCTTTTAAATTCCTTTTTGCGATTACAAAGTCAGCGCCCGATAACTTAGCATGCACGGGATAAAGGGAAGCATAGAAGCCACCTATAATTATTTTTGAATTTCTAAATCTATTTTTCAAAATTTTAACTGCTTCAAATACTCCGGGATACCAGTAAGTCATTACAGATGTTACAAGGATAAAATCAGGTTCTACAATTTTTTCAATTTCATTTAAGAAAATTTCCATTTTCAATCCATATCTTTTGTATTTTCTTGGTACAAATTTTAAAACATCGGGTTTTTCAACAACTTCTGCATAAAATTTACCTGTGCAGAATTCAGGATTTTCTTTTATGAGTGGCATATCAGGGTGATACCTATCCGTGCAGTCAATTAAATGTATTTCAAATCCGTTATCTTTAAGGATGCGTGCGATTTGCAGTAAGCCATAAGGCTTTATCCAGAAGTCATAAGCGGCGAAATCATAAATCCAGGGGTTAACAAGGAGAAATTTCATTAAGGATAATAATAAAAGTAGTTTTCTTCTCTGCCTCTGTTTAATCTGAATAAATAAGCTACAGCATCTTTAAATTCTTCTGCAAGAGAATAAAATCTTGTTGTAAGGTCAATTGACATTCCAAAATAAGCTTCTCTTCCATTGACCGGACGGCAACCAAATTGCAAAGTCAATTCATCATTAATATCCAATCCGATGAAGACAAAAGAAGAGTCAAAGTTAAATTTCCTTATTTCTTTTAAAGGAAAAGTGACACCAAAAGAAAGCCTTGTTTTTCTCTTTCGGTATTTCCTGACTCTTTTTTCTATTTGCGTGAGCCTGGACTTCATCTTATCGGGTATTTCAACTCCTGTTATTTCAGCGAGATTATGGATTTGATTTATATACGCCAAAACTTTTTTAAAATTTGGATACTTTGGATTAAACAGGTTATATTTTAAACTAACACCACCGATGTAATCTTTATCACCATTTATAATAATTCCGCCTGTGAGATGCATTTCAAGGTAAATTCTGCGCTGCGACATCTTTTCAACCTCTTTCATCAACATCATTATATTTTTTAGTCCATAAAAATATATTTCATGGGCAATAAGTTTATCCACTGCTTTTAAGCCACCTATAGTGTCCTGAATTAGAACACGATAGGGAATCATTATGAGGAAGATAATCATCAATCATTTTAATGATAAGTTCAGTTTGTCAAGTTTATTTATTTTAAATTTAAATGCATATCCTCTCATATATAACACATTTACACCCTCGATTTGTGGCAGTTTTCTGAACCACATTTTAGAAGGTAAGAGTGCATGTTAAAATTTTTGAAATTCATATTAAAATTTTTAATGCGAACGTAAGCGAGCCTGTTACATATGGGTTGTGAGGAGGGTGGTGGGGACAGGGAGGCGGGGCTAAAAATAAAAATTTGACAAATAAAGAATTTCAATATATTTAATGCATGGCTGTAAATCTGCCATATAATTTGTCGAAAGAAAGTGTAAAATTTGAAATAGAAGAAAAATATGTAAAAGAAATAATCGAACCCAGAAAGCTTAATGAGATAAATTTGAAGGAAGTTTTGATACAAAAATTGTCAATTTTAAATGAAGATAAAAGATTAAAAAAAGCAAAAAAAATAGCAATTCTTGTCGATGATTACACCAGACCCACACCCACAAGGGAAATTTTACCGTTACTTATAGAAAAGATTGAAGGGATAAACAAAAATTGTGAAATAAAGATAATATATGCGGAAGGGACTCATCCTGTTACAAAGATGGAGCAAATTTATCAGAAGATACCTGAAGATATTTATGAAAAATATGATGTCGTGATTCATGATGCTTATGATGATAGCAAAAATGTATTCGTGGGAATCACAAAGTTTGGTACTCCTTTATTTTTAAATAAGGAAGCAGTTTCTACGGATTACAGGATAATAATAAATTCTATTTTTCCAACAGAAATAACAGGATTTACTGGTTCGAGCAAAATGATAGTACCCGGTATTGCAAGTGCATTTACAACGGACAGAAATCATGCATTGATGATAGCGAGGGGAATTGATGCTGGAAGTTTTGATAATGTTGTTCGTCAAGATATGGATGATGCAGCAGAAATTTTTGGAGTGCATCTTGATATAGAGGTGATAATGAATCCAGATTACACTATTCATGAGATTTTGATAGGTGATTTTAAAGAAGTTTATAGAAAAGGATGTGAAATTTCAAAAGAAATTTTCATGCCTTATGTAAGAGGCAAATCTGATTTTGTGATAGTGAGTCCGGGTGGTGTTGAGGATGTTGACCTCTGCCAATCATTTAAGGCACTTGCATCTGCTTATAGAATATGCGATGGTGATATAATTTTGGTAGCAGCTTGTCCACTTGGTACTCAATGGCCAGAATTTGCAGATGTCTTGCACTATGTGAGAAGGAAATGCAAAAAAAGAGAAGATGTTTTGAAATTGCTCGGTGAAGAAGAATTTGAATCAATTTCCGTAGTTCTCTTATACAGATACTATGATTCACTTGTTGAATTAAAGCGTAAAATTTATCTTTATTCCGATGGGATAACAGAAAGAGAAGCACAATCTTTTGGCTTTGTAAAAATAAAAAATGTTGAAGAAGGAATAGAAATGTGCCTGAAGAAAAAAAGCGATGCTAAATTTTACATAATCCCTCACGCAGCTTACACTTTTCCCGTAATTAAAGCTTGACATTGTAGAGAAGTTTATAAAATGATGGGTGATAAAATTAATGAAATCCTTTTATCATTCTTTCTTTTATAAGATACATGTGCAATTTATTCGCATTCTTTCCAATTTTATAATGTTTTTGCTATCCCCAAAAAGGGTAAGGATACTGGATGAGGAATGGGATTATTTGATAATTCTTGATGCTTGCAGATATGATTTTTTTAAAAAATACAATTTCATCAAGGGCAAACTTGAAAGGAAAGTGAGTATGGGTTCATCTACTCCCGAATGGTTCAGGAAGAATTTTGAGAGAAAAGTAGATGATGTGGTATATGTTACTGCGAATCCGTATATTTCGAGATGGATTGAAGAAGGGAAGCTCCTGCAAAGATTTTTTTATATGGAGCATTTATGGCAATATGAGTGGGATGAAGAGTTAAATTCTGTGCATCCTGACCGTGTTGTTGAGAATGTTCTCAGATTGAAAGAGAAGTATCCCGATAAAAGAATGATAATTCATTTTTTACAGCCTCATACACCTTTTATAGGCGAGACAAGGATACCACCTGATGGCAGGGTATCTGTAGAAAGAAGGAGAAAAGCATATAAAGATAATCTAATCTTAGTTTTAAAAAGTGTGAAAAAACTCATTGATAATCTTTGTGGCAAAATAATAGTGACAGCAGATCATGGAGAATGTCTGGGAGAATGGGGTCTGTGGAAGCATCCCGATAATGTACATGTAAAGGAGCTAATCGTGATACCATGGCTCATTATAAATAAAGGAAAAAGGAAAATAGTCCCAAAATCAATAGAACCCCCGAAAGAGAAAAAAATAGATGAAGGGATTCTCACGAAAAGATTAAAATCATTGGGATATTATCCTGACTGATGATTGCACTTTTTGTAATTGCTGGAGTGATTGCCGGTGCTATATTCTCACTTCTACCTGCTTTACATATTTATAACATTGTTGCGATTATTCTTTTGATGAAGTTTCCGCCGCTATGCGTTGCCTCTTTTTGCCTTGGACTCATTGTAGGCTTTTCTGTCGTTAATACGATACCTTCGGTATTTCTTGGTGCACCTGATGAGAGTGCGGTATTTCTTGTACTCCCGGGGCAAAAATATCTTTTGCTCGGTAGGGGATATGAAGCATGTGTATTGAGCGGGATAGGCAGTATTCTTGCGATTTTTTCTCTAATACTTTTGATTCCATTATTTCAAAAATTTTTACCCTTTTTAAAAATTTTACTCGCAAGGCATTATTACTGGCTTCTTGGTTCTATAATTTGTTATATTTTGATGTCAGAATGGCCAAAAGGAGGCGATAGGGGTACTCCCTTTTATCGCTTTTTAGATGGCTGGCGTACACTTTCTTACGGACTTTTGACCTTCTTTTTATCTGGTTTGCTTGGTATTATTTTGTTTTATAAACCTTTAATACCTGTTGAGCGTGGTTTTCAAAACTTAATGCCCGTTTTTGTTGGTTTGTTTGCGATTCCATGGGTGCTAATGAATATAATTTCTGGCACAAAGGTTCCTGAGCAAAATATAAGCAGTAGTGTAAATGTTCGTCCTGTTCATATTTTTCATGGCTGGTTCGCGGGAGCTATTGGAGGATTATTGGCTGCTTTCCTTCCTGCTATCACAGGTGGAGTGGGGGGTTTACTTGCTGGTCATGCCACTGCTCAGCGTGATGACCGTGTTTTTATAATTTCTCAGGGAGCATCAAAAGTTTTCTATTATGTTGGTGGTTACTTATTTTATTTAATCCCTGGAGTGAATTTGAAAAGAGGAGGTCTTGCCTGGATGGTTGGCACAGTTTATTCTCCTGCTTCTTACAAGGAATTCTGGCAAATGATGATAGGCTTATGCATTGGTGGTCTACTTGCATTCTTTCTTTTAATTTACTTTGCGAAAATTTTTGCGAGATACATTTATCATTTTTCATACAAAATGATTTCAATAATTGCACTTTGCATAATAATTTTACTTGTAGTTTTGCTGACAGGGATAAAGGGTTTACTGATAGCTGCTACTGCAACAGGTATAGGTTTGATTCCTGTTTTATATGGTTCGAGAAGGATGAATTGTCTAGGAGTAATACTTTTGCCCATCACCTTGAATATGGCGGGATTAGGAGATGATATTGCAAAATTTTTAGGTTTTTAAAGGGGGGATTATGTTTGTGTTACTCTGTATAATGTACATGGAGACGAAATATGCGACAGGGTGCTTGGTGGAAGACCCCACGACCATTCCATGGCTTCATCGTGCTGAAATAAAAGCGAAGAAAATCTTGCCATCGAAGGTTGATTTATCGAAATTCATGCCTCCTGTTGGGAATCAGGATGGTCAGGGTTCCTGTGTTGCATGGGCTGTTGGCTATTATCATAAGACATTTCAGGAATGGCTCGAACATAGATGGGATGTTACTTCGCCTTATCATCAATTCAGTCCTGCTTTTATTTACAATCAGATAAATGGTGGTGTGGATGGTGGCTCTTACATTTCCGATGCCTTGAAATGCCTTTGTGACCTTGGATGCGCAAATTTGGTGCTATCACCTTATGATCCTTATGATTCAACTACATGGCCAAGTGAAGAAGCATATGACTCTGCGATAAAGTATCGGAGTGACTCTGCATATTATTTGTATTGCGGGGATACTGCTGGAATAAGGATGATAAAGCAATTGCTTTATGATAGTATAACTGTTATAATTGCGATTGCTGTTTATTACAATTATCTTTACATTGAAAATTATGATACGATGTATTGTGTTGCTGATTCTGCTGGTGAGCTTTATGGCTGGCATGCTCAATGTATAGTCGGTTATGATGATAACAAGCCAACGCATGATGGTGTGGGAGCTTTCAGGGTAGTCAATTCATGGGGGACTGACTGGGGCAACAACGGGTATTACTGGATGTCATATGAAGCTGTAATGAGACCTTCTTTCTGCTGGTGTTATGCTTACTATTCTACCGATAAAATAAATTACTCTCCCAGGGTTAAATCACGCATAAGGATAATACATCCTTCGAGGTATACCGTTGGGATAAGTCTGGGAGCAGGAGAGTCCACTTCTCCTGTTTGGGAGAAGAACTATTTCGACTGGTATATGCCGAGGCGAGCTGACTGGCCATTTCCCTCGCATAAAATAGTCCTTGATTTAACTGATGGTACAGATTTTATTTCGCGCGGAACCAATATATTTCTCCGATGCGTTGATGAAGTTATTGATGCATATACGGGCTCGGTTGATACATTTCTTGTGCAACATCTTGAATGGGCGGTAACAGTGGCATCACAGCAGACACCTGCTCCGATAACCGATGGCGGAACTGCTTATGTGAATGTAATATTGCCAGGCACCGCATACTACTCAATATCAGGATATGTAAAGAGATGGGATGATACTCCTGCAGACTCAATTATGATGGTGCTTACAGGATATGTTAATGAAACATTATATACAGATAGCAGTGGATATTATGAGTTTGACAGCCTTTTATCTGGTAAAAATTATATTTTAACTCCCTATAAAGAGAGCTGGATATTTGACCCGGATTGCAGGGAATATAATACTTTAAGCGCAAGTCAAACAGAGCAAAATTTCACAGGATATACTGATATTTATGAGCCAAATAATACAATTGCACAGGCTTATGGACCGCTTTTGAAAGATACTTTATACTACTCTTTCATCTGGTCTGCTGATGATACAGACTGGTATTACTTTGAATTACCTGAGAGTGTTTTCTATTCAATTGATGTTATTTTAACCAGTTTACCAGCTGACTATGACTTATTTTTGTATGACGAAAATGGTCAAATGATAGCAAGTTCGGAGAATTCTGGCTTTCATTACGAAAGAATAGAAATGGATACATTAACTGGCAAGAAATACATTAAAATAATCGGCAAAAATGGTGCTTATCATCAAAAAGATACATATTTATTAAAAGTAAGCTGGTCTTTCCTTGCATTAAACGAAGAAATAATCAAACACAAAGTCTTAATTTATCCCAATCCAGCGCATGGAGAAATAAAAATTTTCGCATCACCTGGAATGCGATATGAAATTTATGATATTAGCGGTAGATTAATAGAAAAAGGCTTTTCTAAAATAAATGCGAGAAATTTATCTCCCGGGATTTACTTTATAAGAATCGGTAATTCAAAAAGATTGCATAAAATAATATTGCTTAAATGATTGGATTTTTGGTTTGTGTATTTTATCTTAATTTGGACCATCCTGTTTATGATATTCTTCCTGTTTTATATATTTCGGGAGAAATTAAAAATTTACCTATTGATAGACCTTATGATTTAGACGGTCTTTTATCTTCTGAATTACTCAAAAAATATGTTGGTAAGAGGTGGAAATTTTTTTCTTATTTCTTTGCCGATGTTTTTTATTGTGATTCGCCTGGTTTTCATTTATCTGCATCGTTCTATTATTCTGATAAGTTCTTTTCTCTTGGCTGGCAGGGGATAGGCGGTACACTTGAGGGTTTACCCCTGGCAAGACCCTGGCGTGGCGAAGTGCCTTTTCGTACCCCTTATATGGGATTTATCAATAAGCAGGGGTACTTATCTTTTACTTTTAAGCGAACCGAATTTTTATTTGGTAGATTCCCGTTGCTGGAAGGACCGGGCTGGAATTCAGGATTACTCGTTTCTCCAAAGCCTTACGATGTTTTAATGATGAAATATAAAATAAATGACAGAATAAAGTTAAAATATTTTGTTTTATTTCTTGATAAATATGAGGAAGATAGTGTGATATACAAGAGGTGGCTTTCATTTCATGAGATTAGCATTAGATTTAAGGGATTAACTCTTGGTTTATCAGAAGCCATTTTATATGGCAGGACGAGTTATGTTCCAGAATTATATTATTTGAATCCTGTACTTTTGTGGATTGCCAGTCAGCATAATTGCTGGGAAGATGATAATTTATTTTTCAAACTGGAATTTGCTTTAGACTTAAGGGGATTGCGTATTTATGGAGAATTTCTTGTGGATGATTTTCAGTATGCACCTGACCCGAGGGGCGAGCCGAACGAAATAGGTGGTATTATCGGGGTGCAAAAATATTTTAAAAATGAATTTTTGAATTATTTATGGATTGAATACAGAGCTGTTACTGCATGGGTTTATAATCAGAGGCATCCGAGAAACAGGTTGATATATTATGGTGAATGCCTTGGTAACGAATTTGGACCCGATGGTGATAAGCTCTTGATAAAACTCGGCAGATTGAAGAGTGGCAGATTGATGGAACTTGAGGCTTATATACAAAGGAAAGGAGAGAATGAGATAGAAACGCAATGGCCCGATGTCTTTCCTGGAGATTATTTTTTGACGGGCAAGGTGAAAAAAGATTTTGGAATGATTCTGAAGTGTATTTTAGTTCCGCAATATAGATTTGAAATAGGGATGGGTACGAAGGATAAAATACTTCGCTTTGTTTATACTGTTTCTTTTTAATTTTAATGCGAGCGTAAGCGAGCTTATTACATATGGGTTGATATGTCAGCCCATTACGGGTTTTTGATTTACTCGGGTGTTTTTGCGCTTTATCTTCTGATTGCGTTTAAATAAGGGTAAGGAGTGGGCTGACTTAATCGGGAAGGTGGGGACAGCGGAGGAGGGGCTAAAAATTTTTGAAAAAATTGTTGACAGAATGATAATATGCTTAAATGTATAAGATGAATTTGTTATTTTTGCTTGTTTTTATTCCGCAGAATGTTGTTGCGGAAGATTATCCCAACGATGCTGGCAATGCCATAATAATTCGCTGGTCTTTTCCCGATAGTTTACTGCCCTATGTTCGTGCGTTTCAGATCTGGCGCAAAGAAGAAGGGGGTGAATTCAGGTTAAGGGGTGTTTCCATTACTAATTCTTTTCTCGATGATTCAACCGAAGATGGCAAGCCATATTATTATAAAGTTGCTACTGTTTTAAAAGATGGTAGAATATTTGAGTCGGATATTTCGGGTCCTGCTGTTTCGAGTGCCCAGTGGTTTCATACCGGGAGATGGAATGCTTTAATTCTGGGAGTTATATTCAGTTTTCTTATTCTGTGGTATATAAGGCGTGCGAAGAGGGGTGAGAAATTGTTTTTGCGAAGGATACCGGGTCTTGATGCTGTTGATGAAGCTGTTGGGCGTTCAACCGAGATGGGCAGACCTGTTTTGTTTGTCCTTGGGCTTGGCTATATAAGTGATATTCCGACGATCGCTGGGCTATCTATTTTGAGCAGAGTTGCGAAGAAGGCAGCAGAATATGAGACACCTGTACTGGTTCCTTGCTATGACCCTGTTGTTATGACAGCTGCTCAGGAGACAGTTAAGCAGGCGTATGCTGAAGCAGGCAGACCCGATTTATACAATGAGAAAAACATTTTCTATCTGACATCCGATCAATTTGGCTATGCTGCCGGTGTTGATGGTATTATGTTAAGAGAGCGTCCTGGTGCTGTATTCCTGCAGGGATATTTCTTTGCAGAGTCATTAATACTTGCGGAAACGGGCTATTCGATAGGGGCGATTCAGATTGCCGGGACATCGGCGATTACTCAGCTGCCTTTCTTTATTGCAGCATGTGATTACACATTGATAGGTGAGGAGATGTTTGTTGCATCGACCTATCTCTCCCGAGAACCTGTAATGCTTGGCAGTATAAAGGGCGAGGATTTTGCCAAAATAATTCTTATGATACTGATAGTGATAGGCGTTATATGTGCATGCATAGGTGGTAAATTTCTAAAATTTATAGAATTTTTCAGCAGTGCGTAGGGAAGTACCTTTAGTAATAACTTTTGTTACGGGTATCGTAATAATAATAGGACTATTTGTTCCCCATAAACCTTTTGGAGAGATTCAGCAAACTTTTTTAAAGTGGTATGTTATAATTGCAGGGTTTACTCTTTTACTTGGTATTGACAGTTTAGTAATTACTCACTGGGGTAAAATAAAGCGTCGTCAACCTGGTTTTGGCTATAGTGTGGTTCTTATTGCGAGTTTAGCATTTACTTTGATACTCGGGATTTATTCGATAATAAAATATGGTTCTGCTTTTGATGTTAGGGCTCCCTTTATGTATCTTTACATGCATGTGATTTTGCCTTTGTCTGCTACTATGTTTTCTTTGCTTGCGTTTTTCATAGCGTCAGCTGCTTACAGGGCTTTCAGGGCTCGAAATGTTGATGCTGCTCTTCTTCTTGTTGCAGGTATACTTGTTATGCTTGGCAGGGTGCCTCTTGGCAGTATGCTATATTCTAAAATGCCACAAATAGCGGACTGGATAATGGATGTGCCTCAGATGGCAGCAAAAAGGGGCTTACTCATAGGAATAGCTCTTGGTCAAATAGCGATGTCTTTAAGAGTAATATTGGGGATTGAGAGAACATATTTGAGATGAGGGGCTTAGAGAGGAGAATAATTTATCTTCTGATAGCGCTTTCGGTTATTATTCCTTTTCTTTTCAAGATAAAGACAAAGGTGGAGATAAGTCCTCCTGTAATGTCGGCGTATAATACGATTGAAAGCTTAAAAGAGGGTACACCTGTTCTTATTTCGATTGATTATGATCCTGCGAGCATGCCGGAGCTTCAACCGATGTTACTTGCTATCTTAAGGCATTGTGTAAAGAAGAAGTTAAAAATAATTTTGATGGCTCACTGGCCACTTGGGGTGCCACTTGGTCAGGAAGCGATTGAGAAGATAGCAAAAGAATATGGCTTAAAATATGGTGAGGACTATGTAAATTTAGGTTACAGACCGGGAGGAGCTGGCGTCATAATATCTATGGGTAGGGAGATAAGAGATATATTTGATTGTGATTTCAAAGGGACTCCTGTTGATTCACTTCCATTGATGCGTAATGTTCACAATTACGATGATATAGGTGTTGTGATAGGTCTTGAGGCGGGCTCTGTTGGTGACTGGTGGGCTCAAAATTTAGGACCTCGATTTGGTGCAAAATTAATACTTGGTTCCACTGCTGTTGTTACTCCTGACCTTTATCCTTATCTTGCTTCAGGGCAATGTCAGGGCTTGATAGGTGGATTAAGGGGTGCTGCAGAATATGAAAATCTGGTTGGACATCCATCAGTTGCTACAATAGGCATGATACCACAATCAGCAGCCCATGCTCTTATAATCATCTTCATAATAATTGGGAATATAATTTACATTTTGCAGAGGAGAAGAAAATGATGGAAACTCTGGGTGTATGGCTTGCAGCCGGGTTTACTCTTTGCATTTTCTCTTTCCTTTATAAAGACAATCCATTTTACAAACTTGCCGAACATATCTATGTAGGAGCTTCTGCTGCTTATATGGTGATATTTGTGTGGAGTTTCGATGTAAAGCCGATGCTCATAGACCGATTTATTGTTAATGGTAAGGTAAACTGGTCATTACTCTTTCCTGCGTTCTTCAGTGCCTTGATGTTATGTCGTTTTATCCCGCGTATTGCATGGCTTTCTCGCTGGGCAATAGCTTTTACAGTGGGAATAGGTGCGGGGATAGGATTTACTATGGGTTTACATGGCTATATCTTACCTCAATTAAAGGCAACGATGGTGCCACTTGTAAATGTAAATAATATCATTATAGTGATTGGTGTTCTCTCTGTTTTAATGTATTTCTATTTCTCAATAGAGCATAAGGGTCCTGTCAAATATGTTTCTCGTCTTGGCAGGATTTTTATAATGATAGCATTTGGAGCATCATTTGGTTATACTGTTATGGCAAGAATATCCCTTCTTATCGGCAGAATACACTTCCTCTTATCCGACTGGCTTAAGATAATAAAATAGGAGGGGGCTATGTTAATATTAGCCCTAATTTTTGCATATTCAAAAGGAGACACGATTTCATTATGGATGTATGACCCTGGATTTTATTCCAGATATTACCTCACAAAAGCAGCTTGTAGAAAGGTGGGAGCTGATTTTTACATTTTCACACAGGAAGAGACATTGAGGATAAAAGAATTGTGCTGGAATAGAATAACGGGTGCTATTTTCATGGTAAAAGGTCATTATGATTCGCTTTACAGGACAACCGATTATGGTTGCAACTGGACTGCTCTTGATAAGGAAAATGTCATGGATATGGATATAGCTCCTTTGTCTTCTACTTCTTCATTATTAATCGTGGGTTGTTATAATGATAATGTTTACTGGACTACGGATGATGGAGCGAGCTGGAAGTATAAAAATATAGGTGATAAAAAGATAAGGAGAGTAGCAGTTTCTCCTTATACTGTTTCTGGGACATATTATTTTTACTATGCAACGGATACAGCCGTATATAGTAAGGATAATTCTGTCTTTACTGCATGGCAACATCTGCCTGGCTCAGATACTCTTGGGACGATAACATGTATGAGAGGTCATCTCACAAATTATGGCAAATTATTTGTTGGCACAAAAGAAAAAGGTGTCTATAAATGGGTGGCTTCCGATAATCGGTGGTACAGTATTAACAATGGCTTATCGAATCTCAATATAAAAGATATAGCAATAGATTTTCAGGATTCACTAAAACTCTACCTTATAACAGGTGACGGCTTATATGTTAGCTTTGATGAAGGTTCAAACTGGAATAAAATAAACACTCCTTTTGATACTTTGATAAATTGTGTTTATGTTGATAAAAATTCGAATATTTTCCTTGGTACAGAAAAAGGGCTTTATAAATCGTCGGATGGTGGTATCACATGGGTGTTGCTCGATTCAGGCATGGGTGATTGGGGATATTTACCTTATGCTCATAATACATTCAGGGTAGTGGCAGAGAATGATACCATTATCTGTGGTACCTATCAGGGTGTCTTTATAAGCTTCGATGGAATAAATTTTGAAGAGCGCAATAAAGATTTACTTATAAGTTACATAACACCCTCTGATGTTGATACTATTTCCAAATATTATCAAGAGGTTGCAACGATTTTAAGAAATGAATTTGGTAATGAACCCGATGTTGATAATGATGGTAAAGTGATTGTTTATCTTTCTAACATTAGAAAGGGACGGTGGTGGGGGTATTCTGTTTATGTTGATGGTTATTTTGACCCTGTAAATGAGTATCCTCAAAATGTGGTTGATACACTTTATGGTGAAGAATTTAAGTCGAATTTCTGTGAAATTATTTATTACAATGCGAAAAATGGTTTTATTGACCCTCAAAAAGTTAAAGGTGCTTTATCTACTGCTTTCTGTAAGCTGATACACTGGGGCAAAGACCCAGATGAATTCCCTGCAATAGGGCTACGATGCGGATATGTTTGTGATTTCCTTATAGAAGGAATAGCAGGATACGCTAAATACATAGTTAATGTAGGTAAAGGTAATACAGACCCCGCAACTTATAGTTTGCCACTTAATAACGATTTAGTATACTGGGGAGATGACTATCTTGCTGACGAAATTAACTATGCGTACGAGTTTATGATGTTTATTTATGAGTATTATGGAGATACTGTTATTAAAAAGATAATGGAAAATGATTTGAACGACAAAGAAAGTATAGAAGATGTGTTATCTTTACCGTTTTCCAAAATATTTTCTAAATTCTCATCAGTGATAGGGATAGAGACAGAAGGGATGGGAGATACTTTATGTTTGAAATATCTTAACATTTCTCCTAGTTTTCTGAATATAATAGATTACTATAAAGAAAAGATTATGCCTTGGTCTATTCGTAGATATGTGATGAGGCGTGGAGAAGCTAACTTTGGTGATAGTGTTTATTTTGATGCAGATGATTATGGTGTTGTAAAAGTATGGGTGTTGAAAGACCCTGCACCTTATACTGCTGGTTTCCCATCGGACACACTAGGAGTGGTTAAATGCTTTGCTCTTTCGCTTGATAATGAGAACTTTGGCAAGTTTGAAGTTACATTGGAAGATTCACAGGTTGGGCTGGTAATTGCTAACCCTTCGGATACTTTTTATGATTTCTGGATTGACCCGAATTCGGATACTCTCTTGCCTCCGCATTCTCTTGAATGGGTAAATGAATGGGAAGCAGATAGTGTTGTGCTGAAATGGTCGCCACCTGTTGTTACAAAAGAAGCGAAAATCACAGGATATAATGTTTACAGAAGAAAAGAGAGTGAAACAACTTACACAAAAATAGCAGGTGTGATAACCCCGGAATATATTGATAAAAATGTTTTGAATGAAACAACTTATTACTATGTGGTTACTGCACTTTATAATCGTGGTGAAAGCGGTTATTCTGAACCTCTCAAAGTGACGCCAACGCATTATCCGCCACCGGGTGATTTCAGAGCATCGGGAGGCTATGGAAAAGTATTCTTAACATGGAGTTTGCCGAGGGGTGTTTCTATGAGCAAGTTTATAAAGAGTATGAAAATGAAAGATAAAGGTTCTCTTTATTTCAGATTGTACAGGTCAAAGACATCTGGCGGACCTTATGTAGTTATTGCTCCTGAAATTTATACTTTATTTTACATAGATACGAGTGTGATGCTTGACAGCACCTATTACTATGTGATAAAAGCAATTTATAGCACAGGTGAAAGCCCTTACAGTGATGAGTGTTCTACGACTGTATCTTCTTCAGGTGGAGCATCACTGGGTTATAGATTTATTGAATCAGGAGAATTATGGACAGCTATAAGTAATTTTGGTAGCTATGGACATCCTGGGGCAGGTGGTTTGGGTGTGCCCTCATATAATTGGCCCGGTTCTTATCAAGGCGAGCCGACCTATAATTATTATCTTTATGAAGGAGGGTTATGGCTTGGTGCAAAAGTTAGCGGAGAATATTATGTGTCAACTGCATTTTATGATTGGGAATTAGCTCCGACTGCTGATTGCAAATGGGAGCTTTCTGAAGATTCTCTATGGTTTTCTATCACTGTAAAATATTGCGATTATGACCCGGATTATAATTCAAATAGGGGGCTTGGTTTTACAATAATTGAAAAGATGTTGCATTCTTTGCATCCTGCTTTTGATGATTTCTATGCATTTGAGTATAAAATAATTTACGATAAGAATAAAGCGCTGATATCGAATCCGCCGGATACTCTTACATTTTACATTGGGTGGTGGATGGATGCAGATATATCGGGTGCAGAACCTTATCGTGAGTATATAGATGACTGGGTTTGCTGGGATGGGTGGACAAATCACGAATGGGATGATTTACCTCATGGTCCAAAGGATTCTTTAACTATTTTATATGACCATGTGTTGAATAAACCTGATGGTGTCCTTGATAATTATGTTATCTGGGGGGATGATGAATGGGAGATGTGTTTATCCCGTCCTGATACTATAATGAGGGATGGAGAGATTTTAGCAGTTCAATTAATACCAAGGGATATGGCATACATTTATGATGGCGATAATCCATCAATAGAGGGTAATGATGCAGGGTATTACGGTGCATCCGCAGGATATTTCTTTGGCAAATTACTATATGCTCCACCTTCTCCATCCGATAACATCTGGGTAGATGAACAGGGAAGACAATGTCGTTTAATAAGACCAGTATCTTTTGCATGGTGGAACTGGGAAGAAGACCCTGGTAATGATGAAGAGCAGTATAAATATATGACGGGGACTCATCCAGCGATGCATGGTTATCATTTCAAGCCTCATCCTCAAGACCTCGGTGCGTCAGAATTTGATTACAGATTTCTCGTGAGTTACGGACCTTACACAATATCTTCAGGTGATACACTTGAATTTGTCTATGTTCTTGGAGTGGGTCAGGGTTTAAATGGTGGGATTGATGATTATTGGGA
>CBEVQO010000008.1:0-96914 GCA_965552055.1 uncultured bacterium
GAGAAAAGCGTTTAAAAGAGAGAGCATGGTGGGTTGGAATAGTCGTCGCTTTACTCACAACTTTAATAATGTTGTTAACAAAAATTTAAGGAGGGGATATGCCAGAATACGCAACAAAAGAAGATTTGATGAAGATAAGAGAAGAGACAAGAGAAGAAATAATGAAAACAAAAGAAGTAGTAATGAGACTAGAGAAAAAATTACAGGAAGCAGAAACAAGAAATAATGAAAGAGAAAAGCGCTTAAAAGAGAGAGCATGGTGGGTTGGGATTGTCGTCGCTTTACTCACAACTTTAATAATGTTATTAACAAAAATTTAAGGAGGGAATATGGCAGAATATGCGACAAAAGAGGATTTGATGAAGATAAGGCAAGAGACAAAAGAAGAAATGACAAAACTTGAAAAAAATACTAGGGAAGAAATAATGAAACTTGAGAAAAAATTGCAGGAAGCAGAAGCAAGAAATAATGAAAGAGAAAAGCGCTTAAAAGAAAGAGCATGGTGGGTTGGGATTGTCGTTGCTTTACTCACAACTTTAATAATGTTATTAACAAAAATTTAAGGAGGGGGATATGGCATTGAGATTAGCGATAAATGGCTTTGGAAGAATTGGCAGACTGGTAATGAAAGCATGTCTCGAAGACAGGGACATCGAAGTAGTTGCAGTAAACGACATTACGGATGCAAAAACACTCGCTCACTTATTCAAATACGACTCAACTTACGGAATACTGCCTTATGATGTGAAGGTAGAAGGCGACGAAATAACAGTATCAAAAAATGGCGAAACTCTCAAAAAGTTCAAAACACTTTGCATGAAAGTTACACCAGACCAGCTACCATGGAAGGACTTCGATATAGATATCGTAATCGAATCAACAGGTATTTTCAGAGAAAAAGAAAAAGCAGAAGGTCATATAAAAGCAGGAGCAAAAAGAGTTATAATAACCGCACCAGCAAAAGGCGATGTCAAAACATTCGTCATGGGAGTTAATGAAGATAAATATGACCCAAAAACTGATTTTGTGGTATCGAACGCATCATGCACTACAAACTGCCTGGCACCCATGGTAAAAGTGCTACATCAAAATTTTGAAATAGAAAAAGGTTTCTTAACGACAGTACATGCATATACAAATGACCAGAGATTGCTCGATGCACCACATAAAGATTTGAGAAGAGCAAGAGCAGCAGCAAACTCAATTGTGCCAACAACTACAGGAGCAGCAAAAGCAATAGGACTCGTAATACCCGAAATGAAAGGAAAATTAGACGGCATCGCAATGAGAGTACCCGTGATAGATGCTTCAATTTGTGACTTCGTATGCACAGTTAAAAAGAAGCCAACGGTAGAAGAAGTAAATAAAGCGTTTAAAGAAGCATCGGAAACCTATCTTAAGGGATACTTGCAATACTGTGAAGAACCTCTTGTATCCTGTGATTTCATAGGAAATAAAGCATCGTGCATTTTTGATGCATTATCAACAAATGTAATCGATAATCTTGTGAAAGTACTCGGATGGTATGACAATGAATTCGGATATGCGTGCAGAGTGGTAGACCTCGCAAAATACATGGCTCAAAAAGGAATTTAAAATTAAAAAGGAGGAAGAATGCATTCAATAAAAGAATTAGATATCGAAAGAAAAAGAATTTTAATGCGCGTGGATTATAATGTGCCTATAAAAGAAGGAAAAATAACAGACGATACAAGGATAAAAGCAACACTTCCAACGATAAAATATATCCTCGAAAGAAAAGGAAAATTAATACTGATGTCACACCTCGGCAGACCAAAAGGCAAAAAGGTACCCGAATTATCACTGAAACCTGTAGCACAAAGATTATCAGAATTGCTCGGTATAGAGATTAAATTCTCTGATTGTTGCATAAGTGATGAGGCATTAAAATTAGCATCAGGATTAAAAGAAGGAGAAGTTTTGTTGCTCGAAAATTTACGCTTCCATCCGGAAGAGGAGAAAAACGATAAAGGATTTGCACAAAAACTCGCAAGATATGGTGATGTATACATAAACGATGCTTTCGCTGTATCACACAGAAAACATGCATCAGTGCACGCAATATGTGAATTCTTCACAGAAAAAGGATACGGATTTCTTATGGAAAAAGAATTAAAATATCTAAAAGAAGCAATGGAAAAGCCAGAATATCCTTTTATCGCAGTAATGGGAGGTGCAAAAGTTTCGGATAAAGTAGAACTAATCGAAAGAATTGCCCAAAAAGCAGATAAATTATTGATCGGCGGAGCAATGGCATTTACATTTTACAAAGCAATGGGATACGAAACAGGAGATTCTCTTGTTGAAGAAGAAAAGATAGATTTAGCACGAACTTTACTGGAAAAATTTAAAGATAAAATAATGCTACCTGTAGATGTTGTGATTGCAGACAAATTTGATAACGATGCAAACAGAAAAGAAGTTTCAGCAGACAAAATAGAATCTGGATGGCGAGGACTTGACATCGGTGAAAAAACAATTATAAAATTCAAAGAAGAAATATCGAGAGCAAAAACAATTTTGTGGAACGGACCTCTGGGAGTATTTGAATTTGACAATTTCAGCAAGGGAACACATGAAATAGCAAAAGCAATAGCAGAAGCCACAGAAAAAGGTGCAATAACTGTCCTGGGAGGAGGCGATACAGTAGCGGCTATTGAAAAATTTGGTTTAAAGGATAAATACACGCATGTATCAACAGGCGGAGGTGCTTCACTCGAATTACTTGCAGGAAAAGAATTACCAGCATTAAAGGCACTCGAATAATGGATAAAATCACACTAATAGAAAATATGATGAAAGAAGCCAAAAAGTATATTGAGGAAAAGAACGCCATACAGGCAAGCGAAAAGCTGTATAAAGTAGCAGAAGAATGCATAAAAATACTGGCTGAAAAAGAAGGAATACCAGAATTTGAAAAAGCACAGAAAAAAGAACAATGGCAAACATATTTGTTAGGACAGGCGGCGAAATCCTTATCCAGCATTTTAAAAGAAGAAAAAATAAACTTCGCATGGACTACCGCTTATGATGTGCATGTGTGGGGTTTCCACGAATTAAAGTATAGCTTAAAAGATGTAAAAACCGCATTAAAACCAATAGAATGGCTACTTAATTTCACAAAAGAATATCTGAAAAATCATGGATAAAATCACACAAATAGAGAATATAATGAAAGAAGCCAAAAAGTATATCGAAGAACAAAATCCAATGCAGGCAAGCGAAAAATTATACAAAGTGGCAGAAGAATGCATAAAAATACTGGCTGAAAAAGAAGGAATACCAGAATTTGAAAAAGCACAGAAAAAAGAACAATGGCAAACATATTTGTTAGGACAGGCGGCGAAATCCTTATCCAGCATTTTAAAAGAAGAAAAAATAAACTTCGCATGGACTACCGCTTATGATGTGCATGTGTGGGGTTTCCACGAATTAAAGTATAGCTTAAAAGATGTAAAAACCGCATTAAAACCAATAGAATGGCTACTTAATTTCACAAAAGAATATCTGAAAAATCATGGATAAAATCACACAAATAGAGAATATAATGAAAGAAGCCAAAAAGTATATCGAAGAACAAAATCCAATGCAGGCAAGCGAAAAATTATACAAAGTGGCAGAAGAATGCATAAAAATACTGGCTGAAAAAGAAAGAATACCCGAATTTGAAAAAGCACAGAAAAAAGAACAATGGCAAACATATCTTCTTTCGAAAGCAGCGAAAACACTTTCTCTAAAATTGAAAGAAGAAAAAATAAATACCGCTTGGAACACCGCTTACGATATACATGTGTGGGGATTCCACGAACTCAAATTCGATATTAAAGATGTAAAAATATCCGTAAAGCCAATAGAATGGCTACTTAACTTCACAAAAGAATATCTGAAAAATCATGGATAAAATCGCACAGATAGAGAATATAATGAAAGAAGCCAAAAAGTATATCGAAGAACAAAATCCAATGCAGGCAAGCGAAAAACTGTATAAGGTGGCAGAAGAATGCATAAAAATACTGGCTGAAAAAGAAAGAATACCTGAATTCGAGAAGGCACAGCAAAAAGAGCAATGGCAAACATATTTGCTAGGACAGGCGGTAACAAGTTTGGCAGAAAAACTAAAAGAAGAAAAAATTATAACTGCATGGACGGATGCTTATGATGTGCATGTATGGGGTTTCCACGAATTAAAGTATAGATTAAAGGATATAAAAGCAAGGGTAAAATCAATTGAATGGTTATTCAATTTCACAAAAGAATATTTAAAAAATCATGGATAAACTTCTTTTTGGACCTGCGGGTGTACCTTTATCTGCAAAAGACAGGTCAACTGTCGGCGGTGTTAAAGAAGTGGCGAACCTCGGACTCGGATGCATGGAAATAGAATTTGTGAGAGGCGTAAGAATGTCTGAAAAAATAGCAAAAGAAGTACAAAAAGTAGCAAAGGAAAAAGGAGTTGTCCTGACAGTTCATGCACCATATTTCATAAATCTAAATTCATCAGAAAAAGATAAAGTCAAAGCATCAATCCAGAGAATACTTGATTCGGCGCACATCGGAGCAATTTGCGGAGCAAAGTTCGTAACCTTCCACGCAGCATATTACGGGAAAGACGACCCAAAAGATGTTTACAAAAGGGTAAAAAATGCATTAAAAGAAATAGTAAAGATAATAAAAGATAAAGGCTGGGATATAGAAATTCGTCCAGAAACAACAGGAAAAATCTCACAATTTGGCACAGTGGATGAACTCATAAAATTAGCACACGAAATAGACACAAAACCATGCATTGACTTTGCTCATATTTATGCAAGAAGTTTGGGAGAATTCAACGGATACGATAAATTCAACGAATTAATAGATAAACTCGAAAAAGAATTGGGAAAAGAATTTTTAAAAGAAATGCACATCCATTTATCGGGAATAGAATACGGTAAAAGTGGTGAAACAAAGCACACACCGGTAAAAGAATCTAACTTCAAATGGAAAGATGTTTTAAAAGTGCTAAAAGAAAGAGAAATCTGCGGAGTGGTAATATCAGAATCACCAATTTTAGAACAGGATGCCCTATTAATGCAAAATGAATATGAAAAATTATAACTCAATTACAACCAGGGCATGAAAAATATTTGTAAGAAACTTAGAGGAATGCATACCCGCAAAATGTTAGGTGAAGCGGCAGCAAGGTGACGCAAAAACATAAGATAAAAGTCCCATCATATTCAGGATTTTATTACGGGTGGAATAGAATCTTCGAATATGATGGGGAAGCGGTCAAAAATACCACCCGAAGGAGGTAACATGCAAGTCAAAATCACAGCAGCAATAACAGCATTCGTTGCAGCCGCGTTCCTAACCGGTTGCGCAATGTTATCAAAGAAAGTCCCTTCCCCTGTAGAGAAAGCAGCAACAGAACCTACCGTTGAAGTGCTGGAAGTTAAAATGGAGAAAACATCTATGGAGAAAGATGCACTGGACAATTTAGTTATTACTGGAACCGCTGTTTATCATCCTCCAAAGGTAGGAGCTAAAGCATTCAAAGATTACCTGTGGGACATTCGATTTGGCGTGTATGATGAAGATGGGAACAAATTGTTTCATGTAGATGGTGCAGATTGTGGAGAAGACGGAAAGGAAGAAAACGTAAAACCTAATGTACCATTTCCATTTAAAAGCATAACAGGTTCTGCTTATGTAGGTTGGGATAAATTTCTTAAAGCAAAAATTGTTAAAATAGAAAGATTTAGAGTTGTTCAATAATTGTCAAAATGCTGCTGCTTCACCTAACAGCGGGTATGCGTTACCTATCTTATTCAGATCATTTAAATCCACAAAGAAAAATCTCGATCTATAAAACATATGCTTATCAACTGCATGCTGGTGGTGTTGTTCTACAACCCATTTGTAATAAGCTCGGCTACGTTTCACAATAATTTTTCTTGACTTCTCTGTTGTCCCAATTATAATTTTAAAAAGGGGAAGATGAAAAGAGTTTGGCTTATAATGACAATCTTATGGTTAGCGATAATAAATTGCAAGAAGATCAAAAAAGAAAATAACCCTCCGACCGCGCCTATTATTTCGGGACCGGATAGCATAAGTGTAGGTGAAAGCGTAACATTCACAGCGAGTGCAGAGGATCCGGATGGAGATAATGTAGCAATTAGATTTTCATGGGGAGACGGTGACACATCCAATTGGAGTTCTTTTGTATCATCATGGCAATCTGTGTCAATGAGCCATATCTATACAGGCGCAGGTACTTATTATATAACAGCACAGGCTAAAGATACAAGGAATGCGCTTTCAAAATGGTCATCTTTCCATAAAATCAAAATAATAGGAAAGAATATTCCACCGAATGCACCAGTTGTTTCGGGTCCTAATGAGGCCGCAACAGACGAGTATATATACTTCACAGCAAGTGCCTTGGACCCTGATAGCGACAGTGTGGCAATCAGATTTGCATGGGGAGATGGAAATACTACAAAATGGAGCGGTTATAGGAGTAACAATCGGAAATGGTAGAAATGATGGCAAACCAAGGGTTTATGCTACTTGTTTCCACGGAAGCGTTTATGAGTTTGAATGGACAGAATCAGGATGGCTAAAGGTAAAGATGGGACAAGCACCACTTTGGCCATATATGGCAACAGTAGGAAAAGACATAGTTATAGCTGATGGAAGAGGCGATGGCAAATTAAGAGTATATGCTACTTGTGGCTATGGTGTAGGGATACATGAATTCGAATGGACAGGCTCATCTTGGATCAAAAAAGAAATAGATTCTGGGCCCACTACTACAATATCAGCAGGTGATGCCAGAGGAGACGGCAAACCAAGAGTTTATGGGTGTTTTAGTATCTATATTTATGAATTGGAATGGACAAACCAAAAATAAAAATAATTTTAAACAACACTTTTATATTTTATCGAAAAAATAATTGAAGATAAAGCGGAGGGAAGATGAAAGTAGTTGATGTTAAAGAAATGAAAGTGTATCCACTTGAGGAAAAGCGAAAAAACATCTTTTATGAAGCAAATGAATTTAAAGCAAGAGTAGTAGAATTGCCTCCCGGAGGAGAAATACCGGAATGCAAAATGTCCGCTTATGTCATATTTTACGTTGTTAAAGGAACAGCAGAAATAACCGTTAACGGAGAAAAAGTGAATTTAAAGGAAGGACAATGCTTAATCACAGAGCCCACAACATTATCAATGAAAACAAAAGACGGCGTCAGAATAATGGGAATCATAATAATAAAGCACTAAAAACCAGCAACTTTATAGAATTCGTCGATTTCGGCTGTAGCAACGCAAATCACTGTATCTGCACCACCATAATAGACATAAACTGTGCCATCTTTCAACACTGCACCACAGGTAAACACTACATTGGCAACATCACCCTGTGTCTCAAATTCTTTCTCGGGCTCTAAAATAGGTTCCGGATGCCTGTAAATTATTTTGCTCGGGTCATCCAAATCTGCAAAGAAAAATCCCAATCTATAAACCATATATCTATCAACCGCATGATAAATAATAAGCCAGCCATGTTCTGTTTTTATAGGTTGAGCACCACCCCCTACTTTAAAATGCTCCCATTCATATTGAGGACTCAATAAGATATTTAAATTTTTCCAGTGAACCAAATCTTTTGAATAACAAATCCACATATGCGGGGGTATTCTTATGTACATCACATATTTATCACCAAATTTTTCAGGAAAAAGTATCCCATGTTTATTGTCAACTCCGAGAAAAGGATAATATCTTTTGCCCCAGCGCCAATTTTTCGATAGGAAATCTTCAACCTTTATTCTATTCATTGCAAGTTGAATTATTTCTTTTGGCTTTTCTGTTTTCATCCCCGGCCATATCCCATAAGCAGTATAAGTAAGGATAAGCTCATCTCCTATTTGCACGATTCTCGGGTCTTCACACCCAAATTTCTCCCAATCACCTTCAGGCTCATAAACAGGATAGGGAAGGCGCTCATCTATTGTAAAGCCGTCTTTTGTAGACGCATAGCCCAAACGAGAAATCATACCTTTTTCCCTTCCATTCCTTGCCCTGTAAATTATATGTATTTTATCATCAAGATAAATAGCTGCTGCATTGAATACAACATATTCTTCCCACTCATTTTGAGGATTCGGCTTCAATATAGGATTTCCCTCGTATCTTTTTAATTTAAAGCCCATTTCACCTCCTTTAGCTCAATCGCTGTTACTTTTTCCAATTTTCTTTCCACAGGATTTACCTTTAAACCAAGTATTTCAAGCGTTGTATAACCAATGACAGGAACTTCACTTTCTCCACCAATGGTAACATATATTTGTCTTTTTATCCCTTCTATTTCAATTTCGACAATATCAAGTTTTCGAGAAATTATTTTACCATCGCCGATTTTTACTTTGACTTCTTCTTTACCTTCTATCCCGAGTTTATCAGCCACATTTTTAGGAATTTTCGTAAATGTAGAACCTGTATCAACAATTGCTTCTACTTCTTCAACCTTATCATTTTTAAAAAATTTTGCTTTTACAAGCACTTCGCCCATCACTCCCATTCAATTGTCGCAGGCGGTTTTGAACTTACATCATAAACCACTCTGTTTACCCCTTCAACTTCCCTTATTATTCTATTTGCTACTTTAAAGAGAAAATCATAGGGCAAAGGCGCTGGATTTGCGGTCATGCCATCTGTGCTTTCAACAGCTCTTAAAGCAATAACATTTTCATAGGTGCGCTTATCACCCATTACTCCAACAGTTTTAACAGGCAAAAACACACAAAATGCCTGCCATATTTTGTCATACAAGCCTGATTTTTTCAACTCATCAATAAAAATTTCATCAGCTTTATTAACAATATCTAACCTGTCTTTTGTAACTTCACCTATAATTCTCACAGCAAGACCAGGACCGGGAAAAGGATGCCGACCGCAAATTTCCTCAGGTAAAGAAAGTGCCCTTCCAATTTCTCTAACTTCATCTTTAAATAAATCCCTCAAAGGTTCTATAAGTTCAAATCCAAGTTTTTCTGGCAAACCTCCTACATTATGATGTGTTTTTATGATAGCAGATGGACCTTTTTGAGATTTCGATTCTATTCTATCGGGATAAAGCGTACCCTGAGCAAGATATTTCACATCTTTTATTTTTGAAGCTTCCCTCTCAAAAACTTCAATAAATTTATGTCCAATTATTCTGCGTTTCTCTTCAGGGTCAGTAACACCCTTTAAAGCATTCAAAAATTCTTCCCTCGCATCTATAATTTTGGCTTTCGGAAAATATTTCTTAATCGTCTTGATATCCCTTTTTCTCATCAATCCGGTATCCACAAAAATAGGTATAACCCTATCACCCACTGCCTTCTCACATAGTTTATATGTTACTGAAGAATCAACACCCCCAGATAAAGCAATTATTATCTTTCCGGATTTTGCCCTTTCCGATATTTCTTTTATCTTTTCGGAAATAAAATCTTTCGGATTGAATTCCGCATCATTTTGACATATTTTCTTTACGAAATTTTCTAAGATAATTTTGCCAAATTGAGTATGGGCAACTTCTGGATGAAATTGTAATCCATATATTTTATCTTTCTTTATCGCACAAATAGCACCCGATTCAGAAACTGCTAATACATCAAAATCTTTCGGAACTTTTTCCACATAATCACCATGACTCATCCATACCCTTATCCTTTTCGGAATTCCTTCAAAAATTTTATTTTCCTTCCGAATAATTATTTCGGTATCTCCATATTCTCTTTTACCCGCTTTTACATCTCCTCCGAATAATTTAGAAATTAATTGCATGCCAAGGCAAATACCGAGTAAAGGTTTACCTTCGGAAATTATTTTTCTGATGAATTCCTCATATTTTCCGATTTCAAAATCTTGGTCATAGACGCTTGCAGGTCCACCGGATAAAATAACTCCTTTTGCCTCCTTTATAATTTCAACATCTGTTATTTCGGAAAATATCCGCATCTCCCTTATACGCCTCGCAATCAACATTGTATATTGGGAACCAAGGTCTACTACCTGAATCATAAGTATTCTACAAACTCCTTTGGATAGTTTGAAAGGTCAAGTTTCTCTTCATCGGGAAGGGGTCTTATCCCCCACTCCTGCATAGTGAGTGCTCCTATCAAAACTTTAATCTCTTTTCCTTCTTCATCCTTTCCTAACTTTTCAATTACTCTGGCATGTGTATGAATGGGCAAACCTTCCACTTTGCAGATTAGAATACAACCTTTCTTTATGGTGTGAACTTTCCCATCTAAAGTAACTTTTTCCTCATAAGGCATATCAAATGTTATGAGATTTTTAGCAACATCTGCAGTAACATAAGTATTTCTTGACCCCGTATCAAACAATGTCCAGTATTCTTTTCCGTTAATTACTATATTTGCTCTCACTCTGCCCATCAATACTCTACAAATTCCTTTGGATAATTTGAGAGGTCGAGCTTCTCTTCATCAGGTAAAGGTCTTATCCCCCATTCCTGCATCGTTAAAGCTCCAATTAAAACTTTGATTTCTTTTCCTTCTTCATCTTTTCCTAACCTTTCGATTATTCTTGCACGGGTGCGAATGGGTAATCCTTCGATAAAACATATTAAAATGCATTCTTTTTTGATTGTGTGAACTTTTCCACCAAGAGAAACTTTTTCTTCATAAGGAATATCAAAAGTGATTAAATTTTTCGCTACTTCTGGAACAACATAAGTATTTCTCGAACCTGTATCAAATAGCGCCCAGTATTCTTTTCCGTTAATTACTATATTTGCTCTCACTCTACCCATCATTTATTATAACCGAAATTTCTTCCTGTCAATCCTTCTTTAAACTTTTGATGTATTTTATAACTTCGGGGGGATTTTCGTGTTTAAAAATCCCAGACCCACTCACAATAATATCTGCACCAAGTTTCACAACCTTTTCCGCATTTTCCTTTTTTATGCCTCCGTCTACCTCTACGATTACCCCATATTTTTTCAATTCCGGAATTTTTGAGAGTGCATCTTCTATCATCTTTTGTCCGCCAAATCCTGGATTTACCGTCATAACGAGTACAAAATCTACCTCTTTTAAGTATGGCAGTATTGTTGAAAGAGGAGTAGGCGGGTTCAAAGTTAATCCTGCTTTTACACCCTTTTCTCTTATTTTGCGAAGTAATTCTGTGGGTTCAGGTACTGCTTCTATATGAAAAGAAATGTAATCTGCACCTGCTTCTATAAATCTTTCGTAATATTTCTCGGGATTCTCTATCATCAAATGTACATCAAGAGGCAAATCCGTAATTTTATTAACTGCTTCGCAAATTAAAGGTCCAAAAGTTATGTTAGGTACAAAATGTCCATCCATAACATCAATATGAATAAGGTCGGCACCCGCTTCTTCTACCATCTTAATTTCTTCTCTGAGTTTACTAAAATCGCACGACAATATAGAAGGTGCAACCAATGGCATCACTCGAAATCCCAAGAATTTAAAATATCCATAATGTCTGTTAATTCCCCATAACTGGCATAAATCAAACTATAAATATATTCTTCACCCTCAACGGCAATAATTATTTCGCGAGCCGAGGTCAAAGGATGATAAAATTTAACCCAGCACCAGCTTCTTCCCTTTGAATCTTTTACAATGCCTCTATCTTCTTCTCTTTCTCCTCGTTCCTCCGCTATCCCCTGATACATACCCAGCACCCAGTCAACAGTAAGTTTTTGCTTTTCATGAATATGTATAGGATAAATTAACAAAGTTATGGCTTCTTTTATTTTTCCACTTTCATCAGGATTCAAAAAAGATGTCGCAAATATTTTTGCAGGAACAATCGTTTTTCCCATCGAGAAAAGGTCATAAATCGCCAGACTTTCAACCAGAACGGTATCCGCAAATTTTGTAAATCTAGCAGGAATTTCTATCTTATACTTTAAAACAGGATGGACAAAAATATTAATTATAAAAATTAGCGTCATCTCAATTTTATTATCTTTTTTACTTTCACAAATTTTTCTGTTCGCATTTTGCAGAAATAAACACCTGAAGGTAATTCTTTTTGCCATTTTATACTATAATATCCGGGTTCGTGATATTTATTAATCAGCACATTCACACATCTTCCTACAACATCGTAAATTTCTATTTTGACTCTGCATCTCGTTGGCACTTGATATTTTATCAACATGAAATTAGAGAAAGGATTCGGTTTGCATGTAAAATCAAATATTTTTGGCATCTTTTCTTCGATAAGAATAGGTTTTCCTTTCCCTTTCAACCTCACGCTTAAAGTTTCTTCGTCCGGATCATTACTAACTATAATCATTTCACTTATAAATTCACCTGTATCTGGCGGTGAAAATCTTATTGTAAATTTTGCAGTATCATGTGGCATCACAGTATCGCAGATATTAAGTAACTTAAACGCCGATGTGTCTGCAATATTTACATCATAAATCACAAGAAATGTATTACCTTTATTTAAAATTTTCAGTGTCCAATCTTTATAACTTCCTACGGTAACATTTCCATAATCATACGCTGTATCTTTGACAAAAATATCTGGAATTATACCATATCCTTTAATTTTAACCTCTTTCACAGGTTCTGCTGGGTCGTTGGAAATCAATTGTAAAATCGCTTCTTTTTTCCCTGTGTCTACAGGTGTAAAGTATAAAAGCACAAATGAAGAATCAAAAGGCATTATTGTATCAGGTAATGTTGATTCGAAATCAAAGGAAACAGTATCACTTAATAAAATATTTTTAATGATTAAATTTTCGTTTCCCTTATTATAAATCCAGAGATAAGATAATTTGGCACTATCAACCCACACTTTACCAAAATCTAAAAGTGTATCTGTGAAAATTCTCGCACCTTTCACATATGCTCTTAAATGAACATATCTCACAGATTCATCCGGGTCTTTTGAATAAATCTTTAATGTACAAGTGAAAGCGCCTGTATCCTTTGGCACAAATTGAATGTGTATAAACATGATATCACCAACACCGATAGCTTGTGGAAAAACAGAAGGAGATATAACTGTATAATCTTTCGAAGTGAATTTAACGCTATCTATTACAAGATAAGCATTACCTTTATTGCCAATATAGAAATACCATTTCGCCGTATCAAGCAGTGAAACCTGTCCAAAATCATGGAAAGTATCGGACAATTCAATATCCCCTGCAATGCCTCTACCATAAAGATTAATTTTGCGTTCAGGGTTATACGGGTCGTTTGAATAAATCTTTAAAGTGTCAAAAACTTTTCCTGTATCTTTTGGCGCAAAAGCAACAATAAGATTCTCACTATCTGATGGTAAAATCAAAGAAGGGAAATCAACAACAAAGAAAATAGAAGTTCGCAAAATTGCACTATCAATTACAAGAGTATCATTCCCATCATTATAAAGCCACATCTTCCATGTAGCAGTATCCCCTATCCACACATCGCCATAATTATGTGAGCTGTCTGATAAAGTAATGTGTGAGCCAATTCCTCTTCCTTTTGCATAAGCGTACACCACAGGTTCATCAGGGTCATTCGAGTAAATGCTTAAAATGCAATGAACTACTCCCGTTTCAGAAGGCGTAAATCCAACAAGGACATTAATGCTGTTATTAGGTGAAATCGTTTGCGGAAAAGATGGAGATAGGATGAGAAATGCATTATGACTTGAAATAATGCTATCAACGATAAGATCTGTATTACCTTCATTTTTAATCCAAAGCCACTGCCAGTAAGCAGTATCAGTAATTTGTACATCACCAAAATCATAAGATGCAGAAAGCAAAGCAATATCTGGTATTATCCCCCTACCTGTCAATTTAACGCTTAAAACAGGTTCATCGGGGTCATTCGAGAAAATCTTCAGAAAATCACTCACAGTTCCCGTATCATTTGGTATAAACAAAATATCTACGCTATCACTATCATGCGGTGTAATTTTTGAAGGAAAAATAGTCAAATTAAATATAGGCTCTTTTAATACCAAACTATCAATTATTAAAGTATCATTTCCTTTGTTGTAAATCCACAAATATTTCCAGCAAGCAGTATCATTCACCCAAACATTCCCAAAATTATAAGCAGTATCACTTAACTCAATATCGGGTATTATGCCCCTTCCTTGCAGATAAACTGTGCAAACAGGCTCGTCAGGGTCATTTGAAAATACTTTTAAAAATCCTGTAAATATACCTGTATCCTGGGGTACGAAACTTATGCAAATGCTATCACTGTCTCCGGGAAGAATATAAGTTAAAGACCCGCTTATAGCAAAAGTAGGATAATTTGTAGAAATTACACTATCAATAAGTAAAGTATCATTTCCTTTGTTGTATATCCACAAAATTTCCCATGCAGTATCATTCACCCAGACATTTTCAAAATTATAAAAGGTATCACTTAATTCAATATCAGGTATTACGCCCCTTCCTGACAGGTAAATATAAAACACAGATTCATCCGGGTCATCGGAGTATATTTTCAAAGTGTCAAAAAGCCATCCGGTATCGGCTGGAATAAACTTGACAATTAAGGAAATACTATCTCCTGATTTCACAAGTTGCGGAGTAACGATATCTATCACAAATTCACTTTTATTATTTCTGGTAGAATCTATTCTTAAGTTTGCTATCCCAATGCCTGTATTTTTAATGTAAAATGTATGTTCTACTGTATCTCCTATCCAGATATTTCCAAAGTTGCATGCTGTATCCGTTGAAATATCAGGAATTCCTTTGTAAATTATTCTAAAGGTGTCAAAAGTATCAACATTTGCTATTATTTTTACGATATCCCATGCGGTATCGACCCTTATTCTTTGAAAGATGTCATCGATTCTTATAGTATCTGACCCCTTGGTTTCACAGAGATATGCTTTTCCTTCGTATATTCCTGAATTTGTATCCGTTTCAATTAATCCGACGGCGATTCCTGTGGGATAAATCTTCCGTGATTTAAGGATAACAATCGCAGCTTCGCGAATATCTGTATTTCTATCTTTTCCGTAAACCCTGATATAAAGTGTATCTGGTGAATAAAGGATATTAACCGTGTTAGCGTAATTTTTGTCGTAGTTTCTTACTGAATCTACCGAAATTGGCTCACCTGGTACACCTGGTATAAAATCGTTTTTCCATGGAGTATGTATATTTGGACCTGCAATTTTTGCAGATATCTCAGCATCAGTAGTATCCCACCAGAAATTGTTTTGTAAGTTAAATATAGCGTTACTTTTATTATTAATTTCATTATCGCCTTGCAAAGTATTATAATATAAATTTGAATAATTTAACACAATAGAATCAACAACAGTATCAACGTATACTCCTCCCGAAGAATCATTAAGTAAATTTCCATTATCAATAATAAGACAACTATCCATAATTAAAAATGCTGGAGACCCACCGCTAAAGGAAATACCACCACCAACTGTATCGCTTATGTTTAAGGATATAACACATCTCCTTATTTTAACCTGCGAGGAACCGCCAACAAATATTCCAGCACCTGCTTCTTGTACAATATTATGTGCAATTGCGCATTTTTCTATGACTGGAGCAGCATTAAAAGCAGTTGCGCCTCTACCTATCCGAATTCCTCCCCCTCTTCGACTTTTATTGTTAAGAATCAAATTGCCTACTATGTAAGGAGAAGAACCATCCACTACTATCCCTCCTCCACCCCATGAAATACCTTTTGCAATATTATCATAAATTTCATTTTCCTTTAAAATAAGATTACTATTATTATAAATATAAATACCTCCTCCTCCAGAATTTGCTATATTATAACGAATAACATTTTTCGTAATAACACAAGAGGAAGAAAGTGCAAATATGCCGGCGCCATGCCCTTCCGAAAAGTTATTTTCTATGACATTATCTTCAATTACCACTGTGGATGCATATAAAAAAATTCCCGCTCCCCAAGTGCCCCATTTGCCCCACACGAGAGGACCTTTTGCATGTCCATCTCTAATAGTAAAACCTTTAATCAAAGCTACATCTGTAACATTGCTACAGAAAATTACATGCCATGAAGTGTCCTTGCCATCATTTGACACAGCAGTTAATGTACAATTAGCAGCCCCTCCTTCGCTTATTAAATGAACTGAATCTCTCATTCTTAAACCCATCGTATCCGGGAAAAACAAATGATATGTCCCATTCTTTACTAAAACAGTGTCAATTCTTCCAAATGCTACTGCTGAATCATGTGCTATATTGATATATTTTTGAAGTGAATCACCTTCGGCACCGCTGGTGTCAACCACCCATACTTTGCCATAGATTGTACCCCACGCAAAAACCAATACAAATAAACATTTTCTCATACACCCCTCCCTTACTTTTTATTAATTTTAATTGTGATGTAAAAGTGTCAACAAAAATTTGGTTTTTATGGAAAAGTGCCCCAGAGGTCAACCTGTGATGGATAATCATGCACCCAGTATCTGCCTGTGCCATCGGAGTGCCACCATACCCAAATCCACCTCTGAGCTCCCATCGTAACAAGTGCCTCACCACAGCCATTATAATTTAAAACCCTCCTGTATCTGCCATTTACCCAAAATTCAACCCACAAAGTATCGCAACCTATATTTTTCCATTCTATCTGCAAGAGTGTATCATAATTCCACACATTTAAACTATCTGTATATTTCCAGTGCCAGCATAATTCTGGTGATAAAAACCAAAAATCACCAACATTGTAAGATGTATCATGTAAAATCTCACAATAAACAGATGTATCTTTGTAAATTTTCCATTTATAAGTGTAATCCGAAGATTTGTAAGAAATAACTTTCCATTGGGTATCGCAATGAGTAATTTTCCACTGCCATTCTCCCATAAAATAACTTGGCTCTGCACAATTTATGTCAATCGGAAGCATTTCCGAAAAATCCTCTATCATATTTTTGATGGCTTCAATTGAATCTCTAACTATTTTCACATAACCAGAAGTATCATAAGTTAAAGAAATTTTGGGTATATTTTCAAATTCCAAATCCGGCTTTTTTGACGGAAATTCGGGTTGCTTTTCCCATGGTATAAATCGAGGACGGGAACATGCGAGTATCATGCAGACGATGGCAATGTAGCGACCCATTTCCCTAACAAACAGAGTGTCGAAACTATGGCAGAGGCAATCAGCACACCTATTATTATTCCGATGATTGAGCGCTTAAAACCGAGACCTGTTAAAACAGCAACCAGACTGCCTGTCCATGCACCTGTAACAGGAAGCGGTATTCCCACAAAAACAGCCAATCCAAGTGTCTTGTAACGCTGTACAACATCAGATTGCCGTTCAGCACGCCTTATCACACGCTCTATAAAACCACGGAAAATTTTATATTTGCTGAAAAAATCTATCAATTTCTTTAAAAACAAGAGAAGCGGAATAACAGGCACTAAATTTCCAATTATTGCTACGGGGAGTACTATTTTTAAAGGTAATTTGTAGATAAGTAATCCAACAGGTATTCCTCCCCTTAACTCTGCGATTGGCAACATTGATATCAAAAAAATTGTGAAAATTTTTCCGTATCCTGCGGATACTATCTTCTGCAAAATGCTTTCGCCCATCACCGAAGGAGTATCACTTTCTCCCTAATCCCGTATTTCGGAATTTTTACAAAATAAACACCAGAAGGTAAATTTAATTTTGACACATCTTCTATTATTCCGTTGAATAAACATTTTCCTGTAATATCATAAATTTTAACATTCAAATCTTTTTCAGAAATTATTCTGATTTTTTTCCAGCAAATATTCTGAATTTTAATTTTCGTATTCCTTAAATTTTTTTCGGAAATTGAATAAGCATTTAGAGTTAAATTTTTTATATGGATGGGCTCGTTTTTTGCATTTGTGACGATATAAAGTTTGCCATAATATGTGCCTGTCTCAAGACCTTCCACGCTTGCAGTAAGGGTTATCCTGATGTAACGACCAGGTAACACCATTGACGAAAACATAGTAATAGATTTTAGCCACGACACATCAGCGTAAATAGTATCAATATACATGGTATCGTTTCCGGAATTTCTTATATACAGATTTTTACTAACTTCGGGCTGGTCTGTTATATCAAAAATAATTTCACCGGGATATGATTCAATCAATGCATTTGCTTTTATTAATTTTATAAAAGCTTCTCTTTCTTCTTTTATAGCGTCATTCGTATGCAATGTCATTGAGAGGAGATATCTCCCTGTGTCAATTTTTGAAGTATCGATTTCAAGTAAAATCTCAATGGAATCTCCAGGTGGTAACATAAATTTATAAGGTGATATTTGCGTTATTAAGTTTGTGTTCGGGATTATAGTATCACATTCGAGATTTAATTCTCCTACAGATTTTGCAATTATTTTACCTCGGGCTCTATTTTTCATAAATAAAGTATCAGGTGATATTGCGATTAAAGGGGCTTTGAGTCTCAATTTTAAAATGCTGAAAACTTTACCTTCATATTTTCCGGAAAAATAAAATTTACAACGAGAATAAGTTATCCTTCTGGAAGTTAAATTTGTATCTACTCTTATAAAAATGTTACTGGTTTCATAAGGTAGAATCTGTAAATTCTGTGGTGTTATCTCAGCGACCCATTGCGAATCAGATATTATGCTATCAATTTTTATTGTATCACATATAAGGTTTGTAACTTTAACTGTCCCTGATAAAGAAGTATCCGTGAATACGAGGGTATCCGGAAGCACTTTCAAAGGATTTACCCCGATGTATAAATTCGTAAGCACATAATTTTCATTGTATTCAAGTATTTCGATTTTAACTTTTGTGTTATTGTAATGATAATCTTTAGAGCTTGGATAGCTTAAAGAATCAAAAACATATTTTCCTGAAGTACCGGGCCATGGGTCACCTGCGTCACCTGCATTTCTATTTCTTTCAAGGTCAAAATTTCCATCTGCCTGCTCAAGAGCACATAAATAATGAAGAGCACCTGCATCACTTTCGCCTTCAATCCATTGATAGTCATTCCCGTAATATGACATATTATCATCACAATGATAAATTAATAAACCTTCACCAGGAACATACTGGTCGTATCCTTTCTTTTTCCTGTAAGTAACCAAAAAATACTGGGATGTCATTTCTCCTTCTTTCCACAATCTATAACATATGGATGAATCTTCAACGGGATAAATTTTGATTCTCGCTTGATTAATTTTTATGCTAATGACATTTAAAAAGCCCATTTTATATCTGCACCATGCATCGGGATGAGCAGGACTCCTTCCACCACCTCCCCATGCTCCTGCTGCCATCAAAGACCAGTAACCAAGACCTTCGGAGTCATAATCATAATCATACATATCAGGCAAACCAAAAACACTGTGCCCCATCTCATGAGCAAATACCCCCACCTTCATATCACCAGGATACGCATAATATTCAGGTTCCATTGAATATCTGTAACAATATACCCCATCCACTGAGATAGGCTGATGAGTATACCATGCATGTGACCAGATATCATCTTCACTTCCCGTATATTCTGCACCCGGTCCTGTATGCACTACAAATAAAGCATCAACATATCCATCGCCATCTATATCATATCTGGAAAAATCAACATAAGGGTCTGCTGCAACAATCGCATCTTCTACAAGTTTTTGCGCATTTTGAGGATAACTACCAAATCCATATTGCCCATTTGCATAATAACTATAATTCTGAGGCATCATAAGCCAGCCTATTTGACTCGGCAAATCTTCCGTTGTAACTATGCACTTACCATAACTTACCTCTTTATAGTATTCCCAGAGATTACCGTTTCGGAAATGATTCTGAATAAACAGCAAGCTATCAAAAAATTCGGGTGGAACCTGAGCAGGCTGGTCAGGGAATTCTGCAAGCAAAACTATAGCCCTCATTGTTTCAGGAGGTGCTTTTTCTATCCCAAAATATTTTCTATCACTATCCCTGTAAAATGTTTTCGGAACTTTTATTTCTCCTCTTTTTATTTTATCCCATAGCCTTGGATGGGGAGGCATATTAAAGATAAAAAGTAATACAAAAAAGAAATGCATCTCACCTCCCGCTTTCAATCTTTTTTATAAATTTTTCAATCTCCTTTAACGCCTGATTTACATCTTCATAATCAGGACTCCTGTCATAATATCCTTCAACATGCAAAATATCACGAAATGCACGATAAGATTTCATTAAATCATCCGTTCCGTATTTTCTCAAAAAATATCTTATACCTCTATGGGTTTCGGGCAAATCCTCCTCTTTAACACCTTTCTTCAAAAAATATGCCTTTAGTGCAAGATGAAAAGATAGCCAGCCCTTATCACAGCCATCAACCCCAAGTTCAATCCTGCCATCCCTGTGCCACTCAGCTATCTCCTTCTTTGCTACAGAAAGATACTTTTTGGCTTCCTTAATGTATTCTTCAACTTTACTCACCCCTTATTATCTCCTTTATCCTCATCAATCTGCTTAAATTACTTCTTTCCATTTCGCTCAATCTAAAAGTTATATATTTTATGGTTTCTTCGAGTGCCGGAATTAACACATATTCAAGGGCATTTACTCTTTGTCTCGTTTTCTGAATTTCATACGAAAGTAATTCAAGTGCCTTCTCGTATTCTGCAAGTGTTATCAAATCTTCCAGTACCTTTTCCATGGATAAAAGTGCAGCATCCAGCTCCGGCGGTGTCATAGCCAGTCCATAACATATCATCTCACCTTTAACTTCTTTTACAAACCGTGGAATTTTTACATTCAGTAAATACGCATATTCAATTTTGAAGCTCAATTCTTTCCTCGGAATTAAAAGAGCAGATTCAAGAAATTCGGGCTCTGTTGATGACCTTGCGAATAACACCCTTTTTATTGATTCTTCCAGCTCCTTCTCAACTTTTTCCCTTAACTCTTTTACCTTTTTTATCAAAATCTGCAATTTATTCATTAACTCATCTTGCTTATCTTTTAATAATTTGTGACCACGCTTTGCAAGTGCCAATCTCTTTCTTAATCTTAATAATTCCATTCGTGTTGGATTAACTTGCAGACGCACCTTTGAACCTCCTCCAGTATTTCTCTATAAATTCAGGTCTTATACGCTTTAATTCCCTCGATGGAAACATCGTTAGTAATTGCCAGCCAAGGTCTAATGTCTGTTCAATAGGTCTATCCTCATATTCTCCCTGATTTATATATTTTTGCTCAAATTCATCTGCAAATTTTGCATACAGCTTATCGATTTCCGTTAAAGCTGCTTCTCCCAGAATAAGGGCAAGTTCCTGTGCTTCTTTTCCTCTATAATAGTTTCCAAGTAACTGATTGAAAAGGTCAGAATGGTCTTCTCTTGTTTTACCAGGACCTATTCCTTTATCTTTTAATCTTGATAGTGATTCACGCACATCAACAGGTGGATATATTTTCTTTCGGTGTAATGACCTTGATAAAACAATTTGACCTTCTGTGATATATCCTGTAAGGTCTGGAATTGGATGTGTTTTATCGTCTTCTGGCATCGTTAAAATTGGCATCAAAGTTATAGAACCACGCTTGCCTTTTATTCTCCCTGCCCTCTCATAAATTGTTGCAAGGTCAGTATACATATAACCAGGATATCCTCTTCTACCCGGCACTTCCTTTCTTGCAGCTGATATTTCTCTCAATGCTTCACAATAATTCGTCATATCAGTGAGTATAACGAGTACATGCATTTCTTTATCAAAAGCGAGGTATTCCGCAGCAGTAAGTGCCACTCTTGGGGTAGCAAGTCGCTCAATTGCCGGGTCATCCGCAAGATTTATGAAGAGAACAGCTCTTTCAATTGCCCCTGTTTTTGTGAAATCCTGAATGAAGAAATCTGCTTCCTCATGTGTTATTCCCATAGCTCCGAATACAACTGCAAACTTTTCTGCTTCGCCAAGAACTTTTGCTTGACGAGCGATTTGAGCAGCAAGTTTATTATGTGGCAGACCCGAACCTGAGAAAATCGGCAACTTCTGACCTCTTACAAGTGTGTTTAAACCATCAATCGCAGAAATACCTGTTTGTATAAATTCATTTGGATAAGCCCTGGCAGACGGATTTATCGGTGCACCATTAATATCACGAACAACCTCGGGAACAATATCAGGACCACCATCTATCGGCTCACCAAGACCATTGAAAACCCTGCCAAGAATATCAAGCGAAAGCGGAAGTTCAAGTCCTTTTCCAAGAAATCTCACACGAGTATTTTGGATATCAATTCCTCTTGTGCCACCGAATACCTGCACCAGTGCTTTGTCTTTATCAACTTCAAGAACCTGACCTGCTCTTATTTCGCCATCCGGCAACTTAATATGACAAATCTCACCATAACCCACTCCTTCAACTCCTTCCACTATCATCAAAGGTCCAGCAATATCTGCAACTGTAGAATATTCCTTAATCATGTCGCCTCCTTTTAATTATTCTAATCATTTTTCAATTTTGTCAATCAATTTTTAGCATATTCCCATTGACAAATCCAAAATACAGTTATAATAAATCAGTGAAGAAATAAAAATGAACGATGGGATTTATTCTTTAAATCAGCTATTTAAAGGATACAGAATTTTTTCCATTCCGGGCTATCAAAGAAATTACGCTTGGGAAGATAAACATTTAGAAGATTTTTACAATGACCTTTTTTATATAGATAACGAAAAAGAATACTTTATGGGGACTATACTTTTAAGAGAAACAGGTGAAAAAAGAAAAAAGAGTTTTTGGGAATTTGAAATATATGAAGTAATTGATGGGCAACAAAGGCTCACCACCGTTTGCATATTCATAAAATCAGCGATTGAAATTTTGAAAAGCAAAAAGGAAAAAGAGCCAAATTTAGAAAAACAGATTAAAAAACTAAAGGAACATTACATTGAGGAAGAGGGATTTTTAAAATTAGAACTTTTAGGAGAAGACAATCAGTTTTTTAAAAATTATATAATTGAGGGACAGGAGTATCCCGATGAAACGATAACACCTTCTCAAAGAAGGCTGAAAAGAGCGAAACAATTTTTTAAAGAAAAATTAGCTAATTTATCTATATCCGAAATTGAAAATCTTATCTCTAAATTGGGAAAAACAAGAGTATTAGTTTATACAGTAAAAGAAAAAGGTGACGCAATGCTTATGTTTGAAACAATAAATGACAGAGGAAAACTTTTAAGCAACCTTGAAAAAACTAAAAGCTTCTTAATGTACCTTGTTTATATGTCTCATAAAAATGCAAAATTATTAGAGAATATTGAAGAAAAATTTGGAAAAATATACCGTTACATTGAAGAAATAACTGAAAAATATAATGAAGAATATAATAAAAATGTAAAAGAGGATGATATACAAAGGTATCACTGGGTACTGTGGTTTGACGGCGATTATAAAGGTAGCTTCAGGTATATTGATAAATTGAAAACGCACTTCCGCAATTTAATGTCAAAAAATAAGGATGAGCTATTAAACAAAGTGAAAAACTATGTTGAGTCTTTAGAACAGGTGTTTTATGCTTTCAAAGAAATTTTTGTTGATAAAATAAATGAATTCAATGAATTAAAATACATTGTTTATCTCGGCAGGGTGGGAAATTTTTATCCACTAATTATATCCACATGGATTAAAATTAAAAAAGAAAATGAAAAAGATAAAGAAATTAAACGAGAATTCACTAAAATTTTAGAAGCAATAGAAAAATTCATATTCAGGGTATTTTTGATAGGAAATAAGCGATCGGACACAGGAATCAGTTCTCTTTACAATTTAGCACATGAGATTTTTAAAGGTGAAAAAAGCATAAACGATGCCTTGAAAGAAATCAAAGATAGTGCTATGAGCTATGTACCTCAAAAAGATTTAATCAATGAATTAAATAGCGAGAATTTTTACAACAGACATTCTTCTCAAGATATAAGATATATTTTTTATCAGTATGAATTAAAGTTAAGGGAAGAGGAAGGCGAACCTTTATCGATATCTCTCAAAGAAATACTGAGCGAAAAATACACAATAGAACATATATTAGCACAAGGATTAAGCAAAGAACATAGACCTGAAGATTTAAAAGATGATAAAGAATTTGAGAACTATGTGCATAGATTGGGTAATTTAGTGTTATGTTCGAAGTCCTGGAATTCAAGCATGGGAAACAAACCATTTGAAGAAAAAAAGAAATGTAAAAGTAAAGAATATTCCTGCTATCAAAAATCAATCTTTAAATGTCAGCAAAAATTGGCAGAATTTGAGACATTTTCAAAAAATGAAATTGACAAAAGACAACAGGAACTGATAGAATGGATGAAAGAAAAATGGGAATTTTAGGATGATTCGCCTATCATCTTTTTGAATTCTTCTTCGTTGATTATCTTTATCCCGAGTTTTAAAGCTTTTTGATATTTGGAACCAGGATTTTTACCAACCACAACATAATCCGTCAATCTGCTAACAGAAGATGTAACCCTGCCACCCAGCTCTATAACTTTTCTTTGGGCTTCTTCCCTTGTGTAACTTTCTAATTCTCCTGTAAATACAAAGGTCTTTCCGAGCAAAGGTTTTGGACCTTTTTTAACTTCTTCTTTCCATTCAAAATTGACGCCTGCTCTCCTCAATTTTTCAATTACTTTTAAATTTTCTTCGTTTCTGAAATAATCATAAATGCTTTGTGCAACAACAGGACCTATCCCGCTTATCGTGCTTAATTCATCGATTCTCGCTTTCATCAAATTATCGAGCGATTTAAACCTCTGTGCAAGTAAGCGTGCTGTTTCTTTGCCTACATTTCTTATTCCAAGTGCAAAAATTAATCTATCGAGATTATTTTGTTTACTCTTTTCGATTGCTCTTATCAAATTGTATGCTGATTTTTTACCCATCTGTGGTAAAATTGCGATTTGCTCTGCTTTTAGATAATAAAGGTCGCCGAAATCCTGAATTAATTTTCTTCCAACGAGCAAATCAACCACTTTTTCCCCGAGTCCCTCAATATCCATAGCATTTCTCGATGCAAAATGTACTATCCTTGCCCTTACCTGTGCAGGACAGCGTACATTCTCGCATCGCCAATACGCTTCCCCAGGTGGTCGATGAATCGGCTGTCCACATACAGGGCAAACTTTTGGCACTTCTATCTCTCTTTCTTCACCGGTTCGTCTCTCAGGAATTGGCTTCACAACTTCTGGTATCACATCACCGGCTCTCTCAACAAATACCCAGTCACCTATTTTTAACCCTTTTTTCCTTATTTCATCTTCATTGTGAAGAGTTGCTCGAGATATTGTTACACCACCAACCTGCACGGGTTCGAGCACCGCTACAGGAGTCACAACGCCCGTTCTACCCACCTGCCATTTAACATCAATAAGCCTTGTTGTTGCTTGCCTTGCAGGGAACTTATACGCTATTGCCCAGCGAGGAGCTTTCGCAGTAGCACCAAGTTTCTTCTGCTGCTCAAAAGAATTGACTTTTACCACCATACCATCAAATTCATATTCTAACTCATCTCTCCTTGGAATCCATGATTCACAATACTCAAGGACTTCGTCTATTGATTTACAAAGCTTCATATGAGGATTTACTTTAAATCCTGCTCTTTTCAACGCCTGTAGCATATCCCAGTGTTTATCATATTTAACGGGTTCAGCAACAGAATGTATGAAAATATCAAGTTTTCTTCTTGCCACTTCTTTTGGATCAAGTAACTTTATCGAGCCACTTGCTGCATTTCTTGGATTGGCAAAAATAGGTTCTCCTCTTTTTGCTCTTTCTTCATTTAATTTTCTCCATGCTTCTTTTGTCATATAAATTTCGCCTCTAACTTCAATATCTTTGAATTCATCTGTAAGAAGAACAAGTGGGACACTCTTTATCGTTTTCACATTTGGTGTAACATCTTCACCGATATAACCGTTTCCTCTTGTTGAAGCTCTAAAGAGTTTACCATCACGATATTCTAAACTTATGGCAAAGCCATCGATTTTTAACTCAACAACATATTCTGGCTCTTCACCCAGTTCCCTCACAACCCTTTTATGCCATTCAAGCAGTTCTTCCCTTGAATATGTATTATCGAGGCTTAACATGGGTATTTTATGTTCAACTTCCGGGAAACCACCAACAATCTGGTCGCCTATTCTTTGTGTAGGTGAATCAGGAGTCACAAGTTCTGGATATTTTTCTTCGAGTTCCCTCAATTCTTTAACCAGCATATCATATTCGTAATCCGAAATAACAGGGTCATTAAGCACATAATATCTGTAATCGTGATATCTTATTTCTTTTCTCAATTTTTCAACTTTTTCAACAATTTCTTTTGGTACACCCATTTTACCCCCCTCAAAAATTTTATCAAAAATCAAATTTTGTCAATTTTTTTCTTGACTTTTTTATTATCCTGATAAAATAATTCGATGAGAGCACCGCTTAAAGAGCTTATAAGGAGGTCGCCATTTGAAGGATTATTGCATCACGGTGAAAAAGTACTCGAAGGCATTCGTTTGTTAAAAGATGTCCTTTCACTTTACGACAAAGGAGAAGTCGAAAAAGCCGAACCCCTGATAGAAAAAATTTACGAAATTGAGAGAGAAGCAGATTACATAAAAGGAAATATAAGAAATCATCTGCATAAATATATATGGCTACCTGTTGATAAAGGTGACCTTTTGACATGCCTTAAAGAGCTTGATGCAGTTATTGATTGTGCACAGGATATTTGTGTATGGCTTACACTTTGTGAGGAAAAAATTCCAAAGTTAATTCAGGATAAATTGTTTGAACTGCTTGAGCGTGATATAGAAACAGTTGAGTTGACAATCAAAGCATTAAAACTTGGGATTGAATATTTGCGTCATCCATTTTTAAAGAGGAAATTGAGAAAAGAAGTTAAAGAAATTTTAAAAGAAGTTCATGATAAAGAAGATGAAACAGATTTAATTGAGCGAGAAATTGGCAAAACAATCTTTAAAGCAAAATTAGACCCAAGGGCTACTTTTGTATTTTTGCATTTGAATGTGCTACTGGGTAGGATAGCAGACCACGCTGCGAACGCAGGCGACCAGATAAGGGTAATGATAGCGAGGTAATGCATCTTCTAATCCTTTCCCTGGCGATTCTCCTCGCACTATATATGGCTTGGAATATTGGAGCGAATGATGTTGCAAATTCCATGTCAACTGCTGTTGGCACACATGCAATAACTTTGCGTCAGGCACTCGTAATCGCTGCTGTACTCGATACTGTTGGTGCTGTTTTCGTTGGCTCACATGTTGTTGAAACGATGAGAAAAGGGATAATAAATCCTGCGAATATTGAGGCGTATAAAATAATGCTTGGCTTTTTATCGTCTTTACTTGCTGCGAGTATATGGGTTACTGTTGCTACATGGAGGGAGATGCCTGTATCCACCACCCATTCTGTTGTTGGCGCTATAATGGGATTTGGGCTTGTTGCAGGCGGTGTTCATATCGTTAACTGGAAGAAAGTTTTGCAAATCGTTTTGAGCTGGGTTATCTCTCCTGTTTTCGCAATTTTCCTTGCATTTTGCATCTTTCAAATTGTAAGAAAATTTGTGCTTGAGAAGAAAAATCCTGTAGAAAGTGCTTTAAAGTTCTCTCCTTATATTTCGGGGATTACTTTTTTCATATTCACTCTTGCTATATTTTTCAAGACACCACTTGGCAAGCGCCTTGGTGATACAAAATTTACCTTTTTGATATCCGGGATTGTTGGCTTTATATCGGGTGTGATTGGCTATTTTGTGATGAGAAGGATTGCTTTGAGGGGCGATGATGTTGAAGAGTTCTTTCGTCGCCTTCAGGTTCTCACGAGCTGTTATATTGCTTTTTCACATGGTGCAAACGATGTTGCGAACGCAGTTTCACCACTTGCAGGTGTTTTGATGATTTTAAAAACAGGCAAACTCGGTTTAAAAGCCGAAGTCCCTTTATATATTTTGCTAATAGGGGGATTGGGGATAGCAATTGGCATTATCACCTGGGGCTACAAAGTTATAAGGACGATTGCCTTTAAGATAACACATTTGAGTAATTCTCGTGCTTTCTGCATTGATTTCAGTGCAGCATCAACTGTTTTACTTGCATCAAAACTTGGTTTACCTGTTTCCACCACGCATGCATGCGTTGGTGCAGTTATAGGTATTGGGCTTGTGAGGGGGATAGAGGCGCTCAACTTACGGGTTATACGCCAGATAATTTATGCGTGGCTGATAACACTTCCTGTTTCCGCTCTTTTGAGTGCTCTTATATTTAAATTAATTACTTGACAATGATAAATTTTGAATATAATATTATGTGCGGGCATAGCTCAGGGGTAGAGCACCAGCTTCCCAAGCTGGGGGTCGCGGGTTCGAATCCCGTTGCCCGCTCCACATGCGAAAAGAAATAAAAGAATCTGAAAGAATAAAAAATTTCAAAGACAAATATTTAGCAAAAATTTTGAATCTCTATTCTCCCAAAAAAGTAATAATTTTTGGTTCAATTGCACATGGAGAAAATATAAAAGAAAGTGATATTGATTTAATAATAGTTTCGAATAAATTCAAAGGAATTAATTTTTTAGAAAGGATTGAAAAAGTATTACTTGAAGTGGATTTTGATGAACCTGTTGATGTCCTGTGTTATACAGAAGAAGAATTTAATGTGAAAAAAGAGCAACTCGGCATAGTGAATCGAGCAGTAAAAGGAGGCATCGTAATATATGGATGATTTAATAAAAAGAGTAGCAGAAATTTTAAAAAATTCGAAGAAAATCGTTGCACTTACAGGTGCAGGGGTATCTGCCGAAAGTGGCATCCCTACTTTTCGTGGCAAAGATGGTTTGTGGCGTAATTACAGAGCTGAAGAACTTGCCACTCCCGAGGCATTCATGCGCAATCCACAGCTCGTATGGGATTGGTACAACTGGCGAAGAGAGATAATAAGGAAGGCAAAGCCAAATCCCGCCCATTACACTCTTTCTGAATTTGAAAAAATTTCCCCGGATTTTTATTTGATAACACAAAATGTGGATGGGTTGCATGAAAGAGCAGGCTCAAAACATCTTTACGAAGTGCATGGCAACATTTTCAGGAACAGATGTTTTAGATGCGGAAAGCTATATGGCGATATTCAGCAAAAAGAGGTACCGAGATGCGATTGCGGAGGACTTATTCGCCCTGATGTGGTGTGGTTCGGCGAAGCCGTTCGCTATATCGATGAGAGCTTTACATTAGCAAGAGAATGCGATTGCCTCATGTCAATAGGAACTTCAGCAGTTGTTTACCCCATAGCACATTTACCTTTTGTAGCAAAAGATTCAGGAGCAAAAGTAATAGAAATAAACCTTGAACCCACACCAGTATCCCAAGTAGCAGATGTATCAATCTACGGCAAAGCAGGAGAAATATTGCCAAAGATACTTATAGAAGTGAAAAATCAAGAAGCAAATGAACAAAATAAAGAATAATAGAGAAAATGCGCTTTATGCGTAGATTAATTGCTGGTTTTGTGATTTTTATGGCGGGATGTGTTAAGCGGTGGACAAAGTTAATAATAATTTTAATGATATTTTTATTAAGTTGTGAACACTGGACTGAGATTGATGTTAAAATTCATGCTCCTAATTGGACGAGTGATAATAAAGTTGTGTTTGTTAAAGAAGTGATTTACTGGAGGTGTGAGAGGATACCTCCGATAGGGGCCGAGAATGCTCATATAAAGAGGCGTGAGTTTTATCTGTATGAGATAAATGCGGATGGCACGGGTTTGAAAGAGATATGTCTTTTGTGGGATAGACCTGCAGGAGGTATAGGTTGTCTCTCGAGTGCAGGTGACTGGATAGTTTTCAGTGATAACAAATATCAGGAGATATGGATAATAAAGCGTGATGGTACAGGTTTGAAGAAAGTGGGGCATGGCATAAACCCAGATTTCTCACCAGATGCGGAAAAGATAGTTTACGAGAAGCCAGATTCAGGTATTTGGATAATGAACAGGGATGGAAGCGGAGACCACTGCATAGTGCCCGACCCGGACGCAAAATACCCAGCATGGAGCCCAGATGATACGCTGGTGGCATATGTGCGATACGTGAATGTTCCAAGGAAATGGGGAGTACATATCATAAGCTTTACAGGAGACAGCTTAAGATTTTACCCTTTAATGGAATATCCACGGTGGTCAGCAAGTGAGACCAATATAATTTATTGTACTCAATATATGCAAGGCATTAAAATTGATATCATATCTTCAACTATAGATTCTTTGAGTATTAGAAGTGGTCAAGGAATAAACCCAAGTCCCGATGGTTCATGGTTCATTGCCTATGATGGTTCTTGGTTTGTGATAAAAAAAGACGGCACTAATAAATGGTATCTTAAAGACAAACTAGAAGGGGGTGAAAAATGAAGAGGTATGTTTTTGCTTTTTTCATGACTTTAGGTTCTGTGATTTTTGCCGAGCCTTATAAGCCGTATCCTATATTATTTGTGCATGGAATGGGTTCAAATAGTAAACGCTGGGGTGTGGTATGTGATACTTTTCCAAAATGGCTCAATTGGGGCAAATTTACGGATAGCATTATAGATTGGGATGAAAACAAAACATTTGGACACTTTCTCCCCCTGATGCAACCATACGCATGGAGATGGTACGAGTGGGAGAAAGAACAGGGGTTAGACCCTACTTATACTCCTACTACCAATCGGGATTCAGTTCCCGAAGAAAAGATTCGTGCTCGTTTTCCCAACAAGTGTTTTCTTGAGGTGGTGAATATGGATGACCCGTGGGGGTAGTAAAAGGGGAGATGTTGTATGCGTAGATTGATTATCAGTTTTATGATTGTTTTTATGGTTACAGGATGTATTAAGCGCTGGACAGAGACAGGTGTATATGTAACTGCTGCCAACTGGACATCTAATAATAAAGTTGTATTTGTGAAGGAGGTTATCACATGGCAGTGTGAGAAGATACCGCCATTTATTTCGGAGCGTGCTGATGTTAAGAGCGATGAGTTTTATTTATGTGAGATAAATTATGACGGGACGGGTTTGAGGGAAATTTGTTATCTCTGGGACAGGCCAGGAGGAATAGGAGCAATTTCTAGTGCAGGGGACTGGATAGTTTTCAGTGATAATATTTATCGTGAGATTTATGTGATAAGGAGAGATGGTAGTGGATTGCAGAAGATTGGTTCGGGTATAAATCCTGATTTCTCACCAGACGCATCTCAAATAGTTTATGAAAAGCCGGATTCAGGGATATGGATAATGAACAGGGATGGCTCAAATGACCATCAAATATCGGAAGATGAAGAGGCAAATCAGCCAGCGTGGGGCAATGAGAATAATTTGATATCTTATCTTACATCTACAGGTTTAATAATAACTGACATTACCGGAAATATTCTCTTTTCTTTTTCCAGAGATACAATTGGAGACACAGTAATTGCAATAATAGGAGGAAGTGGAGTAGATTGGGGGCCTCTAGATTCTTTAATTGTTTCTGGTTCTAAATGGAAGTTAGAAGAGTGGAGTAATATGGAGCATGGATTTTTGATCCTTCATATTGATTCTATATTGACTCTCAGATTTAAATCTTTCGAAGCTTCTTCGTTTCGATGGTCGCCAGATGGCGAGTGGCTTATTGGCTGCGATAAAAATGGTTATTTTGTTATTAAGAGAGATGGTACCAATAAATGGTATCTTAAAGATAAAATACAAGGAGGTGAACAATGAAAAGGTATGTTTTTCTTTTCATATTTACCTCTTTTGGTATATTTGCCGAGCCTTATAAGCCGTATCCTATATTATTTGTGCATGGAATGGGTTCAAATAGTAAACGCTTCAAAGAATATGAATAAAATCAAAATCCTCCATCTCATCACACGCTTTGATGAAGGAGGTTCAGCAAAAAATACCCTCCTAACCGCATCACTACTCCCATCTCCACCTTATCACCAGCTAATAGCAGCAGGAGAAATAAAAATAAAATCAAATGTAAAAGTGTTAAAAATAAAAAATCTAAAAAGAGAAATATCACCCTTAAAGGATTTACTCGCACTAATTGAAATTTATAAATTGATAAAAAAAGAAAAGCCAAAAATCGTCCATGTACACACATCAAAAGCAGGCTTCCTCGGCAGAATTGCCTGTGCTTTCCTGCCTGTGAAATGCGTTTACACACCACACGGCCATATTTTTTATGGATATTTCAATAAATTTTTGACAAAAATTTTCATACTGCTCGAAAAAATAGCAAATTACTTTGCAGATAGAGTTTGTGCATTATCAGATGGCGAAGCAGAAGAATTGATAAAATTTGGAACAGTAAAGAAAGAAAAGGTAAGAGTAATACCAAGTGGAATAGAAGAAAACTTCAAAGAAAAGAAAAATTACAAAATAAAAGAAAATCCCAGAATATTATCGGTCGGAAGATTGGTTGAGATAAAAGGATATGTATATTTGGTAAAAGCAAGCCCTTTTGTCCTGAGACATTTCCCCGACGCGAAATTCATAATATGCGGTGACGGGCATTTGCGTCCAAAATTAATAGATCTGGCAAAAGAACTCGGTGTTTATGAAAATTTTGAATTCAGGGGATTTTGCAGAGATGTATCGGAAATACTTTATGAAAGTGATATTTTTGTTATGCCTTCTTTAAATGAAGGTATGTGCAGAGCAGTTGCAGAAGCAATGCTTACAGGTTTGCCCGTTGTAGCAAGCAAAGTATGTGGGTTAAAAAGCATCGTAAAAGATGGAGAAACAGGGATACTTTTTCCGCCAAAAGATTATAAAGCCCTTGCAGAAGCGATAATAAAATTGTTGAAAGACGAAAAATTAAGAGAGAAAATGGGAAAAGCAGGCAGAGAATATGCAAAAAGATATTTAACGGTAAAAAGGATGCTTAGTTTAACAGATAAGTTATATAAGGAATTAATTAGCCCCTCCTCCGCTGTCCCCACCTTCCCGATTAAGTCAGCCCACTCCTACCGCTAAAATACGCAAACAGCAAATAAAGCCACAACCCCTGCCACAACCCAAACACCATAATGGGCTGACATATCAACCCATTATGTAATAGGCTCGCTTACGCTCGCATTAAAAGTTGACAAATAAAGAAATCCATTAAAATAAAAAGATGAATGCTGAAGAAAAATTCTGGGAAGCATTAAAGAGATTATCGGAAGAAATAAACAAATTGCGAGAAGCACAAAAGAAAACAGATGAGCAATTAAGAAAAACAGACAAAGAAATAGATAAATTGCGAGAATCTCAAAAAAAGACGGATAAGCAATTAAAAGAGACAGATAAAGGTATGAAAGAATTACAAAAGCTCATCAAAGATTTATCTGACAATGTTGGTGGTCTCAATCGCTCATTTGGCAAGATACCGGAAGCCCTAAGTGAACCACAGGTTGAAGAAAAATTTGAAGAAGCAGGGTTTGAAGTGCTTGGTGCCTATCCCAATATCTGGGGAAAATACAATGGCAAGAAAAAAGAAATCGACCTTTTGATAAAGGCAAGACGAAATGGCAAACCTTATATCATCGTAGTGGAAACTCAGGTGCAATTCAAATCGCGCAAAGAAATAGATGATTTTATCGAATTTTTAAAGGAAGATTTCAGGAAATATTTCGATGAATATGCAAAAATGAAGGTAATAGGTTGCGTATGCGCACTTAAATTCAGCAGAGGAGTTGACGAACACGCCATAAATAGAGGTTTATACTGTATGAAACCAGTAAAAGGCATAATGGGGCTGATAAATCCCAGAAACTTCAAACCCAAAGAATTCTAATTAATAAAATTTTTTCTTGACGCACTCATATCATCATTATAATTTCATGTGAACAATCAAATCTATACATTGAACTCTCTCTCTCTCTCGTAGAGGTATATTTTCACAAAATCACCCTGTAAGCATTTTAAAAGTAAGACCGCCTCCTAATTGGCATCTTTATTATGCTTTGGTAAGTGCTCTTTGAGTAGTTTAAAAGGAGGGGGAGATGAGAAAGTATGCAATTTTAATTTTAACCGGATTAATTTTAATTGTAGGATGTAAGAAAAAAGTTAAACACATAGGTGTGGAATATGACGAAGAAACTGGCGAAATATATGTACCTGATGCTACTATCATAGTAAACGGAAACACTTATAACGAAAGAGCAACAATGTCAGACACTGGGCTAGCATTGATAATCACCGCAGACTCAAATTATTATTTCTATTCGCCAAAATTGGGAGATATAGATTCTCTTAATTTATTGAACTCTCGTAAAGCAATAGTTAAGTATCTTGAAGGAATTCTTGGGCACGCTAAATCAGAGGAAAGAGTAGGAATAGAAATTACACAGGTGAATGATAATGAATATGAATTTAAAAACAAATTGTTTAGATGGGCAGGGATAAAGCAAACAAGTATAAATAAAATAGTTTTAATTCGTCCGAAGAAGCTGTTTGATATTGATTTAATAAATACTCTAACGGGGAATTGGAGTGATGCAGTCATCGTGTGGCATTCTTATAGCGACACTCTGCAGGCTAATTCGACTGACACCTTCCACCTTGTCGGTGAATTCTCAATGGGTATCTTTGGCGGAGGTTTCATAGAAGCAGTATTAGAAGAAATCCAGCAAACTCTTTATAAAGACCAATTGCAAAAAGCGTATAAAAATTGCAAAGATTTAGTTGTCAAAGTTCAGACAATGGGTGCCCTGAACAGCATTTTTGTAATAGTAAGAGCAGTAGCAGGAGCGTTGGGCACACAGCAAGTATTAGCACCAGCTGTAGAATCAGGGATAAATATCATAACATCAATTGTAGAAACAGGAGTAGAAAAAGCAATAACTCAGCAAAATGATGAAGAAATGGTTCATACATTGAGTAACGATGTCCTAAAAGCAGTAGTCAATTATTTAATAGACGCAGTCAGTAAAAAAGAACAAAAATTTGTCTTGACAGCAGTAGTAATATTAATATTAAAAGCAATAGCATTAGCGCTACCGGTTATAGAAGAAACTATCGGAAGTATACAAGCGACTTTTGCAGGAATATATGACACATTTAATGTCAGTATTGCTTTAAATAACCCACCAGATGCACCTGTAGTTTCGGGTCCTGATAGTGCACAGGTAAATGAGAGCGTAACTTTCACAGCAAGTGCAACAGACCCTGATGAAGACAATGTAGCAATAAGATTTTCATGGGGTGATGGAGACACTTCTTCCTGGAGCTCTTATGTATCATCAGGACAATCAATATCAATGAGCCATACTTACACATCCACAGGCACTTACTATGTAAAAGCACAGGCAAAGGACATTAATGGTGCAATATCCGACTGGTCATCAACACATAAAATTGTAATATATTCAGGGCAAACAGAACAAATAACATGGACAAAAACTTATGGCGGAAGCGATGATGATTGGGGCTGTTCAGTTCAGCAGACACAGGATGGTGGATACATAATTGCAGGTGGAACTTGGTCTTTCGGTGCAGGTGGGTATGATGTTTATCTCATAAAGACAGATGCTAATGGTAATGTTGAATGGACAAAAACTTATGGAGGAAGCTCTTATGATTGTGGCTTTTCAGTTCAGCAGACAAAGGATGGTGGCTTCATAATTGCAGGATACACCTGTTCTTTCGGTGCAGGTTATGCTGATGTTTATCTCATAAAGACAGATGCTTATGGTAATGTTGAATGGACTAAAACTTATGGCGGAAGCGATTATGATTTTGGCTATTCAGTTCAGCAGACACAGGATGGTGGATACATAATTGCAGGCAAAACTTGCTCTTTCGGTGCAGGTGGATATGATGTTTATCTCATAAAGACAGATGCCAACGGTAATGTTGAATGGACAAAAACTTACGGAGGAGGCAGTGATGATTGTGGCTTTTCAGCTCAGCAAGCACAGGATGGTGGCTTCATAATTGCAGGTGGAACTTGGTCTTTCGGTGCAGGTGGGTATGATGTTTATCTCATAAAGACAGATGCTAATGGTAATGTTGAATGGACAAAAACTTATGGAGGAAGCTCTTATGATTGTGGCTTTTCAGTTCAGCAGACAAAGGATGGTGGCTTCATAATTGCAGGATACACCTGTTCTTTCGGTGCAGGTTATGCTGATGTTTATCTCATAAAGACAGATGCTTATGGTAATGTTGAATGGACTAAAACTTATGGCGGAAGCTCTTATGATTATGGCAAGTCAGTTCAGCAGACACAGGATGGTGGTTTCATAATTGCAGGATACACCTGTTCTTTCGGTGCAGGTGGTGCTGATGTTTATCTCATAAAGACAGATGCAAACGGAAATGTTGAATGGACAAAAACTTATGGCGGAAGCGATGAGGATTATGGGTTTTCGGTTCAGCAGACACAGGATGACGGTTACATAATTGCAGGACGCACTTACTCTTTCGGTGCAGGTGGAGAGGATGTTTATCTCATAAAGACAGATGCTAATGGTAATGTATCTTCAAAGATTTCTCTAAAAGTAGGGCATCAAAATGGTGTAAAACCCATTCGATGGAATCATCCACCTATGAAATTTAGGAAATTAAGGAGTATGCACTGAAAATTAAAATCCATAGCAGAGGATATGACAAGCCGAGGTCTATGCAGCATGTGATGATTGTCATGTCGACAAATTTGAGTGGACAGGCAAAAGAATGTACCAGAAGACTTCTAAGTGAGAAAATAGAAAAATTATAAAAGGAGGACAAAATGAAAAATTCTTTCCCAAATTCCCACTGGATAATATTTTTCATGGCGTTTATCTCGTTCTTAATATTATTATTTTCCAAAAAGCCTGCGAAAGAAGAGATAAGACACTACTTTTTAAATTTCCTTATGGCTATCTCAGCAGCAACATTAACTGGAAGTATTGTAATTTACTTTGCAGGAGATGAAATAAAAGACAGAATTGACGCTGTTATAAATTCATTTGAGATACAAATTAAAAAAGTGAACTATTCTTTACAATCTTTAAATAATTTACTAAATACAAATATAGCAAAAGTGAAATGTGTGCAACGCCAGTTAACAAAATTAAATAAAAAGTTCGCATTGCACAGTGAAAGCGTGCTTACAACTGTGAAAAGGTTGCACACCAGTGTAGATAAATTAATTTTGACCTGTGAGCGAAACGACTCTTTGCGAAAAGAATTACATACGCTAATAGATTCACTTAAAAATTGGAATTATAGTCTCAACACCAAATTGGACACTTTTCAACATATTTTTAAGCTCATTTATAAAAAGGAAAAAGAAAAAAAAGCAAGAAGGAGAAGAAAAAATGAGAGCAAAAAGAAGTAATTATCTCTTGGAAGTTTACGGCGAATAAGAATTAATTGACATAAATCGAAAATCAGATATAATATAGGTGGTTTGTGCGATTCATCAGCCACAGTATCTGCCCTATCTCGGCTATTTCCATAAGATGATGAATTGCGATGTTTTCGTCCTGCTCGATGATGTGCAATTTAAGAAGAATGAATGGCAGAATCGCAACAGAATAAAAACTGCAACTGGATGGCAATGGATAACCGTACCTGTTATACATAATTTCGGACAAAAAATAATCGATGTTAAAATCAACAATAGAGTAAACTGGAGAAGAAAACACATGAATGCACTGATAGCAAACTATTCAAAAGCACCATATTTCAAAAAATACAGGGACTTTTTCGAAGAAACCTATCAGAAAGAATGGGAGTATTTATGCGATATAAACATACATTTCATTTTGTTTATCGCAAAAGAGTTAGAAATAGAAGTCCCGATAATAAGGTCTTCGACACTAGGTGTAACTTCAACCAGAACCCAGCGCCTAATAGATATATGCAAAAAAGTAGGTGCAGATACTTATTTATCGGGAATAGGTGGCTACTACTATCTTGATTTTTCACTTTTTGAACAGAAAGGCATAAAATTAATCTTTCAGGATTTCAAACATCCAGTTTATCCCCAGTTATACGGCGAATTTATACCAAATTTATCTGTTGTGGATGCACTTTTCAACTGCGGTAAAGATTTAAGAAAATTTTTAATGCGAGCGTGAGCGAGCCAATTACATATGGGTTGTAGGTCAACACCCCGACTGAAAGAGGGGTGTGCAAGAGGGCGGTGGGGACTGGGAGGAGGGGCTAAAAATTATGAAAACTTGACACTAAAATATTTTGATTAAATTAAAAGATGGAAAGGTCAAAGGACTGGCTTCGTCAGGCAGAAAAAGATTTAGAACATGCTTTACATTCAATTGAAGCAAAAGATTATGAATGGGCTTGTTTTTCGGCTCAGCAATCAGCAGAAAAAGCAATAAAAGCAGTATATCAGAAAAATCACATCGAAGCTTTTGGACATTCAATTACAAAACTTCTTGAGAATTTAAAAGAAAAGCCTTCTGATGAAATAATAGAATGTGCTAAAATTCTGGATAAATTTTATATTCCAACAAGGTATCCAAATAGTTTTGATACAGGTGCACCCTGTGATTATTTTACTGAAAAAGAAGCAAAGGAAGCAATAAAGTGTGCAGAGAAAATAATTCGTTTTTGCAAAGAATTACTCAAATGATGAAAATTTATAAGTTTGATGAAGAAAAAGTTGAGAAAGCGATAGAAGAATTTATTAGGAAACTGTCAAAAGATGCGAATGTTTTAAAAATTGTAATTTTTGGCTCTTTTGTGAGAGGCGATTATGCTCCTGGAAGCGATGTTGACTTTTTGATAATTTTAAGAAATTCCGATAAAAAATTTATCGACAGGATACCAGATTTTATTCCCCAAAATTTCCCTGTTGATGTAGATGTTTTCCCTTACACATTGGAAGAGATTGAAAAAATGAAAAAATCGGGCAACACCTTTATAAAAAGAATTTTCAAAGAAGGCAAAGTTTTATTTGAAAGAGAAATCACCTGAAGGGTTTATGCTTGACATTTCCTTATTTATCATAAAATATAAGATGGCGAAAGTTGTTATAATAATGGGTTCAAAGTCGGATTTATCTCATTGTGAGAAGATAGCAAAAGTGCTGAAAGAATTTGATGTTGATTATGTGATGAGGATAGCTTCTGCTCATAAAACACCGGAAAAAGTGCTTGAAATTATAAGAGAATATGGGGAAGAAGATGTAGTTTTCATAACAGTTGCAGGCAGGAGCAATGCTTTAAGTGGCTTTGTTGATGCAAATACTTTACATCCTGTTATCGCCTGTCCGCCATATAGCGATAAATTCGCAGGTGCAGACATCTTCTCGTCACTGAGGATGCCATCGGGAGTGGCACCTTTAACAATACTTGAGCCAGAATCTGCCGCCATCGCAGCAATAAAAATACTGGCAATAAAAGATAAAAAATTGAAAGAAAAGTTAAAAGAATATCAACAAAAAAAGAAAAAAGAAATAGAAGATGCAGACAGAGATATTAGAGAAAAAATTAAGAACATTTGAAGAATTCAAGGAAAAAATTTTAAATTCAAAATACAAAAATCTAATAGCGAAGATGATTTTATTCGGAAGTGTAGTAGAAGGCGCACCTTCAGAAGATAGCGATATAGATGTGCTTATCTTTACAATTAAAAAAGATAAAAATTTTGAAAATTTTTGCTTCGAGATAGCAATAGATATTGGAATAAAACACAACGAAGGAATAGAACCCATAATATTGCCTTTTTATAAATATCTTTCTAACGGATTTTTCATTGAATATATTAAAAAACATGGAAAGGAGGTATTTTCTATGGATGAGAAAAAATTGAGTGAAAATTTCATAAAATCTGCATTTGAAATAATAGACAGATACGAAGAAAATGCCAAAAAATTATTTGAAGAAGGAGAACACAGAATAGCAGTTGACCTTGCATATCACGCAATAGAAACAATGGCAAAAGTGTTGATTATTAAAAAAGAAGGAAAGATTCCTAAAAAACACTCTGGTGTCATAAATAGGTTTAGCAAACTTTTTGTAAAATCTGGGGAATTTCCAAAAGAATATGGAAGGAAATTAAATCGTGCTCTATCTTTGCGTAATATAGCGAGATATGGCTGGGGAGAAGATGTAAAGCGCTCAGATGCAGAAGAAGTAATCGAATTCCTTAAAGAATTCAGAGAGAAATTCAATGAGTATATCAAATAAAATTTACATATATGAGGATTACAAATATAAAAATTTTTTGCCTTTGACCTATTTTCGTCCTGTTTTTGATTTATTATGCGGAATTTATACTTTTCGTGAAAGATTGCAGAAAATCTACAATTCGGAAATATTTCCCATTAGCAGGTTTCACAAAGTTAATTCGGAAATTTCCGGAACCTTTATATCGGGAAGGATAATCATTTATGAAAAATTACCGGATGTTAAAAACGCTGTTTATACAATGGGTGATGAAGTTGTGGGCTTTACATTACAAAAGCCGATAAAATTAGATATACCTTTAACTGCGGATTTTCTGGAAAAATTAAAACAGGAACTTGATAGGATAGAAATCAAAGGAATAAAATTTGATTACATCTGGGAGTTGATGGATAAGAATGGCGAAATTATAATTTCTGATTTTGAGAGGATAGGGTTTGATAAAGCAAAGAAATATAATATTCAGGGTGTTTATATTTTTGAGGAAGAAGGTCCTGTTATCATTGAAGAAGGTGCTATTTTGAAGCCACCCACGATAATAGAGGGACCATGTTTTATACGCAAAAAAACAGTTATTGACGGTGCAAAGATAAGGTCAGGTTGTTCTTTTGGTGAAAATTGCAGGATAGGGGGCGAGGTCGAGGCATCAATTTTTATAGGTTATTCGAACAAACATCATGAAGGTTTTGTTGGACATTCTTATATTGGTGAATGGGTGAATCTTGGGGCACTTACAACAACATCCGACCTTAAAAACACTTATGGGAAGGTAAAAGTAATTTTGCCCGAAAGAGGAGAGATTAACACAGGGCTTATGAAAGTAGGTTCGTTTATAGGAGACCATACGAAAACAGGCATAGGCACACTTTTAACAACGGGATGCACAATAGGTGTATGTGCAAATATTTTCGGTGGAGGAGTTTTCCCGAAGTTTATCCCATCTTTCAGCTGGTATGATGGCAAAGAGTGGCGCACATTTTCTGTGGAAAAAGCAATAGAGATAGCAAAAAGAGTAATGCCGAGAAGAGGAATAACACCCGATGAGAATTATCTAAATTTAATAAGAAAAATTTATGAAGAGACAAAAGAGGAGCGCTTTTGGGAGAAATAAGAATTTTCAAAATAAAATTTAAAAATTTAGAAGAGTTTATGAACAAGGCGAGGCATATATTAGAAGGAGAGAAGGAGAGAAGCTATTATTTGGCTGGCAGATGAACCTGAGCGTAATTTAGCCCGTAAGTTAAAGAGATATATTGATGAGAATTTTAAAAGTATAAAGAGTGTAAGGCAACTTGCGAGGGTATTTTCCTGTCATTATAACACAATAAGCAGGGTTTTTAAGCGAGAGTATAAAATAACACCTGCGAAATATTTGAGGAAGTTAAAGAAAGAGTATGCGGAGTTGAAGTTAAAGCAAGGAGCAAAACTTAAAAGCATCGCATACGAACTCGGCTACCACCCACAAAATCTCATTTATCTGATGAAAAATAAGAACAAAAAGTGAAAATTAAGAATAGAAAAGTGTTGTAAAAAATACAAAATGAATAAAAAAATAAGATGTGCAATTGGAAAAATAAGGAAGGGAAGAATAAAAGGAGGGGGAAATGTTTGAAAAAATTATAAAAAATAAAATCTGGGGTATTGCCTTTTTACTTTTAATAATAGCGTGTAAAAAGGAAGAAAAAAGGACAAAACTCATGGAAATGCTAAAATTAATCCCAGCCGAAATGAAAATAGTAGAGGGGACAGAGACAAGTTATTATAAGATAGAAGAGTTTTATTTTATAGACTATGAGCCAATAGAGACGTTGTTCAAAGATGTTTACGATGAATCTCTTGCTTTTGTACGAAAGGCAGGTATTAGTACTGAATTACCTGAGGAGATTTTTATCCTCAAAATAGAAGGAAATAATTCAAAGATTGAAAAAAATCTGCAACGACAAGGTTTTAAATTACTAAAGAAATATAAAGGTGCTAAAGTATGGTTCTCTCCGGGAGAGTATGAAGATGCTTATTGTGCTATAGTCGACGACAAATTTATTTTTGTAGAGAGATATCCACAAGTAATTTATAAATGTATTGATCTTATAAAAGGCAAAGGTAAGAGTGCAGCGGATATACCGCGAATTAGAGAAGAAATAACGGAACTCTTGAACGATGTGCCAGTAAGTCCTATAATAGTAAATTTAGAGAAAAATGAGAAAATTGCGTATTGGATGGAAGAAAAAGGTAAAGTTAAATTTAAGCAGATTTATGAATACAATACAGTTAGTGAGCCCTCGATGGTGGTTCGAATATGGGAAAAAATAAAAGAAAAGGAAGACAAATTAGGAGCAATTGACTCAATAACAAACGGAATAGTTGCAAATTTAAGAAAACACGGCTATACATTTTCTGCGATTTATGATACAATTCATACTATTATTTCTATCTTATGGCCACTAGAGCGTTTATTAGAGAAAGGAGCGACTATTATTTCACTTACACAGGATGGAAAATTTTTATCAATGATAGGAGAAATAGAAGTTACTGAATTCAAAAAACTTTTATTTTATCGATTTTGACAATAAAAAGGAGGTAGTATGATTTACTTATATATTAACTATCCGGAGCCACATTTTACAATACATACGAATACATGTTGTGAAGAGATACGAAAACGACAAAAATCGGGCCAGCGCATTCTAAAAATAGGTCATCATAATTTAGCCATTGAATTGCTGAAATTTGACCAAGAGTACCAATTCGAGTCGACGCCGCCTAAAATGATATGTGGGTCGAGATAGATTTAGGAAACACTACTCAAGAAATATGTATTTCGCTTGCTATTAAACATCTATTAGCACAACGAGTTGAGCGTTTTCGAAAAGCTGAAATAAAAATTCATTGTTGACAATCCGGTAATTACTTTAAAATTGAGAGAAAAATGATAGTTTTGTTATTGATTTTAAGTTGGAAATGTTATAAACATCCTGAAAATGTGTTTAATATAATAATTCCTACTGATATGGAAATAGGAACTACATATGTTTTCTCTGAGTGGAGTAGCACTCATTATATTACAAGTTTCATTTCAAAAAAGAAGACCTCTTTGATTAATAAACTAGTACTCGATTTAACAGAGTTTTCTTTGCCAAAAGTGTGGACAGAAAAAGAAATAGAGGACGAATTGTTCGGAGAAAGATTAAAAGCAGCAGCAAATGGTTTTGTAGGTATTGGAATTTTTCAACGCTTTTGCGACGATAAAAATAGGATTTGGTATTTACTTGGGTTCATGAATAAAGAAGAAGAAATAGTATTATGCGGTCTTTTGTTTTATAAAAAAATATTTTGTCGACTTTATTTTGTGACCGATAAAGAACATTTTGAGGGAAATAAGAAAGAAGTTTTTTCTGCCATTAATGAAATGATAAATTCATTTGAGTATTTAGAGCATAGAGAATGAGTTTATAAATGCCGATTAACATTTTTGATTTGTCAACTTGATATTTGGGGATTTTGACTAAAAACAGAGATGGAGATAATTCTTGTGAGTGCGTGTATTCTGGGATTGAGGACAAGGTATGATGGCGAGAATTGCATTCCCAGAATAACTCCCGATGTGAATTACCTCAATTTACATTAATGAAATGATAAATTCATTTGAGTATTTAGACCATAAAAAATAAGCTTATAAATATTTAAATGCATCTTTGTATTTTTTGCCGAAAAGGCGTATCATTAAATCCTTTTGTGCCTCCTCAATGGATGAGAAAAGATAAACACCTGATTTATACGGATTTTTTATAAATTTTTCGCTATGACGAGCCATTTCGAGTGCTAATTTTATTACATCTTCTCTTTTCATTTTATAAAATTCCTTATACATGTCAATGCGCGCTAACAAAAATGAGTCAAAAAACTTAATCATTTTTGCTTAAATACTCTTTCCTGCCAATTAAAAAAAGCAAATCTTTTTTGTCCTGCTCTCTTACTGTCTTTTTTGTTTCAATAAGGTCATCGAGCCCTGCGACTTTCACTTCTTCATCATTCACTTTCATAATTTCTGCATTTTTTATTAATTTTTCATATGTTATATCGGCAATGCGGGGTAGCAAATCTATATAAAAATTCTTATCGGTTCCTATTCTTATAACTCCCTTTTTTCTGTCATATTCTTTTAATAAATCAAAATTTAATTCTTCAATTTCAGGCACAATGTCTTTAAGGGCTTTTTTTATATTTTCTATATTCTCCCGTGATACTTCGATCACAAAGTCAATGTCCATTGTTTCTCTAGGTAAACCGTGCAAAATTACAGCACATCCTCCTACGAGCACATATTTTACTTTATTTTTATTAAAACGACGGCATATTTCAGGCAAATGTAAGAAAGCACTCACTTCAATTATAATTAACATTTTTAATTTGTCAACTTGACATTTGGGGATTTTGACTAAAAACAGAGATGGAGATAATTCTTGTGAGTGCGTGTATTATGGGATTGAAGACAAGGTATGATGGTGAGGAATCAAAAGTAAAGTTTAATCCGCCTGCTGATTGCATTCCCATCCCGATTTGTCCAGAGCAGATGGGAGGACTGCCTACTCCCCGTCCAAAGATGACCCTGCTAAACAGAGCAGAAGAAATTTTGAAAGGCAAAGGTAAAGCGATAAATACAGAAGGAAAAGATGTAACCCAAAATTTAATAAGAGGAGCAGAAGAAGTTTTGAAAATAGCAAAGATGTTAAACATTAAAAAAGCGATTTTGAAAGACGGAAGTCCTTCGTGCGGTGTCATGCATACAAATATAAATTGGGAAAGAGTCAAAGGAAAAGGCATCACAGCATTACTCCTTGAAAAAAACGGAATAAAAATAGAAACTATTGGTTGACAAAGGAAAAACTTCGTTAAAATAATATTGTGATTAAAACAGTTGAAATAAAAAATTTTAAGTCTATAGATAGAATTGTGTTACAATGTAAAAAGATAAATGTTTTTATAGGAGAACCAAACACAGGTAAATCCAATATCCTTGAAGCTCTTGGTTTATACACCTATATGGCAGTTGATGATAATGAGAAACGAAGAATCGGAGCATTTTTCCGGGGGGAAAAATTGATGTTTTTATTTAAGAACAATGATAAAGGCAAAACTATAAGCGTAAAATGTGACGATAAAGATTTGACTTTTAATTATGACGCTCACACCAAGTTATATATTTTAAGGTTAAAGGAAGAAAAACCTTTTTATAGTGAAGAAATTTATTGTGTGGAATTAGAAGAAGAAGGGATTGTTCGCCAAGCGACTACGCCGCTACCAAATTACTTAATTAAATTTTACCGTTATATACCGAGAAGTGTATTCCCTCGAGAAGAAACAGATTTTTTATTACCAATTGATGGTGATAATATGTTAGCAATTATAAAGAATGACAAGAAAATACAGGAATTTGTAAAAGATGTTTTAGAAAAGTTTAATTTAAAAATGGTGCTAAGACCACATGAGTATTTAATTGAGATTCATCCCAAAACTCAAAAAGAAGAAATAATAACCGAATATTATCCTTATTCTTTACTATCCGATACTCTTCAGAGGTATATATTTATTTCTATAGCAATATTGTCAAATAAGCAATCAGTCTTATTGTTTGAAGAACCAGAAGCTCATGCCTTTCCTTATTATACAAAGCAGATTTCTGAGCTAATAGCGAATGACGAAAATAATCAGTTCTTTATTACTACACATAACCCTCTTTTCTTAATGCGATTACTGGAAAAAAGTAAAAAATCAGATATAAATGTTTTTTTGACTTTTATAGAGAAGGATTCCACCAAAGTTAAAGCCCTTTCGGAAAAAGAAAAAGAAAAAATATTAGACGAAAGTTTTTCGTTTTTCTTTAATCTTAATAAATTAATTTTATGATAATAAAAGTTGAAAACACATCTCATCGAGTGATATTAATGAGTTTAGGCTTTCAATATGAACAAATAGAAGAGGAAGGGCCAAAAAGTGAGGTTATAAAAGCGGTCTTCAAATGTAAAGCGAATTATGGAGTAATAGATGAAGACCCACAGGGCACTAAACCGAGTTATTATCGACATTTCCACAAAATTAGACAAATTGATGATAAACATTTTGCAAATGAAAGACGCTAATAAATATTTGATAGAATTATCTCCTTTTGCTGAAAAATGGCTTATTAGACTCGTTGAAAAATGTGAAATGAATCCTATTCACTATTTCGGAATAAATAATTGGAGGGAATTAAAACATAAAATTAAAAATAAGCCCGATTTCATTATAAATAAATTAAAAAAATTAACGCAGGAAGGTAAATTAAAGGTTTTCGATGAAATTAAAAAGTTTTTAAAGTTAGGCTAGCTCAATACTTCTTTTAAAGCTTCGGGGATTTTTTCCATTACATCTGATGCTATTACCGAATATTCTGTTTTTTCTTTGCTTGCGAGTTCGCCTGCGAGCCCATGTAGATAAACCCCACAAAGCGCTGCTTCAAACGGCTTTAAGCCCTGTGCAAGTAAACCTGCAATCATACCCGTAAGCACATCACCTGTTCCACCCGAAGCAAGCCCTGAATTACCTGTCAGGTTCATATACAAATCGCCTGAGGGTGATGCAATTATTGTCGGTGCTCCTTTTAAAGCCACCACTATTCCTGTTTCTTTCGCAACTCTTTCTGCAATGTCAACCCTGTTTTTATTTATCTCATCAACTGACATATTTATAAGGCGCGATAATTCACCGGGATGAGGTGTTATCACTATGTTTTTTCCATTTAATTTTTTGATATCTTCATAGGTCAAATTATTTAGTCCATCCGCATCTATCACCGCAGGTTTTTCTATTTCAAAAATTATTTTTGTTATAATTTCGTGAAGCTCTTCATGTCGTCCGAGTCCAGGTCCTATTGCAAGCACATCGCACTTTTCAGCCCATAAGAGAAGGGTATCAAGCGCTTTTATGCTTAAAATTTTTTTATCTGTCTCGGGTAAGGGAATGGTTATAACTTCTTTTAAAAGGGATTCCAAAATTTGGTTTAAACTCTGGGGTATCGCAAGATAGCATAAACCTGCACCTATTTTTAAGCAAGATAGAGATGTGAGAGAAGCTGCTCCTGTCATGCCAATAGAACCCGCTATAACGAGCACTTTCCCGAATGTGCCTTTGTGGGAGAATTGAGGACGATGGGGTAATAAAAGTTTTACATTTTCTTTTTCTATCGTTTCAAGTTTTATTTTCTTGTATAAAGATTTCGGCACTTCTATATCCACAATGTGTATCTCTCCTGCGTAATCTCTTCCCGGGAAAAGGTAAAGCCCTCTTTTCGGCACCCCCATAGTGCAGGTATAGTTTGCTTTGACACATGCACCTTCTACCTGTCCGTTATAACAATTTAAGCCAGATGGCACATCAACAGCGATAACAGGTACTCCTGATTCATTTATTGCATTTATTGTAAGTTCATAAACACCCGAAGGTTTTCCTTTAAATCCTGTTCCAAATATTGCATCAACGATAAGGTCAAAATATCTAAAACTTTCTGCAAATTCAAGCACATCGTGTTCTGAAGCAAGTTCATTAATATCTACTTTCATCTTTTCGAGTATATTAAGATTTACTTTTGCTGCTCCTTTTACCTCTTCTTTTTTGCATAGCAAAAAGACAGTGGGTGATGCATTACGGTTTATGAGGTGGCGTGCAACAACAAGCCCATCGCCCCCGTTATTGCCTTTGCCACATACAATCGCAACCTTCAATCCATCGAGTGATTTAAAAATTTTTTCAATGAGATGAGTAACCCCTCTTCCAGCATTTTCCATCATTACTTCAACGGGAATGCCTATCTCTTCGGACGCAATCCTGTCTATTATTCTCATCTCATCTGGTGTGGCTACTTTCATCTTACTATTTTAATTACTTTATGGAAAAGTCAATCTTTTTCTTCTTTTTCAATAATTTTTAAAATTTTTTCTTTAAGAACGGGAATTTCTTCTTTTACTATTTGCCATATTTTTTCGTAATCAATGTCATTATATTTTTTCCAATCCACTTCCGGATAATTATTGCGAAATTCCGAAGGTAATCTTTTTACTGCTTCGCCAATTATTTCCAGACATCTTTCAACAGCTCTTTTATATCGCCAATCTGAGTAAAACTCATCTTCTGTGATTTCTTGTAAGATTGAAATCAAATTTTCTGCTTCTTCTACTATTTGTTTTAAATATAAAATACACCTCTCTTTCATGCTGACCTCCTTTTCGAGGATTAATCTACGCTTATCGGGATTCATTTTCTGAACTTCTTTCCATGTTAATAAGTCAATCTTAGTTTTAAATAAATCCTCGAGAAAAGTATAAAGTGCGAGCCAATTTTTATAATTTTCTTTATCTTCCTCAAATACTGCGATTAAATCTATATCACTTGCAGAGCTTTGCTTACCCTTTGCATAAGAGCCAAATAAAATAAATTTTTTGACGCCCAATTTTTTCCATTCTTTTTCGTTTTCTTTTAACTTTCTCATTATTTCTTTTTTTGGTCAGCATTTTTCCACCACTGCAAAGGCATTATGGTTGTGGATGCTTTCGAGTGCTTCTACTTCTATTCTGTACCATTCTATTTCTTTTATTTTATTGAGTTTTAATGCGAGATTTCTTGCCACATCTTCAACGAATGCAGGATTATCATAAGCCATTTCTGTTACAAATTTTTCGTCTTCTCTTTTCAACAAAGAATAGACAGGTGCAGAACCAGATTCTTCCGCAAGTTTTATCAAATCTTCAAGCCATACAAATTCTTTTGGACTTCTGAGTTTGACTTTTATTTTTACATAGGCACGCTGATTGTGAGCACCTTTTTCTGATATCTCTTTTGAACAGGGACAAACTGTTTGAATGGGAACCGTAACTTCGACCATTAAATGCTTTCCTTCTTTGTCAATGCTTCCTATAAATTTACAATCATATTTCATCATTGATTTTATGTGTGATACCGGTGCTTCTTTTTCTATAAAATACGGGAAAGAGATTTCAAGATGGGCGGATTCTGCGTTTAATCTTTCTTTTAATTTTTTCAGGATGTTAAATACATTCCACATTGCTATACCTTCTCTTTCTTCATTTAAAACTTCAATAAACCTGCTCATATGAGTTCCTCTGTATTCTTTTGGCAAATTTACAGATAAAGTTAATTTTGCTACGGTAAACTGGCTTTTTGATTTTTTATCAAAAACCCTTATTGGATAAGTTAAACCTTTTACTCCAACTTGCTTTATTTCAATGTTCCTTAAATCCCTCTCTTTTTGAATATCCCTCATTTACAATTTCCTTATTATTTTTACGGGTACTCTTATTGCCATAAATTTTTTCTCTTAAATGTGAAGGATAAAATCTACCCAAATATCCCAAAAATTTCCTCACTTTTATTCTAATTATTTTTCTTTATTTGTCAAGTTCAACTTTCTTCTTTTTGATATGTGACTTCGATAGGAAATCTGTATTAAGAGAGTTGGTATTGATAGCATATTTTTCTTTATCATTCTCCATATTCTTTTTGTTATTCTTTTCAAGGAGTAAAAAGTATCCCATGCCCAATCTGTTCCTTCCTGTAATTCTTCAGGTGTCATTTTTGCAGGTTTATAAACTACATTGCCGATTGTATATTTTTCCCAATTTTCTGTCAATATTCTTCCTTCTTTTTTCAGGCGATTATAGAGGTTTGTCCCCGGGAATGGCGTCAGTATGCCGAATTGCGCTGCATCAACCCCCACTTTGTCAGCAAATTCAACAGTCCTGTAAAATACCGATTTATCATCACTATCAAATCCAAATATAAATGCACCTTCTATTGCTATCCCGTAATCATGAAAAACTTTAATATATTCTTTGAATTGATGGGGTTTTATAAAAGATTTGTGTGCTTCTTTTAAAGATTCGGTTGATATTGATTCTAATCCACAGAATAATACTTTGCAACCTGATTTAGCCATTAATTCTACCAGTTTTCTATTTCTCGCAACATTTATCGTTGCCTGACCTCCCCACCATATTTTTAGTGGTATCATTTCTTTACATAATTTTTCGGTATAAGAAGGAACTGCTGCGATGTTGTCATCGATGAATGCAAAAATTTTTGACCTTAAAGAATTTCCCCTTAAGCTTTCGATTTCTTTGATAACATCTTTTACTGGTCGCAATCTATATTTTGCACCGAAAAATTTTGTAACTGTGCAGAAATCACATGCATGAGGACAGCCCCTTGATACCTGAATTGTGTTATTTATTACATATTTTTTGAGTTTCAATAAGTCTCTGCGGGGCTCAGGTAGATTTTCAAGATGCATCCTTTTATTTGCTTTATAAAATTTTTGTAATTTGCCTTTTTTGAAATCGTCAATTATTTTGTGCCAGACAGGTTCTGCTTCGCCGATTACCACAGCATCGGCATATTTTGCTGCTTCTTCAGGTAAGGCAGATGCATGTATTCCACCGATGATTACTTTTGCTCCTCTTTTTCTGAATTCTTTTGCAAGCGAATAAGCACGGGGTGCCTGTGCTGTCATGCAGGTTATACCAACAAGGTCTGGTACATCATCCGGGTTTACATCTTCAATATTTTCGTCAATAATTTTTACTTCTATATCTTTTGGGGTTAATGCTGCAATTATTGGCATATTCAAAGGAGGCCATTTAAATGCCAGTCCTAATTTCTTTCTTGCTTTTTCGTCTTCCCAAGTGGGGACGATAAGGTATAATCGCATTAAACCGCCATTTTGGTCATATCTTTCAGCTGGTCATCGCGCAGGTTGCGCTGCTGACAGGCACCTGACGGACAACCAGCGATACATGAGCCACATCCTTCACATAATATTTCTTCGACTTTGGCGATTTTCTTTCCTTCTTTTTCTATCAATTCCCTTGCACCATAGGGACATAGTGATACACAAATTCCGCATCCGGAGCACAATTCTTCATCAACATAGGCAACAATTGGCTCATGAACTAATTCTTTTTGACCGAACATTTCGAGAACTTTTGAAGCAGCAGCTGATGCCTGTGTAACGGTATCAGGGATGTCTTTGGGTGCCTGAGCTGCTCCAACAAAGAAAAATCCGGCATTTAGTGACTCAACTGGACGGAGTTTTGGGTGTGCTTCCTGTAAGAAGCCATTTGCATCCGTTTGTAAGCGTAATTTTTCAACGATTTCGCGTGTGCCCTGTGATGGAACTACAGCCATCGCAAGCACTACAAGGTCGCATCTAACTTCAATTTGCTCACCAGTAAGAGTATCCGCACCCACCACCACAAGTTCGCCATTATCTTCGTAAATTTTGGCAACCTTGCCTCTTATGTAAAGTACTTTATCTTCTCTTTGAGCCCTTTCATAAAATTCCTCATAACCTTTGCCAGCTGCTCTTACATCGATGTAGAAAATAATGGCTTCGCCATCAGGCACTCTATGTTTATAAAGCATTGCATGTTTTGTCATATACATACAGCATATTTTTGAGCAGTAAGGAAGATGGTTATCAGGGTCCCTTGAGCCACAGCATCCCACAAACACCACTCTTTTTGGTATTTTCCCATCAGAAGGTCTCCTTACTTCACCGCCTGTCGGTCCAGAAGCAGAAAGTAACCTCTCGAATTGCAATCCATTTATAACATCTTTAATTTTGCCACCCCCATATTCTGGTAATTTCTCCATCGGATAAAGGTCATATCCTGTTGCAACTATCACAGCACCCACCTCTTCTTCTACAATCTGGTCTTCTTCATCAAAATTTATTGCATCAAAAGGACAAACTTTTTCACAAATCCTGCATTTACCTGTTTTAAAGTAAAGACAATTATCTTTGTCTATTACAGGACGATTTGGAACTGCTTGGGGAAAAGGCACATAAATTGCTTTCCTGGTTGCTAATCCCATTTCAAACTCTGATGGCACTTTTGTTGGGCATTTTTCCGTGCATAAGCCACAACCTGTACATTTTTTCCAGTCAACATAACTCGCTTTTAAACGAATTTTCGCTTTGAAATTGCCCACATATCCCGATATTTCTTCAACTTCTGCGTAGTTGTAAAGTTTGATGTTGGGATGCTGTGCTACTTCTACCATCTTTGGAGTTAAAATACATTGCGAGCAGTCAAGAGTAGGGAAGGTTTCAGATAATTGAGCCATTCTTCCTCCGATAGATGGTGATTTTTCCACCAGTATGACTTCGTATCCTGCATTTGCAATATCAAGCGATGCCTGAATTCCTGCGATACCTCCACCTATAACGAGAGCCCTTTTTGTTATGCCAACTCCAATCTTTTCAAGAGGTTCATTTCCTGCTACTTTTTTCACAATCGTTTTCACTATTTTTATGGCTTTTTGAGTTGCTTTCTCTTTATCAACATGCACCCAGCTGCACTGCTCCCTTATATTTGCTATTTCGCACAGGTAAGGGTTTAGTCCAGCAGATTCTACCACTCTTCTGAATGTATTCTCATGCAAAGTCGGTGAGCATGCGGCAATCACAACAGCATCAAGATTCTTTTCTTTTATCCTTTTTTTGATGAGTTCCTGTCCCGGGTCGGAGCACATATATCTGTAATCCTCTGCATGCACTACTTCGGGCATTTTCGCAATCTCTTCGGCTACTCTTTTAACATCAACCGTTCCCGCGATGTTTATCCCGCAATGACAGACGAAAACCCCGATTCTCTCAGGCATAATCCCTCCTGACTTTTATTATAACCCAATATTATCATTGTCAAGTGATAAAAAATTTTTTAATAATTTTTAATGCGAGCGTAAGCGAGCATGTTACATATGGGCTGTAGGGTGGCGGGGACAGGGGGCGGACAAAAATTTTCTTGACATATTCATTATGTGATTATTTAAAAAGAAGGGGCTATGTGTAAGTTAATTTCGGGGTGTGATTTTCTTGAAACATAACAACCTCAAAGGGCAAGATATTTTGAATGTAACAATTTTAGGAGCAGGAAACTGGGGAACTACTTTAGCAATCCTTTTAAGCAAAAAAGTAAGCAAAATACTCCTCTGGTCAATAGAGGAACCCGAAGAAATCGAAAGAACCCGTGAAAACAAAAAGTATTTGCCAGGGTTCAAAATACCCCAAAATGTAAGAGTTACAGGAGACCTATCAGAAGCTCTCTCTAAAACTGAAGTCGTCATTTTTGCAGTACCATCACATGTTATGAGAGAAGTAGCACAAAAGGTGTCAAAAATAAGGAAAGATTTTATCGCAGTAAGTGTAGCAAAAGGAATTGAATTGCATACCTTCAAAAGGATGACACAAATTCTCGAAGAAGAATTAAATACAGATAAGGTTTGTGCATTATCAGGACCAACGATAGCAAGAGAAGTTGTTAGAGGTTTGCCGACCGCATGTGTATGTGCATCAAAAAATAAATCTATAGGTGAAAAGATACAAAAATTGTTCAATACAAATACCTTTAGGGTTTATTACAGTGATGATGTCATTGGAGTGGAACTCGGTGGTGCTTTGAAGAATGTCATTGTGCTTGCAGCCGGTATGTGTGATGGTTTAAATCTCGGTGTAAATGCAAAGAGTGCTCTTTTAACAAGGGGACTTTATGAGATGCAGAAACTTGGTGTTAAAATGGGTGCCAAACCTTTGACATTTGCTGGCTTATCGGGTATGGGCGACCTTATAACAACTGCTTTCAGTCAATATAGTAGAAACAGATATGTTGGAGAAGAGCTCGGTAAAGGCAAAAAGTTAAAAGATATATTATCGGGAATGGTTATGGTAGCAGAGGGAGTAAAGACAGCAAAGGCGGTTTATGAATTATCGCAGAAATACGAAATTGATATGCCGATAACAAAAGTAGTTTACGAAATATTATATGAAGACTTACCACCAAAAGAAGGCATAAAAAAATTGATGGAAAGACCATTAAAATCCGAGCTTGGCTAAAATGCAAAAATATGTTGTAATTGTTGGTGGTGTTATAAGTGGTGTTGGAAAAGGAGTAGCAACTGCTTCCATTGGTAAAATTTTGCAAGAATACGGCTATACAACAACTGCAATAAAGATTGACCCTTACATAAATTACGATGCAGGAACTTTGCGTCCAACAGAACATGGTGAAGTTTGGGTTACAGATGACGGAGGCGAAATAGACCAGGATTTGGGTAGCTACGAGCGCTTCCTTGGAAGAAGCATTCCAAAGAAAAATAACATAACAACGGGACAAATCTATAAAGCAGTAATTGACAGGGAAAGAAGAGGAGAATATCTTGGACAAACAGTGCAGTTTATACCCCATGTTACAGATGAGATAAAAAGAAGGATAAAAGAAGCAGCGGAAGATTATGAAATTGTCCTGATAGAAATAGGTGGAACTGTGGGTGACTATGAAAATATACCTTATCTTTTCGCAATTAAAGGAATGGAGCTTGAAATCGGAAAGGAAAATGTTTCTTACATTTTAATAACATTTTTACCTGTGCCTTATCATATTGGGGAAATGAAAACAAAACCCACTCAGCAAGCGATCAAGCATCTGCAAGAAGTGGGCATCTCTCCCGATATTATTTTATGCAGAGGACCTGTTCCTCTTGACAGCGTACGCCGTAAAAAAATAGAAATCTACGCAAATATAAAATCGGACTATGTAATATCTGCACCCGACACCGATAACATTTATGAAATTCCTTTGAATTTTGAAAAAGAACATCTCGGTTTAAAAATCCTTGAGAAATTAAATTTAAAACCAAGAAAAAATCCTGATTTTTCTGAATGGAGGAGAAGAGTCGAAAATCTCGAAAAACCCGATGACATTGTCAAAATAGCAATGGTCGGTAAATATGTGAAAATTGGCGATTACATTTTAAAAGATTCTTATATTTCTATAAATGAGGCATTAAAGCATGCTTCTGCTGAAACAAAAATAGGTGTCGAAATTGACTGGCTTGATTCAAACAAAATAACTTTTGATGATTTAAAAGGCTACCATGGCATAATTGTACCTGGAGGTTTTGGCTCTACAGGAATTGAGGGCAAAATTCTTGCAATACAGTATGCTCGTGAAAAAGATGTGCCTTTCTTGGGACTGTGTCTTGGCATGCAGTTAGCTGTCTGCGAATATGCTCGTAATGTATGCGGATTGACAGGTGCAACATCTGCTGAATTTTCGCCAGATGCAAAATATAAAGTGATAGATTTCATTCCTTCACAGAAACGCCTTATTGAAAAAAAGAAATACGGAGGAACGATGAGATTGGGTGCATACGCTGCTTTCCTTTCCGAAAATTCTTTAGTTTATAAACTTTATAAAGAAACAGGAAGATTAGAAAAAGATATGCAAATTGATTTACCACGAAAGCGCAAAGGCAAAATTCCAAAGGATAAAAAATATTTTGTTGTAGAAAGACATCGCCATAGATATGAAGTCAACCCTGAATTTATTCCTATCTTAGAACAAAATGGTCTTAAATTTTCGGGGGTTCATATAAATTTGCATGGTGAGGAATTGATGGAATTTCTCGAATTACCCGGGCACATCTTCTTTGTTGCCACTCAAAGCCATCCCGAATTTAAATCACGCTTCCTTGACCCTGCTCCACTTTTTATCGGATTTTTAAAAGCCTGCCAGAAAAAGAAATATTCCTAAAAACTAAATTCTTCGATTTCTTCATACTCTTCGAGTTTCCATTCTGGTATTTTATGGAGATCGCAATATCTTTTTGGTTCTGTTCCTTTTATGAAATATTCTCTCCTTTTCCTCGGACAATTTTCAGTAGCTAGCAATCCGCTATCAAGGCATATCACCCTTTCTACAATTCCTGAAGGTGGTTTAAAATTTTTTACAGGTTTGCCTGCTTCTGCCCTTTTCATAAACTCAGCCCAGATAGGTGCTGCGAATCTGCCACCCGTTGCACCGCGCACAATTGTCTTCGGCTTATCAAACCCAACCCATACTCCACAAACATAATAAGGAGTAAAGCCGATAAACCATGCATCGGTATAATCATCTGTGGTGCCTGTCTTACCTGCACAGGGTCTTAAAAACCCCTTACGCCGTATAGAACGAGCAGTACCATATTTCACAACACTCTGCATCATGCTTTGCATCAAAAAAGCAACTTGGGGCGTTAAAACACGGTCCCTAACGGGCTCCGATTTGTAGATGATATTACCATTTCTATCAACGATTTTTAAAATATAAATGGGTTTCACTCTATATCCTCCGTTCGCAAAAGCACAATAAGCTGTCACCATATCAAGCAAAGTAACGCAATTTGAACCAAGTGCAAGAGAAATAACAGGCAATAATTTGTGCTCTATTCCCATATTTTCTGCAAGGTCAACTACTTTTTCTGGTGAAAATTTCATAATCAGCCTGACGGATACTAAATTGCGAGAATATGCTAAAGCATCTCTCAAAGTAATTCTTCCTAAAAATCTTCTATCATAATTCATCGGTGAATAAATAGTATCTCCTGCATCTACAACGATTGGTGCATCGAGCACCATTGTACCCGGTGTATAACCATTTTGTAAAGCAACAGCCCATACAAAAGGTTTAAAAGCAGAACCTGGCTGTCTCAATGCCTGAGTAGCACGGTTAAACATGCTCTCCCTGAAATCCCTTCCTCCTACCATCGCGAGTATCTCTCCTGTCCTTGGATTCATACAAAGCAAAGCACACTGCAAAGGTTCGCCTTTTTCCTCTCTCACCATATAAAATTTCTTCAACCTCTTTAACTCTCTTTTGACAACACTCTCTGCAATTTTTTGCAATCGAGAAGACAAAGTTGTATAAATTTTTGCACCACTTGTATAAAGAAATTCTTCGCCATATTCTCTTATCAAAATTTTTTTGACTTCTTCCACAAAATAAGGTCCAATTCCTGTTGTCTTTTTCTTCTTTTTCAATCCCAAAGGCGCATTTTTTGCGTATTCTGCTATATTTCTCGCAATTATACCCTTTTTTGCAAGCAAATCCAGAACTTTTGCCCTCATCTCAACTGCTTTCACAGGGTTAACAAACGGATTATAAGAAGAAGGAGCTCTCGGCAAACTTGCAAGTAAAGCACATTCTGGTAATGTTAAATCTTTTACATGTTTACCAAAATATTTTTCTGCTGCTGCTTCCACACCATATGCTCCCTGACCAAAATAAATGTTTGTAAGATACATCTCAAGGATTTCGTCTTTTGAAAATACTCTCTCAATTTTGACAGCAAGAATTGCTTCTTTTAATTTTCTAATCCATGTTCTTTCCATTGAAAGAAATAAATTCCTTGCCAGCTGCTGAGTTATAGTACTTGCACCTTGTACTACTCTTCCAGCTCTTAAATTTGTAAGAAAAGCACGAGCAACACCGAAAATATCAATACCCCAATGTTTGTAAAACCTTTTATCTTCTTTTAAAATTATCGCTTTCTTCAAATATTCAGGTACTTCTGTAAGTTCCACAGGCTTTCTGCGTTGCCCCTGAAATTCATAGATAACATTTCCATCGCGATCAAGTATAACCGCAGGAATTGGAGGTTTATATTCTTTTAACCTTGAAATCGAAGGCAGAGTTTTATTAAGAGAGTAAATTACTCCAAATCCCAATCCAAAGATTGTTCCCCATATTCCGCAACATATTAAAAAAGCTTTTCTCCACATCTTCATATTTTATTCTAAAAAGAAAAAAGTCAAGCAAATAATAAAAAAGCCCCCTGAGGGGGCGGAAGGGGGAAGGGGCCTGTGCCTCTTATCTTATAACCAAATTCGTGTCAAAAGCCCTTGACTTTCCCATATTTTGACAATATTTAATGATGGAAATAACAAATCCAATACGGCAGGTAGGCGACGAAACGATAGAGAAAACCCTAAGACCACAAAAACTGGAAGATTTTGTAAATCAAGAGAGAATAAAAGAAATATTGAAAATATCAATTGAATCCGCGAAAAAAAGGGGAGCTTCTCTCGACCACATTTTGCTTTATGGACCACCGGGTCTCGGTAAAACAACCCTTGCTCACATAATCGCAAAGGAAATGGGCAAAAAAATAATTGCAACTTCAGGACCCGCACTCGAGAAAAAGGTAGATCTGGTAGGAATACTAACAAAGTTAGAAGACGGAGATATTTTATTCATTGACGAAATCCACAGATTATCAAAACCTTTAGAAGAATACCTTTATCCAGCGATGGAAGATTTCAAAGTCGATGTAATAATAGAACCGGGTCCAAATGCAAAGACAATAAAATTGAATTTGAATAAATTTACATTGATAGGAGCAACAACAAGAACAGGTCTATTATCTTCTCCATTTAAGTCAAGATTTGAATTTGAATTCCGTTTAACTTACTATCGACCTGAACATCTCAAAAAAATTATATTGAGGTCGGCAAAAATACTCGGAATAGACATTGATGAAGAAGCCGCTTTTGAGATAGCAAAAAGGTCTCGTGGCACTCCCCGTATAGCAAACAGATTACTGAAAAGAGCAAGAGATATGGCATTGTATATGTCAGAAAAAAAGATAACAAAAAAAGTTGCAAAAGAAATGCTCGATAAACTGGGAATTGACGAAAACGGTCTTTGTGAACTCGACAGGAAAATACTGGAGACAATTGTAAAAAAATATGCAGGTGGACCTGTTGGCTTAAAAACGATATCAGCTTCTGTGGGAGAAGACCCGGGAACAATTGAGGCAGATTTTGAACCTTACTTATTACAGGAAGGTTATATACAGAGAACCCAAAGAGGAAGAAAAGCAACTCAAAAAGCTTTTAATCTTTTTAGATGAAAATAATATCTGTAATCGGAGCAAGACCACAGTTTATAAAACTAGCACCAATTTATAAAGAGATTAAAAAATATGATAAAATAGAACATAAAGTTTTGCATACAGGTCAGCATTACGATTTTAATATGTCTGACATTTTCTTTTTTGAACTGGATTTAAAGGCAGATTATAATCTTGGGATAGGTTCTGGCACTCATTCTGAGCAAACAGGCAGGATGCTTATAGAAATAGAGAAAGTTTTGATGGAAGAAAAGCCCGACCTTGTAATGGTTTATGGTGATACGAATTCCACGCTCGCAGGAGCTCTTGCAGCCGCAAAACTGCATATACCCGTGGCACATGTAGAAGCAGGGGTCAGAAGTTTTAATATGAAAATGCCAGAAGAAATAAATAGATTACTTACAGACAGAATCTCAAAAATTTTATTTTGCCCCACAAAAACAGCGGTAAAAAATCTGAAAAAAGAAGGTCATAAAAGGGGAATTCATTTTGTAGGTGATGTGATGCTCGATATACTTTTGAACTCGAAAAATAAAATCGAAGAAAAATATAAAGAAGTGCTTCAAAAATTCAAATTAGAGGAAAAAAATTTTTGTGTCGCTACGATACATCGTCAGGAAAATACAGATGATAAGAATAGATTAAAAGAAATTTTTTCCGCATTATCAGAAATTGGTAAAAAAATAAAAGTTTTGATTCCTTTGCATCCAAGGACAAAAAAGAGATTAAAAGAATTCAATTTGAATCCCCAAAATATTGAAATAATTGAACCTGTATCTTATTTTGAAATGTTGTGCCTGCAAAAGGGAGCAAAAATTGTTCTCACGGATTCCGGTGGAATGCAAAAAGAGTCCGCATTCTTAAAAACTCCATGCTTAACATTGAGAGAAGAAACAGAATGGATAGAAACCATAACATCGGGATGGAACATCCTCGCAGGAAAAATAAAAAAAGAAGTAATCCTGGAGAAATTTGAAAAAATATTAATCTCAAAATCTAAAAAGGAAATTTACAAACAATTTGGTGCAGGCAAAGCAACAAAAAATATCGTTAAAATTTTAAATTCTTTTGCTTGACTTTTTAGGGGATACGATAAAATAAATTGTGAAAGAGATTTCTGTCATAATACCTGCTTACAATGAAGAAAAAAATATCCCTGTACTAATACAGAAATTTAAAGAATTTTTGGAGAAAAATCCATTAAATCTCGAAGTGATAATTGTTGATGATGGAAGCACAGATAAAACCTATGAAATAGCAAAAAATCTCGAAAAGGAAGTAAATTTTTTAAAAGTAATTAAGCATAGGGCAAATATGGGAAAAACCGAAGCTATTTTAACGGGCTTTGAAAAAGCAGAAGGTAAATACATCGTCATTATGGATGCAGATTTACAATATCTCCCCGAATCTATCACAAAACTCTATTCAAAAATAAAAGAAGGATTTGACATTGTAACAGGATGGAAGCGCGGTAAATATGAGAAAAAATTCGTATCTTCTGTCTATAACTGGCTATCGAGGAAACTTTTTAATCTCCCAATTCATGACCAGAATGCGATTAAAATTTTAAAAAGAGAAATTCTTGAAAATATTTTTTTAAGAAAGGACTGGCACAGGTATATCGTTGCACTCGCGTGCGAACAGGGTTATAAGGCAGGAGAGGTAGAAGTAGAGCTTCATCCCCGTCTTTATGGAGAATCAAAATACAGAGGATTTAAAAGAGTAATAATCGGCTTACTCGATTTAATAGCGGTTAAATTTCAGACTTCATTTATGAAAAAGCCGATGTTACTCTTTGGTTCTTTTGGCGGTGCTTTAACACTTGCTGGCATACTCGTAGCAATCTATGCTTTTTACATGAGATTTGTAAAAGGAATAGGTTACAGACCTTTACTTTATCTTGTTATGCTTTTAATAATTGTTGGCATTGTGCTTTTTGTTATGGGTTTTCTTGCAGAAGCTATAAGTGGGTTGGCAGAGCGTGTTGATCGCCTTGAAAGAAGGTTGACAAAATGAAAATTTTGAATATATAAAATGGAGGGGGTATGGCAGGGCATTCACATTGGGCACAAATAAAAAGGAAAAAAATGGCTCAAGACCAGAAGAGAGGAAAACTCTTCTCAAAATTGATGCGAGAGATAATGGTAGCTGCAAGATTGGGAGGTGGCAATCCCGACACAAATCCCAGACTAAGAAGGGCGATAGATGCTGCAAAAGATGCAGGGATGCCCAAGGATAACATAGAAAGAGCCATCAAAAAAGGAACAGGCGAGTTGCCGGGTGAAGCACTCGAAGAGGTTAGCTACGAGGGATATGGACCTGCAGGTGTAGCTTTTATGCTCGAAGCGATAACGGATAACAAAAACAGGACAACGAATGAGATAAGAAGGATATTCTCAAATTATGGCGGTAACCTCGGACAACACGGTTGTGTGTCATGGATGTTTGAAAGCAAGGGAATAATCTATGTAGATGAAAATGCGGTTTCCGAAGAAGAATTGTATGATATCGTGATAGATGCAGGTGCAGAAGATATCGAAAAGGAAGGAGGGATGTATAAAATAACAACCTCGCCAGATGCATTTGAACAGGTAAAAGAGGCATTGAGAGCTCACAATATTGAATTTAAAGCAGAATTCACAAAGATACCCAAAAACATAATAAAGATAACAAATAAATCGGATGCCGAGAAAATTTTGAAAATGATGGAAGCATTTGACGAACATGATGATATAAGACATGTTTATGCGAATTTTGATATCCCTGTAGAAATAATGGAAGAAATAGCATCGAAAGGATGAGGATAATGGGTGTTGACCTTGGATTGCGTGAGCTCGGCTACGCAGTCCTTGAAAAATCAAAAGTAGTAAAAGCAGGAAAAATAAAAGTAAAGAGTAAAAATCCACTTGAAAAAAGGGTTTATACAATTTATGAAGAATTCAAAAGGCTTCTCGATGATTTAAATCCCGATATTGTGGTGTATGAAAGCGCTTTTTATAGCGCAAATCCGCGCTCTTACTCCGCACTTTCGCTTTCGCTCGGTGCAGTGTTAATTGCATCTGCTGAAAAAGGCAAAAAGGTAGAAGAACTTACACCTGCGGAAATCAAAAAATCAATAACAGGAAAAGGAAATGCAGGTAAAAATGCGGTAAAATATATGGTCTCAAAAATACTTAATATTGAAAAAATTTCTGACGAACATATATCTGATGCAATAGCATGTGCATTATGTTATCAAATGAGGAGTGAAAATGAATAGGAAATTACCTGCAAAAATAGAAAAGGTAGTTGCACCATGTCCTGTTTGCAAGTCGATAACAGATATATGGATAAAAGAGAAAGACGGCGACCTATACGGAATATGCTCATTCTGTAAAAGCATCGTGTTCTACTTAAACAAAGATGTACCCCAACCTTTCTTCGTAATAGAAGCATTTAAGCAAAAGGATTACGAAAGATTCATAAAAGTTTAATGATCGCTAAACTGCGGGGGAAGGTAATCGAAAAAGGGCTAACCTATATTTTTCTCGATGTAAATGGAATTACTTTTTTACTGAAAATACCTTTAAGTACAGGAAGGGAGATAAAATCGGAAAAAGTAGAATTATTTACTCATCTCGAAATAACAGAAAAAGGTCCGGAATTGTATGGCTTTTTGACAAAAGAAGAGAAAGAGTTTTTTGAAGATTTGATAGGAATAGCAGGGGTGGGAGGTGCAATTGCTCTCAAAGTTTTGTCTTCATTTTCTTACGATGAATTCAAAGAAATTGTCCTTGAAAATAAAGTTTATGAGTTAAAGGCAATAAAAGGGATTGGCGAGAAAACCGCCTTAAGAATAATAGCAGATTTAACAGAGAAATACAAAAGAGAAGTGATAACGGATATCGAGAGAGAAGCAGTTAAAGCACTATGTTCCATGGGAGTTGATAGGAAAAAAGCAAGAGAAGTAATAAAAAAATGCAAAGAGAGAAAAAACCTTGAAAATTTAATAAAAGAAGCACTAAAAATGCTCTAACTCTTCTTTAATCTTCAAAAGCATTTCAAATTTCTTTAAAAAGTTCTTTTCATATTCCTCATCAAGAGTTTTGCATAATTGATTTATCTTTTCCCAATTAAGATTAAGATTTTTATTCATCAAAATACCCTTTATATCTTCAATATCTTTGGGTTTTTCTGCTGCCAGTTTGTAAACTATCAATTCTTCAGGCGGACAGATTTTCCATTTTTTGCCCCATATCTCAACTTCCTTTGCACCATCTAATGCTTCATAATCAATTGTGAAAGACGCAATCCTTACATCAACGGATATACCCTCTTTATACCACAATTTTGCAGGACGCCCTTCTTCTAATTTACACAAAGTTTTATCAAAATCAAATTTTAACCCTATTTTTTCCATTTCGAGAAGAAAATTCTTAATATCTTCTTTTTCAATGGAAATCACGATATCGATGTTTAATGTAGCAGCAGGTATACCCCAGCATGCCACAGCTACTCTGCCCATCACAAAATAATCGATTTGCAATCGGGATAAAACTTCATTTACCTTCTGGGCTATTTCTTTTAACATAATTTCTGCCGGCTATATAAAATTGGAAAACAAAGTCAACAAGTTCTTCAAATAATTTGATTTTCTTTCTAAGAGGGAGATTCGCTATTTTCACATTTTCTTCTCTTTTCATTTCTTCGAAATCTTTCTTGATTTTTTCCCCTGGTGTTTGTTTCACTTCGGGATATTTTTTATAAGTTTAAGCCAGGTTCCTTTGCCAAGTTGCATTCCTTTTACTTTTGGTGCGGAACTTATTTCAACTTTATCAAAAATTTTTCTCAAAGCATCAAGTCCACCGCCTTTCTTTAATTTCCCACCAAATCCTATGCCCTTGCCGTAATCTATCACATTTACTATTACTTTTCTGGGCTCCATTTCATAACTTATTTCAATGATGCCATCTTTTCTTCCTCCATATCCATGCTGTATTGCATTCATCATCGCTTCTTTTGCAACAAATTCAAGAGTAGATTCCGGAATCTCTTCCCTCGTAAATCTTGCTTCCTGATAAAACACTTTCTCAAGGAAAACATAGAAAGCGGCAATATATTTGGGTTCACTTGGTAAGGTAATCACATCTTTTAATCTTGCTTCAACGATATATTTTCTGATATTCTCGGCTTCTATTTGCACTTTTCCTTTTCCAACATAACTTGCGAGCACCTCGAGCCATGTTTTCCTTGCACTTACACCAATCATGCTTTTTACACGCTGCTCCTGCATCACACGAGCAAGCACCTGTGAAATAACTCCTTCTTCCGCTAATTTCTCAAGCGATGAGTAAACAGTAAAATGCCGAAAAACATCAAGAAGCTCAAGGGTTGATTTCACTCCATCTGCTGGCTCCGATAAATAGGCATATTCCCTTTTTGCTTTTCCTATATTTAACAAAAGTTTTATGCCAGTTGACGAAATAAATCTCAGATTAACAATATCAATTATAAAATTCGATGGCTTTGAAAGGCACTTCCATTTTATATCATTTAAAAGCTCAGCTGCTACTTCGGTCTCAAGTGAACCCCCGAAAACAAATCCCCATGTATCGTGTGCAAAATCATAATTCATAAATGCTTTAAAACTGGGAAAATTACGCTCGTAAGTTTTTACACTCATCAATTATTATAATCATCCCGGAGATTTGTCAACAGAAAATAAAAATACTTCAATGCAGGGAAATTCATATTTCCCGAGTAACTTAAAATCCTTTCTTAATATCTCAAAGTATTTATGTTTCGTTTTCCAGTTATGTGATAAAATTAACCAGATTCTATTGTAATTTTTCAGTTCATCTTTTATTTTTTGATAAAATTCTTCCGGATTTTCCGATGACAATCCTATTCTTCTGCATCTTCCCCTGTAGTAAAAATCAAAAGGCATCCGCATATATCCTGCATCAAAAAGTAAAATGTCTTTTTCCTTTGCTTTTTCTTCCATAAAGTGTGCAAATTTACGCCAATCTTCCTCGGGATAAATCCATCTTTTATAAATCGAAATCAAATTCAGAAAAATGATAAATGCAACCAAAATGTTACGATGATTTCCTTTGAATTGAGATAATCCTTCGCAAAAAAGATAAAAGAAAACAGGATAAAGCCATAGCAAATATTTCGGATGATGCATAACCCTATACAACTTGAAACTCAAAAGAAAAGTAAAAATCAAAGATAAAAGAAGACAATATCCCATAAATTTCCCTTTCCAGTTTTTCTTAAATCCACGATATAAAATGAATACATTTAAAAGGAACAAAATTAAAAGAGGAAATGCTTTTGCAAAACACTTTGCATCGCTTATACCTTTTACCTTTATCAGATATTCTCCGAAGCAGAAAACATGAATAAAATAAGGAATAACTGCACCTGTGGAAAGATGAAAACTCGCTACCTCCTTGCGATGGGATAATTGCTCTTTAAAAAGAAAAAACAAAGGCAAAATAAGTATAAAAACGAAAAGATAGGACAAAATATAAAATTTAAATGGTGATCGGGATTTCCTTTTGAAAATTAAATAAAGGAAAAATAAAACAATAAGCAAAACAGAAGATAGATAAAAATTGTAAAGAGAAAGGACAGAAAAAATGACAAAAAATATAAAATTCCTAAAATTGTTTTCTTCGAATGTTTTTATGAAGAAATAAATTAACGCTGAAGAAAAGAGGATAACGAGTGGATACATACGCGCTTCTATTCCCCATTCCCACAGATAAGCGCTGAAACAGCATATCAGCAGCGAATACCAGCTCTTATGCAGCTTAAATAGAAAAATAATGGATAAAAGTCCGGATATTAAAAATATAAATCTTATTCCAATTTCGGACTTTGAAATATCAAAAATTTTATGCAGGAAATAATGCAAAGGAGGATGTGCATCGTATTTTACTTCCTGTAATATCTGTGCAAAACTTTTTTGTCCTACATAAAAGGCAAATACTTCATCCAAGTCAAGAGGTCTGTGAATAGCGAAAATAACCCGCAGTAATAAGGCGATAATTATTAATGGAAAAAATTTTTTATTCTGCACTCGTAAGGATACTCAACATCAAACACCCAACTATGGGTGCTACAACAACGGATGCTATTTTAACGACATCATCATCTGTACCAAAAAATGAACTTTTTCCCAGAACCGTCCCCATTTTTACAAATACACCATCATGATAATACTCTCCGCCAAAATTAGCATAGACAAAATTATAGCCCAGTTGCATCAAAACTCTGAAGTCATAAAACCTGAACATCGAATAGCCGATAAATGCACTTAAAGAGAGGCCACTGGTAGATTCCCGTTCCCATTCTCCAATCTCGTATGTTATCCCTCTTATCCCGATGTTAAAACCCATGATAGTTGAGTTATCACTCTGTGGCTTATTATATTTCATCACTCCAATATCTACCCCCATCATTGTTAAATTGTTCGCTGCAGAAAAAGAAAAATCAACATTCGCAGAATATTTCATAGCTTCCGCAAGAATGGAAATGCCAAATTCCGTTAAAATATCTTCCACATTACTATACCCTGCAATTGGTATTAAAGAGCCAACATAAACACCACTGCTCTTGAAAGCTCCTTTTCTTATTTTTTCCCGAATAAGCTCACGAGAGGTAATCGCTCCTATTCGCACTGTTGAATAAAATTTTGTATTATAAGAGACACTTATACCTGCTCTTTTCATAACAACATCGAGAGAATAAATATGAAAGGGAATCTGGTCTGTAAATTCAACTCCTTTGTTAACATCTACCTTGTAAAGCATTAAAATGTATTTTTTCTCCGTCAGCTGCGATAATTTTGCATAAATAGCTTTCTGTGCTCCTTTTTCTTTAGCAACGGCAAGCGCTTTTTCCACATCATCGCAATAATCCTTAACGAATATTAAATCAAATTTCCTTACATCATGGAGCGAAGAAAGAAATAATTCGGTCGATGTTTCAATTATATTTTCCTTAATTTCTCCAACGGGCGTTACTTTAAAGACAACCGCTTTGGGGCGTGTCTCCACCATGACCAAAAATAAAAGACATAACATTTCGCCCTCCTTAAATTATGTTAAGGAATTTATCAAAATGTCAAGTGTAAAATGAAAAAATATAAAAAGAGTATGCTTGACAATTTCTAAAATCTGATAACATTTTATGTGGGTGAAACTATTGCAAAAATAAAAGTATTCGATTTGACAGGTAAAAGAAGTATAGAAGTAAATGCACTCGTAGATACAGGTGCAACCTATACCGCAATACCAGAAAAATTACTGGAAAGCATAGGAATTAAAAAAGATGGTAAAATAAAAATAAAGTTTGCAAATGGAAAAATCGAAGAAAGATACATCGGAAATGTTTTAATAGAAGTGGAAGGAATTAAAAGAGCAAATCCCGTTATTTTTGCAAAAGAAGAAGATGCAATTGTAATTGGACTAATAACACTCGAATCATGTGGATTGACAGTTGACCCCATAAGTAAAAAATTAATTCCGCTCCCGGAAATACACCATTATTAATCCCATTGACACAGATATTGCTTTAAAACAATTGAGATGACCGAAGGCATTAGAATACTGGCAGGAGGATTGCTCGCACGAGAAAAAGCACTTTTCATACTATCAAATAACATAGCAAACATAAATACCCCGGGATACAAAAGGGATATTCCTTTCTTCCAGAATTATATCCTGAAAAAAATTACGGAAAAAGAATTTATGGAAATCAAACCTTTACTCGATAAAATAGCACCCTTTAATCCACTTATTGAAAAAGCAGGAAAGAAATTTAGAATTGACCCGGATATTATAAGAGCAATGATTATGAAGGAATCCGGAGGTAACCCCAAAGCAGTATCAAGAGCAGGTGCAAAGGGCTTAATGCAGTTAACAGACCCTGTAATAAAGATGTACGGAGTGAAAGACCCATTTGACCCCAAAGAAAACATAATGGCAGGTGCAAAATATTTAAGATATTTGCTCGATAGATATAACGGGGATAAAAAACTCGCTCTCGCAGCATATAACGCAGGACCCACAGCAGTTGATAGATGGGGAGGAATACCACCTTACAGAGAAACAGTGCATTATGTCATGGATGTAGAAAGATGGGCAAAAATAATGAAAAAAGGAAGAAAAGTAAGACCATTTGTGAGAACTGTAATTGACATGAAACCGGGCAAAATTGAGAAAACAGGAAATCCACTCGATCTTGCAATAGATGGAAAGGGCTTTTTCGCAATAATGACACCTTTTGGATTGAGATATACAAGGAATGGAAACTTCACAATCAACAAAGACGGAGTTATAACAACCATGACAGGTGAACCACTTTGTAGCACAAAATACGACAAAATAGTGATCCCAAGAGATGCAAAATTAATAGAAATTGATGAAGATGGAAAAGTATATGCTGATAAAAACTTTATCGCACAAATCCTTGTGCTTGACTTCGATGAAGTTAAAAAAGAAGGTGAAAATTTATTTATAGCACTTTCGGATGCAAAAAAACCGAATTGCAGGATATTGCAGGGATACCTTGAAGCATCAAATGTCAATCCTTTGAGAGAAGTCACCACATTAATCACCAACTTTAGATTTTTTGAAGCGAGTCAAACATCTTTATCCGCTCAGGATAGAACTTTGCAGAGCTTGATTAGGGAGGCACCGAGATTAACATAAAGGAGGGGCTATGTTGCGAGCTATGAAAACAGCGGTAACGGGCATGAATGCCCAGCAAATTTTGATAGACACCATCGCTAACAACCTCGCAAATATAAACACCGTGGGATATAAGGCACAGAGAGCTACTTTTAGAGACCTCTTATATCAAACGATAAAAGAACCCGGCAGAATAGTAAGGCTAAATTATACAGCACCCATTGGGATTCAACTTGGATGCGGAACAGAAGTATCAGCAGTAGAAAGGGATTTTAGAAAAGGCAGGGTATTACAGACGGGTAATCCTCTTGATGTCTTAATCGATGGAGATGGATTTTTCGAGGTAGAACTCCCTGATGGAAGAATAGCATATACAAGGGATGGTGCATTTAAACTCTCTGCAGATGGATTACTCGTAACAAGCGAAGGATATCCACTTCTACAAAGGATTTATATACCACCGGAAGCAGAATCTATCATCATTTCAAAAGACGGAACTGTTTCTGTAACTTATCCCGATGAAGTAGAGCCTGAAGTTTTGGGACAGATTATGATTGCGAAGTTCGTAAACCCTCAGGGACTCAAAGCAATAGGCGAAAACTTATATGTTGAGACACCGGCATCAGGAAAGCCAATAGAAGGAGTGCCAGGTGAAGAAGGATTCGGTGAACTGCGACAATCATATCTTGAAATGGCAAATGTTGATATAGTAAAAGAGATGGTAAATATGATTATGGCTCAAAGAGCATTCGAGATAGCAAGCAGGGTAATTACAACATCAGATAGAATGTTCGAGATAACAAATAGATTGGTAAGAGCATGATTGCTTTATTCTTAATCTTTTTAAATCTTGATTCATTAATCAACTGCGAAATCAAAAAAGCATTTGGCGATAATTATATTGCAGAAATTGAGAACAAAAATACATTAAAATTCGATAGTATTGCGATTTTAAATCTTCCGCAGAAATTATCCGAAAATTTGATAATACCTGTTTTAGCTTCTGTTGATACTCTGACACAAAGATTGTTTATAAGTATAAGGGTGGAAAAGGAGGCTGAAGTGCCTCTGGCTTTGAGGGATATAAAAAGAGGAGAGATAATAAAAGAAGGGGATTATAAAATCGTTCACAAAAAAATTCCGATTTATTTGAATGTCAAGGAAAATATTTGCGGTATGAGAGCCAAAAGATTGATAAGAGCAGGTGAAGTTATTACATTGGAAGATGTTGAAAAACCTCCTCTTGTGAGGTATGGCGATATAGTGATGGTAATTTTGAAAGAGGGCAATCTAAAAATATCGACGAGAGGAAGGGCGATGCGTGATGGCTGGGAAGGCGATATAATTCCTGTGCGATTATACAACGGGAAAATTTTACAGGGAAAAGTTTTATCAAACGGGAAAATTATTCTAATGTAGGAGGGATTATGCTTTTATTCTTACTTTTGCAATTTGAATCACTTTACAGTGACCTCAAACCCAAAACCGTGGGTGATATCGTAACAGTCATAATTGTGGAAGAAGCTTCAGGATTGCACGAAACAGAAGTATCTACCGGTAAAGAGGCGAAACTGGGATTTGAAGAAGAAGCAGCAGGATTATCATACATTGCAAAATTCCTCAGCAAGATACCTTTAAGTGCATCTTTCGGATTCGGTGCTCATAATAAACATAAGGGTAAAGGCAAAATTAAAAGAAAGAATATGTTGACTGGAATAATAACTTGCAGGGTTACGGATGTGCTTGAAAATGGAAATCTGATGATTTATGGAAAAAAGGAAGTAGTGGTAAATAGAGAAAGATGTGCAATTGAACTATCAGGAATAATAAGACCCGAAGATGTAGAACCAGACAATACAATACTATCAACAAAAATAGCGGATGCAAAAATTAAATACACAGGAAAAGGTGTGGTATCGGGAGGAACAAAAAAGGGAATATTTCACAGATTGCTTGACTGGATATTCTGAAAATGAAAGGATTTTTTAAATATATTGTGATTTTCATAGCATTCTCCTTATCAGCCGAAAGAATTAAAGATATAACGGAGATAAAAGGGCTACCTAAAATTCATGCCGTTGGATACGGACTGGTCGTTGGATTAAAAGGTACAGGTGACCACAGATTGAACACTTACACGATACATTCAATTGTAAATATGCTAAAGAGATTTGGGATATCGGTTTCTCCCCGGCATTTAACCGCAAGAAATGCTGCTGCCTGCATCGTAACAGCAGAAATACCTCCTTTCGCAAAGATAAATTCAAGAATAGATGTAAGGGTATCTTCAATGGGCGATGCAAGAAGCCTGGAGGGAGGGGTATTATTGATGACACCTTTAATGGACGAAACAGGAGAAATTTGCTGTATCGCACAGGGACCCCTTACTTTATCGGAAAATATTAAAACAACGGGCTACATCCCGAACGGCGGGATAATTGTGAAAACGGTCGTAAGCGAGATAGGAGACACATTCTCTTTAATATTGCGTCAGCCAGATTTAACCACGGCTCGCAATTTAAGAGATGTTATAAATGCACAATTCCCTGGAGTAGCACGACTCATTGACCCTGCAGAAGTGAGAATAATAGTGCCCCCTCCCTACAGGGGGAGAGGCGCGGCATTCCTTGCCGTCATAGAAACTTTAAATGTAGTAACAGATGAACCAGCAGTGGTAGTAATAAATCAAAGGACAGGCACAGTGATATCCGGCAGGAATGTCGTGCTCTCCCCCTGTTGTATCGCACATAACGGCTTAAAAATTGAAATTTTACCTCAAGCACCTGTACCTCCAGGTTCTCTTTATGTAGTATCAAGGCATGTTATGGCTTTCGAAGGAGCAGCGACTGTCGGAGATGTAGCAAATGCACTCAACAAACTTGGAGCAAAACCCGAAGACATAATCTATATTTTCCAGGCAATGAAAAGAGCAGGAGTTTTAAAAGCAAAATTAATAATAATGTAGGAGGAAAAATGAAAGTATGGGCTGAAAATCACATGGCAATAACAAAATGCAAATTAAAAAATAATTTAGAGCCTCTAATATTATGCGAAGAACTAGCAGAAGCAGAAATATCAATCGAATACCTCACTTTCATAAACTTCGATGAAGAAAAAGAAATGACTTTAATATTAAGAAACGGCTGTTTTAAAAAATTACAAAACACATTTAAAAAAATAAAAAGGATGTTAAAAATAAAAAACGCAGATTTAAAAGAGACACATTGCTTAACGGTAGCAATTTCCAATGCAAAATACAATTTAGATAAAAAATCAGAATTGCTTAACACCATTGAAAAGAATATGGAGAGTGAATTTTTATTAATGACACCAATTTCCATGAAAATATTTACGAGCAAGTTAATAAATAAAGATTTGAAAACTAAAATAAAGGAGGGGCAATGACAGCGAGGTCTCCTGTCTGGGTTGAGCAAGATAAAGGTTGTATACTTTTAAAATGCGAAGCAAAGATAGGAATAGCAAGGACAATTTGCCAGATTATGGCAAGAGAAGGCATAAACATAGAATATATGGTGACAGCAACGATGCCAAAAGAAAAAGAAGGGACAATTGTCATAATAGTAAACGCTACAAATCTAAAGAAAGCAGCAGATATATTAAAATCTGCAAGAAAGGAAATTGCTCTTAAGTCCTTAAAATCAGAAGTTCTCACATGCATAACCGTTGATATAGTTAAAGTGCGGCATGTGCCAGGGGTGGGAGCCAAACTGTTTGCCGAATTCGCGGAAAGGAAAATCGGAGTTTTAATAGCAATCACAACAGCTGCCGGGATGAAATTCTATGTGCGACCGGAGGACGCAACACCCGCCATTATAAGCGCTTTAAGGAGGTTAGTGGAATGATCCATCTTAATACAATACCACCTCATTTACCACCCGATAAAAAGATTGAAGTAGCGGCAAAGGAATTTTATAGAATTTTCAACTATTATCTTTTAAGAGCAATGCAGAAAACCGTTGATTTTGATGGAAATGGAGACAGTTTCGAGAAAAAATTCTGGCTCGATGTTTTTTGCGATATGCTTTCTGAAGTTTTAGCAGAATGGGAGGCAAAATGCAGGGGAGGAATATTGCAGAACTTAGCAGAATCCTTGAAAAAGAACTTACAGCGGTAAAAAATCTAATTTCACTATCGATAAGAAAAAAAGAATGCCTGTTAAAATCCGACCATGAAAATCTTGCAGAAACCGTAACAGAATTCGAGAAAGAATTACAAAAATTATTGAACATGGAAGAAGAAAGGAAAAAAATTACTGTAAAAGTAGCAAAAGAGTATAAAATGGAAAATCCAAATTTAAAAGAAATAATAAAAATCGCAGGTAATGAAGCAGAAAGGTTAGAAAAAATAAGAAACGAATTAAACTCTTCACTAAAAAAATTGACAAAGATAAACTATGATAACGCTTATTTGATATCGAGCCATTTATCCCTATTGAATGAAGTAATTAATGTCATTGCGAAAAGGGAGGAAGAGGTCTATTCGAAATCCGGCAAATTAAAGGTCGAAAGGAATATTCTGGAGGGCAAAGCATGAGCAGGATTCAGGATTTATTATACATCGGCAGAAGTGCTTTATTAGCGCAGAGAATAGCAGAATGGGTTACACAGCATAACATCGCAAATGCCAATACACCGGGATATACAAGACAGGAGGCAGTTCTATCGCCAGGGATACCAATAAGAATGGTAGGAGCACCGGATTTGCTTGGAACAGGTGTAGAAGTCGAAAGAATAAGAAGAATGAGAGATATTTATCTCGATGCAAGATTCTGGTATCAGCAGGGAGTTTTTTCACACTGGGAGATGCGTGAAAAATCTCTAAAAGATATTGAAGAAGTTTTATCACCTACTGCTGGTCCAAATTTATCAGATGTTTTAACGGAATTCTGGATGGCATGGCAGGACCTCGCAAATGACCCAGAAAATATGGCTGTAAGACAGGCACTCATAGATAAAGCAGATATGCTATGCAGAGAATTCCATAGACTTTATAGCCATTTGACAGATATACAGAGAATGCTCGATGAAGATGTTAAAATTAAAGTTGATAGAATAAACACTATAATTAAACAAATCGCAAAAATAAACGAAGATATCGCAAAAGCAGGAGGAAATGCAAATGACTTACTCGACAAAAGAGATAAACTTGTAGATGAACTTGCAAAATATGTAAATGTGAGAGCAGACCTCGATGAAGAAGAAGTATTTACAGTTAGAATTGGTGGCTTGATCGTCGTACAAGGCAGAGAATATGTTGAAATAGGATTACAAAGAGAAGAAACCGGATGGAAACTTGTTTATACACCTACTGGTAAAATAATGGATATAGAAGAAGGCGAAATAAAAGGAATTTACGAAGTAAGAGACGAAATTATCCCTGATTTTCTTAACAAACTTAACACACTTGCATCAACTATAATTAATGAAGTAAACAGGATTCACAGAACAGGTTATGCTCTTGATGGGATAACAACGGGTCTCGATTTCTTCGATGGAACAGATGCATCGGATATAGAAGTGCGTGCAAATATTGTAGCAGACCCATCTCTCATCGCAGCATCAGCTGATGGCTCACCGGGTAACAACGGGATAGCCCTCCAGATAGCAGACCTGCAGTATAAACCCATAATGAACGGCGGAACAGAATCTTTCTCAAAATACTATAACAGTTTGCTAACAAAAATAGGTAACCTTGTGCAGGACGCAGAAGGACGCAGACAGCACGAAGAAGCATTTTTGACATCATTGGAAGACCAGAAGCAACAGATAGAAGGTGTTGACCTCGATGAAGAAATGCTAAACCTTATGAAATACCAGTATGCATATGAAGCAGCTGTAAAAATGATAAATATAACAAATGAAATGATAGATGAACTATTTACGATAATATCATGAGAATAAGTTTGCACACATTCATCAAAAAAGCATTGTTTGATATATGGACTGCAAAAGAAAGATTATTTAAGGTGCACGAACATTTATCATCGGGTAAAAGATTAACAAAACCTTCCGATGACCCCATCGCCATTTATCATGCTGAAAATATAAAAAATGATAAAAAAGCAATCTCTCAATATTCAGAAAATATAGCGAATGCAATCGGATGGATGAGATTTACAGAATCCGTCCTTGATACTTTAACAGAAAAATTAACAAGGGCAAAACAACTGGCACTTCAGGGCTCAAACGATACTTACACAACAGAAGAAAGACAAAAGATAGCTGAAGAAGTAAATCAAATCTTAGAAAATATTTATGCAATGTCAAATACCCGTTATAAAGAAAAATATATATTCGGAGGAACAGAGACCCTGACAGAAGCATATTCAGCTGTATATGACCCTGTAACAGGCGAGATAACGGATGTATTGCCAAATCCCGCAGGAATAACAGGTCAGATTTTAAGAGAAATAAACGAAAACGAATTCATAGTTATAAACCTATCCGGAGAAGAAGTATTTTCAGGTCCGGATGTCGATATTTTCGATGTATTAATAGATTTAAGAGACTCATTAAGAACGGATGACATAAATGGTATAAAGCAGGCAATTGAAGACCTTGAAACTGCACTAAATCAGGTACTGAGAGCAAGGACAAAACTCGGTGGTATGATGAATAGATTAGAAAATTGCGATTCATTCCTGAAATCAAAAGATTTAAGTTTGGAAAAGAATTTAAGCCAGCTCGAAGACGCAGATATTGCAGAAGAAGTAATAATGCTTGAGAAAGAACAGATGTTATATCAGATGGCTCTCGCAGCTACCCAAAAAGTTTTATCACTTTCACTTACACAATTTATAGTATAAACTTTCCCGAAATTTTTCCGAAATATTAAATGCATGCTTGACAAAGCTGTAATAAGATTAAAATATAAAGAAGGAGGGAGTATGTGTAAGAAGATTTTATTTATTATGCTAATGACCACGGGAATACTTGTAGCGCAGGAGACACCGGAAAAACCTGCAGAAGCACCGGCTGAAATACCGGGAGTGAAGCCATTGAAAGGACCATTCGGAGGAGGTATAGGTTTACTCGCAGGAACTTATTACATGCCAGGACTATCCGACCTTGATAAAAAATTATCGGGAACATGGAAAACTATACTGACGGGAGCAGGTAAACTTCCATCCAATCTTTTCATATCGGGTGTGAGGGCATATGTTTACATTACTCAAAATTTTAGACTGGGAGCATTGTCAATGAATGGAATAACACGAGCAGGTAATGTCTCTGAAATCGATACTTATCATTATTCGTGTGAATTCTCAATCTCAAACTGGGCATTTTTAATGGAGTTCTCACCCATAAAGTTTACGGGAAGGGAGTTAACGGTAAGCATAGGTGTAGGCGGAGGCACTGCAACATTGAGGCTTTTGAAAATATTGAGATTACCCAGCTGGGATGAAATTTGCAGAGGTGATGAAAGAGCATGGGGAGAAGGTTTTGCCTCGGAGCTGGATGCGGATTTCTTGAACTTTAGAGGCGGATTGGAATTCCTTTTCCCTATAACTGCATGGTTCAAATTGGGATTTGCATTAAACATATCTTATGCCAAAATACCTTTCGGAGGATGGTATCTGCACTCTAAGGAACACAGAATAGCAAACTCACCGAGTGTAAGCTTATTTGGAGTGACCTTTGAAATAACTCCAAGATTCGACAATAGACCAAGATGGTAATACTATTGATGTGCGCATTATGGAAAGCTACGGGCGGAGGAATAGGCACTTACTATTCGTTATTTTTCGGAAATTTCCAGAAAATGGAAAGGAGACTAAATTTCGGAAACAAAATGGAAATAAACGGAATTTATAGCTACGCATATACAAAGAAAGGAGATAGAATCGGAATTATTTCTGGAAAGGGATTTATTAGCACTCTGCCCAAATCCCTGAATAACGATACCTTAAATTTTATCTGCAAACTGAAAGTACTTGGCGTTGCCTTTGAAAAGCCTTTTTTAAAATATTGCATTTTCGGTATAAATTTTTCCCAGATTTCTGCCGAATATTTTATTGGAATGTTTAAAAAAGAAAAAATTAACTGGAGTGAAGCCTGTGAAGGAGAAAACTTTAGAGCAATTCAGGTAGATGGGAAGTATACTTCCTTTTCTGCATACACGGGATTTGAATTCGGGGTTATTCGTCGATTTAAACTCTTTATCGGGGGCGGGATAAACTTTTTAATCATACCAAAAGGTTCTTTCTGGATACATGGAAATAGATATCTCCTCGTAGATTCCCCACAAACTTTCATTCACTCATTTTATCTGATAATTAATCCAAAATTTGATGTCAAAGGTTATTATAGAAAAATTTTCTTAAAAGAAAAGAAGGGGAGGAAAAAATGAAAAAATTACTTATTTTATGCATACTCGCAGGCAGTGCACTTTGGGCACAGGAAGAGGGTCCGTTTGGCGCCACTTTCACAGTGCATGGAGGTTTACATTTTCTCTCTTTCAACAAAGAAATATTAAAAGGACTGGCATTCGCTGGAATTTATAGCGATACACTCCCGGAAACTTATAAAAAGGAGAAAAAATATGGATTCGGCAATTCACTTACATCCGTAGGATTCGATGCCTTCGCATATTTCTCTGACCACCATAAAATTGGCATTTTTTATGCACAGGGCTTCAGTAAAGCAAAAAGGAGAATAAAAAATTGGCCAGTTATAACAGATACCGGTACTATTTATTCACAGGCAAATTCTATTGCAGAAATTTCAATGAGAACCTATGGATTCGAACTCGGTTATTCTTCATGGGTAACAGAATCAATAGAACTTGGAGTAGCCTGTGGAATCGGTAAAGCATCTTCTGTCTTCCGAAGATTATTATTACTTTATCTGCCTACATGGGAGCAAATTAACGAAGGAACGGAAAAACCTCCTTTCTTCATGAGTGAAATATCTTCAAACTTCTTCCTCATAAGACTTGTCCTCTCTGTTAAATACAAATTCGTTAAATGGTTGATAGTAGGATTACAAACAGGTGGATGGTTTGGAAGAACAAAATTCGGCAACTGGTACATACACGGAATGCAAAACATACCCGATTCTCCCAATGTCAGCTTCAATGGATTTTTCTTTAACCTATCATTAACACTTGACAATAGATCATTAAGATAAAAATCCAAAAATTTCAGCTTGACAATCGAATATTTTGGTAATTATTAATAAACAGATGGGGTGGGGGTATAAAATAAAAAGGAGGGGTCATGCGTAAATTATTAATACCCCTAACAGCAATTATTATTTTAGCATGTGCAGGAGGCGGTAAAGAAAAAATGCCCGACTGGGTAAAGAGAGGTCCAGGTGCTTTCCCCGGCGACGAAGGAAAATATATCTATGGAGTGGGAGTAGCGGACTGGGCAGGTAGTGTTGCAATGACCTATGAGAAAGCAAACCACAGAGCAAGGGTTGAGCTCGCAAGAGCAATTAAAACCTATGTAGCTGCAATGGTAAAAGATTTCATGGAATCCTATCCAGAATATTTCACTGACGAAGCAAAAGTTCACACATCAGAATATACGATGAAAATAAGTAAAGAAATATCGGAAGCCACACTCAGAGGTGCGGTGATAATAGACCACTGGCCAGATGAACCCAAACCCGGAAAACCACTGTATGCACTCGCAAGAGTGGAAAAAGGTGGAGGAGTTGACGAATGGATTAAAAAACATATTCAGGGATTAATTTTAAAAGCAAAGGCAGAAGCTGCACTTGAAGAACTCGACAAGGAACTTAAAAAAGTAGATTTGAGAGAAAAAGAAAATATAGAGAAATACCTTGGTGTCCCGATGTCAAAATAATTTTTTAAACTTTTTTAAAAAACACCCCCACCCCATCTTACTCTGCCTGCTACTTTTAAAGCCACCAGCAAAAACAAAAATTTGTGAAAATTGCGCAGAAGGAATAAGTGCAAAAACTTTCTTCTTAAAAGATGCAATAAGAAATGCTAAAGAAAATGCTCTCGAAAAACTCGGAAAACAAATAGAAATAAAACTAAAATCTTTTTTCGAAGAAAATAAAAATACTTTAAAATCCTTTAACCTCGAATATTCCGATGTGATGCTATTGGGTGCCTATGTGAAAAAGGGTCCATGGCAGGATAAAGACGGCAACACCCACATAATAATGTGCTGGGACGAAAAACTCGCCCTTAATCTGTTACAAAAATTAAATTCACAAAAAATTAATTGCATCGGAATAGATACCTTTGCATTAAAATCCCTGATAGATTCAATTAAAAATTATTATGTTGAAAAACTAAAAGACAAAATTAAATCAGGCAAACTGCCCGCATGGGTTAAAAAACCTCCAAAAGGATATGCAGTGGGATATTGCCCGAGGACTTTTGAGCGCACAGATGCAATAAAAAATGCAATAGAACAGGGAGCTTATGAACTCGCATCAATGATGGGTGTAAAAGTGCAAAGTTTATTCATAACAGCATCGGTGGGACATAACTCATACTGGGATAGAGAAGTGGTAACTTTTGTCGATTTTAAATCTTATTTATCTGCATTGCTCGGAATTAGTGTTGTTGACGGATATTTCGATAAAAGGGGAAAAATCGAAAAAGATGCAACTTATCTATTATGCTATTTTGATGAAGAAAAATTCAGAGAAAACTTTAAAAAAATAAGAATAGAAAACAGATTAAAAACGGGAGATATTATACTAACAGATAAAGATACAGCAATCGCTCTCTTAAATTCAGAAATCAATGTAATTGCGAAAAAAGATACAATAGGAATATTCCCGATTTATGACGCAATATCAAAGAAGGGAATTTCGTTCTACAGACCGGATACCTCAAAAAGCTTTTTAGAAAAATCGGATTCCATTAAAATATTTCTCGAAAAATTTAAGGGAGATACAATATCAATGGAAAAACTCATCAAAACATTTCTCAAAAAATTTGGAAAAGACACCATTATTAAAAATCTTCCAAAAATTTATTAATTTTCACTTGACAAATAAAAATTTTGAATATATTTCCCGCAAGATGAGAAAATACACTGTTTTTATGCTACTGGCTATAATACTGGCAAACACCTGCAAAATTAAAGAAAATCCCCCGCATTTCATATATAAATTATATGAATTCGACCCTTTGATCGAGGAAATCGCAAAGAAACATAACATAGACCCTGTTCTCATAAGGGCAATTATAATTCAGGAATCGGGCTGTAATCCATACGCCGTATCAAGAAAAGGAGCAAAAGGCTTAATGCAGATAACACACTGGATAATAAAAAAGTATAAAATAAATGACCCATTTGACCCTTATCTCAACATATACGCTGGCACTCTTTATTTCAAAGAATTGCTCAATAAATTTAAAGATGTAAATCTCGCATTAGCAGCATATAATGCAGGACCTACTGCAGTAAAAAAATACAAAGGAATACCACCCTATAGGGAGACAAAAAGATTTGTCCGTAAAGTATTAAAATATTACGAAATTCTCAAAAGATATTACAAAACTTAATCGGGTTTAGCTTCATATAAATTTTTGCCCACCCCTATATCCACTTTAACGGGCACCTTTAAAGGAAGAGCATTTTCCATTTCATACCTTATAATTTCTTTAACTTTATCTACTTCTTCGTCAGGTACTTCAAAAACAAGTTCATCATGAATTTGCAAAATTATTTTGGATTTAGGTGATTCCTTTTCGAACCTTTTATCTATATTTATCATCGCTATTTTTATCATATCGGCTGCTGTGCCCTGTATTGGCATATTGATCGCCACTCTTTCTTCAAATTGCCTCACTCTTGCATTTTTACTGTTTATACCCTCAACATATCTACGCCTGCCGAGTAATGTCCTGACATAACCATTCTGGCGTGCAAAAGAAAGCGTATTTTCAATCCATTTTTTAACACCCGGATATGTTTCAAAATATTTCGTTATAAACTTATGGGCATCATGGACATCTATTCCGAGTTCCTGTGATAATCCATAAGCGCTCATCCCATAAACAATCCCAAAATTGACAACTTTGGCTTTGCGACGATGGTCATGGGTTACTTCTTCGGGTTTTATACCAAAAATAGCACATGCAGTTTTTGTGTGTATATCTTCGCCTCGCTCAAATGCTTTTCGCAAATTTTCATCACCGGATACCGATGCAAGTATTCGTAATTCAATTTGAGAATAGTCAGCAGATATAAGAGAATAGCCTTCTGGTGCTATAAACCCCTTTTTTATCTCCAAATGAGGCAATGTTTGAAGATTTGGATTACTTGCCGATAATCTTCCTGTTGCAGTAACCGTTTGATTCCATGTGGCATGCACCCTGCCTGTGCGCGGATTACGCAAATTCAACATAACATCAACATAAGTGGATTTAAGTTTAAATAACTCTCTATATTCAAGTAACTTGCGGGGCAAAGGATGTATCTCTGCCAGCTTCTCAAGCACCTCTTGGTCTGTCGAATACCCTGTTTTTGTCTTTTTAATTGGTTTCAACTTCAACCTGTTAAATAAAACATTACTCAATTGAGATGGAGAATTTATGTTAAACCTCACACCCGCCATTTTATAAATCTCTTCTTCTATTTCTCTCAATTTTTGGATTATTTTCCTCTGCTCCTCTTTGAAAAATTCAACATCGATCAAAATCCCTGTTTTCTCCATCTTCGCAAGTACTTTCGTTAAAGGCAATTCAACTTCGTAATATAATTTTAGTAATTCCTTTTCTTTTAATTCATTTTCAAGTGGTTCTCGCAATCTCCAGCCTGCATAAGCTCTTTCTGCAAGGCATTCGTAAAAATCATCTTTGCCAATTTTACGCAAAGGCAATTTCAAAAATTCAAGAGAAATCCAGTCAAATGATAGCTCTCTTATGCCGGGTTTTAAAAGATAAGCAGCAACTTCAAGGTCAAAAATCTTTCCTTTAACATTAAATTCTTTATGTAAAGGTTTCGCAGACAAAACAATTTTCTCAACTTTTTCATTCTCAATAACCGAATGTAAATTTTTAAAATTGCCCTGAATAACATAAACATCTTTATCAGAGATAGCAACAGAATAATATTTATCATCGTAAACAAAAACGGAAATCTTATCCTTAATCTTCGGAATAATTTCCGAAACATTCTGTAATTTCTTAAATTTTATTTCTTCTTTCAAACCCATTCTCTCAATTATCGAGAAAAATTCAAGGTCTTTAAAAATTTCGATTAGGCGCTGGAAATTTGGCTTGCCTATTTTGAATTCTTCAGGTTTAAATTCAACAGGTACATCTGTCCGCAATTTAACAAGTTCACGGGATTTCAGGCATCTCTCTTTATTTCGCATCAATGCCATTTTTATACTTTCGGGATACACTTTATGGATATTCTGATAGATGTTATCTATATTTCCGAATTCTTCCAGTAACTTTTTTGCTGTTTTCTCGCCAATGCCGGGAATGCCAGGCACATTATCAATCTGGTCACCGCATAATGCAAGGAAATCAGCGATTTGATGTGATTTCACACCCAAACGCTTCTCAGGAGTATCCCACTCAAAGGTTCTCGGATTTAAAATCCTTATTTTATCATCAACAAGTTGAAGAAAATCCTTATCACCTGCAAAAATAACTACTTTGAAACCATTTTCTTTTGCCTTTATAGCAAGAGTGCTTATAACATCGTCTGCTTCAAAACCTTCTACTTCTACAATTTTTATGCCAAGATTTTTCAAAATCTCTTTTATCTTTGGGATTTGTGGTTTTAGTTCATCTGGTGCTTTTGGGCGTTTTGCTTTGTATTCTGCAAAAAGGTGATGACGGAAAGTGGGCTTCGGTAGGTCAAATGCAACGCATAAATATTCTGGGCGATATTCTTTTAACAGTTTAAGAATCGTGTTTGTAAAACCATAAACAGCGCTTGTATTTTCGCCCTTTGAATTTATTAAAGGATTTCTTATAAAAGCAAAAAATGTTCTGTAAGCAAGTGAAGAACCGTCGACTAAATAAATTTCCTTCAACTTATTATTAATGCTTGCCTATTATTACGATTTCAGCGGGATCAGACCAATCCGAACTCGCTTCGTACTTATCTTTCGCCTGCGCCTGTATCATAAAACTACCGGAACTCGTATAAATGTGACTCATATAAACTGTATCACCACTCGCTATCCATTTACTCCAGTTAGAAGTATTCCCGTCTCCCCAAGAAAATCTTATACTTATGCTATCACCGTTTGGATCTACTGTCGTCGTCCAGAATGTTACTTCCACATTAATTTGCGCTGTATCTGGACCTACAGGCTTCTGTGGCATCTCTGGTGCATAATTCACTTCTATTAAAATCGAAGCAGATTGAGACCATTCACCTTCTAAGCCATAATGGTCTTTTGCTTTAACTTTCACATAATAAACACCTGATTTCGAAAAACTATGTAATACCGAAACTGTATCACCACTTTCTACCCAGTTCGACCAGACACTATGTCCATCTCCGAAATCAAAAAGTAGTTTTACGAAATTATTTTCCGGATCTTCGGCAGATGATTTTATTTCAACTATCTCATTTACCTTGGCTTTTGATGGCAAAATAGGCTTCATTGGTTTTTCGGGTGGATATTCAATTAATATCTCACAGGGGTCTGACCATTCTGACATCTCACCTGCAGGGTCTCTGGCTTGGGCTCTCACTTCAAATTCACCTGCGATTTCATATTTATGACTCATAGAAATCAGCGACCCGGAAGGATAAAAACTGCTCCATAAAGATGTATCCCCGTCCCCCCAATCAAATCGCACACAAACACTATCTCTATCAGGGTCACTAACATAAGTTGAGAATGTAACAAATGAACCCACAGCATAGACACTATCTGAACTTACAGGTTTGTCAGGAGGATATGGAGAAGTATTTGGTTGCACCCTTATTTTTGTGCTGTCTGACCAGGCTGACTCTTTACCATATATATCCTTTGCCTGTGCTCTCAGATAAAATATTCCAGTGTCTTTATAAATGTGACTGAAAGTTATATGAGTATCGCTTGCAAAGTAAGAGCTCCAGTCCGATATGCTTCCATCACCCCATGATACCCTTGCACAAACCATATCACCATCAGGGTCAGAAACATAAACCTCAAAAAGAGCTTCCTTTGCTATCTGTATTTTATCAGTTAAAGGAACAGGAGCAGATGGCTCTGGAGGATTATTCTTTCTGCAATTTAAAATCAAAGTTACAATTAAAAACAACGCTTTCTTTTTCATTTGATAATTATCTTACAAGAGCCAGACCACTCTGATTTTGCATTAAATTCATCTTTTGCCTGCGCGCGAATATAAAAAGTACCTGCCTCTTTATAAGTATAAGAAACATAAATAATTTCACCACTTTCAACAAAATCAGACCAATTAGAAGTATCACCGTTTCCAAAGTCGAACCTTATGCTAACAGGATTGCCATCGGGGTCAGTTGTGGAAGAAGAGATCACAATACTTTCACCAATATAAGCACTATCAGGTGCAGAGGGTGTTTCAGGTATTTTCGGCTCCCTATTTACTATTATTTTACGAAAACCTGACCACCCTGATTCAAATCCCCATATATCGGATGCTTTTGCCCTTATGTAATATACGCCAGGTTCATTATAAACATGATAAAGAGTCACCAATTCACCACTTTCAACGAAATCAGACCAATCAGAAGTATCTCCGTCATCCCACAATATTTTTATGGCTACCTTATCGCCATCGGGGTCTAGCGCCCTTGTTGTTGCTTCCAATCTATCTCCCGGATTAACCATATCCTGCGCATAAGGTGTCTCAGGAATAGAAGGAGAACGATTTACCCTTATTTCTTCCTGACACCTGTCTTTATAACCATATTCATCTTTTGCCTCTATTGTTATTTCATAAATCCCTGCAGTAAAATACTTATAGTAAAATTTTAAAGTTTCACCCGAAGGATTATAGGATGTCCATTCATTACAATTTCCATCACCCCAGTCTATTTTAACACTAATACTATCTGTATCGGGGTCAGTAACATAAACCTTTAAAGTAAATAGCTCACCTATACCAACCACATCTTGCGATAGCTTTGAAGAAATTAAAGGACTATTATTGGCCTTCCAGTCATAATCATCAGTATGATGGCAGCTTACCAAAAATACAAAGAAAATTATGAGAAATTTCTTCCTCATAAAATTAACGCTTCAATTCCTTGATTATCATCTCTGTGCGAATGTCCACAAGTTCTATTAATTTCTTTATCATATCTTGATTCTGCTTTATCAATTCCTGATTTTGCCTTATATATTTTCCGTTTTGTATCAAAAGCTTTGTTAGTATCACAGACAGGAACGCACCTATCACCGTCCATATTATCTGGAAAATAATCTGCATCTTGCCCCCTCTTATTTTAACCCATTATCCTTATTTGTCAACCTTTTTCTGCATCTCCAGCATCGTCAAAAATGCCTCTATTCGCGTGCGTAAACCTACTTCGCTCGCATGCTCATCCACAACAACAGGTAAATACGAAACCTTTGATTTCTTTGCTTTGCTCTCTATCAACTGGCTCACCATAGCATCAGGACCACATTGAAAAGATACTACATAAATCATACCCTGATACTTATCTTCTCTGTCAAGAAAATAATAAGCAGCCCCCAAATTTCTCTCTGCCATAGAGTAATAAACGCGCTTATAAACATCACGCGCTTTATACAAACAAAGCTCATAAGGCACATTGTCGGATGTGTGCACCTCTACATCATGCTCCCCCAGTATCTCAAACAACTTTAGATTAACATATTTATCATAGACTATGTAAGAACGGGCTACCACTCCTATTCTCAACTTTTTGCCATCAACAAGTTTCGACTTTAATCTTTTTTCTTTAAACTTCTTATATTCTTCCATCGCAATCTTTATCGCCTTCTTAATTTTTTTCTTCCCTTTCCCAAGCATTTTACCGAGTTCATAAAGCCCTGCTTCAAAAGGTTTTTCGCGCACATGAAAAGTAGGTGACAGAATTTGCGGCAAATTATCAAATACCGCTCTTATATAATCAGGAAAGGCAATAAATTTGGGACACATCCATTGATATTTGGCAATACTGCGCATGTAAGGAAGCAAAATTGCATCACATTTATCTTTCAACATATAAATATGTCCATAAGCAACTTTTACAGGATAACAGGTATCCGAATGTGCATATTTCACACCTATCCTTACAATTTCTTTATTTGTTTCGGGTGATAAAACTACATCCTCTCCGAGTTCTCGCAAAAATACTTCAAAAAGATATCCCCATTCATGATAAAAAAGTGCTCGCGGAAGACCTATCCTCACCTTTTAATTCTCCTGTAATTATGCAAAACCTCTTTATTTACCTCAAGCAACATTTTTTCTTCCAGCAATTCTTTAATCTCCGGAATATCACACTTCACAATAGCATTAACACATTGCGACTTTATTATGGAACTTACATCACTTTCAAGCAATTTAAACAAATATTTACAAAGTAACCTTTGATTGTCAACCGAAACAGAATCCATTAACTTTCCGCAAATCCTCACAAGATGAAAAATCTTTCTTTCATCTTCTTCTTTCTTCAATCTATCTACAACTTCTTTAACCGCATCATCTTTATATCTTTTAACCGCCTCCTCTACTGCTATCCTCACGATCAATTTTTTATCAGATAACATATCGAGAATTTCTGGCAATACTTTTTGCGATTTTATCCTGCCAAGTGCAGAAACAGCTATCGTCCTTATCATATCATCTTTATCCCTTAAATACGGCAATATTTCCGAAATAAGTGTGGTATCTCCTATTTTGCCAAGGGCACGAAGCACACCCAAACTCTTTTTCTCTTTCAGAATCTCCAAAAGTGGCTTTATCGCCTTTTTAGATTTTATCTCACCGAGCAAATAAACAGCATTTCCTTTTATCCATTTATTTTTCGATGACAGCGCCTTTATCAAAGAATCCTCAACCAAATCTGGATTTGCTTTTGCATACTCTTTCAATGCTCTCAATGTTGTCCCCCTTTTTGTTCCCAGTTTTTTCTTGAAAAAAGAAAGGGCTTCCTCTTTCCTTTCTGCAAGCACTTTGCGTGCTAAACGCACTTCTTCCCTCTGCTCCTCAACCCCCCATTTACACGCTATCCTTATCAATTTTTCAATCGGCATTTTCTCAAAATCTTCTTTCTTTATTTTTTTCTTCTTTTTCTTTATCAAATTTGTATCAAGACCAGCACCTAATGTCCCCTGCACCCATCTTATATCATCATCTCCTTTGGAATACTTATCCTTGCCACCCAAATCAATAAAAAGAGCAATCCCTCCAAAATCCCTATCTGCACGGGAAAAACCTGTTGCTCCTTTTTCAACATTCAAATAATAATCTTTGCCCTCTCTATCATACAAAAGACCAAAAGAATTAGCAAGAGACATGCCCTGTCCACCACTAACATAATAGAAATCATCACCGGATAAATCCATCAATATTCCACACGACAAATCATGACCCTCACCCTGTGAAGGTCCGAATTTTGAAAAATAAACATCATTGCCCGAAGAATCCACAAGAATACCGCATGATAAATGAATGCCCGCGCCCTGAGCGTATTCAATTGCATTGTAAAAATCAGAACCTCCACCGTCATAAAGGATACCAAGAGAATACCAGTAAGATGAACCCTGAGCATAAACTTCTGCATTGTAAAAATCATTGCCTTCGAAGTCAAAAAGAATACCTACCCCACCACCGGCATCAGGTCTTATACCCAGCCCAAATCCCTGTGCAAAGGAGAAATAGTTTTTGGGTAAAAGGGGGGATGCTCTTTGCCTTCCTCCAGCATAGTAAACATCTATCCCTTTAAAATCACAAAGTAAACCTGCTCCCCATGTGAAACCAAATCCTTCCGAACATTCATTTGCACGATAAACATCATTACCGGAAAAGTCCATAAGCAAACCCAAACCAAAAGCACCTGCACCAAGAGATAACTGACCTGCACCGTAAAAGTCATTACCAGAAAAATCAAAAAGACCACCAACACCAAAAACACCACAACAAGATAAAAAAGGCATATCATAAAAATCATCACCACTTAAATCAAAAACAAAAGATATGGAAAAATAACCACGAGAAACAGGAAAACAATACCTGTCATCACCACCCAAATCTATAACAAAAGCAAAAGTATCACGATAAACATCAGAACCAAACCCACCTATCGCAAATTTGCCAAATTTTGTATCAAAAATTTTTAACTTTTCTTTAAAATTTTTAACATCTTCTTCAAAATTTTTAACATTTTCTTTTAAAAATTTAACAAAATCATCAAAAATTTTAATAAGATTTGCACCCGCTATGAGTATTTTTCTGATATTGACTTTTGATGCATATTTGATAAGGATTGTGTCTTTTTCTTCTTTATCTTTTAAAAAAACTAAATCTGCGAGTATTTCCAATGATTCTTTTTCTGAAGGTGTTAATTTTTCGAATGCTTTTTCATACTCTGGATAGATTTTGTTTATTTCCTCTATTAATTTTTTAATATTTTCATCTAAATTTCCTGCAAATTTTATTTTTCTTTCTGATATTTTGATATCGGGACATAGAATTTTTGCCAGCCATTTATAAGCTTCTACGATTCTCTTTCTGAGTTTTCTTTTCCCGCTATCTGTCAGTGAAAGCATGAAAAATGGGTCATCAAGTGATTTTGCGACTACAGGAAGCAGAAAAACGGTATCTTTCATCCATTTCCTGTCATAAAAAACATCTTCCCTCTCTGCATAAATCACAGAAAATGCTTTATCAAGATATTTTTCAAAAAGAGTATCCCCAAATATCAACATTAAAAATAATGTCATTTTTTAGATTTTAAACCAATTCGGCGATTGTCAACTTTAATTTTTAATTGACAGATAAAAACACTATTTAAAATTTTTAAAATAAATAAAAATTTTTTGTTGACAACTCTGATATTTCTCTATAATTTAAAAAAGGGGGGAGTATGAAAAGGTTAATTTGGCTTTGTCTTATTGCAATTGTGGGATGCAGGAAAGGCGAAATTGTTCTGGAAGAAGGCTACTTCACAGTAGGCTCAAACAGCACAATGTATTACTGCTTCAAACTAACTAAAGGCACAAAAATCGATGTAGATTTTAGAGTAACAGCGGGGGACAGCGTAGATGTTTTGCTCTTAAATAAATCGGGTTTCAAAGAGTATCTCGAAATGTTTGAACCTCCTGATACCGTTGATACTAATATTTACAAAGAGGAAAACATCACAATAATACCCTACCAGGTTAAAGAAAGTTCTACCCCTGAAGTGGATTCAGGAATTGCACTTAGTTTCATTTTCTTTGCCTCAGACTCCTGCAAAGTAAAAGTTTATTATACTGTGAATGATAGCATGCTAAACTCATGGTATGATGATACTATTTGTTATAGATGGATAAATCAGAAAAAGAGTCCCCTAAAAGTGCATATTTACAATGATTCAAAGGATACAATAAATTATAGTTTCTGGCTGAATAAATATCACCTTAATTATAAGCGAAATCAATTTACTTACGAAGAAGAAGGCACACAATTTAACACTTCTTCTTTCTCTTACGAATTTAAAGCAGCAGAAACGGATTCATTTTATATAGTGATAGATAATCGTGACATTCCGGTGATTGAGGATGCCATACCAAAGGGCAATGTTACCTACTACATAAAGATTACAAGATAATCCTTTAAACCAATTCGGCGATTGTCAACCTTAATTTTTAATTGACAGAGATAAAACACCATTAAAATTTTATGTGATCGATAAAGACATTATCCTGCAAAAACTTCAGAATGTAGATAAAAAATTAACAAAATATAGCAATAAATTAAAAGAGAAATTAAATGTTATCCTAATCGGTGCTTCCTCTTTAATCTTAAAATACAACCTTAAAAGAACAACTTTTGATATAAATATGCTGGACAGAGGTGAGTTTAAAATTTATGGCGTTGGAACAGTATTTGAAGAAGAAGGTTTTCATATAGTAAGTGAGGCAATATTAAATTTACATCCAGATTATGAAGAAAGGTTAGAAAAGGTTTTAGAATTAAAAAATATCAATGTTTATTGCATGAATCCTTATGATATTGCAATATCAAAAATCGCAAGAGGTTTTCAGAAGGATTTCGACGATATTTTAAAATCCGGCTTGATAAAAGAGATAGATATTGAAAAATTGAAAAAGTTATATTTTGAAGCAATGGATTACTGGATTGGAGATGTAAGAAAATTCAAAACAAATTTTGAATTATTTGAAAATGAATATAGAAGAAATAAAGCAAAAAATTAAAAAATTTTTAGAGATGTTTGATGGCGAAAGAAGAGAACTTTTCCTGCCTTTTCACATCGTTTTAAATGATATAAAAGAGCACAAATTATACAATTGGAGTTTATTTATTTGTAAATATTTTGTTGACAACGCACAACTTTTTACAAAAGAAGACGAAGAATTCTGGAAAGTGATAAAATCAAAAGTGAATGGAAAAGAAATAAATGTTAAAGGCGAGTATCCTTTTAAGTTAAATCCAGCAAATTTTCTTAAAATAATTTATTGCATGAGGGAGAAATGATTAAAAGAAAGCATTTACTTGAGAAAGTCAAAGGTAAAAGAATTGTGATTGCGGATGCAGGCGCTGGTTATGGCAAAACCGTATTTTTAAATCAAATAGCACAGCATAAAGACAAGAAATTATGGATAACATTGAGAGAGGAAGATGCATCACAAAAAATTTTCTCACAAAAATTGACAAAAATATTGTCCGGGTATTTTGAAAAAGATTTTGAAAATTTAACAGAGGCACTTAATTTTTTATGCAAAGCAAGACCTTCTTTATCCTTCTTCATAGATGACATCCATAACCTATCTCAAGGATCTTCATCTTTGCTTCGCTATTTTATAAATTATTCGCCTGATTCTTGTGAATTTTTCCTTGCAGGAAGAGGAATTAGAAAATTACTCGGTGATATTGTAATTAAAGAAGAAACTTTAATTTTAACAGAAAAAGACCTCTCATTAAAATTAAAAGAGGTGGAGAAATTACTCGAGATAAACGACTTGGAAATTGATTTTGCAAAGAGAATTTATAATGTGACAAAGGGCTTTCCTGTCGCGGTTTCCCTTATAATAAATCTTTTATGCGAAAAATATGATTTTGATAAAGTATTGAAAGAATTTGAAGAAAAACATTTACTACCTTTCTTTGAATTTGCACTTGAAAAACTGGAACCTTCTCTCAAAGAAAAATTGATTTTATTATCCTTTTTACCTTCCCGTATTTTTCGCAAATATTTTTCGAGAAGTGATTTAGAAAAGATGCGTAAAGCAGGACTTCCACTCACATATACAGAGGAAAAGCCAGAACCCCATAATCTCTTAATAAACTTCATAAGAAAACATTACGAAGATTTCTTCAAAAATAAAAGAGATTTTTATAAGAAAATAGCGGAAAAAGAGCCACTTTTGGGAAAGTTAATAGTTTTATTAACAATTGAAGATTATGAGGAAGCCGAAAAACTTGTCGAAACTGAAGGCTTTGAAAAATTTCGAGAGTTTTTATACATATCCGATGAACAACTGCCGGCATCTGCATTGGAACTCGTTGAAAATATAAAGAAGTATCCACACTTATCTGTACTCCTTGGAGCAAATGTTATCTACAATCCACCGAAATATAATTTGCCAGATAGAGAAAATGTCCTCAATAAAATGATAGAAATTTTAACTAAATCTTTGCCTTCAATTCATAAAGAAAAAGATTTTGTCTACAATTTTATTCTGCGTGCCTTAAATTTAATCAGAAATTATGGAAAAATGGGAAAAATATTGCGAACAGTTCTCGAAACATTCTCCGAAGCCAGCCCTTATTATGCCGAATTTTTAAGACATAAAGCGTTATATCATCTATATGAAGAAAATAACTTCGAAAAAGCAAAAGAGTATATAACAAAAGCACTTGAACATGCAGAAAAATATTCTTATGAGTCAAACATTTATGATATTTTATTACATACCTATTATGATTTTCTGTTAATATCTGGTTATTATGGTGGCAATCAATCAGAATATGAGTCTGTAATAAAAAAAGCATTAGATATCTGTAACCTTTGTGATAATTTGAAAATGAAGGCTATTTTTCTGATAGAACTGGCAGATTGTTATTTTTGTTCAGGCGATTTTAAAAAAGCGCTGATATATTATCAGGAAGGTTTAAAATTAGGAGAATTTCTACAAAATGAAGAAACAATTTATTCGGCACTCGGACAAATATTTCACATTTATTATTTCACAAAGAAATTTGAAAAATTAGAAGAAATACTGAGGAAAATAGAAAAATTAAATGTAATTAAGACGAATATGGGATTTAAGGCAGCGTATCTCTCAATAAAAGGCACATATTTATGCATCTGTGGAAAATACAGGGAAGCTCTCAGGTATTTTGAAGAAACTGCAAAAATCTTTAAAGAAACAAAGAATGAATCTGCACTACCCGGTATTTTGATATTTATTGGGTCGGTTTTCAGAGAATTAAATAAGAAAAAAGAAGCAATCGATGAATTTTCAAAAACATATATGCTTGCAGAAAAAATAGAAAATGGTCAGGTTATGGCTGATAGTTTATTGAATCTTGCATATTTAGGGGTGGAAAAAGATAAAAATCTTGAAAAAGCTTTAGCCATTGTAGAGAAATATGGATTGAAAGGAAATTTTTATGTCGATTGGCTGATTTCTCCACAAAAGGTGAAAATTCCTCTTCTTAAATACGCAAAAGAAAAAGGCATAAAGAAAAATGTTGTTGAAGATATTTTAAAAGACTTACCTTACTGGAACGAATTGCATGTGCTTGGCAAAGCCGTGCTTTACCGCGAAGGCGAGCCTGTAGAAATCAAAAGTAAAAGATTAATTGAACTTCTCTGCTTTTTCTTATGTAATTATGGAAAATGGATATCGAGAGATAGCATTCTTGATGAAGTTTATTTCCATTATGGCAGAAAGGATGTTAAAAAGTTGCAGGGGAAATTGAGAAAAGATTTACATGATTTGCGAAAAATAATAGACCCTGATAAGAAATTTTTACAATATGACCCTTATACTGGCAGTTATAAACTTGATTTTGGAGAAGATTTTAAAGTTGATGTTATAGAATTTAAAAGGTTGGCAGAAAAGGGATTACAATATGGAGATGAAGATTTGTTACAGGAAGCGATTAAACTATGGAAAGGCGAACCTTTTGAAGAATATGAATATTTGATAGATTTTCTGTATTTTTTAACATGGAAGGAAAATTTGAAGAATTTATTTTTGAAAGTTTTATATAAGCTTTGTGAAATAAATTTTGACAAAGGATTATATGAAGAAGTTCTTTCTTTGTGTGAGAGGGGGTCAATTTATGAGCCTGAAGATGAGATTTTGCAGAAATGGCGGATAAAAGCGTTGCGTGCACAAAATAACTTCATTGCAGCAAATAAAGCACAGGAAGAATTCGAAAAATTAAAAAGAAAATTTTTGTAAATAAAGTTCCCACCATAAAATAGGGAAAAATTGTAACACCAAAATAACACCCATTGATTAAAATTGATGAAGCAAAAAGGAGGGGGTATGAAGAAATTATTAGGCATTCTGATCTTATTCTCAGGGGCACTATTTGCAAAAGAAGCGACATGGAGATTGGTGGGAAGTTTCCCGAATAAGTCTGCAGATGAAGTATGGAGTATCATAACAGATGTTGTACTGGAAAAGGGATACGAATTTACTGTCATTGAAAGAGGTTCAGGGTATCTAAAGACAGGCACTCGTATTGAGGAAAAAGATGACATGTGGCTTCCAGCAATAAGGGAATACTGGCTTGAAGTTAAAATGAAAACTTCTCCGCCTTACGATGTAAAAATCAGAGTACCGTATAAAGAATCACAGGGATTGGCATGTTGCTTTATTCCTTTGGTAGAGCCGAAGTTGGAAGAAGCCGAAATGAAAGGCAATTATAAAGAGAAAGAAGAAGAAATCATTAAAGAAATACAGATAAGATTACAGAAATAAAAATGGTGCCGGGATGCGGGCTAAAGTATTTAAATTAAAAAGGAGGGGAATATGAGAAGGTGGATGCCTTTTATTGGAGTCATTATTCTTATATTAACTGCATGTAAAGAGAAGGAGACAGTAGTAAAGGATGAAACACAGACTTGTAAAAAGGGTTGCCACTATTGCTATTGGAAAAATTTCAGTGCGAATAAGTCGATTCGCGTGGAGTTTGAATTGCTATCTGGAAACTCCGCCGATATCCTCTTACTAACGGAAGAAGATTATAATGATTATGTAAATACTTTTAAAAAAGACACTATTGATAAGGTGGTTAATTATATTATTCCTGCGGGATTATTTGAATTATTCTGGTCAGAAAAAGCGATTAATAAAGGGGATTGGGTTTCTTTTTATTTTTCGGCCTCTATCCCTTGCAGTGTGGCTATAGCTTATAAAAAATCAGGTCAAATGATAAATAAGTGGTGGGCTTCTTCAATCAGTTATGAATGGAAATCCACTGAAACAGATTCATTGATAGTAGCAGTTATGAATTGTTCCTCTATGGATGCAAATGTTAGCTTATTCCTCTGCAAACGAAAAAGTAGTTCCTTTAATTACATTCCTGAAGGAACGAAATTCAAAGTAAGTGAGTTCTCTTATTCCTACACCATTCCATCGAATGGAAATTATTATATTGTGATAGATAACACTGATATAATTGGTATTGACGATGCTCTTCCTACACAAGATTTACAATTCCATATAAAAATAACAGAAAAATAAATTTGTTGGCCCGCATCCCGGCAGTGGTTATTTTTAAAAAGGAGGTATTATGAAAGAGAAAATGTTAAAGTGTGGAGAATTAAACGAGGTGAGAAATCAGAAATGGTAAAGGAATGCTTATCTCATGAAAATGATAAACCTCATTTGCTCATTAAAGTAGAAATTGACTACATTAGATCGCATACTCGGAATAATTTGTGATACCAATGGAAAGCCTTTAACCTCTCGGCGATGCCAAGAAGAAAGATATGACTTTTATGAAAAATATAAAGAAGGAGAGGAAATTCTATTTTGTACTTCCGTCAGAAACATATGGAAAGTAATACGAATGGATATAGATAAAAATGACATTATATGGGTATGGCTTGAACATTTATTAATAAAACTATCGCCTCCGATAGTGACCCAAAAAACTATCGCCTCCGATAGTGACCCAATAAGTAGTATTGCAAGTCAGTAATAAGGAGTACTATAGATCTTATCTTCAATGCTCCTTTTGTGAAAGAAGAACGGTAAAAAGGCACACAATGCAATTGTGGGAAATCAATAAATATAACAACTGTTATTAAGCAAATTTAGACTGATAGTTCCTTCTTTTGTCCTCAGTGCTATTCTCACTTAAGACTCTTTCTTCGGTAATATCCTTACTCTCCTTCCTTCGATTTTGAGGCGTCCTTCTGCAAAAAGGTTAACTGCCTCTGTATAAATTTGATGCTCAACTTTTAAAATCCTTTCTGCAAGTGTTTCTTCTGTATCATCTTCTTTCACTTCCACTGCCCTCTGGATTATTATTGGACCCGTATCTATCCCTTCATCAACAAAATGCACAGTAGCTCCTGTAACCTTCACCCCGTAATCAAGCGCCTGTTTCTGCGCCCTCAATCCTGGAAACGCAGGCAAAAGCGAAGGATGAATGTTCATAATTCTATTTGGAAACGCCTCTAAAAATTTCTTTTTCAAAATCCTCATAAAACCTGCAAGACAGACAAGTTCTACTCCATGCTTTTTCAAACATTCAATATATTTTTCTTCGGCTTCAGGTGATAGCACTGTCTTTTTCGGACCAGGTGGTATGTAATACGCAGGTATGCCTGCTTTCCTTGCTCTTTCAAGTGCTTTAGCATTTGGATTATCGGATATAACACAAACAATTTCTGCCTTCAATTTTCCGGATTTCATATTATCAATAAGTGCCTGTAAATTCGTCCCCCTACCAGATGCAAGAACACCGATTTTTAACTTACTCATAACAACTTTTTTAATTCCTCATACAGATTTATAATTTTTTCCGCATCCTCTTTCCTTATTTCTTTGTCATAAACATATCGAGCATCATTTCGCTTATTAAGTCCATCATATAATTCAGCTACAATTTCCTTTGGTATTTTCCCTGTTTTCACAAACAGTTCACTAAATTTGGAGAGCAATCCGCCATGAGTTTTTGGCAGAGTATCCATCTCTTTTATCAGCATAGATTTAATAAGCAATTCACATGCATTGTAAGAAGTATCAACAGCTATCCTGTATTCTCCCATCTCGAGATTTTTCTTAGCTCCATTGATGTAATCTTCTGCAAGTTTTTGATAATTTAATGACATTTTTTCTTTTAATTCTTCTTTTTTCATTTTGTAAACCTCCTTACCATTTTCTTTTATATGATAAATAAAATAATCAGAGGGATAAAGATAATCGTTTAAATGAACTGTAAAAACTTGTATCAACTCACCTCTTTCAATAAGTGTATTTACTGCAAATTCTTTTAATTTTTCATTTAAAGCACCATTTTTAAAAGTAACAACGAGCACATCAATATCGCTTTCTTTTGTGAAATCACCCCGTGCTACACTACCAAACAATACAATGTGAGTTATAAAATCCTTATAATTAGAGGTTATTTTTTTAACAAAGTCATTAAGCGCTCTCTCTTTTTCTCCTTTCACTTCACTTTAATTATCTTGCGGTTGATGATTTTATCTCCTGCTTTCATTTTCAAAATGTAAACACCTGCTGGTAATTCTCTCATATCATATTTTGCTCTGTTAATGCCCGATTTCATCTCACCGCAATACAATACTTTTACCAATCTACCACAGAGATCATAAAGATTTAATTCAATTTTTGATTTCTGAGGCAAAGTATAAATCACAATCAAATTATCTGCGAATGGATTTGGATATGAAAATAGATTAAAGCTCCAGAATTTTCTTTTTGACTTTAAACTTATCGGTATTCCTTTCAGGTTCCAGTGTATATCTTCTGAAGGTGCTGATGGATGCAGTGGGTCTGAATTTTGTGCCCCCATGTAGTATGCCATTAAAGCAATATCTGCAATATGGCGGGCTCCGGGTCTATATCCCCTTTCCCAATAATCATCAATCCCACCATTTAAACCCTGACCCACTCCAAGAACATAGA
>CBEVQO010000009.1:0-81201 GCA_965552055.1 uncultured bacterium
CTTCATGCCATATCGTATCTCCAAGTATTTTATACCAGCATTTTATCTTCTTAACCTCATCATTGAAAGAGTCGGTTACAGTGAAAAGTATGGTTACTGCATGATACTGCTCTGGTAATGTATCGGCAAGGTCAACTATTGGCTTGTGATAGTTATCAACCTTAACTTTTAAAGTATCCCATTCGCCTACATCCGAATCTTTTGCAGAAGCAACAAAGATGCAGTTATACTCTTTATCGGGTAAATCATTTAAAGTGTGCCATATTATTATACCTGTATCCTGTGCAAGTAACAGATAAGAAATTGAAGCGTTATACCAGTTAACTCCATCGGTTGAATATTTTGCAAGAATTACATAATCATCATGTTCTTTATCCTGGACTTTGAAACCCACTTCTATATTCCCTGTATCTTCTGGCAGAAGAGTATCGGAAAAGATAAATAAAGGTGGCTCATTATTATCCAATTTAAATTTCACCGTATCTTCTATCCCATATTTCCAGCCATCTTTTGCATTTATCCTGAAATAAATTATACCTTCATATTGGGGCTCATCATTTGCGGAGAGCCATTTTATCGTATGGTGTTTATTTGGAGAAAATCTCGCCTGTGCTATAATATCCGGAATATTCCATTGCACTCCATCTTTCGAATAGGCACACGAAATGGTTGAAGTATCTTCACTTATTGTATCTTCTAAATAAAAGGTTATAAAAACAGTATCTGATTGTTCTGAAAGTGTAGAAGGCAAAATTATCCTCTGTTTATGATAATTGTCAACATTTATTTTGCATGTATCATCTTTTCCTGTATCTGCATCCATAGGGATTATCCTGAAATAAACATTATGGTCTAAATTCAATCCATTTGCTCTCGTATCCCATTTTATAGTATCTCCTTTTATCGTAAATACCGCATCATGCCAGTTAATACCATCTTCTGAAAATTTACACAGAATATTAATCGAATCACCTTCAGAATCTGTTGTTGCAAATCTTATATCAATTATCCCTGTATCTTCAAGAGGCGCTTCTATTATTTGAACTTCAGGAGGCAGATTATTATCGAGCTTAAACTTTAAAGTATCATACAACCCAAATTCCCATCCATCTTTTGCTTTTATAACAAAGTAAACACTATCATCATAATGGGGTAAATCTTTCTTTGACAACCATCTTAAAGTATAAATTGAAGGCTTATACCATACGGTATCTTCCACAATTGTAGCTCTATGCCAGCTTGTTCTGTCGGTTGAATATTCGCACCTTATTATGTTTGAATCTTTGCTAACATTATCTGTTATTAAAAATCTTATTTTTACGGTATCCGATTGTTCTCCCGGATTCTCCAGATTCAAACTTACTTTCTGCAAATGGTAATTGTCAAGGTGAATAGTAATGGTGTCTCCTTTTCCCCTATCGGAATCACAAGGTATTGCTCTAAACAGCAAATCCCAGTATTCCAGATTTAAACCATCATTCCATGTGTTCCATATAATGCTATCCTTATAAATACTAACAGAAGCTGTGTCCCATGTTTTACCTGTGTCTTTTGAATACTCACAAAGAATTGTTACAGAATCCCCTTCTCTATCAGTATAAGTATAATGGATTTTCAACTTACCTGTATCCTCATGCGTAATTGGTGTTAACAAAAGCGAAGGAGGCTCATTGTTATCGAGTTTAAATGATATTTGAGACCAGTTCCCCCATTCCCATTCATCTTTCGCAGACATCCTGAAAAATACATGCCGGTCAATGCTATCTGCATCCAGTTTTGATAACCATTTTACAGTATCATTTTGATATTCTGAAGGAGAGAATATAGTTTCGCCTATTATGGATGCTTTATACCATGTAAGACCATCTTTTGAAAACTCGCATCTTATTTTTAAAGTATCATAACTTACAGAATCGTGCAGATTAAATACAATTGTAACTGTATCTCTCTGTTCTCCTGCAATCGGTTTTATTTCAACTCCCTGTTTCTGATAATTATCGAGATGAAATTTTTTAGTAGAAAGACCTTCACCGCTATCACTATCAAGTGGCATTATCATGAAATAAACATAAAGGTCGGTATCAGGGATGTCAAATTTTGATAGCCATTTTATCGTGCCATTGTAATTGGAAATGCTTAATGTCTCACCGTAAACTTTTGCCCTCTTCCATAAAGCACTATCCTTTGAATAATAACATATTATCTTCAAAGTATCTTTTTCTGTATCTGCAGGTGTATAACTAATTGTTACCGTATCGTGGCACTCCACAGAGGGCGTTGATATCGAAAGCACATAAGGAGGAGAATTATTATCAAGATGAAAGATAGAAGTATCCGAGAAACCCGTATCTGCATCCACAGGTATTATTTCAAACATAGTGTTCACCCTGTCAACTCCATCTGCATCGGATAAAGAATGCCATATTGCAAAGAAAGTATCACCCGATATATTCCCCCATGTTACATTATTTGTAAAGTTAAATGTTATACCACCATCCACCGAATATCTGAAAGCAAAGGATAGTGGGTCATTTTCCGGGTCTTTTGCTTCAAATTTTATGGTATCTACATCTGCTGATTGCTCTCCTGCGGGTTCTTTTATAATTGTAACTTTGGGCAATGCGTTATTATCGAGATGAAATTTCCCGGTTGTATCGGATTTTCCGGCACCTGATTCCGATGAGCCCTTTTCATAAGGTATTATCCTGAAATTGGCATTCATAATATCTTTTCCAAGTACATCTTTCTTTGAGAACCAGAGAATTGTATCCTGAATGATAAAATTCGAATCCGCACCCGCACCCGTGCTATCGATAAATAAAGTATCGGAACTCACATTATTAGTAAAATGCCATGTAATCCCATCGTAGTAATAGCATCGCAGTATAACTGTATCTCTTACATGGTCTGTATCGGAATCTTCGAGCCTGAAGAATATTTTTATGGTATCAGAAACTTCGGTATCCGGAGTTGAGTAATCTGGACGCAATCCAATTGTTATCCCGGGTAATAGTTTATTGTTAAAATAGAAGATATTGCTGGTATCAGGGCTACCTGTATCTTTATCCTGCAGGCTGTCGTAAGGCAAAATTTTGAAAACCACCCACCCAGAAGTATCGGGATGGTCGTCAGCCGATAACCATATCACCGCAGTATCATAACCCGATGGCTTTATATTTCTTGGTAGAAACTGAAGGGTAGGTGTTTGCCATCCGCTCCATGTAGAAGCACCCTCAAGTTTATATTTATATTTGACTATTATGTTTAAAGAGTCACCTTCCGTATCATTTAAAGTAAAAGGTATTCTGATATTCCCTGCCACATTATCCGGGATTGTTTTTGACACATTGACAGATGGAGGCTTATTCGCATCAACATGAAAGGGACCTATGGTGTCACCTCTACCAAAATCCCTGTGAAGGTATACGCTGTCAGAAGGTATAACAAGAAACCAGACAGTTTTATCATCGACACCTGAAATATCATTATAAAATAGCCAGTAAAATGAAGAATCAAAAAGGTGAGAATCTATTTTCTCTTTATCAATGGAAATAGTAGCATCATTCCATACATTACCGTCAAGTGAATATTTCGCAATTATTTTGATGGTATCGTATTCCTGGTCATAAATCCAGTATTTAATCTTTGCACTATCAATTTGTTCTTCGGATATTTCTTTCAAAGAGCAAAGAGGAGGAATGTTATTATCAACATAAAATCTGAAAGGTGTGGAGTAATCCGAAACATAACCCTGATAATTCATCACTTTCATCCTGAAATCAACAGAGTCATCCACACCTCTTAAATTATAGCTTCCACCCACTGTATTCCACAATATGAGATGACTCCCCTGATACTTCCAGTCATTACTATCAATTTGAGTAGAAGATACGGGTTTCCATTCTGCTTCATCTTTCCTTTTAAATTGCCAGCCAAAAGTTATCAATTTTTGATTCTGGGGGTCAAAAGTTGTGTAATGAACCTGCACTGTGTCACTTATTCCTTTTATACTATCAACCTGCACATAGGGGATATGGTATCTTCTGAACTGCAATTTTATCCAGTTTATATGAGGAGTTGTATCGGGCTTCTTCGTATAAAATTCTATCCTGTATTGACAGTATCTATCTCCGTTATTTACGGAATTCAAATCGCTCATCACCCCGCCATTAACAGCAGGCTCACAGCTACTCCAGCTGAGAGCATATGCAAAGCCAGTATCCGATGAAGTCCTTATCTTAACCACTAAACTACAGCCAGGAGGAACAACACACGACCACCAAACTGTATCCCAGTAGGCAGAATCACCGGCATCAAATATGGAAGATATTATAAATGCCCGCGAATAATAGCATGTATCTATCTGATTTATTATGGAATAACTTGGCTCAGGCTCAACATATCTCCTTACTATGAAATCATCGAAATAGCCATAGCCATCGTTATCAAATGTGGCAAGTCCAAAATAACCATTACGCCATGTAGCATCGGATACCGTTATTAACAAATTATCATTGACATATATCTTGAAATCATTCGTCCTTGCATTAAATCTTATCTCATGGGTATGCCAGTAATCATCGTTTAATGTTATCTGTGCAGAAGAAAGCGATACCCAGCCTGGTGAAGCACTCTGCCATCTCCATATACGGATAGTATAGGTGGGTGCACCGGGGTCTGTTCCGAGCAAATTATTTCCTCCCATAATTCTATATCCCTTCGACCATGTAGTACGAGGATGATCACCACTGCCCGTGTTATCATTTACAGCTACCGAATCTTCCACAAATAGATAAATGCCAGTGCCCTCCCACACATTATCAGGACGCTTCGTCTTGTAACGAATAGCATAGCCAAATCTGCCTGGATTCAATATCTTTTTCGATAAAACTGTGCCTATTGCTCCATCATCATCACCCTCATAAGGAGAAACAGGATTCAATCTTATATCTCCCCCGATTTCAAAAATATATTTTAATTTTAAAGTTTTGGTGCTATCCCACTTATCCTTCCAGTTTTCATTTTCGAACTGGTCAAAGAACACAAATGTTGAATCTCCGTTGGATTTACTTAGAGCCCTTGCATCACCCCAGTAAAGATAAATGGTATCGGATTCCTGAGGTAAAACAAGCGGAACTCTAACCCATACGAATGCTGATTCACCTTCCCAGTATTTTTCAACCCAGTAGAAAAGAGGTGTGAATTCATCCTCATCAAGGAAGCGAATATCGGAAAAGTCAGATGCCATACCATTTTCATGCTCTATTTTTATTTTGACGGAATAATTTATGAGAGTGTCAACATTGGGATTTATAGCATTACTTGTAATAACAACAGGTTTTCTAAAAATCTTTATTATTTTATTCTGAGAAAATGTGTCTATTGCTTCCTGTTTCCAGTATTTATCCTGCTCCACCCAGTATCTCTGCCCTGGTCCTCCTGTCCAGTTGCTCTGAATCCAGTAAAAAGATACCCCCCATATCAACAGAAGCACATCTCCCCCTTATCATATATTATTCGGATTTTTATCAGTGTCAAGTATAAAATTGATGAAAATTGATAAAAATTTTTTTCTTGACTTTTTAAACTTTTCGATAAAATAAAATGTGATTAAAATCTTTATTTTTTGTGTTTTTTATGCTCAGGTTGCTGGAAAATTTTATCCAGCCAATAGAGATGAATTGCTAAAAATGATTAAAATACTGGGTGAAGGAATAAAAAAGGAGGTCAAAGGAGAGATTTTCGGTCTTATCTGTCCTCATGCAGGTTATATTTTTTCGGGAAGAACTGCATCTTTTGCCTTTAAACAGCTGGAAGGTTTAGAAAATAAAACTTTCATAATAATAGGTCTAAAACATGGCTTTTCAACTTTTCCGATTGCGGTAATGAAAAGCGAAAAATTCATAACACCACTGGGAGAGGCACACATCGATAAAAATTTATCACAAAAGATTGCAAATTTCTCTGACAAAATATTTTATACAGATGAACCATTTTATTACGAACATTCAGCAGAAGTTGAAATCCCTTTTATTCAGTATTATACAAAAAATCCAAAATTTGTTTTAATTTTGATGAGAGAACAATCTTTTGATTTATGTAAAAAACTGGCGGATGCCATATTTAACGCAATTAAAGGTAGAGACGATGTAATTATTGTAGCGAGCTCAGATTTCTATCACGGATACGATTATAATATGTGCAAAGAAATAACAAAGGAAGCTGCTGACGCTATCCTTTCTCTCGAGCCTTCTTCTTTTTATGAATTATTTGTAAAGAAACATTGTGCATGTGCAGGCGGTGCAATAACTACTCTCTTACTTCTTGCAAAAAAAGAAGGTGCTGATAAAATAAAGTTAATGCATATAACGAATTCGGGCGATGTAACGGGAAGAAAAGAAGGATATGTCGTAGGATATGCAAGCTTTGTGATAACAAAATGATTGTCTTCTTTCTCATACTTTTAACTGCATCACAGAAGAAAATCCTGATGAATATAGCGAAAAAATCAATAGAATATGCAGTTGTGAGACATGAGATTTATAACCCTGATACTCCAGAAGATAGTGTTTTATTGGAAAAAAGAGGATGTTTTGTTACGCTAAAAAAACACGGGATGCTAAGAGGGTGCATAGGTTATATTTTCCCTGTTAAACCGCTTTATCTTGCGGTAAGGGATATGGGTATTTCTGCTGCTCTCCGTGACCCACGCTTTATGCCGGTTAAACCCGAAGAACTAAAAGAACTGGAAGTAGAAATCTCTGTACTCTCACCTTTAAAAGAGATAAAAGATACTTCGGAAATAGTAATAGGGAGAGACGGCTTATATTTGATTTACGACGGATATTCAGGAGTATTGCTACCTCAGGTTGCCACTGAATATGGCTGGAACAGATTACAATTTTTAAAAGCGGTTTCAAGGAAAGCAGGATTAAATGAGGATGCATGGAAAAAAGCCAGATTATTTATTTTTTCAGCAGAAGTGTGGGGTGAAAAATGGTAAGAGAACCTGCAGTTGCAGGGGCTTTTTATCCAGCAGAACCAGACATACTCAAAAAAGAAATTGAAAAACTGCTGGAGAGAGCAAAATTGGAGCATAAATATCAAAAAATAAAGGGAATTATCGTGCCACATGCAGGTTATGTCTTTTCAGGGCAAACAGCTGCTTATGCCTTTAATGCGATAAAAGATGAAAAGTTTGATACCATTTACATACTTGCACCTGCTCACAGGTATCCCGTCAGGGGAGTGGCATTATATTCCGGGGAGGCTTTTTTAACTCCGCTTGGAAAAGTAGAGATAGATGAAGAAGCAGGCAAAGAGATGTTATCATCTTTAATCGAAATAAATAACGGAGCACATTCTGAAGAACATTCCATTGAAGTTGAGCTACCGTTTTTGCAGATGATTTTTGAAAAATTCAGAATAGTTCCGATGCTATGCGGTATGATGTCGTATGCCGATTGCGAAGAAGTTTCTTCTTATCTTTTCAAATCCGCATCAAAGAGAAAATCTTTAATTGTTGCGAGTTCGGATTTCTATCACGGATACAACTATCAGGAATGCAGGGGCACACAGGAGAAGGCAAACAAATTGATAGCTTCCTTCGATATAAAAGGTTTTGCCGATTATTATTATAAATCAGAAGAAAAAGGTGTGTGTATCGCATGCGGTGGCATACCCATAATCATAACCCTTCTTACCACACAAAAATTAGGAGCGAAAAAAGTCAATTTACTGCATGCTACGAATTCAGGAGATGTAACAGGTGAAAAATTTGGATATGTAGTGGCATATTCGAGTTTTGTAATCACAGAATGAGTTATACGGAAGAGGAAAAGAAATATCTGTTATCTGTGGCAAGAAAATCAATAGAAGAACATCTTTCGGGCAGGAAATACGAGCCACCTGAGCCTCCTACTTCTAAATTGAAAGAAAAAAGAGCCTGTTTTGTAACACTAAAAAGATATGGAAAATTAAGGGGCTGTATCGGGCTTATAGAGCCAGTAATGCCACTTTATAAAGCAGTATCAGAAATGGCGATTTCGGCTGCCTTCAAAGACCCAAGATTCTTTCCACTAACAAAAGAAGAAATGGAAGGACTAAAAATCGAGATATCCATTTTGACACCCTTCAAAAAAATTAGTTCTCCCGAGGAAATAGAAGTTGGCAGAGATGGTTTGTATATTCGCAAAGGTTTTTATTCGGGCTTGCTTTTACCACAGGTCGCTGTTGAATGGGGCTGGGACCGCTATGAATTTTTAAGACAGGTATGCTACAAAGCTGGACTCGGCCCTGATGACTGGAAGAACGCTGAAATATACACATTCCAAGCTGAAATCATAGAAGAATAAATGAAAAAAATAGTCATTGAAAACAAAAAAGCATATAAGGATTTTGAAATTTATGAAACTTATGAAGCAGGAATCGTCCTTAAAGGAAGTGAAGTAAAATCTGTAAGAATGGGAAATGTTGATTTAACAGGCAGTTATTGTAAAATAAAACAGGGAGAAATTTTTGTATACAATATGAAAATAGCACCTTATGAGAAATCTTTTGAAAAATTACCGCCGGATAGAGAAAGGAAACTTTTATTGAAGAAAAAAGAGATTAAAAGACTCACAGGAAAAGTATCGGAAAGGGGCTTTACAATTATCCCGCTAAAAATTTATTTTAACGAAAGAGGATGGGCTAAACTCGAAATAGCAGTATGTAAAGGAAGAAAAAAGAGAGAGAAAAAACAAAAATTAAAAGAAAAAGAAATTATGAGAGAAATTGAGAGAGCAATGAAAAAATGGAGATAATTTTTTTGATAATTTATCCGTTGAAAATACTTTATAAAGGTGAGGAACATTTCGTTGATGTTGAGAAATTTTCAAATATTGAATATTATGACCTGAGTGCAATTTGTGGTGCACTTGGATATAAATTTTTTTACGACCAGCAACATGAAAAATTCATTATCAATTTCAAAGAGAAAAAGGCAATCTTGGGAAATGGTAATCCATTTTTCCTGATCGGTGATAAAGTTTACAACTATTATTATCCGCCAAAGAAATATTTAAATTCTTTCTATGCTCCGCTTCCACTGATAAATATAATAACGAAGAAATTTGAACGCATTTTCTTAGAAAATGAAGGAAAAATAAGGGTTTATACTGCCGGCATAAAAATAAAAAAAATAGTCATAGACCCGGGGCACGGCGGAAAAGACCCTGGCGCAATAGGTCCCAATGGCACAAAAGAAAAAGATATAGTGCTCGATATAGCAAAAAGGTTAAAAAAACTGATAGAAGATAGTTTAAAGATTGAATGCATTTTAACAAGGGAAGAAGATGTCTTTATGCCGTTATCCGAGCGCACGAAATTCGCCAATCAGGAGAAAGCGGATATTTTTATCTCGATCCACTGTAATGCATGTGAAAGCAGGGTGCGACATGGTACAGAGGTCTATTTTCTATCGCCTGCAAAAACAGATTGGGAGCGAGCAGTAGCAGCCCGTGAGAACGCAGCAATAAGATTTGAAGAAGGAGAAAGAGATACAGGTTCGATGATAGAATCAATCCTGTGGGATGTAGCACAAACAGAATTTTTAAAAGAATCAAATCACCTTGCTGGTTTAATTTTAGAAGAATTGTGCAAAAATTTACATAGCAAAAATAGGGGAGTAAGGCAGGCAAACTTTTATGTGTTGAGAGGAGCTTATATGCCAGCAGTACTCGTAGAAGCAGAATTCATATCAAATCCTAAATGTGAGAAAAAATTAAAGAAAGCAAAATACAGGCAAAAAATAGCTTACGGAATATTCAAAGGAATTTGCAAGTTTAAAGAAATTTACGAAAAAAGGATAAGATTGTGATTGGAGTTTTTGACTCAGGAATAGGAGGTTTAACCGTTGTCCGCGAGATCAGGAGAGTTTTAAAAAATATTGACATTATTTATTTTGGAGATACTGCGAGATTACCCTATGGTAATAAATCAAAAAGCATGATTATACAGGCATCAAGGAGGATTGTGGAATTCTTAATGGATAAGGGTGCCGGCTTGATAGTCATAGCATGTCATTCTGCTTCTTCCAACGCACTACCTGTCCTTGAAAAAGAATTTAAAATACCGATAATAGGAGTTATAAAACCTTCGGTCGAAGATGCAATCGCTGTAACTAAAAATAGAAAAGTAGGAGTAATAGGAACAGTCGCAACCATTGAAAGCAAATCTTATTTCAATGAACTAAAAAAGAGAAAAATAGAAGTTTATCAAAAAAGTTGCCCACTCTTTGTACCGCTGGTAGAAGAAGGACTAACAGACGGATTTATAACCGAAGAAATCGCAAAAAGATATTTAAATCCATTGAAAAAGAAAGGAATAGACACATTGATACTGGGATGCACACATTATCCTCTCTTGAAAGATGTGATATCAAAAATAATGAAAAATGTATATTTGATAGACCCGGCTAAATCTGTTGCTGAAGAAGTAAAAAAAATGATAGATGATAAAGGCAATAGAAAACTTAAAGTTTATTTGAGCGATAAACCAAGAAGATTAAAAGAAATAGCAAAAAGATTTCTGGGATTTGAAATAAAAAAGATAGAAATTATTGACTTGACAATATGAAATCAGGGATAAAATTAAAAAGATGGAAGAAAGGGTTGTTATTTTAATAAAGCCTGATGCCGTTAAAAGAAGACTGATAGGTGAAATATTGAAAAGATTTGAGCAATGTGGATTGAAGATAATAGCTTTAAAAATGGTGAAACCTGAGAGGGAAGAAATAGAAAAGCACTATCCTGATACCGAAGATTGGTACAGGAGAGCAGGAGAAAAGACACTTAAAAACTGCAAGGAAATGGGTATCTCTCCAAAGGATTACATCCAAACCGATGACCCTGTGGAAATTGGCAAATTAATTAAAAAATGGAATATCGATTATCTGACAGAAGGACCATGTGTGGTTGCACTTTTAGAAGGTAAAAATGCTATTGAATGTGCAAGAAAAATCGTTGGAGCTACACTGCCAAAGGATGCATTACCTGGAACAATAAGAGGCGATTTCTCAACGGATTCAGCTATTGATTCGTTGAAAGAAAAAAGAGCAATAAGAAATCTTGTCCATGCATCGGGAAACAAAGAAGAAAGAGAAGCAGAGCAAAAGCTCTGGTTTAGTGAAGGAGAAATTTTTGAATATTAAAAGGAGGGGCTTATGCCTTTCTTTTTTATGATACTATTACTGGCAAAAGGAGACACACTTCCTCACTTCACAAAAATTTCTATTCAGGGAGATACCATTGATACAAAGAAATTGAAAAACAAAGTGATAATCTTTAACTTCTGGACTACATGGTGCCCGGCATGTATAATGGAAATACCAGGACTTATCGACCTTTACAAAAACTACAAAGATAAAGGATTGATGATAATAGGAATATCATTGAACGAAGATGCGGAAGATGTTATTGACTTCATAAATAAAAACAAAGTAATCTACCCGGTGATTATGGGTGACGAAGAAATAAATCAAATTTTCGGAAGAATTTTATTTATACCTACCACTTTCATAATCGCAAAAAATAATATCGTCTATGATAAATTCGTGGGATACAGGTCAGAGGCAATAATGGAAGAGATAATAACCCAGCTTCTCAACAAATGAAAATAAAAATTGATGGGGAAAATTTAAAGATAGATGATGTAATAAATGTTGCGAGAAATTTTTATATCGTAGAAATTTCAGAGAAAGCAAAACATAACATTGAAAAATCCCGAAAAATTCTGGAAAAATTTTTGAAAAACGGCAAAACAATTTACGGAGTAAACACTGGATTCGGCTCAAAAGCATCTGTCACGATACCAGTAGAAAAGGCACAAAAATTGCAGGAAAATCTCATTCTCAGCCATTCATGTGGAGCAGGCGATTTTTTACCTGTTGACACAGTAAGAGCCGCTATGCTGATAAGAGCAAATACACTTTGCAAAGGATATTCGGGTGTAAGATTATGTGTAATCGAAAAATTGATAGAAATGCTTAATAAGGGTGTAACTCCTGTTGTGCCTGAAAAGGGCTCTGTAGGGGCGAGTGGAGATTTAATACCACTCTCTCACATCGCACTTACATTCATAGAAACCGATGAAGATATAGACCCGCCTGTTATATACGAGGGCAAAATCGAAAGAAGTAGCAAAATATTTAAGAAACTGGGGATTAAGAAATTAAAATTGATGCAAAAAGAAGGTCTCGCTTTAAACAACGGAACGCAGGTTTCAACAGCTATAGGCGTGCTTTGCCTGTATGATGCAAAAAAATTATTGGATTGGGCTGTTAGAGCATCCGCTTTAACAATCGAAGCATTAAAATCAAATGATTTGCCATTTCACGAAGAAATACAAAAAGTAAGACCACATACAGGTCAAATAGAAATAGCGAATAAATTACGAAATCTATTAAATGGAAGTAGAAACATGGACTATAATGTGCTACAGGATGCTTATTCTTTGAGATGCATTCCACAGGTTTACGGTGCTGTATTTGATACTATAAACTTTGTAGAAAAAATTCTATCAGTTGAGATAAATTCAGCGACGGACAATCCTCTAATTTTTAAAGATAAGATATTATCCTGTGGAAATTTTCATGGAGAATATATTGCTATGGCTCTTGACTTTTTATCGATAGCGGTATCGGAGATTGGAAGCATGTCTGAAAGAAGGATTTTCAGATTGTTAACCGGCTTTTTAAATAGGGGTCTACCTTCTTTCTTGATAAAAGACAGCGGCTTCCAAAGTGGATTTATGTTGACGCAATATCTTTGTGCAAATCTCTGTAACGAAAATAAAGTGCTTTGTCATCCGGCATCTTGTGATTCAATACCAACATGCGAAGACCAGGAAGATTTCGTAAGTATGTCAATGACTTCCGCTTTGAAATTGAGGAGAATCGTAGAAAATGTAAAAACAATTATTGCAGTGGAACTTATATGCGCAACACAGGCAATAGACATGCGAAACACAAAAGACAAAATGAGCGAAGAAAACAAAAGAACTTACAGAAAAATCAGGGAAAATGTGCCATTTATAGAAAAAGATACTCCACTTTCTGACTATATAAAAAAAATTGCGGAAATCATAAGGTGATTTCAATTGTTACCGGGCGGGGCAAAGCCCCGCCCCTATTCCATTACTTCATCAGAACTACTTTTCGAGTGAGTGATTTCTCACCTGCATTCAATCTCACAAAGTAAACTCCGGGTGGAAGAGCACTGAAGTCAGCATCAATATAATGCTCACCGGCTCCGTATTCCTTGTCCGTAAGTAACTTAACCCTTCTTCCAGTAACATCGTAGAGATAAATTGATACTCTTGATTCCTTTGTCAGGGAGAACATAATCTTTGCCTTATCCCTCAACGGGTTAGGAGTAACTGACATTTTCATTCTAAATGTCTTCTTTTGGGAAATAGCAACAGGTGCTCCTCCGCTCACACCACCTATCTGGAATGTGCCGGATGTAGCTTTTGCAGCATTCGTATTATTCCAGATTACTATTGCATAGGTATCGGATGCAGGAGCTGTATAATTAAGTATCTCTTTGCCTCCGGGTCCAGCTGTATCCCTTACAACAGCAAGCTCACATCTGGGTTGATAATTTTCTCCCGGAACAGCAAGCCCTATTCCAAGGTCAAGAGCACCGGAAACAACTATAGTGGTACAACTGAGATTGGCACCCGAATTCAAATAAATTCTCCATATCTTTACAACATCATCGGAATTCATAGTAATTTGGGCACTCCTATTACCAGATGATAATTGCAAAGGTTCATAACGCGATGCGTCAATCCACTCAAGATAAACCGAATCCTCAAATTCAAATCCATAAACTGCTGGCCATAATTCTGTACCTGACTTATCATAAACCACAATGAAATCAACTGCATCAGAAGGCTCATTGGATATTGCAAGCGGTTCCTCAAATCCTCCTGATGTAGGAGTGCCGTAAGTGTTTGGATAAAGCTCAAGGTCAACATCACAACTATCATTCGATGCTTTATATGTCCTGACACCAACTACCGCCCATTTGTGATTCGGTGTCATTGAATAAGATGTCATATTATAATATGGACCGGAGAATAGACCTGTTGCCCTCGGTGCAAGGAACAGCGCACTTTCATCTGCATTCAGTGGCGCAGGCTTCCAGATATACTGCTTGCCCCACAAACGATTCCATTGGTTAAAGATATTATCCGCAAGTGAGTCACCATAATCAACCCATTTCATTAAAGTGTGTCTTCCTCCAGGGATAATACCAAAGTTATATTCACCTGTCGTGTAATTCCAGCCAGCAAGTCCATTAACCTCCATTGTTACACCATAGTAGTCAACACCACAATAGTTGTAGAAAGTCTCATTTATAGTAGCATTCGACCTGTTAATCGCTGAAAAGTCAGACACCCATGTACTATCATTACCAGAAAGTATTAATGGCAATGATACACCACCCTGTGTATGCGACGGAACTATAGGATAATCCCAGCCAGAAGGTCTGTAATATGTAAGCATCGGATGAGTATGCGATATCTCGACTGCCATTATTCCAGTATAACCACCAAACCAGCCTATATCGGGACCACCGGACCAGTTATTATCTCCATCAATGTAAGTAGCCTCAGAAAGCCACTTCTCACCTATCAGCACTGCCATTGCATTCGCATTGGTCCCTGCTCCGCTCTTTGGATTATAAAAGCCAACCCAGAATACACCGGGAACCTTCTGACCTAGCCTCCAGTATAACCACTGCGGCTGATCACCAGGAACATTTGTCCATGTATGACTGCCTATCAGATTACCGGGATGACCAGCATATACTCCATTGTATGTCCCTATATTTCCATCGTCATCCGCCCATATATATGCAGTAACATTTACAGCTGTATTTTTATTACCAGCACAACCACTATAACTTGAAAGATATCCACAGGTATAGCAAAGTACACCTATTGTGTCAACGAAAACCGAATCTTCTGCGTCTATACCTACCTGCACTGGAAATGCAAAGTATTTGCCTATTAAACCGCTACTTACATTGCATACATAGATGTATATGGGACCATCCGTATCCCAAAGAGGCAGGAACAATTCTTCACCATGCCACATCCATGGTCCATAAATTGAGAACACAACGGTATCAATATAAGTATTCGCAAGATTATTACCATATTTGCCCTGAAGCGCTACTCTGAAAGATGGGTCCCTGCCATTAAGAGTATCCTGATCAAATACATATTCGATTTCCCATGGGTCTTCCACATTATCTCCTCCGTAATCCCCGTGCATCACAAGTCCGAATGTAGATGTATTATCCCTTATATTCACCCTGTTCTGAGCTATTGCATTACCTGGAAGCAATTTGCCCGTAACATCATGTGCATCAATACCATAATTTTTAACCGCTATCATTAATTTACCTCGCTCATTAAGGTCGAGATAGCCATCGCCGTTACCATATTCCCTATCATCAAACCTCCACTTACCACCGCTTGTAATTACTCTGATACACGGTGCAGTTATAGGCTCCATACCCACATAAGCCCTTATTTCAAATGGACCATACCAGCCATAATTGTCCCAGCTCGAAGGGTCTTTCCTGTTCATAGTTGTCTTACTACCTTCAGAAACTCCTCCACCGTTAGCATAATCCTCGTAAGGTAAGCCGTCATTCGTTCCGTCACCTGTGTGACAAACAGTATAGCCAATCCAGAACCCTCCCGGCTCAGATACATAAATCCCTGGCGAAGAAAGAGTTATGCTAGTCCACTGATCTTTATTTATAGTTACACTGCTGAAATACTCCTTACCCCACAAACTGGAATCAGGAGCATAATATTTGCTATTGTGCTTCCACACAAATACAGTACAGGGTCCGGAATAAGACGCACACGCATATATCCTTAACTCATGAACGGTACAGGGGGCTGCGTTAACGAGATATTTGGCAATATAAAGGTCGGGTTTATTGCCCACATCCGCTATATCACAGTAGTCATGTGTAAATGGGTCGTCAGATAATTCTTTTCTCTGGGCAGGTTTCTCCTGGAATGCAACATGAATCTTGAAGAAATCCCATTTCACATAATTGTCTGCAGTTATCCTCAAAGTAAAGTAAACATCAATATCTTCAGCAATTGATGAACTCAAACTAATTGTGAAGCTCTGATTTGCAGCACTACCGCCTTTCGGAATATTACCAAATGAATATGGTCCCGGTCGAGAGAGCGTTACATTGCTGTTTGTACTGTAAACTATTTTAGCTTGAACATTCGAAGCATCAGCACCATAATTTCTCAAAACAATTCTTAAACCTACATCTTCACCGGGGTCAGCTTCACCATCTCTATTATCATCGCTTATGATTTTAACACTATCAATAAAGATATGGGGGTAAACAGGCTCAGGTATGTGCTGTACCATTTTCAAAGCAGCTGTTCTTCCCCACCCAAATTGATTGTTGGGATATGGCCAGCCTGGGTCGGGATGGGCAGCATAATCTGTGAACAGCATATAAAGCTTCTTACAAAAATCGGTTAATGTATTTCCATTCCATGTATAACTTCCACCACAGTAAGCAGGTGCTCCCATTGCAGATGTTACTATAGCCGCAACACCAGCAGCATGAGGAGTAGCTGCAGAGGTACCTGAAAACGACTGATAACCATCATCCGGTGCAGTTGTACGCGTAGGATCTGCAGGCGCTACAATATCGGGCTTCCTCCTGTTCCAGTCAGACCTATACCAGTCAGATGTATTCGTATAAGGAGACTTATTGGGAGCAGGTCCTGTTGAAGAATACTCGGTTATCGAATCATTGGGGAATGTGGCTCCTACACCCAGTACCACAGGATAATCACCGGGCTGAGCGGTCTGACCCGGTCCTTCATTTCCTATCGCAAATACTGGGAATATCCCTTCAAGTTTCCATGTCTTGCAATCATTATAAAATTCTCCATCGCTATTGGTATCACCCCATGAGTTGCTCATTATATGTGGTCTTAATGAATCCGGCAATTTGGCTACCCAGTCAAATGCATCATGAAGCTCCGATGCCGTAGCTCCACCCTGACTATCAAGTGCCTGAACAACAATGAATTTCGATGCAGGTGCTACACCAACCCCAAAATCTGCAACAATGAACCCCATCGTACCTGTACCGTGACTCTCAGCATCATGTGGCTGAGAACCAGGATACTGAGCACTATACCATGCACTAACTCCCCTATATTTATCCCTTAAAGCAGGATGATCTACATCAACACCCGTATCCATATTACCGACAACTACACCCTGACCTTTATAACCAAGAGCCCAAACCCATGGAGCTTCTGTTGTCTCTACATTCCATCTAACAGCAGCACCACCAGCAAAATAATCCATGGTAGAAGCTTCACCATAATCCTCACCTTTCTTTTCAGGAATCCATCTTTTCCATGCATTTAAACTTATAAGCTTAATATCATCCCTTTTTGCAAGGTCTTCGATCGCCCTCTTAGGAATTCTCGTCCAGAAACAGTTACCAGCAACAAATTGCTTAAACTCATTTACTCCGTATTTGTCCCTCAAATAATCAATTATAGGTTTCTGCGTCCTGTATGCCCAATCTCTCAAATACGCTATTATTTCATCACCGGATTTAGCACCAGCAAAGTAACTCCTGTCCGGAATACCCGCAGAAGGATGGATTATAACCTCTATCAATTCATCTTCGCCTTTCGTGGCCATTACTTTCTGTAAATCTTTGCTAAGCCTGGCTCCAGACAATAAAGAAGGTATAATTAAACACAAAAGAGCATTACGCAACATACCCCCTCCTATTTTTCCATCTCTCTTATTATCTTCTTGTAAAATTTAGTATAGGTATCAAGTGCTCTTTTGGACTCCATTGCCTGCTCGGGTGTACCATGTTTCCTCATAATCTCATATCTTGCTTCAAGTAAGCGCTTGCGAGTAGATAATTTAAGTTTCCTCAAATCATCGCCTTTCAGCATCTTGGCATTCCTGTGATATTCCGAAAGAATCTCTCTCTGCGCTTTCCACGCCATCAACTCGGCAATGTAATATTTCTTTGCATCACGAGGATAGCCCATATCACCGGATATAACTCTCCTCGAAGCCATACGCTTCTTGGATTCATCTTCCTTAATCACACGGGTAACTTTCAGCCTCTTCTTCCATTCCATTAATTCCTTTATATCGGGTATCTTCGAAATGTCAGGCACCTCTGGCGTTTTTATCTTCTCACTGTCTATACTCTTTATTCTGGCTGTTATAGCTCCACCCTTCCACGGTATTTTCACTGCAAATTTTGCACCAGGACTGCAAGATTTGCACTTCTCAGAACTCCTTAAACCGGCTCCGACCCCAACTAAAATAAAGGCTACTGCTGCAACTACAATATACCTCATAAACACCCCCTCCTTTTCATCTCAATTATGAATATGCAAAAACTGTGTCAAATTAGTCTTTCTCTTTGCCCTTCACTACTACAACTAGCTCACCCCTTGGTTTGTGCTCCTCAAAGTATTTTATTAATTCTGTCACTCTGCCCCTTATTGCTTCTTCAAAACGCTTGGTTAACTCCCTGACAACTACTATTTCTCTATCACCCAGCACTTCATATAAATCATTTAAAAATTTCGTTATCCTGTGCGGCGATTCATAAAAAATCATTGTCCTCTCTTCATCCACGAGCTTCTGTAAACGCTTTTTTCTTCTGCCACTCCTTCTTGGTAAAAAACCTTCAAAACAAAACCTGTCCATCGGAAAGCCCGATTTTAACAAAGCACAGACAAATGCAGTGGGCCCTGGAATCGGTATCACTTCAATCCCTTCTCTTATCGCTTCTCTTATAAGATAAAAACCGGGGTCCTGAATGCCAGGTGTTCCTGAATCTGATACAAGAGCGATTTTTTTCCCTTCTTTCATCAATTTTATCAAATATTTTGTCCTCTCAACTTTGTTATATTCGTGATAACTTATCTGTGGTGTATTAATTCCGTAATGTTTTAATAAAATCCCTGTTCTTCGCGTATCTTCTGCTGCTATTAAATCTACGCTTTTTAAAGTTTCGATTGCCCTAAAAGTTATATCCTGGAGATTTCCTATTGGGGTAGCTACTACATAAAGTGTCATCTTTTGGGAATCATAACGATTTCGACTCTGCGATTTGCCGCTCTCCCTTCTGGAGTCGCATTACTTGCTATCGGACGAGCTGAACCAAATCCAACATAACGCAATTGCGAAGGTGATACCCCGCATCTATAAATCAGGAAGTCATAAACAGCTTTTGCTCTTGCTTCCGATAGTATCAGATTGTTGGGATAACGCTTCGTCCTTATCGGACGAGAATCTGTGTGTCCCCTTATTTCAAAAATACAATCAGGATGCTCTTTTATAAACTTTGCTACTCTATGTAAATCTTTATAAAATGTAGGTGGAATTATCGCTTCACCCGACGGGAATAAAATTCTAAGTAAATATCCCATTTCAAGAGTGACTTCCACTTTTCTTTCTTCTCCTACATCAACCGTTATTTCTTTTACACTCCCGGGTAAATATGGCTTTTCATGAGGATAAACATAAATATCGTAAAATCCAGGCATTAAGTTTTCTATAACAAAATTACCATCTTTATCTGTATCAACCGTCCCTGTCATCGGACCTTCATACCTTATGGATGCTCTTACTCTCCTTCCATCAACTCCTTTTACTACGCCTGTAATCCTGCCTCTGTTTGCCATCTGTTGCACCACTTTAATTTCTGTTGGCTTCTCTTCTGGTTCTTCCTTCTTTTCCAGTAATTCTTTTAACCACTCAGGAGCTTCCATTTTGATTTCCGGAATTTCTATCTTTGGTTCAACTTTCACCACTGGTTGAATTTCGGGCTTTTCAGGCGCTTTTACTTCAACGACAGGAGGTGGAGCTTTTTCTTCCTCCTCTCCCGGTTTTATCATCTCCATATCACATATAACTGTCTTTTTCCTCTCTACAGTGACTACTTTTTGCGAACGACGATAACCAGCAGCTTCTGCAATAACAGTGTAAACACCGGGAGGGACATCTTTAAATTTGAAAACACCATATTGGTCTGTACGCTTTACCCTTTTCAGTTCTTTAATTTTAACCTTGGCATTCATCAAAGGTGTACCTGTTTTCTTATGAAATACTCTTCCAGCAATCGCACCCCTCGGTACAAGTTCCCTCGTCCTTAATACAGGTGCTGATATAGAAAAGCCAGCAACTACCCTCCATGTGAGCTTACCTGTCGGAATAGCCGTTATATGCATGGGTTGTTTAAATCTGTACCACGACATCCTATCCCATGTGGTAATAACCTGGGCTATATCAAAAGAGAGTATCTCAAGGGGTTTGAATCTGAATCCATAAATTAATTCTCCCAATTGTTCTTCAACTGGCTTTTTCAAAATATCACCAAAAGATTTACCCCAGACCTGACCTTCCACTATATAATCAACATATCTCGAAGAAATAGCTAAACCCAATCTTATAACCATAGGATTATCCGATGGATTTTCATATCCCACATTGATATTCATCCTGAAAGGTGTTTTTAAACTTATTTCCGAAGCATCAAAATTCAATATACCACAAACAAATCCTTTAAAAATACTGTCGCTCCAGGGCTTATCACCTATCGGAAGCGAAATGCCAGTCAGAAAACCTGCTTTCAAAACCCTGCTCGGCAAGAAATAACATTTGCCACCAATAAAAGAATTGCCACGACCACCACTCTCATCAAGCTTATTGCCCTCTCTGTCACTTACCCTTTCACCTATATAGGACATCAACAAAATTGCCTCAAAATATTTCAAAGGTGTAAATGTAACTCCAACATTTATAAATGTCTCCCTTAAAGCACAATTCTCAACAGTATCTCCTCCTCTTACATATTCGCAACTTGCTTCATACAAATCAGCATGTGCATTTATTGACAGCATAGGACGCAAAGGATTTATTATCTTGCAATCAGGTGAATAAGTCCAGAATAATCCCTTACCTCCCCAATAACTTATCCCGAGTATGAGAAAAACTACCATCATTTTTTATTCGTAAATTCCCGCCAGAAATTAATAACTCTTTCAAACTTAACTTCCTTCAAAGTATCACAAATAGATAAACTCTCCTCCTTCATCTCGTAAAGTTCCACTTTTTTCTCCCCAAAAAAACCTCCTTTAACACCATAAATCTCATATTCGCCCTTTTCAAGATTTGAAAATTCAATTACACCACAGGATAAACCCGTCCTGTAAGCTTCACCATCCCTTGATAACACCACTATGCTCCCTGAATCGGCATAAACTTTTAAACTTAAACTCGGTTTTTCTTTTTCTCTCGTTACAATAAATTCAAATAAATCACTCTTATTGCCGGACAAATCTTTTACCCAGAAAATAACCTGATGATACTCACCGGCATCCGGTCTTACGAACAAATTCACATCACAATTTGAAATTTCACAAAAAGAAGAGCAGGAAGGCAACACAAGGAAAGAATATCCACTTATCTTCTCATTAAAAGAAAAGTGAAACACACTATCCACAATAACTTTATTCCATTTTCTCAACTTTGTAAGCAAAACAGGTTTTGAAGTATCTTCCTTTGTACTTCCTTTTATCTTCATCTTTATTTCTTTCATCTTATTTCCCGCAACATCTTTCACTTCGAAAATTTCTATAGCATAAATCGTGTCTTTCTGGATGGATGTTGAAAGCAAAACAGTTCTTCCATCACTCTGCAATATTGCACGGTAAATGTTTAATCCAGATATTTTATAATTTGCCGTATTCTCTGCACTTTCTTTATCAACTTTTTCGGTAAATCTCACCTTTATATGAAATTTATCAATTGCTTCCACTTTACCGACTTTTGGAGCCCATCTATCAGGCGAAGGCGGTGGCGCTTTCTTACCGCAGCTCAGGAAAAATAATATTAAGATTGTTTTCCACCAATTATTGCTCTGCACCGCAAATAGGGTCCTCCTGCATCAACTTTAGCTAACTGCATCTTACCGCAATGACCTGAACCAAGGTCAAATTTAAAATCACGGGAAACTTTATCAACACTCTTCAAAACTTCAAATGCCTGCCCAGAAATCGTAACGCCTTTCAATAATTTCTTCAATTTACCATTTTCTATTTTGTATGCTTCCTGCACTCCGAACATAAATTCGGCATTCATATCCGCCTGACCACCGAGAGCACCTTTTAAAAAGTAACCTTCTTTAACTTCTTCTATCATCTCTTCGAGATCAGCATCACCCGGCTCAATATATGTGTTTCTCATTCTGATTATCGGCATATCCGAATATTCAAAAGCACGGGCATTGCCTGTTGGCTCTACACCAAAAATTTCAGCAGTCTCACGATTATGTAAATAAGATTTTAAAATACCCCTATCAATTATTACGACCTTTTGGGCATTCACACCTTCATCATCCACATAAATTGTGCCTCCGGCATCCGGATAATCAGGAAGATTACCCGCATCACAAAGGGTTATTAATTCCGATGCTACCTTCTGTCCTATTTTATCTTTTACGATTGAGCCAGATAAAACATGGTCAGCTTCCACTGTGTGTCCTATTGCCTCGTGCGCAAGCAAACCCACTATCGCAGGGTCAAGGATACATATAGCCTCTCCACCTTCAGGATAATCTGCTTTCAAAAGGTCAACTGCTTTTTGCACAACTTCTTCTATCAATTTTTCCTCATCTATTTTACCAAAAAGCTCATACCAACCACCCGTTACACCTTTTGAAGTATGGTAAGTTGCCATCTCTCCGTTTGCACAGGCTACAGCAGAGAAATGAAATTCGGGCTTCATATCAAAAAGATGAACCTTAACTCCATCGCTCGTCATTATAAATTTTTCATCCACATATTCTCTGTAAAGAACATTCCCGGAAATTATCTTCTTTGACCTTGACCTTATCTTCTCTTCACATTTCAAAGCAAATTCTATCTTTTCATCAATTGGGTGATTCCTTACACTGTCTGTAATTTTAGCACTATAATCACCTGTAGCAAGATTTTTACTCGATAATTTAACCTTATGTTTTTTACTTTCTCTTGATTTCTCTGCTGCTTTTATTGCGTTTTTCAGCGCTTCTTCAAGACCTTTTCTCGTTATATCATTTGTTGAACTAAAACCAAATACACCATCAACAAGAACTCTTATTCCTACTCCCCTCAATCTCAAAGAATTCGCTTTCTCAACTTTGCCCTTCCTCACCTGGATTAGTGTCATCTCCCTATCATGATAACGCACCTCTGTCCAATGCTTCGTTTTGTTTATAACATGTTCAAGCAGGTCAAACATTGCTCCCTTCCCTTTAATAAAAAATTAAGTCGGGGCGAGTGGATTTGAACCACCGACCTCCTGGTCCCAAACCAGGCGCGCTAACCACTGCGCTACGCCCCGACAAGATAGCACTTCAACTTATTAAATGCCAAAAATCTATGCGAAATCTTATTCTTTATCTCTATCAATTCCGCTAATGTCTTACCATATTCCGGGACAATGAAAATGGGGTCATAACCAAAACCACCTTCGCCACGCTCTTCAAAAGAAATATAGCCCTCAAGTACCCCTTCAAATATCAATGCATCTTTACCAGGAAATTTCAAAGCAGCTACACAAATAAACCTGGCTCTGCGACGCTCTAAAGGAACTCCTTTTAACATCCTCAAAACTTTCCTCCTGTTATCCTCATAAGTAGCAGAATTACCGGCAAATCGAGAAGATAATAAACCAGGTGCACCAGAGAGTGCATCAACAAATAATCCAGTATCATCCGCAACAGTAATGCCACCAGTAATCCTGTGTAACGACTCTGCCTTCAAAATCGCATTCTCCCTCAAACTCAAACCAGTCTCACGAACAGCAGGCATCACACAGGTTAAAACTTCAATCTCCTCGCCCAAAATTTCCTTTATCTCTTTTATCTTGTCCCTGTTTTTCGACGCAACATAGACTCTCACAACTTTATCACAAAAGCATCCTTATAACCAAGCTTCCGTAAAACCTTCAATGCAGAACGGGCTTCATCCTCGGATAAACCATATCCCAGACCAACCCTCCACATAACCTTACATTTTAATATTATCGATTTTCCAAATTCGTCAACTAACTTTTTATAAAAATTTTTCGCCTTATTTTCATCATTAAAAACACCAAGCCTTAAACAATAAAATCCATCAACATAGTCAATATCACTTTTATATCCAAGTTTATCAAGAACTATTTTCGCACCCCTTGCTTCATATTCCGAAAAGAAATTACCAAGATATAAAAACCACTTCTTTGATGTTAGCCCTGCATAAACAATATCTCCGAATTCCTTTTCAAGTTTGCGACAAAACTCATCGGCATTCTGGGGCTCAACAAACGCACCCAGCTGTATTACATAACGCGGAACTTCTTTCTTAACCTCCACAAACTTAACGCTTTCTGCTTCAGAGGTCTCAACTTTTGCCGTCTCGTATTCAGTGGTCTCAGGAGAAATTATAAGTGTCTCGATTTTCACAACTTCTTTAGGATGTTCCAGCATCTCTAACCTGTCCAGTATTTCTTTAAGACTCATTTTTAAAGTCCTTATGCTCTCCATCAATGCAGAAATCAAAATCGGTGTCGTATCAACGGGCATCTCCACACTTTCAATAACAAGAGTGTCCTCTTCAGTAGAAACTTCTATCCCGGGTTGCTCAACATATTCAACTTTTTTAGGACCGCAACTTAATGTGACAAAAAGTAAGGCAACTAAAAACTTCCTCATTTTGCTCTCACAATAAATGCATCACGATAACCTATTCTTCTAAGCATTCTCTTTGCCCCTATTGCTTCCTGCAATGTATAATAATTACCGACAAAAACTTTCCAGAAAGGTGCTACCCATTTCATAGAAACTTCAGCAGCTCCGAACTCCGATTGCGCCCTCCTGTAACACTTCAATGCATTGTCTTTCCTTATAAATGCTCCTATCTGAACCCTGTATTTCACTCCAGGGGGCTTCGGAGCCCCATATTCATATTCCTCACCAGGTGAAGGCGCCCGCTCAGGAGGTATTTCTTCAGCAGCTGCAACTTCGGCTTCGGGAACCTCTGGTTTTTCTTCCGCAGGAACTTCTACTTTTTCAACAACTTTCACAGTTTCTATCTGCGTCTTAACAATCGTCTCAGGTGGCATAACTTCCGTAACCTGCACCGTCTCAACACTTGCCGGCACACCCGTAATCAGAACAGTATCCGCTGCTTTCGCAACGGGCTTCGCACGATAAGCACCCTTGGGCATACAACCAATAACTGCTCCCAGCACAAATATAACTACTGGAAAAATTTTCCTCATAACACCCCCTTTATAAATACTTCCTGAATTTTTCTTGCTTCGATAATTCAGAAACAATCCTTTTAACTTCCTGGGCTTTGCTCTTATCACAAACAAGCACAGCATCACCACTCCTTATCACAATCAAATTATTTACACCAAGTGTAGCAATAATCCCGTCAGAAGAATACACTATGGTATCACGGGTATCAAGCAAAACAGCATCCCCCAGCTTTATATTACCATCCTCATCCTTATCATAAATCCTCTCAAGCGATGTCCAGGAACCTACATCATCCCATGAAAAATCCGCCCTTATAACCGCAACCCTATCAGACCTCTCCATCACCCCATAATCTATTGATATTTTCGGAAATTTCGGATAAAACTTTATAGGGTCTCCTCCTTTTTTTATCTCCATCAATCCCGAATATAAATCGGGCAAATATTTCTTTATCTCAGAAAGAATAACCTTAACCTTCCAGACAAACATCCCGCTGTTCCACAGATACTTACCGGATTTTAAAAATTCCTGTGCCTGACGAAAATTGGGCTTCTCCTTAAAACTCGCAACTTTATAAGATTTATCAGTCAACTTCTTACCAACTTCAATATAACCATAACCTGTTTCTGGACGAGTAGGAACTATGCCAAAAGTCACCAAAAAACCCTTTTCCGCAAGATTTATGGCTTCTTTAACACATGTAAGAAACTTATCAACAGTACCAATATAGTGGTCAGAAGGCAAAACAACCATAATATCTTCATCGGAAAGATGCACGGCAGCATAACCAATGGCTGGAGCAGTATTCCTACCCTCTGGCTCAAAGATAAAGTTAACACCTGAAACCGCTTTCCTGATGCCCTCTTCCTGTTCCTTTAAAGCAACAATCCAGATTCTCTCTCTTGGAATTAATTTCTCAATTCTTTCAACTGTTTCAAGTATCATCGGTTTTTCACTGAAAAGACAGAGAAGTTGCTTCGGATGGTCAATGCGAGACCTCGGCCAGAACCTTTCCCCCCTACCTCCAGCTATTATAACAGCATGCTCCATCATAAAATTTATCCCAAAATTCCAGATTGTCAATAATTTTTTTAAATTATTTTTAGCCCCGCCTCCCTGTCCCCACCACCCTCCTCACAACCCATATGTAATTAGCTCGCTTACGCTCGCATTAAATTTTACCCTTGACATCTTCTTATTTTTATTACAATATTACCATGATGCTTGCATATTTAATTTTTGGGCTTTTTAGACCTTTTAATTTCAATGTAGAATATGAATTTTCTGAGACGAGCGCTGTAAAATTTGAGCCTGTGATTGAGGAGATGATAGTAAAAATGGATTTCGGTAGTATCAACCTTAGCACATGGGAAAAGGATTACATAGAGGGAGAAATAATCAAAGAAGCAGAAAAAGAAAAAGACTTGAAGAAAATAAAACTCGAGAAAGAAAAAATAGGAAGCAGGGTAAAAATAAAAGTAAAAGGCAAAGGCAGAATCAAAAATGCAAGGGTAAAGGTAAACCTGAAAATACCGGAAAAACTCAAAAAGATGGAAACATCTATAAATGCTGGAAATCTAAATCTCAATGGTGAAAAATTCACATGCGAGAATATGGATGTAAAAATAAACGCAGGAAGTTGTAATTTATCAATCAACAATCTTAAAATTGCAGAATTGGGAGTTAATATAAATGCAGGAAATATGGAAATTGAGGGTGAAAAATTCTCATTCAACAATATGAACATCGAAATAAATGCAGGAAGCGGTGAATTGCATACAAAAGAAATATCCGGTAAAAATATGGAAATAGAAGTAAATGCAGGCAATATGGAAATTTATCTACCAGAAGATGAAAATATCGGAATAATTGAGAAAGAAGGCGTGAGCAGGGTCTCATCAGATTTGCCAATATACACAAAAGATGTAGATAAACCTTTCAAAATAAAATTAGAAGTAAATGCAGGAAAAATAGAAATCCATAAGATTGAATGAAAGAAATTAAAAGATTCTTAAAATTCTTAAAACCTTACTGGAAAAAAGGATTATTAGCTTTTTTCTTAATGCTTATATCCGTATTACTGCAATTGCCAATGCCCTTTCTTACCCGCTATATCATAGATAAAGTAATTTTACTTAAATCTTTCAAAATTTTAAACATTATAGGTTTTGTTTTAATAGGAGTTATTTTTCTACAATCTTTCTCTTCATTTCTGGAAAATTATTTATTAACCACTTTTAGAGCAAGGGTGCTTTTTGATGTCCGTTATAAACTATATGAGCATGTTCAATTGCTTCCTCTCAAATTCTTCCATGATAAAGGCACAGGATATCTTATGGCAAGAATATCTGGGGATGTTGACACACTACAGGGCTTACTTGCAGATACTTTCATAGCATCAGTAAGAAATTTGCTCATATTCAGTGGTAGCATTAAAGAAAATATACGCTTTGGTAAGCCATCTGCAACTGATGAAGAAATTGTTGAAAGTGCTAAAAAATCACACGCTCATGATTTTATCATAAAATTACCAAAAGGTTATGACACCGAAATTGGTGAAAGAGGCGTAAAATTATCAGGAGGTGAGCGTCAGATAAAATAATCGTAATAGAAGGAGGTGAAATCGTCGACATCGGGAAGCATATAGAATTATTAAAAAGATGCAGTGTTTATAAAAACCTTTACTTAAATTATTTTTAGCCCCGCCTCCGCTGTCCCCACCTTCCCATGTGCACACCCCTCCTTTCAGTCGGGGTGTGACAAACTACCCTTATGTAATAAACTCGCTTCGCTCGTATTAAAAAATTTAATACAAAAATTAAAAATTTTAATATTAATGTTAAAAAATTTAATAAAAAATTTAAAAATTTTAATAAAGTCGTTAAAAATTTTAACTACATGTACACCCCTTGCAAGGCACAAGTACTGCCTCGACAACACCTTAGCTCTATAAACGCCCTTCCCGCCTCGCATTAAAAATTTTCTCTTGACATTTTTCATTATTGATTATATAATTATGATGCAAACTCTAGGGTATAAAATGGCAAAAGAAGGAAAAACTCCTTTTGTGAAAATTGATCCGGGAAGAAATAATAAGATTATAATCAGAATTCCATACAATCAGGATTTGATAAATAAGGTAAAATCTATACCCAGAAGGGAGTGGAACCCACAGGGGAAATATTGGGAAGTTCCTTACAGTGAAGATTTAATAACAAAATTAAAGTCTCTTTTTGGAGAAAATCTTGTCGTTGATCCTTACTTTTATCTTATCCCACTCCAGAAGGAACTTTCCATAAGAAAATATTCAAGGAGGACAATCAAGTCATACATAAGAATTAACAGAGATTTTCTTTTATTCTCTGGAAAGAGACCAGAGGAGATAGAAAATAAAGATGTTAAGGAATATCTTTATTATGCGGTAAATCAGAAGAAAGTTGCTGCATCTACTTTGAATGTTATTATAAATGCTTTGAGATTTTATTACGGAGAGATCTTGAAGAAGAGATTCGCTTACGAGATAAAGAGACCGAAGAAGGACAAGAAGCTTCCTATTGTTCTGAGCCAGGAGGAGGTTTCAAGGATTCTATCTTCCGTTACAAATCTTAAGCACAGGCTGATTTTGATGCTCATGTATTCTGCCGGCTTGAGAGTTGGAGAGGTTGTAAAGCTTAAAATCGAAGACATCGATGTGAAGAGAAGGTTGATCAGAGTAAGGGGTGGAAAGGGAAGGAAGGATCGCTATACGATACTCTCTGAAGTTGCGCTGAAAACTTTTAAAGAATACGCTGAGATCTTTGAGCGAGCAAGGAATAAAGCTGGAATAAAGAAGGATGCTACAGTTCACTCTTTGCGCCATTCATTTGCTACTCATTTGCTCGAAAATGGAGTGGATTTGAGATGTATTCAGGAATTACTGGGACATAAACATTCTAAAACGACAGAGATTTATACTCACGTGAGCACTAAGAATTTGAGTAAGATTAGAAGTCCGCTGGACATGCTGGGAGGTGAGAAGCATTCAGAATGAGTGTATACGCAATGCAGATATGACTCTAATTTGGAATGATATACGCAATGCGTATATGAACGAGTTAGGCGACATATCCCGCAAACCGTATAAGGAGGTGTGAAAATGAACGAAGAATATGTACAAGAGATAGATGAATTGATAAATATGGTTCCTAAAGATATTGTTAATTTTGCTTTAAAAAGGAAAAGAGGAAATGTTCCTACACAAGCATTTTCTGAATTTCTTACAAATAGAGAACAAGGTGACTGGGCAGAAGATTTAATTTTTAGAGCCATAAATGAAATTGAAAACGGAATTGTTGCCGTGAGATATGGAAAATCCGACCAAATTGTAGCAGGAGAGCCAGGATTTAAAGAATTCTATGAAAAATATCAAGATGAACTGGACACTATAGGTAAGCGACCTGATTTGCTTATTTTTAGAAAAAATGATTTTAAATTTTCCACCTTTGATATTAGCCACTTTGACGACAATGAATTAAAACAGGTTGTACCGAAAGCAATTGCTGGATTAGAAATAAGATCGAGTTCATTTCTCGTTCACAAATACACGGAATTTTCTATAAAAAGAAGAGAGGATATAATAAATCAAATAGATGAAATAGTAAACAACCTTAAAACTCAATCCTCTGTTCTACCCAGTAGTTGGAAGATATGGCTATCAAATGTTAATCCAGAAAATGAGGCAACACTATTTTCGATACCGAGAGCAAGTGTAAAATTAGAATCATTAAAGAGCGCAATCCAGCAACTTCGAGCATTGATTAATTCTTTAAAAAAGAGAGATTTTCTCAGTTTTACTCCAAAAGCTGAAGATATTTATGTAATCTACAAGTGGATCAAAACTTTTGGTGTTCCCCATTATTATGTGCAAGTATTTTTCGATCAAGTTTACGCGATCCCTTTTAAGAAGATTTTAGAAATCATATCTGATTCATCTAATGAAGGTAAAATATTCTTCGTTGAAAAGAATACAAAAAATCAATTCAAAACGACAATACATATAGATATAAATCAAGGAGTATTATTGGCTGAAAAAATAGATTTTCCTGATCACAGAAGTGAATATAAAGAGCTTGGAAGGGGAAGATTACTATTTTACGTTACCTTCAGAGGAGGGAAGGCATACTTGGATGTTAATAGATTCTATAAAATGATAGGTCTTCAACACTAATGAAGGTGGTTAAAATGAAAGTGCATGATAAAATATTTAGCGAATTACCTGAAAAAGAATATCTCAAGAGTACTCCTTACGAGCATAGAAGAAAATTAGGGCAATTTTTTACGCCTATGTTTATAGCAGATTTAATGACTGAATGGATAGTGAATAATGAAAGTGGTACAGAAATATTAGATCCTGCATTAGGTTTAGGAATATTTTTCAGATCAATTATGAAGAATCACTTTGATAAAATCAAGAAGTTTAATTTTATAGGATACGAAATAGATAAAAACATGGTAAAACTTTCAAAGGATTTATTTTCAAATATTCCAGAAATAAATGTTCAAATACATAATAGAGACTATCTAACCGAGGACTGGGAAAGAAAATATGATGGTATTGTATGCAACCCTCCCTACTTAAAATTCCATGATTACGAACCAAAGGATGTCCTTCTCGATATGTTCAAAGCGAGATTAGGAATGAAACTATCGGGATTTACTAATATTTATACGCTGTTTATTCTTAAATCAATTTGGCAATTAAGAAATGGAGGAAGGGCAGCCTATATTGTCCCATCTGAATTTTTAAATTCGGATTACGGTAAAAATGTAAAAAAATATATCAAAAAGAGTGAGACTCTTAGATTTGTGATAATAATTGACTTTAATCTTGGTGTGTTCGAAGATGCTACAACGACTTCATCTATACTTTTATTCGCTAAAGATCAAAATAATAAGGAAGTAGAATTTATCAATATTAAGAGCTTAAGGGAATTAGAATTAATCAAGAACTACATTCTATCCTATCCGCTTACAAGGAAAAAGGGGAGAGTAGTTAAAATCAAGGAATTAGATGAAGCACAAAAATGGAGAATTTATTATCAAGAACTTAATGGAAGTAAGTACAAACATTTAGTTCCTTTTTCAAAATATGCGAAGGTATCAAGAGGTATAGCAACCGGTGCTAATAGTTATTTTATGTTTTCGGAAAGTAAGAGAGTTAAATATGGTATAAAAATGAAATTTCTATTGCCCTGTTTAGCAAAAGCATCTTATGCTAGGAAACATTTTTTTACTAATGGCGATTTCGAGAAGTTAAGAAAAGCGGATAAACCAGTCTATTTGTTAAATGCTACAGATTTATCTGATGAGAATCTGAGAAAATATATAGAATTAGGAGAAAAACAAGGAATACACAAGCGTTATCTTACAAGTCATAGAACTCCTTGGTACTCACTAGAAAATCGGCCACCGGCACCAATCCTTGTGACGGTATTTAATCGAACAGGACTAAGATTTGTACGGAATGAAGCAGGGGTTTATAACTTAACAGCATTTCATTGTGTATATTTAAAACCTAATATTATACCCAAGGTGGACTTACTGATGGCTTACTTAATTACTGATGTTGCAAGAGAAATCTTTGAAGATAGCAGACGAGAATATGGAGGAGGATTAAGAAAGTTTGAACCAAATGATCTAAATAATGCTTTTGTTGTTGATTTAGAAAAAATTAACCCAGAACATGAAAAAGAGATTTTGAAGTTATTTTACGAATTCAGAGACAAAGAAATAAAAGGAGAAAATACAACTAATGTAAAAAATGAACTTAACGAAATATTTTTAGAAATATTTAGGAGGTGACGGTTTGCGGGATACGCTTCGCCACTATCGTGGCTCGCCCCTAACGGGGTCGCCTAACAAGCGGGTATCTGGCTTCGGCCTACGCCTTCGCCCAAATCCTTCGCTATCGCTCAGGACTTCAGATACCCGCCAAACGTTATACGCCATGCTCATGGATGAGGAGGTTGAACTAAATGAATGAAAAATCTGAAAAGGAAATCCTCGAAGAATTTATAGTAAATAATCCAGAACTCGAAAAATTGGAAGAAATTATTAATACATTTAATATATTTGATGCTTTAAATATGGTAAATTATGAAATAAGACATTCTATTTTTCTTTCTTGGTTGATGAATCCTCAAGAAAGCCATGGATTAAAGGATTATTTTTTAAAATCCTTTCTAAAAACAATAGCTTTAAAAGCTTCTACACTTGGTATAAAAGAAGTCTCAGTATTTGATATAGATTATTGGGATTTTAATGATGCAGAAATATTAAGAGAATGGAGAAATATTGACATCCTGATAAGATGCGATGAGCAGAAATTTATTTGCGCCATAGAAAATAAAATATATTCCAAAGAACATAGCGATCAATTACAAAAATATAAAAAAGTAATCAAAAACGAATACCCGGAATATAAAAAATTGTTTGTCTACTTGACAGTAGAAGGGGATATTCCGTCTGACAATGAATACATACCTTTAAGTTATAGTGAAATAGTCCCAATAATAGAACGTCTCATAGAAAGTAAAAAAGACAAATTAGGTTCAGAAATATTATCCTTCATTTCACACTATAAAGATATGTTAAGGAGGTATATCATGAAGGATTCCGAAATCCAAGAATTGTGTAGAAGAATCTACCAAAGGCATAAAAAAGCATTAGATCTCATTTTTGAGTATAAGCCGGACAAGTTATCGGAAATATACGACTGTCTAGTTGAAATAATAAAAAAGGATAGCGACTTAATCCTAGATGATTCAAGCAAATCATATATAAGGTTTATTCCAAAGAGTTTAGATTTTATTCCTAAACAAGGAGAAGGATGGACTAAATCAAAGAGAATACTGCTATTCGAATTTCAAAATACTACTGACGGATTGTCTTTATATCTTATTATTGGTCCTGGTTCGGGAGATATCAGAAAAATCCTTTATAATAAAGCTAAAGAAAACACAGGTATTTTTAACAAATCCAACCGTAAGCTAACCCCGCAGTGGTTTACTATTTACAAGAAATCCGTATTAAAACCCAAAGACTACGAAGATAAAGATATAGAAGAAATCAAAACGATTCTCGAAAAGAAATTCGAAAAGATTAAAAATACAGATTTACGCGAAATTGTAAAGAAAATTAAAGAAATTGAAAAAGAAGTTAAGAAATTTAATGAGCACAGCGTATAACAGCGGACATACGGCTGCGGTGCTTCGCCCCTTCGCCCAAATTTCCCTTCGGGAAACTTCGTATGTCCGCAGAACGTTGTCCGAAATTCGGCTCGGCGGCTGTAAAATGGAGGTGAATATATGGCAACAGAAATAAAAGTATGGCAAATTATTGACGGTAAATTGGAGCTTATTGAAACAACAATGATTGAAGCGGGACGGAAAGAAACAGAAGACCTTGAGAAATGGATTAAAAGTAACCCCTTAATCCTTGGAGAAGATATATTAATTATAGGAGAACAAGTGCTCACAAAATCTGGTTCAATAGATTTTCTTGGAATAGATAAATTAGGTAATCTTGTTGTAGTTGAATTAAAAAGAGATAAACTCCCAAGAGATGTCTTATCTCAAGCGATAGATTATGCTTCAGATGTGGCTTCGTGGGATGTGGATAAGATCAGCGAGGTTTGTACTAAATATACGGGGCGGAGTTTGGAAGATTACCTAAGCGAGAAATTTGAGGATGTTGATTTGGAAGATTTGACAATCAATAAAACTCAAAGAATTTTGCTTGTTGGTTTTTCAATCGAGGAATCATTACAAAGAATGATTGAATGGCTCTCAAATAATTATGGTGTTAGTATCAATGCTGTTATTTTGAAGTATATAAAAACAAAAGGTAATGAAGAACTTATTGCTCGAACGGTAATTATTCCTGAGGAGATAGAAAAGGAAAGAACCAGAAAACGGCAAATACAATTTCCAATGTCCGATGAACCTGGGAGTTACAGTGAGGATGAGCTTAGAAAGAAGTTGATTGATTATTTGTCTGAAAACAGAGATACCCCTCGTCGTATTAGGGAAATATTACTTCCTTTATGTTTAAAACATAAACTTGTGACGAGGGAAATGATTAAAGAAGAGTTGATTAAAAAAGGAGAAGCTGATGACGAGGGTAAAGCAGGAAGAATTTTAACCACGATCTCAAAAGAAATTGGATATGCGCCAAGAGATTATCTTCGTCAGATTATACAATATGATAAACCCAACCCTTGGGAAAAGGAAAATTATAGATTAATAGAAGATTACAAAGATTTGGTACGAAGTGTATTGGAGAATCTGAACAAATAGGAAGGTGAAAAAATAGTATGCCGCCGAGCCGAACTCTCCGCTTCGCTTCGGTGCTGTCGCACTCGGACAACAGGTGGATATGTGGCTTCGCCTTCGGTTACGCCCAAATTTGCTTTGCTAATGCTCCGCAAACTTCACATATCCCCAGAACGTTAGGCGTAATCGGGCAGTGCGGCTTGGAAGAAAAAACAATAAAAAATTGAGGAGGGATTATTATGATTATGAAAGAAGAAAAACTCTACAAAGAAGGGTTTGAAAATTATCCTATTGGTTGCGTTATCAGGCAAAATATCTTTTTTCTTGCTTATTTTGGGATAGGGCTTATTGGAATGCTACCGCTCCAAATCCTCGGATTTCCAATAATTTCGGCGTTGTATGCTCTATTCCTTATCCTAATGCTTCTCTTTGTCTTAAGAAAACATCTCTGCACGCATTGCTATTACTACGGAAAGCTATGCAGCACAGGTTGGGGCAAGCTATCTGCTCTTATGTTCAAGAAAAAATCTGGAAATTATCAACTGGGAGTGAAACTTGCTGGTATAACATGGATATTGGCAACAACAATACCCATTGTGGGAATTATCCTGGCACTCTTTCTTGACTACTCTTCCTCAAATCTAATCTTCCTTATTCTGTTTATTCTTTTGTCTCCGGTTAATTTCATAAGCCATAAAAAAGCCTGTGAAAAATGTAAAATGAGATTTATCTGCCCGGCAAGTATGACAAAGGGTGATTAAAATGGAGATAAGGGAATTCAAAATTGAAGATTGGCAAAAAGTGAGATTTCTGGAAATCATTAAATTTCTTAACTCCATTTGATAGGAAATGGATATATGAAAGAAAAATCAGAGAATATCCAGATCTATTCTTGATTGCGGAAGATAATGGAAAAGTTGTTAGAACATGTATAGCAAACTACGATGTTCAGTTGAGCTACATTCGTTTTTTGATTAAGGAAGGTTACGAGTCTGTAGGAATTGAATTGTTAAAAGAAATGGAGAAGAGACTGAGAAAGAGAGGAACTTTAGCAATGTTCATTGTGCCTCGCAAAGGAAAACCATGTGAGAGGTCTTTAAAGGCAATAAAACTTGAAGGATTAAACAAATATGCAAACTGCGAATTCTGGGTGAAATTTTTAAATAAGAAGGAGGATTTTCCACCATTAGTAATAGGTGCAGATGCTACATTAGCTAAAAACCTTCGCCTAACAGCGCGTTTGCGGTTCGCTCCGCTCGTAATAAAAATTTTTATTGACATCCTCACATTTTGAATAAATAAAGTGATATGTTAACCTTCGTATTAGCACTTGGCATACCTTATGGCGGGATTAAAAATCTATCGTTAATCGATACAAACTTCATCCAGCTTGTCCCCAGATACAAAGAAAAATCAACGAGAAAAATCGAAGCATACGCAAGTTACGATGAAAAATTCCTTTACATAAAGGTAAAACCCTTCTATACCGAAAATGAGCGCTTCGCCAAAACAATAGCAAGAGACGGAAACTTCGAAGGTGAAGATGCAATCTTCATAATAATCGACCCACTATGCTCGGGAAAATATTACTGGTTCGGAGTAAATTTACTTTGTACAAAACAGGATGGCAACGGAATAGAAGGAGGAGGAAGCTCAAAAGAATGGGACGCTATTTGGGATTGTGAAGTAAAACAACATAAAGATTACTGGTACGCAATATTTAAAATACCATGGAAAGCAATAAATTTTAACTTTGAAAATAATAAGATAAGATTGAATATAGTTGTGCAAAATTACAGCAACCATGAAACAGATTATCTTTTCGATACAGGTGCAGATATCTATAAGCCTTCGCTTTTCGGAGAATTCGAACTACTAGATTTTTCAAAAGTTAAATCAAAATTAAAAAGCAAATCAATATTTACATTTTTACCTTATTTCTCCGGATACAAAGAAGGATACAAATACGGGATTGACACAAAAATAAGAAAAGGCAAAAATTCGCTTTGCATAGCTTATAACCTCGATTATGTGGAAGTCGAACCTGACATTGCTCAAATTTCACTATCTCCTTATGCCCAGGAATATTATCCAGAGAAAAGAAAATTCTTCACAGAAGGACTCTACCTCATACCAATGAGTGTATTTTATACAAGGAAAATAAAAACAGTGAAACTCGGAATAAAAGCTTATGGCTCAATACAAAATTTCAGATATAACATTATGGGGGTATCAGAGCTCGAAGATACCAATAATTTCTTTGTCGGTATAGTTTCCAGCAAGAAAGGAAATCTATATCAATCTTTCGGAATAGTTAATAAAGATTTTGATAATTATTGTTTTGTCTTCACCCAAATAAATTATAATTTCAGCAAAGAATACTATTATTCTTTGAATTTCTCTTCCAATTTAATAATTGAAGATACAGCAATTTCTCTAATAAAAGGTTCAAAGATTTTACAGTTCTTCGGTTATAAAAAGCCAACATACTGGGGGAACTTTTGTTTATTTTATGATGGTAAAATGTCAATGCCGAGATATGCATTTGGATATATAATTGATTATAAATCTTACGGTGCTTCCTGGTTCAACTGGTTTAATGTTTACCCTGATATATTAAAAGAAATAAATGGATACTGGAATCTTTACTTTTCTATTGTTGAAGATACACTCCGCTCATTTTCTTTTTCAACTCGTCCAACTTTTGTAATATCCGATTATCTTTGCACTTACTTTGGTGCTGTTTACTCTAAAGATGAATTTTGGGAATGGGAGGAAATTTCATCATGGTTTGGCTTATCGATGGGCAAAGAGTATGGTGCAAGTATGAGCATCAAAATAGGCAAAGCAGGTGAAACTAGTAAAAAATTAGAGCAATTGTATTCTTATAACGGAAAAGTATTTGCAAATTTAAAAAGGATGAGATATAATCTGGGATTCGAAAAATCTATGTCAACATATCTTGCAAAACCTTTTATCTGCTTATACACCAGTGCGAAAATAAATCTTACAAACTGGATTAGATTGAGATTATTCGGGGAATATTATGAGAAACAATATAAGTGGCAGGAAGAGCTACAAAAAATTTTATCACTAAATATGCTAATCGGGATAGAAAAATTACCATTTAAATTTTATCTGGTACTTAATGGAGATTATGATTTTGCTACAAAAGAATGGGAAAAAGAATTTTATCTTAAATTAAAATATTTATTTGAACTGGAAAAATGATTGCGATTTTGTTTTTTATTTGCAAAATATTTGCACCGGCATACACAGAGACACTGATTTTTGATACCAGAGAAATAGAGGAAGTAAAATTAGTAATCAATGGGGTATTAAAAATAAAAACCTATGAAGATGATTTTATTAAAGGTGAAATCCAAGTATTCACATTTGGAGAAAAACCAGCAAAACCCAAAATTATCCAAAGGAAAAAAGGCAAAAAGCTGATAATAAAAATGGATATAGAAAGAGTTAAAAATCAATCGCTTCACGCAAATCTCACTATACCGAAATCTTTAAAAACAATAGATATACAGATGGAAGGAGTAATAGAAATCGATAGCGGACAAGAATCTCAAGCCAATTTGTTCTGCAACATTAAAAAAGGAGGAGTTGTATCAGTGAATGGGATGGCATTTAAAAGAATGAAAATCAAAATGGATGAAGGAATACTAACTTTCACATCAAAAAGTATTAGAAAAAATTTTAAATTCGATGCAAAATTAAATTTTGGATATGTTAAGATAGATCTACCTGATGATAAAGAAGTTGCGATTTTCTTAAAAGGAGAGCCAGGTCGAATTCATAGCGATTTCCCTATACACAGTTTCGAAGAGATAGGAAAGATAAAGAAAAGATGCAAAATTCTACTCGAAATAAAATCGGGCATCGTAACTTGCTATCGCTCGCATTGAAAATTTTTAATACAAAATTATTTTAATAAGTTCAAAATTGCAGTAATTAAAGTGCCAACTATTCCTGATATTGCACCTATCAATAGCCACATTAATTTGTCAATCCTTCTGTTTGTTTCATCTATCCTCTTGTTAGTTTCCGCTGTCTTTTCATCTATCCTCTTGTTAGTTTCTGCTATCTTTTCATCTATCCTCATGTTTAATTCACTTATCGCTTTCTGGAACTCTTCTTTAGTCACAAATTTATCCAGTTTCTCTTCTATTCTTATCACTCTACCTGCTGTACTTAACTCAAATTTCCTGAACATATCCTCTTCCATCATTGCCTCGGTTGGAATTTTTTCACTGCTTTCCTTACCGCTTCTTCCAGTTTCTCTTTCTCAATTTTTGCTTCAGCCATCTTCCCCTCCTTTATAAATATTAATCATGCTTACAATTTGTCAATAAATTTTATAAATTTTTTACAATCTTTATCCGCTCCCTTACTCATTTCACCTTACCCATGTGTAATAAACTCCACTTGCATTAAAATTTTAATTGACGAACTAATATTTTCAATATAATACCTCAAAAAGGAGGAATAATGACAGTTGTGTTATTCCTAAGTGCAGTTTTGTGGGGACGGGTTTTTACCACATTACCCTTAAAAGACATAACAGAGATACAGGAACTGATATCGAATGGTCACGAGCTATACGAAAAAGGGCATCTTGACAGTGCATTTAAATGTTTCCAAAAAGCCATAAATATTGACTCTACAATCGCACTGGGATATTATGATATAGGTTGCTTATATGCAAAAGAAGGTAAAGACAGCATTGCAATCAACTTTTTATGCAAAGCACTAAAAAAGAATATGTGCTTCGTATCATATAGATGGGCTCTATACGATGACCCAGACTGGAAAGAAATAAGAAAAAAACCAATATGGAAAAAAGTTTACGATGCTCTGGATGCAAAAATCAAAAATTTATTAACATTTGCCGATTCCGCTGGAATTTTCAAAAAAGATATATATCTTGAACTCACAGAAATATACAGCGCTAAAGGAGATACCAGCAATGCAATAAAATATTTGAAACTGGCAATCGAACACGGATTCAATAATCCGTATGCCATAGCAGGACTAATGAGTGATACATTACAGAAAGTTGCAAAAAGTATAATCAAAGAAAAGTATAAATGGAATGGGACGGTTGAACAGAAAATTTATGGATTAATGCTTGTGCATTCCGCAATAAAATACAACTGTGCCACACTATATCTGGCGGATTTCGATGATTGGGACAGCGAAGTGAAAAAATATATACCACTCGTGATAAACGCAAAAACAAAATTTGAATATTACCGAATCCTCAATAAATTAGTGGCAAGTATTAACGACGACCATACTTACATAATATATCCAAGTGATATTTATGAAAAACTCGATGCACCACCACTAAAAGTTATCGGCATAAAAGGCAAATTTTATATCGAAAAAGTATTATCAACCGAACTGGAGGAAAAAGGCATAAAACCCGGTATGGAAATAATCAAAATAAATGACATTCCTGTTTATGAATATGCAAAAGATAGCGTCTATCCATATATCCCTAAAAAACCCAAACACTCAGCAGATTGGGATTGTGCAAGAAAGTTACTTACAGGCAAAAAAGGAACAGAAATAAAATTAACATTGCGGGATTACAAAGGCAAAATACACACTTTCAAAGTAAAAAGAAACGCTAAAGATGTAGTAAAAGAGAAAGAAAAGCCATTAGTAGAAATGAAAGAATTACCTGGGGACATTATTTATTTTAATATTCGAAGAATGTGGGGAGATGTGGTAAATGAATTTTTGGAGTATTTTAAGAAATTGGACCTTGATAAAGTAAAAGGGATGATAATAGATGTGCGAGAAAATGGCGGCGGGAACAGTGCTTTAGGTGACGAGATAATCTCTTATCTTATCGATAAGCCAGTAAAGAATTATGTAGGCGCTTATGCACCCGTTTACATTCCACAGCAAAAAGTGGAAGCAACCTATTCAACGATAATGTTGAACTACTGGAGTGGCAAAGGCAAATTAATTTTACCTGCAAAAGATAAAAGATATACAGGGCCGCTCGTTATACTTACATCACCTACAACAGCTAGTGCAGCAGAAGATTTTGTCCGTCCATTTAAGGAATCAGGGCGCGCTACTATCATCGGTATGCCGACATCAGGTGGAACAGGCAACCCATTTTATGTGTACCTGCCGGGTGGAGGAATACTGCGAGTCTGCATAAATGCAGAACCATTCGTAGGCAAAGGAATAATGCCAGATATTTTGGTTTACCCAACACAAAAAGATATAGCAGAAGGAAAAGATACAATACTAAATAAAGCAATAGAATTCCTTAAACATAAAAAATAATTAGCCCCGCCTCCGCTGTCCCCACCTTCCCGATTAAGTCAGCCCACTACTGCCCCCGCTATAACGCAATCAAAAGATAAAGCGTAACACACCAGAGTAACCCACATCACCGTAATGGGCTGACATATCAACCCATTTGGTGATGGGCTCGGCTACGCCTCGCATTAAAAATTATTAGCAAAAATCACCAAAATACCAAGGCAGTGCCTTGCTCGCTTACGCTCACATTAAAATTTTTAACATGCAAAAGAATTGACAATTTTTTATTTTCGTTTATAATTTAATGATGGAAGAACTTAAAAAAGAATTGAAAAATACTTTACCATTATTTCGTAAATTTTTTGATTTTACTCAAATTCAAAAGGAAGCTATTCCCAAGATTTTATCTGGCAAAAATTTGCTTCTGATTTCTCCTGCTGCAAGCGGTAAGACAGAGGCTGTGATTATACCTCTGATTGAGCGTCTAAAAAGGGAAAACTGGTGTCCTTTGAGTATTCTTTATGTTACTCCAACAAGAGCACTCGTGAATGACCTTTTCAGAAGATTAAGAGAACCACTTTCTGCTATCGGCGTAAAAATAGCACGAAAAACACTCGACCACAATGAATTTAAACCAGAACAGCCTCAAGATTTACTCATAACAACACCAGAATCATTTGATTCGCTTTTGACACGCTCACCTCAATCACTTTTGAATCTCAAAGCAGTATGTCTTGATGAATTGCATTTAATAGATAATACCTATAGAGGCGATCAGTTAAGAGTTTTACTTAAAAGATTAAAGTTGCTTTGTAAAAGGGAGCTTTCTTTTTATGCTATGTCTGCAACGATTCCAGACCCCGAAAATCTTGGCAAAAGATACATCGAAGATTTTGAGGTTATACAGATAAAGGGCGTGAAGCCACTTTCTTACTGGCTGTATCATGAAGATGATTTAAAGACAATGTCAGAAATTATGCGTATGTCAGGATATAAAAAATTAATAGCTTTTTGCAATACCAGACATCATACAGAAGAATTTTCGAGAAAATTAAGATTTTATTTTTCTGATTATAAAGTTTTCACCCATCATGCTAGTTTATCAAAGAAAGTGCGTGAATATGTTGAATCACTTCTTCATTCACAATATCCCGTGATTTGTGTTGCTACGATGACACTTGAACTTGGAATAGATGTAGGAGATGTTGATGCAATAATTTTATACACACCACCGCCTACTTGTAGTTCATTGCTGCAAAGATTGGGTAGAGGTAATCGCAAAGAAAATAAATTCATAGCATATGGGGTTTATAGAAACGAATGGGAAGAAAATATTTTTAAAGTGTTGTTTGAGCTTGTAAAAAGAGGATATCTTGAAAATCCACCCTATTCTCCCTGCATTTCCGTTGCGGTGCAACAAATTTTATCCTATGTGTGTCAGAAGAAAAATAGAGGAGCAACAATAAGGTCAATAGAAAAAATTTTAGAACCACTTTCTTTATCAAAACTTGAGATAGGCGAAATAATAGATATACTCGAGGATAACGATTTTATTTTCGAACACAGGGGAGTGTGGCTACCTACAGAGAAGCTCGAAAGGCGCCACGAAAGAGGATTTATACATTCAAATATAGAGGCATTGTTTAAGCCCTATGATATAGTTGATAAGAAAACAGGAAGGACTCTTGGGGTGCTTGAAATGTTGAGTCCGTTTTTTGTGCTGGGTGGCAAACTCTGGAGCGTTGAGAAAATTTCGGATAATCAAAAAAAGATTTATGTATCGGAGATAGAAGGGATACCTTTTAGTGGTAAAGTTTTTAAGGGTAAAGGTTGTCCTTTGTGGGATTTTTCGGTGGGTAAAGAGTTAAAGCGTACATTTTTCGGTGATATTGGGGATTACACACTGCCATATTTTATTGAATCAGGCAAAACCTATATTTTTCATTTCATGGGTTTGACTTATGGAGTAGTATGGGCGGATATTCTTGCGCATAAAAAAGAGTGGAATACAGCAGATGTAGAGGGAGTATGTCTTACGATAGCAGAGTCTGTTAATTTAAAAGAAATTTTTGATATTACAGAACAGGATGTTGAGTTATCACTTACAAGATGTGAGAAATGGCTAAGAAAATATCTGGGCCTGGGTGCATATTACAAATATTTACCGAGTGGATTAAAGAAAGAAGCAATGATGCAAAGGTTTTCGATTGATAGTTTTTTAAAATTGATTAAAAGTTTTGAGTTAAAATTCGATAATAATTGCTACTGGGTTAAAAAAATGCTATTTGAGAAAGATTGAGTTTTTAAAAAGTCAATTCTATTGGTTTTAATTCTCCTGTCTTTGTGTTAATTGTTAATGCCATTCCTTCGAGTGTGTGTAAACCGAGCACTTCTATATCTTCTTTTTCTCCAAAAATTACTTCGGATATTGTTTTTCCTTTTTTCGGTATTTCAAAAAGGCAAGCTCCTACATCTCTTTCTACAATTCTGCCATCTGCGGTTTTAAATTTCCTCTTATAAAGGGGTTTTATATTGAGTTTTTCGAGTTTTTCTTTTTTAATGCAGGAAAAAGTCGCCCCTGTATCAACGATTAATTCAATTTCCATGAAATTTTTGGTATTCTGGGGATTGAAGATTTTGACCTTTTCTTTTATTTTAAGTTCTTCCTTAATCTTTTTGTGCTTCAAGCCATTCTTTAAATTCTTTTCTTGCCATTTCTCCCATCTATAATACTTTTGCACCGGGGGTTACTTCTTTTTCTGGTGTGAGAATGACCGGGTGTTTTTCGCCTGCACATAGCATCATTCCTTCTGATACTTCGCCGTAGATAACTTTTGGCTGTAAGTTAGCAACGATTATAATTTCTTTGCCTATTAACTGTTCAGGTTCATATTCTTTGCCGATACCTGCAACTATCTGGCGTAATTCTTTGCCAACCCTTACTTTTAACTTTAATAATTTTTTGGTTAATCTTTCTGCTTCTTCTACTTTTCCAATTCTCAACTCTATTTTCTTGAATTCATCGATTGTTATAAATTTTTTGCCAAGTTTTCTCTTTTCGATTTCTATTCTTTCTCTCTTGTATTTCTGGAAAAGGGGTTCTACTTCTCCGAGTTCCATTCCTGTGTGTGGTTCTATCTCTCCAATTTCGTCCCATTTAACCTGCTGTACATTTAAATAATTTCTTATTTTTTCTGCTGTGAATGGCAAAAATGGATGTAAAAAAGTACCAAGATTTGCTATAATTTTCGTGCAGGTATAAATAACTGTAGGTGTTCTTTCTGTTTTTTCCCATGGCTTTCCGTGTTCAAAATATCTGTTGCATTCTCTAACAAAATCCATCGTGTGACGCATTGCCTGACGGAATTCAAATTTATCGATATAATCACCTGCTCGCTTACTATATTCTTTCATCTTTTCTATGATTTCATTATCTTCTGCGATGATTTTGCCCTTTTCCGGTATTTTATTGTTCAAATATCTTTTTATGAATTGAAGAGTTCTGTGGACGAAATTTCCGAGTATGTCGTTTAATTCGTTATTTTTGAGGTTGAAATCTTCCCAGCTGAAGTTTGCATCTCCTTTTTCTGGCATATTAAGTATAAGTGTATATCTGAGTGGGTCTGGCGGGAAGCCATCCAGGTAATCGTGCAGCCATATTGCCCAGTTGCGTGATGTTGATAATTTTTGACCTTCGAGGTTCATAAATTCATTTGCAGGTATTTCTGCTGGCAGGATAAAATCTCCATGTGCCATCAGCATTGCAGGCCATACTATTGTGTGGAATACGATGTTATCTTTGCCCATGAATTGCACGAGTTTTGTGTTCTCATCTTTCCACCATTTTTCCCATTCTTTTTCGTTCCATTCTATTGTTGCAGATATGTAGCCAAGTGGTGCATCAAACCATACATAAAGTACTTTGCCCTGTGCTTCGGGAAGGGGCACGGGCACTCCCCAGTGCAGGTCACGGGTTATGGGGCGGGGTCGCAGTTCTTTTATCCAGTTTTTTGCAAATTCTATTACATTTGGTTTCCAGTGTTTTTTGGTGTTAAGCCATTGTGCCAGTTTATCCTTAAGCAAATCTAATCTGAAAAACCAGTGAAATGTTTGGCGTATTACGGGTGTTCCTCCGCATAGAGCGCATTTTGGTTCTTTTAGCATTGTGGGTTCGAGCCATCTACCGCATGATTCGCACTGGTCCCCTCTTGCATCTGCATCGCAGTGAGGACATTTGCCTGTTACATAGCGGTCTGGCAGGAAGCGGTCGCAGTTTTCACAGTATAATTGTTCTACTTCTTTCTTTTCAAGATATCCATTTTCGTGTAATTTTAAAAAGAATTTTTGTGAAAAATCATGATGTATCTTTTTTGATGTTCTTGAGAAATTTGTAAATTCGATTCCGAATTTTGAGAAAGCATCTTTTATTATCTTGTGATATTTATCTGCTACCCTTTTAGGTGTGGTTCCTTCTTCTTCTGCCTTTATTGTGATCTGCACTCCGTTTTCATCGGTTCCACAGATATGAATTACTTCTCTGCCTTTTAATTTTTGATATTTGAAGTAAATATCTGCTGGCAGGTATGCACCTGCTATATGTCCGATGTGAAGAGGACCATTTGCATAAGGCAAAGCACTTGTTATCAAAATCCTTTCACCCATCCCCTAATATTAATAAAATCCCAGAAAAGTCAAGTAGATTTGAGTATTAAAAATCTCGAGCTAATGTTAAAATATCAGTTAATAAATTTTTTTCCTTTTATATTTCGTTTTGTATAAGAAGTTCATCACCTAATACATCCACTATCTTTACTGCAACCTTTGTCTTTTTGGTAGGAATTTTTATTTCATAATTTCCTTTAATTAAATCTTGCTTTTTAGCTGGAATATCAACGTATACTGCTTTAAAGATTTTCCCGTTATAATTTGGATCAATTAGAACAAAGTCTATCATACTTCTAAAATCATCAATTGTTTTTTGTAAGAGGGAACCTTCAAGGTTAAAGCGTTTGATAACTGTAGGTGATATAAATTCTTTTATCTCAATTCTTGCTGTATCGTTGGATATTCTTTTTATTTCAACTTTTGCCTGTGGTGGCTCATGAATTATAAATCCGCCTTTCTCTTTGTCAGTTCTTAAATCGATTACCTCTATCTTGTTAACAACACTTCTTCTATTCCAGTCTTCAATCCAGGCTTGAGTATTTAATTCCTGTCCATAGCAGACTATTACTATATTCCTTTCTTCATCGGGTCTCTTTGAAAGTTCATCTTTTATCGCTTCAAGATCTAAAAGGGTCAAAGGGTGGTTGAAATCAATAATTTTTACCAGTTTGTTGCCAAGCCTTCCTTCAAAGAAAGAGTCTGTTTTTGTCCTTTCAATGCCAAGGTGCCTGATAGCAAGTTCTTTTGCCTCACTCTGGAAGAGTTTTAAGTCATAGTTATTTACTTTGTAAATCGCAAAAGTGAAGTATTTTTTATTGTGTTTTTCAAATAATTCTATGTTTTCTTTCAGTTGCTCTTCAATAATCTTTCGGAGCCTCTTTGCAGTAAGTTGAACCGCTCCTTTGTTTATATCAACGCCTATCCATCGCCTGCCAAGCTTCTGGGCAACCGCTGCGGTTGTGCCAGAACCAATGAAACAATCAAGAACTAAATCTCCTTCGTTTGTGGAGGCTTTAATTATACGTTCTAAAAGGGCTTCGGGTTTTTGGGTTTTGAAATCGAGGCGCTCTTGTTGAGCATGCAATAGTGGAATCTGCCATACATTATCCATAACTCTTTCTTCTCTAATTATGGTTTCTACTTTACCATCTGATCCTCTTACATATATCTTTTTACCGTTTTCTTTTTTCATCTTTGTAACTTTAATTGGTTTATCTCTTTTCTCGAATAATGGATTAAAAACATTTTGATCGCTTTTCGAATAAAAAAGTATTATATCAGTTGAATTGGTAAAAAGTCTTTTCCTTGTATCAGGAATTTTGTTGGGATAATACCAAATTATCTCGTTTCTAAAATTTTCCTCTCCAAATACTTCATCCATAATAATTTTTATATAATGTCCCACATGCCAATCCAAATGCACATAAATGCTTCCTGTCTCACTCAAAAGCTCTTTCATTAAAAGCAGTCTTTCATAAATCCACTGAAAATACTCATCTCTTTTCCATATATCTTCATACATAACCTGCTGCAGGAGCGGCGCCTCATCTTCTTCAATTCTGCTTCCTTTAAATCCTCTGAGTTCCACTTTTCTTACATAGTCTTTGTTACTTGCAAAGGGTGGGTCTATGTAAATGAGGTCAATTTTTCCTCTGAAACCGAGTTCTAAAAGCGTTGCCAGAACTTCTTTATTGTCTCCCTCAAATAAAAGATTGTGCCAGTCCTTTTCTAAGTCTTCATATTTGGGGATTTCGTAAAATTTGGTGTTATTAAAAGGATCATAGACCTCTACTAATTGTGTAGGATAACTTTTCACACTTTCAAGAGGCTTTTTACCTACCCAATAGAGCATGGGGCGACCTTTGGGAGGAGTGATTTTCATAATCCACCCCCTGTTTCCAGCTGATCAAATAAAGAAGGTTGGTATGGTCTACCTGCAATTTTATCTGCAAATTCTTCAAATTTTCTTTTAATGGCTTTAATTCTTCTAAACTTTTCTGCCTTAGGAAGTGTAATTTCCCATGTGGGTGGATCGGGTGCTATTCTTTTCAAGATCCCAACACAGTATTTTTCTTTAATTAGTTTATTTATTATTTCTTTAGATGCTTTAGCAATTTTTGTCCTTTTTTCTCTATATAGTAAGTTATAAAAAGATGGAGTAAGCATTCTACGGGTGAAGTATTCTATATTAAACTTAAAACCTTCATCTTCTTTGACTAAAATCTCAATAAGAGTGGAGATTACATTATCAACTAAAAGAGAATGTGAGAAGTCAGATAAATTTATGTCGGGAAAAGAATAATATATTCTATCGAATTTCAAAGGTTGACTAAAAAAATTTTCAGTTTCAGTCACACTAAAAGTGTTAAGTCTTTTCTCCAATAAATGCTCGTTTGGAAAATGATATACAAGCAAAATAACAGGCAGGTTTTCAGTGGTTATAAATTCCTTAAAAGCAGTTTCACCTTCAGGAGTTACTATTAAAATAACATCTTTGTTTTTAACACAGAGCTCCGAAACAAAGGCCCGCAGGGAGTCTTCATCAATATCTATATATTTTCGAAGTTGAACAACTTTTCTATTAGAAACTTTTTCCTCTTGAGTCCATTCCGCTATAATACTTTCTCGAAGTTTAACTGACTCAAGAGTCATCTCAGGAGTAGCTTTTCGGCTATCTGTGGATGTGTAAAATAACAGCTCAAAGCCAACAACCTTAAATCCCATTTCCTTAAACTTTGAAGAATAAGGTTCCAATAATCTGCTACCTTTAGTTAGTCCCCAAAAAATATTAATCAATTGATTCTCAAATGATCTTTTCTTTTGAATCATTTTCAAGGCTTATCTCCATGTTTAAAGTATGCTGCAAGTTAGTATAGAGTCTTAAAATAGTATTTGAACAAACTTGATCAGATAGATATGCAAGCATCATGTCGGGAAATATTTGCAAAACGAATTTTCCTCCAACATGCAAATCAATTACATGAGCGATATACTCGTATTTACCCGTTTGAGAAACTATTCCTAATAATCTGAATGGCATTTTGCCACTGAAAATACTTTCTAAAAACCGATGTAAATTCTCCTCTAACAAAGGTTTTTCAAAAACGAAATAAATAGGTTCACCTTCCAGTAAGTTTTCTAAACTCCATTTTAACCTATATTTATCAAGTTGGATAAGTTTATTTTCGTACTCTTGTTTTAGTTCTACCAATATCTTTCTATGTATTCCAATACTTGTTCCATATGATTTCACCTTACCATTAAATTTTATATCAGTTATTATAAACTCATCCTTACTATTTCCAAATTCCTTAAATCGTACTTTGCCTAAAATCGCCATTTTTTTCAATACACCTCTTAAATCCTCATAAACTTTTCTTAATCTTTCACCTCCTCCCCAAAGTTGCATCTTGAGATAAGAAAAAATTTCCTCCTCGTTTTTTCCTATGATAGGCCTATAATCGTAATCGAAACTAAAGCCTTTAAAATATCTATTATATTTTGTTATCTGGGAATCAAGGAAGTTATGCCAGAACCAGAACCGGTCAATTCTGGGCTGGTTTTGAACTATTTTATACAATAGACTGTCTACCTTTTGAGATTTTGATAAGGTATATAAAAATAGAAACCTATTACTTATCCATTCCACATAAAGAGATATTTTTAAATCTTTGTATATCAATTCAAAGAAATCCATTTCTATTTCATGAACATCTGGCACTATCGTTTTGTCCTGGAGATAAAACGAAAACAGAGACTTTAAAATCTGCCTTCTTTCACTTTTCAAATCTGATATGTTTATCTCTAATAAATAAGATTTCAGCAAGTAAGACTCATACTCAAGTTTTTTGTCTTCGTAGATTTTCTCATAGGCCCTGGATATTTGTTCTTCAAAAAAATCGAAAGCTTCCTTTTTACTGTTAAATCGTTTCATTTTACGCCTCCATAAATCAATTGCTTTATTCTCTCAAACTCTCCGAATTTTAAAGTATCCCTCTCCGTCTCAAGTATTTCATATTTAACCTTATCTGGATTTAGCCCCTCTATTTCTCTCATCGCCTTTTCTACTTCTTCAACCTTAAAAGGTTCTCCTTTTATCTCTACTATTATAATTTTGCCGTTTTTCTTTTTGATTAGAAAATCTGGAGTGTAATTATGCCATTTCCCATCTGAACCTTTATATTCAAAAATGAAATCGGTTTTATCTTTTGAGTTAATTGCTCCTGTAAAGTATACATCTTCAACCTCATCTGGATTCTCACCAAGTAAAAGTAATAACTTTTCAAAGAATTCCATTTCAGGCTTTGAATCAAAATTGTAAGGATCATAATGAAATCCAAAACTTGGCTTACCTGCTTTTTCCCAGTAAAGTAAAAGTTCTTCAAATCTTGTTTTATTTATTTTTATCTCAGTATAAAAGTTCCCGTTCTCGTCTTTTTTAAATCCATCCAGCCTGAGAAGTGCAAGGGCTTGCTCAACAATTTCTTCTTTAATTTCATATTTTGATATTTGTTCTTCTATCGCTTCCTTAATTTTTTTACCCAAGGATATAGGGATTGTATTTTCTCCTAAATGTTTTTTAAACAGTTCAAGAATGTTCATGTAATTTAAACGATAGGTATCGGCAATATCAACCGCTAATGAGTAAATATCAATTACCGGTTCTTCTATTTCAACCTCTTGTTCTCCTATCCGTCTCAAAACTTTCCCTTTTCTTCCCTCTTGAGATAAGTCATAGATAGATTTTTTAAGTTTCACTCTTTCTGGACTCAAATCGCTTATGGATAAAGATAGTTCCTCCGCTTTTTTATCTTCCTTAGGAATAACTTTTAAAACTTTCTTTTTGATAACCACAGGCGGTATTTCTGTTTTTCTGATTATAAGTTTAACTTCATAAGATTCCCTCGTCTGATTGTTAAGATCTGATAAGGTTTCTCCATAGGTTTCTCTCAATTGATTATTTAACAAGCAGACATTTTTCTGGGAAAGATAAATTTTGGCTTTGTGAGTATTCCCAGGCACTTGTCTTAAACATCTTGTGGCAGCCTGTAGGCAAAAGTTATTTGCTCCTCGTAGTTCCCTTGCAAGGGCACAGGCGAAAAGGGAAGGACAATTCCATCCCTCTGTTCCCTTATTTACAAGTAAAAAGATTCTATAAGGTACTGCAGGATCGTTTATTCTATTATCAAATAAATCTTGAACCTCTTTCGATGCTTTGTTATGAACCTCTAAAACAACCGAACTGGGATCTATTCCTCTGCTGCTCAAAACCTGTTCCACAATAGGTCGGAATTCGGATATATCCTCAATTTTTGGGAAATAAATAGCAAGTTTCGCCTTTGCTCCATTATAAATTGAAACATTCCAATAATTGCTTATAAAATCATTTACAACTTCTCTTATAAAATTTTCATCTGAAACATCTTGATATGCAACTATATTGCCTCTGACATCTTTTAAAATACCATCTTTTATACCCTGAGATAATCCGTACCAATAAATTACATCCCTTAAAACTTTACCTTGATAATAAGGTGTTCCCGTTGTATTAACAGTTACTATTAAATTTGTTTTCTCTGCAATGTAGTTTATAGTTTGTCTCACTCTTTTTAATTCTTCACCGACTTTCTGACCATAGGTATGGTGAGCCTCGTCTGAAAAAACTGCCAAGTTAGGAAGAGAGGTTATAGTAGAAAGTCTTTGATTCGCAATCAGGCTTTTAAGTTCGTCTTCCTTTTCGGTTTGGTTAAACAGATTCTGAAAATAAGATTTTTTAATAGATTCTTTTGTAAGTCTGATTTTTTCTGTATTAGTTACTATTACATTATAAGAACTTCCTTTTATCACCGGAATATCTCTTTGTCCGTCTCTCGTATAAGTAAATTTAACATTAGTCATAAATTTCTTATATAGCCGTGGAGGTAATATTTTTTCATAAGGTGCAAAAGAAATTTCTCTTAGCGCTCCCAGAATGGTTTTCCCTGGAGCAAATACAAGAGCATTTTTAACGAAATTATCTTCAGGATATTCAAGTGAGAGAGCAAATTCTGTTGCGATAATACTTGCAATAAGGATTGTCTTTCCCGCTCCCATAGCAAGGGCTAAAATATAAGAAGGATAGGGTAAAGTTAAAGATTCTCTCAATCCTTCTAATTTGTATTTTTTTGTAAATTCGTCATCTGTTTTTATTTTTTCTATAACTCCTTCCAAGCCTGAATTAATTAAAATATCCGTTATTTCTTTCTTGTTGTAAGGAATACCAAGATTTTCGAGTAGATTTGTGCCACTATAAAATTTTTTGTAAAGGTCTTCAATCTTTGGAGTATTTAAAACAATTCTCACATACCAGTAATGTTCAAGTGCTTCAATTTGAGCTTTTCTAAGATATCCTTGTTGTTTAATATGAGAAAATATCTCGAACAGTTCAGGGTAATCGCATTTATAATCTTCTTTTCGCCACTTAGGCACTTCTTTTTTTATTTTTTCATATATCATTTTTTGTTATTTTAAAGTACTTATAATATACACATAAATCTCTCATTTTTAAAATTTTATTTGAATATTTGGAAAGTCAAGAAAAATTTTTGGGAAATTATTGAAAAATTAGATGAGGTGCGAGGCGTAGCCGAGCATAATACATATGGGTTGTAGGTCAACACCCCGAGCGGTGAAAGCGGGACTGCGTTTTTAGGGCGTGTTTGCAGTTGATTTTATTCATTGAGCTTGCAAAGCAAATGAGGTTTTTGGTTGCGAATTTGACTAATTACGGGCAGGGCGTTTTAAGAGCTGTGGCAGGGTGCAGGTCTGTGACCTGTAGCGAGGGGTGTGCACGAGGGTGGTGGGGACAGGGAGGCGGGGCTAAATATTGAATACTTCAATCATGGGGGTTTCTGGAGACCTTGGATTTGGGATTACTTTTCTCGTGCTCGGTTCAATGATTAAATCCAAGCGTTCACGCACTATTTGACCTACAAGTGGTTGTGCTCCTTTCTCTTCCGCTAAAACATCAAAAACAGCTTTCCTACCTGCTATCTCCAATATCACCCAGCCGTAAATTTCTTTTCTCTTTACTTCATCAATTTTTTCCAATCCGAGTTTTTGTATTAAATCTATAGGCAGGACTGACATCGTTGCACCGGTATCAACCACAGCTTCTATTTCTATTGACTTTAATGGGTCTTTTAAATTTGTGAGCTTTATTTTTGTAATAACTTTGCCCATCTCCTAAAACTTTGGTTTTTTAATTCTTGGTGGAAGGATATAATGTGGCTCAAGGCTTATTATATCTGCGAATTCTCCCTTTTTCGCCTTTTCCTCTCCTATTTTCGCTACAACACCGCCACGAGGCGATGTAAGAAAAGGTTCAGAAAAGATAAAATTATCATTAAAAATCCCTTTGTATCTATAAGCACCATCCCCCGATATTATTACTTTCTCCCTTATTTCTTTTAAAATTTCTTCGGGTTTTAAAACTTTATTATCCCATAACTTTTTATAATCCGTATCGAAAAGTGATGCATAAACTTCTCCGCATCTTGCATCTATTAATGTCAAAATTTTATATCCGGGTGAAGGAATGCATCTCGAAAGTGCTTCATCTGTGGCTATTGCTACCACTTTCTTTTTGAGAGGAAAAGCAAGTCCCTTAACGCAAGATAAACCTATTCTCAATCCCGTAAAAGAGCCGGGTCCCGTTGTTATCGCAAAACCTTCTAAATTTTCCAGATTAATATTTAAAGATTTAAGCGCAAAATCAATAATTTTTAATAAGTTCTCGGACCTCGCTGTTTCAAAATGCTGTGAAAATTCAAATAAAATTCTGCCATCCTTGCATATCCCCAAATTTATCTCGTAAGAAGATGTATCAATACCCATCCACATAATTTACCTCTATTTCTCTTTCTGTTTCTGATATTATTTTGATTTTTACATCAATTCTTTTTTCTGGCAATAAATCTTTTGCTCTATTTGCCCATTCTATGATGCAAATTCCATCCGAATAGAAAAATTCTTCGTATCCGAAAGATTTTAAATCGTCCTGTGATAATCTATAAAGGTCAATATGATAAACTTTTATCTTTGCGTTATATTCTCTGACTATTGTAAAAGAAGGGCTTTTTACATATCCTTTGTATCCCAGTCCTTCCATTATTCCTTTAATGAACACGGTTTTGCCTGCTCCTATTTCTCCGTAAATAGCAACTACATCGCCTTTTTTAAGATTTTGTGCAAACTCTTTGCCAAATTCAAAGGTATCTTTTTCGGATTTTGATAAATATTTCATCTGCTATTTTAACAATAATTTTAAAAAGTCAAGTTGACAAATCGGGATAAAGATTAAAATTTAAGATGGATAAGGGAGGTGTTTATGAGTGTGGAAGAGCTAAGAAAGGAAGCTGAAAGATGGCTTGAAATTGCAAAAAGTGATTATGAATCAGCCGAAATACTTTTTAAAAGCAATAAGTATGCTCATGCCTGTTTCTTTTGTCAGCAGGCAGCTGAAAAAGCGCTAAAAGCTGTGTGGTACTGTTTGGGTCAGGAAACACTGGGGCGTTCTGTTCTTAAATTAATAGAAGAGTTACAGTTGGTTTCTTTTAATATTTATAGAGAATTTAAGGGGTTAAAGGGCGATGCTCAATATCTTGATGAATTCTACATTTCTGCCAGATATCCCGATGCTTTAAGCGATGCCACTCCTGATGAAATATACGATAAAGAAGATGCCGAGAAAGCGCTTTATAGTGCGAAAAAGATATTGGATAAAGTGAAGGAGCTTATGGAATGAAGGAAGCACTTTTTTACAGGCAGCTGGAGAATGGTGTTTGCGAATGTTTACTTTGTCCTCACAGATGCAAAATCGCTCCAGGCAAAGAAGGATTATGTATGGCACGCAGAAATATCGAAGGCAAATTGTATGCTGTAAATTATGCAAAAACAGTATCTATCGCAATTGACCCTATTGAGAAAAAACCACTTTACAATTTTTATCCGGGAACCCAAATATTATCAATTGCTCCAAATTCCTGTAATATGAAATGTCCATATTGTCAAAATTATGAAATAAGCCAGAAGAAATCATACACTTATGAATTACCGGTAAGTGAACTGGTTAGAATTTTAAAAGAGCATCCATCTGTGGGTGTTGCATATACTTACACAGAGCCGCTCACATGGTATGAATATCTGCTTGATGCAGGATACGCTGTAAAGGAAGCAGGATACAAAAATGTACTCGTTACAAATGGAATGATAAATGAAGAACCTTTGAAACATTTATTACCCGTAATTGATGCAGTAAATGTTGATTTAAAATCAATAAGACCAGAATTTTATAAAGAACTAGTAAAAGGTGATTTGGAGACGGTTAAAAATTTCATCAAGATATTACATTCTGAGGGAAAACATGTTGAAGTTACAAATCTTGTGATTCCGGGATATAATGATACTGATGAGGATTTTGAGAAATTAACCGATTTCATTGCAGGTGTAAGCCCTGATATTCCTGTTCATTTTACGCGTTTTTTTCCTCATTACAAATTTTATGATTTACATCCGACACCTGTTGAGAGATTGAAAAGAGCATATGAAATAGCTGTTAAAAAACTTCATTATGTTTATCTCGGTAATGTGCTTACAGGCAGGGAAGGCAACACCTATTGCCCTTATTGTGGCAATTTACTAATTGAGCGTGGCTATTTTTACGATGTGAGAATTTCTGGCGTTGAAAAAGGCAAATGCAAAAAGTGTGGCGAAAAGGTGAACATTGTAATGGATTAAAATATCGTAAGCTGATAATTTTTGCAAATTTTTTTATATTTACAAATTTTGCATCTACCTGTCTGATGCCATAAGTTCTGTTCTTTACAAAGTAAGAATCTTACCAAACTTTCTTTTATTTTCTTCAAATCTGTATTATCGTATTTCACTTCATAAAGTGGATTTTCTTCGAGTATGAAAAATAAAAACAATTTCGGTTTTTTATCGAAAAATGGCAAACTATAAATTTTTAACTGGTTTTCGTATTCGCAGATTTTTGCTAAATCTTTTTTCTTCGCATATTTAAAATCGCAAATTATAAGCGTATCTCCGTTGCCGATAAAGTCCATTTTGCCTTTGACATAAAAAACTTTGCTGTTATGTTCAATGCTTACAAAGAAAGGATATTCGAATTCGTAATCTTTAACATTATATTTTTCCAAAAATTTCCCGAACTTTTTTAAGAATTCTTTCGATATTTTGAGTAATTTTTCTTTTTCTGTCCTATTCAATAAATTTGCTTCAATTTCTGCATCCATCACTTTTTCTGGCTCTTTTTCCATCACTATTTTGTGCATTATTTGACCTGCTATTTCTGGATGACTTTTTGAATTAAACTTATAACCGGGTTTTAATACTTCTTCGAAATAATAATATTTTTCGCAAAACATGAATTTTGCCAGTTCTGTTGCATTCACCGACAGTACCTTCAATTCGGGCTTTTTCTCTTTTATCTTAATGGTCTGTGGCAATTCTATTTTCTTTTCGAATTTGAATTCCTTCTCTGTTTCAAAGTCTTTAACTATTACTTTTTTGATATTTTCCTCTTTTTCGAAATAACTTTTTATTTCGTTCCACCATTTTTTACCTTTGCCGTAATTTTTAGGGTTTAAATTTTCGTCTACGAAATACGGTATTATAAGGTAATTTTTTGCTCTTGTAATTGCTACATATAATAATCTTTTTCTTTCTTCTTCACTTGCTTTATCCATTTTAAATATTTGCTTGGTGCCACTTCCCTTTGGTTGCCATGCTGTATCTCCCAGTATGACCGTATCGAATTCAAGTCCTTTTGCCTGGTGCACCGTCATTATTTTAACTGCCTTTTGTTCCTCAAGCGTTGATTGGGCTTCTGGCTCTTTAGGTTCTGCCTCTATCAAATATTCAAGATGTCTTGTAAAATCAAAGAGTGTGTTTAATCTTTTCCTTTCGAATTCCCGTGCTATTTCCTTTAGCTTTTGCAAATTAGCGTATTTCTGCAAGCCCTGATGCATCGATAAAACAATTTTATCATAATCCGTTAATCTAAAAATTTCTTCAAGCAGTTCAAAAATTTTAACATTATCCCGTATTTCTTTTAAAGTTTTCAATATTTCTGTAAATTTTTTGCATAATGGGTGAGAAGATTTTTTGACAAGTTCAATTAGGTATTTATCCGATTTTTTTCTCATTTCGTAAATGTCTTTGTCTTCCATTCCTATCATCGGTGACCTTAGCACTCCGTATAATGCGATTTCATCGTATTCATTTTCAAGCAATTTTAACATGCACAATATATCTTTTATTTCCTGACAGCCATAAAATCCCATACCACGCACTAAATAATAAGGAATCCCTTTTTGTTTTAATTGCTCCTCAAAGAAATTAACACCTCTTATGGTCGGGAAAAGGATAGCTATATCTTCTGGTTTTTTGCCATTTTCCAAAAGTTCGCATATCCTTGATACAATTGCTCTGGCTGTTATTTTTCTTTTTTCGGTAGAATTAGCATCTCCAATTTTTATCCTTAAAATTTCAACAGAAGGCGGTGTTTCTTCTCTTACTGCTATCAATTTTTCTTTTTCTTCGAAGTTTTTAAAAAGATATGGTGAAAAGTCATTCACAAAATCTATAATGGTCTTGTTTGAACGCCAGTTTTCCTGTAAGTTTACAATAACCCCTCCCTGTTTTTCGATGTCTTCTTTTACTCTTTCGAAAACATGGAGGTCTGCACCTCTAAAGCTATATATCGATTGCTTCCTGTCGCCCACTACAAAAAGCTTACCTTCTGCAAGTTTCAGATTATTTGCATCAGCAGCACAATAATTTAAATCTTCGCAAAGATAATAAATTATCTTTCTCTGGATGTCGTTGGTATCTTGAAATTCATCGACAAGAATTGCTGAAAACTTTTTCTTATACTTTTGTCTGATGTCTTTTTCTTCTCTTAACATTTTTTCGGTATAGATTAAAAGGTCATCGTAATCGAGGAAACCTGCCTCTTTTTTCTTTTCTTCAAACATCTTTTCTACATCAATCGCCAGTGAATAAAGTAATTTTTCATCTTCCTTTTCCGGTTCTTCAAAATCCTGTATTCTTTTTCCGATTTTCCTTACCTCGATTATTGTATCTTTTATAATTTTGATAATGTCGGGGAAATCTTTAGTTTTTAGTAACTCTGTTAATCTATTATCCCTTTTCTTTACGAGTTGCAACAATTTATCTTGTATCAATTTTTCTAAGAATATGTTTCTCTCTTCTGTTGTTAATATTTCAAAATCTGGGTCTATTCCTATATCTACTGCATTTTCTTTTAGCAATCTCATACAGAATGAATGAATGGTTGTAATATTTGCTCTTGGCAGAAGTAACCAGATTTTTGACCATTTATTTCCCCCTTCTTCTAACTCTTTCTTTATTTTTTCTTCAACTTTTTCTTTTATTTTTCTAAGCATATCTGTTGCTGCTTTTTCTGTGAATGTTATTGCTACTATTTCTTCTACTTCTTTTCCTTCTTCTATCAATTGTAAAAATCTTTCTGTCAAACTATGTGTTTTTCCTGTTCCTGCGCCTGCACATATACAAATGTTTTTATTGAGGGGTAGTTCCTGTGTCATGCCTTATGAAATCAAGATTTTCTGTTACTGCTTTTATAATGTGACGCAAACCAAGAGTTTCTGCATAATCAAGATATTTGGTTTCGACAATTTTCCTTTTGTCATCGGTTAATTTGAAGCCTTCGTAAGCTCTTTCGTATATGCTGATTAATTTTCTAATTAATTTTTTGTATTCCGATTTTGGTGGATTTTGCAGTCTTATTATACAATCTTCAGGTACATTTTCCACCACTTCCTGATACCACCATGTATCTACAGGTGTCAATGCGATTATTAGGTGTATTGTAACGGGTAGCTGGTAAATATAAGGATGCGGATTTACACCCGAATGTAAATATCCTTCGCTATCCATTTTTCCGAGTAATCTTGACTTATCTTTTTTGATTTCTTCTCTTTCGCATTTTGTCAATTCTTCTTTGCATCGTGCTACACCGATTAAGCCCCTTAAGAAATCAGAGCCAATTCTTTGTTCTTCGCGATAATCATGATGGAAAATAGTTTCTGCTTCATCGAGTAATATTATAAATTTTTCTATCCCCATTTGACGCATTATAAAATTTAAGCCTGTTAGAAGATAGCAATAAAGGTCAGCGGTTGGGCGATAATTAAGTAAAACTTTTAACTTCATGCCTTTTGAATCAAGATAATCCCGGGGAATTTCTTCGCCTTCTATCCAGTTCCACAATAATTCGTCGTCTCCTCTTTTCTTTAATTCTTTAAAGAAAGGCGTTAAAAATGTATGTGGCTTTTGAAAATTTACAATATCTTTTGCTTTCCTCATCAAATCCCTAAAATTCAAAATTTTATTACCAATTTTTACTTCGAGTGATTGCACTATTTCTCTGTAAACATTCTTTGGACGCCACAAAGCTACATCCTGGGGGTCAAGCATTGCTCTTCCTACTGCAAAGCCCTTTTCCCTTGCCCATATTCCAATGTAATCAAGAAGATGGGTTTTGCCCTGACCATACTGTCCTTCAATGAGTATCACTCCGTGGTCTTCTTTTTCGATTTTTTCTGTTATGAATTTAATTTCTTTGTCTCTACCAAATGTGAAGTCGTTTACATAATCATGTGGAACGATGCCCAATCTAAAAGCTTCTATCATCCATCTTGCTTTGAAATCGCCAGATATTACCGGCTTTATTCTTACTTCTTTTCTTGCTTCAACACCTGGCACATATTCCACAAACTTAACATGTGCACGGGGGATTAAAACCCTGCCAACTTTGGGAAATTCTACTTCGAGATACCATCCCCTGTATTTCGTATCTACTACTATTCCCTCGCCAAATACCGGATGTTTAACTTTCCCGAGCTTCATTTTTCAGCATCCACAATTTTGTTACTTCCGGATTTATTATTACATCGTCATTTTCGAAATCGAGTTTCAACCTCCATGCCTGCAATGTCTTTGCACCGATGATAACAGGATGGGATAAACCATCAACAACCATGAATTCATCCGAAAAAGTGTATCCTTTCAAAACAAAATCGATAATAATTCTTGATCTGGCTTCTGTTACCTCGCCTTCTTTTGCCATCATAAATTTTTTGGGCTCCGGTAAAGGTATCATTATCTCTATTTCCTTCGCAATATCAGGATGAATGCAGGAATAAGTTGAACCGGAATCAAAAATAGCATCCAGATCCATTTTGCCTTTTGACCCTATTAAAGTTATTTTTTTCCTTATAATCATAGCATCCACAATTTTGTTACTTCCGGATTTATTATTACATCGTCATTTTCAAAATCGAGTTTCAATCTCCATGCCTGCAATGTCTTTGCACCGATGATAACAGGATGGGATAAGCCATCAACAACCATAAATTCATCAGAGAAAGTATATCCTTTCAATAAAAAGTCGAGCCTGACGCACATTCTGGCTACTGCTATTTCGCCTTCTTTTGCTGTTGAAAACTTCTTGGGATTGGGTAAGGGGGTCAAAATCTCTATTTCCTTCGCAATATCAGGGTGAATGCAGGAATAAGTTAAACCGGAATCAAAAATAGCATCCAGATTCATTTTACCTTTTGACCCTATTAAAGTTATTTTTTTCCTTATTACCATTTTCATTTTCTCATATTCGCTAATTTTATTAAGTTTTTGAGTTTGTCAACAAATTTTTTCAACTTATTATTATTGACATTGCCATTTGTCGATTAAAAATTTGAATGATGGAAGTTGTAAATCATTTGCCAGAGGATTTGTATCTTGAATACGACGAATTTCTTGCATTTATTGGCATTTATGATGATGAGCAGCGCTTTTTAAACTATAAGAAATTTATCGAGAAAATGAACATCAAAAACAAAGTATGTATTGAGGCAGGTGCGGGTTTTGGTGTATTTACTGAATTGATGCTAAAATACGGTGCGAAAAAGGTTTATGCAGTGGAGAAAAATAGATTTATGGTAAATATCTTGAAGAAAAAATTTTCGGGTGATAAAAGAGTGGTGGTTGTTGATAAGAGGATTGAAGAATTTGAGCCCGATGAGGATATTGATTTTTTATTGCATGACTTTTTCGGGATAATGCTTTATGATGAGAGCTTAGAGTCACTTGAGCATTTGCGTTTTACTCCAAAACTTCTTTTTCCTGATTCGGGCAGATTGATGTTTTCTGTTATTGATGCTGATAGTGTGTGTAATGAAACCATTACAAAAGATGTTTTGCAGGAATTGAAAGGCGTGCTTGTAAGTGATTTATTCATGGTGGATAAGGATTTTTTAAAAAGATTGAATGGTAAAGAAGTTCTTTTCTGGGATTGGCGTAAAGGTTTGCGTGGTGGTGAAGCTGATATTTCTTCTTTTTCGGGTGACCTTTTGGTATTCTGGATAGAAATCCTGCATCACGGTGAATTAATATGCAGGTCAGAGGAATGCGTTAACTGGTCACTAGTATGGACGCCCCGTGCAGGTGATAAATTCAAATTAGAATTCAATGGAGAAAGCTATGTAAGATTTAAATGGTTAAAATAATCTCCTTTAAAAGTTTTACCTCTTTCATTGAGCACAATCTATCACGGAATTTTATAAATTCTCGGAAATTACCCGTTCCTATAAAGATGAAAATTATGTTCCCTTTGAAAGAAAAATGAGAAGAAAATATTGTCAGATTTTCATATTCTTTCATCGTTTCAATTATTTTTTGATAAAATTTGGTTTTCGGGTCAAGCAATGTTGCTATTATGAAGAAAACCTCTGTTTGTAAATCTATCTCTTTTTGTTCGGTTAGCTTCTCTATAATTAAATCCCTGATTGCTTTTGACCTTGATTTATAACCTTTTTGCTTTATGAATTGATCAAATTCTTCAAGCAAGGTATCCTGTATTGAGATTCCGAATTTTTGTATCATAAGCCTCTGGATTGGCGATTAGTCCTATTTTTCTCTTACCTAAATAAGTCCATCCATAAAGAAAATCTGCACCTTTTATTATTTTGTCAAATGGCTTAACTTTTACTTCCTGTATTTGCAAAACTTCATTTACAGTGCAACAAAAATTGCCTTTATCCGTTTTTAACAAAATACCTATGCCTTCTTTTAAGGGTTTAAAGGGTGGTAACGGTGATAGGAGTGGCACAACATTTTTATCCAGTTTTATGCATTCTACTTTTTCTATATTTATTCTTTCAAAATCGTTCAACCATAAAACCTTTGTAACAAAATCAACAGGGAAACACAGGAAATTCTTTTTATACCGGGTTATCAATGTCTTCAATAAAGATAAAGGAAGGGATAAAATATAAGTTGTTCCTTTGTTTTTCTCAGTCAATAGTTTGAGTTTACCTCCACATTCTTCTACTTTTTCTTTGATAATTTTCATACCTTCTCCCCGTCCTGATATTTCGGTAATTCTGTCGGAAGTTGTGAAACCATCGAGGAATAGAAAATCGAGAAGTGATTCTTTTGATAGAGCTCTTGCCTTATCTTCCGGTAACAATTTTTTCTCAATGACTTTTTTCAAAATTTCATCCGTATCTATCCCTCTACCATCATCTTTTATTTCAATTATTAAAGAGTTATAACTTATATAACAATCTATTTTTATACAGCCTGTTTTTTCTTTTCCGTTTTTGATTCGTTCATCTTCGGGTTCGATGCCGTGGTCAACGCAGTTTCTGATTATGTGAGTCAGTGCTATGCGTAGATTTTCGCAAAAAGATTTATCAATTTTTAAATTGTTTGTATTAATATCTACTTTTACTTTTTTATTAAGTGAATTAGCAAGTTCAAGTGCATAATTTTTTATAGGTGAAAGAATGTTTTCTATATCTATCAATGTCATTTGAGTTGTTAACTCGTTCAATTCATTACATACACTCTTTAATTCTATAATTTCTTTGGTTTCGCCCAATTCTGTGTTTAGTATTTCGGTTACCTCCCATAATTTATTATTCAAATTTAATAATTTGTCAAGCTGTTTTTTATCAATTCTAAATGCTTCAATAAAGTGTGGTTGTGGTTCTTCTGTCTTGGCTTCGAGTAAAGGTTTTACTGTAGCATTTTCTATCCTTACATTTTTATGTTTGCTGGTGATTATTGCATAAAAGCCATTATCGGTTTTCCACAGATTAATTATGTTATAATTTTTTAAACATTTAGTTATCTCGCTGTTTTTGAAGAATACTTCAAATATGTTTTCATTTTTCTCTTCATACTCCGCAATTTTCTCGATATCTTCATATTTAATGAGTTTTTTGACCTCATCGGAGAAATTTAGCATTGTCAATATTTCCTGGAATTCGAGGGTTTTTTCTTTATTTTTATTTGCGATTGTTTCCAGTTCTGCTATTAATTGTTTTACATCCTTTTTAGGATTTTCGAGTAAAGCAAAAGAAGAGTTTATTACATTTAGCAGTATGTTTTCGAGATTGCTTGGGATTTTTTTCCTTCCATAAAGTATATCTTCTGAAAGATGCATTAATCTCTGTGCTTTCTTAAGACCGATGGAGCCAAAGAGACCTTTTAAAGTGTGAATTTTCCTCATAATTTTATGAGTATTTTCTTTATTTATAATAGCAGTTTCTACATCAAACAAAAGTTCCTTTATTTGATTGACTATTTCCATTTTTGATAAATTCCGGGTTTCACATATTTTAAAATTTCTTTAACAAGGGGGTCTATTATTGTCTCGCAGCTACCGATAAACAGAAAACCTCCTTTTACCAATTTTTGTGCTAATTTTAATAAAATTTTTCTTTTAATTTCACGGTCAAAATATATCATGACATTTCTGCAGAATATTATGTGAAAATTCAGAGGAGGTGATTCGTGTAAGAGGTTTTGGATTTGAAATGTGATTTGCGACCTTATTCTTGGCAATATTTTATAAAATTTTTCGTCTTCCTTTCTAAAGTATTTGAGAAATTTTTGAGGCACATCTTTTATTTCTTTTTCTGTATATTTTCCTTCTTTAGCTTTTTCTATCGCGGATTTACTTATATCAGTAGCTATTATGAAAGGTTTTACATTTTGTAATGCTGAATCTATTGCAATTGCGATTGAATAGGGTTCTTCCCCTGTTGCACAGCCTGCCGACCATATTCTTATTTGTTCTGTGTTTCTAAATCTTGGCAGGATTTCGTTTACAAGGTAATCAAAATGAAATTCTTCTCTGAAGAAAAAAGTTTCTTTAGTGGTGATGAGGTCGAGTAATTCGAGAAATTCTTTATCCGAATTTTTTACCAATTTGTAATATTTTGCGAAGCTATTTATCTTTAACTTTTTTAACCTTTTGGTTATTCTATTTTGCAATAAATTTAATTTTGATGGTTCAAAGAACAATCCTGCTTTGTTGAGGAGTAGATGCTGGAACAATGCGAATTCTTCTTTTGATAATTCATTCATTTTTTTCTATCTTTTTGATTTTTCTGAGTAGAAATTCTGGAGAATAGGGTTTTGTTATGAAGTCAGTTGCTCCTGATGATTTTGCAGTAAAGCGGGCGAGTTTTGAGTCACGGGAAGTTGCCACGATAACGGGTATATCCTTATCCCGTTCTCTTATCCATCTGCAAAGCGCATAACCACTTTGAGTGGTCTTAAGAACAACATCTGTAATTACGATATCGGGTTTTATACATTCAAAGAGCCCTTTGGCTTCGTTAACATCATCGGTAACATAAACCTCGTATCCGGCTTTCCGTAGATAATCCGCAACTGTCTTTTTGTAATTTTCGTCATCTTCCACAAATAATATTTTCATTTTACTGAAATTCCCTCTTCAATTGCTTTCTTTTCAAAATCCTCCAGGATTTTTTTCACATCTATCACAAGGATAAGTTTATCATCCTTTTTCGCTACCCCTGTCAAATATTCCTTTGCAACTGCTTTTATCGTCTTGGGTGGTGTTAGTACTTTTTCTATCTGGAATACCTCTGTTACAGCATCCACTACCAGTCCTATGATTCTATCGTCCAGTTTAGCTATTAAGATTTTTTCTTCTCCTTTTTTGGGTTCTATTTTGAATTTTTTCCTTAAGTCAATTATGGGGATTACATCGCCTCTAAGGTCGATTACTCCTTCGATGGATTCAGGAAGCTGGGGGATTTTTGTAATTTCCCTGTAATCTATTACTTCTCTCACATCCATTATGTCGATGCCGTATTCTTCTTTTCCCAAAATAAAACCTACAAATTGTTTTTGTTCCATTTTTCCCTCCTATGCTTTAAACTTTTGAGCAAAAGATTGCATAGTTGAAGTTGATTTTTCGAGTTCGTTTGCCAGTCTGCTCAGCTGTTCTGCGGCTGCTGCGTTCTTTTCTGCACCGCTGTTTATGTTTTGTACACCTACTTTTACCTGGTCAATAGAGGCAGTTTGTTCATCAAGGGTTGTTGAGATTTGTTCAATATCTGATACTACCTGTTCTAACTTATTTAAACTTTCTTCAAGTTTGTTTGCTGCATCTTTTTGTAATTTAACACCTTCATCCACTAATCTCGTATTTTCGCTTATTATATCACTTATCTGTTTTGCTGCTTCTTTAGCTTGATCTGCTAATTTCCTTATTTCATTCGCTACCACTGCGAAACCTTTTCCATGTTCTCCTGCATGTGCTGCTTCAATGGCTGCATTTAAAGCAAGAAGATTTGTTTGATTGGCTATAGATGTTACTGTCTGGACGATTTTATCTATTTCTTCTGAAGATTTTTTAATTTTATCCATAGCGCTGGTGACTTTTATACTGGCTGATTGGCTTTCTTTAACGGTTTCGGCGAAACTCGTTACAAGCTTGCTAACATGCTGAGCATTTGATGAAACAGTATGGAGGTTATTCGTCAATTCATTTATGAAGCCGTTAATTTCTTCTACGGCTGATGCCTGTTGTTGAGTTGCCTGTGACAGGTCATCCGCAGCCGCTTTTACTTCATTTGAGCTCTTACTTAAATTCATTGATAGGTTATAGACCTCATCAATCATTCCTTCAATGTTACGGGCTTTCATTTGTCTTATAATCACAAGTCCCCATATGGCGAAAAACAGCGCTACAGGTGAGGTAAATGCAGAGATGGGTACATCTTTCACGGATAGAGCGACGCATACGAGATTTATTACAAGGAGTGTCCCCACACATAAAGCCAGCTTTTGCAAAGAACCCCCTCGCATAATACCCTCCCACTTTAATTTTAAGCCAAATAAAACTGCGTCAAGGTGCACTTTTTGGAAATTTTTTCACACCTTGACTAAAAGAAAAGCTTGACATTCTTTAATTTTAATTATAAAATAAAGAGGAGGGGTGGACCGAACTGGTAAGGCGGCGGACTTGAAATCCGCTGGGGCTCTGCCCCGTGAGGGTTCGAATCCCTCCCCCTCCGCGGAGAGGTGGCCGAGTGGTCGAAGGCAACCGATTGCTAATCGGTTGAGGGGGTAAAACCCCTCCGAGGGTTCGAATCCCTCCCTCTCCGCCATAAAATGCCAAAAAGCCCAGTAGCAAAAATTAAGGAGGATGTAAAATGAAGATATTGACATTGAACTGCGGAAGCTCATCTGTGAAATACATGGTATATGACTGGGAGACACGCAAGGAGTTATGCAGAGGGATAGTCGAAAGAGTGGGTGTCGGCAATTCTTTTATCAGGCATTCTCTGGCAGATGGAAAAACTCTTACGATTGAAAAAGATTGTCCTACACATCGCGAAGCAATAGAGCTCATAATTGATACAATAACTCATAATGATTACGGTGTGATAAAAGACTTATCCGAGATTAAGGGAGTGGGTCACAGGGTAGTCCATGGCGGAGAATATTTTAAAGAAGCAGTTCTCATAACAGACGATGTTATTAAAAAATTTGAGGAATTAAGTGATCTTGCACCGCTTCACAATCCTCCCAATGTCGCAGGTATTAAAGCTGCGATAAAACTTTTCCCGGATGTACCCCATGTTGCAGTGCTTGATACCGCATTTTTACAGACCTTACCGGATTACGCATATTTGTATGCTGTGCCTTACGAATGGTATGAGAAATATAAAGTTAGAAAATATGGATTTCATGGGACATCGCATTATTATGTTTCAAGAAGGGCAGCACAATTATTAAATAAAAAAGCAGAAGATGTTAATCTGATAACCTGTCATATTGGTAATGGTGCGAGTATTACCGCTATAAAGCAGGGTAAAGCGATAGAGCATTCTATGGGCTTCACACCACTTGAAGGACTCATAATGGGGACGAGGTCAGGTGATATTGACCCGGCGATAATACAATACATTGCAAGAAAAGAGGGCTTGACGATTGATGAAATAATAAATATTTTGAATAAGAAAAGTGGAATTTTGGGGATAACAGGCAAATATATTGACAGGCGTGATATTTTGAAAGCAATGGAAGAAGGTGATTACAGGGCAAAACTTGCTTTTGAGATGGAGTGCCATCGTCTTAAAAAATACATAGGTGCTTATATTGCTGTGCTTGGTGAGGTTGATGCAATTGTATTCACCGCGGGAGTGGGTGAGAGGAGCTGGCGACATAGAGAAAGAGTGCTCGAAGGTCTGGAACCACTCGGAATAAAAATAGATAAAGAGAAGAATAGGGAAGCAACAGGCGATAAGGAGATGTTAATATCCACCGAAGATTCAAAAATTAAAGTTTTTGTAATCCCTACAAATGAAGAAATTGTCTTCGTAGAAGAAGTCGTAAAGAGGTTAAATGCCTAAAATTTCTGAATTTTACGGAATTTCAATTTATATGTATTGGGGAGAATGAAAGAGTGTTATCTTATAAAATATGCAATTCCGCTTCCTGATTATAAATTAAAAGTAATTTTCAGGAATGGAGAGGTAAGGTTGTTTGATGTCAAGCCCTTTTTAAATCGCAAAATTTTTAGTAGATTAAAGGATGAAGAATATTTTAGGCATGTGATGGTTGATGAAAAATCTGGTTCTATTTTCTGGCAAAATGGTGAAGATTTTTGCCCGGATATGGTTTATGAAATGAGTAACCCTTTAGATAAATAGGGGGGAGTATGTCAGAAATTGTAAGGTTATGGGCAAGGGAGATATTGGATTCGCGTGGCAATCCCACCATTGAAGTTGAATGCGAACTTGATATTGGCGTTGTTGGGCGCGCTTCTGTGCCTTCCGGTGCCTCAAAAGGCGAGTTTGAAGCGCTTGAATTGAGAGATGGTGATGAAAATCGCTATCATGGTAAAGGTGTTCTTAAAGCAGTTAAAAATGTAAACGAAGAAATAGCAGACGAAATAATAGGTATGGATGCACTTTCCCAAAGAGAAATTGATATGACATTGATAGAGCTTGATGGCACAGAGAATAAAAGCAGATTGGGTGCAAATGCGATACTTGGCGTATCTCTTGCTGTATGCGATGCAGCTGCCAAACTGCTTGACCTGCCTCTTTACCGCTATATAGGTGGAGTGACTGCAAAAACTTTACCTGTCCCACTTATGAATGTTATAAACGGAGGAGCACACGCCGATAATAATCTGGATATTCAAGAATTTATGATTGTGCCCGTAGGTGCTGATAGATTTTCCGAGGCACTTCGTATGGCATCGGAAGTTTTCCATACACTAAAAAAATTACTTAAAGATAGGGGATTATCAACAGGTGTGGGAGACGAAGGCGGTTTTGCACCGAATTTACCTACAAATGAGGAAGCAATTAAATTTTTACTCATGGCAATAGAAAAGCAGGGATATAAACCGGGTGAAGATTTCTATATCGCACTTGATTGTGCAGCAAGTTCATTTTATGACAAAAACGAAAAGAAATATAAATTTGAAGGCAAATTGGTAGAAGCAGAAGAGTTAATAAGCATTTATGAAAAATGGATTAAAGAATTTCCAATAATATCCATTGAAGATGGGCTTGCAGAAGAGGATTGGTCTGGCTGGAAGAAGTTAACGGAGAAATTGGGTAAAAAAGTGCAGCTCGTGGGTGATGACTTATTTGTTACAAATATGAAAAGATTAGAGCGAGGCATAAAAGAAGGCATTTGCAATTCCATTCTGATAAAATTAAATCAAATTGGTACTTTGAGTGAAACAATTGATTGTGTTGATATGGCTCATAGAGCAGGCTATACATCTATAATTTCTCACAGGTCAGGCGAAACAGAATCAACTTTCATTGCTGACCTTGCGGTAGCACTAAATACAGGACAGATAAAAACAGGTTCTTTATCCCGTTCAGAAAGGATAGCAAAATACAATCAATTATTGAGGATAGAGGAAGAACTTGGCGATGTAGCGTACTACCCCGGCAAAAAAGCATTTAAGATATAATGTCAAATATACTTTTACTTTATATTGAAATTGGATTGAAGTTAAGAGTGTTTTTAAGGAACGGGGCTTTAGCACAATACAAACTACGATGGCATATTTTCTGCTTTCGGTGTCTAACAAGGTAAACTTAGACTTATGTATTAAACACGCACTTGCTGGTTTCCCTAGCAGCGTCAACGGGTTATGGACTTTTACAGAAATCCAGGAAGGAGATTTTGTTTCATTTTTATATGGTGCACGCATATTTAACTTATATCGGGTTAGTAAAAAAGTAGCCTTTAAAAATGCTGAGACACTACCTCCATGGTCTCCCATTACTTTTAAAACATCTCGCAAAACGTATTATTTCCCTTACCGCTTATGTCTTGAACCGATAAGGAAGTTAAATGAATCTATGGTAAGACCCGAATTTTGTTATGTTGCAGAAAATTTATTACTCAGAGGTGGATACAGGAAGACACATTTCCAAGCAGATCAAACAACACTCCATGCAGTTTCGCAAATGGGTGAAAAATATTCTGAAAAAGTAGATACCTTAATTTTCAGAAAAGCTGATACTTTTACGCCCAAATTTACATGGAACAAGGAGCTCGAGAACATACCAGAAGTATTTAAATTCCGAGAAGTAATACTTCAATCGTTAATTCGTCAATTCCTTTCTGATACGAGCACATTACAGAAATTTTTCAAAGAATTAAGTAGAGACGATTTAAATGCAAAAGATTTTGAAGTTCTTGGGGAAAAAGCACTACCTGAAGGTCATGTCGATATATTCATAAAGGACGCCCAACCTGTAGGCATATCAAGAAAAATTATTATTGAAGTCAAAATAAGCAATGCAAATGTTTATGATGTAAAACAACTAAAGAATTATGTGAATGAAATAGGAAGTGAATGTTTTGTTTGGTGTCCTGATAGCTAAACATTTCTCTAAAAAGACTTTAAACGAAGCAAGAGATAATGGGATAATCTGCTGCACTTACTCTTTTAAAAACATTGATAAGAATTCTAAATACTCCTTTAATGAACTTCTATCAAAATTAACTTTACTTCCTATGGTAGCAAATGTATAAATGCAAATCTTGATATAAAACCTATAAGGCTTAAATAGTTTGCTCTGATATCGCGATTGTTAGTGCTATTAGGAGTGAGAGTGTAAGAAAATTTGAACCACCATAGCTGAAAAAGGGCAGCGGTACTCCCACTACTGGTAAAATATTCATAGCCATGCCGATGTTTATAAATAATTGGGAAAAAATCAAAAATACTGCACCTATTATGAAAAGACGCGAGAATTCATCATAAGTTAAATCTGCAACTTTTAGCATCTGATAAAAAAGATAAAAGAAAAGTCCGAAAAGCAAAATACATCCGATTAATCCAAATTCTTCTGCGAATCCAGCAAATATAAAATCTGTGTGCACTTTTGGTATAAATGCAAGCCCTTTTTGTGTTCCTTTTAAAAAGCCCTTACCAAAAAATCCACCAGAACCTATTGCTATTTGCGACTGCAGTGCCTGCCAGTTTTTCTCAAGACCGAAAAAACTGAGTATGCGGGCACGCTGATAAGGACGAAGCAAATTCCAGAGCAAAGGTGAGACAAAGCCAAAAAAGGAATTTACAAAAATTATCGCTAAACTTTTAAATAAAGAAATTTTAAGCAAAAATACAAGGAGAAAAATAAAGAAAAGAAAAATAACAAAGACATAAATATTTTTGGCAAGGAAAGCTGAAATCAAAGGAGATAATATGAGGAATATTTTCAGAATATGTAAACCTTTTGCGTGCAATATTGATATAAAAATTATTATGAAAAATACAGAAGTGCCGAGGTCCGGCTGGGCGATTACCAGCAAAGCAGGTATTGCGCAAATTAAGGAAGAATAAAGTATAAGGCGTGTATTTATTTGCTGAAAATTTGCACATACTGTGGATAAAAAAAGTAATGTTGAAAATTTTGCAAACTCAGATGGCTGTAAATTTAAACTTCCTATTTGAAGCCATCTTCTTGCGCCGTAAATTTTTGCACCAAATTTTAAAGTAAGAAGAAGCAAAAGAATTGAAGCAATATAAAAGAAAAAAGAGTATTTGTCCCAGAATTCAAAAGGTATCTTTTTTAATGTTAGACAAAGTGTTATGGCTATGGATACCCATATTAATTGTTTTGTAAAAAGGTTTATTTTTTGGGATGTAGCGCTGTAAAGTGTGAGCAATCCGAGTGAGATTAAAGCGATAAAAGTAAAGAATAAATGTTTTGAAGATTTATTCATCGTAAAATATAACGGGATAATAAGAATGTCAATTTGAGATTTTAAGCTTGACAATTTTTATATTTGAATAAAATAAGTGAGGGCGTGTGGCGGAACTGGTAGACGCACGGGACTTAAAATCCCGGGGGCGAAAGCCCGTGAGGGTTCGAGTCCCTCCACGCCCATTCCCAGAAAGGAATAAACTTTATTTTTAAATCATCAACAACTTTTTCACCTTTGAAATCAAAAGTTATAATCTCACATTCTTTTACTTTTAACTCTTTTGATGCCTTTTTTAAAGCTCTTATTTCTCTTTTTAAAGTATTTTCGTTTTTAACATCCCAGCATGCTTGAAGTAGTTTCAATGGCTGTAAATTCTCCACAAGTACGAAATCTACTTCTTCTCCTCTTTCGTTCTTCCAGTAAAATACATTGTAATTTCTTCTTATGAGTTCCATGAAGACCGCATTTTCAAATAACATTCCCCAATCTATTTTTAATTTAAACATGGAGAGAGATAAAAAGCCCGTATCAACGATATAAATTTTCTTTGGATATTGCAATCTATCTTTTATCTTGTAAGAAAATATTTCAACGGGGAAAACTAAAAAAGCACTTTTCGCATATTCGAGATATTTCAATAAAGTAGTTTTTGTTATTTTAATACCAATTGATTTCAAAAAATTAGCAGATTTAGATGCACTGAAAAGTGTTCCCGCGTTTGCAATTAATAATCTGATAAAAGCTTCAAATTCCTGTATATTGTGAATTTCAAATTTGCTTATTAAATCGCGATAAAAAATTGTGTAAAATAAATCGGTTAAAAGCTCTCTTTTGTTTTTCGATAAAACAATTTGAGGAAAGCCACCAAATAGTAAGTATTCTTTGAATAAGCGTAAAAGTTCATCATGACCAGAAAATCTCATATATTCGTAATCTAAATTGAAACCTTTAAATTTAAGAAATTCGACAAAACTTAGAGGATAAATTATTTTTGTTAAAGTTCTTCCTGCGAGCAAAGGAGGTAATTCTCTCGGAGTAAGTTTAGATGAAGAGCCTGTAAATATTATTTTTGCTATTCTTTTATCAAGCAAAGTTCGTAAGCCCCTTTCCCAATCTGGCACCGCCTGTATCTCGTCCAATAATAAAATTAGCGGAGGTCTTACATTATAATTCTGGAAAATTATGGAAGGTAACTCAATTATTTCTTTTCCTTTAAGTGGCTGTAATCTCTGGTCTTCAAAATTCACATAAATTATTTTCTCATGTGGTAATTTTTTTCGCAGTTTATCTGCTATCTCAAATAGTGTAAATGTCTTACCTGCACGCCTTACTCCGACAATCCCATAAGCGATGCCTTCCTGCAATTCAATATCCAGCACATTTCTCTCAACATAATCCGGCACATCCGAGTGCAACCACTCATCAACAATCAACTTCATTTTTTCATTATCGTCCATTATATTGGACAATTTTGTAGCATTATTGTTCATCACATTAAACTATATTGAAAATTTAAGGAAGTCAAGTGTGAATTTTATTGCGAGCGTAAGCGAGCCCGTTACATAAGGGTCTTTTGTCACACCCCGAGCGGGACATGATGTGTTTTGATAGGCGGTGTAAGATGGCAGATTTGACTTATTATGGGTAGGGCGTTTCAAGTAGCCACAGCGTGTCGGGACTGTGTCCCGCGAGGGGTGTGCACATGGGAAGGCGGGGACTGGGAGGCGGGGCTAATAATTGTTAATAGATTTCTTTTAATTTTTTGAGGATTTTTTCGAGTTCCTTTATTAGTTTTTCTGCCTTATTTATCAAATCTTCGGGTTTTAATTTTTCTTTCTTTTCCTCTTTTATTTTTAAAGGAATGCCTTTAAGAATTAGGTCGATTGCCTCTTTGAATGTGTCTGCCCATACTATTTTTTCCTGTGTTGCTACCACTACTTTTCTGAATTCCGGCATTTTACTTGCTACTGCCTGCAAAAAGATTGGTTCAACATAAATTATTGTATTGCCAAGCGGTATTACAAGTAGATTTCCCCTTATTATCTGGGAGCCCTGTTGATTCCACAGGGTTATCTGCGCTGACATCACCGGGTCCTGGTCTATGCGTGCTTCTATCTGCATGGGTCCGTATACTAACTTTTCTTTCGGAAATTTGTAAACTATCAATTCTCCATAATTTGCAGTATCACATATTCCGCAAATCCAAGCAATCATATTGTTTTTCTTTATGGGTGTAAATGGTAAAATGTTTATAAATTCGGGTTTGCCTCTTATTTCTGCGATTATGAAATAAGGAGTAACTTTTTGTGTTTTATCTATATATAATTCTTTTGCTATCTCCCATGCATCTTCTTTGTTGTAGAAAACTTCGGGTTCCGTCATATGATAAATTCTGTAAACTTCTGCCTGAATTTCAAGAAGGTCATCGGGATACCTTATGTGAAAATAAATCTCTCTTGGCATCTCTTTAATATCTCTAAATAAATCTGGGAAAATTTTTCTGTAACATTTTATCAAAACATCTTCTTTATCGATGATATAGAATTTCACATCGCCATTATAAGCATCGACAACTGTTTTTACGCTGTTTCTTATATAGTTAATCTTGCGATAATAAACTTTTCCTTTTTCTTTCTTCTCAATCCATTTCGTTTTTATCCTTTCAGAATATGGGAATTTATCAGTTACTGTGTAAGCGTCAATTATAAAATATAATTTGCCGTTTGCAATTACTATATAAGGGTCGTGGTCAAATTCGAGAAATGGACATATTTTCTTTACTCTTTTCTTTATATTGCGATAAAGCAATGCCCTTGAATCCTTTGTTATATATCGTGATATTAAAAATCTTATTCCATCAAATTTCAATGCTATTCCTAACTTTATCAAAAAGTTTTTGAGTTTTATCCCACCTTTTCCTTTGTATTCTGTATATACATTTTTGTCACCTGCCGGGTAGTCAAATTCTTTTGTTTTTGTGTTTACATAGACAACTCTGTCTGTAAGTTCTCCGTAGTAAATTCTTGGTTCTGTAAGTTTTAAATCTTTGACTTTTATTTTTGGTGGCATATCTTTTATCAAAAGGTTAGGCAATCCTCCTGCTGTGAATTCGTTAACGGGTGCAAGACATACTCCGTATCCATGCGTATATTTAAGGCGTAAGTTCACCCATGTTTTTGATTTGTCGGGTAATAAATCCTGGTCTAATTCTCTGGGTGATACCATAACTTCTCTCAATTCACCATTTATGTAATATCTATCGATGTCAACATCCGTGAACCTGTAATAAAGGCGTATTTCCTGAATTTGTTTGTAAGTGAGTAGAAGAGCTCTCCAGTCCCACAATCTTATGTTTTTCAAAGTATTTTCATATTTTTTGATTATTTCGGATGTGGGCTCTCCTTTTATATCAAACTCTTTTTCTTTGCATTTGTGTAGATTATATGCGTAGCGTGTAAATTTTATATTGTGCTTTATATACGGCTTTTCCATTACAATTTCGTTTGGTGCGACGATCAATGCATGGAAAGCAGATGGTATTATTCCGCAAATTACGATGTAAGATGCAAAATAAAAGATTAGAAGATTTCTTAACCGGACTAAATTTTTGCTGAAAAATAATAAGATGGCAGATGCGATGGATATTGCTGAGAAAATCAAATATGCTGGCAATTGCACTTTTATGTCTGCATAACTTGCACCTGTTACCACTCCTCTCTCTGAATACAATAAGCCATATTTTGCGATGTAAGTTCTTAATGCTATTAAAATGAAGAAAGCAAAAAGATAAGGTCGTATCTCGTGTAAGAAAGCAGATGTGAAAAATGGTTCAAATGTGTATGTGATTCTGTATAATCTTTTGAAGATTAAGAGAATTATGCAAATCAAAAATAGCCAGATTAAAAATTCTGTGCATAATCTTAAAAATGGATAGGTGAAAAGGTAAAAGCTCACATCTTTTGCAAAAATTGGCTCTTTCAATCCTGTATTTGTTCTGTTTAAATATTGTAAAATCAATAGCCATTTTGATTGAAGTATTATTCCGAAGATGAGTGATATGAATCCCGAAGTTAAGAATCTGAGCCATTGTGGTAAACCTTTTGATGAGAAAAATATTATCAAGAAGGGGATTATGAAACCCGTTGCGAAAAGTATCCATCTTACAGATAACTCTTTGAGATAGCGTTTAAGGAAGGATAGATTTTTGAACCATAGGGCATCGATATAAATGTTGAGGAAGTAAATGAAGAGGGTTAGTATTATTATTCCTGTGAGTGTTATTTTCAGGTATTTTTTAAAGTTTCTGCGATAGTATATGGAACGCAGGAGAGGGATAAGCAGAGCACAATAAGCTAAGAAGAACAAAAACTTAAGCATCAGATATTGTAATTACAACCTCTCGGATATTGCTTTTGCCTGTAAGAATAGCAAGAGATAATCTTTTCCGCCTGCTTTTGAGTCGGTTCCAGACATGTTGAAGCCTCCGAATGGGTGTGCGCCCACCAGTGCTCCTGTGCATTTGCGGTTTATGTAAAGATTGCCACAATGAAATTCTTCCTTTGCCTTTGCTATTTTCATGCGGTTTTTGGTGTAAACAGAACCTGTCAATCCATAAATTGTGTTGTTTGCGATTCTCAAGGCATCATCGAAATCTTTTGCTTTTATAATGGCAAGAACAGGACCAAAAATTTCTTCCTGAGCAATCCTTGCATTTTCATCTACATCTTTGAAAATCGTAGGTTCTATAAAATATCCTTCAAGGTCTTTTATTTTGTTGCCACCCAAAATTAATTTGCCTTCCTTTTTGCCAACTTCAATGTATCCCAATATTTTCTTTTCTGCACGCTCATTTATTACGGGTCCCATGAATGTATCTTCTTTTTCTGGATAATCGACTTTTATTTTCTTTGTCGCCTCTACCAACATATCTATGAATTTATCGTAGATACTTTCTAACAGTATGAGTCTTGAGCATGCAGAGCATTTTTGTCCCGAGTATCCGTATGCTGATGCTACAACGCCTTTTACAGCATCTTCCAAATCTGCTTCGTCATCCACTATTATTGCGTCTTTTCCACCCATTTCTGCTATTACTCGCTTAATCCATATTTGACCTGGTGAAGTTTTGCCAGCGAGTTCTACAATTCTTAATCCAACATCTTTTGAGCCTGTAAATGCTATGAAGCGGGTTTTTGGATGCGATGTAAGCGTATCACCCACTTCTGCACCTTTGCCCGGAAGGAAATTCAGCACACCATCGGGCAACCCTGCTTCGTACATTATCTCTGCAAATTTGTAACCTATTACAGGTGAATCACTTGAGGGTTTTAAAATTACTGTATTACCTGTTACAATTGCTGCCGATGTCATTCCACAAAGAATTGATAAACCAAAGTTCCATGGTGGTATCACCACGCCTGCACCAAGCGGTATGTATCTTAATTCGTTGAATTCGCCTTCGAGGGGGGTTACTCCTTCAATTTGTGAGTATCTAATTGCTTCTCTTGCGTAGAATTCGAGGAAATCAATTGCTTCTGCTGTTTCGCCATCTGCTTCTGGCCATGTTTTACCTATTTCGTAGCATAACCATGCGTTAAATTCGTATCTCCTTTCTCTTAGTATTTTTGCTGCTTTTAGCAGTACTCCTGCTCTTTCCCATGCGGGGACTCGTTTCCATTCTTCAAATGCTTTCCATGCTGCTTCCATTGCTTTTTCGACTTCGTCCTTTGTAGCAAGATGCACCTCGCCTACGACTTCACCCGGTCTCGCTGGGTTTATTGATTTTAGTTTTTTACCGGTGCGTACTTCTTTTCCGTCAATTATCAGCGGATATTCTTTACCCAATTCTGCTTTTACTTTTTGCAGAGCGTCTTTCATCTTTTTCTTTATTTCGTCTTTTGTAAAATCCAGAAATGGTTCATTTTTGAATTCCGGAAGCATCTCCCCTCCTTTTTCAAATTATAATCTTATTACAGGGATGTCAACATTTTCTTTTGCTTCCTCGGATAGTAACTTTCGTGCTACATGTATTTGTTGCAGTGCGAAGTCCCTCGGAAATTCCTTTTTAACATCTTTTTGTATTTTTTCTTTGATTTTTTCATCCATATTTACCTCCTATAAAAAACTCTTCTGTTAGTAACTTTCTTTCTGGATTTCTATCGTCAAAAAGGGCAGATATTACGGATGTATCCAAATATATTTTCATCATTTTAATTTTACTCTTGGATTCAGAAAGTCAAGTATTTATTGGGCACATTCTGTTTTTATTTATAAGGGTAGAAGATTGAGAAAGCTAGATATTAAAATTTTTGAAATTTGTATTAAATTTTTAATGCGAGGCGTAGCCGAGCTCATCACCAAATGGGTTGATATGTCAGCCCATTACGGAGTTGTGGGTTACTCTGGGTGTTTTACGCTTTATCTTTTGATTGCGTTATAGCGGGGGCAGGAGTGGGCTGACTTAATCGGGAAGGTGGGGACAGCGGAGGCGGGGCTAATAATTATTTGAAAAACTCCTTATCATTTTCATATTTCGCAAGTCATCCTCATCTGACTTTCTTGGTGTTTCCATTATTCCGGGTAAGTCTTTGAAATGTTCGTAATTCACTATCTTTCTGAATGCCTTTTTACCTATTTCACCTTTGCCTATATGCCAGTGTCTGTCAACATGTTCACCACACTTAACCTTTGAATCATTCAGATGCAAAACTTTTAACTTTTTAAATCCTATAATCTCATCAAATTTTTTCATAACTCCTTCAAAATCATTTTTTAAGTCATATCCATATTGAAAAGCATGAGCAATATCCAAGCAAACACCTATTCTTTCCTTATCTTCAACACCTTCCATTATCTCTGCAAGTTCTTCAAAGCCACCACCTATCTCTGTACCCTGACCGGCTGTATTTTCCAACAAAAGAATAACTCCATTATCAACTTTATCAAAGGCAAAATTTATTGCATCGGATACAGATTTTAGAGCGCACTTCAAATCCCTATCGAGTCGCCTTCCACAATGTATTATCAGATATTGGGCACCTAACTTTTCTGACCTTTTTAAATCGTCTATCAAAACATTTATTGACTTCCTGTAAATATCGGGATTACTCGTTGCAAAATTTGGGAGATAAGGGATATGTGTTATAACAGGAAAAATTCCCGAATTTTTAACATCTTCCCTGAATTTCTCAACATCTTCAAGAATTAAAGGTTTAGCCTCCCAGCTTCTGGGATTTCTTGTGAATAACTGTATGGTATCGCAACCCAATTTTTTAGCCCTTGGCACAACTTTTGAAAAACCACCCCTTATTGATATTTGAAAGCCAAACTTCATTTCGCAAAGAGAAAAGCAATCATAACTATAACGCTACTTATTTTCATCATTTTGTTCAATTTCTTTACTTTGCTTATATCAAGCACTACCTTTGGGAAATAAAAACTACACAAAAAAGCAGGCGGAATCGCTATAACAGCGTATAATTTGCTATAAATTCTAAACCATAAAGGCATCAGTAAAAATATAAAAGAAGCTGAAAAAACGAAATTGGAAAACAACAAAGCGTAATATCTCCCCCATATTATTGGCAATGTTTTATAACCAAATTGTAAATCGAATTGCGTATCCTCTATATCTTTTATTATCTCTCTGCTGATGTGGAAAAGCAAAGCAACAGAAAAAGGTATCAAAACATCCGTGCTATGCAGAGCAAGACCACCATAGAGAAAAGGAGAAGCACCAAGAAATCCAACACAAATATTTCCATCAAACAAATTTTTCTTAAGTTTATAATTGTAAAGGAAAATCAAAAAAGAGTTAAAAAGTGCAAAAGAAAACATATCCCATCCACCTTTTGCGGAAAAAAACAAACCCGAAATCAAAAGTAAAATTGAAATAACAAGAGCTTTACGGAGCGAAATTTGACCCGATGGAAGAGGTCTATAGGGTTTTGCAAGTTTATCGAGTTCATAATCAAAAAAATCATTCAAAACATTAGCATAAGATGTTAATAAAAAGCATGATATTATAGCGAGAAACCATCTCTCATTTATTCTGTGTGAATCTATGAAAGGACAGATAAATATCGCGAACGATGCCAGCAAGCCATTGTGTATGCGCAAAAGCCTAAGATATTTCACAGTTTACTGCCCGCTTCTCTATCAATGATTTTTGTGCCGATTCAAGTATTTTTACAACTTTAAGACCTTCAGTACCATCTGTCATTGGTTTTTTCCTTTCTCTTACACACTCTAAAAAGTGTTCACACTCCACACGCAAAGGCTCTTTCATTTCTATTTTAGGGATATAAATATCACCTATTCGCAGTGAAAGTGCTTTCTCAAAAGGCACGACCTCAGGCTTATAGTCCACTCCTTTATCGTAAATTATTAATTTATTTTGTGGGTCAACATCATCAAAAACAGCCATTTTTTTTGTACCGACAATCGTTATCCTGCGAATTTTATGAGGGTCAAGCCAGCTGACATGTAAATGTCCTATAACTTTATCAGGAAAGTAAAGTGTGCAAAAAACAACATCTTCCACACCTTCTGTAAGATAGCTCATACCGCTTGCAACTACTTTTTGAGGAAACTTTGAGAGCAAATATATAAAAACAGAAATATCATGCACTCCGAAACTCCATAAAGCATTTTCATCTACCCTGACCCTGCCAAGATTCACCCTCTGACTGTAAAGATAAAGAATATCTCCGATTTCTCCATCTTCAATTAATTTTTTTAACCTTCTTACAACTGGATGATAAACAAGCAGGTGCCCCACCATCAATATTTTGTTTTTCCTTTCTGCAAGTTTTATCAATTCCTCGCATTGTTTGGATGTTAAAGCAAGTGGCTTTTCTACAAAAACATCTTTGTCTTCTTCCAAACTTTTTTTAGCAATATCATAATGATGCTTTGCATCTACTGCAACTGCAACGGCTTCTACTTCTTCAAAAAAATCAGAAATATCTGTAAAAAACTTTACATCGGGATATTTTCTTTTTAATTTCTTCAGTTTTTCTTCATCTTTATCGCAAACAGCTTTTAGCACGCCTATTTCGTAAAAATTGCGGATAAGATTAGGACCCCAGTATCCTGCTCCCACTACTCCTATTCTCATTTCACAAGTATAATTTTATGAGATTGCGTATTTGTCAAGCTGTTAAATCTGATAAAGTAAACTCCAGACGGTAAATCGATTTCAAATTTCCTGTGGTAGATACCGGGTAGTGCCTCGCATTTTTCAAGTGATTTCACTTTTCTTCCCGATACATCATACACAGCAATTTCTATTTCTTCTTTTTGTTTTACAGCATAAATGATATTCAAATATTTTGCAAAAGGCACAGGATAAATCTTCATAATTCCTGTAAATGCAGGCAATAATATATCTTTTAATTCAAATTCTTTTTCTCCTATTTTAACATTTCCATTTTCATCATACACTGCGAGCTTTACTTTGAATTTTTCTTCATTTTTAACATTTCCAAGGAAGAGCTCAATTGATTTTTCTTTAAGTTTACCACCGAGTGCAAGTCCATAAACATCTACAAGACTTCCTTTATCGAACACAAATTTTAGCACCGTATCACTCTTATTGCTATTTATCTTTACATCTTTTAATTTTACTGCCGTATCTTTTATAATCTGGCAATGTATTGCTATTCCTTTTTCTAACACTGAAATAACAATATGTGCTTCTTTGCCTTCTTTTTCTCCACTTACAACAATTTCTGTATTCTCACCCGATTCTACTTTTGCAGGTTCTCCGTGATAATAATACCATTCAAACATCTTACAGAATGCCGTTAAATCTTTTATATCCAGTTTGCCATCAAAATGCGGAATTAGATAAGGTTCTTTCCCGGTTACAGGTGCGAGCTCACGCTCAACCATGCGATTGTTCCAGACAT
>CBEVQO010000010.1:0-80711 GCA_965552055.1 uncultured bacterium
AAACCCGAAGAATTTTGAAAATGAACGCAGAAGAAAAATTCTGGGAGGCGTTGAGAAGATTGATAGAAAGACAGGAACAAAATGAGAAAGCAATAGAAAGATTGCGTGAAAGACAGGAAAAAACAGATGAGCAATTAAGGAAAACGGATGAGGAACTGAGGAAAGCATGGGAGCAAGCGGAAAAAGAAATGAGAGAATTGCGAGAAAGACAGGAGAAAACTGATGAACAGTTGAGAAAAACTGACGAAGGGATGAAAGAATTACAAAGGTTAATTAAGGATTTATCAAACAATGTAGGTGGTCTTAATCGCTCGTTTGGCAAGATACCCGAAGCATTGAGCGAGCCACAGGTTGAAGAAAAGTTTGAAGAAGCAGGATTTAGGGTGCTTGGTGCATATCCCAATATATGGGGCAAATACAACGATAAGAAAAAAGAGATTGACCTCCTGATAAAGGCAAAGCGTAAGGGTAAATCTTATATAATCGTGGTTGAAACCCAGGTGCAGTTCAGAGCCAAAAAGGAAATAGATGATTTTATCGGATTTTTGAAAAAAGATTTCAGGAAATATTTTGACGAATATGCAGGGATGAAAGTAATAGGTTGCGTCTGTGCACTTAAATTTAGCAGAGGAGTTGATGAATATGCGATGGAGAAAGGTTTATACTGCATGAAACCGGTAAAGGGCATAATGGGATTGATAAATCCAAAAAACTTCAAACCCGAAGAATTTTGAAAATGAACGCAGAAGAAAAATTCTGGGAGGCGTTGAGAAGATTGATAGAAAGACAGGAGCAATCAGAGAGGGAGACCCGAGCTCTCCGTGAAAGCATAGAGAAACTGCGAGAAAGACAGGAGAAAACTGATGAACAATTAAGGAAAACGGATGAGGAACTGAGAAAAACGAACGAAGAATTAAGAAGGATACAGAAAGAAACGCATGAAGAGTTTAGAAGGATAATCTGTGAAATGCACATATCTGACAAAAAATTAAGAGAGCGGGTAGAAGCTGTCTCTGATGGCTATGGTAGATTTGTTGAGGGAATAGTTTTTCCATCTGCACTCGAAACATTCAGGAAAATGGGGTTTAAAATTGAAGAAGCAAGTATAAGGCAGGGAGTTTTCGATGATAATAGAAAAGTTGCAGAAGTAGATAACTGGATAAGAGCAACGCTTAATGGCAAGAAATACATAATAGCAGGTGAAGCCAAAACAACATGCTCATCAGATGATGTAAGAGAGCATATAGAAAGGTTGCAAAAAATAAGAAAAATACCACGCTATAAAGAATACAGGATAATAGGATTTATATCGGCTGTAAATTATGAAAAAGGGGTTGATAACTATATTTTGAAAAATGGACTTTATCTTTTCAGAGTATCGGATAATGTTATGAAATTGGATGTTCCCAAAAATTTCAAACCAAAGGAGTATTGACCTATTTTATAATTTTATAAATTACATAATCGCTTGTACGCTCATCAAGCGGAATTGTTATAAGCCATTTATTTAATTTTATAAGTGTTTCTTTATGTGTCAAACCCTTTATTTCTCCCAACCTATAATTTTTCTTCGTTGCTATCACTCCTATGCATTCAACTGCTTCATATTTATCAGCAGGTAAACCAACCTTAAATTTCACACCCTTATTCCTCAAATCTTCAGGCGGTATCTCATACATTTTGCCACCCTCTATAAAATTATCCGTCATTAATTCATTCGGAAATAGCACGATAACAGTATCGTTTGATAAAAAGTTTAGTAAAGTGATATAGCAATCTTTTGTTGATTTCACCTTCACAATTATTTCATCCCTATCTCTAAAAATATGCTTATTCAATTCTATTTTGACTTTAAAGTTTGGGTCGGGCTTGCCCTTTTCTTCTTTGACATTTGCTTTTATCTTCACTTTATAAACGGGAATTTCTTTGCCTTCAGCTCTTATTTTATCCAAACCTTCTTTTAAAATTTTTTCTTCAACTATCTTGCCATAAACCTCGCCTTGAGTTATCGATGTGAAAGCCGAACCTATATCCCCCGAAATATCCATTGTCCTTGCATTTATTATTATACCGAGCGCTTTTATTATCGCTTCACTACGGGCTTTATTTAAAGCACATCTTTTAGCTTCATCAAGCCTCATAACAGGGGTAAAATAACACTCGCCTTCAGCAATAACCCATTTCACTATGATAAACAAAAGTAAATGCATCATACCAGAATTTTGTATACTTCTTCGTATTTTTTAATAACTTCATTTATATCATGCTTCTTTGCCATACTTTTTGACTTGAGTCCCATTTTGATTCGTAATTCCTCATCTCCGAGTATTGTCAGCAATTTTTCAGCAAGGTCCATGTGGTCTCCTGGCTCAAACAGATATCCATTACCGTCTACCAGTTCTTTCAAAGCATATCTATTTGCTACTACAATGGGTAAGCCACTTGCCATAGCTTCTACGCACGCTATACACTGGAGCTCCGATGGCGATGGCATAACAAACACCGAAACAATTTTAAGCATACGAACATAATCATACTCCGAAAGAAAGCCCGTAAAAGTTACATTTTTAGCCAGACCAAGTGAAATAACGAGCTGCTCTAAATATCCACGATGTAAACCATCGCCCACAAGGATTAAATGAACTTCCATTTTGCTCAAAATGTAAGGCATCGCCCTTATAAGAACATCTACACGCTTCTCCTCGCTCAACCTACCGGCATAAAGAATTAAAGGAACATCCGGTAATTTAAATCTCTGTTTTAAATCATCGCAGTCATAATCGGTATTGAACTTCTCAAATTCTACTCCGTTGGATATCGGGATAATGCGTTTCTTTACTCCCTGTTTTTTCAGCAAATCAGCTGCTGTGACCGTAGGTGCAGTAACTATATCACCCCTATTGCAGAAATTAACTATCATACGCCATGATTTCTCAAATAATTTGGAATTAGACACACCATCAAATATCCCTCCTTTCGGCACAAACATAAGTAAATTTTCGGGCAGTAAATGATTTGTAATCACCACAGGTATTCGATATAACTTTGCTACCCACAATGCACTCCAGCCGATAACAAAAGGATGATGTATATGAACAACATCAGGATTAAATACCCTTATTTTATTCATAACTGGCAGAGGAAAAACAGGAGTTCTTATCTCCCTGAAATGCGGTAATGGTATCGAATGCACATATATGACACGATAGTTGCCATCTTCGGGTAAATCTCCTCCAACATCCGGTGCAACAACCATAACTTCATGCCCCATTCGTGATAATGCACGGGATAACCTGTAAACCGCATACGCACTACCAATAACCTGTGGATAAAAGCAATCAGTAGCAAATAAAATCCTCATCTGTATCTCACAAAAATATTATCTTCTAAATTATTTATCATCTGGGGCTTTTGCATAAAACCATGCAATCTCTTTGACCAGTATGGCACTCCTTCTGTCTTATCGCTCACATGTTCATAAAGTTCTTCAAATGTAAGTATATCATCGTGATTCTTATCAGCATCACCCCTCAATCCCTTTAAGAAGAAATAGGTAAACATTGAGTGACACTTTTCCGGATACCAGCATGATAATTCTTTACCTGTTGTACTCGTAAATATCACGGTATTTTTCATCCTGTAAGTTATTGGCACTTCGATATAGATTGGGCTTACATCTTTCAATATTCCTTCTCCACTGAAGCATGCATCTATAACGATTATTTTCCTCCTTGCAGGTATTTTGTTTATATTTTCATAGAAAAGGTCAAGTGAATATCCTCCCATCTCTACTTTGTGCGGGTCACAATCCACAGGAACAAAATAACCCTTCTTCTCTCTTATACTGGGTGCTCCATGTCCCGAATAATAAACAAAAATGTCGGATTTGCCGGGCTTAACATAATCGTAAAGCTTACCCCTGTAATCTTCCTTTGTGCCAAATAGTGTTACAAAATCCGACAATTTCGCATCTTCAACATAAAAGATATTGCCTTCTTTAAAGCCAAGAACATTTATCAAATATTGTTTGATTATTTTGGCATCTCTTATTGCATATTCAACATCGGGTGCTTTCTCATAATTTTTATTTCCTATAACAACGGCTATTGCATCTGGATTTTTCATCACAGTTTTTGGGATATTTACATCGACATCTACGAATTTTTGAATCCTTTCTTCTGGCTTTATTACGATTTTGCCTGTGCCAAGTTCTGTCTTTACTTCGCTGACAACAGATTTGTGAATCCATCCACCTGATTCAAGATAATACCAGTTTCCTTTATATCCGATGGCTGTTATTTGCTCATCCGCTGGCAATACCATTAAAACTTTTGAATTTAGGGATGGCTTGCTCCTCACATTTGCCCTTTTTATCGTTTGTAGCACTGCATATTTTGGTGTGTAATCAACCTTTTTTGTTTCAATTCCTATGGGTATTTCTGTTCTGTTGCCGATACCATCTGTTGCGATAAGTGATAGTTTTTCACCCGGTCCCACTATGTATTTAATTTCAAAAGGATAAGCATCACCGAAATTGCTTTTGTCGGCTACAAATCCTGCACGCGGTAATGATTTGCCTGCAAATTTGACCTCTCTCACAAGTTTATCATCATAAACAACACCACGAAGATAAAGGAAAGGACCTTCAATTTTTCTCTCCGTTATTTTAACAAATGGTTTCATGACATCGGGCTTAACGAGCATTACTTTATCTTTTGATAGCCAGCCCTCAACGCCTCCAGGTGTCTCAATATAATATTTGCCCCATTTCTCAGCAATAACCCTTACCTGGGTGCCTTTTGGCAATTTCGTAACAACTTCACCAGCAAGATTATAAACCTCTTCTTTATCTCTGACATAACAGATAAAAGGTATTTTTGGCTTATTCTCCTCTATCACCTTCACTATATCTTTTGCGATTATTCTGTAATTTTCTTTCTTATGCGATTTAAAAGAGTAATTTTTCACTATAACTTTCTTTTTGCCGAAGTTCTGTTTTATCACCACTTTGAATGTGGACTTTTTATATCTTTTGGCATTGCGATTGAGCAAATACCAGAGCAAAGCACCACCAATCCCTGTTTCAGCAGTAAAAATAACAGCACCTGTTGGGTCAAATTCAAGATGTTTACCATACTTCCCTGAGTAATGAAGGTAAGCGATACCCCAGCCAAGTCCGGCACTCAAAATTCCGGCAGATACACTTTCTCTTATCAATTTGCTCCGATTTAACTGATACTTTTTATCAACTTTTATTGTCCACTCTGCGTATTCCCTGGGAACTATTTTTACATTGTAAGGTTTAAGCCCATCTATCAGAGCAGGTGAATCCACGCAAATAAATCTTTGCACCATTATAAAAAATAAAATAAACATTTTACCCCCTACTTCCACTCAAATTCATAGACATGATTATCCCAGCTTGCTGCATATACTTTTGGCTTGCCATCTCCCCTGCCGTCACCTATTGCTACTCCGTTCATAACGTAAACGCCTGAACCTAAATCTGTCTTTATCCATGAACTACCATTCCACTCAAATTCATAGACATGATTATCGGCACAAGCTGCATAGACCCTTGGCTTGCCGTCACCTCTGCCATCACCTACCGCTACTCCCAACATATGGCTACCGCCTGAACCGAGGTCTGTCTTTATCCATGAACTCCCATTCCACTCAAATTCATAGACATGACCATCATTACAGGCTGCATAGACCCTTGATTTACCATCCCACCTACCATCACCTACCGCTACTCCATTCATACCGGCACTACCTGAACCGAGATCTGTTTTAATCCATAAACTTCCATCCCACTCAAATTCATAGACATGACCATCGTCACAGGCTGCATAGACCCTTGGCTTGCCATCACTCCTACCGTCTCCTACCGCTACTCTCCGTATCCAGTCACTCCCTGAACCTAAATCTGCCTTAACCCATGAAGTTCCATTCCACTCAAATTCATAAATATGACCATCTCCGCAAGCTGCATAGACCCTTGATTTACCATTACTCCTGCCATCACCTATTGCTACTCCACTCATCCAGTAACCACTTGAACCCAAATCTGTCTTTACCCATGAACTTCCATTCCACTCAAACTCATAGACATGATAATCTCCGCAAGCAACATAGACCCTTGGCTTATCATCTCCCCTGCCATCACCTACTGCTACGCCATTCATATTATTACCACCTGAACCGAGGTCTGTCTTTACCCAAGAACTACCTTTCCACTCAAATTCATAGACATGACAATTACAACATGTTGCATATACCCTTGGCTTGCCATCACCTCTGCCATCTCCCACTGCTACGCCATACATATAGCCACCGCCTGAACCTAAATCTGTTTTTACCCAGCCATGCACAATGATTTCATGTGCTGAAGACCAGTTTGACACTGCACCATATTCGTCTTTTGCCTGTGCTTTTACATAGCAGGTGCCCACAGTTGTGTAAACATGGCTCATTGATACAGATTGACCAGACGATACATAAGAGCTCCATGTAGAAGTGTCACCATCTCCCCAACTGAATCTTATTGCTACATTGTCTCCATCAGGGTCTGTTGTACTCGCTGTGAGTGTTATACTTTCATTTATGATTGCACTATCAGGTCCTGAAACTACAGGAGCATCAGGTGAATTATTTGTTATCACAATTTTATGGGATGATGACCAGTTTGATACCGCACCATATTCGTCTTTCGCCTGTGCTTTTACATAGTATGTGCCTGTATTGTTATAAGTGTGACTCATTGACACATTGGTGCCCGAAAATACAAAATTACTCCATCCAGATAAACTGCCATCTCCCCAATCAAATCTTATAGCTACTCTGTCACCATCAGGGTCACTACTTTTGGCTGTAAATGTCACACTATTACCAACATGTGCACTATCAGGTGCGGACACAATGGAAGCACTCGGTGAATTATTTGTTATCACAATTTTATGAGATGATGACCAGTTTGATACCGCACCATATTCGTCTTTCGCCTGTGCTTTTACATAATATGTGCCTGTATTGTTATAAGTGTGACCCATTGATACATTGGTACCTGAAGAAACAAAATTACTCCAGCCAGATACATTGCCATCTCCCCAGTCAAATCTTATGGCAACTCTGTCGCCATCAGGGTCTGTGGCTTTAGATGTAAATGTCACGCTATTACCAATATGTGCACTATCAGGTGCGGATACAATGGAAGCACTTGGTGCATCGTTTGTTAGCACAATCTTATGAGATGATGACCAGTTTGACACTGCTCCATATTCGTCTTTTGCCTGTGCTTTCACATAATATGTGCCTGTATTGTTATAAGTGTGACTCATTGATACATTGGTACCCGAAGACACAAAATTGCTCCATCCTGATACATTGCCATCTCCCCAGTCAAACCTTATAGCAACTCTATCACCATCAGGGTCACTACCTTTGGCTGTAAATGTCACACTATTACCAACATGTGCATTATCAGGTGCGGACACAATGGAGGCACTTGGTGCATCATTTATTATCAAAATTTGATGCGTCAGGTTTGACATCATTTCCTTCTCATCTTTTGCCTGCACTTTCACATTGTATGTCCCAACATTGCTGTAAATATGAGTCATTGATATATTACTTCCAGATGGAACAAAACTGCTCCAGTCAGATGTATCCCCATCACCCCAGTCAAACCTTACCGCTACTTTATCGCCATCAGGGTCAGTAACTTTTACTACAAATGTCACACTATCATTAACATGGGCTGTGTCCGGTCCATAAATAGATATATCAGGTAGATTCAAACCAATCACATAATCTAACAACTTGGACTCTGCACCGTATTCATCTTTTGCCTGTATTTTCATGGTATAATTTCCCGATGATGAGTATTGATGGGTAAATGTAAGGATATAGCCCGATTGCACAAATTCGCTCCATTGGGTTACATATCCATCGCCAAAATCCACTTTTAGTGATACTTTGTCATCTTCAGGGTCTTCTGCATAGAGTTTTACAGTGACTTCACCCCCAACCTGTGAAATCTCATCAATGTGAGGTTGAGGTGGTGTATTTTTAAACTTAAAAGGCATCCTGCATGTTAATAACAGCAGAAGGGGTATCAAAAGCCACCTCATAACCCCTCCTTTTCCATATTATAACGCTAATATAAATTTGTCAAGATTATCATTTTACGATTTTGGTGGCTTCAAATTGAACAATTCCAGCATCCCCGATAAATCGCCCACGAATAATCATAATATCATTTCAAGAGACTCATTTGTGATGAATTCAATACAGGTATAAGCTGGGTCGTGTAGCTTTGATAATAATTCTGTCAAATCAGGTGCACTGGCAATTACTTTGCCATCTTTAACTGCAATCCATTGTTCAGCATACTGCTTTAAAAGGGTCTCAAAATTCTCACTCACCCATACATGATCTGCCTCAAAAGAAAGTAACTTTTTGGTCAATTCACTCCTCTTTTTTAACTTTCTCTTCCCACCCATACTTCCCCCTTATCATATTTTGCCACCTTCATAGTTTCCTTAAGTCTCTGCTCGGTATCCTTCTGACTCTCGAGAAGTTCTTTCATTACTTTTTGTGTCTCTTCAATAAGTTTCTCAATCCTCGATAACCTGTCCACCTTTCCCCCTTTTTATTTTATAACAATATTTTTAGTCTGTCAATAAAATTCTGTTTCTCTATAAATTCTTGACATTTTCCATTTCTGTTTATAATTTAAGATGGCTAAAGTTTATGATTGTGTAATTATAGGTGGTGGAGTTGTTGGCTGTGCCACTGCTTATTATCTTGCAAAGAAAGGGTTAAAAGTTTTGCTTTGTGAGAAAAAATATCTATGTGCCGGTGCTACAGGTAGATGTGGCGGTGGTATTCGTCAGCAATGGTCAACCGAAGGAAATACTTTGCTGGCAATGGCGAGCAGGAAAATTTTTGAAAATTTATCGGAAGAACTCGAAACAGATATTGATTATGTGCAGGGTGGATATCTAATTCTTGCATATACCGATGAAGAAGCAGAGCGCTTTAAGAAAAATGTAGAAATGCAAAAAAGATTGGGTCTCGAAGTCGAATATTTATCACCTGAAGAAGCACAAAAAATAGTGCCTTTTTTAAATCTCGAAGGCGTAAAATCCGCGACATTCTGTCCAACAGATGGTCATGCAAATCCTTTTAAAGTGACTTATGGATATGCAGAAGCAGCAAAAAGATTGGGTGCAGAGATAATGGTGGATACAGAAGTAATAGGCATAAAGGTTAAAAAAGGCAGGGTAGAAAGTGTTTTAACAAACAGGGGCGAATTTATCACTGCTAATGTTGTAAATGCTTCAGGTGGTAGTGCACGCATTATAGCACAAATGGTGGGAATCGATATACCATGCACTCCTTATCGTCACGAAATATTTGTAACAGAGCCATTAAATCCACTTTTCGATACGATGGTGATATCTTTTGATGGCAATTTTTATTTTCGTCAGGCAAAAGATGGCGGAATAATGGGAGGACAGGGCACACCCGATGAGAAACCAGGTGAAAATTTAAGGTCATCTTTTAAATTTTTCAAAGATTTTGGTAATAAATTAAGGAGATTGCTTCCCAAACTTGGTGATGTCAAAATAGTTCGTCACTGGGCAGGGTTATACACGATGACACCCGATGCTCAGCCGATAATCGGTAGTGTGGATGAGGTTTCTGGCTTTTATCAGGCAGTGGGCTTCAGTGGACATGGCTTCATGGTAGCACCTGTGACCGCAAAAATACTTTCGCAGATAGTAGCAGGAGAAGAACCAGAAATGTCTCTAAAAAGTTTCTCATATAAGAGATTTAAGGGCAAAATTGAGATAAAAGAGAAATCGGTTGTTTAATTTTACATTTCCACTTGACAAATTGTCATTTTGATTAAAATATAGTGTGGCGGCGTAGCTCAGCGGTAGAGCATCGCATTCATAATGCGAGGGTCGGGGGTTCGAATCCCTCCGCCGCCATTATAGGGCACTTAAAATTTCTTCAAGAGTAACGGGCACAGCTCCCAGCTTCCCGACCTTTATACCTGCTGCAATGTTGCCAATATAACTTGCTTCAAAGAAATTCGCACCTGCACACAAAGAAAGTGTTATCGCTGCAATAGCTGTATCACCGGCACCTGTTACATCATAAACTTCTTTTGCCTTGTTCTTTATCCTGTAAAAGCCATCTTCTGTAAAAAGTGCCATTCCTTCTGCACCCATTGTTATCAAAAGTGCCTTGCATTCCAGCACCTTCCTTAAAGATTTGCCCTCTTCTTCAACATTATCTGCCGATAATATTTTGCGTGCTGCCCATTCGGCTTCTTTGCGATTGGGTTTCACTATCGTAAAACCTTTGTATTCAAAAAAATTACGATATTTGGGGTCAGCTACAAGTATTTTATCAACGGATATCGCTTTGACCCGCGAAATTAAATCCCCATCTATCACTCCCTTATCATAATCCTCAAACAATATGGCATCAATTTCTCCCATCAATGCAGTTACAAAATCAATTATCTTATCTTTTAAGGCATCCGGAATTATTTCTGTTTTTTCTTTATCAACCCTTACAACCTGCTGATGATGTGCTATTATTCTTGTTTTCGTGGTAGTCGGTCTATCTTCTGTTTCAAACAATCCTTCTACATTTATGCCTTTTTCTTTTAACAAATTTTTTAACTTCTCACCTTCTCTATCTTTTCCTATTATTCCAACAGGAATGGGTATTCCTTTCATCTCCTTTATGTTATTCACGACATTAGCTGCTCCCCCTGGATTTGAAATTTCCTTCTTTACTTCAACAACAGGAACAGGAGCCTCCGGTGATATGCGGTTAACTTCACCAAAGATATAATGGTCGAGCATCATATCTCCGATAACGAGTATCTTTTTACCTTCAAAATTCCTGACTATCTCTTTTATCTTATCTTTATGAACTTCACACATTTTCTACCCCCCTCTGGCATTACAAAATATACACCCACAGGTAATTCCTTAACATCTATTTCCTCGCGAGAATATCTTAATTTTATCTCTTTAATTTTTCTTCCGCTAACATCGTAGATTTTTATTTTCTTAACATTTTTAGAAATAACGAGCAATTTATCACCTGTTATTGTTGGTAATATTTTTATAATCTTTTTAATGTTTGCACCATTTATGTGAGATTCCTGCATTGTTGTTTCCTCATCGAAAGGTATGAATCCGTATTGTCCTGTGTGCCATCTATCGTGCATGAAAGAGCCCCATTCTATTTTGCCTCTATCGAGTTTCCAGATATAAAGGAAATTCGAATAAGTCAATACACATAGCTCGTTCCTTTCATCTCCATCCATATCGAGAATAAATGGAGAAGGGGTTACAAATCCGTTAACATCTATGGGGAAGCCATGTGCCACTGAGCCATCAGGCTTTATAGCATATACCTTTTGTGATAAAAATGTCCCTATTATGATTTCAAGAGTATCATCTCCATCTACATCTGCCACTAATGGTGAGGAGAAAGTTGAGCGCTCATATTGTTTTATTTCAAAAGGAAAGCCATGTAATGTATCGCCCTTATAATTCCACACCCACAAATTATCTTTATCTGCCTGTATTATCTCGAGTCTGCCATCTTTGTTCAAATCAGCTATCACAGGCGGAGATGTATGCTCCATATCACCATAAAATACCACTTTCTTCGGGAAGTTATTGAAAAGCTCACCTTTACTGCTTATGAGATAGACATAACCCGTTAAATTACCCGTTGATGCCCAGTTATTCGTAGCAGTTACCACTATCTCCAATCCATTATTTTTATTTCCATCGACATCTCCAACAGCAAGACCAATTGGAGTTGCAACAGGATTTAAGAATGCAAACGGAAAACCTTCTTCTCTTTCACCATTCGCATCAATAACATAAAGAGATTCGACACCCGGAATCACGAACTCATACACACTATCATCGTCTATATCAGCAACTACTGCACACGCATTATGACTGCCAGATACTGACTTTGTAAAACTCATCAGCAATTCACCTTCACATGAATAAACAAGCATTTTAGATTTGCCATTCACTATTATTTCAAGAGTAGAATCACCATCTATATCGAAAAGCACAGGTGATGCCCAGTAGAAGCCCTGAGATGGCAAAGGAACAGGGAAACCGGGTTCATTTTCGCCAGTCATTTTGTATACAAATAAACTGCAAGCATCAATCCATGAAGGTATTATCACTATCTCTTTTATACCATCTTTATCAATATCACCTATGGCAGGAGTATTCCAGTTACTCCCGCTTATCTCGCCTATTTTTCTATAGCTACCATCATACGAAAATATATAAACTTCATTTTCATTAAGCAAAACTATTTTGTCCCTATAACATGCTATACCTCCCCATGGTAGATATCCACTCCAGTATCTCCATTCTCTGACGAGCTCGGGATTTGTTCTGAAAAGATATTTCACTGGATAACTCTCGTTATAATCACTATCCACCGCTGTTATCTCAAAACTGTAAAATTCCCAGTTCCTAAGACCTTTTATCTCAAATATCGTGCCACTTATTGGCTCTTTATTTAACTTCCTCTTACCTTCATATACATTGTAATATAAAGCATTAACGGGCTCCCACATTATTGTTAATTTATCGTATGACGGAAGATAAAAAACATCAAGGGTCTCATACTTCGCTTGCTTCACAAGCATCGTATCAAGTCCCGAATACTTACCATTATATTCCATATACATATACAAATTAAAAGGAGGTCCTATCCTGATAACCCTAAAACCACTATCTATTAAAGTATCCTTACAGGCTTCTAAATATCCGAGATATTTTACGGTATCAATTATAAATACTCCACTATATTTATCTGCACATAAAACCAGTTTGATACTTTCTGCTCCAAAATTTCCCTCATTTTTTATCCTTGTACTCAAAAATAATCCATCCCAGCGTATCTCTTTTACTTTAAGCAAAGGATAATAAACTTCGAAATAAATCGTATCTACTGTTGTATCTGAGTAAATCATTTCGATTATCAATTGATTAATTTTTCGCTCTTTTTTAACAAGTAAATCAAAAGTACTCTGGAATGCGGTATCACCCGATAATACAGAGATAAATTTCACACTATCCATTAATTCTATCAGTGTGTCGGATTTTATCTTCAAATAAAGATTTTTAACTGTATCTTCGCCCTCTTTTTCTATCTTTAAATGTAGGGATAATGTTTCGAATGGCTCTGCTACGCCATTTTCGTATCCCTTTTCATTTATATAGAATGACTTTACTTTTAATGCAACCCCTCTTTTACTGCACGCCATTTTTCTTTCAAACAATTTATATCCCGGCTTAAATACTATGAGAAAAACTGTATCGCAAGCAAGAACTGTTTTAAATTCAACATATCCATAATCATCTGTCAATCCACGAACATAATTATCATTTGCTTTTAAGGTAACAAAAGCATCTTTTACAGGCTGTCCAAAATTATCCTTAACATTTATTTTGATGTCATTATAACCAAGGTAAATAGTATCGGGATAGTTTACACAAAAACTCAATTTTATGGAATCCGGATTAACACTTATGAGTGGCTCTCCAAGTAAATTCCTGCTAAGATGTGTAAATCTCAAATTACTGTAAGTAGTACTCAGTGGCTCTAATTTTACTTTTACATAAAAATGAATATCTCCGAGCAATCTTATATCTTTCTGGAAAATCGCATTTGCGAATTCTCTCATATAATAATTCACAAAAGCACGGGGATAATCCCATCGCGATGCTCCTATAAAAGCAATTGCATTGTCTTTCCCTCTTATTATATATCTACCGAGACAATCCTTATCTATAGCACACGGCCAGCATGAACATATTATCCATATCGAAGGATTATGGGATAAACATTGCATATCATAATTTGTAAACATATGCTCTGAACCCGCACCCCATACCATTTTGTCAAATTCACCATGCATTATACCAACAAAAAATTTAACGCCCCTGTTTAAACTATCTATAACCTCCATCTTATCGTAATCACCGTTATATCCATTGTACAATTTCACTTTCCTGTACCATTCCGGGAAATAGCTTCCTATTGTATCACATCCGTTCACCGCCGTAGCAGGAGGGAGACCTGGCAATGGATATTGTGCCAGCATAAGTAAATCAATGGTATTGTCTGCATCTTCTTCGTAATACTTAATCTTCTGATAATACTCAAGCACCTCTTCTTCAGTATTAAACGGCAATCTACCGACCGCGATATCGGGTAACAGGTGGACAACATCCGTTAATTCTCCCAGATAATAATCCCCATCGTAATTCCATTCTTCATCTAAGCATGCAAAATACAAATCCGAGGGAGCCATCTGCTCGTGATATATCCCCGAGTAAGGAGGAAAATAACAGAGCCTTACAGGAACTATTTTGTAATCACCACCAAGCAAAACATAACTTATCCCCCAGTATTTGTATGCGTCTATCAAAAAGTTCCTTATTTTATCTGCAAGGTCAAAACCTGAGTAATTTTGTGAAATCCATTCAACTGTCCTTATGGTAGCCACAAAACCTTTACGCTCAACCCATGCTTTTATGGAGTCAAAAGCATTTTTTAACTCGTTATTCGTTATTATCACATAATCACAGGGTGAATCCCCAATGGAAGGTTTTTCACTCAAATTTTTCTTTAAATACTCAACTCTTTCTCCTATTTCGACATCTTCACCTGTTAACGCTTTTATCATCTTTTGACGACGCAATCTAAAATAAAGTCCTTCATTTCTAACAAAAGAATTTTTCTCGCTCAATATATATCTAAACTCTTTCTCAGAGATTTTATCTACCTTAAAATCATATCCCAAAAATTTTCCCTTACCACATATTACAAATATTGAGAAAAGTAAAATCATAATTCTTCAAAGGTATCTGCTATCACTTCGAGCTGTAACAACCTTATCCATTTTGTTTCACCCGGAGCAAAAACATGCATATCAATAACATAAAACCTTTTATCAGTAGAGAAAAAGTAAGTAACAAAAGGACCTCCCATAACCTCTTTATCATTTTGCCAGATGCCTTCCATCTTTTGAGCATAAAATCCCTTAAATTTGACATAGTAAAATTTTAAATCTTTCTCATAAACAAAATCCCCATTATAATAATTTTTACCTATATAATTCCGCAAAGCAATCGCTTCTTTTTTGGTTAAATATCTTTTTCTGGGCTTGCCTTCCCAATAAATAGAAATTACTCTATCGGGAAAGTGCCTTATTATCTTTATGAAATTAAAAGTATCTTTCGCAACAATCCAGCCATATGGTATTTTTATAGCAAAACCATATCTTGTAAGATGTTTAAAATGTAAATCCTCTCTAAAGCCCTTTTCATACATCATTTTTCTAAATCGCTCCATTATTTTCAAAATAAAATAATTTTTTATCATATCGCCCTTTTCTTTTATTATTTCTTTTAATTCATCCTCATTATTTGCACCCACTATCAAAACAGATTGCCCTCGTATCCACATATCATCTTTTGAAAAAATGTTAGCTTCTCCTCTTTTTATCTTCTCCTTTATTTCACGGGATAAAAGTGTATCAATTAAAGGTTCTCCAAGTTTCTCACAGATTAAAATATTTTTTCTGTATTTATAAATTCCAAAGTTTTCATCTGTTACAAATTTCAAAACAAATCTGTTCTCAGGCGACGGAGTATAAAGTATCTCTTCGAGTAACTGGCTCAGTAAATTTCTAACTTCTTTATTTGCTACACAAATTATTTCTGTATCCTTGCCACCTGCTCGCGGAGGTAAAAGCTTGCACCCAGAGAAAAGCAATATAAATCCCAGGAAAATACAATAATATCCAAAATACTTAAAACGACGATGAAGTGCAAATTTTATAACAATTTTTATGGCAAGCAAAGAAAAGACAAAAGATAATAAAATTGTCAAAATTATCTTTAAAATATGTATTTCCTTAATTTCTGGTAGTTCAAGCAAAGTAGCACCTCCAATTGCAGGAATGCCGAGCAAAAAGCCAAATCTACATGCCTCCTCACGCTTTACACCGCAAAAAATACCAGTAGAAATAGTAACACCAGAACGAGAAATACCCGGAAAAACAGCTATAGACTGAGCAATCCCTATAATCAGAGATTTAACATAACTTAAACCATTTGAACTTTTGAAAAAATCAGAAAGTATCAAAAATGATGCGGTAATAAGTAAAAAAATTCCGGTAAAATAAACCCTTTCTATTTGACCTTCAATCCAGCTCTTCAAAAATAAACCGGTAAAGATACAGGGAACGGTACCTATCAGAATGTAAGTTAAATATCGTGGTTTTAAAACTTCTTTAAAATCTTTAAAATAAGCTATCACTATTGCTATTAAACTCCCAAGATGCGCCATTACAGTTATGGTAAGCCATTTTTTGATATTCAAAATTTTGGAGAGTAAAAGCAAGTGCCCTGAACTTGACACAGGTAAAAATTCTGTTAATCCCTGGGTTATTGCTATCAAAATTATTTTGCCGTAATCTCCCATAATCTTATTTTACCGTCTTTACAGGCAGTTATCAAATATTTGCCATCGGGCGAAAAATCAATATCTCTTATCCAATCCGGATGTTTTAATTTTTCAACGACTTTATCTTGAGACATATCATAAAGCCAAACTTCACCAGCCCATCCACCAAATGCCACAACATTCTTAACAGGTGAAAATTTAACACATTCAATAACTTTTGGATATTCTATTTCTTTTATTACTTTTCCTTTTTTCCAATCCCATATTTTCAAAATACAGTCACTCCCTCCTGTTGCCAGATATTTTCCATCTTTCGAAAAGCTAATTGCATTTACCCAGTTCTTATGCTCACCGAGTAGTTTTATCTTCTCCCTCTTTTCAACATCCCACAGAAATATTCTTTTATCCGCACTCCCTGATGCAAGTATTTTGCCATCAGGCGTAAATGAAAGTGCCTTAACAACCCAAGAATGACCTTTTAAAGAACCAATCTCCGAAAATGTATCAATATCCACAAGTGTTATTTTACCATTTTCATCACCAAAAGCAAGTATTTTACCATTTGGAGAAATAGCAAGAGACCATACTCTACTTTTTTGCTTAAATTCTTTCTTACAAATTACTGCTTTCCATATTTTCACCGTTTTATCATTTGACGCAGATATCAAATATTTACCATCGGGAGTAAATTCCACATCATTTACATAGTGATTATGCGCCTTTATTTCTGTTAGCTTTGTCAATTTTGTGCTCCATTCTCTTATCATGTTATCGTATCCGCCTGATGCTATTATTTTGCCATCAGGAGAAAATGCAACACATTTCGCCTGCATATCATGTGCTTTCACTTCCAAAACACAAATTAAGATGCTACTTAGTATCAACATTTTCTCCCTCCTCTTTTAATGCCTCTCTTGGCACAAGCACTTCCCTTGCTTTACTACCCACATAAGGACCCACAATTCCTGCTTTTTCAAGCTGGTCAATCAATCTGCCTGCTCTTGCATAACCAATCTTGAAATGACGCTGCAATAAAGAAACAGAAGCTGTCTGATGCCTTATCACAAGCTTTTTGGCTTCTTCAAATAAGGGGTCTAACTCTTCTGATAATTCCTCTTTCTTCTCCCCTATTTTCACCGTTATCTCTGGAGTTTTATAATACTCAATATGCATTAATTTTTCCATTAACTCATCTTTATCTATTCCATTTTCTTCTGCATATCTTTTGCAAAAACTTTCTATCCTTTCGATTCCTCCTGGTATTCTTCCTTTATAAATAAGTGCATCTATTAAATCTTCTTCCACTATTTTTTGTGCAAGTTTCCTGTCTCCCGTTAATCTTTCAAGATAGGCTCTTGCCCAGATACCTGCAAGGGTTTTAGCTTCTTCGGTTGAGATATAAGCACCATGTAATCTTACAGGCGTGCCTTTGCCGGGTGGCAGGAAAAGCATATCACCTTTTCCAAGTAATTTTTCAGCACCTATCATATCGAGTATCGTGCGTGAATCTGAGCGCGATGCAACAAGGAAAGCAATCCTTGCAGGGAAATTCGCTTTTATTAAGCCTGTTATTATATCAACCGAAGGTCTTTGCGTAGCAATCACTATATGTATTCCCACGGCTCTTGACATTTGAGCAAGTCGCGTTAATATTTCTTCAATTTCACGCGGAGCAGTTAGCATCAAATCTGCAAGCTCATCAATAACTATAACGATGTAAGGCTTTTTCTTTTCTGCCTTCTTATTATAATCTTCTATATCCCTGACAGCAAATTTTGCAAATTCTTTATATCTTGCTTCCATCCAGCAGAGCGCCTCTTTCAAAGCGTTAAGCGCCTCTTTGGGCTCATTTATTACCGGCATAACAAGATGTGGAATCCCGTTATATATCGTCAATTCAAGTCTTTTCGGGTCTATCATCAGAAATTGCACCTCATCTGGCTTTGCACGATACAATATACTTGCCACAAGTGCATTTAAACATACACTTTTGCCAGAACCCGTTGCCCCTGCAATCAAAAGATGCGGACACTCAGCAAGGTCAAAACAAAAAGATTCTCCAGATGTATCGTCTCCTATCGCAAATGTCAGTTTTGACTTTGAGTTTGTGAATTTCGGTGATACTAAAATCTTTTTTAAATAAACGGTATATCTCTTCTTATTTGGAACTTCTATTCCAACAACGGATTTTCCTTCAATGGGTGCTATTCTGACGCTCCCCGATTTTAATGATAAGCCAAGTTCATCCGCAAGATTTACTATCTGATTTATTTTTATACCGGGTGCAGGTTCATATTCGTAACATGTTATAACAGGACCGTATCGTACATTTACAACTTTACCTTTTATCCTGAATTCCTCGAGTCGATTCTCAAGTGCTTTTATCTTGCGAATAATCTCATCTTTGTCAACCTGATAGCTTACAGGCTCATGCAGAATCTTCAAAAATTCTTTTTGTAAAGATTGTAAATCGTAATCTTCTTCAGCTTCCTTTACAGAAACTTCTTTCTCAACTTTTACTTCGGGTAATTTTTCTTTTTCTTCTTTCTCTTCTTCTTTTTCTTCTCTTTTCTCGATTATTACTTTTCTTTTCCTCTTTTCCTTTATTTTTCTTTTCTTTTTAGGTATTTTCAGTGGAATAACGGGTATAAACAATGCTGTCAATATTATCCATCTACCGATATTTCCCATAAATTTCGTAAAGAAATAAAGAAGTTTTTCACCAACTATTCCTCCGTAATTTTTATCAAAATTCGAAAGTATGGTTGATAGCAAAATTGTCCCGAAAAATGTCCTTAAAGATATCTCTACTAATTTATCCTTTTTGTCATAAGGTGCTAATCCCCAGATGATTAAAAGTGCAGGAATAAAATATCCTGTAAACCCAAAAGTCCACATTATAATTCGGGAGACAGCTGCTCCCATCAACCCACCCTTATTTTGTATATCCTGCAAAATCTTGAACCCAGTATAATCAGCAGGATTATAAGTTACAAGACTCAAAAGTATAAAAATACCGAGAGTCAACATTATGCCTCTCAAAAGCTTATATTTCGCTTCTTCTGAGAGACTTAAAATTTTTTTATAAGATGCCCTTAAAATAGCGTATAACGCAAACAGTCCTGCTGCAATTATAACAGCGTAAAACAGGTATTCTAAAGTTTGATGTATCATACCATACTTAATTTACTTCTTTTCTCAAAATGTCAAGCTATAATTCTTTGTAACGCTCTTCAAAAAAGATATGGAAAAAAGATTTTAACACTTGTTTGGCTTCGTCCTTTGTAACCGCCGTTTCTATGCGAAGTACAGGAACATATCCTTTTTTCTTATTGTGTTGAATTATCCTTGTAAGTTCTGCTGATATGCATTTTAATATTTTTGCTGGAAGTTCTTCTGCATATTGGTTAATCAATTTATGCGGCTGTTTCAAACCAATACTAAAATAAGTAAGAAAAAGCTCGCCTTCCAGTTCCCTCACAGCCACACTTTCAAGGCTCATAGAGGATATAGAAAGTTCCCTTTCTTCTATCGAAAAAGTAATTAAAGGTATTTTCTTACCGCTTTTAATTAAAGGAGTGATAATTTTGTTTAAATATTCGTAAATCTCTTCAATAGCACCCTTAGATGACATAATTCACAATCCTAATTCATTTGAAATTCCTTTTAAAGCATTTAAACTAATTTCCAAAAATTCATCCAGATTTATCCCGAGTTTCTCACACAGCATTATATCTTCTCTTTTCACATTTCTTGCGAAATCTTTTTGCTTAAATTTTTTCTTCAAAGAACTTACTTTTACTTCTTCAAGTTTTTTATTTGGCATGACCAGTGCAGTGGCTATTATGAGTCCCGAAACCTGGTCTGCTGCTCGCAAAGCATACGCTATTTTTTCTTCACATTTAAACCCGGTGAGCTCATTATGTGCTTTTATTGCATTTAAAGCAATTTCTGGCAATAAACCTTTCAAAATATTTTCGGTGGATTCTATTCCGTGACGCTCAAAATTCCCTCCTACGATTTCATAATCAATATCATGAAGCAGACCGGTTAGTTCCCACAGATTTTCATCCTCTCCCATCTTTTGAGCTAAAGCCTTCATAATCACAGAAACCGCTAACATGTGCTTAAGCAATTTATCATTCTTAACATATTCTTTTATCATTTTTAGCCCTTCCTCTCTATCAACCATTTTAACCTCCTGTTAAAAACTATCATGCAAATTATCAGTATAAGCGAAATTAAAGATAAAATTCTTCCAATTTTATAAGTTTTTGGGTAATAAATCATTTTCAAAATATGTCTTCCTGCTGGAATTTCTACTGCTCTAAAAGTATAATCTGCTATTAAAATTTTAACGGGTTTATCATCTAAAAAAGCATACCACCCTGGAGCCCAGTTTTCAGAAAGCCATAATATCCCATTTTCAGAAGTATAAAGGGATAAAATTATCTTTTCAGGTTCGTATTTTATAACCTTTATCCAGTTTTCACCGTGTTTCCCGTAATTTAACCGGGGTTCCTCCTCAAGTATCAGTTCATTTCTGTAATCAAATTCATCCTGCGATAATGTTTTTAAAATCTCCGAAGTATCTTTCAAAACTCTATATTTGTAAAAGAATTTAAACCGTGGCATAAAATCTTTATTTAGTCCAAGATATATTCGCATATTTTGCGTATCCACAACGATTCTGTATTTTACATTGAGTAAATCGAGCTTCCTTTCTTTATCTATCTTAAAATTTGCATACCTTTTCAGTTTGAGAGGGGTGAATCCTTCTATCAGCTCGATTCGGCTTATCAGACCCTGATTACGCCGTAAAATCATATATCCGCCAATCCTGGCATTTACCCTGAAAAATTCTTTTCGCCTCTCTTTCTTCAAATATGAAACCAGAGCATCCTCCCTGAAAAATTTCTCAGCAGGTATCCTTGACACATGAAAATTATGCGAAAACCACCACAGATCGAAATAACTCAAAACAAAAAGAGGAAGCCAGTAGTATTTCATTTTCTTTGCAAAATTTATAAAAATTATTCCCAAAGTTAGCATAAAAATGGCAAAAGTACTTTGGTTTATCATGTTATTGTATATTTTATCAATCCTTGTAAATTGATTCAAATTTCTGAAAGCTCCTGCTAACAGCAATAAATAAAAAAGCCAACATATTGCAAGAAAAGCCCAAAGGTATTTTTTTGTTTTTTCTTTTAAATTCCTTAATTGTTGAAGTGCCATTCCTGCAAGTATACTGGCACAAAAAATCGTAAGTACTATCATCCGTGAAGGACAACGGAATTTATTTAAACCAGGCAATATGTTATACAAAAGATTATAAAGAGGTGAATATCTGCCCATTGAAAGTAGCAAAAAGATACCGGCAGACAGATAAAGGAAATATCTAAACGAACGCCTTGATTCCCTTTTAAAAGATAAGAACGAAAGTATAAAAGGAATTATTCCAAAGAATACGCATGTCTCCCAAAAAGAGCCATAGAGCCTATCACCACCCCAAAAATAAACAGTATCGGTGCCTGTTGCAGTTTTACTGCCAAAAAGCTTCGGAACGATAAACAACAAAAACAAAGAAGGATGCAAAGAATTAGTAGTGCAAAATTTATAATCTACCTTTTGACGCACCGTATATTTAACATATTCAAACGCAGGTAAGTATTGAATTGCGGACATTAATCCACCCATTACAGCAAGCAAAATAAAAGAAATAAGATAGAATTTCCAGTTTTTAAGCCTTGTTAGAATTCTCCAGATAAAAAATAGGGTTAAAAAATAAAGCACATAAAGTGAAACTTGAGGAAAACCTACCAGCATCATCAATCCCACTCCCAAAGCTGCAATTGCAATAAATTTGAAGTTACGCTCCTCAAATCCCCTGTAAAGAAAATAGAAGTTAAAAGGCAACCAGCAAAATGTCTGCAAAATCGCCGCATTCAATAACCTTAAAGATAAAAAACCACAAAACATAAATACACACGAAGAAAAAAGAGAATAGACAAAATCCATCTTCAAATATCTGCAAGACAGAAAAATGAAAAAACCGGCAAATAAAAGATGAAAAAGTAAAAGCCATTCAAAAGCATAAAAAGATAATTTGCTTTTTGTAAAAAGAATCAAAAACCAGTATGGTAGATAAAAAATGCCTGTCTCAACATCGCCAAGAAATGAATTGCCAGAAAAAATGTAAGAAGCCCACAAAGGAATTCTCAACTCTTTTAACGATGTAACAATATAATTAACTTGCGGATAAAAAAGATAAAGCGTATCCTCCCATAAAAAATACTTTTTTATGCAGATAGGAAAATGAAATATACAGAGCAAAACAAAAAGGATAATAAATGCTTTTAACTTTTCTTTTGCGACAAAGGACATTGCGAACAAGTTTGAGAAGTACAGGTAGAACACGCATTCCCCTTACTTACCCCCAGAATATTAATACCTCCGTAAACCCTCTTTAAATTTTTGCTTCCACATTTTATGCATTTAACTTTATCGCGCTGGGACATAGGAACATCTATTTCAAATCTTTCTTTACAGTCCTCACATATAAACTCATATATCGGCATGTTTGATGAATTTTCCTTTCGCTTCTGCAATTATTCTTTCACCTGCTTTCACTACTGCCTCACCTATCGCTAATCTGCCTTTTTCCTTCACTACCTTGCCGTAAATCTGCACCCTCTCACCAATCTTTAAGGGATTCCTGAACCTCACCTCAAGATGCGCGGTAAATGCATCATAACCCCTTATCCTGCATGCCCAGGCTATCGCTTCATCTAACAAAGTAATCACAATTCCTCCATGAGTTATACCAGGATACCCCTGATGATATTCATTTGGAGTGAATTCTGCAAGGACACCCCCTTCGTGTTCTTTGAACGAAAGTTTCAATCCTATTTTGTTTGCCTTACCACATGCAAAACACATATTTTCAGCAGTATACGGCATCATAACTTTATTAATTTACCGGTAAATTTGCTTACACCACACTTTATGATATAAAAATAAACACCAGATTTTAAATCTTCGCCTATTTTTATCGCACCTTCTTTTATCTTTACTTCTTTTAACATTCGACCCGTGCAATCGTAAATCCTGATGAAATTATCACCAGAGCGATTTAGATAAAGAGTTGCATAATTTGTAAAAGGATTTGGATAAATCTTAAAAATATTTTCATTTTCTTCGGATAACGACTGCAGATTAAGATAAACTTTCCACAGCGCAGTATCCGATAACTCACCATCAGAAACAATAACACTGACATACATAGAAGTATCAACATAAATAAAGATTGAAGAATCGCCATAAATTTCATTTCCCTTAAATTTCCATAGATAACTTAAACTATCTCTATCAGGGTCTATTGCATTTACCAGAAATTCAATCGTATCTTTTTGATTTAAACTGCACACAGGAGAAGGATATACAGATTTGATTACAGGTTTATCGTTTATCTCATACAGCAAAACCCTTAAAGTATCGTTTCCTCTTATAGTATCATATTGAAACAATGAATAAACTTTTATCTCATAATTTGTGCGACTATAAGGACAGAGCCACTTACCAAAATCAAGCAAAAATGTATCATAATTTTGATGAGTAATCGAATATGAAGTGAGTAAAGAAGTATCTTTTGAAATTATCTCACATCCAAAAGGTAAATTTTTACCAAATAAACTTCTGAAAGTAAAACTAAATTTTAATTCATAACTTGAATCAAGTTTTACGGTGCATGGCAAAAAGTGATTTAACAGCTTCACATCTTTCCTCTTTATCAATGTAAAAGTATCTATCAAAAATGTATCAAAAGATGTTGTATCCATACCGATTGTTTTACATGTTAATTTCAGATTTTCTATCTTCAACACTAAATAATGATAATTTTTGGAGCTAACAGCTGTCCATGGTGAATCGGCAGGCGTATGCAAAGGTGCACCTCCACCTCCCGTTGTTATGTAAACGACACCATTTATCTTCTTTGTACGCATATAAATATGATTATGACCATTGAATACAATATCTACTTTATTTGCAAAAAGAGGACACCAAACTTTACGAATGGTCATATCACAACCATGTGAACTGCTGGCAGAATAAGGGGGACGATGAAAATAAACAAAAATCCAGTCAATTGATAAATCCTGGATAGCAGAAGATAAAACCTCTTTTAAAAAGAGATATTGAGAAGAAAGTGTGTCCGATAAATTCGGGTCTTCACTATTTAAAGAAATAAACAGGGAATTAAGATATTTGAAGCGATAAAACCATTCTGTATCTGGTAGCGCAAAAATAGAAATATATTGAGTGTAGGGAGATTCATGATTGCCAATCGCCGGCATAAAAGGAATGGATGAAGAAAAAGTATCAATTATTGAAAAAAGCGAATCCCACTCCAAAATATTACTTCCACTCGAGACAAGGTCACCTGTATGCAACACAAAATCAAAATCTTCTTTTATGAAATTTTCAACAAGTTTCTTATGAAGTGAGAAACGAGAACGACTATCACCGTAAGACAAAAACGAAAAAGAAAAACCAGTATCAGGTGGAGTTTTAAAGCCATAAATTTTATCACCTATTTTGTAATAATAAAAAGTAGAAGGAGATAAGCCACTTATCTTTACATGATGAAGGGTATCGGAAATCCCAAGATTTATGGTATCAAAATCAAGGGTATCTGCACCGAAAAGCAAAGATGTAGTTTCAAAAGTATCCGTCTTCCACGAAATATAAATGGAATTGATAGAATCGGCAAAAGATAAATAAGGTTGCCATTTAATCCCCATAATTAATAATACAATCATTTAAGAGTTACTTTTAGTGTATAAGGTTTTGTTACATGAGAGGGCAAATCTTCTCCCTTTCCATACCATGAAAGAGATAAGAATGGTCTCACTTTTATGAAATAATCACCTGATTCAACTTCACGAGTAAGGGTAATGCTTGCACCACATGTTGATTCATAAGTATAAGCGATTTCAGCACCGTTTGCATCATAAAGATGCACTTCGATTGCAACATCATCAGGAACATCTTCCACCCTGACATATAGCGTGCCGGAAGCAGTTTTGAAACTAAAGCAATCCGCATAATCTTCAAGAGATGAGGGCTCACCTGCAAACATATAAGGATGATAAGTGCTGTCAATTTCAATCGGAGTAGCTTCGCTAAGATTATCGTTGGGCTCATAGGGGTCAGGAACTTCTATGTATGAAACACTGAAAGTATAAGATTTTGAGCTCAGTTCCTCTGTCCAGCCTCCCCATGCTTCAACGAGCGCATAATAAAATGTGCCCGATTTAACAGCCAGCCAGATGTGAAGATTTGCACCCTCCGTTGGCTCATACGCATCAGCAACTTTTACCCTATCGTGATTGTATATTTTAAGCGAGGGCTCCATTGGAAATGGTTCAAGCGAGAAGATAAGAACACTGCCATGCACAGGAAGAGAATCCGTCGGAATAAGGAAATAATCTTTGTCATCTCTCTCCGAAATATAAGCCTTTACCGATTGACCGGGATAAATCTTATACGCTGAGTCCATGTCATCATTGGGCTCGGTAGGGTCCTTTTTAACGAATTCGCATCCGAGAACCCCAAAAAGAATGAAGGTAAAAAACAAATACCTCATAGCCCCTCCTTTTATTCATTATAATGAAACCTCATGGTTGTCAACATTTTTTATTTTTAGCCCCGCCTTCCTGTCCCCACCGCCCTCACAACCCATATGTAATGCACTCGCTTCGCTCGTAATAAATTACTTGACATTTCCCATTATTAATTATACAATTATGATGCAAACTCTAACCTATAAAATGGTAAAGGAAGGAAAAAATTCACTGTAAAAATGGAACCCAGAAGGAATAATAAGATTATAAATGCTTTCATGAAATGGTATAATAAAAAGCATAATAAGAAAACAAAAGTATTATGGATAATTCTTGGTGGCGGTATATTTATCTTTGGAATTCCACTTTTGATTATAGTATGGTGTCAATTCAAAATAGGAAAAGGAACTCCTGTACTTCTCCAGCCAAATTCGGCAAACACCATATTTGCGGCTCTCCTAGCTCATAGTAAAAATTTTAACAATAAATCAAAAATTTTAACATAAATCTTAAAAAATTTAACAAAAAATTTAAAAATTTTAACAAAATTATTAAAATTTTAAACTGCACCAAAATTCGCTCGAATAAATTTTAAAAATTTCATTGACATCTGGAAGATAAGCATAAATTTTAAGAGTGATATTTTAAGGGGAGGGTAAAATGGCAATTAAAGAAATTAGAAAACGCGATGGCAGGGTTGTTCCTTTTGATAAGACAAAGATTGCAAATGCTATTTTTAAGGCTGCAAAAGCAGTTGGTGGAAAGGATTATAACCTTGCTATGCGCCTGGCTGATAAAGTCGTTGAATTGCTCGAAAAACAGGTAAAAAACAGAATCCCCAGTGTCGAAGAAGTGCAGGACCTTGTTGAAAAGGTGCTTATTGAGGAAGGACACGCTAAAACCGCAAAAGCATACATCCTTTATAGAGAACAGCATAGAAGAATTAGAAACATCAGGGAGATAATTCTTGATGTGCAGAATGTTGTTGATGGATATTTGATGCACACCGACTGGAGGTCCCGTGAGAACGCAAATATGGATTTTTCAATGTCAGGACTTATGATGCATGCTGCGAGCTCCGTTATCGCCCGTTATGTGCTCGATGCCGTTTATCCACGCGAAGTAGCAGATGCACATATCAGAGGCGACCTACACATTCATGACCTCGGTATGGGACTATGTGGATACTGCGCTGGATGGAGTTTGCGCCAACTGCTTGCAGAGGGGTTTAACGGCGTACCACGCAAAGTAGAAGCAGCACCACCCCGTCACTTTGATACCGCACTAGGACAAATGGTAAATTTCCTCGGTACTTTGCAAAACGAATGGGCAGGAGCAATGGCATTCTCATCTTTTGACACTTATCTTGCACCATTTGTCAGAAAAGATAGGTTAACTTATTCACAGGTAAAACAGGCAATTCAAAAATTTATCTTTTCTGTGAATGTAGCATCAAGATGGGGTGGTCAAACTCCCTTTGTAAACCTCACGCTTGACATAGTGCCACCGGAAGACCTCGCTGATGACTGGGTAACGATTGATGGAGAATACAAATCAACTTTTGGGAAATATGGAGATTTTGTGGAAGAAATGAGGATGATTAACAGAGCATTCATAGAGGTATTGATGGAAGGGGACAAATCTGGTAGGGTTTTCACTTTCCCAATTCCTACTTATAACATCACAAAAGATTTTCCATGGGATGATGAAATCGTTGACCTTCTCTTTCAGATGACAGCAAAATACGGTTTGCCTTATTTTGCCAATTTCGTAAATAGCGATTTGAAGCCAACGGATATAAGGTCGATGTGCTGTCATCTGCGTCTTGATTTGCGTGAACTACAGCGAAATGTAACATCAGGACTATTTGGCTCAGCAGAATGCACAGGTTCTGTTGGTGTAGTAACAATCAATATGCCGCGCATAGGATACTTATCGGAAGACAAAGAAGAATTTTTCGCAAGATTAGAATATCTGATGGATATTGCAAAAACAGCATTGGAAGTTAAGAGAGAAGTAGTTGAAAAGAATATAGAAGCAGGATTGTTGCCTTACACAAAGCGTTATCTCGGCAATTTAAACAACCATTTCTCAACAATAGGTCTTGTTGGTATGAATGAAGCATGTCTCAACTTTATGGGTAAAGATTTGGGCGACCCAGAAGCCCGTAAATTCGCAGTCGAAGTGCTCGATTTTATGCTCGAAAAATTAAAAGATTATCAGGAAGAAACAGGGCATCTCTACAACCTTGAAGCAACACCAGCAGAAGCAGCATCTTATAGATTGGCACGACTTGACAAAAAGTATTATCCTGATATTATAACGGCAGGAGAAAATGTGCCTTATTACACAAACTCAACGATGCTACCAGTAAATTATACGGACGATGTATTCGAACTCTTTGAATTGCAGGAAGAACTCCAGACAAAATACACAGGTGGAACAGTTTTACATGTTTTCCTTGGTGAAGAAATAGACCCCAAAGTTTGTAAAAACCTCGTAAGGAAATTATGCGAAAATTATAGGGTGCCATATTTTACGATAACACCTACATTTTCGATTTGCCCTGACCACGGGTATCTGCGCGGCAAACACGAAGTATGTCCAAAGTGTGGAAAACCTGCAGAAGTTTATTCAAGGGTGGTGGGATATTACAGACCCGTGCAAAACTGGAATGACGGCAAATTAGAAGAATTCAGACAGAGAAAAGTAATAAAAGTCAGATAATTAATGCAAATAGAAGAAAAAATCAAAGAATTTTTTAAAAGATACGACTTTGTAGAGCTCGTTTATTTATTTGGTTCACTGGCAAAGGGCAAATCAACGGAAAAAAGCGATGTTGACATAGCGGTATTGTTGCCACATTATTTCGACAAAATAAAATGCTTCAAATTACAGATAGAATTTATTGGTAAACTCTGTTTAATCTTAAAAAGAAATGATGTTGATGTGGTAATCTTAAACATTGCTCCGCCCCTTCTAAAATACATTGTTGCGACTACCGGGAAGGTAATTTATGAAAAGAAAAAAGGATTAAATCACGATTTTTTCTGCAAGGCATTAAACGAATATTTTGATTACAAAATCACAATGAAATACTATGGAAAATGAAGTTATAAAAAGATTAAAAGAACTTTTTTATGAGCAATACGAAAAGTTATGTGAAATAACAAAGCATTCCAGAGAAGAATATCTGAAAGATAAAGACCTGCAGGCAATTTGTGAGCGCAAACTACAGGTAAGTATTCAGATTTGCATAGACATGGCAAATAGATTGATAAGTTTAAACAAATGGGAAAAACCAGAATCATATGCAGAGGCATTTGAAGTGTTATACAGGCACAATGTTATCGATAAAAATATGTTTAATGCAATGGCAAAATTTGCAGGGTTAAGAAATTTACTGGTGCACGGATATGCAAAAATAATGCAGGAAGCACTTTATGATACTATAAAAAATGACTTAAAATATTTAAAAAATTTTGTCGATAATTTTTAGCCCCGCCTCCGCTGTCCCCACCTTCCCGATTAAGTCAGCCCACTACTATCGCTAAAAATACGCAGTCAGCAGATAAAGTCAAAACCCCTGCCATAACCCACATCACCGTAATGGGCTGACATATCAACCCTTATGTAACATGCTCGCTTCCGCTCGCATTACATCAAAAATTTTTGGCTTGACAAAATCAAAAATTGACTATCTTATTATGTGGGCCCCATGGTCTAACGGCTAGGACGCCAGATTCTCAGTCTGGAGGTCGGGGTTCAAATCCCCGTGGGGCCACTAAGTCTTTGATAAAAAATAAATCGCAAGAACAGCAAAAATTATACCAAAAATCTTATAAAAATTTAACTCCTCTTTCAAAACTAAAATACCTAAAATCGCAGGCAACAGTATGTAAAGACCAGTAAGAGGAACAAGAAAAGAAACCTCATATCTCTTTATAGCATAATAAAACAAAACCGTACCTATTCCACTGATAACACCAAGCATAAAGGCATAAAATCCATAATTTAATTTTACATTTGAAGGGTTTTTAATCACAAAGAATAAAAGCAAAAGTGTGGTGCCAAGATAAGATATAAATCCGAGCCATTGCCATGACATATAACGGGATAAAATTTTGGTAAAAAAGCCCCACAATCCCCAGAAAAATATTATCAAAAGTGCATATTTCATAAAAGTGAAACAGCTAAATTAACCGCTTCTTCTGGGGTGGCAGCTTTTATCACCCCTTCAATATCCCATGTTCTTAAGCCCACAACCTTTTTACCTATATTGAGAGCAATCGAAATCTCACTCAAAGTGCCATATTTGCCATCTATTGCGATTAAAACATCGGAAGTCCTGACAACAAGAACATTCCTCATCACACCCATACCTGTGGGTATCACAATATCGCAATATTCATTTGCATCTTCTTTCCTATCGGATGGAATTATACCAATAGTTAAGCCACCTGCTTCTTTTGCACCCTTACAAACAGCTTCCATAACACCTGTTAAGCCACCGCAACAAACTAAAAAGCCATTCTCAGCAATAAGCTTACCAACACGATACGAAAGCTCATAAACATCAGCATTAATAACACTCCCTCCAATAACCCCTATTATTTTGCGCATTACTCTGATTTGGATTTCTTTAAACTTCTTGCAAGTCCACTAAATTCAGAATAGAAAAGTAAATTTCCATGTATCACGATTCCTGCAAGCCCACTTTCAGCCAGAGGATAAGCTACTGCAAAATCAGTTGCAAAATGCGGAGTAAAATAATGCCTTACGCCAAATAAAGCCACATCAAAGTTTTCAAATTTATTCCTTTCGTAAATTAGTTTGGGTAACCTGCTTAACTCAAACATAAGATAAGTAATTTCTTTTACAGGATAGGTAACACCAAATGCATATCCCCATGTTCGCGAAATTATCCCTTTCTCTTTCTCAAGAGGCTCAATAGGATGTTCGTATTTACTTATAATTTTGCTTTCACTAAAATTGAAATTTAAATAAAACGAAAATTTATTTAAGGTCAGCCTTTGCATAACATACAAAGCACCATATTTAATGCTGTAATTATAGTAGTCAGCACCTGCCCATGCACCGGGTTCCTCTCCTGTAAAGTAAACCATACCTCCTGGTTGTGCTATTACAGTGGATTTAAAAAGCAAACTAAAAGCATAATTCTTTCGCATAAAGCCGAATTTCACTCCACTGACAGGGAAAATCAAAATCCCTTTACCCATACTCGCAAATAAATTTAAAAGACCAATTTCAATCTCACTGATACCTCCCACTCCTGCATTTATGGCAGATACAACGAAATATTCCTGGGGCGCGTAAGTAGCAGCACCTCCTGTGATGCCAATCTTACCAGATGGCATAACATCTGCAACAGGATTTAAAAACAGTCTCCATACAAAACTTGAAAAAATTAAAAAATGTAGCATAATACCTCCTTTTTTCCTTACTGGTCGGGGGGACCGGATTTGAACCGGCGACCTCTGCGTCCCGAACGCAGCGCTCTAACCACTGAGCTACCCCCCGAAACCATATTTGCCAATCAATGGAACAAAAGCACAATCAAAAAATTCTTCAACCTCTTTTTCACCTTTTATCTTCCTTACTCTAACTAGAACCTGTGAAAATCTTCCGCCAATAGGTATCACCAATCTGCCTCCTTCTTTGAGCTGCTTAAATAAAGGCTCCGGAATATCAGGAGCACCCGCAGTAACAAGTATCGCATCATAAGGAGAAAATTCCTCCCAACCCTCACTGCCATCACCCACCTTTATCTTTATATTCAAATAACCAAGTTTGTCAAGCAATTTCTTTGCCCTAAAAGCTAAACTTTCTAACCTTTCAACACTGTAAACCTCTTCCGCAATCTCCGCTAAAATCGCTGTTTGATAACCACTACCTGTGCCAATTTCAAGTACACGCTCACCACCCCTTAATTCAAGTAATTCAGTCATAATAGCAACCATATAAGGCTGGGATATCGTCTGGTCTTCACCTATTGGCAAAGGATAATCTTCATACGCTTCTTTTCTCAAATTTTCCGGAACAAATAAATGACGCTTAACCTTCAACATCGCTTTCAAAACCAGAGGATCCTTAACGCCACGCCTCTTTATCTGAAATTCTACCATCTCTTTCCTTTTCTCATCAAAATACTTCTCATCTATAGTTCGCATCAAAAATTTATCTCCTTTAAATCTTTCAACTTGTTAATCATTTCTTCCGCAGTAAGGTCAATTTTTAAGGGCGTAATTGATATATATCCTTCCATTATTGCTTCTATATCCGTTCCCTTTTCCTTCTGATGCACGGGAACACCCCTTATCTCGTAGCAATTTCTACCTACTTTGCGCAAAACATCCTGATACTCCCTGTTACCCAGCCTCGTAATTTTTATTCCTTTTGGTTCTGGCGGTATATTCACATTCAAAAAAACACCCTCGGGTAATCCCATTTTCAGATACTTTTTCACAAATTCAAGGATAAAATCGCGGGGTATTAGCATTTCCTTTGCATCAAATTCAGTATAAGACATTGCACATGATTTTATACCAAGTATCGTGCCCTCCATCGCAGCACCGACTGTGCCAGAATAAGTAACATCTTCACCAAGATTGGGACCCGCATTTATGCCAGATATAAGAAGATCTGGTTTGCCGACAATGTCGTAAAAGGCAACCGTAACAGCATCTGTGGGAGTGCCATCAACTCCATATACCTTTTTGCCAATTTTTTTAACTTTTATCTTATTCTTCAAAGTAATTGCATGACTTATAGCATTTCTTGGTTTCAATGGTGCAACAATGTAAACATCATAGTAAGGAGATAAAATATCAAAAAGCAAATTAATGCCCTCGGCTCTTACTCCATCATCATTTGTTAACAAAATTTTCATCCCAATAATAAACTTCTAACGGCTAATCGTAAAAAACGCAAAGTATCAATTACAGGATTTATATAAGATTTCTGTCCCGCATAAATCGTTTTTACAGGTATTTCTTTTATCTTCAGACCAAGACGCCCCATCTTTATTATCATTTCAGATTCTATATCGTATTTATTCGCCTTAAGTTCAATCTTTTTATAAGACGACATTTTTACCGCCCTGTAGCCCGATTGCGAATCTTCAACTTTTTGATGTGAAAGCAAAGAAGTAACCAAGGATGTCAATCTATTTGTCATATACCTTATAAATGGCATCTCATTTGTATTTAAATTTCTTTTTCCTATTATCAAATCATACTCTCTTTTTTCAATCTCTTTTAAAAATTTGGGCAAATCATCTGGAGAATGTTGACCATCTGCATCCATCAGGATTACATAATCGTAATTTTTACTCAAGGCAAAATCAAGCCCTGTCCTGCAAGCTGCTCCTTTGCCACGATTTACTTCATGCCTCAAAACCTCAACTCCACATGACTTCGCTATTGAAAAAGTATTATCATAAGAACCATCATCGACGACAATAATATCTTCCACATATTTTTTTACTTCATTTATTAAATCAGGGAGATATTTTTCTTCGTTGTAGGCGGGCATTATAACCGCTATTCTCATAATCTCTCATACAAATACCACTGCGTTAAATATCTATCAACATACATTTCAAAGATTTTTATCCAATCTACAGGATTGTCAACAGGTTTTTCAAAATAAACTTTGTAATTATCTCCTTCTCTCACACAAAAAGCAGGCAAAACTTTTGCACCTGTTTTTTCAGCAATTTTAAAGATGCCTGTGGGAAAGCGTGTTTTTATGCCAAAGAATTCAAAAAAATCACCAGTGCCTGTATAATCCCTATCTCCCAGTGTGGCAACAACTCCCCCTTTTTTTAACTGCTTAAAAACACATAGCATCGGCTCATCAAGATAAACAACTCTCATACCTGCCTTTTCTCTCCTCCTGCGATAAAAGCGCTTCATGCCTTCATTAACCCAGGGATAAGCGATTACAAGCGGAGAATAGCCATAAACAGAAAGCATAGTGGCACCAAGCTCCCAGTTGCCAAGATGCGCAGTAAGAACAATTGCACCTCCTTCTTTTAATGCATCATCCAGTAGCTCAATATTTTTCACTTCTAAATATCTTTCAAGGTTTTCTTTTTTATTGAATCGTGGGAGAATCAGAAATTCATAAATAAATTTTGCGAAGTTGCGAAAATTTTTTGCTGATAATCTTCTTAAATCGAATTTCGTTAAATTCTTTTTTATCTTTTTGACATTTGCTTCCCAATTTCTTTTACCATGGGCATAAAATGTAAAATACATAAAGTCAGCAATTCTTTCTGTTATAAATACTGCTAATTTAAAAGGTAAAATATGGGAAAGACCAGCGAGTATCCAGAAAATTATTAATAATATCATTTGGGAGTCGGGGCGAGTGGACTTGAACCACCGACCTCCAGCTCCCCATGCTGGCGCGCTAACCCCTGCGCTACGCCCCGACAGGTCTCTCTAAAAGCTCAATAATCTCATCAATATCTTTAAGTAATTCACGCAAAAATTCATAAATATCAGGATTATTTAACCTTTGTTTCGCTCCCTTTATGCTGTAACCCTCTTCTCTCAGCCTCTTAATCTCCATAAATTTCTTCAAATCATCTTCCGTATAAATCCTTCTACCACGAGAATCACGCCGAGGAGTAATGCCAAACTCCCTCTCCCAATACCTGATAACATAGGGCTTCACACCCACTCTCTCCGCTATCTCTCCTATTCCAAAGAGCTTTTCCACAATATTATTATATCCAGATTTCAAATTTGTCAAGTTTTAAATTTTTCAGGTGCAAATCCATATTTTGAAAAGAAAATTTCCTTCCATAAATTAAATTTTTGCATCTTTTTAATATCTTTATTCTTGCTCTTTTTCTATTTCTTCTCACGCTTCCCTCTAAAAGATTTCAACAAAATAACTTTCCTAAAAGATTATCCTGTTTTTTAATATGGTCTAAAGCTAAATTTTCAAAAAAGTACTCTATATTATTGGGATTAACATTGGGATTAACGGTTTATGCTCATTTGCCATTTTTCTTTTATTCCTTAATTTACATTCTGTTAGAAATAATTTATGACAGAAGGTTACCATTTAAAAATATCTTGATTTGCGGTGCAATTGCTTTTCTCATCTCTTTGCCTTTTACTTATTGGTTTTTAAAATATCCATCTTATTTCATCCCAGATTTAATACCTTATAAACCCGTTAAAATGAGCTTTTCACAATTTATGATAAAATGGGGCAAGTCAATTTTACATCGTATATTAGAAAACATAAAATTTTATGGATGGTTGAGACCCTATGAATTTTCAAGATGGAGAGGAATTATTTTAACATTTTTGCCTATCTCTATCTTTTTATGGCATCAAAAAATAAATCGCAGATTGATATTTTATACATATTTCACAATAATTTTTGCGATTTTGAGTCCTCCTGCTTATTTTTTACTTTTCCAGAGGATTGATTTTCTCTTATCTATATTTTCACCCCTTCTATTCTTTTATTTTAGCAGATACGGTCTTTCTCCTTTGCTTTCCATTTTATGTGCATTTATGTTTTTGTGGGGAGGACTTGGAGAATATCCTCACATAAGTGACTTAAAAGAGTATGATAAAGAACTGATTGAAGAAATAGAAAAAATGGAAGGTGCTTATATTGTACTTGAGCAAAGGTCAATTCTAAATTTGGTGCAATTTGGTGCAGGAAAAAGCGAACTTCCTAAAAATCCCACTCATTTTGAAGTGTTATTTCCACTTGAATTGAGGAAAAAATTTTTAACAGGAACGATTGAAGGTTATCATCACAGCATTTATAGAGGAAATGTCATAAATTCAGGTGTTTTCAGAGGAAAATTGATATCAGAATATCCAGTTGACACTATTAATAAATGGCTTAAAAAATGGGGAGTGAAATATCTTGTGTTATGGAGTGAAACTTCAAAAAAATATTTTGAAAAATTCTCGGATTTCTACAAAAAAATATGGGAAGATAGTGAATGGGCGATTTTTGAATTTAAAAATGACGATTTAAATGAAGTGAAAGTGGAAGGTGGCAAAGGAAAAGTTTTAAAAGAAGGTTATTTTGAAAAAATAATAGAAGTAGAGGGCGAAAAGGGAGCAGAATGCATAATAAGGATGAACTATTTCCCTGCCTGGCGTGCATACTGTGGAGATAAAAGGATAAATATTTACAATAAAGAAGGTCAGATTGCATTTAGATTGCCATCCACAGGCAAACAAATCATTCGCTTGAGATTCCCAAAACTTATCTTGACAACCAGACATTTTTATTTAAAATAATTAATGAAAGTAACCATTGCTTTAATTATCTTTATCTTTTCACTTACTTTGTTAAAATTAGGGCAACATATAACTCAGGATGAGATTCTTTATTATCTTTCTGCCCAGAAAGTAGCAAAAGGTGAAAAATGTAGATTGCCTGCTTATTCGCCTCATCTTTACTTACAAAGTTTAATTTTGACTTTTAAACTCTTCGGAAGCAATGAAAAAACAGGAAGAATACCCTCAATTTTTGCTATACTTATCGCTCTATTTTTAATTCATTATATAATAACGAGAGAAGGCAAAAATAAACCCCTTGCGTCTTTATTCTCATTAATGTTTTTATCAACCCCCCTTATCTTTCAGGGGATTTTCATATTCATAATTGACACCTGTTTACTTACAGCTACTGTGACTTTATTATGCATCGCTTATTTAATCACATTTAAATATAACAAAAATTACTTTTTATTATTTTTTGCCACAACAATTGCATTTTGGACAAAAGTCACAACTCCTTCAATTATTTTCATCATCTTAATTTTATTTACTTTATTTTCAAAAATTCAGCAAAATCAAAAAATAAAAATCATAACTTCCTTATTGTCGGGATTACTTGCTTTTATTTTAACATGGTACATTTATTGTAAATTAATGGATGTTCAATTTATTAAACCTTTTCTTTATGCTTTTGGAGCTTTCAAGTCAAAAACCCGTTTTTCTTCTCAAATTATTAATAACATTTTGTTTTCCGCTTTATGGACAGGAATTTTTCCTTTAGTTTTATTTGCTTTGCTTTCCATTGAAAGAATAAAAGAAATTTTCTATGAAAAAGAAATCATTCCTGAAGATATTTTTTTGCTATGTGGCTCAATAACATTTATAGGTTACCTTTTTACAGGAGGAGCTATTTTTGGCTTTCCAAAATATCAGTGTCCATCTATTGCACTGCTGTGGATTTTCTCAGCAATTTATCTTACAAAGAGATATAAGAATTTCCAAAAAGCCGATAAATACTGGATTATCGCAATAAGTGCGTTTTTAATTCAATTCTTTTTTATCGGCGATTTAATCTATATTTTGCGGTATAAATTGCGATATGCGATGGCTTTTGAATTAGCAACTAAACCTATCGTAATTGAAATTTTCTCAAAATTATCTTATTATGCTATTCTGATCGCCATTTTACTATGGACTTATTTAAAGTTTTCTAAAGAAAAAGTGATTTTCTCTTTGATTTACACTGCATTAGGTACCAACTTAGGTATCATTGCTTTACAAAGCAAAGCAGATTATCATACTGGATATAATTATGGTGGTAAGGGGGCTTTTTGATGTCTGCAGAATTTTAAGAAACTATCCTGAATACGAAATAATAGCGCCCGATGAAGTAATTTATTATCTGGGAAAAGAAACCTATATCCCTGACCATCGCTGGAGGGATACACTCTGGATTTGTCAAAAATTAAATAAAAAAGCCATCTTAGTTTACTCTATTGTCAGCAATACAATCGAGCAAATAAAAACACTGCGTAAATGCAAGAAAATCAAAAATATGTTGAAAAATTGTAAAAAATATGAGATAGGCAGCTATATCATTTATCATTTTTAGGAATGTAAATTTTATATCTCCCTTTTTTGGCTATTAAAGTATATTTAGTATTTATAAATTTTTCAATCAGAGGACATTTTTCAATAAAATCCTTATCCCAGCCCCACCAGAATCCTGTACCGTGTATTATAACTTTAGGAAAATTTAATGTAAGTTCATTACATACTCTTTTTTGTTTATTCACCGAAGGCAAATATATTAAATCAATAAAGGAATCATAATAAGTGGGATTCTTTCTACTTGTTAAAGCGTATATCGGTGGAGCATACCATGGAGTAACAAAAATATAATCTTTTTGCGAGGTATTTTCTTCAACAAATTTTATTATCCAAGTTAACGACTCAGCTTCAGTTTGATTTTTATATAGCAGTATTCCTCGAACTGTATTAACTCGATAAACTGGTGGCCAGATCATTTTTAAAGTTTTGCCGTAAAATAAAGGCATTTTTAATAGCAAAATAAAAATGAGAATATCTAAAACCCATTTTATCACCCTTATTCCCACCCATATTCGCATAAATATTATGAGGAAAATGAAAGCACTTATAGATGGCGAAAGATGTGTCAAATCCGATTGTTTTACTGCTTTTATAAAAGCAAAAGCACCCCACAAGAAAAACAAAAGAAGAATAATTTTTTCTTCAAATACTTTTCTGTGTAAAATAAAATAATAGATGAAGAAAATAACCTGTATGACTCAAAATATAAATACCATTAATTTTTTTAAAATTTCTAAAATCTGCTAACAACGCTTTTAAAGCTGATTTTGCGTTACAAAAATAAGGAATGTCAATAGCTGTACCATGTTGCACACTCTGAATAAGAAGTTGTTTTATCATTACCGGTAAAATTTTTATAAAAGGAAGATAAAATACACTTGCACTGCAAATTACACCTATAATAAATTTTAGTAATAATTTCTTTTTATGTAAAACAATCAAACATATTATTAAAGCAACTAATAAAGCTCCCGTTAAAAATACTTTGAAAAATAAAGAAATACCTATAAGAATTCCAGCACGCAGAATAAAATTTTCTTTTTCCTCATTCAAATATTTTAAAAAATAATGAACAGAGATTAGCTGTAATAAAAAATGCAAATGAAGATAAGTATGTCCGATATTTAACGCCACAATACCTGCATAATAAATCAAAAATGAAGCCAGAAAAGCATAAAAAATATTCTTGGTGTTTTCTTTTACTAAAATAAATGAATAAACACCACAAAGTGAACTTATCAAAACCGAAAAAACAAGAACAATGTTTATGTTTATACCAAAAATTTTATAAATTAAAGCCGGAAAATAAACTTCACCAGGTGGAAATAACAACCAAAAATCCTTGTAAGGTAAATCACCATTCAAAACCCTAAACGGATTGTTAAGATACTCAGAAATGTCACCTGTAATGTTAAAGAAAATATAAGGAAAGGCACTAAAGAAATATACAACAAAAAGTATTATTGAATATTTAATTCTTTTATCCATTTACAAAACTATAAATAAAATTTAACTTTGTCAAGATTAAACACTTGACATAGAAATTTAAATGGTAAAATTAGAAAATGGAAAGTCTTCTTCTTAGGATAAGATACCATCTGCGCTTGTTAAGGAAATTAAAAAAGTTAAGAGAAATTGTATCTTTCAAAGATATTTTGATTGAAATTATTTTTGATAGGCCCTGCAACCCTATGGTTCTTAAAAATGGTTTTAAAATCTATCATTTTGGCGAAAGAATAACTTTTAAAATTTTTTACGACATTTTCGTATCCGAAGAATATACTTCAAAATTCCTGAAGATTGAAAATGGTGATACAGTCGTTGATATTGGCGCACATATCGGCTTATTTACCATATTTGCAAAATCAAAAGCAAAATGCAAAATTTACTGCTATGAACCGCATCCACAAAATTTCCGGATGCTGATAAAAAATATAGAAGAAAACAAACTGGAAGATGTGTTTGCCTATCCTTTTGCAGTAAGTAATTCTTCGGGTATAGAAAAATTGTATCTAAATGGTCAATCAACTTTGCATTCAATGGTGCCATCTTCAAAAAAGAATTATATCAATGTCAAAAGTGTCACTTTATCAGAAATTTTTGAATCAAATAATCTCAATAGAATAAATTTTCTCAAAATGGACTGCGAAGGAAAAGAATTCGATATCATACTTTCAACTCCAAAGAACTTATTAAAAAGGATCGACAAAATTTCACTCGAATTCCACGAAGAAAGTACAAATTACAATCAATATGACCTCCAAAAATATCTATCAGAATGTGGTTTTAAAGTAATTATATCAACCGCTATAAGCACGCCTCTGCTCGGTCATTTATTTGCTTGGCAAATCAGGTAGGAACCTCTTCACTCTCCTCTTTCCTCTCTTCTGCTTCTGTGCCCTTGCGACGGAAAATCATCCCAAGGGTTAAAAGAATTAAAAGAGGAATTCCCAGAAATATCAAAAGAAATTTAAATCCAGAAAATATCTGCAAATTCAAAGTGAATCTATTTAGATTATAAAGAATAAAAATCGCAGATATGTAACATAAGCCAAAATTCAAAAATGGGTCGTTTGACCTTCCAAGTTTTAACCCTTTAAATCTTTTTTTCGTAAATGGATAAAATAAATTTGCACCCATGTGACCAAGCATATCCGCAAGAATATGCGATGAAAAACCCAAAAAAGCAACAAGAAAATGTAATTTTGAGATAAAAAGCAGAGGCAAAGATAATAAAAATCCTACAGTAAAACTATGAGACCATTTTCTATGCCATGGAATGAAAATTACTTCAACTTTATCTTTTACTCTTTGGAAAAGCAAAGTAGGACCGTTGAAAATATTTATCTTTGTTTCTTCTTCATAAATATCTTCTGACAATTCTGCTTCAAATTTTGCCCTCGCCTCAATTCCCTCTGGTATTTCACCTATCGGTGCACCACTTGTACTTACAACGGGACCCAATTTTACAATCACTTCTTTATTTTCTCTGTCGAATTTTACAGAATATTCCTGCCAGTGGTCAAATCCCAATCTCAAAGTATGTAATTTTACATTTTGAGGGTTACCTTTCCATGCTTTGTCAATGGCATCTGCAAGACCCTCTGCAATCTCTTTTAAATTGAGATTAACAGGGTCAATATCAAATTCTTTATCAAATTTTTCAAAAAATTGTGCAAATTTAAAATCGAGAGTATCTGGTAGCAACCCATAAACACCACCGAGCAAAAGAATTAATGATTTTTCATCGAAAGTGAGCGAAACTGCTTTCTGCAGGAATGTGCCAGACATCAACCCAACCATAAAATGAGTAAATCCTTTCATCCCTTATCATCAAATTTATATTCGTTTAAGAATTATGTCAATAATTAATTAGCACGAATTTTCTTATCGCATTGAACTTTTCTGTACGCATCACTACGAAATAAATACCAGATGGCAGTTTCTTAAGGTCTAAATTCAATATATAACAACCTGCTTTCTGATTTTCGTTTACCAGATTTTTTATCAATCTCCCTGTTATGTCATACATTTTTATCTCTACTTTTGATGTTTTAGCCAATCCATATCTTATGGTTAATCTGCCTTTCGTAGGATTGGGATACGGCATGCTCATAAAAAATCGCTTTATATCATCTGGTTTCTCCTTGATAGCGACTATTTTTATCGTTTCATAAGTATAAAAACCTGCCTGTTCTATGTAACCTGTATCTTTTGACTCGCCTGTTATAGATTGTGCTCCTGCAAATTTTAAAAGGAAGCTGTCAGAATTTGCACTCCCGCCGAAGCCTGAAAATGTTGATTTCAGCAGGATATATTGTGCATTCAGGATATTGCTTAAAAATATCAGTAAGATTAATTTTTTCATTTTACCCCCTTGATGCCTTCTATCCATATTTACTTTGCAAATTCAAACCGCTTGTTTTCAAATCCCTTGCGCTTTGCCACTACTCGGTAATCAAATTCAACATTGGATCTACCACCTCGTAATTCAATCACATCAAAACCGGTTTTACCTTTCACTACATATACACCATTGCAATCGCCATTAAGCTGAATGAACACTCTCATGGGATGCTTTTCATCAATTGTAACTGCTTTCAAAAATGTCGGATCAAGCTCTATGTGAGCCCTGCCGTTTACAAGTTTGCCACTGCCAAAATCTTCCACCCATACTTCTGGGCTTTCCTGACAATAAATAAGGCGCTTTTTGCCATCAATCGTAACAACAGCATTTTTTGCACCTGTCACCACCAAATTACCCTGAACAAGAAGACCACCAACAATATGCAAGGTAGATTCAGGTGAAGTGGTGTTGATTCCGACTTTCATGCCTGATGGAGCGTAGAATATCACTGCATTTGAAACAGAGGTAGAGAAATTACTACCAAACCCAAATGAAGTATCTCCTTTGACTCTAACTTTATAACCTGTTGCAAAAGAGTAAGCTCCTGAAACAGTATCACTATATCCACCTGGTACTGTAGCACAGTAACCGAGTGCAGCGTTATAGTATCCGCCACTTACTGTTGAGCAAAAATTGCTTGCAGTATTGCGGTCTCCGCCACCTACTGTTGCATAGTATGCACTTGCAGTATTTAACTGTCCGCCTCCTACCGTCGATTTCACACCACTTGCAGTATTATAATATCCACCACTTACTGTTGCACACGAGCCACTTGCAGTATTAGACTCTCCACCACTTACTGTTGCGTGCCTGTCACTTGCAATATTAGACTCTCCGCCTCCTACTGTGGCATATGATGCGCTTGCTATATTATCACACCCGCCACTTACTGTCGCAGCCCACCTACTTGCAGTATTGGAATATCCACCGCCCACTACTGCAGCATCTCCACTTGCAGTATCACCCAATCCACCGCCTACCGTTGACCACCAGCCACTTGCAGAACAGGAGTCACCACCGCTTACTGTTGCATAGGGCGTGCTTGCGGTATTGTGGTACCCGCCACCCACCACTGCACACGAGTCGCTCGCAATATTATATTTTCCACCGCTCACTGTTGCGTGCCACCCGCTTGCAGTGTTATCGCCTCCGCCACTTACCGTTGCATAATCATTGCTTGCAACATTATTTCTTCCACCTGATATTACACAATAAATGTGATTTTGTCCTGCAGCACCTGTAGTGCAGCCGACCCCGAAATTGATATGAGTATATCCGCTATCTCCATAAAGCACATTTGATTGACGCATCGCCAGTCCATAATTAGAAGAAGGATAAAGAATATTGCCAATGAGAATCCAATCTTTGTCTGTCTTCGCATAATTAGCTGTATCTGCATATATTGCGTTATGCGCTACACCTGCCGAATCCACATAGTTTATATTTGTTACCACTGCATACTTCGCTGTATCTGCATAGGTAGCAGTATCTGCACGATTTGCCTGTAATACCTCACCCATCACATTCGCACCTGTCACATAGTTTGCAGTATCGGCAATAATAGCTCGTATAGCATAACCAACTGATACCAATTTTTTGCGAGGTAAAAGTGTTTCATCACCTATTTTTATCTCAAGCCAGAGAGAGCCACTTGTGAAGATGTCCGCTGGTAGAGGATTAACGCTACCGAGTATCACATTGAACACCCCTCGTGTTACCTTTACATTTGTATGTGTTTCAGTCCATAGCACTGTGCCTCCTGTTTCTGCATCATAGAGTGTGAATGTCATGTCGAAAGTGCCTGTCACACCCGTAGTGTCGGTCGCCCTGCCGAGCCATCCCTGATAGTTTATTTGATGAGGAACACTGGCTACAAAAAATACGACCGCCAATACATACGCCATCATAACACCTCCTTCCTGAGGCACTTAACACTTCCTTCTTGCCCGAGAAGAAAGTGTTTTCAAATTATAACTGCGATACCACGATGTCAAATATTTTTTTGAAATTGTTGACAATTCTATAAAATGTTTATTAATTTGTGATGGAAACGAGATTGAGGTCGATAATGAAAGCAATAAGCTGGCGAGTATGCGCTATTATAGTCCTCATAATAATTTCCTATTTCGTGACCCATAGCTGGAAAGAAGTTACTTATATTACAATCCTCTATCATGGTTTTCAGATTTTCTTTTATTATGTTCATGAAAGATTATGGACGAAAATACCCTGGGGCAAGAAAAAGCATCCACTGTCTGACCTTCCAGTGAAAGAGAACATAACAAAAGAAGACCTGAAAATAATTGCTCAAAAACTTAAAGAACTTGGATACATTGAAGATTAAAAAATCTTTAAAGATTTCTCTTTTATCAATGTTTTGAATTTATAGGGATATTCTATTTGTAGCTCTTTTTTACCGCAGGGTGGCTCATCAGGGTATGGACAATTTATGCAATCTGCTGTGCAATCAATTTTTACAAATTCTCCTTTTTCATTTTTCACAAATACATAACTTCTTTCTGCACCACCACAATGCCTTATGTTCTTAGAATCAAACTCACGGGGTAACTCCTGACAGACAGAATATGTTAATCCCAAACTCTCTGTGTAATTCCTTAAATGTGTGTGTATCTCCTCCCTTAAGCGCCTCGGTAACATATATCTTCCTTTCTCACATGGCTTATAATATTTCAATATTGTAAACTTGCGATGACGAAAAGGAGTTTTCTCAAGATGCTCAATAAATCTGTAAAGTGAATCCGAATTAAAATAACATGTTGAAGTTATTACATGTTTTATTCCTATTTCCGCCATCTTTTTAATAAGCCATTCTGCTTCTGAAATCTCTGTAAGACCATAAATTATGGGGTCAACCCTTCCTATCACTTCTATCCCCATGTTATGCAATTTTCTCATAACTCTTAATCTTTCTTCAATTTTTGAAGCATTTGGACTTGTTACTATCTGCTTTGATGGAACTGTTTCCACACTAAATTCAATATACCAGTAGGGATAATTTTTTAGCTGGGGCACTTCTTCAATAAGCCATTCCGCACCTTCTGCATTTTTTGTAACTATTCTAAAACTTACACCATATTCCATTAAAATTTTAACTATCTCTTTTGTAATTTCTCTTACTTCTTTTAGAGGTTGAAGCACATCGCTCACCTGACTCAAGTAGAAAGGCGGTGCTATATCTATTTTTTCGAGTTCTTCTCTCAATTTTTGAGGCACATTTTTATAAATTATTATCTTTTCTTCGCTCCATGGATATGCTTTTGCATAGCACATTGGACAATTATGGATGCATGAACCAGAGTGAGTTACGGAAATGAGAGCCGTATGAGGGCATTTGCGACCCTCACGGGGATACGGAAAATCATGAATTACATTACCTTTTAAAATTCTATATTCAATTTCTACCATTCTAAATTTATTCTAATTATGATTTCAATAAGTCAATAAAACTTTTTCTTGACTTTTTATGTTGATGAATATATTTTATTGATGAGTAAAGCAAAAACAATCTTCAAAGAGCTGTCGTTATTCCCGATAAATAGAAAAGAGGCATTCCTTAAAAGGTTGAAAGGTAAAAATCATAGATATAAAAGGTATTTAGGCTCTCCTTTGCGCTATGCCGGTGGTAAAAGTTGGGCTGTAGGCTATATTATAGAAAACATCCCTGAAAATATCCCGAGATTAATCTCGCCTTTTTTCGGAGGAGGTTCTGTAGAAATAGCCGTAGCAAAAGAATTAGGAATAGAAGTAATCGGGTTTGATATTTTCGACATTCTCGTTAACTACTGGAAAGTACAAATTGAGAAGCCTTATGAGTTATATTTAGAATTAAAAAAATTAAAACCCACAAAAGAAACTTATGAACAAGTAAAAGAAGAATTAAAAAAACACTGGAAAGGCGAGAAGACATTACCCCCTTTGAAATTAGCAGCATATTATTACTTTAATCATAATCTTTCTTATGGTCCTGGTTTTCTTGGCTGGATGTCGAGTGTATATGCTAACGAAAAAACATACGCTAACTTACTTGAAAGAGTAAAAAATTTCAATGTAAAGAATATAAAAGTTGAATGTGCTTCTTTTGAGGAAGTTATTCCGAAATTTAAATACGATTTCCTTTATTGCGACCCACCCTATTATCTTGGAGAAGACAGTAAATTATTCACAGGACTTTATCCGCAGAGGAATTTTCCCATTCATCACAATAATTTTAACCACGCGTTGTTGAGAAAACTTTTATTAGAACATAAAGGTGGGTTTATCCTTTCATATAATGACTCACCTACAATAAGAGAGTGGTATAAGGATTTCAGAATAATCGAAATTCCGATTCGTTATACAATGGGGCAAGGTGAAACAAGAATTGGTGTAAATCGCAAAAAAGAAAACAGAGACCATACAAAAACAGCAATTGAATTGCTTATAATTAAAGAAAGATGACACACAAAAAGAAAGCAATGACATCAGAGAAAGCAAGGTATGTACGAAGAAAAGGACATGAGGATGCTAAAAAATTTGCTGAATTAATGGGAGGCGAAGAATATAAAGTTGAACCAACTGGTAAGCCAGATGTAATCGGACCGGGAGGAATCAGATTTTCTGTTAAAAGTGGACAGAAAAAATGGCAAATTTTTCTCTACTCTAAATCACGATTCCAAACGGATGAGAATTTCACAATGAAATTGGGAAATTTATTCTTAGAATGTATTGAATGCTTTCCTGAGAAACGAGAAGATTATTTAAAAGACAAAAGAAAATATAAACTGAAACTCATTAAACCTATGCAAAAAATCTGTGAAGAATTACAAAATAAAAATACATTGCGATGGTTTTTATATAAAAGCTTATTCGACCAAGGTGTAGAATATCTCGTAATTAAAGAAAAAGAAAGGGATATTTTTCATGTCTTCCACAAATCTGATGTAATTAAAACATTAGCCGAAAATTTTAATGTCGTAAATTCAAAAGCAAGAAGAGAAGGTGAAGTTGATGCTCAAAAAGTTGTTTTCAAAATCAAAATTAATGACAAAGACAAGACTTGCGGTGAGATTGAAATGCAAAATGATAGCGAAGTCCATTATAGAGAAATCAAATTCTGGTTAGATAGAAACTTAACCTTTGAATTATTAAAATCTAAAATTGGAAATTCAGAAGAAATTAAAGAAAATATTATCTTTTATGGAGAAGCGTCAAGTAAATTAAAAAAATTATTTAAAAAATAAAAAACAACGGATATATTTATTATACAAAATTATCTCACTATACACTTTTTTACAAATCTACTTATTCTCTTTTTTATCTCTTCGAGTTCTTCGTCTTTGAATAATCTCGCCTCTTTTATTGATGGGTCAAGTGTTTTCACTGTTTGAGGCTTTTGTATCACCACAAGTTCTGCATCTTTTAACCATTTTTCCAGTTTATATGCATCTTCAATCTTGAAAAAATAGGGAAAAAGTGTCAATCTAAATTCATAGTTTTTACCACTATTTTTAACTATATTTATACTTTCTTCTATTTTCGACAAATCAACTTTAACGCCCACAGCTTCACTATATCTATCTGGTGATGCTTTCACATCCATAGCGATGTAGGTAAGATATGGCAAACATTTTTCAATCATTTCGGGATTTGTTCCGTTTGTGTCTAACTTTGTTAAAAAACCTTTTTCTTTCACTTTCTTTAAAAAATCGGGCAAATCTTTATGTAATGTGGGCTCACCTCCGCACACTACAACTGCATCGAGTAAATTTTTTCTCCTTTCAAGATAATCAAATACAAAATCTTCTGTAATGTCGGGTAAATCTTCGTAGCCTATTACCAATTCTGGGTTATGACAATATCTGCATCTAAAATTACATCCTCCTGTAAATAAAACGCAGGATATTTTTTCGGGATAGTCTATAAAAGATACTTTTTGTATTCCTTTGAAAATCAAACCTTTTCTATCGTTATATCGCCGCCCGTAGTGCGTAGATTTAATTCTCCCTTTTTCTCACCCAGAATGCCTTTTATCCTGTTTTCTTCTTTTATATCAAAGGTAAGTGGCAAATCGCATGTAACTTCGCCAAATCTTGCAAGTGCATCTATTTGCAAATTTAAATTTTCACCAAGTTTTAAATTTATATCACCACCCACACAATGCAAAGAGCCTGAATTTATCTCCTTTAAAGATAAAGAAACATCTCCTCCCATTATTTCTGCTGTCAATCTATCAGTAATCAAATTGCCAGAAAGGTCGCCCCCTGTTATCATAATATCTAAATTCTTAACCTTTGGTGTCTCAACCTTTAAATCCTCAATTGCATCAATTATAACTTTTTCGGCTTCCCTTTTTGTATGGGTAATTCTACCATAAAACTTCATTTCTTTATCAGGTGAAGTATTGATATACACATCTCCACCTGTTACCCTTATTCTTATTTCATCGGAAGGTGTCAAAGTTATTGTGTGTTCTTCTATTTTTCTGCCAAATTTCGCACCAACAAACTCAGGAAAGGAATGAAATACCGAAGATACTGTATCAAAAACATTTCCTATTGTAGTAAATATCGTCTCAAAAATACCTGTATGTAAACTTTCTTTTTCCCTCTTTTTGATTTTTTCTATAAGTTTTGCTGCGTCTTCAGGGGATAATTTTCCTTCTTTTACCATCTTCAAAATTTCCATTATTTCTTCCATTTTACCTCCTATCCGAATTTAAAAGGTGTTTCATAAAGTATCCATGAGGCAATTGCTCCAAACATCATGAGTGCAGATATCCAGCGCGCAAAGTCACCAAGGTCGGGTTTATCACCATGAAAATCTTTATTACCGTAATAAAGACCGAATAACGATGATAGTGCTGTTAGCGCAAGAAAAACATCAGTAGCAGGCCGCATATTCTTAACAGAAAACCATGCCTGTGCCCAGAAAAACACAAAGCTTAAAATACCAAAAACAAAACCCAACATAACCCCTCCTTCCTACATTAAATTTTATCCAAATAACATGTTTGTCAATAAGAAAGTTTCCAGAAATAAATCCTTTTCTTCTCATGTTCTATATGCTTTTTCATATTATCGGGTAAGAAATCCTGTGGATAAATTCTTTCGTTAAAATCATAAAAAATCAAATAATCATCAATTTGCTCCACTTTGAAACTTATGTTATTCTTTTTCAAATATTCTTTTAAAAATTTTTCTTCTCCTCTTCTGTAGATATAGAACACCCTTTGGGCGCTATCGACATCTTCTATATATTTTCTGTATCTCGCAACAAATACGGGACCTGAAAATGTTGAAACTTCAATCTCTTCCGATGTTAAAAATATCACAGGATAAGCAATATCATAAGTGGCATAGCCATAATGCAAATTTTTATCTTCTAAAAAATTTACGATTTGTTTAATGGGCCGTGAAATGGTTTCTTTTTTAATCTCAAAAAGATAAACAGAAAAATTCAAAATAAGAACAGGAATTAAAAGCAATTTCCTGCGTAAGTAAGAAACTAAGCAATACAGCGGAACATAAGCACCTATAAGATAACGAACCCTCTTCGAACAGAAAATTAAGAAAAACAGAAGAGTTAAAAGGAAATACAGAAATTTGAAATCTTTGTTGCGATTCCTGTAAATATCATAAATTATGAAGCCGAAAATCGGAATGTTCAACAGGGATAAGATTAATAAAATAGAAGGCGAAAATCTGATATTTAAAAATTGTAAAATATTGGAGATACGCAAAGAAAAAGAATAACTGAAAAGAGTAGAAGGAGAATATCCTGCTAATGAAGCTACCAGAAATTTATAAGTCAGGAAATCACATGTTGTATTGCGTATAAAAACAGGAAGATGACCCAGAAAAATCCCCAGTAATACTACAAATATCTTCTTATACTCTCTTCTAAGTAAAATAAGAATAAGTGCTGATAAAATGAAAGACGCAGTTAGATAATTGAAATTTAAAGCCCATCCGGATAAAAAGCCATATAAAATATAAACCCAGATTTTATCTGAATTATAAATTTTAAAAAACAAAATTGATAATATTATTCCCCACAAAACAGTAGCGATATGCAATTCTTTTAAACTGTAATAAAATAAGGGATAGCCCGACAATCCAAAAAGAAAAAGTGCTAAGTTATCTTTTAAAAGACACGCGAAAAGGAAAAAACCGATAAAGTAAAGAATGAGTGAGCCCAATTTTATCGCTATAATCTTATTTTTAAAAAATTTTATAAAAATTGAAGCAATATATGAATCAAGAGGGAAAAGCCATGCCTGACCATAGTAAAAGAGAGGAAAATGCCTCCCTTCTGCAATATGAAGCGCTATAATGCCAGATACTGCCTGGTCAGCATCAATCACATCTTTAAATTTAAACAAAAGAAAAAATCTCAGAAAAATTGTTAGCAAAAATATTAATGCGATTTTAATTCTTCTCTCAGAAATTTTCCCGTATATGATTTTTCGCATTGTGCTACTTTTTCTGGTGGACCTTCACAAACGATGTAACCACCTTCATCTCCACCTTCGGGTCCCAAATCAATTATCCAGTCAGCACACTTAATCACTTCCATATTATGTTCTATCACGACAACAGTATTTCCTCTGTCAACAAGGCGCTGTAAAACATTTAAAAGCATCTTTACATCTTCAAAGTGCAAACCTGTTGTGGGTTCATCGAGCAGATATAGGGTTTTACCCGTTGCAACTTTTGATAATTCTTTTGCAAGCTTAACTCTCTGTGCTTCGCCTCCTGATAAAGTTGGAGCAGGTTGTCCCAGTTTTATGTAGCCAAGACCCACATCATAAAGCAACTGTAACTTGCGCTTTATCTTTGGAATGTTTTCGAAAAATTTAAGTGCTTCTGTTACCGACATCTCAAGTACATCTGCTATATTTTTGCCTTTGTAAGTTATCTCAAGTGTCTCTCTATTATATCGCTTCCCTTTACAAACATCACAAGGTATATAAATATCGGGTAAGAAATGCATCTCAACTTTTATCATGCCTTCACCCTTACATGCCTCACACCTGCCACCTGCTACATTGAAGCTAAATCTACCGGGTTTATACCCTCTTGCTCTCGATTCCTTTAATTCTGCAAAAAATTCCCGTATCGGGGTAAACACCCCTGTGTAGGTGGCTGGATTTGAGCGAGGTGTCCTGCCTATCGGTGACTGATCGATAAATACAACTTTGTCTATATTTTCAATTCCAAGGATTGCATCATGGTCGCCCGGTGGTTCTTTTGATTTATAAAAGTGACGCTTCAATGCCTTATACAAAATATCATTTATCAAACTGGATTTTCCCGAACCAGATACCCCTGTGATGACAACAAAAAGTCCGAGTGGTATTTTAACATCTATTGACTTTAAATTGTTATGCCTTGCTCCTTTTATTGTTAAATATTTTCCTTTTGGTTTTCTTCTTTCTTTTGGTACTTCAATTTTTTCTTTTCCTGATAGATATTTTGCCGTCAACGAACCATCATTTTTTATAAAATCTTTAGGATGACCTGTTGCAACCACTCTACCACCATACTCACCTGCCCCTGGTCCAAGGTCAATTATATAATCTGCATTCATTATCGTTGATTTATCGTGTTCAACAACAATTACGGTATTTCCAAGGTCTCTTAACTGTTTCAGAGTATTAACGAGTCGCATTACATCTCGCTGATGCAAGCCAATCGTTGGCTCATCAAGAATATAGGTAACACCTGTGAGCCCCGAACCTATCTGCGTGGCAAGGCGAACTCGCTCCTCTTCACCACCAGACAAAGTATCTGCGCGACGAGAAAGTGTAAGATAATCAAGACCAACATCTATCAAAAATTGTAAACGCCTTTTAATCTCCTTTATTATCTGGGATGCAACTTTTTCTTCGTATTCTGTTAATTCCAATTCGTTAAAAAATTTCATACATTCTTTTATCGTCATATCCGTTATCTCTGCTATATTTTTGCCCCTTATTTTTATTGCTAAACTTTCCTTTTTTAATCTCGCTCCTTTGCACTCGGGGCACGGTAAATAAATCATATATTGTTCAATCCACTCTTTTACTTCTTCTGATTCTGTTTCAAAATATTTATTCAAAAGATGGGGAATCACCCCTTCAAAATAATCATCACCATATAAAACTGCTTCTTTTTCTTCATCTGTTAATTCTTCCCAGGGTTTTGATAGGTCTATTCCTTTCCTTCTTTCGAGGTCTTCGAGTTCCCATCTCAATCTATATCTTGGTTCGCCCCATGGTTCTATCGCTCCTTCATATACAGAAAGAGAAGGGTCAGAGATTAACAATTCTGGGTCTATTTCCATTTTTATTCCAAGACCATGGCATTTTGGACACGCACCATAAGGTGAATTGAAAGAAAACATACGGGGAGATATTTCTTCGTAACTTACCCCACAGTGCGGACATGCAAGTTTTGTATTGAAAATATGCAACTTATCGGGCATTTCAAGAACATAAACCATACCTTTGCCTTCTGCAAGTGCCATCTCAACAGAATCCGCCAACCTCTTCCTTATCTCGGGAGAAACTATCAACCTATCTATCACAATCTCAATATCATGTTTTTTATATTTTTCGAGTTCAGGCGGTGATTCCACATCGTAAATTTCACCATCAACCCTAACTTTTGTAAAGCCCCTTCTTTTTAACCTGTTAAACTCTTCCCGGTATTCTCCCTTTCTGCCTCTCACAATTGGTGCAAGTATCATTATTTTTGCACCCCGGGGTAGTTCCAGAATTTTATCAACTATCTGGTCGAGTGTCATCGATTTTATTTCTCTTCCACATTTATAACAATAAGGTACTCCTATCCTTGCGAATAAAAGTCGCAAATAATCGTAAATTTCTGTAACGGTTCCAACGGTTGACCTTGGATTTTTTGAAGGTGTCCTCTGTCCTATTGCGATTGTGGGAGTAAGCCCTATTATCGCATCAACATCGGGTTTCTGCATCATACCGAGGAATTGCCGTGCATAAGCAGAAAGCGATTCAAGATAGCGCCTTTGACCTTCTGCATAAATTGTATCAAAAGCAAGAGATGATTTACCGGAGCCAGATATCCCTGTTATAACTATGAGTTTATTTTTTGGTATCTCAACAGTTATATTTTTGAGATTGTGAACTCTTGCACCTTTTACGATAATTTTATCAATCACAAATTATAATATTCTGATTTTTCAAAAGTCAAGTTTAAGACCTTTTTGATATACCATCTGTAGTGAAAAATTTACAGAATTTCTACTCCTTTATTGGCGAAATAATTCTTAAAATGCTTATCAAAGGTAAAAATTTTATTTATTTTGTATTTTTCAATAAAAAGAAAACTTGTCCAATCTACTAGACTTATATTTTTATTTTTCCCAGATAATAAATGTTCTAAAGCTTTTTCATGTAATGCTTTATCAACCCAATGAATATATATTAAAGGCTCCACAATATTTCTCCAATCCTTCACTGCATTTAATCCTACTCTGAATTGCAAAAGTGTAATAGTTTCGAGTATCACATATGAAGTTGTCACCAAATTATAACCATTTCTTATGATTTCATTTTCAAAATATTTCCTTTGCTCTTTCATGAAATTCATCGTTTTCTACAAGTAAAGCGAAAAAAGCTGAAGTATCTACAAAAACTAGCTCTGGCATTTTTCTATTATTTCTGTCAAATATTTATCGTGATTCCTTGAAATGTCATTTTCTTTTGTTTTATACTTACCTATTAATTTTTTCATTTGTGTTAAATCCGGTCTGAATAATTCCAATAATGTAGCGTAAACTTCATCCGTTTCAAGAAGCCATTTTTTCTCAAATATCTGATTTGCGATTCTAACCTTTCCATTTTCTTTTATTTTACTTATTTTTTCATACAATTCTTTGCATTTTTCGTCCTTATTTTTATAAGAAATAAGCAATAAAAAACCATATTTTTCCTTTCCTTCGATTTTATAAATATCTTTGGCTAATTTATTTATATCTTGCTTTAATGAATTTTCATGAAAATTCCAGGGTCCTCCCTTTAATTCAATTAAGATTTCCATATCTTTATTTTTAATTATTATATCCCAAATTTTTTCTTTCTCCTTTATTGTAGAATAAGGCTTTGCGTCAACTTTATCTTTCCCTAATTTCTTCCAAAGATTTACAAATAAAATTTGATTACAATAAGGCTCTTTATCGCCTTTCTCTCTTATATGTTTAGAAGCATATTGAAAAAGTTTATCTTCAAAAATCTCTTTTTTGATTATTTCCTTAATTATATCTACTGCTTTATTTTTTAAATCATTCATCAATTAATTTTACACACGAAATTGAATTGTCAACAAATTTTCTGGGCTCTTTTAAGGTCTTTCTCTGTATCTATATCACACCATAAGATTTCTTTTCTCTTTTTTCTCAATTCATTTATGAGATAGTAGCCTACTTTTTTATCTTTTGCCATAATTTGTATACATTCCGACCACTTTGACCTGCCCTTTTTCAAAGCAGCTTCCACATATTTATAAATGTCAGATTTGCATATAAAAATACCAGTATCAACATATCTGCTTAATAACTTTTTGCCGATTTTCACAATTAAATCCCTTTTTATCCTGACCTTACAATCCTCAAAACCTGGCCATTTTTTCTCAACCCCTATTTTCAAAATCTTATCATCAAAATCCAAATTTAACATTTTTTCTATAACTTTTGGAGAAAAAAGATGATCACTCATCATCAGCAAAAATTTTGTATAAATATTCTTAGCACACCATAAAGAATAAAGATTATCGGTTTTTTCCCATTCCTTATTCAACACAAACATAATGTTCAACTTAAAATTTCTACTTCTAATCTTTTCTATAACTTTTCTCGCCATATACCCAACCACAATGGCAACATTTTTAACACCATTTTTTTCTAAAATTTCAAGGTTGTGAAAAATTATGGGTTTATCTTTTATCTCTATCAGGCATTTTGGTATATTTTTTGTAATTTTGTTCAGGCGTTTTCCTCTGCCTGCTGCAAGTATCACGACATTATCTATGTGCCCATCTCCCATGACGAAAGATATTTCTTTTGTTCTTCTGTTAACTCATCAATTTCTATACCCATTGATGCAAGTTTTAACTTTGCTATTTCTTCATCGATTTCATCCGGGAGTTTATAAACTTTCTTTTCAAGTTTTTTATAATTTTCTTTTATATATTTGACGGCAAGCGCCTGATTTGCGAAACTCATATCCATAACATCCGGCGGATGACCCTCTGCTGCTGATAAATTAACAAGACGACCTTCTGCAAGTAGAAAAATCTTTTTTCCATTCTTCAATCTGTATTCTTCAACAAATGGACGAACTTCTTTCACTTCCTGAGATAATTCTTTCAATGCTTTTTTATTTATTTCAACATCAAAATGACCCGAATTACATAAAATACAGCCATCCTTCGCATTCTCAATATGTTCTTTATCTATGACATTTATATCGCCTGTTGCTGTGATAACTAAATCAGCTTCTTTTATCGCATCTATTGATTTTTTCACTGTAAAACCATCCATAATTGCTTCTATTGCACGAACTGGATTTACTTCGCTCACATAAACAATTGCACCCATGCCCCTTAACCGCATAGCTATACCTCTACCACACCATCCATATCCGCATACAAGCGCTTTCTTGCCGGCAAGCAAAATATTTGTAGAACGCAGGATGCCATCGATAGTGCTTTGACCTGTTCCATATCTATTGTCAAATAAAAATTTGGTATATGAATCATTTACGGCAATTATAGGATATTTTAAAACTCCTTCTCTTGCCATTTGTTTTAATCTTATCACACCTGTTGTTGTTTCCTCTGTTCCGCCTATCACATTTTCTACAATTTCTTTTCTTTTGGAATGAAGTGTTGATACAAGGTCTGCTCCGTCATCCATTGTAATATCTGGCTTCATATCAAGAACAGCATCTATATTCTCGTAATATTCTTCTCTTTCTTCTCCTTTAATCGCAAATACGGGTATATTGTAAATTTTTACAAGTGCTGCTGCTACATCATCTTGGGTTGAGAGAGGATTTGAAGCGCATAATCTAACTTCTGCACCTCCTGCTTTCAGTGTTAACATTAAGTTTGCTGTTTCTGTTGTAACATGAAGACAGCATCCTATTTTCACCCCTTTTAATGGTTTTTCTTTCTCATATTCTTTACGAATTTCTCTAAGCACTGGCATAAGATTTTGTGCCCATTTTATCCTTTTATCACCGAGTTCCGCAAGACCCAAATCCTTTACTCTGTAATCCATAATTCCTCCTTTTGAAGATTATACCTGAAATTTTATTTTGTCAATAAATTTTGACTTGACAAATGGGTATTTTCATTAAATTAGTGAAGATGGGGGCGTAGCTCAGCGGGAGAGCGTCTCTGTGGCATGGAGAAGGTCGTGGGTTCGAGTCCCACCGCCTCCACTAAAAAGGGGGTAAAATGAAAAAGTTTTTATTTTTAATAGTAGCAGGGATTGTGGGCTGTACTGCGAGAGGCGGATTCCATGATATTGCTAAAGTGCGTCAGGCAAAAAGGAATCTACGGGAGATAAGAAATGCGATAGAACAATACAGGGTTGACCATGGCCAGTATCCACCCGAGGGCTCAAATTTAAAAGAAGTTCTTTCCTTTTATCTCAGCAAAGTACAGAGCGTAGAGGGAGAGGAAGTTCGCCAGCATATCCTCAGGGTAGCCGATGCAAAAAATAAAATAAACATCGTAAGAAGTACGCTCGAAAAATGCGCAGGAATAAAGGATGAGAATGTCTTTAACAGGCTAAAACTAATAGAAAAAATATTGAGAAAATTCGAAAATGAATTAGCTTATGGAGGGGAAATTCCGGAAACCTTATCAATTCTGAAGCTGGTTAAAGAATGTGATTCCATTGCAAAAACCTATCATCCCGAAAAGATGGAAATAGCAGCAAGGGAAAGCCTTTCTACATTATTACCCTTTGCAGTAAAATTCGTTGATTCTTTGAGACAGATTTTCTCAAATAAGAAAGTTGTTTATGATTGCTTTGACCATATTTATTCAACATTCATGTGCTTTTATAAAAAGTGGCAAAAAGAGAGTGCAGAAGGCTTTAAGGTTTATCCTTTAAAACAGGAACTTTCTTTGCTTAAGAAAAACCTGAAAGAAAGAGAAGTAGTATCAAAAATCGAGCAGATTATTGAATTACATGACCACTTACAAAAGAAGTTAAAGTATGCCGATCTTTTAAAATCTTCGATAGCGAGTTTTGAAGCTGTTCAAAAGACCTTGAAAGAGTTACTCAATATGAGAGAAAATGCGATAAAATCTGCCAAAATTGTGCTTGCTCAGGCAACAATAGATAAAATGTCAGATGCTATTTTAGAATACTGGAGAAAAAAGGGAGCATTTCCTTCGGAAAAATATGATATTGAAAAAATTGTGAGACCTGCTTTCGTAGAAACTACAATGGGCGGTAAAGTGATAGATAGATGGGAAGAAGCAATAAGCTACTTTACGGAACCTCCTGTTTATGTATCGGAAGATACAACCAGGGGCTTTGTAATTTATGGTATTTTTAAAGAAGGAGATGTTAAACTTTCGCGCACAGTAAGGATAGTCAATAAATGGGACGAGCTTGTATCTGCTTTTAAAGATAAGAAGGTAGAATACATAACTCCTGACCCCAAAAAGACATTCTTCTTAAAAGCAAGAGCAGATGACTCTGGCGGCACGGTTATAACGGATAGACCAGCAAGGAGGGCATTATGAAAAAATCTTTAGCATTAGCATTATTGGTATTTCTATTCTTAAATGCTGAGGCGAAAAAGAAGAAAAAGGAGGCTGAAGAAGAGAAAAAAGAACCCAGTCCTGCTCAAATTTATTACTCGATAGGTTATCAATATTATCGCATGGGCAAATACAACGATGCTATCCGCAACCTACAGCGTGCAATAGCAGAATCAACTCAGTTTAGAGATGCTTATGTGCTACTGGCAGATTGTTATACACGAATTGGAATGGAAGATAAAGCTCAAGAGACCTATAAAAAATTGATAGACCTTGACCCGGCAGAAGGACATTATGCACTTGGAGCTTTTGCTTTGAAATCAGGGAAATATCAGGAAGCACTTAATCACTTTAGAGAAGCTTTAAAACACAAAAAGAAATTTGCAAAAGCATATTACGGTATGGGAATGGTTTACGAAGCTATGGGAGATATTGAAACCGCAATAGAAAATTATGAACGCGCAGTGAAAATGAAGCCCAAAGAAGGCATTTTCAGAAAAAGATTGGGTAAAGCCTATCTCGCAGCAGGTGAGAACGAAAAAGCAAAAAAGGAACTCGAAAAGGCAGAGAAACTCCTGAAAAAAGATATCGAAGTTAAAGAAGCTCTCGCAGAAGTACTTTTCAACTTAAAAGATTTTGTAAATGCCAAAAAGAAATATCGCGAAGTTTTACAAGCACAACCACAAAATGTAAGCGCATTAATGAAAATAGGTGTTATTTTTGAGGAACAGGAAAAATTACCCGACTCTGCATTATCATATTACAAAAAAATACTGAAATTCAAACCCGATTACATACCTGCTTACAGCCGGATAATCAAAATTTATATAGATGCAGATAACATTGATACTGCTAAAGTTTATCTTGATAAAGCATTTTCCGTAAATCCGGGCAACCAGATTTTACTGTGCCTTGCAGGTGACATCCATTTTAAACTTGCACAAAATTATTACAAAAGCGATAAAGCCAGCGATTGGGAGAAAGGAGTAGAAGAATGCAAAAAAGCAACTGAATTCTATGAGAAAGCAAAAACAGGAAAAGACTCCAAATGGTCGGACTATGCTACAAAAGCAATAGAAAGTGTAAAAAAACTTCGCAAAAAACTGGAAGATAAATTATGGTGGGAAAAGGGGAAGGAAGATTGAAAAAGCCAGTCCTCGTACTGAATAATACATTCGAACCTATAAATATAACAAAAATAAAAAGGGCAATATCTCTCCTCTATCTTGATAAAGCAGAATTGCTGGAAAAATATGACTTTAAAATAAGGTCACCTTCAACTTCAATAGATGCACCGAGCGTAATAAGATTAAAATATTATGTAAAAATTAGAAGAAGAGAAATTCCCTTGACAAAGAAAAACATTTTGAAAAGAGACCATTATACATGCCAGTATTGTGGCAAAAAGGGCGGAAATTTAACCATCGACCATGTCATTCCAAAGCAACTTGGCGGCGAAGATACATGGGAAAATCTCGTCTGTGCATGCGCAGAATGTAACGCAAAAAAAGGAGGAAGAACACTTGAAGAAGCAGGAATGAAATTGCTTAAAAAACCTTCTAAACCTCATTTTATCTTATTCTTATTGCATAACTCAAAACTACCAGACGAAAAGTGGAAAACTTATCTATTCCTTGATTGAAATAATATTAACAATTATACTAACAAAAATAGAAGCAACAGATTCCCTTCCTCAAAATATCCAAAAATTTAAAAATGAAAAACTAAATAAGAGCAATGTCGAAAAAATAATTAACAGAGTTTTGGAATATTACGCTAACAGAGGTTATCCATTTTGCATCGTAAAACCCCAGATAACGATTAAAAAAGATTCTGCAACATTAACTTTAAACATAGAAAAAGGAAAAAAATTTATCGTAAAAAAAATCTCTTCAAAAAACATCAAGATAAAAGAAGAAAGATTAAAAAAATTTTTCAACACCAGAAACGGAGAAATATTCACTTATAAAAAGATAAAAATGGGCAGGAATAAACTTTTGAAATATTCCTTTTGCTATGACAGCCTAAAATTAACCCAAAATGGTGAAATATTTTTTTATTTTCGCAAATCTTCTAAATTCAAAATAATTTTGGGTTATTACAAAGAAATTTTTTTAAATCTCCAGTATCAAGATAAGAATTTTTTAAATTATCTTTTTCCAATTTCAATAGAAGCTGAAAAAATGAAGGATTATACTTCCATCGAAGCAGATTTTTATCTCCCCTATATCTTCAGGAATTTAACTTTTAATCAAATTTTAAATTACAAAATATGGAAAAATGATTCTGTTAATATGACATTTGATTTTAATTTTTCACTTTTATACGAAACTCCTTCTTTTTCGCCATTCTGGGGTTTTAGATTTTTCTCCGAAAACTATAAAAATAAATACAGCGCACAAACAGGTGTAAAAATTTTTACAAAATTTTTCAAAAATAAAACAGAAATATTATTTTCAAAAAAATTAGAAAAATTCTTCAATGCAGGAGACTTACATTTTGGAAAAAATGTTTTCGCACAGATAAAATTCATCTTTGGAAAAATAAACACATCCTTTGATTTTGATGTTTACTACATTGGTGGTTTAAAAAATTTAAGAGGATTCAAAGAAATGCAATTTTCTTCAAAGGACTTTAAAATTTTTAACATCGAAGTAGGAAAAATTTTAAATCAATATTTAAAATTTTTAATATTCTATGACAAAGCGATTTTTGAAGAATCACATTATGGATATGGTGCGGGTTTACTCATCGATTCTAAGAATTATTTCGTAGGAATATGGCTGGGCATCCCTGATGGAAATTTTAAGGATAGTAAAATCCATTCTGCTTTAACTTTTAAGTTCTGATACAAAATCCGGAATGAACCTCTCTTTCCCCATTGTAACTATGTAAAAACCATCGCATAAGTTTTTTATTTCCTTCGCAATTTCAAGTGATATTTTAAAACCTTCTTCCTGTACATCCTTTGCAGATTTCAACCTTTTTATCACCTCATCGGGTATATATACACCGGGTAACCTATTTTTCATAAATTCAGCAAATCTGTAAGATGTGAGTATTGCTATCCCTGCTATTATCCTTGTATTGAATTTTTTTACATATTTCATAAATTCTTCAAATTTTTCTGTATCGAAAACTATTTGTGTTTGGAAAAATTGTGCTCCTGCCTTTATTTTTTTCTCAAATTTTATTAACTCGGGCTCCAGAGGTGTGCTAAAAGGATTTACGGCTGCTCCTATGAAAAAATCGGTTTTGCCTTTCAACTTATATCCTTCAAAATCTATACCTTCATTTAATTTTTTACAAAGTAAAATCAAATTTACGGAATCAAGGTCGAACACAGGTTTTGCATCTTTATATTTTTCACCCGAAAAGGGATGGTCTCCAGTAATGAGTAAAACTGTTTGCACACCCATGCTCCATGCACCCAGCAAATCTGCCTGTATCGCCAATCTATTTCTATCCCTGCACGATACATGTAAAATAGGGTCAATACCAATTTTGAGAGCAGTAACCGCACCTGCTAAGGGTGAAAGGCGTAAAAGAGCACGCTGATTATCAGTAAGATTAACAGCATCCACTATCCCTTTTAATTTTCTCAAATTCCTCTTAAAAGCTTTTATATCACAACCATGTGGTAAATAAACTTCCGCAGTATAAACAAATTTGCCTGACAAAAGCGAATCTTTAAATCTTACCATATTTTTCGAGTATTTTCTCGATTATTTTAGTTGTCGAATATTCTGGATATAAAGGGCAAAACTCCACTTTTCCGCCGTAAGATTGCACAAAATCCGCACCAACAACCTTTTTACCACGCCAATCTTCACCTTTCACAAGTACATCTGGCTTTATCACTTTTATCAAATTCTCCGGTGTATCTTCATCGAAAATTACTATGTAATCAATATATTCAATAGCGGATAATATCTCTGACCTTCCCTTCACATCAATTATCGGACGCTTCTCTCCCTTTATCCTTCTTACAGATGAATCGGAATTCAATCCAACGATTAAAACATCTCCAAGAGATTTTGCAAATCTAAAACTTTTTATATGACCGGGATGTATCACATCAAAACATCCATTTGTAAAAACTATCTTTTTACCTTCTTTTCTTAATCTTTCTGCTATTTCCTTTATCTCATCTCTGCTTTTTAATTTCATTTTCGATTAATTTTCTGCATTTATCACAAAAATTATAAGATTTTCTATCGGTATCCCATATTGAATTTGAGAAAAACATAACACATTTTGGATTATTGCAATGATGAAGTCCAAAGCAATGCCCCAATTCATGCACACATTCTTTTAATGCCCTTACTTTGAAAAGAGAATCATCGGAATTTTCTCCATAAAATTCCGGATAGAGGCGTTTTAGAGCGACAACACAGTATCTTCCACCAATAGCCGATGCCAAGCCGAAAACAAAATTTAAATTAGGAACATAGAGGTCAAGGTCTGTTATACCAAGTATTTTATCGTAGTTGGATTTTCTAAAATTTAAAATTAAACTCTCAATGAATTTTTCTGCCATATATTGACCTCTTTGGGGATTATAGGAAGATTGAGGAATATCAATTTTTCTCTCGATTACAAGTTTTGGGTTGAAAATTTTTTCGAGATTTTGTTGAAGATAATCTAAAAGGGTAGAATCAACATCACCTATCGGAACTATTGCAATCACATAAATTTTAAGTGAAATGGGATATTGTCAAGTTATTACTTGACTTTTTCAAATAATAAATACAATATCCGATGAACGAAGTCAGAAACAAATTGAAAAATTTAAAAAACTTATTTGAAGAAGCAAAAGAATATTTGAAAAATGGCAATGTAGTACAGGGATGCGAAAAGCTTTACAAAATAACGGAAGATTGTATAAAGTTATTGGCTGAGCATTTTGAGCTTGAAGAATTTAAAGAGGCGAAGAAAGAGGGAACATGGTGGAGCAAACTGCTTGCAAGGGCTTCACTTTCGCTTTCACAAAAATTAAATGAGATGAAAATACATTCTGCATGGCTTGAAGCATTTGATTTGCATCGCCATGGCTTCCACGAAGAAATTTATACAAAAGAAGATGTGGAAAATAAAAAAGCAGTCCCTCTCATTGAATGGCTCTTAAACTATACAGAAGAAATTTTGAGAAATGGATAAACTTGTAACGATTTATACATCTGTTGATTCAAAGGAAAAAGCATTTGAGATAGCCAGAAAATTACTCTGTGATAAATTATGTGCATGTGTAAATATTTTTCCTTTGCAATCTCTTTACTGGTGGGAAGGCAAAATCGAAGTCGCTGATGAATGCGGTATCTTCATAAAAACAAGGAAATCAATTTATAAGAAGACAGTAGAAAAACTTAAAGAAATCCATCCCTATTCTGTGCCAATGATAATAGTTTATGAAGCAGAGTTTGTGTTCGATAAATATATGGACTGGCTTATAAAAGAAACTTCAAATGAATAAATTAAAAAAACTTAAAAATTTATTAAAAGAAGCAAAGGAATATCTGAAAAATGGCAATGTAGTACAGGGATGCGAAAAGCTTTACAAAATAACGGAAGATTGTATAAAGTTATTGGCTGAGCATTTTGAGCTTGAAGAATTTAAAGAGGCGAAGAAAGAGGGAACATGGTGGAGCAAACTGCTTGCAAGGGCTTCACTTTCGCTTTCACAAAAATTAAATGAGATGAAAATACATTCTGCATGGCTTGAAGCATTTGATTTGCATCGCCATGGCTTCCACGAAGAAATTTATACAAAAGAAGATGTGGAAAATAAAAAAGCAGTCCCTCTCATTGAATGGCTCTTAAACTATACAGAAAAAATTTTGAAAAATAAATAAAAATTAGAAAGTGCTGAAAAATTTCTGGGTGGCGGTGGGATAAACAAAACTCACTTGACAAAAATAAAAAATGAATTATAATAATTTACGATGAAAGTGCTTTTTTACATAGGAATTTTGCTTATCATTGCAGGAGTATCGCTCTTTCTTTATCTTGTCTTTAGAAAACCAGAAAATGATTTACAATCCAAAATTTTAAAAGAACTAAAGGGAATGCGAAAAGATATGCATAGTGAACATCAAAAAATCATTCAATTGATAAAACAGGAGTGATTATGACGCAAATAGAATCAGCCAAAAAGGGCATAATAACAGAAGAAATGAAGGAGATAGCCCGGCAAGAAGGCTTATCTCCCGAATTCATACGCGATGGTGTAGCAAAGGGCGAAATTGTCATCCTCACAAACAGTAAAAAGCCACCACAGAGATTGGTTGCAGTAGGTAAGGGTCTTCGCACAAAAGTTAACGCAAATATTGGTTCATCCGAAGATTACGCAAGCATTGAGGAAGAAGTTGAGAAAGCCCGAGTAGCAGAGGAAGCAGGAGCAGATACGATAATGGACTTATCTACTGGCGGTGACCTCCGCAAATTCCGTCTCGCTATAAGAGAAGCTTTTAAGGGACCTATGGGCACCGTTCCAATTTATGAAGCTGCTATAAATTCTGCAAGGAAAAAAGGAGGAATAATTTTTATGACAGAAGATGATTTATTTTCCACTATTGAGCAACATGCAAAAGATGGAGTAAATTTTGTAACGGTACATTGTGGGGTTACTTTACAAACCCTCGAAAGATTAAAGAGACAGGGAAGAATTACGGATGTTGTATCAAGGGGTGGTGCTTTTCATCTAACATGGATGGTTTACAACAAAAAAGAAAATCCATTATACCAGCATTTTGATAAATTACTTGAAATTGCCCATGAGTATGACCTTACTTTGAGTTTGGGTGATGGTTTGCGTCCTGGTTCTATTGCTGATTCCACAGATAGAGCGCAAATACAGGAGCTTATTTTACTTGGCGAGTTAAAAGAGCGTGCAAACAAAGCAGGTGTGCAGGTAATGATTGAAGGTCCCGGTCATCTTATGCTAAACGAAATTCATGCAAACATTATGCTTGAGAAAAAACATTGCGGTAATGCTCCTTTTTATGTGCTTGGACCTATTGTTACAGACATTGCACCGGGTTATGACCATATAACTTCTGCTGTGGGTGCTGCACTTGCTGCAAGTTATGGAGCAGATTTTATTTGTTATGTAACACCGACAGAACATGTTTGTTTGCCAACAAAGGAAGATGTAAAAATTGGAGTTATATCTGCTCGTATTGCAGCGCATATCGGTGACCTCGTAAAGGGTGTAAAAGGTGCGTTTGAATGGGATTTGGAGATGTCAAAGGCAAGGAAGTCACTCAACTGGCGTCGTCAGGAAGAGTTAGCAATAGACCCCTATTTATTCAAGAAATTGAGGGAAGAGCGTCCTTCTCACTTTGATAAAGTTTGCTCAATGTGCGGCGAATACTGCGCAATAAAATTAGTAAAGGAGATGCTGAAAGGAAGTAAAGATTAATTATTTTTCTTCAAGAGTAAATAAATAATTTTGCATAATTTTTTACATTCATCAGGAGAATTACAATACATATGGACTTCTGTTCCATAACTATAATAATGGAAATTCCCCTTACAACCTTCTTTTTCAAATTTCTCTCGAAACTCCTTTTCTTCAATATCTTTAAAATTATGAACATATACTCTTACCTGAAGTTTATTTTTATCTGATTGTGTCAAATATAAATGAATAAGTTTGCGACGGGGTCTTGCTATAGCATAATCGATACCATTCTCTGTTCTCCCACGCTTTAAATTTAAATCTTTTGCTAATTTATCAAAAATTTCAACATATTCTTTTAAATTATATCTTTTTATAAGAGAATCAATTTCTTCATCTGTCAAAGGTGTTCGCCTTTTACTTCTTTTCGCTTCTCTATAGTAATAGGAACTCAGCAAATTCGGTGCACCCATCAAATGAGGAATTATGTAAGTTTTTTCGCTTATTTTTACCTTGTCGAATCCGATCACTACATATTGTCTACCTCTCTGACTTATTGCATTTTCGTAGTTGATCATCTCAAGTAAAGATTGGGATATATTATCGGTTGAAGTCGCTAAAACTAATCTAAAGCTACCTTCTCTCAACATGTTATCTAAATTGAAAATAAAATTTCTTTTGAACTCCTCGTCTTCTTTTTTAATAGGAGAAGGAGTAGGATTTCGATAATAAACATGATTAAATAATATCCATTCCCGTTCTTCCTTGCTTTTAAATTGCTTAAGGGCATTTACTAAGTTTTTTAAACTATCGGTAGGAGGCGATTCTTCTCCCATTAATATTTCAAATAGTTCATCAATGCTTTTATTATTTAAAATACTAGCATAATAAATCAACTGAGCAAACACTTTCCTCACGTCTTCCGCTGTCTTTCCTATTCTTTTCAATTCAACAAGTGTGAGTAAACCTTTTCCATCTATAAATAACAAATCTATACCTTTTATTTCTTTGCCTAACAGAACAAGCTCAATATCAATCCCTTCTAAATCTCTTAAAGGTACTTGTAAGATTTCCGGGTTTTCAATAATGTAATTCCTTAACTTTTCCTCATCTCCAATTATATCTTCTGGAATTTCGAATAATCTCCCCAGCCTTTCCGCTTGCGTCTCTTCACGGTTTTCAGATACCTTATTTTTAATTACTTCATTCATTTTACCTCCTTCTTTTAAAAATTAACTATCGCTTTTCTTCAATTTCATTTCGAAATTTAATATCTCAATGTCTTTAACTTCACTTATTTCGGATACACTTTTTTCTACAGGTATTTTTTCTTTCTCTTTCACTTCGGTTTTCAAAACTTCCAATTTTACCCAGTTTATAATAATCACATGTTTTATTTTATTAGCAATAAACTTTGGGAAGGAAGGAGCGTTTTTTATTGCTTTATAATAATTATATAATTGATCAATCTCCTTACTGCTTGGCTCTTTACCTGTTTTGAGCTCTATGATAATTCCTTCTTCCTCATTTTTATCAAAGACAATTAAATCGACTTTCCCACCCTTTAAAATACTTCCGCCATACATTATCGGTACCTCTAAATCTTTTAGATACTTTAGACCATTTTTAAGCATCTCATAAATCAACGCCTGTCTGTATTGCTCTTCGTCAATAAATCCAAATGCTCCTAATTCTTTATAAACTTTTTCAGCAAGTTTTTTAACTTCTTCCTTCAAACTCATTATCCCTCCTTTCTATTATTGCTTTAGCTACTTTGTCAATTTCCCAGAATAACTCATATTGCCCGAATATTTCTTTTATTAGCCATTCTTCAAATTCATTGATACTCATACCACCTTCCGTGACAAATTTTACTTTTAACACTTTTTCGACCCCTGATTTTTTCTTCCTTAAAACTTTCTCCACTCCCATTTTTGACCCCCTCTTAGATTGTGAATTCTACATCGAATTTGATTGGTTCTTCTTTCTCTTCTTTGACATAAATAGGTAAATCCGATAATTTGCCCGCAGATTCACACAATTTTAATAAATCTTCTTTGTCCAAATTTTTACTTCTTATCCTATCATAAGGAACATCGCTCAATTTTGATAGCAAATGTAATACAAAATCAACAGAATTTATCTTCTTTAACCTCACCAGAACCTTTTTGCCTTCTCCTGCCAATTTTATTATCTCATCAAGGTATTTCATCGAAAAATTATAAGCACACCATAATTTTGTCAAGTATCACCAGCCGCATTCTACTTTCATCATTTGCACCGCCCAGAATATCTCATCCATACTTGGCGCACGGTAAAAAGACCACTCAGGATTGTATTTGAACTCATCACTACCTATCGCATGCTTAAAAAGTATAGCAAAGTAACCCTCTCGTTTAACACCATAAACATCAAAATAAATACCCTTTAAAATGGCAAGAACCTTTTCCTCATTGCCTTCTTTTTTATAATCATAAATCCATGGATGTGCGGAATATTTATAAAGTTCCCATCTTGGCTGGAAAGTCATAAATAACTTTTCAAAAACATTGCTTATCACATCATCCAAATCTTTCTTATTTCGTAAATATGCAGAATATACAAATCCTGTATCGCCATCTTTATAGCCGAAACTCCATTCTTCATCATATTTTATGCATTTTATCGTATTAAGTGTAAGTCCTGTATGATGTTTCAAAAATTTTACCTTGCGTGCATCCCAGAAAGGATATTCCCTCAAATATGTATCTTTGATGATATAAAAGGATTCTGCCATTGCAAGTTTTCCCTTTAACTCATTAATTATCCGCTTTACTTTAATGAATTTTGCCTCTTTTTCTATCCTTTTATAATTATCTTCACCTATTATTTGGCGCTTTTCTTCTGCAAGAGTCAATGCCTTATTTATACTTTCATCTGTGCCTTCATCAAGCAATTTTTTAATCTCCGCTAAATAATGCTCTTTTAAGATTTCCGATGCTTTTTCTCTGATTTTTTCGTAATTTTCCTCCCCTATTAGCTCTCTTGATACTCCTGCAAGATTTAACGCTTCTTCTATTTCTCCTTCCTGAAGCAATTTATCTATCTTTTTGAGATAATATTTTTTGCCTTCTTCCATATAGAGTGTAAGCAAAGATTGGGCTTTTGGGAATAATGTATCTGTTTCTGGTATATTTTTCAAAATTTTTATCGCTTCCATGTATTCGCCGAGTTCCGCTTTTAATTCTGCCTTTTTAACAGGTGGTAGTGGCTTTTCCGATGCTATCCCGATTATTAATAATATGAAGCCCAAAACAGGAGCAGTTATCCTTATCCATTTCTCTTTCCTCCATATTGCGAAGTATATGCCTGCAAACATCATGCAAACACCGAAGGCAGATGGAGATTTGCCAACTATAGCACCCATCAATATCATCACAAGAATAAGCCAGATTATAATGTGTAAAATTTTACGCCTCATGATACCCTCCTTTTAATACTTTTCTCAATTTTTTAATAGCCCTGCTTTTCAAAACATCAACATATTCTCGCCTTATTTTTAAAATTTCCGCTATATCACTGGGAGAATATCCCTTTAAATATAAAAGAATTACATTTTTCTCTTTTGGAGATAAATATTTCGCTGTCTCAACTTCTATTACCAAAACAGAAATCTGCTTTTCGTCTGCGTATTCCGTTATCATTTGATTAATCTTTCTCATCTGCTGTATCCTTTTATCGACTTCTCTTTTTACCCATGCTTTTATATAACAGGGTTTATGCAGAATACCCTTTTTACGCCATTCCAATAACAATTTTACAATCACGCTACCCGCAATATCTTCTGCCTCCTGCTCTATAAAATGAAAATCATAACCTAATTCGGGTAATTCAACCTCCAGGTATTTCTTTGCGTATCTGAAAGATAGCTCACGCCATCTTTCTATAAATAAGGTCTCGACAAATTCTCTTACATTAATCCCCTTTCTTTTAAAGTAAACAGGTGCATCCAATAATTTTATCAGAAAATCTATCGCTTCACTTTTATCCATGTCCTTTATTAAATTTTTCAAAAATATTTTCAAAATTTTGGTTTCATCCATAATTTCATCAAATGTCAGGAACAATGGTTCACCTTCTATTGCTCTTTCCAATTTTTCTCTCATTTTTTCGATATCCATAATACCTCCTATTTTTCCTCTATCACAACATCCGGGGTGAAATTTCCTGAATTTTTGACAAGAATTATCGCACTAACCGCATCTATAAGTTTTTCGATTTTTTCTTCCGGAATATTCCTGCTCTTTATTTCATCATCGGTGATACCCGCATAACCGAGTACTATTTCTCTTAATTGATTTTTGACATCGCCCTTTGACTTTATTAAAATTTTCTTCCTTGAATAAAGCAGGTCGGAATAAAATTCTCTTTTCAATTCATTATCTATTTTGTAAGCTTCTTCATCTTCCTCATGTCCAAGAAATTCTCTCAAAAACTTTTCAGAAAGAACAAAATCACATTCATCGAGAGTGTATCCTCTGTCAGAATAAGGAATAATTATCCCGTTTCTTCTCAATTTACCATTTTCATAGAAGTATTTCCTCAATGTGAGGATTTCGTCATCAGTATCTGCGATTAAAGGTATTATCTCGGAAGGCGAAAGAATATGTTCTGCTCTGCTCCTTCTTCCATAAGCATTGAAAAACAACATTACCCATATTATTTCCTTTTCTTTTTCATCGAATCCGTATTTTTTGATAGTTCTAACAGGTGGTATATCTTCTTTTTCTGCCTCTTTTATCTTTGCTCTCTGATGTTTAATTTGGGATTCTATTTCTCTTAACCTTTCTTCCATATTTTCCTTCCATTCATCGTCTTTCCATCGTCGATAAGAGATTTCTTCTCGCAAATTCTGTCTCTCACAAAGCAAACGCACAAGATTACCGATATGCATTAAATACTCTTTCATTTTACCCCCTTCTTCATATAAATTTGCCTCTTCTTTTATTTTTCATCCCTTTTAACAAAGCAAGATAAGCCTCAAGCTCCGCAAAACTATCAACTGCTTTCTGTTTGCCTTGCAAAATAATTCTCCATTCCTCAAAAATGTTGTCCCTCAATATTACAGCTGTGTCATTTTTAAAAATAGATACAAGACCATATTCAGCAATACAGTAGAATCTGTGATGAATCAGAAAATCAAGCTCCTCTATTGAGAATCTCAGCAAAATATCAAGTTTTGAAAATCTTAGAAATTTTTTACCATTGGGATATAAAATCAGGTAAAATGAACGGCAGGGCTTTATTATCATTTCCTTCTTTTTCAAAAATTCTAATCTCTCTGTCATCATCCCTTTCTTTTTTCCTTTTCCTTTTTCTCCATCTCTATTTATAATAAAAAATTTTAATCCAAATTCTAACAAAAAATTTTAAAATTTATTTTTGATGGAAAAATTTAAAGGATTATTTCTTTGTGTCGTGATGCGTGGCAACACATATTTACTGCACAGGGCATGGTAGCGATATGACAGGGGTAAACTTCTATGTGAACAGCAAGTGCTGTTGTCCTGCCACCGAGTCCCATAGGTCCTATTCCTGTTTTATTTACTTCTTCTAATATCTCCTTTTCCAACTTTGCATATCGAGGGTCGGGATTTGGTTTGCCGAGTGGCTCTCTTAAGAGCGCTTTTTTGGCAAGTTGAGCACATTTTTCAAAAGTGCCGCCTATCCCCACTCCTATTATCACAGGGGGACAGGGCTTTCCACCTGCTTTCTCCATGCATTCGACAACAAATTGCTTTATGCCTTCGGCTCCCTTCGCAGGTGGCATCATCGAAACAAAACTCATATTCTCAGAACCCCCACCTTTTGGAGTAAAAACAATTCTCATCTTATCACCCGGAACTATTTCTGTATGCACGACACATGGGGTATTATCTCCTGTATTTTTGCGCTCAAAAACAGGGTCAAAAACTATTGATTTGCGTAAATAACCTTCTTTATAGCCCTGACGAACACCTTCAAGGAATGCATCGTAATAGTTACCGCCAACTATTTTTACATCCTGACCAAGTTCTACAAAAAATACTGCAAACCCCGTATCCTGACAGATAGCAAGTTGCTCTTTTTCTGCTATCTCTGCATTTTCAAGAATCTGCTGAAGAATATCGCGAGCAGTGGGAGAATCTTCTTTCTCAAGTGCTTTTCTTATCGCATCTTTTACATCATCACCCAGATAATAATTCGCATCCATGCACAATTTTTTCACCGCTTCAACAATTTGATTAAAATGAATCTCACGCATCGGCAGGTATCACATTGATATAAGTTTTACCCCTTACTTTCTTGAATGACACCACACCATCGCATAATGCAAAAAGAGTATCGTCTCCGCCTCTTCCTACATTTAAACCCGGTCTTATTTTTGTGCCCCTCTGTCTTACAAGTACTTCTCCTGTTTTTACAATTTGTCCTGCGTATCTTTTAACGCCAAGGTATTTTGCACTGCTATCCCTTCCATTAACACCACTCTTACGCCTCCCCATTTCGCCCCCTATTTAACATTATAGGGTATCCCAAGTGCTATAATTCTGATAGCATAATTATCATGCTCAACTATTGCTGATTGCAAATCCATCATCATGGAGAAACCCCATTTGTGACCCGATACTTGTGGCACCCATAATGCTTCCCATCTTTTTTCGGTAGTATCATATTCATAGGGTTTAATGTAGTCCTGGGGGTTCCCGCTCAGGAATGCATAGGGCCATTTTACAACATTTGTGTCTTCTTTTTCCCACATGAATATTTCAATGCTATCACCCGTATTGAAAACATAAGGAGTTTCACCGTTCTGCAAAGATATTTCAGCTGAAGGTGCTATAACAGGGTAATTTGTATTGCTTTTTAGTACCACAGAATCTATTTGAATTTTATCCTGCAGAGAATCGGATTTCAGCAATAGTGGTGTAAATTTAGTCATTGTCCATGTATTTCCAACGAGTTCAAATTTAAAAGTAATTTCACCTGTTAAAGTTGTTGGTTTTTTAACCGTATCTATTATGGTTGTATCAAGTGAATCTCTGTAAACCGCGTAAATGTAATATTGCCATTCGATTGTGATGTTGACATCTGCCGATTTTTTATCTTCTCCAATGTTTATATCCCAGCTTATTTCAGGGGTATCTGTTTCAGCCCAGGCGGTGCGGCATATCCAGTTCGTATCTTTTTTCGCACTTCTCAATGGTATTCTTACAGTAAAGCCACGCAGTGATTTAAATACTGGGCTATTGAGCAAAGCCTTTTCTACCTGTTCATTTACTGATTCTTCTATTTTACCGCATCCGACTAAAAATATAAGAGATATTATTATGTATTTACGCATGACACCCCCTATTTTTTATATTTTTGCTTGCCTTCTTTATAAAGGTCACCACCATAACAGTCATTCGCAACTATCAAAGGTAAATTTTCGACATACAGCTCTCTAATAGCTTCCGGACCCAGGTCTTCATACGCTATTATTTTTGCCTTCTTTATGCATTTTGAAATCAAAGCAGCTACTCCTCCTGTTGCTGCAAAATAACATGCTTTGTATTTTTTAAGTGCTTCTATCACTTCTTTACTTCTTTCACCTTTCCCTATGGTTGCTTTCAATCCATGTTGATGTAATATCGGTGTAAAGGGGTCCATTCTGTAGCTCGTAGTTGGGCCGGCTGGTCCAATGGGATATCCGGGCTTTGCTGGTGCAGGACCAACATAATAAATTACAGCGCCTTTTAAATCAAACGGTAATTTTTCTCCCTTTTCAATAGCTGACACAAGACGCTTATGAGCAGCATCTCGGGCGGTATAAACCACACCCGTGAGAAAAACCTTATCACCTATTCTTAACTTCTCAATATCAGAATCGGTCAAGGGTGTCTTTAAAAAATACTCAGCCATTTCACTAAAGATAATCCATTTATCAATTTGTCAAGCTAAAATTTTCACAAAAAATGACTTGACAATCTGGTATTTTGTGTTTAATATAAAAAAGGAGGGGTTATGGGAGGATTTGTCGAGTACTTTCATAAAGGCGGACCTGTGATGTGGCCACTTCTATTCTGTGCGATAATAGGACTCGCTTATGTGATAGAAAGATTCATCTCGTATGCACTTGCTTCGATAAATGTTAACAAATTTTTGGATACTCTCAAACGGACGATGAGGGAAAAGGGGGTTGACGAAGGGATAAAGATGTGTGCGAAATTGCGACAGCCTGTTGCAAAAATTACAAAAGCAATACTCGAGGAATACAAAAAAGTGGGTCCTCGTAAAGATGCTCTTGAGGAGGCTGCTTCCACGGTTGGCACAGATGAACTCGCTTTTATCGACAGGGGCTTACCTGTGATTGCTGCTGTCTCGACGATAGCCCCAATACTTGGCTTCCTTGGGACGGTTACAGGGATGATAAGAGCATTTAATGCGATAGCGCTGGCCGGAGAAGTCGAGCCAACACTCGTAGCTGCAGGAATATCAGAAGCTCTAATAACTACCGCAACAGGGCTTTCCATTGCATTCCCCATGGTAGCATTCCATGTTTACTTCACAACAAGGGGTGATAGCTTCACAAGGAACATGGAGAAAGCTGCAACAGACATTATAACATTCTTGTTAGAAGAGAGGCCGAGATGATGAGAAAAAGGAAAAAGAAAGTAAAGGCAGCTGATATACCGCTTGCAGGGATGTCCGACATTGCATTCCTGCTCATAATCTTTTTCATGCTGACCACTGTTTTTACTGCAGAAAAGGGACTACAAATTGTCCTTCCGATGAAAGGTGAACAGGTAAAAGTTAAAAAGAAGAACATAATCCATGTCTATGTCAATAAACTGGGACAGGTAAGGATAAACGATAGAGATGTATCACTGCTTGAAGTTAGAGAAGTTATAAGAAAGATGCTCGATGAAAATCCGAAAGCCGTTGTTTCTCTGAAAATCGATGAGAGATGTAAATACGATGATGTTATAAAAGTATTTGACCAGTTAAAACTTGCAAAAGCCGAAAGAATAGCATTTGCACCACCAAGGAGGGCAAAATGAAACTAAAAGTAAGGGAACATGAAAGACCCGAAATTCCTACAGCAAGTATGGGTGATATAGCGACACTATTGATAATTTTCTTCATGCTCACTACGGTTTTCAGGGAAGAAAGGGGCTTACATGTTTCCCTTCCTAAAGCAATAGCAACAAGGAAATTGCCCAAGAAAAACATAGCACATATATGGGTAAACAGGGATGGAGTTATATCAATAGACGACCGTATAGTAACGCCTGATATGGTTTATATAATAATGCAAAGGAAAGTAATGGCAAATCCCAATATCATTGTTTCCATCCTGATGGATAAAGATTGCAGATACGGTGTTCTTGCGAAAATTTTTGATGCACTAAGAGAAGCAGAAGCCTTAAGAGTTTCGCTCGCAACCCTCAAAGAAAAAGGGGGGTAAATATGGAAAAGGATTGGAAAAAATATTCTCCCCTTACGACGAGAATAGGATGGCTTACCTCTTTCTGTATCTTTGCATTAATAGCAACATTATTACCTGAAATAAAAACAAAAGCCTACAAACCCAAAAAAGTGGTCACCGAGAAAATTATTGAGATGCCCGAACAAATGAAAGAATTAGAAGCTCCACCGCCACCGCCGAAACCAAAGATGCCTGTTGAAGCTGAAGAAGGAGAAGAAGATGCAGTTGAAACAATTGAAAAAACCGATTTCACAGGCAAAGAAGCACTCTTAACCCCTGAGCTTCAAAAAATACCGGAGTTCTACGCAGTCGAAGTAAAACCGAAGCTGGTGAAATATGTGCCACCAAAATATCCCGAACTCGGTAGAGAAGCAGGAATCGAAGGAACAGTAGTGCTTAGATTCATAATTGATACAACAGGAAGGGTTAGAAAAGTGATGGTAGTAGAAACAGACCTGGATGAATCCTTCGTCAAGGCAGCTATTGAAGCAGTTAAGAAATGGCGCTTCAGACCGGCGATGATGTTCGATAAAAAGGTACCTGTATGGATGGAACAGCCAATTGAGTTCAGGTTAAAAGAATAATGCTAACATACAAAGAAGCTATAAGATTTCATGGACATGATGGTCCTTTTTTAGCACTTGGATTTAAAGCAGGTAGATTTATTTTGCGTAATTTTATCAAAAACGGTGAGACAAAATTATCTTGCGTTGTAAAGTTAAAAATGGAAAAACCCTTTTCCTGTGTCATCGATGGATTACAATGCAGTACGGATTTAACTATCGGTAAATGCAACCTGAAAATAGAAGAATCTGACAATGAAATACCTGTTTTCGTATGTGAGGATAAAAAAACGGGTCAAAAAATATCCTTTACAATAAAAGAAGAAATCTTCAAGAAAGCCAAAAATTGTAAAGATTTACATAAATGTGCCAGTGAAATCATATCTTTAGACCCTTCTCTCCTTTTTGTATTCATTTAAATCTATCGCCATACCATCTTTTGCAGCAATAACTTTTACACCTGTCTCTTTTGATACCTCTTCGGCTAATCTCTGGGGATTTGCTCTTAACATCGTCATACCGAAGTGCGTTAAAATCGCCAGCTCAGGCTGATTGACCCTGATTATCTCCTTGGCTTCCTCAAGAGACATATGTTCAAGCTCCTTTGTCTCATATCTCCTCACAACATTTATTATTAAAATATGACCTTTGTAATGCTTCAACAATTCAGGGAAAAATTTAGTATCCGTTATATAAGAAATCGTAAGTTTATCACTTATTATGTTTAAGCCGTATGTTTCTTTACCATGCTTATGTTTTACAGGGGTATTTATTTTTATCCCCCTTAAAGGATAAACTCCATGTTCTTTCAATACTATAATCTCTTCGACATAATCTCTTACATATTTGAATACTACGGGTTCATCTTCGAGTGCGGTTCTTGGAGCAAACAATATTCCTCTTTTCTTAAATCCTCCTTCTGTCATTGCTTCTATCATGACATTTACATCTGCTGAATGGTCAAGATGTTCATGAGTAAGTATTATTGCATCGAGTTTCGTTGGGTCGAGCCGTACTCTACTTTGCACACATCTAACAAGGCATCCAGGACCCGGGTCAATTAACAGATTCACGCCCTCAAGTGTTATCCATATTCCTCCTGATGCCCTTATCTGTTTAAAAACAGCAATCCTTGCTCCCGCTGTCCCTAAAAATACTATTTTATCCTCTAACTTCACTTTTCCTTTGATAAATAAAACTTCGCTCTCTCAATATTCCTTCTTGCTTTCTCAAAATTCGGATCTATTTGCAAAACCTTTTCCCACCAGAAAATCGCTTCCTCATAATCCTCATGAGCATAAGCCTCTATCCCACGAATATAATATTCTCTTAAATACTCTTTCTTCAATATTTCCCTTTTCTTCTCTATTGCTTTAACCATCTGCAATGCTTTCCTGTGTCTTGGATTATAATACAAAATTTTCCTGAATTTACTTTCGGCATCAACATATCTTTCTTTTTTCAAAAGTTCTTCACCTTCTATTAAATATTTATCGATTAACTCCCGAATTTTTTCTTCTATTTTCTTTTTCATCTCAAGAAGATTTGCATTTTGTGGCTCATATTTTAAACCTTTTTCCACCTCTATTAATGCTTTTTTGTATTTCCCCTTTTTAAAAAGTTTTTCTGCATTTTTTATTCTATTTTCTACTTCTATTTTTATCCTTTCTCTTCCTTTTTTAATGCATTCCCTTGCTACATCGAGCCTTGGGTCAAGTTTTAAAGCTTTTTCCCACTCCCTTATAGCAAGTAGAAATTCATCCTGCGAGAAATAAGTTAATCCCTTTGTAAAATGCTCCAATGCTGATTTTTTCGCATCTTTTACACTTAACTTCGTATTCATCTCTTCTACTTTTAATTTCAATGCTTTATCTGTTGTATCTATTTCGAGAGCTTTTTTATATTCCCTGAGTGCATTTACATAATCACCCTTTTCCTCATATTCTCTTGCTTTTTCCTTTAATCTCATTTTTTTCATCCTTTTTATTTTTTCCCTAACTTCTTTTAATTTAATTTTTGCATCAACAAAATCTGGATACCATACAAGTGCAATATCATAATATGTTTCTGCATCTTCAAGTTTTCCTTCTTCTTCCAGTTGCTTTGCTCTTGCAAAAAACATTTCAGCAGTTGTCTTCTCCAATCTATCCATCTTTTCTTCTGCTTCTTCTCTTTTGCTCTCGATTTTTATTTCCTCACCTGTTATCTCCATTGCTTTTTTATAAGCATAAATCGCTTCATCAAATTGTCCTTTTCTGTCATACGCAGCTCCTAAACTTTTCCATGCTTCAGTATAATCGGGTTTTAATTCAACTGCTTTCTTAAAAGCCAAAATCGCTTTATCTACCATATTTTCATTTAAATAACAGGCACCCAAATTATACCAGATATCAGGATTATCAGGTGAAAGCTGCGTAGCCCTTTCAAGATATTTAATCGCTGATTTATAATCACCTTTTAAACTATAAACAACACTTATATTGCTCAACGCAGAAACATTCTCTGGATTAATCTCCAGTACTTTTAAAAATCCTTCTATCGCTTTATCATAATCCTTCATCTGATAATAAAGTACTCCCAAACTATACCATGCGTTCTCGTTTGAAGGCTCGAGTTCCGTAACTTTCTTAAAAGCATTAACCGCACTCATCTTCGCACCCTTTTGCATGTATGTTACACCAAGATTATACCACGCAGATACATTATCGGGCTCTTTCGTCACAACCGTGTTAAAACATTTTATAGCGTTATCATACTCTTTCAAATTAGAATAACACACTCCAAGGTTATAAACTGTTGCTAAATCTTTTGGATTCAATTCTTTTGCTTTTTTCAAAGCATTGACCGCATTTTTATAATCTTCAATTAAAGAATAGGCGGTACCAAGTTCTCTCCATGCTTCAAAGAAATCGGGCTTTAAAGAAACTGCTTCCTTAAAACATTTAATGGCTTCAGAATGCATTCCCCTCTTTAAATAAGATACTCCAAGATTATAAAGAATAGCAGGGTCTTTTTGCTCGACTAATATCAAAAATATTAAAACCAAACTCTTCATAACTCTATCTCTATTTTTTCGAGCTTACATTCTGTTCCTTCTATTATGTCACAATCAATACTTCCACAGTAAGGGCATTCTGCAATGCCAAAATGGAACTCCGAAGGTCTCCCGATATATCCACAATCGTTGCACTTTATTTTCACAGGCACAGAGTTTATAATAACATCACATACAAAGCCCGTTCGCATTTTTAAACCTTCTTTAACCCAGAATTCAATTTGCTCTTTATTAATCATAGCAAAATCACCAACACTCAAATAAACTTTTCTTATCCTTTTCGCCTTATATCGCTCCCCCTCATCCAAAGCAGTTCTTACGATCATACTTGCAAGCAAAAATTCATGCATTATTGCCCCACACCTCTGTAAATAAATCCGAGTTTTTCAACTTCACTTCTTTCAAAAATATTCCTGCCATCAGCAATTACCGGTGTGCGCATTAATCCCCTTATCTTCTTCAAATCAAGATTTTTAAACTCTTCCCATTCTGTAATTATACAAAGGCAATCCGCATTTTCCGCTACCTCATAAGGGTCTTTACAATACTCAATATCAGGATAAATCTTTTTCGCATTATCCATACTTACAGGGTCGTATGCCTTTATCTTTGCACCTTTTTTCTTCAAAATTTCAATTATGTAAACTGAAGGAGCTTCTCTCAAATCATCGGTATTCGGTTTGTAAGAAAGTCCAAGTATTCCAATAACTTTATCCTGCAAATTCCATAAAATGTCCTCTATTTTTTCAACGAATCTTTCCCTCATCATAATGTTTATTTTTTCAACTTCTTTTAATAGTTTAAAATCAAATCCCAATTTTTCACAAATTTTATAAAAAGCCTTCAAATCCTTTGGAAAACAATAACCGCCGAAACCAACCCCTGCATTTAAAAATTCTTTTCCTATTCTTCTATCAAGTCCTATTCCTTCTGCAACTTTTTTTATATTCGCACCAACTTTGTCGCATATTATACTTATAGCATTTATGTAAGATATCTTCATCGCCAGAAAAGAGTTTGATGCATGTTTTATCAGCTCTGCACTTTCAATATCCGTTACGAGTATCGGTGCTTTTATAGGTTCATAAATTTTTCGCAATATTTTTTCTGCACGCTCACTCTCCACGCCTATCACAATTCTGTCAGGATTAAAGAAGTCATAAACTGCTGAACCTTCTCTCAAAAATTCCGGATTGGATGCTACATCAAATTCCGCTCCTTCTTTCTTTCTTAAATTCAGCACAAATTTTATCCTCTCTCCTGTCCTTACAGGAACCGTGCTCTTCTCGACAACAAGCTTATATCCGGTTGAAGTTTCTGCAATCTCTGTGGTAACTCTTTCAACTGCGGATAAATCAGCTTCTCCATCTTCACGCGAAGGCGTACCAACAGCAATGAAAATTACTTCCGCATCCTTCACTCCATTTTTCACATTATCAAAATATTTTATTCTCTCTTTATTTTTGTTCAACAAATCTTCAAGTCCCGGCTCATGAAACGGCATCTCTCCTTTCTTTAATTTCTCTATTTTCGATTTATCGTTATCAACAAAAAATATTTCATGACCAAGTTCCGCAAAGCAAGCACCTGTTACAAGACCTACATGACCAGCACCAATTACTGCAATTTTCACCTCTTATTTTACACAAAATATTTCTTTGTCAAGCTAAAATTTCATTCTAATATTATAATTTTATGAGCCAATCTCTTGCGATTCATTCTTAAAAAGTAAATGCCAGGTGATAAATTAAGCTCTTTCTTTATTACATATATGCCCGGCGATTTCATCCCTTCGTCAATCCTGCTTACCTCTCTTCCACTTGCATCGTAAATCACAAAAGATATGTTTTGGGATTTAGATACACAGTATTTTATCCTGAGATTCTTTCTGGCAGGATTCGGATACAGTGATATTAGCCCTGTAAATGATGGCTTAATACCTGCATGCGAAAAGTCAACATCAAAAACATTTCCCTGAATACCTCTGTCAGAATAGCAATAAACTGCAAATTTTTTCTTATTTTCTTTTAAATGCGGAAAAACTAATTTAACTTCCTCAATCCCATCTTTACTGACAATTATTATATCCTGTCTGTTTCCTTTTGACAATCTCATCGCAAATAGTGTATCATTTACATGCAAAGCGAAATCCTCCTTTTCAAATCTCAACCATACGATTCCTGCAGTTACAAAGCGTATTACAACACCGTATCCTTTATCTGTTTTAAAAACAGTTACAGGGAAACTACATCTCTCATATTCCGAAGGCTCACTTAATCCTTTATGATAATAATACCATTCAAACATTTTGCAGAATGCCGTTAAATCCTTTATATCAAGTTTGCCGTCAAAATGCGGAATTAGATAAGGCTCTTTCCCGGTTACAGGTGCGAGCTCACGCTCAACCATGCGATTGTTCCAGACAT
>CBEVQO010000011.1:0-23970 GCA_965552055.1 uncultured bacterium
CTTCATGCCATATCGTATCTCCAAGTATTTTATACCAGCATTTTATCTTCTTAACTTCATCGTTGAAAGAGTCGGTTACAGTGAAAGGTATGGTTACTGCATGATACTGCTCTGGTAATGTATCAGCAAGGTCAACTATTGGCTTGTGATAATTATCAACCCTAACTCTCAATATAAAATCTTCTCCCGGGTCAGAATCTTTTGCAACTGCTTTAAATAAGCAATTGTACTCTACATCTGGCAAATCTATCAGTGTATGCCATGTTATTCTTCCTGTATCTCTTTGGGCGTTATAAAAAGTAATTGTAACCGATGCTGTATCCCAAGTATTTCCTCCATCTATTGAATATTCACATATTATGGTATCTATAACATCTCCTTCTGGGTCATATATTCCGAATTCCATTTCAATGTCTGCTGTATCTTCGGGTAACAATGTATCTTCAAGCGTTATTGTGGGCGGCTCATTGTTATCAAGTCTGAATTGTATCGTATCTTCCGGTCCCCATTTCCATTCGTCTTTAGCTCTCATCGTAAAGTAAATTATTCCTTCGTAATTTGTAACCTGAGGGTCTGCTTTTGAATCCCAATGTATCGTATAATAGCGATTCGGTTGATAATTTGTCAAAGGTTCAACAATTGTTGGACTATACCGGTTAACACCATCCAAAGAAAACCTGCATTGCAAATCTGCATTATCATAACTTATTGTGTCTCTGAGATAAAATGTTATACTAACCGTATCCGAAACTTCTCCCGTTATTGGCGTAATCTCTACTTTTTGTCCATGATAGTTATCAACATTTATCTGAACTGTATCTTCTTTTCCTGGGTCGGAATCTGCTGGTATCACTCTAAAATAAACATTATGATCGAGATTTAAGCCATCCGTCCTTGTATTCCAGATAATTGTATCTGTATCTGACTTTATCAAAGTTATTGTAGCATTATTCCAAGTTACTCCATCTTCTGAGTATTTTGCTGTTAATGTATATGCATCTCCTTCGGAATCTGTAACACAACAAAGTATTTGTATCTTTCCTGTATCCTCTGATGGTGCATACACAATTTGCGCAGATGGTGGCTGATTGTTATCAAGTTTAAAGGTAATGGTATCCCATCCACCCCATTTCCAGCCATCAAACGCTCTCACTCTAAACCACACAAACTGCTCTTTACCCGGAGCATCAACATTTGAATGCCATGTGAAAGTACCCCAGCCAACCTGATACCATGACGATTTCGTAACCGTCGCTTCCTGATAAGTTACTCCGTCGAGTGAAAATTGACATTGTAAACTCGCGGAATCTCCCGTAGTGTCTTTCAAATTGAAACTTATCACCACATCTCCTGACTGCTCGCCAGAAGGCGTCACAAGCTCGGCAAATTGAGAATGATAGTTATCAACGACAAAACTAACTGTGTCACCCTTACCCCAATCCGCATCTTTCGGAATTACCCTGAATAAAGCATTATGTTGATAGAATAAACTATCTTTAAGTGTCATCCATATAATTGTATCTCCAATAATCGTATCTGTCGGAGTATCCCAGGTAACACCACCATCTACAGAATATTCTCTTAAGAGGTAAACTGAATCACCTTCTGGGTCATATACATTGTAAATTATCCTTATATTTTCGATACTCTCAGGAGGCACATGAATTATTGTTACTTGTGGCGGTTCATTATTATCGAGATGGAATTTTATCGTATCTGCTATTCCCCATGCCCATTCATCTTTTGCCCATATTCTGAAATAAACTGTATCATCAAAGCCCGAAATATCATTCTTCGATAACCAGTGAATCGTGTAAGTAGGACCCGGATTACCTCCTTTATACCATACTGTATCTTCAATTATCGTCGCTCTATGCCATGTTCCTCCTGTGGAATATTCGCACTTTATAATATTTGAATCATTACCTGTGGTATCCACAATATAAAATTGTATCTCTACCGTATCTGTCTGCTCACCTGTCACTGGCCATATCACAACTTTTTGATTATGGAAATTATCGAGATGTACGAAAACGGTATCCCACTGTCCCGGGTCAGAATCCTTTGGTAGCGCTTTAAACAACAAAGCCCGGTATTCACCTGTTAATCCATCTGCCCTTGTATCCCATACTATGCTATCTCCCTGTTTCACTGCATTAGTCGTTGTAAGCCATGTATTACCCGTATCGAGCGAATATTCACAAATCAATGTAATATTATCACCTTCTGGGTCTTTTAAACTATCTATATGTATTATAACCTTACCTGTATCTTCTCCTGTTACCGGATGCAGGAAAATTGAAGGAGGTTCATTATTATCGAGTTTAAATTCAATGGTATCTGGTATTCCCCAATTCCATCTATCTTTTGCACTTATACTGAAATGCACCCATGCATCCACACCGGGTGCATCTTCCTTCGAAAGCCAGTGAATTGTGTAAATAGGACCGGGTTTATACCAAATTGTATCTTCAACTATTTTCGCTTTCGTCCAGAAAGGTAAATTAAATGCAAACTTACATCTTATGATATTTGAATCATTGCTTGTAGTATCCGATATCTGGAACATTATAGAAACGGTATCAGATTGCTCCCCAGATGAATCTGGTATCGTTACTTTTTGCTGATGGAAGTTATCAAGGTGAATTATCACTGTATCCCACTGTCCTGGGTCCGAATCTTTTGGTGTTACTTTGAAAATCAATTTCCAGTATTCTTTTGTAAGATTATCAAGCCATGTATGCCATATTATACTATCTGTATGAATCGTCACAGTTGCAGTATCCCAAGTTTTTCCAGTATCTTTTGAATATTCACAAATTAAAGTAATTGGGTCACCTTCTGAATCACTTTTTGTATATTTTATCACGACATCTCCTGTATCCTCATAAGGCACAGATTGCAGTGTAACAACGGGCGGTTGATTGTTATCCAGTTTTATTTTAATACAATTTAAAGGTCCCCAATCCCAACCATCATGTGCTTGCATACCAATATAAACAAAGCCATCAAAACCCGGTAAATCTGCTTTCGATAACCACTTTATCACATTGCCAGAATATCTCGATGTATCAAATATTGAATCTCCAATTACATGTGCATTATACCAGTTCACACTATCTGTAGAATAAAGACATCTTATCTTCAAAGTATCCCACGAAATTGAATCATACAAATTGAATGTTATATCAACAGTATCTGTTTGCTCACCTGCTATTGGTAAAATTTCAACCCATTGCCCTTGGAAATTATCAAGCTTAAATCTCGCAGTAGATAACCATTGTCCTGTATCGCTATCCAAAGGTGTTATCATGAAGTAAACATACAAATCAGTATCGGGCAAATCTTCTTTTGATAACCATCTTATAACATTTGAGTAATTCGCAGAACCAATTCCTGCTGTATCTCCTGTAATTTTTGCTCTGTTCCATGTAGTGCTATCAAGTGAATAATAACAAATTATTCTGAGATTATCGTTTTCTGTATCTCCAAGTGTATAATTTATAGGCACAGTATCATGTTGTTCTGATGCAGGTGTTTGTATTGATATAAGATAAGGTGGAGAATTATTGTCAAGGTGAAAGACCGCAGTATCCGAGAAACCCGTATCTGCATCCACAGGTATTATTTCAAACATAGTGTTCACCCTGTCAACTCCATCTGCATCGGATAAAGAATGCCATATTGCAAAGAAAGTATCACCCGATATATTCCCCCATGTTACATTATTTGTAAAGTTAAATGTTATACCACCATCCACCGAATATCTGAAAGCAAAGGATAGTGGGTCATTTTCCGGGTCTTTTGCTTCAAATTTTATGGAGTCTACATCTCCTGATTGCTCTCCTGTTGGTGCCTGTATTATCGTCACACTCGGCAAACTATCATTATCAAGATGAAATTGCCCGGTTTCATCTCCCCTTCCTTCTCCGACTTCTGCTCCTCCTTTTTCATAAGGGATTATCATAAAATTAGTGTAAATATCGGCACCGGGTAAATCGGAAATTGATTGCCATATTATTGTATCTTCCTTGATAAAATATACACTTTTAGGTGTTGAATCTATTAAAATAGTATCTCCTATTACATTTCCCGTAGGATGCCAAACACCTCCCTGATAGTAATAGCATCTCAAAACTATGGTATCCGTTACATTATCTGTATCTCTATCCTGTACTCTGAAGAATATCTTTATATCGCCTGTTACTTCTGTATCTGCCGGTGATGTGTAATTAGGACGCAAACCAACTGCAATACCTGGCAGGTACTTATTGTTGACAAAGAAAATATTGCTCGTATCTGCTCTCCCCGTATCCTTATCTGCAATACTATCATAAGGAATGATTTTAAAAACCACCCATCCACTAGTATCTTTTAAAGTATCAGACGAGGAAAGCCATATTATTGAAGTATCATATCTCGAAGAGTCTAAATCCCTCGGAGTATAAAGCAATACTGGAGTGATCCAAGAACTCCATGCAGTATCACCTTCTAGTTTGTATTTATACTTAACTATTATATTCAATGTATCGTATTCGACATCTCCCAATTTGAAAGGTATTTTTATATTTCCTGCAACATTGTTAGGTATTGCTTTGGATACTGTACAAACAGGCGGTTTGTTTGCATCTATATGGAAAGGTCCTATTGTATCACCTTTGCCCCAATCTCTATGTAAATAGATACTATCTGAAGGGATAACAAAGAGATAAGCTGTTTTAACATCTCTCCCAGGTATATCCTGATAAGCACTCCAGTAAAATACAGAATCATAAATCGAAGAATCAACGGCATCTTTGTTTATTGAAATGGTTGCATCATTCCATGTGACACCATCAAGCGAATATTTAACCACTATCTGTAAAGTATCCCAATCAGGGTCATGTAAGAAATATTTAACTCTTGCGCTGTCTATTTGTTCAGAAGATATTTCTTTCAAAGAGCATAAAGGCGGAATGTTGTTATCAACATAAAATCTAAATGGTGCAGAATAATCGGATATATAGCCATCCCAGTTTTGCACTTTCATCCTGAAATCAACAGAATCATCAACTCCTCTTAAATTATAACTCCCACCTACTGTATTCCAGAGTATGGAATCTGCACCCGGATATTTCCAGTCGTTATTATAAATTTGAGATGAAGTAATGGGATGCCACAAAGTATCTACTCTTTTCCTCCTGAATTGCCATGAAAATGTAATGACCAATTTATTCCTGGGGTCATGCGAAGTATAATAGATTGTTACAGTATCAGAATGACCTTTTATACTATCCACCTGAACATAAGGAACATGAAATCTCCTATACCATATTTTAATCCAGTTAATCTGTGGTGTGGAATCTTTATTATGTGTGTAAAACTCTATCCTGTACTGGCAATATCTATCGCCATTATTAACAGAACTCAGTGAACTTGCTAGCCCTCCGTTTGTAGCAGACGGACAGTTTTCCCATGGAGTAGCGGTAGAAAAACTCGTATCAGGGGAAGTCCTTATTTTTATCACCAAACTACAACCAGCAGGAACATAAGCACTCCACCTTACCGTATCCCAGTAAGCAGAATCACAAGCATCAAAAATAGAAGAAATAATGTAACCCCGTGCGATATAAGATGTCTCCTGTGAAGATGATAAAAATGTAGCAACAGGCTCCGGCTGAACATATTTCCTTATGATAAAGTCATCGAAATATCCATAGGCATCATCATCCCATGAACATATACCGAATCTTTTATTACGCCAGCGAGTGTCAACAGTAGTTACTCGCAATACATAATCAGGGTCAGGAGGATTTGTCGCTTTTTGATAAATTTTAAAAGTATCCTTATAAAAGGTTATTTTATACCAGCACCAGTAATCGTCATTAAAATAATAACTGTTCACAATATAATAGCCAATCCTAGAATAAACAGGATTTCCTCCTGTCCATGCATATAAAATAATTCCACTCTGTTCGCTCCATCCAGAGGCATAAGAATGCATAATGCAATTGCCGACCAGTATCCTGTAACCATTTGCAAAATTATATCTTATATTGTTGTCATCCCACCAGCTGCCAGTCTGAGGTCTATCAACATTTGGTCCCCATTGTATCGTTCCATCGGTAAAAAGAAAAATTCCAGTGCCTTCATAATAATTATCAGGCCTCTTTGTCCTGAATGTAATACAATATCCAAATCTATTTGGATTTAAACTGTCCTTAGCTAGTAACAAAGCAAGACCACTATCGGGACTTTCACCCCCATTATATCCAGCTATCCTCATTACTCCACCAATTTCAATTATATCCGAATATTTCCCATCGGCTTCCCACTTATTTTGCCATTCTCCATCTTCAAAATCATCAAAGAAATCAAAAACAGAATCACCACAGGACTTCGACTCTGCTCTCGGGTCACCATAGTAAACATAAATGGTATCTGTCTCGCCAGGTAATGTAAGAGGGTCTTTTATCCATACTATCGCAGATTCACCAGCCCAATACTGCTCTATCCAGTAATGCAAAGGAGTAAATTCATCTTCATCAAAGAACCTCAAATCACTAAAATTTGAATCCATCTGAGGAAGATAATGAATAACCACCTTCACAGGATAATCTATTAAACTATCAGCTGAATTGTTTACTATTTCAATGCCACTTCTATACTGGAGTATTAACTGATTTTCTGTCCCTGTATCAATTGCTTCACTTTTCCAGTATTTCGTGCGGTCATACCAGTATCTCTGCCCGGGACCCCCTTTCCAGTCGCTCTGTTCCCAGTAAAGGCTAATCGCAATGAGCAGCAGCCACATCCACCCCCCTTACTTATTATATTCGGAATTTTATCTTGTCAAGCTAGAAATGTCAAAATTGATAAAAATTGATAATTTTAGTTCTGTGGGCAATCCACATCTTTAATGGGTGCTTCCTTATCTCAGAGCCACAGCCTATTATACTATCCTCAATGTAAACTCCTTCTATCTTCGCATGCTCATAAATGATACTTCCTTTAATAACGCTATCACTTATATTTGCTCCTTCTTCAACATAGCAATAAGGACCTATAACCGAATTTTCTATCCTCGCACCCCTCACCAAACAGGGCTCTATAATCACCGAATTTATTATTTCACCTTCAACACCGTGATATAATAATTCTTTGTTCGCATTAACCAAACCCTGCAAGGAGCCACAGTCAAGCCATTTTTTAATTTCATAAATTTCGGTATGCTCCTCTTTGACATATAAATTTAAAGCATCGGTTAACTGATATTCACCTTTTGTCCTTATATCTTTTTTTATTATCTCTTCAAGTTTTTCAAACAATTTATCTGCATTTTTTATGTAATAAAGCCCGATAACCGCAATATTTGTCACAGGCTTTTCTGGTTTCTCAATCAAATTTATGATTTTTTTCCCATCAACCTCTGCAACTCCGTATTTTCTTGGGTCTTCAACAACTTTACTTGCTATTTTGGAACAACCTCTTGTGAATTCTTCGTAATCGGTATCAACAATTGTATCACCAAGTATTATAAGCATTTCTCCTTTCACCTTTTCTTTTGTAAGATAAATAGCATGCCCCAAACCCAGACGCTCTTTTTGAAATACGATATCAGTATCTATTCCAAATCTTTTTTCAATCAACTCTTTAATTTCTTTTGACTCTTCACTCACAACAAGCACTATTTTATCAATCGGAAGATTTCTTATACGCTCAACTATATGATGTATAACTTCTTTCCCTGCTACTTTTATCAAAGCCTTTGGTATTACATAAGTCAAAGGTCTTAATCTCTTACCCCATCCTGCAACCGGTATTACTGCTATCATTCTGATAATCTTTTTTTCAAATAATTTATTCGCTCAATAGGCGTGGGGTCAACTCCTCGTAACACTGCAAGATGATAGGAAACCCAATCACCAAAATATACAAGATAAAAAATCCTCGAAAGAAAACTTTTACCTTCTGCAAAAATATCTTCATAAATTGTAAAATCTCTTATTATCTCTTTCACAATCTCAAACCTTTTTTGAACTTTTTGGTGTTCATTCCCTGTTCTTAAAAATAAAACATAATAAGGCAAAGGAGGCTCTCCTATTCCAACAATTTCATTATGATTCATTTCCGGGAAAACATTAAAGTGCGAAAATATTTTGCTGTTCTCAGCCAATTGACCTGCCCACCTTCTTGCAACGGGCATTATTCTGTCATCGCAGTAAATTATCGCAAATTTATTAAGTAATTTTGATGCCAGCCTGTGAGGAGCACCCTTTTCTGAAGAAAATTCATCCGATTTCTTTTTTAGCAACTCATAAGTTTCCTCAACTTCTTCTTTTACATCTCTTATTAATTTCAACTTTATCAAAGCAAATAAGACAGAAAAGAACAAATATCCAAGCGCACACCTAGGCTGTAAACCTGAAGGTATTTTTATAACATAATCTACTTCTTTTTCCAGCTTTCCATTGCTTGTAATCGCAATTATATTTTTTGTCCTTAACTTTGCAAAGGAAAGAGCAGATAAAGTTTCTTCTGTATTACCAGAATAACTCGATGCAATGAATAGAGTATTTTTATTTACATAAGCAGGAATTTCATAGTGTCTTACGACTTCAAAAGTAAAAGGAATTTCATTATAAAGGTATGAGCGTAGAAGGTCAGCACCGATAGCTGAGCCTCCCATCCCTGCAATCACTATATTCCTCACATTTTTAACCCTGGGTAATCTCGTCTTCTCAACGATTTCAAATGATTTTTTAATTTGCTCCGGAAAATTTAATAAAACTTCTTTCATATCACCTCCTCCCGATTTCTTTCACTCTTTCATGCATTATACTTTCCATATATTCAATGACTTCTTCGTGATGCTTCATATTCATGATTTTTTCCGCAATTTCTTTTGCTTCTGCAAGGGTTATACTTCTTACGATTTTTTTTACAATAGGCACAAAAGCAGGAGGAACAGATAGCTCATCTATTCCAAAGCCTATCAGAATTGGAATAGCCAAAGGGTCGCCCGCCATCTCTCCGCATACCCCAACCCATATTCCCTCTGCATGACCGGATTCTATCGTAAGCTTTATCAGTTTTAAAACCGAAGGATGAAATGAATTATAAAGATAAGCAACACTGGGATTTGTCCTGTCGCACGCAAGAGTATACTGTGTTAAATCATTTGTGCCAATGGAAAAGAAATTACAATATCGTGCAAGCTCACGAGAAATCAAAGCAGCAGAAGGCGTCTCTATCATAATCCCGAACTCTATTTTCTCATCAAATTTCACATCTTCCCTCTTTAATTCTTCTTTCACTTCTTCGAGTATATCTTTAAATGCTAGTAACTCATCCACAGTTGATACCATTGGAATCATTATTTTTATATTTTTTAATGCACTTGCTCTTAATATAGCCCTTAATTGTGCTCTCAGCATATCCTGTTTTTCGCGCAAAAGCAACCTCAAAGCTCTCAGCCCGAGTGCTGGATTTGGCTCATAACCGGAATCTGGCATCAATTTATCTGCACCTACATCAAGAACCCTTATTATAACGGGTCTGGGATGCAATTTCCTGGCCACTTCATAATAAGTTAGAAATTGCTCCTCTTCCGATAACACTCTCCTTTTGAAAAGAAGAGCCTCTGTCCTCATAAGACCAACCCCATAAGCCCCATATTTAACAACATCTTTTACCTCTTCCGGAAATTCAATATTTGATGATAACTCTATCTCATATCCATCTATCGTCTCACATGGCAGTTTTGTCCATTCTTCCAATCCTCTTTTATAAGCAACGAGCTTCTCTTTGCGACGCTCATAAGTGCGAAGAACATCTTCCGTAGGATTTAAAATAACTATTCCTTCATTCCCATCAACTATTAACAAATCTCCATCTTTCACATATTTTGTAAGATGCTTTAAACCCAGCACCGCAGGTATCCCCAGTGCTTTTGCCATTATAGCTATGTGCGATAACTTACTGCCAGCATCTGTCGCTATGCCCATTATTTTATCACCAGTAAATTGCGAAACATCTGTAGGGGTAAAAATAGATGCCACAGCTATGTGTTTCTCTTCAAGAAGGGATGCATCGCGGTCATAAATCTGACCCATTAAATTTGTTAAAATCCTTTCCGCAATATCTTTAACATCTATTAATCTCTCTTTTATAATCCCATCTTCAAGTGAGCCCAGAATTTCTAATATTTCGTCTGTGGCTTTTTTAAAAGCCTTTTCAGCACAATTACCTTCATTTATCAACTGAACAGTTCGCTCAAATAACTTGGGGTCCGTAACCATAGCAATCTGTGCATCGATAATCTTTGCGAGATGTTTCTCTTTTTTCCTCAACCTGTATTTTATCTTTTCCAGATCTTTTTTTGCTTTCCTTATAGCTCTTATAAATTTCGCTACTTCACAGCAAGGCAAATCGGGTTCCCTTTCAACAATTTCTAAAGGATTACGCTTATAAACATAAACCTTGGCAATAGCTATTCCGGGAGAAGCAGGTTCACCAAAAAATTTTTTATTCTCTAATGCCATGTTCCAGTAAATCTTTTAAAGCTTTAAATGCCTCATCCTCATCCTCGCCTTCTACTCTCAAAAGAATTTTAGAACCCCTTTCAGCACCCAGTGCCAGAATATCGAGTATGCTTTTGCCATCCGCAACATAACCATCTTTTATAACCTCTACCTTTGATTTATATTTGGATGCAAGGCGCACAAACGCAGTAGCAGGACGGGCATGAATACCAAGAGTATTTTTTATTACAACAAAGCCTTCTCTCACATAATTATTTTAAATGATTTATAAAATTGTCAAGAAGAAAAACTTGACAGCCAGGTATTCCCTTTATATTCAAATGTGAATCTAATTTGTGGAAAATGGATTGAAAGAGAAGAGAAAATAAAAGTGATAAATCCAGCGGATAATTCAATAGCAGGGGAAGTATCAGTAGCAACGGATGAAGATATCGAAAATGCAATAAAATCGGCACAGAATGGCTTGAAAGAAATTTACAAATTAACATCTTACGAAAGAAGTAAAATCCTGCTCAAAACGGCTGAACTCATTGAAAAGAAAAAAGAAGATTTAGCGAGGGTTATAGTAAAGGAAGTAGGAAAAACCATAAGGGAAGCAAGGGGCGAAGTTGAGCGTGCGATTCAAACATTCACCATAGCATCGGAAGAAGCAAAAAGGATTTATGGCAAAACTATACCTTTTGACAGCGTGCCTCAGGGCAAAGGGCGTTTCGGATTTTACATAAGGGTGCCAGCAGGTATTGTGCTCGCAATTTCACCTTTCAATTTCCCTCTAAATCTCGTGGCTCATAAAGTAGCACCAGCAATAGCAGCTGCAGATAGCGTGATACTCAAGCCTTCATCTCTTACCCCTTTAATAGCAATAGAACTTGGTAAAATTTTGTTAGAAGCTGGTTTGCCAGAAAAAGCGATTTCCATTTTGAACGGTCCGGGTAGCAGAGTAGGCGAGGCATTAATTAGACGCCCAGAAATAAGGGTGATAAGCTTTACAGGAAGCTTGGATGTTGCGAACCGCATTTTCAAAGTAGCAGGTTTCAAAAGGATAATAATAGAAGCAGGTTCAAATTCTGCCTGCGTTGTAATGGATGACGCAGATATTCCTTTTGCAGCAAAAAGAATTGTAACAGGTGCTTTCACGCTCGCAGGTCAGGTATGTATCTCTGTCCAGAGGGTTTATATCCACGAAAAAATATTTGACAAATTCATGAATGAAATTTTAAATCTGACAAAAAATTTAAAAGTAGGCAACCCAATGGAAGAGGATACAGATGTCGGACCCATGATTTCTGAGGATGCAGCAAAGAGAGCAGAAAAATGGATAGAAGAAGTAGTAAATATGGGGGCAAAAATATTATGTGGTGGCAAAAGAAAAGGCACATTTTTAGAACCAACAATTTTGCTCAATGTACCCCATTCTTCACACATCTATAAAGATGAAGCATTTTGTCCTGTTATATGCGTGGAAAAAATCAAAAATATCGATGAAGCAATAAAACTGGTGAATGACTCAAAATATGGCTTGCAGGCAGGTATTTTCACAAAAGATTTAAAAACCGCTTTAAAATTCGCTAAGGAAGTGGAAGTAGGTGGTGTAAATATCGGCGATGTGCCAACTTTCCGTGCAGACCCCCAGCCCTATGGCGGAGTAAAAGGAAGCGGACTCGGTAGAGAAGGACCTGCTTTTGCAATAGAAGAATTAACCGAAATAAAATCTGTTTGCTTTAACTTATAACACCTTCAAAACGATAAATGTTATATCATCGAACTGTGGTTCTCCTTTTGTAAAATTTTCTATTAATTCTATGACTTTATCTTTAATTTCGTCCGCAGGAGCTTTTGTATTCTTTTTTATTATATCAAGAAGACGATGTTCTCCAAATTCTTCTTTATCCGGATTCTTTGCTTCGATTATGCCATCGGTGTAAAAGAAAAGCAAATCTCCCTTTTTCAGCTGAATCTCTCTCTTCTCCAACGCACTTTTATATTTCTCCACGGATAAAAATGGCACACCCACAGGGGTACCTTTTGTTTTTATAGTTTCTAATTTATCCCTTTCGCTATCATAATAAATTAAGGATGGATGCCCTGCATTACATAATTTCATCTTCTTGGTGTTAACATCAATCACAGCATTAATACATGTTATAAACATTCCCCTGGGCATATCTTCTTTTAAATGTTGATGAAGCAAGGTCAAAAGTTCATCTGGCTCTGTAACTTCTACTTTTATGTGTCTCACGATTGCATGAAACATAGCCATCAGAGGCAAACTCGCCACACCCTTACCCGAAATATCTGCTATTATTATTTTACATTTGTTATCGTACTCAAACACATCATAATAATCGCCACCTACTTCCTTCGCAGGTTGATAAAAAGCTTCTATAGAAAAGCCGCTTACTTCCGGAATCCTATCGGGCAATAATCTGGTATGCACATCTCTAACTATATTCATTTCTTCGTTTAATTTTTTATAGATGGATAATTGCTTATCCTTTATTTTGCCAAGCATACTGTTTATAGCATCACTCAGCGCTCCCGCTTCATCCGGTGATTTTATTTCAAATTCTTTCATCTTTTCGGCATCAAACATCTCCATCTCTTTTATCAAACTACGCAAAGGCTTAACAATAAAAACACCAGTTATACCCGCCAATACCATGCCTATTATCACAGCAATAAGCGAAAAAATAAACATTTTTTTCCAGAACTTCTTCAAATGCTCTTTTATAACCCCGATAGATAAATCTATCAGTGTATAGCATAGAACTTTTCCTTTGTGTTTCAAAGGAACTTTAATATCACCCTTTATTTCTTTAACTCTTTTATTCAACATATTTGCATCTGTATGCGCTATTATCACGCTATCCCTTGATATAATACTTATTGCCTCGACACCTGGATTTTTTTGTTTCATCACATTTATCACATTAAGTATAGGTACGAGGGATGTTTTTTCGCCTTTTTCGAATTTCAAATAATATTGCGCTATCATATTGTTTATATCACGCGCTAAAATTTGTCCCTTTTTCATAAACGATTCGAACACCAATTTCCTCTCCCTAGCAGCTGTATAGCGCGTTATCGCAATCATAATAGCTGTAATCAACGCACCCGTAAAGATAACAAATTTTACAGGAATGCTAAATTTTAACTTCATCAATACCTCCTCTTTATTAATTCTACAACCGCACCCTTACCATAGGGTGTTATACCCAATTTTTTGAGCTCTTCTTCATTTATCTTCGGTATCCCTATATTTACCTCATCGAAAATTTTCCTCATCAAAGCAAGACCCCTTCCGTGATGACCCTTTTTGGGCGCTGTAAATCCCCTTCCATAGTCCACAAAGTAAATCACCAGCTCATTTTTACCGAGAAATCTCTGTAACCTCACTTTTCCTATTTCTTTACCACCGTATCCATGGTTTATCGCATTGGTCATCAATTCCCTCGCTACCATTTCAATATGCGATTCCTTAATCGATGTAATACCAGCTTCCACACATATCGCCTGAAAAAGAAATTGATATACCACAGAAGTAAATTTACGCTGAGCCGGAATGATTATCTCATTTGAACTTTTTATCATATCAAAATATTCCTGCATTTTATCAAGCTCTGTGATAACATTTTCTTCGCCAACATATTCCGCAAGAATTTTAACCGTACGCTTAACCATAGAAGATAAGTGCGCCTCCATAGGGGTGAGCTTTTCCTTCGCTCTCTTAAATCTTTCAAAAAATTCATCATCAATGGATACCTTCTCCTTTATTTCTTCAACCGATTCATAAAAAGTAAGCCACTCCATTATCCCCAGTAATTCAAAAGCATCTTTAATATCCACAGGTAATTTCGATATCAATAAATAATCTTTCTTACTGTCTTCCAGCATCATTATAAAACCAAGACCCGATGAACTTATAAAATTAACATTCTCCATATCAACTATGTAGTTATAGTATTTGGGCATCCATATTTGATTAAAGAATTCTCTCTGAAACATCATAATAGGGTCGGTATCCATAGAGCCTGCAAAGATTAATCCCATCAATCCCTTCTCATAGTGATAAATGCAAATAACCTCCATCCTTTCATATTTAAGATATTTCTCCTCCATCACAAAATTTTACACAAAATAAAAATATGTCAAGCAAAAAATGATTGACAAAGATAAAATTTCATTAGTATAAAGAATGATTAATTTTTTGATAACAGCAATAATATGGGGAATGGTCGTAGAAAGTGGAACAGAAAAACCCATAAAAAGTGCCCTTTTGGTAATAAAGGAAAGAAATTTAACAATACTAACAGATAAAGAGGGAAAATTTCATTTCAACAATTTAAAGACAGGAGAATATACATTAAAAATCACACATACGGGTTATAAGGAGAAAGAAATAAAGTTAAAAATAAGGCACGAAGATGATAAAATTTTTCTAAAAATACTGTTATCACCGAGAATCTATTCACTCTCAAAGATAGTAGTCACAGGTGGTTTAACAATTTATGATGATATAACGGGTAAGACAGGTGTCACAAAGGAAGATATTTTAACAACTGCAGGTTGTGCAGGAGATGTCTTCTGGACGCTACAAACCCTGCCGGGTATCAGTGGCACAGGTGAAGGCGCTGTTATAGCATTACAGGGCGGTGAGCCCGACGAAATAAAAGTTTATGTAAATGAAGCCTTTTTACCTCGACCATTTTATTACGAAGGTGCGGGCGGAGGACTTTTTAGCCTCGTGAACACAACCCTTTTACGCAAAGGCGACCTTTATACCGCAGGTTATAGCGCTTCTTTCGGCGATGCACTGTCAGGCGTTTTAAATCTAAAACTGAGAAGAGGAGTTAAAAAAGGCGGAAAATTGGACATCAGTATGGCGGGCGCAGAAATATCAATCGAAAGAAAAAATTTAATACTAAGTGCGGGAAGAAGTTATACAGACCTTTTCTACAGATTACTTTATAAACTGCATGGAGATACTTCATGGACTTTCATATCTTTTCCTCAAAACTGGTGGTGTCAGGGTATAAAAACATTTTTGCTCAAAAATAAAGTGATAAATCTATTTGCAATTTTCGGTGGCGACTTATCAGCAATAAGATTACCGAAAGAATACGGAACAGATATTTACTCGAGAAGCACAAAAGGAACAATAGGAACAGATTTCACACAAAAATTTAAAAATTTAATCATAAATTCAGTTGCTTCATGGGATTATTATTACACTTATAACGAATTCACAGGCGGAATTTTAAAACAATGGGAAAAAACACAGGGCTTAAATCTTCGCTCTAAATTACAGATAGAATTCAAAAGAATTTTCGTAGAATCAGGCTTTTCAATTAGATTACATAATCCTTCATATTACGCTTATTATCCAAAAGACGCAAAAGGAACGGAATTCTGGGACCCGGATTATCCACATGATACAACACAAAAAGATACATCTACTTTAAAATTAGCACAGTGGAACCTTTTAAAATTTAAGATTTCCGAAAAATTATTTCTGGAATCCGGAATCTACGGAAGTTATCTCCGGTATAACGGACAAAAATATTTTGACCCAAGAGGCGCTATTCTATTTATCCCTTCCGAAAATCATAAAATAAGATTCGGAATAGGGAAATATCATCAGTTTCCGCCTTTTGTAAAACGATATGCACCATTTTTGTTAACAAAGCCACATTTAAAACCCCAGAAATCAAATCATTATGCTATAAGTTATGATGGAAAATTCGGAAAATATTCTGTATTCTTTGAAATCTATAAAAAAGATTACGGAAATTTACCTGTCTATGATACAGCAAATAATATTTACAGTGAAGGAAAAGGATATGCAAAAGGATTTGGTTTCCTGATTCGGAAATTAAAAGGCAAAATATCTGGCTGGATTTCGTATTCATATCTTTCTTCAAAAAGAGAATTTAAAAAGGGAGAAGGTTTAACTTCTTCAAATTATGACCTCACTCATATATTACAAATTATAATAAATTATAAGATTTCGGAAAAATATAAACTCGGATTGAAATTGCGCTATGCCACAGGCAAACCTTATACTCCTCTCTCTGGCGTAGATACCCTGATTTACAACGGAGAGACCTACATCCGACCAGTATGGGGAAAAACCAATTCAAAAAGATTACCCGACTATTTTAAAATTGACCTCAGATTTGTGCATAAATATAAAATGTTCGGAAAACCCTGTCTCAGCTATACAGAAATCTGGAATTTAACTTCGCACAAAAATTACCTTGGAGTAAGCTATAGTAAAAATTATGATAAAGAAGAATTTGTGCAATGGATGGGTGGGATAATGGTCTTTGGTGGTTTTATAATGAAATTTTAAAAAGGAGGCGTTATGCGTAAATATTTACCGATATTTCTACTGGTATTAATCGCCTGTAAAAGGGAGACGGTTTCGCTCAAATGCACGCTTACACTGGAAGACGAAAAGGTAATAGTGTGCAGGGTGAAAAACGAAGCCAAAACAGAAGCTAAAAGAATACAGCTGAAAATAGAAGCACTAAAACCCTATGAAAATGTAGTAAGATATAAAGGTGAAATATCAAAACTCAAAAAAGGCGAAGAAAGACAGGTAAAAATCGAATTCAAGAAACCAAAGAAAATAACAGAAAAAGAATTAATAATAGTGGCAACAGCAAAGGTAAAAGAGAAAAAATTTGCAGATACATTGAAAATAGCACTAAAAGAGGAGAAAAAGAAAGAAATTAAAAAAGCTAAAGAAATTAAAGAAGTTAAAAAACCGCAAAAAAAGGAGAAAAAAATCAAAAAAGTAGAAAAAATTAAAAAGGTTGAGAAACCCGTATCAAAAGTAGATAAAGAGCCACCAAAGATATATTTAATATTTCCGGATACCGCAATGATAAAAGAAATACCGAAAACTACCTTACTCATAAAAGGAAGGGTTGAAGATGAATCAGGAGTAGCCTATGTCAAAGTAGCAGGGAAAGAATGTAAGCTATCAAAAACACCTTTCGGATTAACATTCCAGACGGAAATCAAACTGAAAAAGGGACTCAACATAATATCGATTGAAGCTGAGGATAAAAAAGGTAATTTGAAAAGATTTAAGATAAGAGCTCTCGGCAGATAATATCATAGATTTTTTCAACAATCGCCAAATTATCATAAAATTTGCCTGTTATCTCATATAAGGTGTCAATTTTTTCCCTTAAATTTTTCGGAAAAATTTCCTTTTTTAAATTTGTATTGATTCCGATTCCTATTAATGTTCTTTTCTTCAAATTTTCTATTAAAATACCGCATACCTTTTTGCCATGGTAAAGAATATCATTTGGAGGTTTTATCTCAAAATTTTTATCTGTCTCTTCTCTTAAAACTTTACAAATTATTTTTGCTACTTTTTGTGATAATTTTTCGGGTTCTAAATTTATTTTCTTTATGCAAAATGTACACCACAGTCCGCCTTTTGGTGAATACCAGTCGCGCGCTCGCCTGCCCCTACCCGATAGCTGCTCATCTGCCATAACAACAAAATCCCCATAAATTTTTGATGATAATTCACGGGCAAGATCTTGCGTTGAATCTATTTTATCATACTTTATAAGTAACATTTCTTATTATAAATTCGGCAATCAACAGCAATAAAAGGAAAATTAAAAAATAAGGTCGCAAACTACGGGTAGATATCTCGGAAGATAAATTTTTACGAACTACTTCTTTGCCAAATTTCAAATTGACAGAAAATTTATACAAATTCTCAACAGAATAATTGCCTGACTTTTCCGGATAAAATGTTAAATAATAATTTTTTCCGATTTTTTCGGGATACAGGAAAAAGGGACCTTCGGGAGTTTCAATCCTATACGCTCTATACTCTTTTACCCGTAATTTAACGCATTCTTCCACCCGGTAATCACAAAGGGAAAATCTTTCACCTGTTAAATAAAAAATAAGATTTAATAAAAACTGGATAAAACCTGCACTTACAGCTATTTCATTTTCCTCTGGATTAAAATCAAAATGCAAAAGTAAATTATTCATGGGTAGCAACTCGATAGCGGGCTCACCAGAAGAAAATGAAGAAAGAACTTCACCGGAAGGCAAAGAAAATTTGTAAGAAAAAAACCTAACCTCATCGTAATACGGGAATTTTAAATCATCGTCAATTTCTTTTAAATAAAAAACACCATTTTTATCGCCTTTCTGCGTTATAATCGCATTTTTAACACCTTCTGGCAGTGATTTATTCAAAATAAATAAAACATCATAAGAAGATGGTAGCCCTTCTTTCAAATATTTAACCTGAAGAAAGGGTATTTGTGAGAGAGCAGTTTTTACAAAAAATGCAGATAAAGTATCTCCAATTATACAAATCTTCAAACTGCGTGGAAGTGCAATTGTAAAATAAAAAATGTTATCAAATGTAATATCATCACCCATAATTTTAAAATAGCCAGAATTAAAGCCACTACTTAAATCCCAAAAGTAAAATTTAAACACCTTCTTTTCATAAGGTGAAAATAAAATTTCCCTTTTAACATGAAAAATATCCGAAGTAAAGAATATTTTTACATTTCTTTCAGATAAATTTTTGATGGATAAAGCTATTGTATCAATTGCTTCAAAATACACACTGTCTATTTTTACATTAACAGGTTTCGGAAGTTCTATCAATTTGTATTTTGAATTTTGAATTTTGTCCTTATAGGTTATTATCACGGGTGTAAGACCCGAAAAGCTTTTATCGTCGAACAAAAGCTCATAAGGCACGCATTCTTCTTTTTCTCCTTTTGCAAAGAAATATTTGTCAAATTTTTTTGCTTTCTTGATGGCAAGTTTTAAATTTTTCTCCATTGTATAGGAGTTATCAATTATTGCGATTTTTTCTTTGTGAATTATCACTGGATTTGCAAAAATGAATATTAAAGTGAGCAACGAAAATTCTCTTATTATGAGAAGTATTAAATTTTTAAGCCGTAGAAATCTTGATAAACCTTTTTGTGCTTCTTTTAGTAACATTATAGATGGGAAGTAAAATTTTTTTGTGGTCAATTTTTTAAAAAGATGAATCAAAACTGGCAATGGTAAAAGAAAAAGAAAATAAAGTATATTTGGATTTAAAAACTTCACTCTTTATGATAATCATAAAATATTTTTGTCAAATTAAAAAAATAAGCTTGACATTCGGATTATTCCGATATTATAATGTGAGATGAATTATGAATTTACCCAAAGGGTTCGTCGTATTTTTGATATAGCCCAGCAAGAGGCAAGGCGCTATGGCAGTGACTCTGTTGGTACAGAGCACATCTTACTCGGGCTTGTTCGTTCTCACGGAGGAGTAGCGCTTGCAGCACTATCCAACATGGGAGTTGACATAGAGCAGCTCGAGCAGGATGTAATCGAGTTTATAAGGGAAAATGTATCGGGCATTCCTGTTCCTCATGTTCATTTCAATGACGAAGCGAATCAGCTTGTGAATCTCGCAAGAATGGAAGCAAAGGATATGGGGGACAATTACATAGGCTCCGAGCACCTTCTACTCGCGATGATGAGATTCAAAGGCTCAAATGCATTTAATATACTTGCAAGACATGGAATAACTTACGAAGAAGTAAGAAACGAAATCCTTGCAGTAAGAAGGGAGCCAGATAGAAAGCATTTTGCAAAGAAAAGGGTCAAAACTCCTTATCTCGACCACTTCTGCAGGGATATAACTAAAATGGCAAAAGAAAATAAACTTGACCCTGTGATCGGAAGAGAAAGGGAAATCGAAAGAGTGATGCAAATACTGTGTAGAAGAAAGAAAAATAATCCTGCTCTAATAGGAGAACCTGGTGTCGGTAAAACAGCGATTGTAGAAGGATTGGCTCAAAGAATAGCAGAAGGTAAAGTACCACGCCAATTAATGGATATGCGAATACTGCAGCTTGACCTAGCTGCAATCGTAGCAGGAACAAAATACAGGGGACAATTTGAAGAAAGATTAAAAGGAATTCTGGAAGAATTAAGAAGAACAGGAAATATCATAATCTTCATCGATGAATTGCATACGATTGTTGGGGCAGGAGCTGCTGAAGGTGCGATAGATGCATCAAATATGCTGAAACCTGCGCTTGCGAGAGGTGAAATACAATGCATAGGAGCAACAACATTATCGGAATACAGGAAATACATTGAGAAAGATGGTGCACTTGAGCGCCGTTTCCAGCCAGTTTATATTTCACCGCCATCGGTTTCCGAAACAATCGAAATATTAAAAGGATTAAAAGAAAAATATGAACAGCATCACAATGTGGTTTACACAGAAGAAGCACTCGTTGCAGCTGCTACTCTTGCAGATAGATACATAACAGATAGATTTCTGCCTGACAAAGCAATAGATGTTATGGATGAAGCAGGAGCAAGGGTTAAGCTGGAACGCCTGCCTGCTATATCAAAAGAACTTGATAAACTTGAGAAAAAACTCGCAGAAATACAAAAATTAAAGGATAAAGCAGTTGAAGAACAAAACTTTGAAGAAGCAGCAAGATTGAGAGACGAAGGAATTAAAATTCAAAAGAAAATCAGGGAGATTAAAGAAAAAGAGGAGCAAATTGTAAAAAAAGTTACAGAAGAACACATTCGCCAGGTAATATCCCTGTGGACCGGGATACCCCTTACCAAGCTCGAACAGAAAGAGCAAGAGCGCTTATCGAAGATGGAAGAGGAACTGAAAAAGAAAGTAGTTGGTCAGGATGAAGCCATTGCAGCACTTTGCAAAGCAATAAGGCGAAACAGACTGGGATTAAAAGACCCAAGAAGACCCGTTGGTTCATTCCTGTTCCTTGGACCCACTGGTGTTGGTAAAACCTACCTCGCAAAGAAACTTGCAGAATTTTTGTTTGATTCAGAAGCAGCACTTATAAGAATCGATATGTCAGAGTATATGGAGAAATTCAATGTATCAAGATTAATAGGTGCACCACCGGGATATGTGGGATACGAGGAAGGAGGACAATTAACAGAAAAAGTAAGAAGAAGACCTTATTCTGTTGTATTATTTGATGAAATAGAAAAAGCTCATCCAGAGGTATTTAACATACTTTTACAGGTACTGGAAGACGGAGTATTGACCGATAGCTTCGGAAGAAATGTGAACTTCAAAAATACAATCCTTATAATGACATCCAATCTCGGGACAGAAGGGTTGAAGAAAAAATCAATAGGATTTGAAATAGAAACAGAAGAGCTACAATCCTATGAGCAAATGAAAGAAGAATTGATAGAAAAAGCCAAAAAATTCTTCAGACCGGAATTTTTGAATCGTCTTGATGATATAATCGTGTTTAGACCGCTTACAAAGGAAACGATGTTTAAGATAGTTGATATTTTACTCGATGAATTACAGCAAAGATTGAAAGAAAGAGAAATAGAAATTGAAGTAACACAGGGAGTTAAAGAGCTTCTTGTAGAAAAAGGTTTTGACCCGTTCTATGGTGCTCGTCCGATAAGGCGTGCGATACAAACAATTATCGAAGACCCGCTTGCAGATGAAATATTGAAAACAGGATATGAAAAAGGAATAAAATTCTTATTGGAAAGAGAAGGTGATAAAGTGAAATTTATTTTGAAGAAAAGAAAAAAGGAGTTAATAAGTGCTTAAAACAACGGCGGATATTGTAAAAGATGTATCAGAAGTGACAGGTTACTCCCAACGAGATGTTAACATTATAATCCTGAAGTTTTTAGAAAAAATAAAGGAAGAACTTAAAAAAGATAAAGTTGTTGTGATAAATGGTTTAGGTGAATTTAAATTAAGCGATGATAATAAAAAAGTTATAGAATTTAAGCCAGAATAGGAGGAGTTATGCCCTGTGGTAGAAAGAGAAAATTAAAAAAAGTTAAGCGTCATAAATATAAGAAGAGAAGGAAAGCGATGCGTCATAAGAAGAAATTCAAGGAGGGACATTAAAGTGCGCCCGTAGCTCAACTGGATAGAGCGGCGGATTCCGGATCCGCAGATGAAGGTTCGAGTCCTTTCGGGCGCAGAAAAGAATGGCTAAGAAAAAGCCTTTAGGAAAGGGATTAGAAGCATTATTGCCAACAGAGGAAGAAAATTATAAAGAAATACCCCTTAATGACCTCTTGCCCAATCCTTATAATCCAAGGGCTGACCCGGGAGACCTATCCGAACTGATAGCATCGATAAAAGAAAAAGGAGTTATAGAGCCAATTGTAGTAAGGAAAAAAGAAGACAAATATGAAGTTGTTTGCGGTAGCAGGAGAGTAGCGGCATGTAAAGAACTTGGTCTCGAAGTAATCCCGGCAATCGTAAAAGATGTAGATGATAGAGGAATGCTTGAATTCGCACTTATAGAAAATCTGCAAAGAAAAGATTTAAATCCAATTGAAGAAGCAGAAGCATATCAAAGATTAAATAAAGAATTTGGATTATCACATGAAGAAATCGCAGAAAGAGTAGGGAAAAATAGAGCAACCATAACGAATACGATACGCTTATTAAACCTACCTGATGAGATAAAAGAAATGTTAAAAAGAGGTGAACTTACAGAAGGACATGCAAGGGCACTTTTACAGGCAGAAACCGAAGAAAAAATGGTAGAACTGGCACAGAGAATTTTAAAAGAAAAATTAACGGTAAGAGAAGTTGAAAAACTTGCAAAGAAAAGGGTACCAATGCCAAAAGAAGAATTTTTGATAAATATTGAAAGGAAATTTTCGGAAAATTTCGGAGTGAAGGCAAACATCAAAAAAGGGAAAAGAAGTTATAAGATTGAAATAAGATGTAAATCTTTTGACGAATTTAAAGAATTTTTGAAAAAACTCGGTTTAGAACTATAAAAATTTAAGGAGGGAATATGCCAGAATATGCAACAAAAGAAGATGTGAAGAAAATAAAAGAAGAGATGTTAAAACTTGAGAAAAAATTACAGGAAGCAGAAGCAAGAAATAATGAAAGAGAAAAGCGTTTAAAAGAGAGAGCATGGTGGGTTGGAATAGTCGTCGCTTTACTCACAACTTTAATAATGTTGTTAACAAAAATTTAAGGAGGGGATATGCCAGAATACGCAACAAAAGAAGATTTGATGAAGATAAGAGAAGAGACAAGAGAAGAAATAATGAAAACAAAAGAAGTAGTAATGAGACTAGAGAAAAAATTACAGGAAGCAGAAACAAGAAATAATGAAAGAGAAAAGCGCTTAAAAGAGAGAGCATGGTGGGTTGGGATTGTCGTCGCTTTACTCACAACTTTAATAATGTTATTAACAAAAATTTAAGGAGGGGATATGCCAGAATACGCAACAAAAGAGGATTTGATAAAACTTGAGAAAAATACCAAAGAAGAAATAATGAAACTTGAGAAAAAATTGCAGGAAGCGGAAGCAAGAAATAATGAAAGAGAAAAGCGTTTAAAAGAGAGAGCATGGTGGGTTGGAATAGTCGTCGCTTTACT
>CBEVQO010000012.1:0-14478 GCA_965552055.1 uncultured bacterium
CACCTCTGTCATCTGTCCATGGTGGATAAATTATATTACCCTCCTCGTCAAGATGGGGAGGCTTCCAGAAAGTTAACCCACCGGCTATTAAACACTGTGATACATAATTGGCACAATCGCGCTTCCGCAATGTGTCTGTACCTACAATAATAGGGCGAGTATAACTGTGATAAGGCCACTCGTCTTTAAAACGAATAGAATGAGGTTTATCCAATGGACCACCATTATTTCTCAGAGTATCATTAGGGTAATAAGTCCAATCTTTAACCCATCTATCAGCATAGCGTGCTACTTGTGTTCTTTCAAAAGCATAAACATTGTTAATTATCAAGAATGCAACGACTATCTTTTTCATTTTTCACCTCCTTGTAATTCTTTTTCTTTCTGAATAAATTTTTGATAAGTAGGTAAAAAATCTAGTACTTCCTGGGCATGTTCTCGCACATAAGGATTAGGATCATTTAATGACCCTCGTATTAGCTCAATCGCTTTCGGAGTACCTACTCTCATAAGATGAATAAGCGCAATCTCTCGTAAAATGAAATTATCGCTGTTGAGTCTGTGCATAATTTCTTTCCAAGAATATATACTTCCAATAAGATGTGTCATAGGAATCTCACACCAAGGGTCATCCTTGCGACCAATAGGAGGAGGTGGAAATTTTCTGCTATATTCTTCTAAAAGCATTATCGATTCTTCGGTACCTAACGCCATTAGTGCATCAGGATTGGGATGTTCTTTTAAGACTCGCCAAGATGCAGTATCTCTTAAAAATGCTAGTATTATAGCAGATGTCTTCCTTAAATCTTTGTCTTCTAAAAACTCTCGTAGGATTTTCTTTAAAATAGGTATACAAGTAGTATCTTCAAGATATAGGCAATTTGCTACTACTTTCGCATAAAGGATAATAGATTTTCTCGCTTTAGCTTGTATTGCCTCATCTTTACTATTCAGTGCTTCTATAAGTATGGGCAAACCATCTGGATCAGCTGCATGCGCTATTCTATCGATTATCCACATTTTTTCTTCCTTTACACTTTTGAACTTTTGTGGATCAGTTGGGCGTGCGTTTCTCTTCAAATTATTCCATTGTTCAATAATTTCTGTAATTTTCCTTTGTCGAATTATACCTTGGTCTGTATATAAAGAAAACCATAATCTCAACCAGTTCGTTTTCCTTTTACTCCTATCAAATGCTGGCGAGAGCGGTTCTGCTTTCTCCACTTCCCATTGCATAACTTTTCTCTTACCTTTTTCTTCACTATATAATGGAATAGAATAAGACATTAGTATAACTATAAAAATCATCCAAAAATTAATCCTTACCATACCCCCTCCTTTTTAATCTTACCTTATTGAGACATACCTTCATTTCATTTATTATAATCGAAAAAAAAAAAGTTGTCAAGCTGAAATTCTTATTTCCATATTTTGAATTGTCTTTCCATTGTAATTCAATCTCATCATAATCTATCGCATCGGCAACGAAGTTAGAAGGTGCATTGGGCAACACTTTTGCAGATGTATCACAGGGCTCGGAATAAATCGTATCCCCATCTCTCTCCAAATAAATTGCCTTTACTGTGATATGCCATTCGCCGAAACTGAGTGAATCAGTGATGTAGGAGAAAGAATTTGCAGGCACAAAAGCAGAAAAGAAATCGCCATCGGGAAGTTCCCTTTGCCCGTAGATATAAAATCCATTGTGCAATTTATCGTAATCCCACTCTATTTTTAATATTCGCTCAACGATTTGATCCACACTTAAATTACTAACAGAGTAAAAGTAAAAAGGCTCGCATTCAACGGAATCGGAGAACGAAGAAAAATTTCCTTCATTGTCAATCGCCCTCACTTTGAAATAATAGGTTTTATGATAATCAAGATTTGACATAATTACAGATGTTGTGTCACCAATAGTATCAACCTGCCAGTTACCACCAGCAGGCTTATACCATATTTCATATTTAGTGTTATGGCAGGAGTAGTCCTTCCAAGTTAATTTGATTTCTGAATAAGATAAAGATTGTGCTTTTAAGGAATCGGGTTTTGCGAGCAAAGCAGAGTCCACAGCAGAATAATAAGCAGGCTTGGGCTTCAATCCTCTATCTACTATGCCATATACACCTACAGGATTTTCAAAATTCTCTGAAAATAAGTCTTTCACGCTATTTGATTTATATTCTTTGATTTTTAAACTGTCAAACCATGCTTCACCTGCACATCTAAATAACCCAAATTTTATCCATAGAGAACTTTTAAGATTTTCTTTCGGAATTTTCATTCTAAATTTCGTCCAGCCAATATTATAATCTATGCTTATGGAATCTTCATTTTTTGCATAAACAAAGAATTTAGCCCCTCCATTTTGTTCTACTTTTTCAATCAATGTTTTCATCCAGAATGTTATGACTATTGAGTCAGCAGATGTATCTATTTTCAATGACTTTTTGGCAGATGTCTCATGGCGCCAAGTAGTGGGCTCCAATTCAGGGGGAGACGGATCATCCGTAACTGCCCAATCTCTGTGGAAGTGATAAGATATAGAACCTGAGCAAAACTCCGATGTATCGGGGTATATTTCGCCTGACTCAAATCTTTCGCCAATTCCATGATGATGAAAATGTGGCCAGTCAACAAATTGGAACCATATAACTTTACTTATAAAGGGAATTCTATCCAGTAATCTATAAACTTGCACAAAATACATTGCTTTTTCTTCCTCACTTTTTATTCCGCCTATCCCCGCTGGCCAACCATATTCAGTTATCCATATCATTTTACCAGTATCACCGTAGCTTTCCATTATTTCTTTTATCCTTTTTACAAGTCTTTCCAGAGATTTCAAAGATGTACCATACGGCTCATACCAGTAAGGATGTATGTTCATACAATCGAAATAATTTTTTATTGTTGGGTCTTTTTCATAAAGTGCTTTTATCCATGTAGTATCTTCGAATCTCGCAATCCCACCTATCAACACTATGGCATTGGAATCTATTTCTTTTATGGCATTATAGGCAGTTTTCAAAACAGTTATATAAGCGTTAAGGTGTTCATCTGTATAAGCCAAATCAGGATTTTCTCTTAGATAATAACTATAAGGACAAAACCAATCCCATGCATTTGGCTCATTCCACACATCCCATACTTTCACTCCCCAATCTCCCCATCCGTGTTTAGAGGCAAATTGACCTCCGGGCTTCATCCACGTTACTAAAGATTCCACATATGCTTTAAATTTGTTCATTTTATAACTATTATCAACATCTGGTGCCCAGCAATTCACTCCAGGATACTCCTCAACAGAAGTTTCTACGGTTGCCCAATAAGGAGCACTCAATATTCCACCGTAAACTTCTAAACTGCAACTATAAATAGCATCTAAAAGGATTTCCCAAGCTTCTTTCTGGGAATAATTATAAGAATTTTCCTCAGGCTCTAACCATGCCCAGTGAAATGGTTCACTCACTATTTTAAACTTAGCCTGTTTAATCGCATTAAAATAGGCTCTGATATTGTAACTCCATGGCTCAGGCCTCCATGTAGGATTCGCCCCTATAAACCCTGGCTCCAGTTTATATAAAAGTAATAAATACAACAGCATACTCCCTCCTACTTTAACTTTATTAATTTTAAATTCTCATAGATAATCTTATCCCCCTTCTTCATCTTTATCTTTACAAAATATAAGCCTGAAGGCAGATCTTCTCTTTGCCAGATAAAAGAATATTCCCCCTGCTTCAAATTGCCTTTATAAATCTCATCTACACATTTACCGAGTAAGTTGTAAACTTTTATCTCAACTTCACAATCTTCTGGCACTGTATAACAGATAACCGTCCTTTTTCTAAATGGATTTGGCTTAATACAAGCATGCAAAACTTTAGCACGCGACAATTTAGCATCTCCATAAACCTTAACGATGAAAAATTTTGAAGTATCCATATTTGATGCCACTTTAATTTCGTCATAATCAGGATACACTCTTATTATCTGGAATATATCATCCATTCTTATATCACTGACATCTTCTATTTTGGTGCAGACTTTGCCCTCATAAACTCCCGATTCTTCATCATTTTCAAGTAAAGTTACAGCGATGCCTTTTGGATTGCGATTAGATGAAACTATGCAAATCGCCACATCACGCTTATTTGTAACACTCTCGCCATATAATCTAAGGTATAAAGTGTCTCCCGTTGAAATCGAATCCACAACTTTCTGATAATCGCAAGAATAATTTCTCACAGAATCTATTTTTAGTGGCTCATGATTTACACCTTTTATAAAATCTGCAGAATAAGATATCAATGAATATCTCCCGCTTATGAGGGATGATAACCCAGCGCTATCCTCATTGAAAAAGTTATTTTTAAGAATGAGAATACCTGTGTCCTGTTCACCCGAGCCCTTATGCATTATCTCAAAATCTTTCTGATAAGTGTTGTAATAAATGTTTGAATTTTGAATTATTGCAGTGTCATTTTTTCTCGTTATTAATTTAATTGCCCCATTGTCAACTATAAGACAACTATCAATTATGAATTTATCGATTAACGAATCGAGAATTGCAATCCCGTCCTCACTTTTGTTTCCTGCAATTAGATTTCCTTTTACTACACATTTTCCAGGATACCATTGTAATCCAAAGTAAATGACAGAATAACCTTTTGCTTGATTATTCACAATTACATTGTTCACAATGCTATCAAATTGACCTCCAAATCCGGCCAGAGTTCCAAAAGAATTCGTTTCATTATTAAATACAAAATTATCTGTGAAGGTTAATTTCATTTTTGGACAACCATAAAATCCTTCCCAACAACAAGCCACTGACCCTATTTCTCTGCCACTTTCATTATTAATAAAGATATTTGATTTAATGCTTACTTTTGTGCTTTCAATCTCTCCCCCTATTACATTATCTATTGCTCCATTCTTTATATTTTCGAAAATGTTATTTTCAATTTTGACTTGGCTTTCTCCTATACGTATTCCAGCACCTTCTATATCTCTAATAACATTATTGCTAATAGTTCCTGTTGATATTCCATAGTAAGGGAAATGCTTAACTTCACGGTATCCGATCGTTTGCCATGGGGAACTTTTATTATTTTGCACTATATTGCTATCGAAGTCACAATGACTTGCTCTTACAAAAAGAGAAGCACTTGATGGTGCTTCATTCCCTTCAATTGTGCATCGCCTAACCTGTGCCCACGAATACATATCTACTGCAATCGCTCCCACTCCTTTATTACCCATCACCTTACAATCATAAACAAATAAAGTGCAACTCCAACATACACCTAAAATTCCATAATAACCAGTAACTTCATTCTCCTTAATCATACAATTTCTAACCATCATATAAGCGGCATTTTCAGCTCCTATCCCCGCAAAATATTTACCATAATTTTTATAAACCACACACGATCCGATTTCAATCGCCGAGTAAAGAACCAAAATTCCACCTCCGCCATCATGAGGATAAGCACCTGTTGCCTTACCACCTGTAAGTGTTAAATTTTTTATCTTTGTCGCGGGATTGCCAATCCATGTGGAATCCATAAAAATACAATGCCATGCTGTATCTTTGGAATCTTGTGAAATCGCTGTGAGAGTACAAAGTTCAGGTGAAATCCCCATCAAAACTATTGAATCCAGCAAAATTAATCCAACATAGCCAATGCTTGTATCCCATGGACACATCGCAGTATCATAATTTATGGCAAGATGGTATTTGCCCGGTAGCAAAATAATGGTATCAATGTCTGGGGTTGACCTCGTTTTATAAATCACTGACTGCAAACTTTCTCCTTCAAAACCCACAGTATCACAATACCATATTGTAAGTATGAGGAAAAATTTTATCACACAAATTACCCCATCATAAATTTTAACTTAATTATTTTTGTGTCAAGAGAAAAGTTGAGAAATTTTGAGCTGTTGTATTTTCTTACTATAAGGAATGGATTTTTATCATAATCCCACTCTATTTTCAATATTCGCTCAACGATTTGATGTGCTTTTAAATCATTAACAGGATAGAAATAATTGGGCTGACATTTTACGGAATCGGAAAATGCAGAAGCATGCCCCTTATCATCAATTGCCCTAACCTTAAAGTAATACTCTTTGTGGTAATCAAGGTTATCAACAATTGCACAGGTAGTATCACTAACGGTATCAACCTGCCACTCGCCACCAGCAGGCTTATACCATATTTCATAGCCCGTATTCTTCTTTGAGTTATCGCACCACTCGAGTTTTACTTCGGAATAGGATAGGGGAAAAGCAGTGAGTGAGGTGGGAGGGTTAAGTTTAATTTCAACAACCACAGAATTTGAAAAATTTGAAAAGTAATCACCCGCAATTGCTCGAACCCTATATTGATATTCATTACCCAAACTTACAGCATTATCCACATAAGAAGTAACATTGTCATTGACAACAGCTATCAATTGACTATTGCGATAAATTTCAAATTTCTCCTCATTAAAAGAATTGTCTTGCCATGAAAGTTTTACAAAACTTTCATCCACGAAAGCCTGTAAATTAGAGGGTGCATATATTGGGCGCCGTCCGAAAACAGTATATTCAAAAACTACATCTGAGGGTTTTGCAGGTTGCCATACAACCTCAGAGACTTCGCCATCGATGATGTCAACTATTCGAACTTCGTAAACATAGGTTCTTAAAGTAACTGTATTTCCTGAAATTGAAACAGGTTCGCACCAGCCCTCTTCCCATTGACAAGGTGGTGAAGTTGGGTCTCCTTTTGACCAGCCAACAGTTTCCTTTCTTCCCCATATCCATAATTCAATGTAGTCGGAATGTGGCAAATTAACGGTTTTTCTGACCTCGTGCCTTTTAACTATCCAGTACATTCCGTGTGGCAATGGTCTCATTGGAAAGTCCATTATATACCAGTCAGTGGCAGAGTAATCTGTACCACCACTTGCAGTGTGATGCTCCACCTGATAGGGCAGTTTTGCATACTTTAGCGCACGCTCTGCATTGATACGCCCATAACCTGTATATTTATCCCACCCTGTAGGTGGTTTATCATCTGCCGATATTCTTATGAGCCACATTATATCGTCGTTTGTCAAATCCGGTCTGAAACCCTTTAGAAGTGCCGCAAGCCCTGTAACAAAAGGTGTCGCCATAGAGGTACCTGAAAGATAACGGTATGGTTTACCCTGAAAATCATTTGCTGTCCAAGTGGATAAGATATCCCTGTCATCATTGTTTGGATAAGGGTTGGTTCCACCTGGTGCAACAACATCTATATGGTCTCCATAAGTTGAAAAGTTTGAGCGTATCCCATTATTCTGGGTCGCCCCTACTGCGAGAACACATGTGAAACCTGCAGGAAAGAGCAAGTTTTCCTTCCCTGTATTCCCCATTGCTGCAACGGGCACCCTGTCCATCTCATAGGCATAGTGGAAAGCCCATCTTATTATTCTAGAATACCTAGAACCGCCCCAGCTGTTATTTAAAACATCACAACCAACGTCTACTGCTCTTACTATCGCAGTATAAAAGGAATCTGCTGGTTCCACAAATGTGCCATATGCATCCACCTCTAATCCTTCAGTGTATATATTAGCATTCCAATCTGTACCTGCCACTCCAAGGCTGTTATTAGTTTTTGCTGAAGCAATTCCAGCTACATGTGTTCCATGTGCTCCATAATAATAAGGGTCACCGCTTACCTTGCCAGCTAAATCTTCGTGATCCGATTTTACACCACAGTCAATGATACCTATCAGCACATGTGAAGACCCTTTAAAAATATCCCATGCTTCAACCGCATGAATATCTTCACCGGGTGTTCCACCTGCCTGCCCTGTGTTATGAAGTCCCCATTGATATCCAAAAAATTCATCATTAGGGATGGCAAGCAATTTTATCATTGGTATGCGTTCAGCAAAGATAACTTCATCAAGTGCGTTTAAATCTTTAACCACCGAATCAAGTTCTGTTCCATCGGGAAATCTTACTCTGTAAATTCGTGACAGGTCGAGTTTTTTCACAATCTTACCTTTTGGTGAATATGCAATGGTATCAGCAGGATTATAATCAGGATACGGTCTTGTCATACTCTCTGCATTATAGGAGGTTAGGACATTTCTCATGTTTTCACTCATAGTAACTGACTCAAGTGAGAGACTCTTTGCTCCTGCTGGTGCCTGTATTGCATCTTGTTTTACATACATAATGATTTCATGCTCATAGAGGTCAACACTATGAGGGGTAATATCCCCCCAAGATAACCTATTATAATTAATGCTAACATCATTTTGCACCTCCTTTTAAAAAGTTCTCATCATTTATTAAAGGTCTCTTATTACAACCATTTGCATCCATTATCCACAGTCCGTTTACCTTTCTACTCGCATAAATTATCTTTTTACCATCGGGTGACCAGTTCGCATCACTACCTGCTGCAAGTGGAACAGGATCTGAGCCATCTGAATCCATAACCCAGACCATAGGACCCTCACCAGGTCTCTGCGCAACAAACAGAATCTTTGTGCCATTGGGAGAGTAACGTAGCTCGCTAAACTGGAAGATATCCAAATTTTCACCATCTAATAATACAGTGTAGCCTTCTCCTAAGGTATCTGCATAAGCAATCACAGGATGCTCACCTTTCCAGTCCACAAAGATTAGGTGCTCGCCGTCAGGAGACCAACTTGGGTAATTCCATCCCCACTTTCCGACCATTCGCTTTTTGGTTCCATCTGAATTAATCATCCATATGCCCGCAGAATCTCCTAAGGGTACATGATACACAATCTTTTTCCCGTCGGGTGACCATCTTGGATAGAAGTTTTCGCCCGCATCAGTAAGTTGAACAAGACTATCGCCATGCAACCATAACTTCCATATAGCCTTACCCATGGAGAACACCAGCCACTCTCCATCAGGAGATATATCAAGGTCATACGGACAAGGTATCTGAGTAAAATAACCTGTCAAAACCGCATGAAACGTGGAGTCTTCGAGATCGTAAATATAAATCCCCTGTGTGTCCTTCCTTGGATTATCAATCAAATTATAGGGGTCACTATCATATACAAAAATAATGAAAGTTTCATCGGGTGAAAAAACAGCATAGTGATAACTGGAAGTCTCCCACACACTGCCAGGCTCTTCTGTGCAATAGTGCTTTCGAGAAATAGGACAACCACTAATTAGCAAGACAGCCATCAAAATCGCCATTTTCTTAAGTTCATTGTAGGCCATTTTCATTCCTCATCTCCTTTCAAGAAGTTTTCATCATTTATTAAAGGTCTCTTATTACAACCATTTGCATCCATTATCCACAGTCCGTTTACCTTTCTACTCGCATAAATTATCTTTTTACCATCGGGTGACCAGTTCGCATCACTACCTGCTGCAAGTGGAACAGGATCTGAGCCATCTGAATCCATAACCCAGACCATAGGACCCTCACCAGGTCTCTGCGCAACAAACAGAATCTTGGAACCGTTGGGAGAGTATCTGGGCATCTTAATATGATCTATGGCTCCGATGTCCTCCATTTCAAGAATTTTTTGGATATTTTTCCCGGATGTATCGGCATGATAAACACTCCCGCCCAAACCTACATATAAAAAACCCTCCCCATCAGGAGACCAGTCTGGATAAATACCATTTAATATCCACCGTTTATTTTTCCCATCGCTATCCATGAGCCATACTCCTGCAGAATCCACGGGTAAAAGTTTGTGAAACACAATCTTTTTTCCATCTGGTGACCACCTTGGGTAGAAGTTTTCACCGGCATCAGTAAGTTGGACTAGACTATCGCCACGCAACCACAACTTCCATATAGCCTTCCCCATGGAGAACACCAGCCACTCTCCATCAGGAGATATATCAAGGTCATACGGACAAGGTATCTGAGTAAAATAACCTGTCAAAACCGCATGAAACGTGGAGTCTTCGAGATCGTAAATATAAATCCCCTGTGTGTCCTTCCTTGGATTATCAATCAAATTATAGGGGTCACTATCATATACAAAAATAATGAAAGTTTCATCGGGTGAAAAAACAGCATAGTGATAACTGGAAGTCTCCCACACACTGCCAGGCTCTTCTGTGCAATAGTGCTTTCGAGAAATAGGACAACCACTAATTAGCAAGACAGCCATCAAAATCGCCATTTTCTTAAGTTCATTGTAGGCCATTTTCATTCCTCATCTCCTTTCAAGAAGTTTTCATCATTTATTAAAGGTCTCTTATTACAACCATTTGCATCCATTATCCACAGTCCGTTTACCTTTCTACTCGCATAAATTATCTTTTTACCATCGGGTGACCAGTTCGCATCACTACCTGCTGCAAGTGGAACCCTCATTCTTATTTATTATAATCGAAAAAAAAAAAGTTGTCAAGCTAAAATTAAAATCTTTCATTTTCATCATTGATGACAAGAATATGAGAAAGAATCTGCGGGTACAAAAGCAGAGAAGAAATCGCCGTTAGCAGGTTCTCCGGGATAGAGATGCCTCTGCCCATAGATATAAAATCCATTATGTAATTTATCATAATCCCACTCTATTTTCAATATTCGCTCAACGATTTGATGTGCTTTTAAATCATTAACAGGATAGAAATAATTGGGCTGACATTTTACGGAATCGGAAAATGCAGAAGCATGCCCCTTATCATCAATTGCCCTAACCTTAAAGTAATACTCTTTGTGGTAATCAAGGTTATCAACAATTGCACAGGTAGTATCACTAACGGTATCAACCTGCCACTCGCCACCAGCAGGCTTATACCATATTTCATAGCCCGTATTCTTCTTTGAGTTATCGCACCACTCGAGTTTTACTTCGAAATAGAAAAGGGTAGAAGCGGTGAGTGAGGTGGGGAAATTTAATCTTAATAGCGACCATCTATAGACATGCACACTCCATGAATCTATTGTGTCTCTTAAAATCAAACTATCTACATTTAATTTTCTGTTTTCAAACATTACTTCGACTTCTATGTTTTTACAAATAATGGATCTATCCTCTCGGAACTGAAAAATAGGTTTAAGTTCAACGAATTTAGTCGTACAGGATGGGTTAGCCACAAATAAATAACGGTATCCTTCATAGGTCTTGGTCATTAAATCAACTGGTGGGACACTTTCGATAGGATAAGGAATATCCTGTGCAGTAAAAACATTTGTGAGATATCGTAATTCATTTCTAACGAGTTTTTTAACAACCTTCCAGGAAGGATAATGCAACCTGTGAACCCAGCTGAATCACCATAAACCTTTTGCACCATTTATAATGGCATCATATGCTTCGAATCTCGCATTATTATATTTAAGTATAAAGGGACAATAGATAAAAGGGGACGGACAAGTATCAAAACAAGTTGCTTCGAGTTCTATCCATATGGGCTTATTTGGTGCGACATTTTTCAGCATGTTAATAAAAGTCTTTATTTGTCTGAGATAATGGAAATTGGGATTACCTTTCCACATCCTTTCGAGATGTCTCCAATTGGCTGGATAAATGTTTATACTAATTACATCAGCAGCTTCGCTATATTTCGCCCAATCTCTATAAACATGCTTCATCGCACTATCAAAGCTTACACCACTATTTACCATCATCGGATGTGCACATGCAAACCTCATAATAACAATATGATTCGGATCCCACTTTTTTACAGTACCATACATCTCTTTAATGTCATTATATCTTTTTTCTAACATTTCATCATTATAATTTCTTTCAAAATGCCAGCAGATAAAAATCATAGTATCAGTATCTGTAATTACAGTCTCAGGTGGCCAATCAGACATCCACGAATAATCGTAATCAGGTCGAAGGTTTTTTATCGTATCTCCATACAACAGCCAGCCCGTTATGTTCCATACAAGTTCTTGATAATTCATATACCCTATAAATGACTTGCGCCAAGCCGCATTGTCTAAAATATTTCTCAACCAGCTACATTTAATTTTGACAATAGAATCATGAGATAGAGGCAATAAAGTTTTGGTATCAAGCCAGTGTGGCCCAGGATAACCCCTTCCATAAAAATCAGGCAAAAAAGGTGAATCATCAGAAATTAAATAAATGCCATATTGTTCAAGAGTGTCTATCCAGTCAAAAGTAGGTTCTACATAAATTGAGCGGATAACTCCATCATTAGGATCCATACGATATTCCTTTATTTCCATTGGACCACTTAAAATTTTATGCATCTCATACCCGTTTGCATTATAGGGGTGACACGCTGTGTAAAGATTTACCATATTAAAACCACATGCTTTTAATGTCTCACATGCCTGAGTTACTGAATATAACTCGTATAATGATCTGGCACCAGGGAAATAAGCAACCCCTAGCGGGAAAAACGGTTCGCCATCCAATAGCATTACCCCATCTTCTCTAAAACATACATTTGCCATTAAAAGAAAAATTACCACCATATTCCCCCTTTATTTTAACTTTATAAACTTCTGCTTATACAAATTCTTCTTACTTTTTACAATGAGTAAATAACTTCCAGGGAGCAATTTCCTCACATCAATCACATTCTTCAAATTACTTTTAAAACATAATCTACCTGTAATATCGTATATCTCAATGTATCCGCACTGTGTTGATTCGTCTAATTGCAAATAAATTTTATTCTTCACAGGATTGGGATAAATTTTAATGACGGGGAGATATGATTTTTCTTCGATACCAAGGTACCGGCATGAATCACAAACTGAAATGTAAATAAAGTTTTTATCTAATCTTACATCCCAGAAAAATCCACAACCATTTGGAGTTAATTCTGCCACTGGTATCCTTTCTATTACGGTATCCGCTTTGCTATCAATAATAGTCAATCCATAGCCTTCAATTAGCCAAATTTTATCCAAACATGTATCTACAACTCCCCTCGGTAAATAGTAGGCATTTCCGAAAATAAAACCTATAGAAGTTATTTTTTTCTTTATTAAACTATCTTCTATTAATGTTATAGCGAATAAATCAGACGACCCCCAAGCCTCACCTTTTGTTGTATATGTTATTATATTATTATTTTTATCGATGCATATAAGGTTTCCACATTGTTTAAGAGTATCGGTAATATAATAATAGACTCCTTTGTCATGCCAATGTTTTTTTCTTTCAAAGATATCATCGTCTCTAGTTAAGAGATGTGAAATTTTACTTTTAACCACACCAATATTTTCGGGTACTAGCTGAACATAAATTTCATTTCTTGAGTTATTAAATAAAATTAATTGCATCCAAAGATATCCCCAGGTCTTAATGCTGCTATAGTGAAGGAATTTATCCTTAAAAGCATCCCATACAACGAAAAAATCATTGTTTATACAAAATAGTCTGTTTGAGCGTGAGTCAAATGAGTAAGGAGTGATTAAAACAACGGTGTCTTGAATTAGAAGTGAAGTATCGTTTATTATAAAAGTTCTTCCATCGGTGCACGCATATACTTTATTTAATTTCTTTACGGCAAAAACATTCCAAATCCATTCGCAATCCAAAAATTTTCTGAGTATAGTTCCGGAAGTATCTATTACCCTTAAGCCTTTCTTATATACAGTAAAATAAAAGTGCCGAGAAACTGCACCTCCCAAATAAATTCTGCCATTAATCACATCGAATCTGCCTGGCATTGAAATTGGTAATATTTTTACAACTTCGTGAGTCTCCCTATCAAGCATCACAATGCAATCCGTGGCATACAGATGCGAAAAGAATGCCTCAATGCCTGTTATCAGAAGAATCATTCCCCAAAATAATTTAAATTTACCCATAATCTCCTCCTTATTCATATTATGCGCCTACTCTTTTTGTCAAGAAAAAATTTCATCCGGATAATATGTTTTGATTTTAATATATTCTTTTTTTCCTTCGGTTTCAATCCATGCATAAGAGTATTGCGAGACACATGCAGGGCATCTGCCATTTTGCAATGGCTCTTCTCTGAAAGGAGCATTTAGGTTTTGAGATAGCCATATTTTACCCTGTTTTGTGAACATAAGCACAGGAGGGTCAAACTTCCTGTTGTTATTGGCAAATAATGCCTTGTCAACATCGCTCCACACGGGGATTGAATATTCCTCGGTATATACCGTATCCGAAGCAATTTCATAATAGGGGTCGGGCTCTACCATTATTTTTTCGAAACAATACAACCGAAATTCATATTTCCTGTAAGGCTGTGATGCAAATGTGTAATTTTGAGTATTTGATGACAAAAATACTTTTTGCCATGAATTTTCTCCTTCTTCTTTCCACATCAATACATAGTAATCTTCGTATTTTGAGTTGTCTTTCCATTTTAATTCAATCTCATCATAATAAATTGCATCGGCAACGAAGTTAGAAGGTGCATTGGGAACCACTTTTGCAGATGTTGCACAGGTTTCGGAATAAATCGTATCCCCATCTCTCTCCAAATAAATTGCCTTTACTGTGATAT
>CBEVQO010000013.1:0-7865 GCA_965552055.1 uncultured bacterium
AACATAGGTGCTACAGGGTGGTGATAGTATTTTCACAACAGGAGGTATAGTGTCGTGCACACCCTCTATCCAGTAGTAAGATATGCCCGATGAATCCGTATATGCCTCTACAACAAGCATTTCGTCTTGGAAAATTGATAAGCCTGCAGGATAAAATAACTCACCTTCATGCCAGCCATATTTACCGTAAGTCCATATTGTATCATTCAATTCTTTATCTAATTTTATAATTCTATGATTTTCAAGATCTACCACATAAATATCACCAAATTCATCGCATTCAATATCCATAAGCCATGAATTGGGCAAATCATAACGATTTACATACTCTAAAGTTCCATTAATTTCACGGAAAAGGACGACACTTTTATGGTGACCATCAATTATGTAAATATCATTGGTATTATAACCATTAGACTTACCTATACATATAGCTCGTAGACTGCGTGCAACATAATCATCAATTTTCCAGATATTCATACATTCGCCTGATGACACTTTAAATTTATAAATCTTGTTGTTACTAACATCCGCAACATAAACAGCATCGTCATCGGTATCTTCTGTGCCAGCGTCACTATATGCCACATCTACCGGGTTCCATTGTTTTCGCCAGAATTCTTCTCCCAAGAATCGAACATGTACTAAAGAATCGACTTCACCTTCATCGTTTGTCCTAAATCTCAAATGTACGATTCGTTTGTCATCCGCAACAAATACATTGGGAAATTTGCCTGTTAAATCTCTTGGGAAGAAAAATTCACCAACTCCATGACCTGCTTTACCGTATGCAAAAATTTTATTTAACCCACCCGCTACCCAAATAATTCGACACCACCTACAATCCAAAACGAGTATAATTCGCTGTTTGTCTGAAGAAAACAACAAACATCCACTGAGTGAATTTGAAAATAAATTAACCCCTAAATATTTCTTTGCTACACTTCTTGTAAACCTTTTTATTTTTACAGGTGATTCTAAAATATATTTGGGGATAAGTTTCCTTTGTGAACTTTTAAAATGACTTTTTAAGTTCACAGGATTACCCTTTAAAATGGGTGAAATTATTTTATATTTTTTCAATGTATCTTCCCATGAATAACCCACAATTACCAGAGGTATCATTATAAGTAATATAATACTACAAATTTTATTTATTTTTAAGCCCACCATAGATCAATTTATATTTATTTTTTAATTCTGTTTTAGATTGCGATAATATTTCTTTAATTCTATCTTCTAACTCTGTGCCTTTAACTTTTTGGCACAACCAGTGCAAATATTCCAGACATTCATCGATTTGACCTTTAAGTGCATAAAACTCTATTAACTTACTTAAATATCTTTTCGCCTCTTTACTATTTGGAAAGAGTTCGAGTAATTTTTTAGTCTCCAAGATAGCAGTATCGATATCGCCCTTTTTATAAAACATTACTTCACCAGTTATATTATTTATACCGAGTATATGGGGTGCATAATACTGGATTATATTTTCCTGTGCTTTTGGAGCGAATAATGAATTGGGATAATCATTAACGATTTGGCGTAACCCTTTGATTGCTTCTTTTGCTTCTTTACCACCAAGCATTTTTGTGTATTTTAAATACAAATGACAAACCGCACTATCTTCTCCCGGTGGCTCTATTACAACAAATCTAACTGTATTTGAGCGTGCTCCATATTCAATCCAAAAAATGTAATCCCCTGGAGGCAAATATTTTTTCTTAGCAAGCCTCCTTAGCAAATTTATTTTAAAAGTCACTGATGAATCAGGAGGTAGTTTAATGTGCCTGGGTTCTGCATAAAGTATATGCATGCGCCATGTTTTTATAATTTTCCCTTCTTTCGCATTAATAATTGCAAATAATGCATCATGTAAATCAGGGGAAATAAGTTGTATTTTCTTCGAATTATTTTTTATATAAATATTTGCCCACACAGGCTCAAATATCATATATTTTATTTTATCAAGGGATACTGATATACTTAATTCATTATTTTCATTCGGATTTTTAGAATATTGTAAGGATATCAGTGGCGTTTTAAACTGGGTAATTCCTCTTAATCTCTTCACACAGTTTGGGCAACCTCCTAATTTATGTTGATAACAACTATCGCCGTAAATTTCCAATGCATCCCAAATTGCTTCATATGTTGTTGCTTCTGCCAGAATTGTTGCGTATGGCAAAGGTTCATTCCAGTTGCCACCAGGTTGCTCATCTATATCATGAATAATTGGCTCAATATATGTGCATTTATTTGAAGTTTCAGCCGAAAAATATTCGTATAATTGAAAAGCATCGAATAATCTTTTTTGAAACTCTTCGTTATTAAAGTCACAGAATTCTTGATGGTCATATTCTATATGAAATCTTTTCCATACACTTATAACATCTGTAATAGAAGAGTCTTCCCCGAGCCAAGCAATAATTTGATAATTGTCACCTAAATACTCTGTTCTAATTTTAAAAGTAAAATTTCCTTCACCATAAAAATTTATTCTCAAGGTAGAGGGCATCTCTGGTGGTGCACCTTTATTATCACCACCTGCTGTATCGTTAGGGTCAATTATAAAATTATGTGCAGGGTCATCTGGGTCGTAAAATGCTAAATAAATAGTAGTATCAGGAGGAGCACCTGTAATCTCTACATCTAAATTATTGAGTGAATCAATTTTAGAATTTTCGTCAATATACGCTCTTAAATCTACTACTTCTATTTCTCCTAATTCATCCTTAGGTGGTAACACATCGGGCGGAGGTATGAGTTCTGCACAAGCAATTATTAAGATTATTGATAAATTTAAATATTTTAACAGCTCCTTCACACCTAAATATTAATTTAAATTATTAGAATGTCAAGAAAAAATTTTAAATTTTTTAACTCTATTTTCGTAGCTCGATAGGCTCAATAATTACTTTAGGTACTAGGAATCCACTATACTTCTTTTTAAGATTATTAATTTTTGTTTTATAATTCTCTTTTTCCTCATCGTTTTTTATGTTTTTCAACTTATTTTGCAGTTTATGTAATAATTTTTCTACAATAAGAGGGGCATATCTGCTATTAGAATGTGTCTCAAGAAATCTCTCTAATTCGGGTATCTCTTTTAATTCTTTAAGCCGAGTATATACTTGCCATTCTTCTGGTGGCGGTGCGACTATATTGATTTCTTCATGGGTAGTGGCTTGCAAAATATACCAGCCGTATCCAAAGCAATAAGGAGCAACATTCTTTCTCAGAATTTGTTTCATTTCCTCAAAAGAAACATCCTTACCTTTTTCTCTTCGCCCTTTAGCACAAATTCGCGCCAAACAATCTATTCCCGGTGGGAACACAGAGTCACCTTTGCATAATAAGTGTACAGTGCCTCCCTTAAGCACAAACTGGTCATTTAATGGCTGTTTGGCTTCTCCAAGGAATATGGAATTTATCTCCACTATATTATGTGCTCTGTGATACGGTGGAATATGTATGCTAAAGATTCTTTTCCATGGTCTCATACTTTTTGCAGAAAAAGGCATGCATGCAAGAAGATGAGATGTGCAGAATCTTCGTCCACTCGGCAAATGAAAAATTGCTATGTTTGCGTTGCCAGTGTAAACTCCTTTGTCTACAGGATAAAGATAAACAGTATCTTTTCTTTTATTCGTAACTATAAACTCCACATAAATCTTCTCGTTTGTATAGTAAAACTCAGGTGGTTTATATAATTTGACTTTAACAGAGACTCCTTTTAAGCTTGTGAAATACCAAGAAGATACAATTGCAATTGACAAAATTCCTATCATTGTGTTGCTCCCTTTAAAACAATAGGTCCGCGTTTGCGCGGATTACCTCGAAAATGATAAATACATTTTTCACAAAAATATAATAAGTCAGGATGCCACATCCAATACCACCACTCTAACATAATAGCAGATTGGGCTTCATTCATTATACAATAACAATACCCTGAGGGATCTACTATGTGTTCTGCAGGATCTTCCCAATAACTTTTAAGATATGCAATAGCTCTGCCCAACTCAACTGTGAGTACCATTCCTATAAATTCTTTTATAATAGAATCAGGTGGCACACTATCTAGATTCGAAGCAAATTCATAAATTCTTTTGACAAATACAAACGCAGCAGTATTACTTGTATCTTGCTCACCATAAGAATGTGGCCAATATGTATAACCAAACACTTTAACTCCATATACTGTCTCATCTTTTCGCAAACTATCCATTGCACATACATATACTCGCCACCGCAATCTACCTGCGTTTTTGTATTCATCTCGTATTGACTTTGCATGAATTTGTAACGAGTCAGCACTTATGTGTCTTGCAGATATTATTTCATCCTCTAAAATGTATTCGCTTGTAGTGTCAAATTCTATGTAAGTTAAGTGATTATAGTCATTCCGATCTAATGGATATTTATAAAAGTAATTTGCAGCCATTCCAGCTTCTTGCAGGAATCTCACATCCCACTAATCTGTCATATTCCACTTTACATCAGGATATATTCGCATCCAAAGGTTAGCTTTTCCTTCGTTATTTAACCAAATAGAAGAAATTTTCGCTATTCCATAATAAGCGTCCGAACAAGACATGTGAAAAGTGGCGAGTTTAACAGGCAATGAATCTTCCCCGTGTCCCAAATAGCCGTTATCGTCTCCTTCGGGACCGTTTGGGTCAACGATGGTGTCAGTCGCTGGATCGTCTATATCTTTTACTTCTAAAACCACTAATTTATTAGGAGCATCGGGAATACTGATTGTTATAGATGTTATCAAGAAGATTGCAACTATAAATTTAATAAATCCCACATTCCTTTAATATTTCTCCTGTCTCCAGGAAATAAAGAATAAAAGTCACCATAACCTCCACATTAAATTATATTAAATTTAAAACAAGTGTCAAGTAAAAATTTTACTCATCTTTAAGCCCACCATAGATCGATTTATATTTATTCTCTAATTCTGTTCCTTTAACTTTTTAGCACAACTAGAATCACAGGCACAAAACTTTGTATTTGTAACTGCCACAAATTCTACCGCATGTTATGCCAAATGACCTTATTATCAACAGAAAAATCATCAAAAGATTTTCAAAAAAATTCACACTTTCGCCTAATTTTTTGGCTTTTCTCCTTACAAAAAAATAAAGATAAATCAAATAAAACAAAGGAATTAAATATCCGAAAGGTAAAAATAATCCAAAAATAATTGATAACAGAAATTTTTTATCAGCACCCACAAAATCAAGCATAATTTTACCTCTCTCTTTTACTACCCTGTACTTTGGCAATTCAATCACAGTTCCTCCATGTTTCTTCAAAAGCAAAGCATGTGATAAACCTATTCTAAAAGCCTGTTTCCACATCGAAAAGAAATTATCACGATGAATATGATAAACAAGAGCTTTTGTCGTATATCGCAACTTATAACCTGCTTTATAAAATCTAAAAACAAAATCAAAATCATCACCAAAATTTTTCGCAAAACTCACATCAAATTTTCCTATTCTCTCAAAAACACTTTTCTTAACCGAAAAATTGCTCGTGGGAAAACCTCCTTCAAACTTCTTGGGTTTATAAAAAAGTTTATCTTTATCTGGTGTCGTTAGAAAAAACAAATTCAGAAATTTTTGAATTAAATTTTGAGCTCTAAATCCTCTTATCTTTCCTGCAACTGCATCCACATTTTGGAGAGCATTTAAAATCTCCTTCAGCCAGTCAGGATGAGGCACGCAATCAGCATCAGTAAAAGCAATTATTTCTCCTTTAGCATAATCAAGACCTTTATTACGAGCAAAAGAAGGACCCCTCAAACTCTCATAAACCAGTTTTACATCTAAATCACTCTTTTCTACAAAATCTTTTATCATCTTAATTGAATTATCCGTCGAACCATTATCCACCAGAATTAATTCAAAATCCCTAAAAGTTTGATTTGAAATTCCTTTTAGAAATTCTTTTAAAGTTTTTTCCGCATTATAAAAACATGTAATTACTGAAATTTTAGGATTATTTTTCAACTCGTTTCAATAGTCTCTTTGCATATTCAATGTAATTCAAAGAATGGGCTTTTATTTTCTCTTTTATTTTTTCATCCAGTTTCTTTTTTATCTGTGCTGGCACACCTGCGACAAGTGAGTATGGTGGTATTTCTTCTTTTTCACGCACAACAGCACCAGCTGCTACAATGGAACCTTCACCAATCTTCGCACCATCAAGAATTATTGCACCCATACCGATTAAACAGAAATCACCAATTTCTGCACCATGAATTATTGCACCATGACCCACTGTAACATATCTGCCTATTTTTACAGGTAATTCCTCTGTAACATGTAAGACACACAAATCCTGAATATTGGTACCATCACCAATTTCAATGTAATTTATGTCTCCCCTTATGACAGCACCATACCATATAGATGCTTCACTACCTATACGCACATCACCAACTACAACAGCATTTTCAGCGAGGTAATACATTAATACTCCTTGGTTTGAAATTTTCGGGGACATCCAATTTCATTACATTATCAGATACTCTGAAAAGATAAAGCCCATTTTTCAAAATATAGTTATCAACTCCTGCAACTTTTCTATTATCATTAAATACTTCTTGCCCTATATTTGCTTCCTCAATTTTAAATCCCATTTTCCTGAATGTTTCAAGTGCGGAGGATAATCTCCTCAACGCCTCCCAGAATTTCTCCTCTGCATTCATTATTTTCAAAACTCTTCAGGTTTAAAGTTTTTTGGATTTATCAATCCCATTATGCCCTTTACCGGTTTCATGCAGTATAAACCTTTCTCCATCGCATATTCATCAACTCCTCTGCTAAATTTAAGTGCACAGACGCAACCTATTACTTTCATCCCTGCATATTCGTCAAAATATTTCCTGAAATCTTTTTTCAAAAATCCGATAAAATCATCTATTTCCTTTTTGGCTCTGAACTGCACCTGGGTTTCAACCACGATTATATAAGATTTACCCTTACGCTTTGCCTTTATCAGGAGGTCAATCTCTTTTTTCTTATCGTTGTATTTGCCCCATATATTGGGATATGCACCAAGCACCCTAAATCCTGCTTCTTCAAACTTTTCTTCAACCTGTGGCTCGCTCAATGCTTCGGGTATCTTGCCAAACGAGCGATTAAGACCACCTACATTGTTCGATAAATCCTTAATGAGCCTTTGTAATTCTTTCATCCCTTCGTCTGTTTTCCTCAATTGTTCATCCGTTTTCTCCTGCCTTTCTCGCAGTTTCTCTATCGCTTTCTCATTTTGCTCCTGCCTCTCTATCAATCTCCTCAACGCCTCCCAGAATTTTTCTTCTGCGTTCATTTTCAAAATTCTTCGGGTTTGAAGTTTTTTGGATTTATCAATCCCATTATGCCCTTTACCGGTTTCATGCAGTATAAACCTTTCTCCATCGCATATTCATCAACTCCTCTGCTAAATTTAAGTGCACAGACGCAACCTATTACTTTCATCCCTGCATATTCGTCAAAATATTTCCTGAAATCTTTTTTCAAAAATCCGATAAAATCATCTATTTCCTTTTTGGCTCTGAACTGCACCTGGGTTTCAACCACGATTATATAAGATTTACCCTTACGCTTTGCCTTTATCAGGAGGTCAATCTCTTTTTTCTTATCGTTGTATTTGCCCCATATATTGGGATATGCACCAAGCACCCTAAATCCTGCTTCTTCAAACTTTTCTTCAACCTGTGGCTCGCTCAATGCTTCGGGTATCTTGCCAAACGAGCGATTAAGACCACCTACATTGTTCGATAAATCCTTAATGAGCCTTTGTAATTCTTTCATCCCTTCATCCGTTTTCCTCAATTGTTCATC
>CBEVQO010000014.1:0-5140 GCA_965552055.1 uncultured bacterium
CCGCTTGCTCCCATGCTTTCCTCAGTTCCTCATCCGTTTTCCTTAATTGCTCATCCGTTTTCTCCTGTCTTTCTCGCAGTTTCTCTATGCTTTCACGGAGAGCTCGGGTCTCCCTCTCTGACTGCTCCTGTCTCTCTATTAATTTTCTCAATGCTTCCCAGAATTTTTCTTCTGCACTTTTGCCCATCACCGATTATAAATGTAAATAAAATTTGTCAAGTAAGAATTTTAATTCAATGCATCTACATTAAGCATAAGTGCGATTTTGCCTTCACTTAATAAAGATAAACCACTTATATACTTTGTTTTTAACAAAGAAGGTAATGGTTTTACAAGCACATTATCTATAAACAAAATTTTCTCTATAGGGATGGCAATTTTTTCTTTTTCGTTCCTTACGATGACTATATAACCCGGGTTGATTCTTTTTGTAAAATCAAGTTTCGTATCCAGCCAGATTAAAGGACAATTTTCGTTTTTAAAATTGACAAAATAATCTTCTTTTATTTTACAAACATTGTTTTCTGAAAATTCAATTATTCTTTCTATTTTGTCAACAGGTATTGCGAAAATAAAGTCTTCGTGTGAAAATATCAATGAACTGATGACTTCTATTGTTTTTGGCAGGTATATTCTGAAAGTCGTTTTTTTATCTTTTTCCGACTCAACTTCTATTTTTCCTCTTAAACCTTCTATGCACTGTTTAACAATAAATAACCCCATTCCTCTACCCGATACTTTATCTACTTTTTTTGCAGTGCTAAAACCTGGTTCGAAAATTTTGTTTAAGATAGTGCTATCTATTCCCCTGCCATCGTCTGTTACCTCAATTATGGTATTATTTCCCTTCTTAAAGATTTTTAACAGAATTGTGCCTGTTTCGGCTTTGCCTTTCTTTATTCTTTCAGCAGGATGCTCGATACCATGATAAATAGCGTTTCTTATTAAATGCAGAAGCGGGGTGAATATTTTTTCCAGTACTGTTTTGTCTATTTTTATGTCGCCTCCTTCCATTTTTAACTCTATTTTTTTCTCTTCTATTGTCGCAAGTTCTTTAACATGTCTTTGCAGATCGAAGAATATTTCCTCAAAAGGTATTAATCTGGTTTCTGAAACCATGCTCCACAGGTGATTTATAAGACTGAGTATCTGCCTGAATTGTTCTTTTTCTTCAATTCCTTTGATTTTTTTCTCAAGTCTGAATACTTTTACCATTATTTCGGTTAAATCTGCGAATATTGCATCGATAAGAGAAGAGGGAATTTTTAAAAAATCAATTTTCTTTTCAAACAAAGGTATGTCTTTCTTTTGTTCTCCTTTATGTATTGTCTTTATGTCGATAAGGTTATTACCTGTTAAGTTTTTGATTTCTTCTTCCGATAGAGTTGAGGCAATTAAATATATCCAGTTTTTGCTTTTATGTTCTTTAATGATGTTGCCGATATTGGCTTTTAATTTTTTTCTTGTTTTAATTTGGAACAAGGATTTCCCCTGTTCTATAGCGTCGCTTATATTTTTAATATCGCTGGCATCAAGGATTTTTACAAGTGAATTTGCGATACCAAGAGATTTACCTATTTCTTCGATTTCCCATTTTTCCATTACAAAATCTTCGGTATAGTTTTTATATTCTTCCAGTATATCGTTGATGTCGATTTCCTTATTGTTCTGAATACCGGATAGCAAATTGTATAAAGTATCAATAGTTCGTAAAATAAGATTTAAGCAATCTTCCAGTTTTATTTTTTGTTCCTTTAGTTTTATCAATAAATTTTCCAAATTATGTGCGAGTTCGGTCATCTGTTCGGAATTAATTGCACCTGCCAGTCCCTTAATAGAGTGCGCATATTTTATCATTTGAGTATATAATTCAGCAGAAGGATTATGTTCAAGTATAGAGAAAGTTTTCTCAAGATTACGGATATGTTCTTCTATTTCTGATAAAAATTGTTTCATTTTTGAAAAATGGAGTGGCGTAAAGATTTTAATGGTATTCTAACCGGTAAAAGAGTTTCACATGTTCCAAGAAATAGATATCCTCCTTGTGCTAATTTTGAAAAAAGAAGTTGAATGACCTTTTCTCTTAATCCATCATCAAAGTATATAAGCACATTTCTGCAAAAAATTATATCAAAGATGGTAAAGTGCATGGGTTCCAGTAAGTTATGGATATAAAATTTTACCATTTTTTTGATTTCTTCTTTGAGTAAGTATTTATCATCTTCTTTCAGGAAATACTTTTTCAGGATTTGGGCTGGCACATGTCTTACGGACTTTTCGTTATATTCGCCTTTCCTTGCTTTTTCAATAGCACTTTGACTTATGTCGGTGGCAAGCAGTTCAAATTTGTGTTTTAACATCCCAAATTCTTCGTTAATGACGATAGCAATGGAATAAGGTTCTTCCCCTGTTGAACAACCAGCAGACCATATTCTTATGATTGAATTGCTTTTAAGTAAAGATGGGATGGCTATTTTCTTGAGAAATTCAAAATGGTAAGGTATTCTGAAGAAATATGTCTCTTTTATTGCAATGATATCCACAAAGTGCAATAATTCTTTTTTATCGCTTTTCAACAGGTCATAATATTTTTTGTAAGATGATAAGCCTAAATCTTTAATTCTTTTGTTAAGTTTATTGATTAGAAGTGTCTTTTTACTTTCTTCTATATTGATGCCACAAAAATCTAGTAATAGTTTTTTAAATAGTTCGAACTCATAATCTGTTAATTTTTGCATGTTAGATGAATTTTTTGATTTTCTCCAATAATTGCTCGGGTTTGTAAGGTTTAGGTATGAAATCGTCCGCACCTGCTGCCATGGCAGTCAAACGACTTATTTTCGGTGGTCTTGATGTTGCGATTATTACAGGTATGTCTTTTTTCATATTTTTGAACCATTTGCATAGCTCATAGCCGCTTATTTTACCTTCCAGCATAATATCCGTTACTACGATATCTGGTAATTCTTTCAGGAAGATTTTTTTGGCTTCTTCACCTGAAGTCGCAGTGCTTACCTCGAAGCCATGGGCTTCCAAGAAGGATTTTACATCCTGAATTAAAGCTTCTGAATCTTCTACAAATAATACTTTCATAGATTTACCTCCTTTAGTTCTTTTTTCTCAATATCGGATAGTATTTTTTTCGCATCTATAATTATCAGTATTCTTTTGCCTTTTCTAGCTATTCCGACGATATACTCTTTGCCTAATTTTGCTATACTTTCAGGAGGACGCTCAATTACATCTGGGGTCACGACTTCTGTTACTTCATCTACTATTGCTCCTATTTGTTCGCCGTTATATTTTAATATCAATATTTTTGTGAGCTCGGATATGGGTGCTTCTATATTGAATCTCTTTCTCAGATCCAGCACTGGTAAGATTTTTCCCCGAAGGTCAATTACTCCTTCGATGAATTCCGGCATCTCCGGGATATGCGTTATCTCCTGATAATCGATTATTTCCTGTACATCCATTACATCGATACCGAATTCTTCTTTTCCTAATTTGAAGCCAACAAATTGCCCTTTCATAGCTTTATCTCCTTTATAATTTTTTCAAGTTCTATAGATTGTTTTCTCAAAGCATTTGCAAGCTGGCTCAATTCTGCAGCTGCACTTGAGTTTGTCTGAGCCGTTGATGTTATATTATCAACACCTGCTTTTATCTGGTCAGTAGCATTTACATGTTCTTCCACAGCGGATGTAATTTTATCGATGTCGGATAATATCACATTTAAACCTTCCAGTACTTTGGCTATTGATTCTGTTACATCCTTTTGTGCGTTTGTACTTTTTTCTACGGTTTTTGTATTTTCGTTTATAATTTCAGATATTTGTGAGGTTGCTTCCTTTGTTTGTTCAGCGAGTTTTCTTATTTCATTTGCTACGACTGCGAATCCTTTTCCGTGTTCCCCTGCATGAGCAGCTTCTATAGCAGCATTTAAAGCAAGCAGATTTGTTTGATTGGCAATCGTTGTGACCATTCTCACAATTTCTGATATTCGTGATGATGAATTTTTGAGCTGTTCCATTGCGGAAGATACATTAATTATTCTGTTCTCAGTATTTTTAAGTTCTTCTGCGAATTTCTTTATAAGATTGCGAGCCTCCTGAACCGATTTTGAAATTGTATGGATATTTGTTGTTAACTCATCCACTGCTGCAGAGATTTGTTCTATAGCTGCTGCCTGGCTTTCTGTATTTTTTGAAACATTATTGGCAGAAACATCCACTTCTTCTGTGCTCTGTTTTAATTTTTCACTTGTTTTCAGTATATTTTCGCCTATTTTATGTAAACTGGTTTGAAGATTATTTAAAGCATTCGCTAAAATCCCGAATTCATTTTGTGACTCTACATGTACTCTTTTTGTGAAATCTCCACTTGATACAGCATTAGCCCATTCGGTAAACTCTTTCATGGGAGCAGAGATAGAACGCGTAACTCTCATTCCGAAGGTTAAATTTAACAATATGCAGCATATAAACAGTGAGAAAATGATTAAGTATGCGATGGTGCGGTTTCTGTTAAACGAGTGATATATTTGCTGCTGCGAGCCCACTATTTCCTCATAAAAGCTTTCGAGTTCTTTCGAGAATTCGAAGATTTTACTGTCAAAAGATTTTATATCTGTAGATTCTCCTTTTGATAATTTTTCTGCTAAAAGAATAATGGTATGAAAATCTTCATCGAGTTCCTTTAAGGATGATTTAAATTTTTCATTTTTTATCGTTTGTTTCAAATAATTCAGTATATTGATAATTCTTTCTTCGCTTTTTGATGCTGTTATCATAGCGTAATCTTCGCCTGAAGCCAGGTAACTTCTCATTGCAGAGGAATAAGTGGTGAAGGAGTTAGTCAACGAAGAGATATTTGTTAGTATCTCGCTCTCAAATTTTAGCCTTCTGAAGTATCTGCCGGAAGATTCGTTTACTAAAAATGCACATAGACCGATGATGCCGATACTGGCTACAGATAAAATGAAGATAAGGTTAAGACGCCTGACTACAGAACCCTTCATACCCCCTCCTTTCCCATAATCCTCGGGAGTTAAGCAAAACCTTAACCCCCATAAACATCTGTGTCTTAGTTGACCAGTAAGCAGTTCGCTCCAAGTTCTATAGCTTTTTCAGCATTTTCA
>CBEVQO010000015.1:0-2409 GCA_965552055.1 uncultured bacterium
ACCACTCGAGTTTTACTTCGGAATAGGATAGGGGAAAAGCAGTGAGTGAGGTGGGTTTAGCGAGAAGGGTATTTATTTTGATATATCTGCCATCGTAAGACCTTCTTTTACTTTGTATAACTTCAAGATACAAACAACCTTCCCATTCAAATAATTCAGGTATATTTAGAGGATATTCGTATATACCTGGCCGTATTTTAAAATCGGTTGCTATCAGACTATCCTTGAGATAAAAGTTAACATAATACTCGTAAAATCCAGCAGTTGAGTATTTCACTTTGCATTCGCTTACATCTGTCCATTCTTCATTTTCTGCAGGTGAAAGTATATTGACCGACCATGCCCCTGTGATATTTATTTTCACCTGGTCATAATTAGAATGACCATCACTGAAGACCCTAACCACTATATAAACTGGTGAGGCTGTTACTTTTGGAGTAAACGAAAATGTGTCTGTCCATGAAGGCGAAGGATTGGGATTTGTTATCTCTGCTATTGTATCAACGAATGGGCTGTAAAATCCCAGATATCTGCATTCTATAATTGCGCTTGTGAGATTGTGCTCATAACATTCAGGGGTATCGCACCATGCTTTAAAGGAGATTATCTGCTTTTTGTTTGCCTTCCATGTAGTGTTATCAACAGGTGATAGTATTTCAACATTTATGTATTCTTCTGAGATGCCAATTGAATATCCATAATATGCGCAATATCCTTTTGCATAAGCAACGGCTTCGGATTCAGCATGTGCTTTGGAAATAAAGAATTTCCATGACTCGTCTCCATAGGTTGATAAAGTACAGTCTATAAAAGACGCCTCGCCCAATATAGCTGGCATATTTGTATACTTAAGTACGTAAAAGTCCGCTGTTTTAGTGCCACGGTCAGGATAACCGAATGCTTTAACAAGGTAAGGATGCACACTATCGCGCAAAGCAAACGCTTCGGGCGAAGCATAAGTATAACAATAAGTCTCAGTACCCTGAACTGTACCATCATAGGCATTGTGGTGAATAGAGATGAAAATGTCCGCATTAAAATCATTTGCTATACGGACACGTTCTGATAAAGAAATATCCACATCCTCCTCGCGAGTCATTTTTATAGAATCGGATGTCAACCAATCTATCCATTTTATTAAACTATCACGCAAAATTAACGCTACATCGAGATTTGCATCTTTCTCCGTGTACCAATAGCCAGATGCACCCGGATCTGAACCACCATGCCCTGGGTCTATACATAATTTATATGAATGAGTATTTAAACTCAAAAATATGAGCAAAATAAACATTTTACGCATATCCCCTCCTATTTTTATTCTTTAATTAATTTTCCAACATAAATTTTTCCATCTTTATGGTTAACGAAAGTAATCTGCGTTCCATCAGGTGATACAGCGTGATCCAAGATAACTAAATTAGCAATGAGACAAGTTTTTTCACTCCCATCCCATTTCGTTATCCATAATTCAGATGCTATGACATCAAAGCCATTATCTTCAATAATATTGTATATCAGCCATTCACCATCTGGTAACCAATCAGATTCAATCCAACCTGAACGCCGAAATTTGCCTATATCTACTAAATATCTTTTGCCTGTCTCTATGTCAAAAATATATGAATGTCGCTTTACACCTAGATTTAAGAAGAATCTTTTACCGTTCGGAGCCCACTCAATCTTACCCATTTTTGAACTTACGCTCTCTTTTAGCATTTTCTTCTTTGTTTTTATATCCTCTACTATAATTTTTCCATCTTCTATGTAGGCTATCTTTTTACCATCAGGAGAAACGCTTCCTCTAACGAACTTTATCGTATCAATAAAATTTCCTAAAGTATCGAAAAACCAAATTTTTTCTTTTCCTCGTAAAATAAATGTATCCTTTACTATATTTAACAAAATACTTCCCGTGCTTTCTATAATTTTATATATTCTTTCGCTTACGAGAAAAGGTGTGACAAAGAAACTTAATTTTTTTCTGCCTCCAAAAACAAGATTTTTTCCGTCAATTTTTATTTTACACGGTTTTTTATACTTTATAAGTTTACCCTTTCCATCAGCATTTTTAATATATACCCCTCGCCATTTTCCGCCTCTAAAAATTATTCTTTTCTCATCTAACCATTGCGGAATTATCGCTCCTCTCGTTTGGATTTTCTCTTCTTCCGTTATAATCGGATGCACATTCACAAGTTTCCATCTACCGTATAATTCCGTAAATAAGACTACACTGACTATTATAAAAATTCTCTTACGCATACACCCCCCTTGTTAAATTTATACATAATAATGCCAATGTATCAACAAATGGGCTATAAAATCCCAGATATCTGCATTCTATAACTGCTCTTGTGAGATTGTGCTCATAACATTCAGGGGTATCGCACCATGCTTTAAACGAGA